>NZ_JBIWNU010000005.1:708338-739477 GCF_044767385.1 Streptomyces sp. NPDC101393 | reverse complement strand
CCTGATTTTCGCCGGTGCGATCCGGCCTTTCGGCCTTTTCGCTTTTCCCACCGTACCAGATCCGTTTCCGTATCCGGCCCCCTGCAGGAGCGGGGTTGGCCTTCTTGCTTTCGCTTTCCGGCCTTTCCGACTCTATCAGATCCGATTCGGTCCGTTTCCGGCTCGAATTCAGTTCCGATTACCCGTCGGAGGGGTTTGTTCGCGCCTTTCGGCGTGATCACTACTTTAGCGGAATTCCTCGGTGACTCATAATCGAGTCCCGGTTCAAATTTCGGCATGCCGAAATCGTTCCCGATGAGGGGCCGTGCAGTAGTGGTGTGCCGCTGAAGCGGCGGGATGGCCGCCGCAGAACCGTTCCGGCTCTGTGGCAACTCGGAGGACACTACGCATCCGGGGGATGCGTGTCAACTCCGGTCAGTCAAGGTCCGTGAGGCGCCCGTCCGCGTCGGGTTGGGCGTCCTCCACGCGGCGCAGCAGGCGGGTCAGTGCGGCGCCGAGGAGGTGGCGCTCGTCCACGGAGAGGTCCTGGAGAAGGTCCTCCTCGAAGACGGAAGCCATGCGCATCGCCTCCAGCCACTTCTCGCGGCCCTCGTGGGTCAGCTCGACGATGACGCGGACGCGGTTGTTCTCGTCGCGCTCGCGCGTGACGAGACCTTCGCTCGCCATGCGGTCGATGCGGTGGGTCATGGCGGCCGGCGTGAGGCCGAGGCGTTTGGCGAGTTCGCCGGGGCCTAGTTGGTAGGGCGCTCCGGAGACGACGAGGGCCTTGAGGACCTCCCATTCGGCGTTGCTCATGCCGAGGGTCGCCGTCTGGCGTCCGTACGCGACATTCATGCGGCGGTTGAGGCGCTGAAGTGCGGAGACGACCTGTTCCACCTGGGGGTCGAGGTCTTGGAACTCGCGTTGGTAGGCCGCGATCTGTTCCTCAAGGCTCGGCTCGGTCGCGTCGGCGGCCGCATCTGAGGGCTCAGGCATGCGGCGCAGTATGGCATGGAAGTCATTGGCGTTGAAGTCCTTCGCCATGTACTCTTTAGCTTCGAACTTTAGAGTTGAAGTCTTCAGGGTGTGACTGTTCGGTGTGACTGTTCGGTCCCCTCGACGGCTGTCAGCTCGTGGGTTCGTCCCTCTATCCGTCTGACGACATGACCTAGGTAGGTGAGTGTGACCACCGCGATGGGCGCCGCGCTGCGCCGGATCCAGCTGGGGAACGCGCTGAGCGCGTTCGGCAACGGCTTCACGGTTCCGTATCTGTACGTCTACGTGGCGAAGGTGCGGGATCTGGGCGCGAGTACGGCCGGTGTGGTGCTGGCGATGCTGGCGGTGTCCGCTCTTGTCGTGCTGCCGCTGACCGGTCGGGTCATCGACCGGCGCGGGCCCCTGCCGGTGGCCGTCGCCGGTACGGTCTCGGCCGCCATCGGTGCGCTGGGCCTGGGTCTGTCCGCCACGGAGCCGCTGGTCATCGCGTCCGCCGTCGCGCTCGGCGCGGGCATAGCCGTCATCCAGCCGGCGCTGGCGACGATGATCGTCTGGTGCTCGACGACGGTGACCCGGTCGCGGGCGTTCGCCACTCAGTTCTTTCTGAACAACCTGGGGCTCGGTGTCGGCGGTCTGGTCGGCGGGCTGCTGGTCGACGAGACGCATGCGTCGAGCTTTGTGCGGCTGTTCGCCATTGAGGCCGTGATGTTCCTGGTGCTGGGCGCGGCGATCGCGAGCGTGCGGCTGCCGCGTACGCCGAAGGTCGAGGACGCGGTGCCGACCGACGAGCGCGCGAAGGGTGCCTGGCGGACGCTGTTCGCCGACCGGCGGATGGTGCGGCTGTGCGTGCTGGGCTTTGTGCTGTTCTTCGCATGCTACGGACAGTTCGAGTCGGGCCTGGCGGCGTACGCCACCGAGGTGACCCGGATCGCGCCGTCCACCCTGGGCATTGCCCTGGCGGCGAATACGGCGGCGATCGTGGCGGCGCAGTTCGTGGTGCTCAAGCTGGTCGAGCGGCGGCGGCGCAGCCGGGTCATGGCACTGGTCGGGGTGATCTGGACCGTGGCGTGGATCGCGGCCGGGGTATCCGGGCTGGTGCACGGCGCGCAGGTGGTCGCGACGACGCTGTTGGTCTCGACGTACGCGCTGTTCGGCATAGGTGAGTCGCTGCTGTCGCCGACAGTGTCGCCGCTGGTGGCCGATCTGGCGCCGGCTCCCCTGATCGGGCAGTACAACTCGGCGTTCGCGCTGGTCAAGCAGTTGGCGCTGGCGGTCGGTCCGGCGGTGGGCGCGTTGATGGTCGGCCACGGGTTGCACGTGGCGTACATCGGAATGCTGGTGCTGTGCGCGCTGGGGATCACGGTGCTGTCGTTGCGGCTGGGGCGGATGCTCAGCCCGGCGCAGGACGATCCGCACCGCGCGGCGCCGGCGATTCCTGCGGCGCGGCCGGCGACGGCGGACCAGGCGGCGACGGCCGTCGAGCCGGCGGTCGCCGCGGTCTGAGACGCGCCGGGAGCCGACGGCTGTCATGCCTCGGCGGTGCGTCAGCGGGCGCCGGCAAGGGCGAGCGAGGAGTCAGCGGTCCCGTGGTCTTTCGGCCACGGGACCGCTGCGTTGCGCGGGCAGCCGTGCCGGGCGGTCGTCAGCCGCGCGGCAGGGCGAATTCGCACCAGACGGACTTCCCGCCGCCGGGGGTGCGGCGCGAGCCCCAGGCGGAGGCGATGGTGGCGATGATGGAGATGCCGCGGCCCGCTTCGTCGACCGGTTCGGCCCGGCGGCGGCGCGGGAGGTGGTCGTCGCCGTCGGTCACCTCGATGATCAGGCGGCGGTCCGTACGGCGCAGGCGCAGGCGCATGGGCGGGGTGCCGTGCTGGAGGGAGTTGGCGACGAGTTCGCTGGCGGCGAGGACGCCGAGGTCGTGCAGCTCCGGGGAGAAGCGCCAGGAGGCGAGGACTCCGGAGGCGAAGGCGCGGGCGCGGGGGGCCGCTTCGATGCCGCCGTGGAGTTCGAGGGCGGCGTTGTGGAACAGCTCGGCTTCGTGACCCGTCCGCTCGGGGTGCTCGATGGCGAGGATGGCGACGTCGTCGTCGTGATCGGCGGTGATGCCCAGGGCGCGCAGCAGGCGGTCGCAGACGATTTCCGGGGAGCCGGCGGCGCCGGCGAAGGCGCTCTCCAGTGCTTCGACGCCGTGGTCGATGTCCTTGTCGCGGCGTTCGACGAGGCCGTCGGTATAGAGGACGGCGCTGCAGCCGGGGCCGAGCGGGACGGATCCCGAGGTGTGCTGCCAGCCGCCGGTGCCCAGGGGCGGCCCGGTCGGTTCGGCGGCGCGGCGGACGGTGCCGTCCGGATCACGGACCAGGACGGGCAGGTGGCCGGCCGAGGAGTAGAACAGGCGGCCTTCATTGGGGTCGTGGACGGCGTAGACGCAGGTGGCGATCTGGCTGGCGTCGATCTCGGCGGCGAGGCCGTCGAGGAGCTGGAGGACTTCGTGGGGCGGCAGGTCGAGCCGGGCGTAGGCGCGGACGGCGGTGCGCAGCTGGCCCATGACGGCGGCGGCGCGTACGCCGCGGCCCATGACGTCGCCGATGACCAGGGCGGTGCGGCCGCCGCCGAGGGTGATGACGTCGTACCAGTCGCCGCCGACCGCGGCGTCCGTGCCGCCGGGCTGGTAGGTGGCGGCGACGCGGAGGTCGTCGGGTTGTTCCAGCTCCTGGGGCAGCAGGGAGCGCTGGAGGGTGACGGCGGCCTCGCGCTGGCGGGCTTCGCTGGCGCGCAGTCGCTCAGCGGATTCGACCTGGTCGGTGACGTCGGCGCCGAAGACGAGCACGCCCGGGTGCGGGGCGACGCAGGCGACCTCGGGGTCGGGGGCGGGGCCGCTGGCGCCGACCTCGATGGGGCTGCAGGTGAAGGTGTAGTAGCCGTCGCGGGAGCGGTCGGGGCCCGCGCCGCCGGGGACCTTGCGGGATTTGACCGTACGGGGGCGGCCGCTGCGCAGGACCTGGTCCATGAGGGGGAGCAGGCCGAGTTCGTCGAGCTCGGGGAGGCCTTCGCGGGCGGGGTGGCCGGCGGGGCGGGTGCCGAAGACGGCGGCGTAGGCGTCGTTGACGTAGGCGAGGCGGTGCTCGGGGCCGTAGACGACGGCGACCAGGGCGGGGACGGTGCCGAGGATGTCGTGGACGGAGAGCGCGTCGACGGTGGGCGGCAGCGGGACGGCGGCCTCCTCGGGAGCGGATGCCTCCGCGCGCTCGGCGCGGGCGCCGGGGACGGCACCGGGCACGGCCGCGGATACGGCCGCGGTCCCGGCCGCGGGCGGGACGGGCTGCGGGGCGTCGGCGGCCGCGGGTGCGGCGGCCGGCACGGGGGGCTCGGTGGGGCGGGCGGCGGGCGCGGCGGAAGCCGGGCGGGGCGTGGCGCGGTCGGACCGGGCGGCGGCGCGCCGCTGTGTGCCGGGGAGTTTGGCGCTCCAGCGCGTGAAGATCACGGAGGTGTACCTCTTAGTTCGCGTCGTCGCGCGGGATCGGGCCATTGGCGTGGGGATACCGCCCGGCCGAGGGCTGGGGGAGTGTCGGCTGGGGGCACTCTCGGCACCCTCTTGCGGAATGCAGCAAACGTCCGGAATCCTCGTGATTGTCACTCTTTGCAGATACGAGCCCACCCATGGTCACACGTCCAGTGTGGCCGACCGGACTGACATCCGTCAGGCGCCGGGGCACGGGGCGGAGCTCCGCGCCCCCTCCCGCCCGGCCCGCACGGGGCCGGACGGGACGCAGGTATCGCTGGTGAGGGCGGATCGTCAGCTGGTTTCGTTGTGCCGTCCGGTGCCCGCGGCGAGCTCGAATTCGGCGCGCGGGTTCTCCAGCGAGCCGAGCGAGACGATCTCCCGTTTGAACAGTCCGGCCAGGGTCCATTCGGCGAGCACCCGCGCCTTGCGGTTGAAGGTCGGGACCCTGCTGAGGTGGTAGGCGCGGTGCATGAACCACGCCGGATAGCCCTTCAGCTTGCGGCCGTATACGTGGGCGACGCCCTTGTGGAGGCCGAGCGAGGCGACCGAGCCGGCGTATTTGTGCTCGTAGTTCTGGATCGGCCCGCCGCGTACGGCCGCGGCGACGTTGTCGGCGAGCACCCGCGCCTGGCGGACGGCGTGCTGGGCGTTGGGCGCGCACTCCGTGGGCGGCTCGTCGGGTTTGGCGGGCGGGGCGGCGGTCAGGTCGGGGACGGCCGCCGCGTCGCCCGCCGACCAGGCGTGTTCGACGCCGTCGACCTGGAGCGCGGCGGTGCACTTGAGGCGGCCGCGGGCGTTCAGCGGCAGTCCGGTCGCGGCCAGGATGGGGTGCGGTTTGACGCCGGCGGTCCACACCAGGGTGCGGTTCGGGAAACGGGAGCCGTCGCTGAGCACGGCAACCCGCTTCTCGCAGGATTCCAGCCGGGTGTCCAGGCGTACGTCGATATTGCGGCTGCGCAGCTCACGTACGGCGTACCGGCCCATGTCGGGGCCCACTTCGGGCAGGATCTTGCCGGTCGCCTCGACCAGGATCCACTTCATGTCCTCGGACTTGATGTTGTGGTAGTAGCGGACGGCGTAGCGGGCCATGTCCTCCAGTTCGGCCAGCGCCTCGACGCCCGCGTATCCGCCGCCGACGAAGACGAAGGTCAGCGCGGCGTCGCGGACGGCGGGGTCGCGGGTGGAGGAGGCGATGTCGAGTTGCTCCAGGACGTGGTTGCGCAGCCCGATGGCCTCTTCGACGGTCTTGAAGCCGATACCGACCTCGGCCAGACCCGGGACGGGGAGGGTGCGGGAGACGGAGCCGGGCGCGAGGATCATTTCGTCGTACGCCACGTCGATGTGGCCGGTGCCCGTCTCCTCGGCGGCCAGGGTCGTGATGGTGGCCGTCCGAGCGTCGTGGTCGACGGCCGTCACCTCGCCGATGACGACCTGACACAGCGGCAGCACGCGACGCAGTGGCACGACGACATGGCGCGGGGAGATGGAACCGGCCGCGGCCTCGGGCAGGAACGGCTGATACGTCATGTAGGGCTCGGGATCGACGACGACGATCTCGACGGTGCCCTCACGCAGCTCCTGCTTCAGCTTCCGCTGCAGCCGCAGGGCGGTGTACATCCCTACGTAGCCACCGCCGACCACGAGAATGCGCGCCACGTCCTTTGAAGACTCAGTCTTCACAGAGGTTCTCCTCGCGATGTCGACCACCCCGGGGCGTCACCGATCCGGGGGCCGGCCGGCGGCGCGGCCACCATCGGGTGCTGCGCCCCCGGGAAGCACAGCACTGTTCCATGACGCACCTCCGAGACGTCTTTGTCCACAGGCCCGGCGAAATGTATGACGGGCCTCATGTGCGGGTGCGGACGGTCATCTTCCGTTCTCGGTAGGCGAGATGCGCAGGTCAGGCGGCAGGCGCTCACGGGAGAGAGGGGGCGCAATCGGGGCGGATCGGGCCCGTACTCCGATCGGGGGGCGCAGTGTGCGGAACTGCCCTCTTCATTCTTGACCTGGGCTCAACTATGTTCGTATCTCGTTGGGGTGCACCCTCTCGTCGGTACACCCCGACCGTCAGGGCGGGGAGTCTCCGGGGGGAGACGTCATTACCGGGGGATCAATATGCACATGCACAGCTCTCATTGGCCGACAGCCGTCGCCACGGCACATGCTTCCGACGGCGGCCTCACCAGCAGCAACGGCAGTGCCGGCCTTCACGGCACGAGCAACGGCAGCAGCAACAACGCCGGCAATGGCAGTAGTGGCAGCAATGGCAGTACCGGACCGGGCGGCCTCGGTGGCGCCGGTCACGGGGGTGTCGCGGCCGGGCGGAGCACTCCGCTGCGGGTCGATGCCCAGCGCAATCTGGAGCATGTCCTGCGCGCCGCGCGCGAGGTCTTCGGCGAGCTGGGATACGGCGCGCCCATGGAGGACGTGGCGCGGCGGGCCCGGGTCGGCGTCGGGACGGTCTACCGCCGCTTCCCGAGCAAGGACGTCCTGGTCCGCCGGATAGCCGAGGAGGAGACCGCACGGCTCACGGAGCAGGCGCGTACGGCACTCGGGCAGGAGGACGACCCGTGGTCGGCGCTGTCCCGCTTCCTGCGGACGTCGGTCGCCTCGGGAGCCGGGCGGCTGCTGCCGCCGAGCATCCTGCGGGTCGGCGCGCTCACCGAGCGCCCTGCCGAGCGCACACCGGACGGCGTGACCGAGGCACGGGTTCCGCAGCAGCGGATGGCGCCGGATGCGGACGCCGCGTCCGGCGACGTACGGGTGACGGCCTGGCGCACCGCCCCGGAGGGCGAGCGCGGTGAGGCGCCGGGAGCGGCATCCGTCCCGGAGGCCGTGCCGGCCGACGCCGAGGAGACCACCGGCGCGCATGCGCTGCTGGAGGTCGTCGGGCGGCTCGTGGAGCGCGCGCGGACGGCCGGCGAGCTGCGGGCCGATGTGACGGTCGGCGACGTCCTGCTGGTGATCGCCACGGGCGCGCCGTCGCTGCCCGATCCCGGTCAGCAGCAGGCCGCGTCCGCGCGGCTGTTGGAGATCCTGCTGGAGGGGTTGCGTTCGCGTCCTGTCCGGTGAGTGCCGGCGGCCGGTTCCGTCCGGGCGGCTCCCCTGAGCGGGGGCGCCGGGCGGGGCGGCCGGGCGGCTCCGGCAGACGCGCGCCCGCCGGGGCGTGTCCGGGCAGCGGCGCGGGGGGGCTCCCGCTCGCGCGAAGTATCCCCCGTATGGGGGAACGATAGAGCTTCCGTGCAGGAACTCGCCTCGGATGAGTGGTTGCCCCTCAGGACCCTGAGGGGCCGGCCCTCGGTGTGGCACGCTTGCGCGGTGTTCCGGTGTGACGGCGTTTTCGGGGGCCTCGGCGATGGGTGTTGACGAGCGGGACGAACGGCGCGGCGGCGAAGTCGGCGCTCCCGCCGGCGGGGAGAGCGGTACGGCGTCGTCCCCGCAGATTCCCGGCCAGGCAGGGCCGTTGGGGGCCGGTGGCACCGCCCGGCAGGACGGCGCCGGCGGCACGCAGCGTCCCGGACGCGGCGTTCCGGCCCAGCGCGAGCACTCCGACGGGCCGGAGCCGGCCGCCGCGGCCCCGATGCCGTCGCAGGACGCCGAGGTCATCGAACTCCCGCCCTCCGACCTCCAGTTGATCGACAACATGCGGGCGGGCGACGACAGTGCGTACGAGGAGATGTACCGCCGGCACGCCGACGCCGTGCGGCGCTACGCGCGCAGCTGCTGCCGGGACACGCACACCGCCGAGGATCTGACCGGCGAGGTCTTCGCGCGCACCCTGCAGGCGGTGCGCGGCGGTGCGGGCCCGGATTCCGCGGTCCGCGCCTATCTGCTGACGACTGTCCGCCGGGTCGCGGCCGCCTGGTCGAAGACCGCGCGGCGGGAGCAACTCGTCGAGGACTTCGCAGTGTTCGCGGTGTCCGCGGCCGGTTCCGCGATGGACGACGACACCCTCGACCTGGGCGCCGACGTCCGTGCGATGCACGAAGCGGAGCAGTCGATGGCGGTGCAGGCCTTCCGCAGCCTGCCCGAGCGCTATCAGACGGTGCTGTGGCACACGACCATCGAGGACGAGTCCCCGAGCGAGGTCGCCCCGCTGCTCGGGCTGACCGCCAACGCCACCGCCGTCCTGGCCCACCGCGCCCGCGAGGGCCTCAAGCAGGCGTATCTGCAGGCACACGTCAGCCAGTCGCTGACCGCCGGCGGCGACTGCGCCCGGTATGCCGACCGGCTCGGGGCGTACGCCCGCGGCGGGCTGCGGATGCGTGCGGAGCGGGGTCTGCGCAAGCATCTCGACGAATGCGGCCGGTGCCGGACGGCGGCCGTGGAGGTCGCGGACGTCAATCAGCGCATCGGTGCGGTGCTGCCGATCGCGGTCATCGGCTGGTTCGCCGGCGGGTACGCCGTCAAGGCGGCCGTCGCCGGTGTCGCGGGAGCGGGCGCGGCGGCGGGCGCCGGTGCGGCAGCGGCCGCCGGAGGGGCCGGTTCCGGTGCGGGCGGCGCGGGCGGTGCCGCCGCCGGCGAGGCGCTCGGCGCGCCCGCCAAGGTCGCCATCGGGGCCGGGGTCGTGGTGGTGGCGGGCGCCGCGCTCGCGCTGGCGCTGTCCGGCGACCCGAAGCCGGCCCCAAATCCGCAGGCCGAGCCGCACCGCCCGGCGCCCTCCGCGCCGCGGACGCCGGCGCCCCGGCACTCCGAGCCCGCGCCGAAGCCGCCGCCCCCGCCGGCCGCCGCGCCCGGCCGCGACCCCGAGCCGGCCCCCACACCCACCCCGAAGCCGTCCCCGCCGAAACCGAAGCCCCGCCCGACACCGACCCCGACACCGACCCCCGAGCCGCCCGAACCCACGCCCACTCCCACCCCCACGCCTCCGTTGCCCGATCCGACGGCGTACCGCGTCAGCGCACTCGACTACGACTACGCGGGCGACGGCACGAAGCCGGAGGTGCGCACCCTGGGGAGCAGCTGGCTGTGGCAGCGGCAGGGGCCGAGAATCGGCGGTACGACGTACGCGCACGGTGCGAGCGTGCACGGCACGTCGTCGGTGCTCATCGACCTCAATCGCCCGTGCACCGCGTACGACGCGGTCGCCGGAGTCGATGACCTCACCCTGGGGCTGGGCGCGCTGCGCTTCTCCGTCTACGCGGACGGGGTCCGGCTGTGGCGGTCGGAGGTGGTGCACGGCGGGGATCCGGCGGTGCCGGTGCATGTCCCGTTGGCGGGCCGCACGACGCTGCGGCTGGTCGTCGAACCGGAGGGGCCGGGTGACGTGCTGGCCGTCGGCGACTGGGCGCAGTCCCGGATCAGCTGCCGCTGAGGCACTGCCGCCGCGGCTGAGGCACTGCCGCGCGCCACCGGCCGCGCGCCGGGAGGACGGCCGCTCAGAGGCTGGCGCGCGGCACCACTCCGCCGGCCACCGCCCGTTGGCGCGGCGCCGAGGTCCCCGTCCAGCAGGTGCCGCGACGGGCGAGCAGCCGCCGCAGCCACAGTTCGGTGGAGACCAGTTCCGCGAGGCCGTCCAGCGGCAGCACGGCGCCCTCGGCCGCCGACCGCAGGGCCTTGCGCACCACCCGGGCCTCCACGAGCCCGGCGTCGGCGAGCAGCGGTGCGTCGAAGAGCTGCACCAGATCGCCGACGGCGCCGCGCAGCCCGGCGCGTACCGCGGCCGCGTGGGTGGCGTGCGAGGTGGCGCCCCAGCCGGGCGGCAGGTCGCGTACGCCGGCGCCGGAGAGCACCGCGCGCAGGACCGAGGCGCGCGCCCCCGGCTGGACGCGCAGGGTGTCGGGGAGCGCGCGGCAGGCGAGCACCACCTGGTTGTCGAGGAAGGGTGCGTGCAGTCGCTGGTTGCGGACCTCGGCGGCCTGTTCGAGGACGCGGTGGTCGGCGGCCTGGCGGGTGAGCGCGGCGCGGGCGCGGCGTTCCCCGGGGCGGCCGACGGCGGGCGAGCGGGTCGCCGCTTCGCTCAGCCGAACCGATACTTCGGCCAGTGCCTCGCCGGTGAGCCAGCGCGCGGCGGGCCCCGGCCGGCACCACGTCAGGGCGGCGAGTGAGGCGTTCACCGCTCCGCCCGTCACCGGTTCGTCGGCGAACTGCCGCTCCAGGAGGCGGCGCGCCGTCTCCGCGACGCCGTCTCCGTAGGGCGTACGGGCGAGCTTGCGGGCGGCGCGGTAGACGGTGAAGGGGACGAGGACGGACTGGGCGGAGGGGCCGTCGGCCTTGGCGAGGGCGGTGACGGGGCGCAGCAGATGGCGACGGCGGCGGTCCATGAGGAGGTCGGCGAGCCGGGCCGGGTGGGCGTCCAGGACCTGGCGGGCGCCCTGGCCGACGAAGTGGTCCGCGCTGCCGGCCAGCAGCCGCCGGCGGTGGCGGGCGGCGGTGATGAGGGAGGGGCCGGGCTCGTCGGTGAGCGGGCCGCTCTCCAGGTCGGCGTACGGGAGGGCTTCTTCGCCCGCCGCGACGACGACGTGCCGCAGCCGGGGATTCTCGGCGATGCTGCGGGCGCGCTCCAGTTCGGCCTCGCGGTACATCTGGCCGCTGTGGGTGACGAGGTCGTTGAAGGTGACGGCGAGCAGGCGTTCGCCGCGGCCGTTGAGCGACCCGGGCCGGCCGGGGAGGCCCGCTGCCAGGAGGGCGAGGGTTCCGGAGGCGCTGCCTCCGGAGAGGTCGGCGCCGATGCCGGGGGCCGGTCCGCCGCGCGCGGCCCGGCGTTCGGCAGGGCCCATACCGGGCACCGGGCCGGGGTCGAGGCCGTCGCGGCCCTCCGGATCGGGGGCGTGCCGCGCTACCGCCAGCCGGGCGCGTACCGCCTCGACGAGCGCCTCGCGCACCCCGTCCACGGCCTGGTCGGGGGCGAGTTGGGGCGCGGCGACGGCCAGGGAGGCGGCCGGCTCGAAGGAGGTGATGTCGCATGAGCCGCCGCGCAGCACCAGGGCGTGGCCGGGCGGGATCCGGCGGACCCCTTCGTACGGCGTGCCGGCGCCCAGCGCCTCGGGTGCGTCGGGGCAGGCCAGCAGCGCGGCGAGATGACCGACGTCGAGAGCGGCCTCGACCAGGTCGGCGAGCGGGAGGGCGGCGGTGGCATAGGCGGTGCCGCCGGCCCAGGGCGTGTGGAAGACGGGGCGGGCGCCGGCCAGATCCCCGGTGACCGTGAGGCGCCTGCCCACCTGGACGACGACGGTGTAGCTGCCGGGCCAGGCGGTGAGGTGGCGCAGGGCGCCCCCGCGCGCCGCGAACAGGCCAACTCTCAGCTGGTCGTCGGTGGCGCCGCAGACACCGAAGACGGCGAGCCGGGTCTCGGGGTCGGCCTGCACGACGCGTACTTCGTCGGGCCGCCAGTCGCCGACCGCCCACAGCGGGTCGGGGTCACCCCACAGGAGGTGGGCGCCCACGGGGAGGACGTTGTGGCTCTCCCCCTTGGCGGCCGGCCCCGTGGCGGTACTGCTCCACCCCACCAACCAGCGCATCGCCGCCTCCACCCGATTCCCCGTCCGCCGGGGGGCCAACGACCACCCCGCACGACGGATCGCCCGGCTGCCGCCGGCTGCTGCCGCACAGCTGCCGAGCCACCGCCGAGCGCTCGCCGAGCTGTTGTGCGGACCATGCTGCCATGACAGCGGCGCGCAGGAGGCGTCAAAGAGGGGCTGTGTACGGGAGGTTCGCACGGTGGGCAGGTGGCCGGCGGGGCGCGGGGGCGTCGGCCGAGGCGTTCGCGGAGACCTTCGCGCGGGTGGATGGCGGAGGGCGCGGCTCGCGGTCGCCACCGTCCCGAGTGGCCCCCAGGGGCATCCCCGGGCGCGCGGCGGCGGAAAACCCTCACACGCCACTTTCCAGCCAAAGTCCGTACGCTGTCGTCGAGTTGACGCAACGGGCGTTCCGCCGGCGCCGAGGCCGACCTCGGCGCCGGCCGCGGAACGGGCTGCACACCCGGCCGCCCCCACCCTTCCGGCCGGCTGCGCGCTGCTCCGTGCGACGGTCCGGGAAGCGGGCCACGCCTCCCGGACCGGACCGCCACCCGCGGGGAATTGAGATGACGGTATCCCCCAGCCCACTGGATCCAGTGCAGCGGGCCGACCCACGCAGAACCCATGGAAGCGCTCCCGTAGGAGAGCGGCCAGCGCGCACGAACGGGCGCACGGGCACACGTACCCGGAGCACATGCCAATTCCCGTACCCCTGTTTGAACACGAATCTCGCCATCCGGGACACCGGCCCTTAACGGTAGGGATCCGGCGAACTACTCTGGGTGGACGCATGCCCCGGGGCACCGGGGCGGCCGTCGCTGTGTCGAGGGGTGCGCATGTCCAGGGATATACGCGGGCCGAACGAGAAGCTCGGCACCGTTCTCGCCCTCGCGGGTATCAGCAATGCCGGACTGGCGCGCCGGGTCAACGACCTCGGCGCACAGCGCGGATTGACGCTTCGCTATGACAAGACATCGGTGGCCCGGTGGGTCTCCAAGGGCATGGTGCCCCAGGGCGCCGCGCCGCATCTGATCGCGTCCGCGATCGGCAGCAAGCTCGGCCGCCCCGTGCCGCTGCACGAGATCGGCCTCGCCGATGCGGACCCGGCACCCGAGGTGGGCCTGGCATTTCCCCGCGATGTGGGCGCGGCGGTCCGTTCCGCCACCGACCTCTACCGGCTGGATCTGGCCGGACGGCGGGCCGGCGGTGGCGGCATCTGGCAGAGCCTGGCCGGATCCTTCTCCGTCAGCGCGTACGCCACCCCCGCCTCCCGCTGGCTGATATCCCCCGCCGACAGCTCGGTGGCCCGGGAGGCCGCCGAGGCGCGCGACAAGGACGCGGCCGCGGCCGGCGACGCGGGCATCCCCCAGCACGTCGGCCACAGCGACGTCTCCAAGCTGCGCGAGGCGGCGGAGGACGCGCGCCGCTGGGACTCCAAGTACGGCGGCGGGGACTGGCGTTCGTCGATGGTCCCGGAATGCCTGCGGGTGGACGCGGCACCGTTACTTCTCGCCTCGTACAGCGACGAAGTGGGCCGCGCGCTGTTCGGGGCGACCTCCGAACTCACCCGGCTCGCAGGCTGGATGGCCTTCGACACGGGCCAACAGGAGGCCGCGCAGCGGTACTACATCCAGGCGCTGCGGCTCGCCCGCGCCGCCGCCGACGTCCCCCTGGGCGGCTACGTCCTCGCCTCGATGTCCCTGCAGGCGACCTACCGCGGCTTCGCCGACGAGGGCGTCGACCTCGCGCAGGCCGCCCTGGAGCGGAACCGCGGTCTGGCCACCGCCCGCACCATGAGCTTCTTCCGCCTGGTGGAAGCACGGGCCCAGGCCAAGGCCGGCGAGGCGCGCGCCTGCGAGGTGGCGCTGAAGGCCGCCGAAGGCTGGCTGGAGCGCTCCCGCGGCGGCGATCCGGACCCGGCCTGGCTGGACTTCTACTCCTACGAACGCTTCGCCGCCGACGCCGCCGAGTGCTACCGCGATCTGCGGCTGCCACGGCAGGTCCGGCGCTTCACCGAGCAGGCGCTCTCCCGCCCCACCGAGGAATTCGTCCGCTCGCACGGCCTGCGCCTGGTCGTGTCCGCGGTGGCCGAACTGGAGTCGGGAAATCTGGACGCGGCCTGCGCGGCGGGCACCCGCGCGGTCGAGGTGGCCGGCCGCATCTCCTCGGCCCGCACCACCGAATACGTCCGGGACCTCCTGCACCGCCTGGAACCGTACGGCGACGAGCCCCGCGTGGTGGAACTCCGCGAGCGCGCCCGGCCACTGCTGGCGGCGCCGGCGTAGGCGTGCGGCCGGGGCCGAGGGGCCGGCTGAGGCGGGCCTCCGCTCGGGCTGCGGCGGTCGGGATCTGTCCGGCTTCGGCCTCCAGCTGCGGCCCGGCCCGGGGCCCCAGCTGCGGCCCGGCCCGGGCCGCCCGCCTTTGCGGGCCTTCCCGATCACCCCTACGGATCACCATCACCGGATCACCGTTGCCGGATTGTCAGTGCTGACCGTCATGATGGAGTACGTCGTCGGCGATGACGGATGAGTCCGCGACCATGGGCGGTCCGGCAGTCATGCGGTTGGGGAGGTGCAGTGGCGGCGTACGACTGTGACGTGCTGGTGATCGGTGCCGGCATCGTCGGTCTTTCCACGGCCCGTGCGATCACGCAAGCCGCGCCAGGCACCCGTGTCGTGGTGCTGGAGAAGGAGCCGGGACCGGCCCGCCATCAGACCGGGCGCAACAGCGGAGTGATCCACAGCGGCATCTATTACCCACCCGGATCGCTCAAGGCCCGCTTCGCCCTCCAGGGGTCCGCGGAAATGGTCAAGTTCTGCGCCGAACACGACATCCCGCACGAAGTCACCGGCAAGCTGATCGTCGCCACCGACCGCCGTGAGCTGCCCCGGCTGCACGGCCTGATCCAGCGCGGCCGCGAACACGGCCTGCCGGTCCGCGAGCTGGGTCCCGCCCAGATAGCCGAGTACGAGCCCGAGGTGCGCGGCCTGGCCGCCATCCATGTCGGCACGACCGGCGTCTGCGATTTCGCCGCGGTCGCCCGCAGCTTCGCCCGCCTCGCCACGGACGCCGGCGCCGTGATCGCCTACGGCTCCGAGGTGACCGCCATCGGCCGCCGCCCCGGCCGCGTCGCGGTCCGTACGGCCGACGGCACGGTCTATCGCGCCCGCGCGCTGGTCAACTGCGCCGGTCTGCACTGCGACCGGATCGCCCGCCTGGCCGGCGACCCGCCCGGTATGCGGATCGTGCCGTTCCGCGGCGAGTACTTCACCCTGGCCCCCGAGCGCGCCGCTCTCGTCCGCGGCCTGGTCTACCCGGTCCCGGACCCGTCGTTCCCGTTCCTCGGCGTGCACCTCACCCGCGGCATCGACGGCGCCGTCCACATCGGCCCCAACGCCGTCCCCGCCCTGGCCCGCGAGGGCTACGACTGGCGCACGGTCCGCCCCACCGAGCTGGCCGGCACCCTGGCCTTCCCCGGTTCCTGGCGGATAGCCCGCCGCCACTGGCGCTACGGCGCCGGTGAACTCCACCGCTCACTCTCCCGGCAGGCCTTCACCGAAGCGGTCCGCCGTCTCCTCCCGGCCGCCCGCGAGGACGACCTCGTTCCGTCCCCGGCCGGCGTCCGCGCCCAGGCCGTCCTCCCCGACGGCACCCTCGTCGACGACTTCCTCTTCGCCGAGTCCCCCGGCATCATCCACGTCCTCAACGCCCCGTCCCCCGCGGCCACGGCCTCCCTCCCCATCGGCCGGGAGGTGGCGCGGCGGGTGCTGGGGGTGGTGGGGTGAGACCTCCCGCGACGGTCCTCGGCGCCCGCCGTCCGTAGAATCGACGCACTGTGTCCGAGAATCCCGTCACCCCCGAAGCCGCCCGCCCCGACCCCGACGTCGACGCTCCGGTGGGCACCGCACCGCACGCTGCCTCCGTGGCGGCTGCCGCCCGCCGCCGCACCGAGCCGATGTTCCCCGACGGGACCGGCCCCGCCGCCGACCCCGCCGGGTCGCATCACGAGCGCCGTATCCGCTCCTTCCAGCCCCGTCGCAGCCGTGTCTCGCCCAGTCAGGCCGACGCGCTGCGCCGCCTCTGGCCGAAGTGGGGCCTGGACATCGACGGTCTCTCCCGGCTCGACCTCGACGCGTTCTTCGACGGTCTGCCGGTCGTGCTGGAGATCGGCTTCGGCATGGGTGAGGCCACCGCGCAGATGGCCGCCGCCGACCCGGACACCGGCATTCTCGGCTGCGACGTGCACACCCCCGGCCAGGGCAACCTCCTCGGTCTCGCGGAGCGGAACGGCCTGTCCAACATTCGGGTGGCCAACGGCGACGCGATCATCCTGCTGCGCGAGATGCTCGCGCCCGCCTCGCTCGCCGGGCTGCGCGTCTATTTCCCCGACCCCTGGCCGAAGAAGCGCCACCACAAGCGCCGCCTGATCCAGCCGGAGTTCCTCACCCTGGTGACGACCCGGCTCGCGCCCGGCGCCCTCGTGCACTGCGCGACCGACTGGGAGCCGTACGCCGAGCAGATGCTGGAGGTGCTCTCCGCGGAGCCGACGCTGGAGAATCTGCACGACGGGTACGCGCCCCGGCCGGACTTCCGCCCGCTGACCAGGTTCGAGGGCCAGGGCCTGGACAAGGGGCACGTCGTCCACGACCTCCTCTTCCGCCGCCGCGCCACGTAACGACCGCGCGCACGGGCGGACACTCGCCCCAGCGCGCGCACGGGCGGGCGGGCCCAGGAGATCGCGTCACGCCGAGGGATCTCCTCGTTCATCTCCTCGTTCCTCGCCTCGTTCATCGACCCGTTCCTCGCCGACCGCGCGCCTCGTTAGGGTCGATGGGTGTATCCGTCCGACCGCCCGTCCCCCTCCCCGTCCCCGTCACCCCCGCCCCTCCCCGCGTACGCGCCCGATCCCGCGCTGCACACCCGGGTCGGCGGCGTGGGCGGCGGTAGCTGCGTCCGCCGGCACCGCCCGGCGCCCTGGCACAGCACTACGGTCCGGGCGATCGCCGTGATCTCCCTGCTCGCCCTCTCCGGCGTCATCATCATCGGGATCGTGCGCCGCGAAACCGGCACCGAGGGCTTCCTGGTCGGCCTAGGCCTCGCCGTCTTCCCCGTCCCGCTGCTCATCGCGGCCTTCTGCTGGCTCGACCGAATAGAACCCGAGCCCTGGCGCAACCTCGCGTTCGCCTTCGCCTGGGGCGCCTGCGCCGCCACCCTCGTCGCGATACTGGCCAACGGCCTCGCCACCGACTGGCTGGCCGCCAACCTCGCCTCCGTGTCGCCGTCCGACGCCGAGACCTGGGGCGCGACCGTCGTCGCCCCCGTGGTGGAGGAATCGGTCAAGGCCGCCGCCGTCCTGCTCCTCTACCGCTTCCGCCGACGGGACTTCGACGGCATCACGGACGGCATCGTCATCGCCGGCATCGCCGCCACCGGCTTCGCCTTCACCGAGAACATCCTCTATCTGGGCAACGCCTTCGGGCAGGACCGGTCCCTGGGCCACTTCGGCCTCGACTCCCTCACCGCCGGCACCTTCTTCCTCCGCATCATCATTTCCCCCTTCGCCCACCCCCTCTTCACGATCCTCACCGGCATCGCGTGCGGCGCCGCCGCCACCCGCTACCCCCGCCGCCACGCAGCCCGGATCGCCCTCGTCCTCCTGGGCCTGCTCACCGCCGTACTCCTGCACGCCATCTGGAACGCCGCCTCGTCCCTCGGCGACGACGGCTTCCTCACCGTCTACGGCCTCCTCATGGTCCCCGTCTTCCTCACGGTCACCGGGCTGGCCATCTGGACCCGCCACCAGGAACTCCAGTCCCTGCGCGGCTACCTCGCCCCGTACATCACCGCCGGCTGGCTCACCCCCACCGAACCCACCGCCCTCTCCTCCCTCAGAACCCGCGCCCTGGCCCGCGACCTGGCCCACCAGAGCCACGGTCCCACCGCCGCCCGCGCCGTCACCGAATACACCGCCCTCGCCACCGCCCTCTCCTTCCACCGCCGCCGCGCCCACCTGACCGGCCCCGGACCGGACTTCACCACCCGGGAACAGCAACTGCTGCTGGCCCTGTGGCACCACCGGGAGTGGGGACGGGCGGCGCTGGAGGGGGCGTGGGCGAGCAGGTTCGGGGCAGCGGTCCCACCACAGCCGACGTCCCCGGCATCTCCTCCGGGCGACCGGAACCACTGAGCGCTCCTGGCCCGCCGGCACAATGGCCCTGTGCCCGCCACGCCCTCGTCCCCCGGCGTCTCCGCTCGCATGAGCCTCCAGGCCCGTCGGGACACCGGACCCGAGATGGCCGTACGACGTCTGCTGTACGCGTCCGGTCTCCGGTATCGACTGCAACGCCGCGTGCCCGGCTACCCCCGCCGCACCATCGACATCGCCTTCCCCGGACGCAAGATCGCGATCTTCCTCGACGGTTGCTTCTGGCACGGCTGCCCCGAACACGCCACCCGTCCCAAGGCCAACGCCGACTGGTGGCGCAAGAAGCTCGACGGCAATATCGCCCGTGACCGTGAGACGACCGAGCATCTCGTGGAGGAAGGCTGGACGGTTCTGCGCTTCTGGGAACACGAGGACCCGGCGACGGTCGCCGGGCGGGTGACGGACGAGGTCGCCGCCGTACAGCGGCGCCGTCGCTGAACACCCGGGGTGCGGCTTTCGGGCATCGGGCTCCCGCTGTCCTGATCGGGCTCGCGCGGCAGGGTCCTGATCGGGCCTGTGCGGCAGGGTGGCCTTGTTCTTCGCGGCCCATCCCGTGAAGAGCGCGTCCGCGGATGTCTTCAGTGCGCCCTCCCCCACCCCACACGTCGCCGATCGCGTCTCGCTCTCCCCGGACGGCCGCGCCGATCCGCCGATGGGGCCCGCGCGTAGGCTCGGTGACGGTCTTTGTCCGCGATGTGGAGGTTTCCGAGATGGTCGGCGTACCGGCAGGTGTGGTGGCGGCAGGCGGGCTGGTGGCCGGTTACGGCGTCGCCCGTTGGACGAAGAAGCGGCCGTTGGGTGGGGTGGCGCTTGCGGCGGCCGGGGCCGTGGCGGCGCGGGGGTGGCAGCGGAAGGCCGGTGGGGCTGCGGCGGCCGCGCTCAGTGGGGCCTACGTGGCGGCGTTCGCCGGGTCGCATCCGTTGGCGAAGAAGATCGGGGCGTGGCCCTCGGTGTGCGCGGTGGCCGGTGGGGTGGCGCTCGCCTCCTGGGTGGCGGTCGACCGCCGGCCGTAGGGGCGGGTCGGGGGCCGGGCCGCGTGGACCCGACCCCCGGTTGGTGCCCGCACGTGTGGCGGGTCCGCAGGTGTGGCGTGCCCGCAGGTCTGGCGCGCCCCCCGGCGTGCCCACCATCGTGGCGTGCCCGCCGGCGTCGCGTGCCCGTACGTGCAGAGTGGGCGGCAGGTTGCTACGCGGATGCCTCGTTCAGCAGCGTGAGTTCGGCCTCGGTGAGGGTGAGGTCCGCGACGGCGAGGAGGGACGGGAGCTGGGCGGCCGTGCGGGCGCTGGCGATCGGGGCGATGACCGTGGGGCGGGCCGCGAGCCAGGCGAGGGCGACGGTGGCGAGTTCGGCGGCGTGGGCCTGCGCCACCTCGTCGAGGGCCGCGAGGACCCGCGGGCCGCGGTCGGTGGCCAAGTACTCGCCGGCCTTCGACGAGCGGGCGCTGTCGACGGCCGTTCCCGGGCGGTACTTGCCGGTCAGGAAGCCGGAGGCGAGGGCGTAGTACGGGACCGCGGCCACACCGTTGCGGGCAGCCACGTCGGCGAGTTCGCCTTCGTAGGTGTCGCGGGAGACCAGGTTGTAGTGCGGCTGGAGGGCGACATAGCGGGCCAGGCCCTCGCGGCGGGAGAAGTCCAGGGACTCGCTCAGGCGCGCGGCGGAGATGTTGGAGGCCGCGATCTCGCGGACCTTGCCGGCCCGGACGAGGTCGTCGAGGGCGGTGAGGAACTCCGGGACCTCGACCGACTCGTCGTCGTAGTGGGTGTAGTAGAGGTCGATGTGGTCGGTGCGCAGGCGCGCGAGCGACGCGTCGACGCCGGCCTTGATCGTGGCGGCGGAGAGGCCCTTGAAGTCCGGGTGGGCGCCGACCTTGGTGGCGATGACGATGTCGTCGCGATTGCCGCGCGCGGCCAGCCAGTTGCCGATGACGGTCTCGGATTCGCCGCCCTTGTTGCCCGGCACCCAGGCGGAGTAGACGTCGGCGGTGTCGATGAAGTTGCCGCCGCCGGCCACATACGCGTCGAGTACGGCGAAGGACTCCGCCTCGTCGGCCGTCCAGCCGAAGACGTTGCCGCCGAGGGACAGCGGCGAGACGGAGAGCGAGCCGAGCGGCTTGCGGGCGGTGCCGGAGGGGCTTGCGCTTCCGGGGATGCCGGAGCTTCCGGAAGGCGTGGCCGGGCCGGTGGAGTGTGTGGCGGTCATGCGTGGTTGCAGCGTCGGGGCGGAGGGAGATATTCCCCCGCCGCCCCCAACACCGCACATGACAGCGGTCGTCCCGGGCCAGTCGGCATCAGACGTTGACCCGTGAGTGTCAGACCTCGGCCCCCGGGCGTCAGGCGCTGACCCGTCGGTGTCAGACGTTGACCCGCGGGCGTCAGACGCTGCCCCATCGGTGCCAGGCATCGACCCCGAGGCCGTCAGACGCTGACACCCGTCGGTGTCAGACATCGTCCCCGGGACCGTCAGACATCGCCTCCGAGTCCGTCAGACGTTGACCCCGTGGTCGCGCAGCCACGGCATCGGGTCGATCGGGTCGCCGGACGCCGGGCGGACCTCCAGGTGGAGATGCGGGCCGGTGACGTTGCCGGTGGCGCCGACGCGGGCGATGACGTCGCCGGTGTTGACCTTGCCGGAGGTCTTCACCATGGAGGACAGGTGGCAGAACCAGAGTTCGGTGCCGTCGTCCAGGGTGAGGACGACGCGGTAGCCGTACGAGCCGGCCCAGCCCGCCTGTGTGATGGTGCCGGAGTGCACCGCCTTGACGGGGGTGCCGGTGGGTGCGGCGAAGTCCTGCCCCGTGTGGTCCGCCGACCAGCGGTCGCCGGCCTGGCCGAAACTCGCGGTGAGGGTGTACGAGGAGACGGGCGCGAGGAAGCTCTTCGCCAATTCGGCGAGGCGCTCGGCCTCCGCCTTCTCGCGGGCTGCTTCCTCGGCCTTGCGCTTGGCTTCCACCTCGGCCGCCTTCTTGCGGGCCGCGTCCTGCTCGGCCTGCTGATGATTCGCGGCCGCGTCCTGCTCGGCCTGCTTGATGGCGGCCGCTTCCGCGGCCTCGCGCGCTTCTTGTTCGGCGGCGCCCTGCTGCGCGTCGGCCTGCTGCAGGATGCGGTGGCGCAGCGCCTCGCCGGCGTCCTTGCCCCCTGCGGCCTCGTCCTGGCTGAGGCCGGCCCGGGAGAGCGGGCCGGCGGCGGCAGGTGACGCAGCGGTGGCGGAGTCGGGGCCTGCGGCGGCAGCGGTGCCGGAGCCGGGCTCGGCGTCCGTACCCGAATCCGGGCCGGCGTCGGAGTCGGCCTCCGAGTCGGAGTCGGATATGAGGGTGCCGATTCCGGGGAGGGACGCGGCGTCCGGCATCTTGTCGGCCAGGTCGTCGGCCATTCCGCCGAGGTCCGGCATCGAGATCGGGGCCGGCGGGCGGTCCTCGGCCGTCGCCATTCCGCCGGCGCCGACCGCCGCGATGACGCCGACGCCCAGGACCGTGCCGCTGCGGGCGAGTCCGCCGCGCTGCTTGATCACCTTGTGCTTGCCGCGGACGGGGCGGAGGGACTCCTCGGTGGGATTCCACTCCCCCAGCGACCCGCCGTCAGCACCCTCGTCATTGCCATTGCCCGTGGCGACATCGTCGTCATGGAGGCCGAGGCCGGGTGCGGCGCCGTGGAAGGAGGCGTTGAAGGGGCCTCGGTCATCGAGGTCGTAGCCGGACGGAGCCTCGGGGGCAGGCCTGTTGGACGCCACGGGGGCGCACTCCTTTCCTTCCTTCACGCCTACCGGGTTAGCTGACGGGTTCGGAGCAGGAAGGTCTCCTACGGGCGCCTCCGGCGAGAGGCGTCCGATTCACCCCAAGGTGGTGGTTCCCCGGTTCCCTTGGCGCAGTTCCCAGAAGGTGCAGACATCCATGAGCTGTCTGACGTGCACGAGTGGCGTGACGCAGACGGGTGGCGTGACGAATGACGTGGAGAGTGACCTGTGGTGCGGGAAGTGCGCATGCGGGATTCGGCGTTGGCCGCGCGGTGCCGCCACTTGCGACGGCTGGGACGACCGCGCTGCGTTATCGGACAGTAATAGAGATGGCATCCGAATTCCAAGCGTTCCCGCGAAACAACAGGTATTGCGCACAAGCTTTGGCGTGGACTTATGCGCCCACTGGCACGCCAAACCGGGCGAGTTGGCCGCGGCTCGCCAAACGGCCCCGCGGCGATTGTGCATGAGTCGTTATGCGGAGGGGTGCCCATCAATTACGGAGAGTGAGAGCAGTAACGTCGGATCATGGTCGTCAACGTCGTCAACGTGGTCACCAACGCGCAGGCAGTGGCGGATCGGTACGCGGAGTTCTCCTGGTGGCAGGCGCGCGGGCGCTCTCCCGCCCACGAGGAGCTGACCGCACGCATCAGCCAGGACGCCGAGTACTGCGACCTGCTGTCCGGGGCGCTGCCCGTTGGTGACAAGCAGCAGCCGGACCTCCTCCTGGCCGCCGTCCGCTATCTCGACGGCCCGCACGCCGAGCAGGGGCCGCACGGCGAGGCCGCGTACGGACGCTGGCGCGAGTGGACGATCCGGCACTGGGACGAGGTCCGCGCGGTGATCATGCGGCGCTCCGCCCGTACCGACGAACCGGCCCGCTGCGCCACCCTGCTGCCGCTGCTCGCCCGGCTGCCGCAGCCGCTCGCGCTGCTGGAGATCGGCACCTCGGCGGGGCTGTGCCTGCACCCCGACCGTTACCGCTACCGCCACCACGATCGCTCTTCGGCCGGGTACGACGACGGGGTGATCAGCGGTGCCCCGCAGAGCCCGGTGACGTTCGCCTGCCGTACGAACGGGGAGCCGGCAGGAGCGGTCCGGGCGCCTGCCGGGACGGCTGGGGCAACGGCGCTCGGGACGGCTGCCGAGGCGGCCGTCGAGGAGGCGGGGAGACCCTTCGCCGCCCCCGAGGTCGTCTGGCGCGCGGGTATCGGCCCCGACCCGCTCGACCCGGTCGCCGACGCCGACGATCTCCGCTGGCTGCAGGCCCTCGTCTGGCCGGGCGACGGCGAGCGCGCGGCCCGGCTCGCGGCGGCCGTCGAAGCGGTACGGCCGTTCCCCCGCCCCCGCATCCGGCGCGGCGACCCGGTCGACGAGCTGCCCGCGCTCGCCGCCGAGGCGCCGCCCGAGGCGACGCTCGTCGTCTTCCACACCACCGCGCTGGGCTCCCTTCCGCCCGCCCGCCGCGAGGAGTTCGCCCGCGTCGTACGGTCCCTGCTCGCCGCGCGGCCCAGCCCCGGGCACTGGATCTCCCACGAGCACCACACCGTGCTGCCGTGGATCACCGCGCCGGCGCACCGGTCCCTGCGGCCGGAGGACAGCCACCTGCTGACCCTCGCCCTGGACGAGCACCCGGTCGCGCTCACGGGCCGGTACAGCGAAGCCGGCCGAGCCGACGCGTACGGCCGGGACGGCCGGTTCGGCCAGGAAGGCGGAGACAGCCCGCACGGCGAATACGGCCAATACGGCCAATACGGCCAATACGGCCAGACCCTGTACTGGCTCCAGGAGGAGAAGAGCGCAGGCGCGGCGGACCGGAGCGAGGACCGGACCGCTCAGCTCGACGACTAGGACCTGAGCCGAGATGCCAGGCCCTGGAACGACGTCCCGGATCCGGCCTGCCCTCAGCCACCCAACGGCCGCTGGACCGCCAGCAGCGCCATATCGTCGACCGGGAGCCCGCCCGTATGCCGCGCCACATCGGCGGAGAGGGTGTCCAGGAGGTCGTCGGGCCCCGCGAAGTGCCGTCCGCGCAGCCGGGCCTGCGGGTCGTAGAACCGGCCCGCCAGATCGCGGGCCTCGGTCACCCCGTCCGTGAACAGCAACAGCAGGGATCCGGCGGGGAAGAACGTCTCGTCCGCCCGGTCCGGCCACCCCGCCACGTCGCTCAGCCCCAGCGGCAGGGCGGGCGATACAGGAGCCAGCTCACGGAGGCCGCCGTCCGGCGCGAGCAGCAGCGGCGCCGGGTGGCCGCGGTTGAGGACGCGCAGCACGGAGTGTTCCTTGGAGGGAATCTCGGCCAGTACGGCCGTGGTGAACCCCTCGAACCGGTCGAGCCCTTCGCGCCGCCCGCCCTCCCGTTGGAGGGCCCTCTCCAGCCGGCCCGCCACCGCCTCCAGCGTCGCCTCCTGCTCCGCCGCCTCGCGGAAGGCGCCGATGACGATCACCGCGGCCTCGACCGCCTCCAGGCCCTTGCCCCGTACGTCGCCGACGATCAGCCGTACGCCGTGCGGGGTGTCCTGCACCGCGTAGAGATCGCCGCCGATCTGCGCGTCCACCCGCGCGCCCACGTAACGGGCGGCGATGCACAGCCCCGCGAGCCGGTCGGGCGGCAGCGGCAGCACGGCTCGCTGGGCGGCCTCCGAGACATCCCGCACCGATGCCAGCCGGGCGTCGCTCCTCCGCACGACCCGGTTGATGCCGAGCGACAGCACGGCGACGACGAAGACCGTGAGGACCTCGGTGATCGACTCCCGCTGGTCCTGGGAGCTGTGATAGCTCGCGACCAGGACCTCGCCGGCCAGCGCGGCGAGCGCCGTGAAGGCGGTACCCCGCAGCGAGTAGAGGGGCGCGGCGACCAGAGGGGCCGCGGAGAAGAACGGAGCGGCGGTATAGCGGCTCGGCGTCGTGACGTCGAAGAAAAAGCCGCCGACCACCAGGATGGCGGGGAGCCAGCGGGCCAGGCGGCGACCGAACGGCGACATCCGGTCGCGGCGCGCACGCCGCTCCCCGTCGCCCGCGCGGTTACTCCCGCCTCGAAGCATCCGCACCGGCCTCTTCCCACTCCCGCCCCTCGCGCACTCGACCACCCAAGGCTTTCCGCTGCGCGGTCGGGCGGCGAATCCTCGGGGTCCGGTCGGGTCATGAGAAAGGCGGGCCCCCGTCGCCCGCCCGCCCCGGCATCGGCGTTCCGCTGCCTGAGCGCAGGCGATGCAGCGGGCCGGCCGCGGGGGCTCGTGGTTCCGGGGGGCGCTGTGCGGCGGCACGACCCACGCCGAGTGTCAGGGGGCGGTGGACTGCCCCGGGCCGGCGGCGGGTCGGCGCAAGGATTCGTTGAGCCGCTGGGCCTCTTCGAGCTGGTCTTCGAGGATGACGATGCGACAGGCGGCGTCGATCGGCGTGCCCTGGTCGACGAGCTCGCGGGCGCGGGCCGCGATGCGCAGCTGGTAGCGGGAGTAGCGGCGGTGGCCGCCTTCGGAGCGCAAGGGAACGATGAGCCGGGCTTCGCCGACTGCCCGCAGGAAGGCGGGCGTGGTGCCGATCATCTCCGCCGCCCGGCCCATGGTGTACGCGGGGTAGTCGTCGTCATCGAACTTGTCGGTGGTGTGCGGGGGAGTCTCTGCGGTCATCGAACCTCTTCATAGGACGCGTCGAGGGGCCCTGATGCCGTGCGGCACCAGGGCCCCGAGGGGTGTCAACACCATCTGCCGGCGCTGAGCGCCGACCGTCTCTTGTCGCATGCGCGCCCGAGGGGGCGGGGATGCGCGGATCGCAGCTGCGTGACCGGGGACCACCTTCCAATCCAGGGCCTGCGGTACCCGAGCGGACGTGTCCTCGCTCGGGCGATCCTGATGGTGCTTGTACTCCTCTTCCTTCTCTTCCGGTTGATCTCTGTCGTGCAGTCACGCTCGGCGGCCCTCGGGCCGCCCGGCCCGGCAGCCAGCCGCGGGGCCCCTGCACATCCTGGCTCCGCCACTCCACTGCCGCGCCTGTCGTGTTCGCGGCACTTCCCGCTCTGCCGCGACGCACTGACTTCGTTGGCTACGAGAGAAACGGTAGCCACGTGAACGACGAATGTCTACTGCGTCCACCATAGATTTGCGGGGCCTCCGGCAACAGGGCCGGCCCGCCCCGCACCCTCCGGCGGCCACCCGCCGCACGGGCCGCGCCCCCCTGGGCCCGGCATGGCGGGCCACGGCCCGGCCTGGCGCCTCCACGCCCTGCTCCACCCGGCCACGCCGCCACGGCTGCCGCCGCTCCGGCTCGCCGCCGACCCTGCGGAGCGGCAGCGGCGAGCCGGAGCCGCGGCACATTCCCCGGCCGTACAGGTGCGGGCGGCGATGCCAAATATCTAATGCCGCAACGATAGAAATGAATACCGTGGCGGCAAGGGTTTTTTGTGCTCCCGAAATGCCGGGGATGGTGTGCCGTGCGGAGCCTTCGGTGCCGTGCTACCGTCGCTCTCAGTTGCAGTTGTGGTTCCCAAGACTTGCAAGCGGGCTCGCCGGTATATGCGGCGGGAACGCTTTCGTATTTCCGGTGTTTATCTCCGGACGGGTGATCAACGCAGCGATTGCGGAGTCCGCACGGTGCGGGCTCCGGGCACTGCCCCGAAGGAGATATGACATGGCTACTGGCACCGTGAAGTGGTTCAACTCGGAAAAGGGCTTCGGCTTCATCGAGCAGGACGGTGGCGGCGCTGACGTCTTCGCCCACTACTCGAACATCTCTGCCCAGGGCTTCCGTGAGCTTCAGGAAGGCCAGAAGGTGACCTTCGACGTCACCCAGGGCCAGAAGGGCCCGCAGGCCGAGAACATCGTTCCCGCCTGACGCTGACGCGTACACCGAGCTGGGGCCCGCACCTTGGGGTGCGGGCCCCAGCTCGTTCTTTTGCACGATTCCCTGGTGCGCGCGATGACCGCACCAGCGGCACGGGGCAGCCTGTTCCTGCCCATTCGCCATGGCCGCGGCGAGCCTGCAAATCCAGCGGCTCCATGACCCGGCAGCGATATCGCCTTTCTCAGTGGCGTTATCGCCCTCTCTTCGGCGTGCACGGCTGACATATTCCCGGCCCGCTTTGTTCCATTTCTTTTCATCGGTTCGTTCTTGCGATTCTTCGTGCGGCTCGTTGCTGCCGGGAATTCCTCGGCGTACCGCATCGAGGAAGGCACTCCCATGAACCGCACCGCTCGCACGAATGACCGTTACTCACGCTCATCCGGCTCGTCCGGCTCCGGCCGCGGCGGCTACCGCTCCGGCACACCGAACCGCTCCGGTGGCGGCCGCTCCGGCAACGGCGGACGGCGTCCCGCGGCGCTGCAGGGGGAGTTCGCCCTGCCCGTCACCCACACCCCCGCCCTGCCCCCGGCCGAGAAATTCGCCGAGCTGGACATGCCGTCGGAGCTGCTGGCAGCCCTCACCGCGGAAGGCGTGACCGCGCCGTTCCCCATTCAGGCCGCGACGCTGCCCAACTCCCTCGCGGGCCGCGACGTCCTGGGACGCGGCCGCACCGGCTCCGGCAAGACCCTCGCCTTCGGCCTGGCGCTGCTGGCCCGTACGGCCGGACAGCGTGCCGAGCCGCGCCAGCCGCTGGCCCTGGTCCTGGTCCCCACCCGTGAGCTGGCCCAGCAGGTCACCGACGCGCTCACCCCGTACGCACGGTCGCTGAGGCTGCGGCTGACGACCGTCGTCGGCGGGATGTCGATCGGCCGCCAGTCCAGTGCGCTGCGTGGCGGCGTCGAAGTCGTCATCGCGACGCCGGGGCGGCTCAAGGACCTCATCGAGCGCGGCGACTGCCGCCTCGGCCAGGTCGCCGTCACCGTGCTGGACGAGGCCGACCAGATGGCCGACATGGGCTTCATGCCCCAGGTCACCGCCCTGCTCGACCAGGTCCGGCCGGAGGGGCAGCGGATGCTGTTCTCGGCCACCCTGGACCGTAACGTCGACCTGCTGGTCAGGCGCTACCTCACGGACCCGGTGGTCCACTCCGTCGACCCCTCGGCGGGCGCGGTCACCACGATGGAGCACCACCTCCTGCACGTGCACGGTGCCGACAAGCACGCCGCCACCACCGAGATCGCCGCCCGCGAGGGTCGCTCGATCATGTTCCTGGACACCAAGCACGCCGTCGACAACCTCACCAAGCACCTGCTGAACAGCGGTGTCCGCGCCGCGGCCCTGCACGGCGGCAAGTCACAGCCCCAGCGCACGCGCACGCTGGCCCAGTTCAAGACCGGTCATGTCACCGTCCTGGTGGCCACCAACGTCGCGGCACGCGGTATCCACGTGGACAACCTCGATCTGGTCGTCAACGTCGACCCGCCGAGCGACCACAAGGACTACCTGCACCGCGGCGGACGCACCGCTCGCGCCGGCGAGTCCGGCAGTGTCGTCACCCTCGTCCTGCCCAACCAGCGCCGCACCATGGACCGCCTGATGGCCGACGCGGGCATCACCCCGCAGTCCACCCAGGTCCGCTCGGGCGAGGCCGAACTCAGCCGGATCACCGGCGCCCAGGCCCCCTCCGGCATCCCGGTCACCATCACCGCACCCGTGGCCGATCGCCCCAAGCGCAGCGGCTCCTCCACCCGCGGTCGGCGCAGCCGCCCCGCCCAGGCCCGTCGTGCCGCCGGAGCGGCCCGCAGCACGACACCGACCACGACGCCGACCACGGCTACGAATCCGCGGCAGACCTCCGCGGGCGCGGCCGCCTAGCCAGGCCCTGCCCGGACGGTCAGGGCGGTCAGGGCGGTCAGGGCGGTCAGCGCCGGATCCCGCGTGGCAGCCAAAGGCACCACGTCCAACGCCGCAGGGCCCACGGGTCGGCGCGACAACACGATCGCAGCGCCGGCCCTCGCCCTGGCCTTGGCCGGCCTCATCGGCGCCGACGCCGACCGTCCTATCGCCCTCGTGGTCGTCCTCGTGGCCGCCCTCGTCCTCGTCCTCGTGGCCGCTCTCGTCCACGTCCTCCTGGTCGCTCTCGTCCACGTTTACGTCCGCTGATCCCTCCCGCCCGGGTCGGAGATCCCTTTCCGGCCCCTCCTCGATCCTGTAGAGGCCCCATGCGCTGCGTTATCGCCCGCTTCCCCTTCGACCTGCTGAAGACCGAGGTCCAGGAAGCGATGAAGGGCATCAAACCGGAACCCGTCACGGGGGAATCCGTGCTCATCGGCCGCCGCCATTACCCCGTGAAGCAGGTCGGGGAGATCATCACCAGGCAGGACCGCCGGGACTTCACCGCCGGCGAGGTGACCCGGGCCCTGAGCAGTCTCGGATTCGTGTGCCGCCCGGCCGCCGCGCTCACGCCACCGGCGGGTCTCACACCACTGGAGACGGCGTCGGCCCTGCTGGGGAACCCGGCCGGCGCCTGACCCCCGCTGTCGGCGGCTGACTGTCCGCAGCCGCCGAGTTCTCAGCGTCCGGTATCCCTCAGATCTCCTACCGGTACGGCGATACGCAGCCGGCAGCGGGAGTTGGCTGCCGTGGCCGCACGCGGAACGCAAGGCCGTGATCAGCCAAGCTCTCCGTCCACCACCTGCTTGCCACCACGGATCCCGCGATTTCTGGGCGACCCTCGGGGGCCGGCGAGCCTTGCGGTCAGTGGCATGCCACCCCTGGATTCCTCCCGGCCCCGCCAGTCCACTGCCGCGCCCTCTACTTGCCCTGCACGCACGGCAGTTGGCCCCCTTCCGCGCCTTTCGATCTCTTGGCCACGCGGGAGAAACTCACTCCCCAGGGCCATTTTTCCACCCTCTCCATGACAGCTTTTCTGTCATGGAGACATCCAAGCTCCTCTCGTCCACACCTGATGAAAACTCCACCGTGGGTCGCGTCGGGGTGTGGGATGCGAATGGCCGGGAACACTGCCTGCCATGGCAAACCGGCGCAACCGATCACAGGTGTGGTGAAGGCGCATGAACAGCACGAAGAGCATCGGCACTCCCCGTCCCGTACCGACCGTGGTGCGGGGCGAGACAGCGGACAGCGTTTCCCGGGCCCGCGAGGCGACCCGCGCGTTCACGGACAGCCTCACCCCGGCACCGGACCCCGACCGCGCCGACACCCTCCTCCTCGTGGTCTCCGAACTCGCCACCAACGCCCTGCGGCACGGCGGCGGCCGCTACGCCCTCCAGCTCTCGGCCGGTCCGGACACGCTGACCGCCGCCGTCAGCGACAGCAGCCCGGTGGCCCCGCGCGAACGCACGCCCGACCTCAACGACGGCAGCGGCGGCTTCGGCTGGCACATGGTCCGCCGCCTCACCAGCCGCCTGACCATCGCCCCGGGCCCCACAACCGGTCCCAGGGCCGGCAAGACCATCCACGCCCAACTCCCCCGGTAGCAGGGCCGGGCGCGGAGGACGGGTCCGTGGTGAGGACCCGGCGTTGGTGACCTCCACCGCGGGAAAGCGGCGCAGCGCCTCCAGGGGCTGCCGGACAGCGCCCGTTGGCAGAACTCCGGGGCTCGCGCGGCTCCCGCTCACGCATCGCTCACGACGTCGCTCAGGGCGTCTCTCATGCACGAGCCGGAAAGCAGACAGCGCCCCGGCCGGCCTGAGCCGAAGGGGCGCTGTCGTGCAGGTCAGAGGGACTCTCCTCGACCGATGCTGGTGGGCCATCAGGGGCTCGAACCCTGAACCAATGGATTAAAAGTCCACTGCTCTGCCAATTGAGCTAATGGCCCGCACCGAGCAGCATAGCCCGAGCATGCGCCGCAGCTCGAAGGCATAGGGCATCTACGGTCCCGACACTGCCCACGAGGGTGCCGCGCGGTCCGCCGAGGAGACCGGGCAGAGCCTGCCGCGGCGCCCAAACCACAGGGCCCGTACGGCACTTGTGTGTCGTACGGGCCCTGTGGCTACGTGCAGACGGAGCTACGCGGCGGCGTGGCTGCCGATCAGCTGCTCAGTCGATCAGCCGTTGCGCTTCCAGCGCGGCTTGTCGTCGCGGCGGCCGAAGGAACCGGTCGCCGTGCCGGAGCCGGAGCCACGGTGGTCGTCGCGACGGCCGTGCGGACGGTCGCTGCCGCCACCGGAGCGGAAGCCGCCGGAGGACGGACGGCCACCGGAGCGGTCGTCACGGTTGAACGGGCGGTCGCCGCCGCCGGAGCGGTAGCCGCCGGTGGCCGGACGGCCGCCGGAGCGGTCATCGCGGTTGAACGGGCGGGCCGGACGGTCGCCACGGTCACGGTTGAAGCCGCCACCGGAGCGGTTGTCGTCACGACGGTCGAAGGAACGGCCACCACCGGAACGGTCATCCCGACGGTCACGGTTGA
>NZ_JBIWNU010000005.1:523024-708241 GCF_044767385.1 Streptomyces sp. NPDC101393 | reverse complement strand
TGAAGCCACCGCCCGAGCGGTTGTCGTCACGACGGTCGAAGGAACGGCCACCACCGGAACGGTCATCCCGACGGTCACGGTTGAAACCGCCACCCGAGCGGTTGTCGTCACGACGGTCGAAGGAACGGCCACCACCGGAACGGTCATCCCGACGGTCACGGTTGAAGCCACCGCCCGAGCGGTTGTCGTCACGACGGTCGAAGGAACGGCCACCACCGGAACGGTCATCCCGACGGTCACGGTTGAAACCGCCACCCGACCGGTTGTCGTCACGACGGTCGTCGCGACGGTCCCGGCGGTCGAAGTTGCCCCGGTCGTCACGGCGCTCGTACGAGGAGGAGGGGCGGCGCTCGTCCGGAGCGGCCTGGGCCTGAGCCGGCACCGCGGCCTCGGTCGCCTCGGCGGCGGCCTCGACGGTCTCGGTGGCAGCGGCGGCGATCGCCTCGGCCGGGTCCTCGCCGCGCTCGCGGGCGGCACGGGCGGTCAGCCGGTCCGCTTCCTCGCGCAGTTCGGTGGCACGGCGCTGCAGGCGCTCCAGCTCGCGGGTCAGGTCCTGCACCTCGCGCTCGGCCTGCTTGGCCGAATTGTTGGCCGAATCGGCCTGCACCTCGGTGAGCGACCGCGCACCGGTGATCCGCGCGACGTCGTCGTCGAAGACACCGGCGCCGCCGACGATGTGGCGCGAGGCGTCCACGCCCGCGTCCTCCATCAGGCGGAAGATCTGCCGGCGCTGGTGCGGCAGCGACAGCGAGACGACCGTGCCGGACTGGCCGGCGCGGGCGGTACGGCCCGAGCGGTGCAGGTAGTCCTTGTGGTCACCGGCCGGGTCGACGTTCAGGACCAGGTCGATGCCGTCGACGTGAATACCGCGGGCGGCGACGTCGGTCGCGACGAGCGCGTTGACGTAGCCGTCCTTGAAGTCGGCGAGGACGCGGGTACGGGCGCCCTGCGTCATGCCGCCGTGCAGCGCGTCCGCCTTCACGCCGGACTCGACGAGCTGCTCGGCGATACGGTCGGCGCCCAGCTGCGTGCGGACGAAGATGATCGTGCGGCCCTTGCGGGCGGCGATCGCGGCCGTGACCGGCGCCTTGTCCTTCGGCTTCACGACGAGGACGTGGTGCGTCATGGTCGTGACGTTGCCCTGGGCGGAGTCGACCTCGTGGGTGACCGGGTTGGTCAGGTAGCGCTTGACCAGGGTGCCGATCTCGTTCTCCATGGTGGCGGAGAAGAGCATGCGCTGGCCGCCGCCGGGGATCTGGTCGAGCAGCTCGGTGACCTCGGGCAGGAAGCCCAGGTCGGACATCTGGTCGGCCTCGTCGAGGACCGCGACCTGGACGTTCTCCAGGGAGCAGGCGCCACGGTTGATGATGTCGCGCAGTCGGCCCGGGGTGGCGACGAGGACGTCGACACCGCGCTCCAGGGCGTAGATCTGGTTGCCCATGGACGTACCGCCGCAGACGACCTTCATCTTCAGGCCGAGCACGTCGCCGTACGGCTGCAGCGCGTCCGCGACCTGCATCGCGAGCTCACGGGTCGGGGTGAGGATGATCGCGCGGGGCTTCTTCTTCTCGGTGTTGCCGCCGGCCAGCGTGGCCAGGGTCGGCAGACCGAAGGAGAGGGTCTTGCCGGAGCCGGTACGGCCGCGGCCGAGGATGTCCTTGCCGGCCAGGGCGTCCGGGATGGTCGCGGCCTGGATCGGGAAGGGGGTGGTGACGCCGTTCTGGGCCAGCTTGCGGACGATGCCCTCGGGCAGTCCGAGGGAGGCGAAGGTGACGGTGGGCTCGGCGGGCTCGGTGGCCTCTGCCGCCTCGGTCACCGGCGCGATGTCGGTCGTCTCGGTCGACTCGACCGCCACGGCGGTGTCGGTCGTCTCGACCGGCTCGCCGACCTGGGTAGCCGCCTGCTCTTCGGCTGCGGGCATGACGGACTGCTCAGTGGAAATTGACATGCGAAATGCGAAACCTTCCGGAGTCTCGGCACGCGCCCAAACTCCGTGTGTTTCACAAAGACCGCCTCTATGCGGTCAGCCACGGCAAGGGAGAGAACGCGCCACGCGGCGCGCTTCTTTTCTGGCGCCGGGCAAATGGGATCAAACGATCTACCACCATACGCACTCCGCACCCCGGAAGGCAAATGGGGATCCCGCCGCCCTCCCCGGCCCCGTTGCCGGTCCGCCTCCCGTCGCCCCGCCCGATGCCCGTGCACCGGCCTCACCTGCGGAAATGCCATCGCGAGGCGGGAGCGGGAAGCCGGGTCGGGAGGGGGCCGGGAAGCGCCGTGCGCAGTTCAGGACGTGCGGCTCAGGACACGCGGCTCAGGACTCCACGGAGTCGGAGGGCACCATCATCGGGGACCCGTAGGACAGCGGCGACCTCGGCCCGTTCGACGTCAGGGGCGACACCGGCGCCGACGGAGCCGGGCCGGACGCGTGTGACGTCGGCGGCGGGCTGCTCGGCGGCGTCGGAGACGCGGGCGGCTGCGTGGGGGTCGGGGAAGGCGGCGGGGTCGACGGCCGGCCCGGCGGCGGGGTCGGCACCGCAGGTCCCGGGTGCCCGCCGTGGCCTCCCGTGCCGCCGTGCCCCGCCCCGGCGCCCGGCACCGGTCCGGACGGCTTCACCGGCTGCGAGGGCGTCGCCGGCCCCGACGCCGCAGGGGTCGCGCCGTCCGCGGACTTGCCCTCCCGCGCGCCGCCGTGCGCCGGGCGCCCGTCGGCAGGCCGCCCCATCCGCCGCGGTCCGGCGCCCTGACCGTCCGATGTCACCCCGTCGGGCCCGGATCCGGTCTTCCCGTCACCGTGCCGGGCCGCGCTGCCGGACGGCTTCGGCTGCTCCGGGTCGCTCACGCTCATGCAGCCGGCCAGCGAAGCGGCCAGTGCCGAAACGGCCACCGCGGCGGCCGCGACCCGCGTCATCGCACGACCACCGGACGCGGTCCTCGGGGACGCGGAAGCGGCCAGGGGTTCGACGGCCGCGGAGGCCGCCAGGGGGCCGCCGGCACCACCGGAGCCGGCGGGCCGCGCCGAAGGCGGCAGCGGAACAGGAACGGATGACGAGGACAGCGAGGACGGCGAGGACGGTGAGGACGGCGCGGGGGACTCGGGCCGGGACGGGGGTGAAGGACGGAATGGGATCGGGCGCACGGGCGGGACCTCCGGATCCGGAGCGCTGGGGCGGCGGCGACGAACGCCCTGCCCAACTCCCGCCCCCCGCTTGAGGACACGCGCACCGGGCACCCGATCGACCACACCCCGCGCGGGCGCGCCGCGGCCCTGCCGCCGGCCGGCCCTCCGCCGATCCGCCCGCGCCGGTCAGCCGTAACCGAGCGCGTGCAGCCGCTCGTCGTCGATCCCGAAGTGGTGCGCGATCTCATGAACGACCGTCACCTCGGTCTCGGCGACGACGTCCTCGCGGGTGGCGCACATCCGCAGCGTCGGCCCGCGGTAGATCGTGATCCGGTCGGGCAGCACGCCCGCGTACCACTCCCCGCGGTCGGTCAGCGGTGTCCCTTCGTACAGCCCGAGCAGGTCGGGGTCCGCGGCCTCGGGTTCGTCCTCGACGAACACCGCCACGTTGTCCATCAACCGGGTCAGCTCCGGCGGGATCCGGTCCAGCGCCTGGGCGACCAGTTCCTCGAACTCCTCGCGCGTCATTTCCAGCACACCCCCATTCTCCGCTACCGGGCCCCGGATGCGGAGATCGCGTACGCAATCCCGGCGCGGCCCGCCCTCCCGGCCGACCGGAGCCGGCCGCTCCCCGCTTAACGGGCGCCACCGCGGGGCATATCGGACCAATGGCCCGCGTCGCGCGCTCCCGGAGAAGGACCACCGACACCCCTGGAAACCCCCTGCTCCGACGGCTCGGCGCCGCGTTCTCCGGCGCAGCCGCCTGGCCCGGCGCCGTCCGCCGCCACTACCGCTCCCGCCATACGGCCCCCACCGTCGCGCTCGCCCAGCCGGCGCACCCGTATGCGCGCGCGCTCGGCCTGCTCGCCGTCACCGTCCTCGGCGCCTGGCTGGGACTGCTCGTCATAGGGAGCATCCACGCCCCCGTCGGCCCGATGGACACCAGCATGGCGCTGCGCCCCTCCCTGGCGGGCGGCACCCGGATCAATGTCCCGCCGCTCGGCGCCCTGGAACTCAGCAGCCATGACGCGCCCGTACGGCTCGATGTCGACGTCGACCGGCTGGATCCGGTCCGCTCCCAGGCGCTGGTCGACCACCCCGAACGCTTCGCGGGACTCCAGGCCCAGGTCACCCACGACGTCACCCGCGGCAGCGCCGACCTCGCCCTGCACTCCTGCGTCGCGGTGATCTCCGGCGCCACCGCGCTGGGCCTGGCGGTCTACCGCCGGCCGCGCCGCGCGCTGGCCGCCGGCGGCCTGGCGCTCGCCCTGCTCGCCGCCTCCGGGGGCGCGGCGTACGCCACCTGGAACCCGCAGTCCGTCCTGGAGCCGAAGTTCTCCGGACTGCTCTCCTCGGCCCCGTCCGTGGTCGGCAACGCCCGCAACATCGTCAGCGAATTCAACGTCTACCAGCAGGAGTTGGCCCGCCTGGTGACGAACGTCACCAAACTCTACGACGCCACCTCCAGCCTGCCCACCTACCAGCCGGACCCCACCACCATCCGCGCGCTGCACGTCTCCGACATCCACCTCAACCCCGGCAGCTGGCGGATCATCGCCTCGCTCGTGAAGCAGTACCGGATCAACGTGATCATCGATACCGGCGACACCATGGACCACGGCTCGGACGCCGAGAACCACTTCCTGGACCCCGTCTCCACCCTCGGCGCCCCGTACGTCTGGGTCCGCGGCAATCACGACTCGCACAGCACCCAGACCTATCTGACCGGGCGCAAGAACGTCACCGTCCTCGACAACGGCAAGGCCGCCCACGTCGCCGGACTGCGGATCGCGGGCGTCGGCGACCCGCAGTTCACCCCGGACCGTTCGGTGGTGCCGTCCGGGGACGCCGAGGAGCGCACGGCGGGCGGGCGGCTCGCCGACTCGCTGCGCACCCAGCGCCTGGCCGGCACCCCGGTGGACATCGCGCTCGCCCACAACCCCACCGCGGCGACCGAGGCCGACGGCCTGGCCCCGCTGGCGCTCGCCGGGCACATCCACCACCGCGAGAACGCCACGCTCCCCCGCGGCACCCGGCTGATGGTCGAGGGCTCCACGGGCGGCGGCGGATTGCGTGCGGTGCAGAACAAGAAGCCCGAGCAGGTGCAGGCGTCGGTGCTCTATCTGGACCGCAGGACCAAACGGCTCCAGGCCTGGGACGAGATCACGCTCGGCGGGCTCGGCCTGTCCCGCGCCGAGGTCAGCCGCCACCTCCCGCGGGAGAACCAGCCGGGCGCGAAGCCCTCCCCGTCCGGCTCCCCTCACCCGACCGGACCGTCGTTGGGCCCGTCGCCGGACTCGCCCTCCGGCCCCTCGTCGGGCCGCCCTTCGCGCCCGGCCAGGGTCCCTTCCGGCAGCCCCCGGTAAACCGTTTTGGCGAACGGTCCTCCCATCCCATATGCTTCTCACGTCCCCGACGGCGCCGGTAACGACGCCAAGGTGGCCACCAGCCCTCATCGTCTAGTGGCCCAGGACGCCGCCCTTTCAAGGCGGTAGCACGGGTTCGAATCCCGTTGGGGGCACGCATTACCGTGTGCGAGACTGTTCACGCCGTTTCGCACAATGCAAGGTCCTGTGGAGCAGTTTGGAGTGCTCGCCACCCTGTCAAGGTGGAGGCCGCGGGTTCAAATCCCGTCAGGACCGCTGCGGCTGGGTAGCTCAGTTGGTACGAGCGATCGCCTGAAAAGCGATAGGTCGCCGGTTCGACCCCGGCCCCAGCCACACCCTTTGGGAGAAGGCCCCGATCCAGTGGATCGGGGCCTTCTTCGTGCTGCGGGCCCTCGGCGGCCGGAGGTCAGGTCGCCGCCGCGTGGGCCGGGGCCACCTCGCGGCCACCCGGATGGCGGTGCCGCCAGCCCCAGAAGACCGCGCAGGACAGCAACGCCCAGGCCGCCAGCACCAGAAACGGAAAGGCGTGCTGGTGACCGCCGAAGTAGACGGCGGTGTGCTGGGCGTTGACCGAGGCGCCCGGGGGCAGCCAGCGACCGATGTGACCGAGCGCGGACGGCAGCAGCGGCCAGGAAACCGCGCCGCCCGAGGACGGGTTGCCCAGCAGGACCATCAGCCCCCAGGTGGGGATCATCGCCCAGCGGCCCATCAGGGTGTTGAACATCGTGAAGACCATGCCGGAGGTGAACATCGTCAGCGCCAGGATCAGCCAGGACTCCACGAACGGCAGGTCCAGCGCCCCCAGCCACCAGTCCACGACGGCGGCGATGGCGAAGCCGCCGAGCAGGGCGTAGACGGCGGTGAAGGCGATCCGCTCCGCCGGGTTGAGGGCGCGGGCGTGCACGCTCAGCTGGATCGCGCCGACGAAGCCGATGATGACGGCGGCCAGCGAGATGTAGAAGAGGGCGAGCCCGCGGGGGTCGCCCGGGTGAAGCGGCTTGATGTCCCGGATCCGGACGTCCACGCCGACCGCCTGGCCGACCTTCTCGCCCGATTCGGCCAGCAACTGCGCCACGGTGGCGCCCGAGGCGCCCGACACGTCCAGTTCCACCCCCTTGCCGCGGGCCCGCAGGATGGCGAACTCCTCCTGCTCGTCGACGGCCTTCCGGGCCTCGGCGTAGGTGGCGTACTCGGTCAGCTGGAGCGAGGCGTTCAGCGCTTTCTCCATCCCCGCGGCGAACGCCTTCTCCTGCGGGGCGTCCGGGGAGCCGATCACGGCGGTCGGGACATGGCGCGGGGTCGGGTTGGCCATGGTGTAGGTGTACGAGCCGGCGAACAGGCCGGCGGCCGCGGCGAGGATGAAGACCAGCACGAGCGCGGGGAGGAACGGCGAAGCCTTGAAGGCCGCCCATTTCTCCGCGCCGGTCAGCGGCCGTCCGTGGGCCCCGTGGAGTTCCGGTGCGCGCTCCTGTTCCGCGGCGCTTCCTTGTTCGTGCTCCGGCCGGTGTTCCGGTTCGTGCCCCTGTTCGCCGGGTTGATCAGACATAGGGCCACGCTAAGGCACCCATGCCGGACATACCCGGGCAGGTCACCCCTCCCGGGCGCCCGTACCCGACCGCCGGAAGCAAATCGTTCGCCAGCCGAATCGTCGAGGTGAGATCCTGGGAGACGTATGTCCAGTCAGCCTGCCCCCGCCCTGCCCGCCCTGCCCGCCCTGCTGGAGCGACTGCCCGAGCTGATGCTGCGCGACCAGCAGCGGCTGGGGCGCCGACTCGACGGCGCGCGCCGGATCCGTAAGCCCGAAGCCCGAGCGGCCGTGCTCGCCGAGATCACCGGCGACATCGATGCGGCGGAGCTGCGCGTCGCCCAGCGGCGCGCCGCCATGCCCGAGATCAGCTACCCGCAAGAACTCCCGGTCAGCCAGAAGAAGGACGAGATCCTCGCCGCGATCCGCGACCACCAGGTCGTGATCGTCGCGGGCGAGACCGGCTCCGGCAAGACCACCCAGATTCCCAAGATCTGCCTGGAGCTCGGCCGGGGCGTCCGCGGCCTCATCGGGCACACCCAGCCGCGCCGGATCGCGGCCCGTACGGTCGCCGAACGGGTGGCGGAGGAGCTGAAGACCCCGCTGGGCGAGGCGGTCGGCTGGAAGGTCCGCTTCACCGACCAGGTCGGCGGCGACACCCTCGTCAAGCTGATGACGGACGGCATCCTGCTCGCCGAGATCCAGACGGACCGCGAGCTGCGCCAGTACGACACGATCATCATCGACGAGGCCCACGAACGCAGCCTCAACATCGACTTCATCCTCGGCTATCTGGCGCAGCTGCTGCCCAAGCGGCCCGACCTGAAGGTCGTGATCACCTCCGCGACGATCGACCCGGAGCGCTTCGCAAAGCACTTCGGCGCCTTCGCGACGGTCGAGGCCGAGAAGAAGTCCGCGCCGATCGTCGAGGTCTCCGGGCGGACGTATCCCGTCGAGGTCCGCTACCGCCCGCTCCTGGAGGAGGGCGGCCAGGAGGGCGACCGCGACCAGATCAGCGCGATCTGTGACGCGGTGGACGAGCTCCAGGCCGAGGGTCCGGGCGACATCCTGGTCTTCCTCTCCGGCGAGCGCGAGATCCGGGACACCGCGGACGCGCTGATCAAGAAGAACCTCCCGTCCACCGAGGTACTGCCGCTCTACGCACGGCTGTCGCACGCCGAGCAGCACCGCGTCTTCCAGCGGCACACCGGCCGCCGGATCGTGCTCGCCACGAACGTCGCCGAGACCTCGCTGACGGTCCCCGGCATCCGGTACGTCATCGACCCCGGCATGGCCCGGATCTCCCGCTACAGCTTCCGCACCAAGGTGCAGCGGCTGCCGATCGAACCGGTGTCGCAGGCCAGCGCCAATCAGCGCAAGGGCCGCTGCGGCCGTACGAGCGACGGCATCTGCATCCGGCTGTACTCCGAGGACGACTTCCTCAGCCGTCCGGAGTTCACCGACGCCGAGATCCTGCGCACCAACCTCGCCTCCGTCATCCTCCAGATGACCGCGGCCGGGCTCGGCGACATCGAGAAGTTCCCCTTCATCGATCCGCCGGACCGCCGCAACATCAAGGACGGCATCGATCTGCTGCACGAGCTCGGGGCGCTCGACGGCAAGCCGAAGGGCGGCAAGGACCGGAAGGCCGGCCAGCAGCTCACCCCGCTGGGCCGCAAGCTCTCCCAGCTGCCGGTCGACCCCCGGCTGGCCCGGATGGTGCTGGAGGCGGACCGCAACGGCTGTGTCCGCGAGGTCATGGTCATCGCGGCGGCGCTGTCCATCCAGGACCCGCGCGAGCGGCCGTCCGACAAGCAGCAGCAGGCCGATCAGCAGCACGCCCGTTTCAAGGACGAGACCAGCGACTTCCTGGCGTTCCTGAACATGTGGCGCTATGTGCGGGAGCAGCAGAAGGAACTCTCGTCGTCCGCTTTCCGCCGGATGTGCCGCTCGGAGTTCCTGAACTATCTGCGGATACGCGAATGGCAGGACATCTACTCCCAGCTGCGTTCGGTCGCCAAGACCATGGGCATTCACCTCAGTGAGGACGATGCGGCGCCGGAGCATATCCATACCTCTCTGCTCTCCGGTTTGCTTTCGCATATCGGGCTGAAGGACGCGGAAGCCAAGAACGAATACCTCGGCGCCCGGAGCGCCAAATTCGCGGTCTTCCCCGGCTCCGCCCTCTTCAAGAAGCCGCCGCGCTGGATCATGTCCGCCGAGCTCGTCGAGACCTCCCGGCTGTGGGCGCGGGTGAACGCCAGGATCGAGCCGGAGTGGGTCGAACCCCTGGCGCAGCATCTGGTGAAGCGGACGTACAGCGAGCCGCACTGGGAACAGAAGATGGCCGCGGTGATGGCGTACGAGCGGGTCACGCTCTACGGCGTCCCGATCGTCGCGCAGCGCAAGATCACCTACGGCCGGATCGATCCGGAGACCTCACGGGATCTGTTCATCCGCAACGCCCTGGTGGAGGGCGACTGGCGCACCCATCACCAGTTCTTCCACGACAACCGCAAACTGCTCGGCGAGGTCGAGGAGTTGGAGCACCGCGCCCGGCGCCGCGACATCCTCGTGGACGACGAGACGCTTTTCGACTTCTACGACCAGCGGATTCCGGCGGACATCGTCTCGGGGGCGCACTTCGACGCCTGGTGGAAGAAACGCGGCCAGGACGGCGGCCCGGACCCGGAGCTGCTGAATTTCGAGCATTCGATGCTCATCAATGAATCCGCCGAGGCCGTCACCAAGGACGACTATCCGGATTCCTGGCGGCAGGGAAAGCTGAAGTTCAAGGTCACCTACCAGTTCGAGCCCGGCACCGACGCGGACGGCGTGACCGTCCATGTCCCCCTCCAGGTCCTCAACCAGGTCTCCCCCGAGGGCTTCGACTGGCAGATCCCGGGGCTGCGCGAGCAGTTGGTGACGGAGCTGATCCGTTCGCTGCCCAAGCCGATCCGCCGGAATTACGTCCCCGCGCCGAACTTCGCGGCCCGATTCCTGGATTCCACGGTCCCGCTGCAGGGCCCCCTGACGACCGCTCTGGCCGCGGGGCTGCAGCGGATGGTGGGCGTGCCGGTGGACGCCGCGGACTTCGACACCGCCAAGGTCCCCGACCACCTCAAGATCACCTTCCGGGTGGTCGACGAGCGGCGCCGCAAGCTCGCCGAGGCCAAGGACCTCGAAGCGCTCAGCCTGCAGCTCAAGCCGAAGACCCGGGCGGCCATCTCCAAGGCCTTCGAGCAGGCCGCCGAGCGCCCCGCCAAGGACGGCGGCAAGGGCGACGGCCCCGCGCTGGCCGGACTGGAGCAGCGCACCGGCCTGACGTCCTGGACGATCGGGGCGCTGCCGCGCACCTTCGAGACCCGGCGGGCCGGCCAGCCGCTGAAGGCGTATCCGGCACTGGTGGACGAGGGCACCAGCGTCGCCGTACGCCTCTTCGACACCGAGGCGGAGCAGCTGCAGGCGATGTGGGCGGGCACCCGCCGCCTCATCCTGCTCAACATCCCCACCAACCCCGCCAAGTTCGCCCAGGACAAGCTCAGCAATCAGCACAAGCTCGCGCTGTCCCGCAATCCGCACGGCTCCATCCCGGCGCTCTTCGAGGACTGTGTGACGGCCGCCGCCGACCGGCTGATCGCGGCCCGGGGCGGCCCGGCGTGGGACGAGGAGTCCTTCCGCAAGCTGTTCGACGCGGTGCGCACCGATCTGGTGGACGCGACGCTGAAGACCATCCAGCAGGTCCAGGAGGTGCTGGCCGCCTGGCAGGCGTGCGAGCGCCGGCTGAAGGCGACGACGTTCCCGTCCCTGCTGCCGTCCCTCGCGGACGTCAAGGAGCAGCTGGCCGCGCTCGTCAGGCCGGGCTTCGTGACCGCGCACGGCGCCAAGCGGCTGCCGGACCTGATGCGCTATCTGGTGGCCGTCGACCGCCGGCTCCAGCAGCTGCCCACCAACGCCGAGCGGGACCGCACCCGGATGGCGAAGGTGAAGGAGATGCAGGACGAATACGCCTGGCTGCTGGAGCAGTTCCCCCAGGGGCGGCCGGTGCCGGCCGCGGCCCGGGAGATCCGCTGGATGATCGAGGAGCTGCGGGTGAGCTACTTCGCGCACGCCCTGGGGACCGCCTATCCGGTCTCCGACAAGCGCATCGTGAAGGCGGTGGACGCCGCGGCGCCGTAGCCGCGGGCGCCCGCCGGTATCGAGTTCGACCGCACCCCCTGACCTGCTGTACAGTCTTGATTCGCAGCCCGCCGCAAGGGGGAGGCAAACGCAAGGTCCTGTGGAGCAGTTTGGAGTGCTCGCCACCCTGTCAAGGTGGAGGCCGCGGGTTCAAATCCCGTCAGGACCGCATCATTTACGGCCCGCATCCGATCCGGATGCGGGCCGTTCTGCGTTCCCGGCAGCGCCTCTCGTCGCGCCCCGCACCGCGCCCGGCAGCCGACCGGCGGTCTTGACGGCGGCGGGGACCCCCGGTAATCACAGAGAAAGCGCGGGGGCCGGGGAGGTACGTGCATGACGACGACGAGGCACGAGACCAGGGCGCTGCTGCGGGCCCACCTGTCAGCCGCGACGGGCTACCGGCATCTGACCCGGCACTGCCCGATCTGCCATCGGCTGCTGCGGCTGGCTCTGGAGTCGCCCAGAGGGCATTCGGGGCGCACGGCGCCCGCGCCCGCCACCGCCACGCGCCGGACGGCCTGCGCGCCACCGCCGGCGGCCGAGGACGAAAGTCCCTCGACTCTGTGACCAACGGCGGCCGCCTCGCGGGTCCTTCGGTGGGAGGCTGTGAGGCGATGGCGGGGAAAGTTCACTACCGCAGCGGCGGCACCGCCTTCAAGAACCCCGCCATGTGACGGGTGTCACCGAACAAGTTTCACGGGACGGGGAACTTACACCCTCCCTACAACAGGTCAATTTAATATGTGCAATTGCACTGCCCCCTCAGGGCTCCGGAAGGGAGTCGCCGGGTCCACGCAGACCGACCCCTTGAAGGGCCCTGAACGGCACCGGACGCCCCCGCGAGGCAGCTCCGGGAGCAGGTCGGCCCGAGCCGCTCAGCAGGCGGGGAAGCGGGCGCACACAAAAAAGATCGCGCTGGACCCGGCGGAGTCCAGCGCGATCGATGACGTACCCAGATGGAGCGGGTGTGGGGCCTGTTGGGGCAGGCGCCGCGTCGTGTGGAGCTGTGGAGCTTGGTGGAGCAGGTCGAGCTTTGTGGTGCCAAAGTAGGCATTTTCGGGTTGGGGGACCCGAAAACAGCCTGGTTATGCGGTTATTCAGGCCTCGCTGCGCTGCTGCGGGATACCCGCGAGCAGTGCGCGGACCTCAGCCTCGCGGTAACGCCGATGCCCTCCGAGCGTGCGGATGGACGTGAGCTTGCCTGCCTTGGCCCAACGGGTCACCGTCTTCGGGTCCACGCGGAACATCGTGGCAACCTCAGCAGGCGTAAGCAGCGGCTCGGCGTCAGGGGTGCGAGCGGTCATGAGCGGCCTCCTCGGGAGAACCGAACCATCACGGTTCTTTCCTCTAAATTCTGCACCTTGACCCACGTTGCCCGAAATGGGCGGGCGCGGGCCGAGTCGGTTATAGGACGAACGGCTTGTCCTCGGCACTACAACTACACCATCTGTCCAACCACGTCGGCCAAACCGATGGAATTGCCCTCTCAGGTGTTCAACCTCGACGGAAGCCGATGGACCATGCCATAGCGGACAGTCACACCCTCGTGACGATCAGTCACACCATGATCAGATGTCACGAGACCCCTCAAGGAACGCAATACCGATCTATCCGCCCTTACTTGGACGGAAGGAGCCCTTGTCAGGCTCCTTGTCCTATTTTGGCACGAGGGTATGGCTTGCGGGCAAGGCCCGAACTCAGTGCTTTAGGTCACGCTTGAGGCAATCGCCCGGATCAGGACCTACGTCCCGTGGGCCCGGAGGCCGCCCTCAGCTGGAGAACTGGCGTTCGCGCACCGCGCGCCACCGGTCCGACAACTTCTCGTAGGCGACCCCGGCCCGCTCGCCGTCCCCGTCGCGCAGCGCCTCGAGACCCTCCGCCACTTCCGCTGCGGAACGGTCCTCGTCGAGCTGCTCAGCGGGCACCGCGTGCACCAGGCCTCCGTAGTCCAGCTCCACGAGCGAACGCGGGTGGAATTCCTCGAGCCAGCGCCCCACATCTACCAGGCCGTCGATCAGCGGCCCCTCTTCCAGGGTGTCCCGCAGCGTGCGCAATCCACGCGCGACCCGGCGCCTGGCCTGCACCATCGGCGTCCGGTAACGCATCAGCGGCCCCTGCTCACCCTTCGTGTACTCCCGCTCGGAGTCACTGAAGAGCACGAACCAGCGGACCGGGACATGCCAGGTCGCCGCCCGGATCCAGGGGCGCGCGTCCGGGTTGCGCTCCCGCCACTCCTCGTAGTCGGTGGCGGCCTGCCGGCGGACCACCGGGGGCAGTGCCGCGTCCAGCACGGACGCCGGCAGCAGTTCCTCCAGGGCCTCCAGGGCCTGCCAGCCGCGCAGCCGGGTGCGCCACGGGCAGACGCACGTCACGTCGTCCACGACGGCGACGAAGGCGTCCGCGCTCTCGTGCACCGGCACCGGCACCGGCGGCACCGGCAGGAGATCGGCCAGCGCCCGGCGCTGTTCGTCCTGGGCGGTGGGGGTGTCCGTGCGCTTGGCGTAGCGCGCCCAATGGGAGCGTTCCGGCTCGGAAAACGCTGCCAGCGGTTCGTAGACCCGCAGATACGCCACATACGGGACCATTACCGATGACGCCAAGGCCACACCCGCTCCTTCACAAGGAAGTCCACCAGAAGTCCGCCAGAGATCCGTCAGAGGTCCGTCAGAGGGTCTGCCGCAGGAGGGTTCCCCCGCCGGCCTGCGGTACGGCAGATCGTCCCACGCCGGGTCCGTGCGGGAGAGTGATCCCCGGCACCCGACCGCCCTGCACACCCCGGAGGTCTTACGCTCTTCCCGACCGGCCCTCCCCACCCGCAGGAGGGCGTCCCCCGCGACTTATGGGAGTCACCACAGTGACTGACGTACGTCCTGCCTCCGTCAGTGTCGACGGCGGCGTTCTGCACACCCTGTTCCGTTCCGAGCAGGGTGGCCACGAGCAGGTCGTTCTGTGCCAGGACCGCGCCAGCGGCCTCAAGGCCGTGATCGCCCTCCACAGCACCGCCCTGGGCCCCGCCCTCGGCGGCACCCGCTTCCACGCGTACGCCTCCGAGGAGGAGGCCGTGCTGGACGCGCTCAACCTCTCGCGCGGCATGTCGTACAAGAACGCGCTCGCCGGGCTCGACCACGGTGGCGGCAAGGCCGTGATCATCGGTGACCCCGACCTGATCAAGACGGATGAACTCCTGCTCGCCTACGGCCGGTTCGTGGCTTCCCTCGGGGGCCGCTACGTCACCGCATGCGATGTCGGCACCTATGTCGCCGACATGGACGTCGTCGCCCGCACGAACAAGTGGACCACCGGCCGCTCGCCCGAGAACGGCGGCGCCGGCGACTCCTCCGTCCTGACCGCCTTCGGCGTCTACCAGGGCATGCGGGCCTCGGCCCAGCACCAGTGGGGCGACCCGACACTGCGGGACCGCAAGGTCGGCATCGCGGGCGTCGGCAAGGTGGGCCACCACCTCGTCGAGCATCTCCTCCGGGACGGCGCCGAGGTCCTGATCACCGACGTCCGCGCCGAGTCGGTGGACCGTATCCGCGCCAAGCACCCCCAGGTGACCGCGGTGGCCGACACCGAGGCGCTGATCCGCACCGAGGGCCTGGACGTCTACGCGCCGTGCGCGCTGGGCGGCGCGCTCAACGACGACTCGCTGAAGGTGCTGACCGCGAAGGTGGTGTGCGGCGCGGCCAACAACCAGCTCGCCCACCCCGGCGTCGAGAAGGACCTCTCCGACCGCGGCATCCTCTACGCCCCGGACTACGTCGTGAACGCGGGCGGTGTCATCCAGGTCGCCGACGAGCTGCACGGCTTCGACTTCGACCGCTGCAAGGCCAAGGCGGCGCAGATCTTCGACACCGCGCTGGCGATATTCGCTCGTGCGAAGGCCGACGGCATCCCGCCCGCCGCCGCGGCCGACCGACTCGCCGAGCTGCGGATGGCGGAGGCCCGCCGCGCCTGACGGGCAGGGGGCGCTCCCGGAGCGCTCTCATGGCCGGAAACACGGCCTTGTGCGACCCGCCACGGGTGATCAGGGAGACATCCCTCACCACCCGTCGGCGGGTCGCCGTACAGGACAGGTTAAAATCGCAGTTGACCAGCGGGAAAAGGGTGCCTCGCGGGTCGTGCCGAGCGGCGGGTGATGCGGGCGACGTACCGTATGGCCGCGGAAGCAGGTACCGTTAAAGCCCTACGGACCGGTCTCTCTGTCGAGAGTCCGCTCTGAATCATGAACGCGTGTCAAGACTCTGGGGCCATCGAGCCCCGTCATTGAGGGGGTCGACCCATGGGGCGCGGCCGGGCCAAGGCCAAGCAGACAAAGGTCGCCCGCCAGCTGAAGTACAGCAGCGGTGGGACGGATCTCTCACGACTGGCCGACGAGCTGGGTGCATCGCCGTCGAACCAGCAGCCTCCGAACGGGGAACCGTTCGAGGATGACGAGGACGACGACGACCCGTACGCACAGTACGCGGATCGGTACAACGACGACGATGAGGACGAGGGCGACTCGTCCGACCAGCGTCGTCGCGCCTGACGCGCTGTGCGTAGCAGGCACTGACAACAGACAGCATCGGGACCCGGTCCAGGCCAACGCCAGGACCGGGTTCTGTGCTGCCCGGGTGACCGCGGCTGCGGGCGCCCAAGCGGCCGCCGCCGAAGCGGCGGCCTCTCAGCTCAGCTCGCGTAGGCACCGGTCAGGGTCACTGCCTCCGCGTGGTCGCCACGCTCGACGATCTCGCCGCTGACCCAGGCGTCCACGCCCCGGTCGGCGAGCGTCGCCAGGGCGACATCCACCGACTCCTGCGGAACGACGGCCATCATGCCGACGCCCATGTTCAGGGTCTTCTCCAGCTCCAGGCGCTCGACCGAGCCGGCCGCGCCGACCAGGTCGAAGACCGCGCCGGGCGTCCAGGTGGTGCGGTCGACCGTGGCGTGCAGGCCGTCCGGGATCACCCGGGCAAGGTTGTTGGCGAGGCCGCCGCCGGTGATGTGCGAGAACGCGTGCACCTGGGCCGTACGGGTCAGCGCCAGGCAGTCCAGCGAGTAGATCTTGGTGGGCTCCAGCAGCTCCTCGCCGAGGGAGCGGCCGAACTCCGGGATCTCCCGGTCCAGGGCGTATCCCGCACGGTCGAACAGCACATGGCGGACCAGCGAGTACCCGTTCGAGTGAAGTCCGGAGGACGCCATCGCGATGACCGCGTCGCCCCTACGGATACGGTCCGCTCCCAGCACCTGGTCGGCCTCGACCACGCCGGTGCCGGCGCCCGCGACATCGAACTCGTCCGCGCCCAGCAGGCCGGGGTGCTCGGCGGTCTCCCCGCCGACCAGCGCGCAGCCGGCCAGGACACAGCCCTCGGCGATGCCCTTCACGATCGCGGCCACCCGCTCGGGGTAGACCTTGCCGACGCAGATGTAGTCGGTCATGAAGAGCGGCTCGGCGCCGCACACGACGAGGTCGTCGACGACCATGCCGACGAGGTCGTGGCCGATGCTGTCGTACACGCCCATCTTGCGGGCGATGTCGACCTTCGTGCCGACGCCGTCGGTGGCCGAGGCCAGCAGCGGGCGCTCGTAGCGCTTCAGTGCGGAGGCGTCGAAGAGACCGGCGAAGCCGCCGAGCCCGCCGACGACCTCGGGGCGGGTCGCCTTCTTGACCCACTCCTTCATGAGGTCGACGGCGCGGTCGCCCGCTTCGATGTCGACTCCCGCAGCCGCGTAGCTGGCACCGGTGTCCGCGGATCGCGCAGGCTCGGAGGACTCAGTAGGCATGGCCCAGAACTTTCGTGTCGTGTGTGGTGCGCGCTACGGACGGCGCAGCGCGTCGGCGCCGCCGACTCCGGCCGTCAGCGTCTCGACGCCGTCCAGGTCCGGCTTGGCCTGACCGGCGGTCTCCGCCTCCAGGAGGTGCTTGCCCAGCAGCTCCGGGTCGGGCAGCTCCATCGGGTACACGCCGTCGAAGCAGGCGCGGCACAGGTTCGGCTTGTCGATGGTGGTGGCTTCGATCATGCCGTCGATGGAGATGTAGGCGAGGGAGTCGGCGCCCAGGGACTTGCCGATCTCGTCCACGCTCAGACCGTTGGCGATCAGCTCCGCGCGGGTGGCGAAGTCGATGCCGAAGAAGCACGGCCACTTGATCGGCGGCGACGAGATCCGGATGTGGACCTCCAGAGCGCCGGCCTCGCGGAGCATCCGCACCAGGGCGCGCTGGGTGTTGCCGCGGACGATCGAGTCGTCGACGACCACCAGGCGCTTACCGCGGATGACTTCCTTGAGCGGGTTGAGCTTCAGACGGATACCGAGCTGGCGGATCGTCTGCGACGGCTGGATGAAGGTCCGGCCGACGTAGGAGTTCTTGACCAGGCCGGATCCGTAAGGGATCCCGCTGGCCTCGGCGTACCCGACGGCCGCCGGGGTACCGGACTCCGGCGTCGCTATGACCAGGTCCGCCTCGGCAGGCGCCTCGGCGGCCAGCTTGCGGCCCATCTCCACGCGGGAGAGGTACACATTGCGGCCGGCGATGTCCGTGTCCGGGCGGGCGAGGTAGACGTACTCGAAGACGCAGCCCTTGGGGCGGGCCTCGGCGAAGCGGCTGCTGCGCAGGCCGTCCTCATCGATGGCGACCATCTCGCCGGGCTCGATCTCCCGGATGAAGCTGGCGCCGCAGATGTCGAGGGCGGCGGTCTCGGAGGCCACCACCCAGCCACGCTCCAGGCGGCCGAGGACCAGCGGGCGGATGCCCTGCGGGTCGCGGGCGGCGTAGAGCGTGTGCTCGTCCATGAAGCAGAGCGAGAAGGCGCCCATGACCTTCGGCAGGACGCGGGGTGCGGCCTCCTCGACGGTCAGCGGCTTGCCGTCCTCGTCGACCTGTCCGGCCAGCAGGGCCGTCACGAGGTCGGTGTCGTTGGTGGCCGCGACCTGGGTCGCGCGGCCGCCCTCACGGGGCAGCGCCGCGACCAGATCCGCCAGCTCGGCGGTGTTGACCAGGTTGCCGTTGTGGCCGAGCGCGATCGAGCCGTGCGCGGTCGCACGGAACGTCGGCTGGGCGTTCTCCCACACCGAGGCTCCGGTGGTGGAGTAGCGGGCATGGCCCACAGCGATATGACCCTGGAGGGAGCCGAGCGAAGTCTCGTCGAAGACCTGGGAAACCAGGCCCATGTCCTTGAAGACGAGGATCTGCGAGCCGTTGCTCACTGCGATGCCCGCGGACTCCTGTCCACGGTGCTGCAGCGCGTACAGCCCGAAATAGGCGAGTTTGGCGACCTCTTCACCCGGAGCCCAGACACCGAAAACGCCGCAAGCGTCCTGGGGGCCCTTCTCACCGGGGAGCAGGTCGTGGCTGAGTCGTCCGTCACCACGTGGCACGTCACCGAGTCTAGGGCAGGTCGACTATTCATCCGAACCGGGGATGCCGCAGATCCTGGATGAGTACATGAACGGAGCGTGAAGCATGCTTGACGTGACCATGCATGCACGGACAGGATTTCTGGCCATGCAGACCCCGCAACCCTTGGCACACCTGGTGTGTCACCGGGTGCCCCGCCTCGCGCACCCCCTGGTGCGCCGCCGCCACGTCGACCTCTGTCACGTCGCCGGCGCCATCTGTCGCTGCGGATAAGCGCGGTCACTTCGCGTAGCGGAGCGAGCGCGGGTACGCCGGGTTCCGGCGCGCACCCACGTCCCTGATCTGCGCTTTCGCGTCAGCCGCCGCCCCCTCCCTTCGCCGCGGAACGATGCCCGCTGGGCGCCCTTTGCGGCTTTCCTCACTTTCGACGCCGTCCCGTCGGTGTGAGATGCGCTACCCCTCGCTGCCTGCCGCCGTCCACCGCCGTCCACGGTGGCCGCCGCAGGGCCTCATGGCCCGTCTCGCTCATCTGCCTCGATCAGCTGTGCCGCTCGTCCTTCTTGATCGCTCGCCTCGATCACCTGTGCCGCTCGTCAGCGTGATGGACCGCCCCGATCGCCTGCCTTGATCGCCTGTCTCGCTCACCTTGGAGAGCCGAACCGATGTCCTCCGTCGACCCTTCCTTGCCTGCAAACTCCCCGGTAGCCGACAGCTCGGCGATATCCCGGCGCACCTTCGGCGGCCTGGCCGGTGTGGGTGCCGCGGCCGCCGTGACCGGAATCGGCGCCGCCGCGACGGTGGCCGGCGCCCCGGATGCCGCGGCCGCCACCACCGAAACCCCCGACTACCAGGAGCGCCCGTTCCGCGCCGCCCGCGGCCGGCGCTCCCGCCGCCCCAACATCCTGTTCATCCTGGGCGACGACCTCGGCTGGGCCGACCTTTCCTCCTACGGGGCACCCGACATCCGCACCCCGCATCTGGACCGGCTGGCACGCCAGGGCGTGCGCTTCACCCAGGCGTACGCGGGCTCGGCGACCTGCTCCCCCACCCGCTTCTCCCTCTACACGGGCCGCTTCCCCGGCCGTACGAAGGGCGGTCTCGCCGAACCCATCGCCGACCGGAGCGCCGGGCTCGAACCCGGTCACCCCACCCTCGCCTCCCTGCTGCGCGACGCGGGCTACGCCACGGCGCTGATCGGCAAGTGGCACTGCGGCTACCTGCCGGACTACAGCCCCACCAAGTCGGGCTGGGACACCTTCTTCGGGAATCTCGGCGGAGCGCTGGAGTACTACTCGAAGCTGGGGCTCGCCGGGGAGTACGACCTCTATGAGGGCGACGCCGAGTACAAGGACCTGCGCTATTACACGCGGATCATCACCGAGCGGGCGGTGGACTACGTGACGCGGGCGGGGCGTTCCCCAGGCGGGGAGCGGGCCGGGCAGGTGACGCCCGGAAAGGGTGCGGACACGCCGTGGCTGCTGAACCTGAACTTCACCACTCCCCACTGGCCGTGGATCGCGGACGGCGACGAGGAGGAGAGCGCGGAAATCGTCCGCAGGATCAAGGCCGGGGAGCCGGGGGCGCTCCAGCACCGGGACGGCGGGTCGCTGGAGAAGTACCGGGAGATGGTCGAGGACCTGGACCGTTCGGTCGGTGAGGTGCTGGCCGCTGTGAAGCGTTCCGGTCAGGAGGAGGACACCCTCGTGTTCTTCGCGAGCGACAACGGCGGCGAACGCTGGTCGTACAACTGGCCGCTCTCCGGCAACAAGGCCTCGCTCCAGGAGGGCGGTATCCGGGCGCCGACCGTGCTGCGCTGGCCGTCCCGGCTCGATCCCGGCCAGGTCAGCCACGAGCCGGTCTTCACCCCGGACTGGACGGCGACCCTGCTGGAGATCGCGGGCGCCCGGCCGGACCGCGCCCACCCGTTGGACGGGACGAGCCTGGCGGGCTATCTGCTGCGCGGTGAACGGCTCGCCGAGCGCGATCTCTTCTGGCGGGTGCGCGGTGAGCGGGCGCTGCGGCGCGGCGACTGGAAGTACTACCGAGGCAAGGGCGGCACCGACCAGCTCTTCCACGTCACCGACGATCCGCGCGAGCAGGCGGACAGGTCCGGGGCCGAGAAGCAGCTGCTGGGGCGGCTGCGGGCCGCCTGGGAGGCGGTCGACAAGACGCTGCTGCCGTACGAGCCGAAGGGCTGAGCGGGCGGGGTAGGCGGGCGGGGTTGGCGGGAGGGGTAGGCGGGCGGGGTTGGCGGGAGGGGTCGGCCGGGTCGGGCTGCATCAGCGACGGCCGGCCTGTGGCCGTGTCCGCGTCCCGCCTCCGGTGCATCGGAGGGCTGCGCGGATCCGTCTCCACCCCGTGGGCTCAGCTCAGTACGGGGAGCAGGCCGCCGATATCGGCCCGCTCGCCGCTGGCGCTGACGTTCGCCGCATCCAGCTCCTCGGCCCATGCCGTACGGCCGGTGGCGAGCCTGATCCAGGTCAGCGGGTCGGTCTCGACGACGTTCGGCGGGGTTCCGCGGGTGTGCTTGGGGCCCTCGACGCACTGCACCACCGCGAAGGGCGGCACCCGGACCTCGACCGACCCGCCCGGAGCCTTGATCGCGAGTGCGTCGGCGAGCAGGCGGGTGGCGGTGGCCAGGGCCTGCCGGTCGTACGGGATCTCCACGCCGGTCGCCGCCGCCAGATCGTCGGTGTGCACGACCAGTTCGACGCAGCGGGTGACGAGGTGGTCCGCCAGCCGCATCGCACCGACGCGGGTGACCAGTAGCCGGTCCTGGTCTTCCGGGGCCGCCGCGAGGGCCTCGGCGAGCTGCTCGGCGGTGCGGGTCAGCAGCTCGCCGGGGTCGCTCGCGGACGCCAGGGCGCGGGTGTCGTCGTCGATGCCGGCGGCGAGCGGGGCGGTCGCGAACGGCCAGTCCAGCAGGGCGGTTTCGGGCTGCGGCGGAGCCGGCTCCCGGAGATTGCTCACCACGCTGCCGACCGCCATCGACAGATGCGCCACCAGCTCACGCACCGTCCAGTCACCGACCCGGGTCGGCAGCGCCAGCTGCCCGTCCGACAGCCCGCGTACGGCCTCCTGGACATGCGCGAACTGGGTCGTGACGGCGGCGCGGGTCTTCGAGGGGTCGTACCGGCGGACACGCTGTTTCCGGGCGGCGGGAGGCATGCCCGTCAGCCTATGCGGCACCCCTGACAGCCGGTCCGGGCAGGCGGTGCCGCACAGCCGGCCCCGGCACGGCTCTCCCTACTCAGGACTCAAGGGGCAGCAGGCAGCGGGCCTCAGCTCGCGGGCCTCTCAACCGACGGCTCGGCGCCGCCCGTCGCCGCGTCGCCCGTCGCCGCGTCACTCGTCTCCGCGTCACTGGTCACCGCGTCACTGGTCACCGCGTCGCCCGTGGCAGCCAAGTCGCCCGTCGAAGCCTCGAATATCTCGCCGTTGTGCGGGACACCGATGCCGCGCCAGGTGAACGGGGTGCCGGCGGCGGTGTCCGGGTCGGCGTCGTCCATGAGCTGGAAGTGGACATGCGGCTCGGTGCTGTTGCCGGAGTTGCCGCACTGGCCGAGCTGCTGTCCGGCGTGGACGCGGTCGCCCGTGCGGACGGCGAGCGATCCGCGCCGGAGGTGGGCGTAGAGCGCGTACGTCCCCTCTCCCAGGTCGAGGATCACGTGGTTGCCGACGACGCGGCGCACTCCGCCCATGGACCGGAAGAGGCCCTCGACGATGAACAGATAGCCGAGCGCGAGCCATGACGTACGGCTGAGGTGATCGCGCTGGCGGTCGTCGGCGCGGATGACCGTGGCGTCGGCGACGGCGAGGAGGGGCGCGCCGAACGCCGGGAAGTCGTCGTTCCGCCGGGCCAGGGGCCACCAGCCGAAACCGGGGCGGGCGCCGGGCTCCGGCTCCGCCACGATGTCGATGGCGTACGCCTGCCCGTATGACCGGGTGCCGTGGCTGGGGACCTTGTCGGCGGGGCTGTTCAGCGCATTCCAGCGGCCGGTGACCGGCGCGGCCACCTCCACCGGCTCCGGCGTGGCAGTCTTCGCGGCATTCGCGCGGGCGCGCGCCGCCCGCTGGTTCACGCCGAACGCGAGCACCACCCACAGGCCCAGCGGGACCCAGCCCCACCAGTACGGGATGTCAACGAAAATACTGGTGACGACCATCGCCAGGAAGAGCAAAAGGCAGGCGCGGGCGGCATTCTCGGACAGCTTGCGCAGGGTCCTGGAATTCCCCGGCGGGGGCTTCGTCGTGGTGGGCTGCGGCGTGGTCGGCTTGGGCGTGGTCGGCTTGGGCGTGGCGGGCTTTGGCGTGGTGGGCTTCATCTCTTCCCCCTGCAATCGGTCGGTCGGACGTCAACGCCCGGCGGCGGTGAGCATCACCAGCAGCGGTACGACGCGGTCGGCCGGGATCTCGTACCGCCCGCGGGCGGCCGTGTGCAGCCAGCCGGCGGCGGTCAGCTGCCGCAGGTGGTGGTAGATCTGGCCGGTCGTGCCGGTGCCGTCGAGTTCGGTGAGTTCGGCGGCCGTGCAGCGCCCGCCGAGGACCTCGCGCAGCAGCCGCAGCCGGACGGGCCGGCCGAGCGCCGCGAAGGAGTCGGCCGCGTCCTCCCAGTCGATGTCCAGCACGGTGTCCGTGGCCAGGCCGTACTGCCACTCGTAGCGCAGTCCGGCCGGGGTGCGGACGGCGCCGGTGAACAGCACTCCGCCGTTGTCGGCACCCAGGTCGGCGAACTGCTCCTTCAGGCCGTGCAGCGCCCACAGGTCGTCACCGGCGCCGGGCTCCCGCTCGGGTTCGGTTGCGGCGGCCCGGTCGGCGCGCCGGTCCTTCGCCGGTCGCCCCTCCTCGGGCAGCTCCAGCGCGGCAAGCCGTCGTTCGAGCTCGGTCACACGGCCTTCGAGATCCATGCGTGCAAGATTACGTAATTACGTAACTTCAAACAAGGGGGGAGGTACGAGTACGCGTACGGGTGCCGGCACGAGTCATCGGCGGGGCAGGCAGGCAATCGGGCCGCCGGTCCGTCCGGCGGGAACGCCGCAGCGGCCCGCCGGATGGACCGGCGGGCCGCTGCGTGAGTACCGATCCGGGGAGCCCGGATCCGTCCTCTCAGGCGATCAGGTTCGGGATCGTCGCCTCGTGCGCTTCCTTGAGCTCGCTCAGCGGAATGCTGAACTGGCCCTGGACGTCGATCTCCTCGCCGTCGATGACGCCGATACGGGTGGCCGGCAGGCCCCGCGCACCGCACATGTCGGTGAAACGGAGCTCCTCGCTGCGCGGGACCGCGACGATCGCGCGGCCCGCCGACTCGGAGAAGAGCAGCACGAACGGGTCGATGCCGTCCGGGACCACGAGGCGGGCACCCTTGCCGCCGCGCAGGCACGACTCGACGAGGGCCTGGATCAGGCCGCCGTCGGAGAGGTCGTGCGCGGCGTCGATCATGCCGTCCCGCGAGGCCGAGATCAGGATGTCCGCGAGCAGCTGCTCACGGGCCAGATCGACCTTCGGCGGCAGACCACCGAGGTGGTCGTGCACGACCTGAGACCAGGCAGAACCACCCAGTTCCTCGTGGGTGTCACCCAGGAGGTAGATCAGGTGGCCCTCGTCCGCGAACGCCATCGGGGTGCGCCTGCGGACGTCGTCGATCACGCCCAGCACGGCAACCACGGGCGTCGGGTGGATCGCCACGTCGCCGGTCTGGTTGTAGAGCGAGACGTTGCCGCCGGTGACCGGGGTGCCGAGGGTCTGGCAGCCGTCGGCGAGACCGCGGATCGCCTCGGAGAACTGCCACATGACGGCCGGGTCCTCGGGCGAACCGAAGTTCAGGCAGTCGGAGACGGCCAGCGGCTTGGCGCCGGAGGCCGCGACGTTGCGGAAGGCCTCGGCCAGCGCCAACTGGGCGCCGGTGTACGGGTCGAGCTTGGTGAAGCGGCCGTTGCCGTCCGTGGCGAGGGCCACGCCCAGGTGGGTGTCCGGGTCGATCCGCACCATGCCGGAGTCCTCCGGCTGGGCGAGCACGGTGTTGCCCTGCACGAACCGGTCGTACTGGTCCGTGATCCACGCCTTCGACGCCTGGTTGGGCGACGAGACCAGCTGCAGGACCTGCGCCCGCACCTCGTCGGCGTTGGCCGGGCGGGCCAGCTTGTTCGCGTCGTCGGCCTGGAGGGCGTCCTGCCAGTCCGGGCGGGCCAGCGGCCGCTCGTAGACGGGGCCCTCGTGGGCGACGGTGCGCGGGTCGACGTCGACGATCTTCTCGCCCTGCCAGAAGATCTCCAGCCGGTCGCCGTCGGTGACCTCACCGACGACGGTCGCGATCACGTCCCACTTCTGGCAGATCTCCAGGAAGCGCTCGACCTTCTCCGGCTCGACGACCGCGCACATCCGCTCCTGCGACTCGCTCATGAGGATTTCCTCGGGCGAGAGCGTGGAGTCACGCAGCGGTACGTCGTCCAGGACGACGCTCATGCCGCCGGACCCGTTGGACGCCAGCTCACTGGTCGCGCAGGACAGTCCGGCCGCGCCGAAGTCCTGGATACCGACGACCAGCTTCTCGGCGTACGCCTCCAGGGTGCACTCGATCAGGAGCTTCTCCTGGAACGGGTCACCGACCTGGACGGCGGGGCGCTTGGACGGCTTGGCGTCGTCGAAGGTCTCCGACGCCAGGATGGAGGCGCCGCCGATGCCGTCGCCACCGGTGCGGGCGCCGTAGAGGATGACCTTGTTGCCGGCGCCGGACGCCTTGGCGAGGTGGATGTCCTCGTGCTTCATCACGCCGATGCAGCCGGCGTTGACGAGCGGATTGCCCTGGTAGCAGGCGTCGAAGACGGTCTCGCCGCCGATGTTGGGCAGGCCCAGGCAGTTGCCGTAGCCGCCGATACCTGACACGACGCCCGGCAGGACGCGCTTGGTGTCGGGGTGGTCGGCCGCACCGAACCGCAGCGGGTCCACCACGGCGATCGGGCGGGCACCCATCGCGATGATGTCGCGGACGATGCCGCCGACACCGGTGGCGGCGCCCTGGTAGGGCTCGACGTACGAGGGGTGGTTGTGCGACTCCACCTTGAAGGTGACGGCGTAGCCCTGGCCGACGTCGACGACACCGGCGTTCTCGCCGATGCCGACGAGCAGCGCGTCGGTCTGCGGGGCCTTCTCACCGAACTGCTTCAGATGGACCTTGCTGCTCTTGTAGGAGCAGTGCTCGGACCACATGACCGAATACATGGCCAGCTCGGCGCCCGTGGGGCGGCGACCCAGGATCTCCCGGACCCGCGTGTACTCGTCCTGCTTCAGGCCGAGTTCGGCCCACGGCTGCTCGGTGTCGGGCGTCTTCTCGGCGTTGGCGACCGTGTCGAGCGTCATGCTGCGGCCCTTTCGTTCGCTTCTCCGCCCGCGCGGCGCGAAGGCGCGGCCGTGTTCGTCGTCTGCGGCCCGGTGGCCGCGCACGCGTCACTCACGAGGCGACCAACTTCTTGAGGATGGAGGTGAAGAATCCGAGACCGTCCGTACCGGCGGTGCCGATCAGCGGCTCCACGGCGTGCTCCGGGTGCGGCATGAGGCCCACGACATTGCCCGCCTCATTGGTGATGCCGGCGATGTCCCGCTGCGAGCCGTTGGGATTGACGTCCACATAACGGAACGCGATCCGGCCCTCGGCCTCCAGCATGTCGAGGGTGCGCTCATCGGCGGTGTAACGGCCGTCGATGTTCTTCAGCGGAATGTGGATCTCCTGGCCGGCGGTGAAGTCCGTCGTCCAGGCGGTGCCGGCGTTCTCCACCCGCAGCTTCTGCTCACGGCAGACGAAGTGCAGGCTCTCGTTGCGCAGCATCGCGCCGGGCAGCAGATGGCTCTCGGTGAGCACCTGGAAACCGTTGCAGATCCCGAGGACCGGAAGCCCGGCCTTCGCCTGCTCGATAACGGTCTCCATCACCGGCGAGAAACGGGAGATGGCCCCGGCCCGCAGGTAGTCGCCGTAAGAGAAGCCACCGGGCAGAACCACGGCGTCGACCTGCTTGAGGTCCTTGTCGCGGTGCCACAACGGCACCGCTTCGGCCCCGGCGACCCGGACCGCGCGCTGAGTGTCGCGGTCATCGAGCGTGCCGGGAAAAGTAATGACCCCGATCCGAGCGGTCATGAGTCGACCCGAACGGTGAAGTCTTCGATGACGGTGTTGGCGAGGAAGGTCTCGGCCATCTCACGGATGCGGGCGAGGGCGGCCTCGTCGACCGGACCCTCCACCTCAAGTTCGAAACGCTTGCCCTGACGGACGTCGGCGATCCCGTCGAACCCCAGGCGTGGCAGTGCGCGCTGCACCGCCTGGCCCTGCGGGTCGAGGATCTCCGGCTTGAGCATGACGTCGACTACGACGCGTGCCACTGGCACTCCCGGTGGTGTGGTGCGTAAAGCGGTGCCCTCACAGTACCGTGTTCGAAAATCTACGCGCATAGATATCCCACGGCCCCATCACGGTCCGGCATCGGCAGGAGTGAGTGTTGGGGAAAATCCTCGAAAAGATCTAGGGTCCGGATTGCGGGATGACACGCTGGCAAAATTAACTGGGCTTCACAATGCAATGCCCATCGCTGTACAAATGAAAAAGCATTGATCCCAATCAGCCGGATCTGGAGCATCACCCCACGTCAAGACGGGGCTGCTGCACGAAAGGACCGATATCCGTGGCGCAGCGAGTTGTAGTAACGCTCTCCGATGACATCGACGGAGGAGAAGCCGCAGAGACGGTCGCCTTCGGATTGGACGGGAAGTCGTACGAGATCGACCTCAATCCCGCCAATGCGAAGAAACTGCGCGGCGCCCTCGCCCCGTTCCTCGAAGCGGGACGCAAGCGGTCCAAGTCCGGCAAGGCCTACCACCGCACCTCGGTGAACCCGGACCCCGCGGCCGTGCGCGCATGGGCCCGCTCCCACCAGATGGACGTCCCGCCGCGCGGCCGGATCCCCAAGCGGGTCTACGAAGCCTTCAACGCCGCCAACCACTAACCGACTTGCCGGCGCTCCGCGGCCCGCGCGCAGCCGACTTGCACAGCACCCCTACTGATCAGCTAGAGTCTGGAGCACGCCGAGGGGCCAGGCCGAAAGGCCGAACCTCACGGAGTCGCGCGGGTGTAGCTCAGTAGTAGAGCGCCCCCTTTCCAAGGGGGAGGCGCAGTGTGCAATCCCTGTCACCCGCTCTGACTGCTCAACCGGTCCTACGGATCAGGTAGAGTAGCTGTCGCGCCGCTCGGTGAAAGCCGAGTGGATGCCTGCGGACGTAGCTCAGTTGGTAGAGCGCAACCTTGCCAAGGTTGAGGTCGCGAGTTCGAGCCTCGTCGTCCGCTCAGAAAAGAAGGCCTCGGTCATTGCGATCGGGGCCTTCTTCATTTCTCCACACCCGCCAACTGGCAGGTGCCCTCCCGCGGCGATCGCAGAGAAATATGTGGCGGTGGCCACACATTGCCGACGGGGCGGTCCCGGGGCGCTGGCTGATCATGACGGGGCGCGGGTGGCCGGGGTGCAGGAGACGGGCGCCGGGGCCCAGGGGCGGGCCCCGTGCGGAAGGCGGTCTCGGTGCGGGAGCCCGTGGAGATCGTCCCTACCGTGCGCCGACCGGAATTCCGTTGTGCCGGTCAGGAGTTGGCGGCCGGCGCCATGGGGGGCGGGGAGGGGACGCCGACGGTCCGGGAGGCGGAGCTGCGGCACGTCGCGGAGGACGGGTCGCCCGTCGCGGGGATCGTCAAGCGGGCCGCGCCGGCGCCGGGGACGTGCGCGGTGACCACGCGTCGGGCACGGCGCAGGTGTGTGCGCGGTGCCACGTCGTGCGGCGGCGGGCACAGCGCAGGGGCGCGGTTGGCTATAGTGGAGCCCGCACCGCGCGGCGGCGACTGATTTCAGGCGCTTGGCGCGGAGCGTGCGGACGTAGCTCAGTTGGTAGAGCGCAACCTTGCCAAGGTTGAGGTCGCGAGTTCGAGCCTCGTCGTCCGCTCAGCGCAGGAAAGGCCCCGGCCGGTAGCGATTGCTACCGGCCGGGGCCTTTTTGCTCGTCCGCTCGCGGCGAGGAACCCGGCGGGGCCTACGACCAGGCGAGGCCGGTGAGGCGTTCGTAGGCCTCGATGTACTTGGCGCTGGTGAGCTCGACGATGTCCTGCGGGAGGGCGGGCGGCGGCTGCTCGCCCGTACGGTCCCAGCCGGCGGCGGGCGAGGTCAGCCAGTCGCGGACGAACTGCTTGTCGAAGGACGGCTGGGTGTGGCCCGGCTGCCACTGGTCGGCCGGCCAGAAGCGCGAGGAGTCCGGGGTGAGGACTTCGTCGGCCAGGGTCAGCCGGTCGCCGTTGAAGCCGAACTCGAACTTGGTGTCCGCCAGGATGAGGCCGCGCTCGCGGGCGATGTCGCGGGCCCGGCTGTAAATGGCGAGGGTCGTCTGACGGAGCTGGGCGGCGACCTCGGAGCCGGCCTGACGGGCGATCTCCTCGTAGGAGACGTTCTCGTCGTGCTCGCCGACGGCGGCCTTGGTGGCCGGGGTGAAGATCGGCGCAGGCAGCTCGGAGCCGTTGACCAGGCCCTCGGGGAGCGCGAGGCCGCAGACCGTACGGGTCTTTTCGTACTCGGCGAGGCCGGAGCCGGTGAGGTAGCCGCGGGCCACGCATTCGACCGGGACCATGGCCAAGGAGGTGCAGACCATGGTGCGGCCCGCCCAGTCGGCCGGGGCGCCCTCCGGTACGTCCGTGGAGAGGACATGGCTGGGGGCGAGGTCCGCGAGCTGATCGAACCACCACAGCGACAGCTGGGTGAGGATGCGCCCCTTGTCCGGAATCTCGGTCGGGAGCACCCAGTCGTAGGCGGAGGTGCGGTCGCTGGCGACCATGATCAGATCGCCGTCGGCGCTCTGATAGAGGTCACGCACCTTGCCGGTGTGCAGGTGGGTGAGCCCCGGGACCTGCACGGGCTCGGGCTTTTCTACGAAACCGGACACGCTGCCTCCGCGTAGGTTGATCCAGGAGTCGCTTCGATTCTCCCGTATGAGACACCGCGGTGTCGCCGCAGGGTCGGTGAACGGCGAGTGGGGCGCATTGGCCTGGCGAAGGCTGTGACCTCGGTCATGTGCGGCTGCTGGGCCGGGGGGCACGGCCCGGTGGTGCCGGCCGTGGCGGGTCGGGGCCGGCGTCGCGCGCACGTAGCGGTCGCTGCGGGTCGGTGTCCTGGGCCCCGCTCGGCCGGGTCGGCCCCGGGGGTCCGTCAGCGGCTTTCACCGAGCCCGGCCCGAAGTACCGGGGTGACTCGTGCAGTTGACCATTGCCGAGCGCTGCGGGGCGGGACGGTGGGCTGCGGGGCGGTGCGCTGACATGCGCTGCGCGAGAAACGGGTGGTCGTGATGGTTCGTGATGGACTCGGCCGCTTCGGGGCTCGCCGGGGCCGCGTGGGAAGGGGGCGGGTGGCGGATGTCGTCGGCCTGCCGTATCTGCGGGGTCCCCGGAACACCTCGCGGCCCGTTCGTCGGCCATCGGTCCGCCGGCTCAGGGGGAGCGGCGGGGGCCGCACACTCCCCTGACCGGTCGCGCCTTGTCCGGTCGCGCCTTGTCCGGTCGGCCGTCCGCTGATCGCGCGTCGTCTCAGCGCGCCGTGTCTAGTCGCGTTTGCAGATGCGGTCGAGGAGGTTGGCGGTGGCGCGTTGAACGCGCTGGTCGACATGGCCCGGTCGGTCCAGGGACGGGGACCAGGCGAAGGTGCCGGAGGAGAAGACCCAGGCGCCGCTGGGGGCGCGGTAGAGGGAGGTCTCCTGGTGGCGGCGGGCCCCTTCGCTGTCGCGGTACGGGGAATGGGAGAGCAGGATGCGGTGGGTGTGCTCGGGGAGGCTGGTGCGGGGGAAGTAGCGGTCGGCCTCGCCGGCGACCAGGCCCGGGATTTCATCGCCTTCGTGGGCGCCGGTGGCCTCCCACAGCCAGTGGTCGCCGTTGCGGACCACGAGGGGCGCCGGTTCGGGCACCCGGCCCGCGTACTGGATGCCCATCAGCCGCTGCTCGGCCTCGCCCGCCTCGCGCCACAGCGCGGGACGCCCCGGCCCTTGCCGCTTACGGCAGTTGAGCAGCGAGTCCGGGCCGGAGGGCGACGGGGAGAGCTCGACCTGCCAGTACATGGTGTTGGCGGAGAGGAAGACGAGGGAGGTGCCGCTGTCGCGGGCGCGTTCGACCGTGCGGCGCATCGGCACCGACCAGTATTCGTCGTGGCCGGGGAAGACCAGGCCGCGGTAGCGGGTGGGGTCGACCCGGCCGGCGTGCAGATCGCGGGCGTCGGCGTAGGCGAGGTCGTAGCCGTAGCGCTCGGCCCAGCGGATGAAGTCGTAGGCGTGGCCCACATGGAGGGGCAGTCCGGCGCCGGCATACGGGCGGTCGAAGGAGACGGTGGTGGCGGCGTCCTGCTCGCCGAGGAGCGCGCCCTTCTCGTCCCAGGCGTGGTAGAGGCTGGCGCCGGTGTGGCCGTCCTCGGGGTAGAGGTTGTACGCCTGCCAGGTGATGTCGGGGAGCAGCAGGAGAAGGTCCGCGGGGTGGTCGTCGCGGACGGTGAAGGGGATGTGGCTGCGGTATCCGTCGGCGGTGGTGAGCACCGCGACGTACGCGCCGAGGTTCCAGTAGGCGGGGACCTGGAGGCGCCAGGACAGCCACCAGTGGTGGCAGGAGACCGTGCGCTCGACGGTGAGCGGGGCCGGCTGGACGATGCCCGCCAGGCGCGGGCTGGTGGTGATCTTGGAGGCGCCGGCGCCGCCGTAATGGCCGATGCGGTAGACGTCGATGCTGAACGGCTGGGGAGGGTCGACGGAGACCCGGAAGTCGATGGCCTCGCCGGGGGCCACCGCGCCGGTGCTGGCGAAGCCCTTGATCTGGCGGCTGACGTCGTCGGCGGTGCGCGGGCCGTTGTGCTTGCGGGCCACCCGGGGGGTGGGGACGCGGAGGTCGCCCTGGGCCATGGCGGGGTCGACGTACCAGGGGACGACCTGTCCGGACTCGAAGTAGTTCTCGCTGCCGCGCAGCCAGGGCAGCGGGCCCTGTCCGAACGGGTCCGTCACCGCGTGGGCGAGGGCGCCCGACTCCCAGCGCCTGATCTGTTCCGTCGCCACCATCCACTCCCCTCCTGCGTCCCCTGGCTGCGGCCTGCCGGCCGTCTCGATTCGCCCTGCCGTGCGGTGCTCGGCGCGCGTGGGGGACCGGCTCCGCGGGTGCGGCTGAACGCACCCGGCCACCCCCCAGCACATCACATTACGCACTCACTTCGTCACCCTTCGTCGTGAATTTAGAGGCCCCCTGGCCCGAAACGCGAACTGGAGGGGAACATTCAGCCGGTGCGGCGGGGGCCAGGGGGTGACGCGGCGGGGGCGGTGCGGGCTCGGGTGGGGGGCATCGGTGCAGGCGACAGGCGTGCGCGGAGGGCGGCACCGGGTCCCTGCCCGCCCCGGTCGGATATGGCTCGCCGGGGACCCGCTCCGGTCCGGCGTCACACCAGCCGCACGGGCTTCTCCGGGCGGACGCCGAGCGCTGCCAGCCAGTCGCGGAGCGGTCCGGCGTCGCCGTCGTCGACCAGGCTGAGCACCGGACGTCCGAGATCGGAGCGGCGGGCGCCGTCCACCAGCAGGGCGGGCCCGTCCAGCCAGTCCAGGCCGGGGGCCGCGCCAGCGGTGTCGACGGCGGCACAGCAGACCATCGCCGTGACGTGGTCGGCGAGCAACTCACGGCCCGTGCGGGGCGGTTGCAGCGGGAACAGCGGGAGGCCGCCTTCGGCCGTGCCGTCGCCCCAGGCCGGGCCGGCCGCCGGATCCTGCGCCGGGGTGCCGAGGGCGGCCTGCCGGGCGGCATCCGCCCGCTCCTCCCGCTCGACCTCGGCGCCCAGCCGGGCGGCGACGAGGTCACCGGCCGACGCGTCGCGGCCCAGGTGGTCGATGACGCGGGCCAGGGTCGGGCCCTGGGACGCTGCCGGGCCGCTGCCGGGATGCGCGTCGGGGCTTCCGGGCCGGCCCTTCGCGAGGTGGTTCGGGGCCGGGCGGTCGTCGGCCGGGGGCCGGGCGCCGGTGCGGGCGTACGAGAGCGACGGGGCGGGGGCCGGTGCGGCCGGGGCGTCGGCGGCGGGGTCGGCGGGCGTGGGGGCGGCGTCGGACGGTTCGGTGGCCGGAAGGGCGTCGAGGACGCGGTGCAGGCGGGCGGCCTCCAGCCGCCACTTCCGGTCCACGACCTCTTCCGGATACTGATTCCAGCCGACGGGCGACCAGTCGGGTCCCGCTTCGGCCGGGCCGCCGTGGAACAGGCGGGCGGCCAGCAGCGAGGCGGCGCTGTCGATGGCGCCGGGCTCCTCCAGCAGATCGCACGCGGGACGCTCACCGAGGCGCGAGGTGAAGCCCTCGGCGAGGCGGTCGCGGCGGGAGAGTTCGGTGAGCGCCGAGACCACACCGGCGTCCAGCCGGGACGGCCAGCGGCCCATCCGCCAGGCGGGCAGCGCGACGCGGGTCAGCAGCCGGTCCCAGCCCGCGTACGCCAGGCCGACCTGCTCCTGGGCGACGACCCGCAGGCCGTAGTCGACGGTCAGGGCGCGCTCGGACGCGGCGTGGGCGACGCCGCGCTCCATGATCGTGGCGTGGTCGCGGCAGGCGCGCAGCAGCAGACGTGCCACCTTGCCGACGAAACCGAGTGCCAGGCCGCGCAGGCCACCGGCGCGGGCCGAGACCGCGACGGCGGCGTCCAGGCCGCGGATGAAACGGCGGGCGGCAGCTATGTCGGGGTGGGCGGACGGGCCGGTGCCGGCCACCACGGGGGCGAGCAGGGCACGCAGCTCGGCGACCCGCATCCACCACAGGAAGGGGGAGCCGATGACGAGGACCGGCGCCTCGGGGGCGCGGCGGCCCTCGCCGTCCGCGGGCCCGGGGCGGCTGCGCGGCGGGCCGTGGGCGCGGTGCGTACGGTCCTCCAGCCAGCTGTCGCAGTCCGGGGTGAGCGCTATCGCGGACGGCGCCGGGACGTCCAGGCGGTCGGCGAGATCGCGCACCAGGCGGTACAGATCGGGTGCCGATTTCTCGGAGATCGGCACGGAGGGGCTGAGCGCGGGCCGGGCGCGCGCGACGACGGCGCCGACCAGCGCCGCCAGGAGCAGCGCGACGACGGCGACACCGCTGACGGTCCAGCGGGCGATGCCCCAGCCGGAGCCCGCGTCGCCGATATGGCCGGTCGCGCCGCCGACGAACAGCACCACGGCCACGGCTGCGGGCAGCAGCGCCGCAGCCAGCGCCATGCCGCGGATCCGCAGCACGGCGAGGGCGCGGGCACGCGCCGCCAGGACGCCTGTTTCCGGACCTGTCACGAGCCTGTACACCCCCTGCTGTCCTGGTGGAGACGGACGGAGAGAACACGGGACTGAATGAATTCCACTGTCGCACCGGCCACTGACATCGCAATGCCGGTGAGCCACTTGCCGGACGTCATCGTGGCAACCGTGCCGATTTCCGGCACGGGCACCGCAGGACGCTTGCGCGGCACCCTAGTTGGGGGTGTCACTCCCGTCAGCCGGATAGCTGGTGCGGTCACTCGATGGAATGGCTTTGGGTAAAGCCGGGAACGGACCGCGGCCCTCCCGCCTATGCCGCACGCCCGCGTACGCCCGTCCCCCGCCTACGCCAGGCCCCGTATGCGCCACGGCCCCCGCACACGCCGCGGCCCCGCGTGCACGTCCGGGAAGACATGCGCACGGGGCCGGTGAGCTGCGGCGGGCGGCATCCCCGCCCGCGGTCGCGCCGCTCAGCCCGCGGCGTCGTCCGCGACCTTGGCGGCGATGTCCGTACGGTGCTGCGAGCCGTCCAGGGAGATCCGGCCGACGGCGCGGTAGGCACGCTGCCGGGCGGTGGTCAGGTCGGAGCCGGTGGCCGTGACGGACAGCACCCTGCCGCCCGCGCTGAGCACCGCGCCGGAGTCGTCCTGCTTGGTGCCGGCGTGCAGGACGTAGGCGTGCGGGTCGTCCTGCGCGGCGACCTCGGCGAGGCCCTCGATCGGGTCGCCGGTGCGCGGGGTGTCCGGGTAGTTGTGGGACGCGATGACGACGGTGACCGCCGCGCCGTCGCTCCAGCGGAGCGGCGGGAGGGCGGCGAGGGTGTTCGTGGCCGCGGCGTGCAGCAGACCGGCCAGCGGGGTCTTGAGGCGGGCGAGGACCACCTGGGTCTCCGGGTCGCCGAAGCGCGCGTTGAACTCGATCACGCGCACACCGCGCGAGGTGATCGCCAGGCCCGCGTAGAGCAGCCCGGAGAACGGGGTGCCGCGGCGGCGCAGCTCGTCGACGGTGGGCTGCAGGACGGTGTCCATGACCTCGTCGACCAGCTTCGGGTCGGCCCACGGCAGCGGGCTGTACGCGCCCATGCCGCCGGTGTTCGGGCCCTCGTCGCCGTCGTAGGCGCGCTTGAAGTCCTGCGCGGGCTGGAGCGGGACGACCGTCTCGCCGTCGGTGACGGCGAACAGCGAGACCTCGGGGCCGTCGAGGAACTCCTCGATGACCACGCGGTCGCAGGCCAGCGCGTGGGCGCGGGCTTCCTCGGCGTCCTCGGTGACGACGACGCCCTTGCCGGCCGCGAGACCGTCGTCCTTGACGACGTACGGCGCGCCGAAGGCGTCCAGCGCGGTGTCGATCTCGGCGGGGGTGGTGCAGACGTAGCTGCGGGCGGTGGGCACGGCCGCGGCGGCCATCACGTCCTTGGCGAATGCCTTGGAGCCCTCCAGCTGGGCGGCCTGGGCCGACGGTCCGAAGACCGGGATGCCGCGGTCGCGGACGGCGTCCGCGACGCCGGCCACCAGCGGGGCTTCGGGACCGACCACGACGAGGTCGGCCTCCAGGCCGGCCGCGAGGTCGGCGACGGCCGTGCCGTCGAGGGCGTCGACCCCATGCAATTCGGCCACCTCGGCGATACCGGCGTTGCCGGGAGCGCAGTGCAGCGCGGTGACGTCGGGGTCGAGGGACAGAGAGCGGCACAGGGCGTGTTCGCGGGCGCCGCCGCCGATGACGAGGACCTTCACGGAAGCAGCCTAGTCGTCCATGGCGGTGGTCCCGGCCACGGGCCCGGGGCGGGGGCGGAGCGGGCGGGCGGCCGGGACGGGTCCGGCGGCGGCGGGCGCCCGGCGCTCCCGGCCGGCCGCGCCTGTGAAGTGGGCCGGAAACCGACCGTTCCGGCCGCGGCAACTCTTTCGGGTGAGAGGCCCTGCGGCCTTATACCCGATCCGGCGCCTTTTCCGGGTGAGGATCACGCGATCTTGGGAACGAGCCCCACCGTTCGGCGGTAGGAAGGGGGCTGGCCGCGTACAACGGGCGTCTCGTACGCCCCGCACGCACCGCACGTATCCGTATAGAGGAGTGCACGGGTGAGTCAGCCGGAGATGCAGCCCGAGGGGCCCCCTCGCGGTGAGGGCGGGCAGGGCCGGATCCGGGGGCGGGAAGATCTCGCGGGGCGGCTGTTCCCGCTCGGCGACTGGGGTGAGCCGGCCGACCGCCTGGACGCCCTCTACGCATGGACCGAGGACGGCGCGCTGCGCGCGGCCGAGTGGTACCTGCGCGGCCGGATGGCGAAGCGCCGCACCGCCCGTGCGCTGCGGCTGGGCGCCGCCGCCGGGGTGTCCACGGGCGCGGCGCTGCCGCTGCTGGGCCTGGCCGGCGGCCGGCACGGGCTGGCGCCGTGGGGCTATCTGTCGCTGCTGCTGGCCGTCGTGTGCATCGGCTGCGACCGGTATTTCGGGATGACGGTGGGCTGGATGCGGGATCTCGCCACCGCCCAGGCGATTCACCGCCGGCTGGAGGCGCTGCAGTTCGACTGGGCGTCGGAGAGCGTGCGCGAGGTGCTCGGGCCGACGGAGGGCACCGCGAGCGAGGCGGCGGAGCGCTGTCTGGGGGTGCTGCGCCGGTTCAACGAGGACATCGGGGAGCTCGTACGGGCCGAAACGGCCGACTGGATGGCGGAGTTCAGGGCCGGGCCCGCACCGCAGGCCACCCGGACCATGGTGCCGTGGCCGGTGCCCCGCCCGGAGGGCGTGGGCCGGCCGGGGCAGCCGGGGCGGTTCACGATGCCGCCCGGCGCCCGGCCGAACATGCCGCGCCAGCGGCCGCCGGAGCCGCCGCGCTGAGACGGGACGGGAGGTGCGGGCGGGAGGCGGGGCGGGTGCGGGAGGCCCTGGCCGCCCGTCCCGCCCCTGCCCGTCAGCTGAAGACGATCATGGAGCCCTGGCCGAGGCTCCGGGTGGCGGCCGCGTGCAGGCCGAGCCAGACGTGCCGCTCCCTGGCGAACGGGCCGTCGTCCTGGGGGACGGCGCCCGCACGCTCCTCCAGGGAGGTGGGGCCGGCCGGCGGAGCGGGCGCGGCCGGCGGATTGGCCGGATCGATACCGAGGGACGGTGCGACGAGTTCGAGTTCGCGCAGCAGCCCGTGCGAGGAGCCGAGCGGGCCGCCGCCCTCCAGCAGTTCGTCGTTGGCGAGCGGGTGCGGGAAGTCGACCGGGACGTAGGCGCCCGCGTGGTCGTAGTGCCAGACCAGGTGGGACTGCTGCGCCGTCGACTCGAACATCTCCAACAACTGCTCGTAGTCACCGCCCAGTTCGTCCACCGGCGACACCTCCAGGCCGCACAGGCGCAGGAGGTAGGCGCGGCGCAGGAAGTGCAGCGCGTCGTAGTCGAAGCCGGCCACCGGCGCCACGTCACCGGAGAGGCCCGGCATGTAGCTGAAGACCGGGACCGCCGGCAGACCCGCGTCCGTCAGGGCCTTGTCGTAGGTGGCGATCTCTTCGGAGAAGGGGTTGTCGGGGCTGTGGCACAGCACATCGACGAGGGGTACCAGCCACAGGTCACATGCCACGAGTGAGGGCTCGCTTCCGGTCGGGGACGGGGATACCGGCGCACGTTCGGTACGGATACGAGTACGGCCCATTACGGCCGACGGTCGGGACAGCGTAGTGCCAGCCGGGCTTTCCCAGTAGTACTGCGCCGCGTCCGCAGCCAGCGGCCAGAGCGCGCTACGGCTCCCCCACCAGGGTCAGGGAGTGTGCGTTGTACTCCGCCACCAGCCGCTGTGCCTCGGCCAGATCGTGCCGGATGACCGCCTCGACCAACTCCCCGTGGCCGTGCCACAGATGGCCCTTGAGGTCGTCCACCCGGCGCAGCAGCGGCACCGCGAACATCCACGTCTGCACCCGCACCCGGTCCAGGAAATCGCTGATGTACGGGTTGCCGACGATGCTGCCCAGCTCACGCCAGAACCGCAGGTCGTAGCCGATGAGGACGTCCAGGTCGCCGGCCCGCGCGGCGCGTTCGGCCTCATCCGCGCGGCGCCGGATGGAGATCAGCACCTCGGTGGGGGTCCGGCTCAGCGCCTGCTCCGCGCGGCTGCGGAAGATGCCCTCGATGATCAGGGTGCGGGCCTCGACCATGGCGCGGAAGTCGTCGGCGGTGAAGGCGTGCACCTTGAAGCCGCGGTGCTGTTCGACGTCGAGCAGGCCCTGGGCGCACAGGTCGAGCAGCGCCTCGCGCACCGGGGTCGCGGAGACGCCGTACTGCTCGGCGATCTCCTTGACGGTGAAGGGGTGGCCGGAGGGCAGCCGCCCGGCCAGCACCTCGTCGCGCAGCGCGTCGGCGATCTGCTGGCGCAAGGTGCTGCGCCGTATGACTGAGCTGTCTCCGCCGACGGCCATCGTGTACGTCCCCTCGACGTTCATGACCGCAGGTGGGAGCGGCCCCCGCCCACGATAGGCGAGGGCCGCGGCGGTGACCCGCCGTGCGCTGCGGAGATCCGCGTCAGACCGTGTGTGCGTCGGCCGTGGTCAGCGCCTCGTCGAGGGCGGCGAGGCCCTCCTTGGCCTCCGCCTCGGTGACGGTGCAGGCCGGCACCACATGCGTGCGGTTCATGTTCACGAAGGGCCACAGGCCGCCGCGCTTGCAGGCCGCGGCGAATTCGGCCATCGGGGCGTTGTCGGCACCGGAGGCGTTGTACGGCACCAGCGGCTCGCGGGTCTCCTTGTTGCGGACCAGGTCGAGGGCCCAGAAGACGCCCATGCCGCGGACCTCGCCGACGGAGGGGTGCCGCTCGGCGATCTCGCGGAGGGCCGGGCCGATGACCCGCTCGCCGATCTCGTCGGCGTTCTCCACGATCCGCTCCTCAGCCATGGCGTTGAGGGTCGCGACGGCGGAGGCGCAGGCCAGCGGGTGCCCGGAGTAGGTCAGGCCGCCGGGGAAGGGGCGGGTCTCGAAGGTGGCGGCGATCTCGGCGCTGATCGCGACACCGCCCAGCGGGACGTAGCCGGAGTTGACGCCCTTGGCGAAGGTCAGCAGGTCAGGGGTGACGTCGAAGTGGTCGGCGGCGAACCAGCGGCCGGTGCGGCCGAAGCCCGCCATCACCTCGTCGAGGATGAAGACGATGCCGAAGCGGTCGCAGATCTCGCGGACGCCGGCGAGGTAGCCGGGCGGCGGGACCATGATCCCGGCGGTGCCGGGGACGGTCTCCAGGATGATCGCGGCGATCGACTGCGGGCCCTCGAAGGTGATGGTCGCTTCCAGATGGGCCAGGGCGCGCTCGCACTCCTGCGCCTCGCTCGTGGCGTGGAAGGGCGAGCGGTAGAGGAACGGGCCCCAGAAGTGCACGACACCGGCCGAGGCGGTGTCGGAGGGCCAGCGCCGCGGGTCGCCGGTGAGGTTGATCGCGGCGGCGGTGGCGCCGTGGTACGAGCGGTACGCGGACAGCACCTTGGCGCGGCCGGTGTGCAGCCGGGCCATCCGGACGGCGTTCTCGACGGCCTCCGCGCCGCCGTTGGTGAAGAAGATCTTGTCGAGGTCACCGGGGGTGCGCTCGGCGATCAGCCGCGCGGCCTCGGAGCGTACGTCCACGGCGAATCCGGGCGCGATGGTGCAGAGCTTCGCGGCCTGCTCCTGGATGGCGGCGACGACCTTGGGGTGCTGGTGGCCGATGTTGGTGTTGACCAGCTGCGAGGAGAAGTCGAGGTAGCGGTTGCCGTCGTAGTCCCAGAAGTAGGAACCCTCGGCGCCCGCGACGGCGAGCGGGTCGATCAGACCCTGCGCGGACCAGGAATGGAAGACATGCGCGCGGTCGTCGGCCTTCACTGCCGCGCCCGCGGCGGGGTCGGCGGCGGGCACGGCGGAGGCGGGATGCGTCGTGGTCACGGTCAGTACCTCGGATCGGGTCGCTCGAGTCCGCCGGGAGACAGGGACGGCGAACGCCTCCAGCCTAGGGATCACGGTGTGCTGACCGGTACCGACACTGTGTATGGCACTCACCACGCGCACGGACAGAATGTCTACGGGGCTGTAGGAAGCTCCAGGTGGCGGGGCGGCTCAGGGGGCGTCGCGGGCCGGCTGCCCCCCTGCCCCCCCCCGCCCCGCACCCCGTCAGTCCTCCGCCCCGTCCTCGTCCGCCGTACCCCTCGCCTCGGGGCGGCCGTGGGGGCAGGTCACCGCGTAGGGGCGGTCCTCGCCGTCGTCGTCCGGCTCGAATTCCAGGGTGGCGGTGCGGGCCGGGCCGCGGCGGACGTCGTCGTCCACGTGGTGGCCGGCGGCGGGGCTCCAGGCGGTGAGGTAGACGCGGCCGCCGGGCCGGCACTGGGCGGTGACGCTGCCCCCGGTGACCCGCAGGGTGGTGGTGGCCCCGGTGGAGGTCGAGGGGGGAGTCGAGGGGGAAGTCGTAGGTGACGCGGTGGGCGCGGGTGGCGTGGCCGGGGCCGGGGTGGTGTCCGGTCGGGCGGCGGCGCGGGCCGCGGCGAGCTTTTGGCGGACGCCCGCGTCGTCCAGCGGGGCGGCCCGCGGGGTGCGGTCGCCGGGGTCGGTGTGCGCCAGCGACCAGGCGCCCAGGCCGCCCGCGCCGGCCAGCACGCAGACCCAGGCCGCGGTCGTCGCCACACTGCGCCACGCCATTCCGGCCGCCTTCCGTCCGGGTGCCAGGGGGCCGGTGGGCTCCGGCCCGTCCCCAGCCTCGCGCACCGGTCCCTAACGCCCGGTTAAGGCGGGCACAAAGCCTGCGGCGGCCCGTACGCGACGCTCCGCCCGGTCTCCCCGGTGGCGGCTCCGCTGGCTACGGTGACTGCATGCCCCATCTACTTGTCGTCGAGGACGATCCGCAGCTGCGTGGTGCGCTGGTGCGCGCGCTGCGCGACCGCGGGCACGCCGTGGCCACCGCGGCGACCGGCATGTCCGGACTCGACACCGCCGTCACCGACCGCCCCGATCTCGTCGTCCTGGATCTGGGGCTGCCGGACGTGGACGGCGCCCAGGTCCTGCGGATGCTGCGCGCCGTCAGCGATGTCCCGGTGATCGTCGCGACCGCGCGGGACGACGAGCCGGACATGGTCGCGGTCCTCGGGGACGGCGCCGACGACTACATCGTCAAGCCGTTCGGGGCGGCCCAGTTGGACGCGCGGATCAAGGCGGTGCTGCGCCGGCTGGGCGCGGACGAGCCGGAGCCGGCGGTCCGGGTCGGGGAGCTGGTGCTGGACGGGGCGGCCCGCGAGGTGGCGCTGGCGGGCGCCCCGCTGGACCTCACGCCCCGGGAGTTCGACCTGCTGGCGTATCTCGCCCGGCGTGCCGGGCAGGTGATATCGCGGCGCGAGCTGCTGGCCGAGGTCTGGCAGCAGCCGCTGGGTGGCGCCGACAAGACGGTGGACGTCCATCTGTCGTGGCTGCGCAGGAAGTTGGGGGAGACGGCGCAGCGGCCGCGCTATCTCCACACGGTCCGCACGGTGGGGGTGAAGCTGGCCGCGCCGGACGACGGGCCGGTGGACACGGCGGGCGCTGGGGTGGACGGGGCGGGCGCGCACCCCGCCGGGCCGCGGGAGTAGGGGTGCGGCGCAGCATTCTCCGACTCACCGCGGCGACCACCGCGCTGGTGCTCGCGGCGCTGCTCGTGCCGCTGTCGCTGCTGGCCCGCAGCCATGCGGCGGACCGGGCGACGGCCGACGCCACCGCGCGGGCCCATTCGCTGGCCACCGGCCTCGGCCAGGCCCTCGCGGCCCCGTCCGGCCGGCGTGCCGCGGCCACCGTCGTCCATTCGGCCAACGGCCCCGGTCTGCCCCGTACTTCGGTGATCCTCGCCGACGGCGCGGTCCTCGGGCCCCCGGCGAAGGTCACCGACGCGGTGCGGCTGGCGCGCTACGGGCGGGCGTTCACCAACGAGCCCGAGCGGGGCGGGCGGACGGTGCTGGTGCCCGTGCAGGGCGTCGCGGGCGGGACCGCCGTCGTCCATGTCCAACTCACCGACGAGCAGTTGTACGCGGGCACGCTCGCCTCGTCGCTCGCCTTCGCGGGCATCGGCGTCGGGCTGATGCTGCTCGGCCTGCTGTTCGCCGACCGCCTCGGCTCCCGCCTCGTCGGCTCCGCCCGCCGGCTGGCCGCGGTCGCCGACCGGCTGGCCGGCGGCGATCTGACGGCCCGCGCCGAGCCCTCCGGGCCGCCCGAGCTGCGTCTCGTGGCGGGCCAGCTCAACCACCTCGCCGAGCGCATCGACGGCTTCCTGACCGCCGAGCGCGAGAACGCCGCCGACCTCGCGCACCGGCTGCGCACCCCGGTCGCCGCGCTGCGGCTGGACGCGGAGGGGCTGCGCGACGCGGCGGAGGCGGAGCGGATCGCGGCGGGGGTGGCGGCGCTGGAGCGCGGTGTGGACGAGGTGATCCGTACGGCGCGGCGGCCGCTGCGGGACGACGCGGACGGGCCGGTGCGCAGCGATCTGGCCGCCGTGGCCCGCGAACGGGCCGATTTCTGGCTGCCGTTGGCGGAGGACCAGGGCCGCACCCTGGCCTTCACCGCTCCCCCGGGCGGCGGCCCGGTGTGGGTACGGGCCGAGGGCGCCGATCTGGCCGCCGCCGTCGACGCGCTGATCGGCAACGTCTTCGACCACACCGCGGAGGGTGCGGGGATGCGGGTGGCGGTCACCGGGGGCGGCGAGGGGGGCGCCTGGCCGGGTGGCCTGCTGGTCGTCGAGGACGACGGGCCGGGCTTCCCCGACGGCCGGGTCGCCGAGCGGGGGCACAGCGGCGGCGGCTCCACGGGCCTGGGCCTGGACATCGTGCGCCGCGCCGCCCTGGAGTCGGGCGGCGCGGTGGAGTTCGGTGCGGCACCCGGGGGCGGCGCCCGCATCACGGCGTCCTTCGGGGGCGCGGCGGACGGCTCCGATGCGTGAGGGCGGTGTCGGGCGTCAGGCGGCGGGCGCGACGGCCGCCGGGAAGGCCGTGCGCACCGCCCGGCGCCAGTGGTTGGCATTCAGGTCGGGCCGCAGGGCCGCCATCGCCCCGCAGTACTTGGTGAATTCGGCGGCGCGCAGGCCGTAGCCGTGCAGCAGCCGGTCGGCCTCGGTGAGATGGCCGGTGGTCTTGGTCTCGACGAGGACCAGCCCGCCGTCGGCGCGTACGGTCCGGCCGGTCTCCTCGTCCCGGCAGAGCAGGGCCGCGTCGCAGGTGACGCGCTGGCCGTCGGCGACGAAGGTGGCCCGCTGGTAGTCGGTCACGAGCGACCGGCCCAGCTCGGTGGGGGCCTCGATGCCGTACGTGCGGTGCAGCACGGAGGCGAGGAAGTCGCGCGGGGCGGCGCCGAGGGCGGCGTCGCCGGGCAGCAGGGGCTGCCGGTGCTTGACGGTTTCGCCGCGCCGCCCCTTGAGCTTGATCTCGAACTGCCGCTCCCCGGTGTCCTCGTAGAGCCGTTCGCGGATCTTGTAGCGCAGCCGGCGGCCCTGCCGGTGGTCGTGGAAGGACCGCAGGTCGGGGGTGTCGTAGTAGACGGAGTGGTAGCGGAACCAGCGGCGGCCGTTGATGCACAGTGCGGCGAACGGGCCGCCCGGCCGCCCGGGGTCGGTGAGTTCGGCCGCGAAGGCGGCGAAGGCGGCGACCGGCACGAGGTAGCTGTTGTCGAAGCGGGCGAGCAGTTCGGCGCGGGCCTGGACCTCGGCGAGCGGGACGGGGCGCGCCGCCATGGCGGCGCGGGCGATGGCTCGGACGGCGGGAATCACACGGTCTCCTTGGCGGGCGTGAGGGGACGGGCGATCGTGCGGGACCCGGGAGCGGGTGTCCCGGTGGCTTCGTCGTTCCTGTCGTTCTCGTCGTCTTCGGTGGTACGACTCGCTGCCGCGGAAAGTTCCGGCACCCGGAAACGGACATCCACCACCATCAAGTCCCGGACAAAATCCACCTCCTGGACCGTCCACCGGAGCGGTTCACCGAGCCGGTGCGCCAGATCGGCCCGGAGCGCTTCCTGATCGGTGTGCACGACGTCCAGGGTGACCACGGCACGCCGGGTGCCGGACAACAGCCGCGGGTGGTCGGCGACATGGATGACCAGCAGCAACAGCACGGCCAGCGAGCCGACCACGGCGAGCGGGAGGTGCGGCAGCGCGCACAGCAGCCCCAGCACCAGCGTCGTGAAGTAGTAGGCGACCTCCTGGTGCTGGATGGAGTCCGAGCGCAGCCGGATGATCGACAGCACCCCGAAAAGTCCGAAACCGAGCGCCATCCCGCCGCTTTCGCCGACCCGCGACAGGGCGGCGACCACGGAGAACAGCGCGACGTTCAGGGCGAGATAGGCCGGCACCAGATCCCGCCGCCGGTGGCGCGGGTAGTACACCGCGAACGTCAGCACACACACGGCGGCCAGGTCTGTCGCCAGCCGCGCCGCCAGCTGCCCGTAGGTCTCCAAGGCGTCCACCACACTTTCCAGGAAATTCGTCACGGCACCGCTCTCCGGTACGTGCAGAACGCTAGGAAGCCGCGGGTTAAGCGCGCCCCCGGCCGCGGGTTAAGGAACCCGGCGCCACCCGAGCCCTCCCCCTATTGACAGCATGCTGCCAATTAGACAGAATGCTGTCATTGGGTGATGCCATCCCTCCGCGACTCACCACCGAGGAGCACGAGCGCCATGAACCCCCGCACGGTGCACATCGCCGCTTACGACACCCTCGCGGACTGGGAGTGCGGCCACGCCACCAGCACCCTCCGCGACGGCAGCTACCTCCGCCCCGCCCTGACCGCCTACGACCTGGTCACCGTCGCGCCGGACGCCGACCGCCCGGTGACCTCCATGGGCGGGCTGCGGATCCTCCCCGACCTCGCGGTCGACGCACTGCGCCCCGAGGACAGCGCGCTGCTGATCCTCCCCGGCGCCCAACTGTGGGACGCGGGTGAGGAGTTGACTCCCTTCGCCCGAAAGGCCCGGGAGTTCCTGGACGCGGGAGTGCCGGTCGCCGCGATCTGCGGCGGGACCGCCGGCCTCGCCAGAGAGGGACTGCTGGACGACCGCGCGCACACCAGCGGCGCCGCCGAGTACCTCGCCGCGCAGCCCGGCTATCAGGGCGCCGGCCACTACCGCGAGACCGACGCGGTCCGCGACCGCGGCCTGATCACCGCCGGGCCGACCGAGCCGGTGGCGTTCGCCCGCGAGATCTTCGCCGAACTGGACGTGATGGAACCGCGGGTCCTCGACGCCTGGTACCGGCTGTTCGCCCGCTCCGACGCGTCCGCGTACCCGGAGCTGATGGCCGCGAGCGGCGCCCGCGCGCAGGGCGGCGGCGGGCAGGGCGGCGGCGGGCAGTGAGCGAGCCCCGGACGCAGGGGGCGGCCGCGCCCGCACGCCCCGAACTCCTCAGCCGCAGCGCTCTCGCGGTCTTCCGTCTCAACGGCCAGTTCCTGTCCGTGGCGGACGGGCTGGCCGGGCCCGCCGGGCTGACCGCCGCCTGGTGGCAGGTGCTGGGGGCCGTACTGCCCGAGCCGCTGCCGGTCGCCGGCGTCGCCCGCGCGATGGGCATCACCCGCCAGAGCGTGCAGCGGATCGCCGACCTCCTGGTGGAGCGCGGGCTGGCGGCGTACCACCCCAATCCCGCGCACCGGCGGGCCAAGCTTCTCGCCCCCACCGACGCGGGCCGCGCCGCCGTCCGCCGGATCTCCCCCGGCCACGCGGAGTTCGCCGCCCGGCTGGCCGAACAGCTCGGCGGCGAGGGCGACTTCCGGCGGGTGATGACGGCGCTTGAGGATCTCTCGGGGGCGCTGGAGGCACTGTCCCGGGAAGCGGCCGAACCGCCGGGGTGAGGTGTCCGTGTGCGTCGTTATCCTCGGAGCGGAGAGTTGTGACGGGAAGCCGTGACGAAACCGCCCTCGCGCGCATGCGGCGGCGGTCGCCCCGCGGATTCGCGCCTGCGCCTGCTCTCCCGCAGAGCGGTTTCGGGGGAGAGGACAGCGGATCGTGGAGCAGTCGGGACGTGCGCAGCAGGGGCAGGCGGGACGCCGCGCGGCGCTGACGCCGCTCGGGGCCGGGGATCCGACGCGGATCGGTGACTACCGCCTGATCGGGCGGCTCGGCGAGGGCGGGATGGGTCAAGTGTTCCTGGCCCGTTCGGACCGCGGCCGTACGGTCGCCGTGAAGCTGGTGCGCGGTGAGCTGGCCGGCCAGGAGGAGTTCCGGGCGCGCTTCCGGCAGGAGGTGCGGGCCGCGCTGCGGGTCGGCGGCGAGTGGACCGCGCCGGTGCTGGACGCGGACACCGAGGCCGAGACCCCCTGGGTCGCCACGGGCTATATCGCGGGCCCGTCCCTCCAGCAGGTCGTCACCGGCAGGGGTGGCAGCACACCGCTGCCGGAGCGGACCGTATGGATCCTGGCGGCGGGGCTGGCCCGCGCGCTCCAGTCGGTGCACGCCGCGGGCATCATCCACCGCGACCTCAAGCCGTCCAACGTCCTGATCACCATCGACGGCCCCCGGGTCATCGACTTCGGTATCGCGCGTGCCCTGGAGGCGGTGACCGGCAGCGGTCTGACGCGTACCGGCGCCGCGGTCGGTTCGCCGGGCTTCATGGCGCCCGAGCAGGTACGCGGCGATGCGCTCACCCAGGCCTGCGACGTCTTCTGCCTCGGCTCGGTCCTGACGTACGCGGCCACCGGGCAGCAGCCGTTCGGGACGATGGGCAGCGGGGTGCACGCGGTCATGTACCGCATCGCCCAGGAGGAGCCCGACCTGTCGGGGGTTCCCGAAGCGCTGCGCGAGCTGATCGCCGGATGCCTGGCCAAGGATCCTGGCGACCGCCCCACCCCGGCGCAACTGGTGGCGATGGCCGAGGCGCACGCCGGAGGCGGCACCCCGGAGGCGGAGGACGAGCCCTGGCTGCCGGGGGCGTTGATCGCCCGGCTCGGCCGGCATGCCGTGGAGCTCCTGGAGGCGGAGAACCCCAAGGGCGCCTCGGACGGGGCCGGTTCGCGGCTGGCGCCGCCCGAGGCGGCCCCGCCCGCCGCGGACCCGGGGGCACCCGCCCCCCAGGCGCCCGCTCCCGGGGTGCACTCCCTGCCCACCACCGCCTCGCCCGTGCCGCCGCGCTCCACCCCACCGCCCCCTGCCGCCCCGTACCGGCCCGCGCCCACGGCCGCGCCCGCGCCCCACGGCCCGTACGCGTACGCCACCCCCGGCCATCCGACCCCGCCGGCCCCGCCGGCTTCCCTGAGGGCCGTGCCCGCACCGCGCCGGCGCGGCGGCGGTCTGGCCCTGATGTTCGTGGTCGCCGTCGTGCTCGCCGGGGCCGGGGCCGCCACCGCGTACGTCCTGCTCAACGGCGAGGGCGGCGGCGCGCGGAACGCCGGGGCGAAGAGCGGCGGGACCACCGGGGGCGGCAAGTCGGGCCAGGGGTCGGCCGAGCCCGCCGGAAACGGCGGCATTCCCACCGAGTACCTCGGCACCTGGTCGACGACGATCGGGGACGGCGCCGCCAACACCCGGCGCCTGACCCTCACTCAGGGCGATCCGGGCGCCACGGTGCTGACGATGACGGCCGACGGCCCGGCGTACCACTGCGAGTTCACGGCCACCCTCAAGGACGCGGGCCCGCCGGTCCGCCTCGGCCGTTCCGTGGTGACCTCGGGCCCCGCCGAGAGCTGCCGCCCCGGCGCCACGAGCACCCTGCAGATGGTGGACGGCAAGCTGCGCCGCACCCTCGACGACGGCAAGGCGCCGCTGACGTACGACAGGTCGGGGTGAGCGGAAGCCACGGTTCCGGGCCGCCGATCGTTCTCCCGTCGTGACGCTCCGGCAGCCGCGGCGCGATCGGCGGCGGCCTACGCTCAACGGGGGACACAGGGCCGACGCCCGGGGAACGCCCGGCCAACTGGCGGAGAATGACCCGGCACGGCACCACAGGCACCACACGACCTGGACGACACGGGGGAGGGCGCTCGGATGGAGGGCCTGCGCGGGCTGACGGCCGACGATCCGCACTGGATCGGGGACTACCGGCTGCTCAGCCGTCTCGGCAGCGGCGGCATGGGCCGCGTCTACCTCGCCCGTTCCGAGGGCGGCAGAACCGTCGCCGTGAAGCTGGTGCGCAACGATCTGGCGGCCGAGGAGGAGTTCCGGGACCGTTTCCGCGCCGAGGTGGCGGCCGCACGCCGGGTCGGCGGCCACTGGACGGCGCCGGTGCTGGACGCCGACACCGAGGCCGACGTCCCCTGGGTCGCCACCGGCTACATCGCGGGGCCCACCCTGAGCCAGGTCGTCGGCAGCGCGGCCGAGGCCTACGGCCGGCCCGGCACCTACGGCCCGCTCCCGGAGTACTCGCTGCGCCGCCTCGCCTACGGCCTGGCCTGCGCGCTGCTCGACATCCACGGCGTCGGCCTCGTCCACCGCGACCTCAAACCGTCCAACGTCCTGCTGACCATCGACGGCCCCCGGGTCATCGACTTCGGCATCGCCCGTGCGCTGGACGCGGTCGGCGAACAGACCCAGACCCGCTACGGCACGGTCGTCGGCTCGCCCAGCTTCATGTCGCCCGAGCAGGTCCAGGGCCACCGCGTCGGCCCGGCCAGCGATGTCTTCTGCGTCGGCTCGGTGCTGGCGTACGCGGCGACCGGGCGGATGCCGTTCGGCAGTGTGGCCTCCGGGGTGCACGCGGTGATGTTCCGGATCGCCCAGGACGCGCCCGATATCGCCGAGGCCCCCGAAGGCATGCGCGAACTCCTCGCGGAGTGCCTGTCCAAGGACCCGGAGGCCCGGCCCTCCCCGGAGGAACTCACCTCCCGGCTCGGTCCGGTGACCGGCGGCGGGTCGGCGTCCCCCTGGCTGCCGGCCGAGCTGATCGCGAGCCTGGGCCGGCACGCCGTACGCCTCCTGGACACGGACACCCCGCCGGGCGGCCACCCGCCCACGTCACGCCGGGGGCCCGACGGCAGCACCGGCGAGACGGACACGGCCCTCCTGTCGGGGCAGGAGGCGGCCGCCCTGGAAGCGTCCGTCCCGCCCCCCGTCGCGCCGGCGCGCCGCCGCTGGCTCCCGTTCCTCGCCGTGGCCGTCGCGGCCGCCGCCGCGACCGCCGTCGTCGTCCCCCTGCTGGCGGGCGCCGATGACGGCGAGAGCGCCTCCGACATCACCGCCCGGTACGTCGGCACCTGGTCGGGCCAGGTCCTCCGGGACGGCACTCCCACCGGCGGGCAGCGCCGCTTCGTGATCTCGCGCGGCAAGGTCGGCGAGGTCGTCGCGAACAGCACCAGCCTGGGCCTGACCTACGAGTGCCGCAGCGACGCCAAGCTGGTCGCGGTGAAAGCGGACGACGGCCGTCCGGCACTGCGGCTGGACACCAAGGTCGTGCGGTCCATCCCCAGGGACCGCTGCTCGGCACTCGGCGAGCACACCCTCGAACCGGGCGCCGCCGACACCCTGAAGTGGGCCGCGGCCGGCCGCACCGCCGTCCTGCACCGCGCCGGCAAGGCCGCCGAGACCATCCCCGCCGCCTACCTCGGCAGCTGGCAGCGCCCCAACCCCGACGGCTACGGCACCCAGCGGATCACCATCAAGCGGGCCCCGGTGGGCAGCACGGCCCTCACCACGGTCGTCGAGGGCCGCGGCGGCCGCTGCACCGCACACGCCGACCTCTACTCCGCCGAGGGCAAGCTGACCGTCGGCCCCTCGGTCGTCGACACCCCGGCCCCCGGCTGCCGCCCCAGCAGCACCTCCGTCTTCCGCCTCAACGGGGACGGCAGCCTGCGCCGCGAGTTCCTCGGCGCCGAGAAGGAGCCACGGACGTACACGCGGGGGGAGTAGGCGCGCGGCCCCCGGCCGCCTAGGGCCACCGCACCCGCGAGGCGGTGGTGCGTACGTCCCGCCGGCAGTCCGGTGTGGCGTGCGGCTCCGTGCCCACCGGTTCGCCGTCGAGTGCGAAGCAGAGCTGCGCGTGCAGCAACTCCGTCTCCGACGGGGAGAGTTGAAGAGTGATGTCGCCGTCGAACCGCCCCTCCTGCCGCAGCCAGAGGTGGATCGCGTAACGGCCGTCCGCATCACGCTGTACGGGCTTGCCGGGGACCCGGCTGATCCGCAGTCCGCCCGGAACGGGCTGCCGCTCGGCGTCCTTCACGCCGCCACCCCCATGACCGGCGCCCCGACCGTATGCCCGTGAATGACCCACGGGCCGACGTCGATCCCGTCCAGCGCCAGGGCGAGAGCGGTGCGCCGCTCCTGCTGCTCGTAAGCGAGGAGGTAGGGGCGAACGAGGGGACCGGCGTCGTCGAACGGCTCGGCCATACGGGGCGACGCGGGCCGGGGACGCGGCCGGGCGCACGCGTCCGCGACGCACGGGCCTCCGGCCGCAACTCCCCTGCGCCGACGCCCCGTTGCGGGGGCGAGCAGCGCGAGGGCCAGAGCCAGTGTTCGGACTAAAGCGCACCGGATACGGTGGGTCATGCTGACGCTCCTGGTAGGCGTTGGCCATGCCCCGGGGTGCTCCAACACCGCCGGGGCTTTTCCTTCTCCGGGCAACCGGTGAGCCACCGCGGAGAGTTGGAACCGTAGCGCCAACACGCGTGCGATCTCAACGTTTGTAACTACCAAGAGTGAAAATGGCATATGCCTGGACGGGCAGAGCAAAAAGCCCCTCACCGAGAGGGTGAGGGGTTTGCGACGGCGGAGGCCTACACGAGGTCGTCGAACTCGCCGGACTTCGCGCCGGCCAGGAACGCTCTGAGCTTTTCCGGCGTGGTCCTGACGACCACATCGGGGTCGTCGCTCTCGCGCATGAGGATGCCGCCTCCGTGCGAGGCGAGTTCGAGGCAGTTATCGGTCTGCTCCGAGAACGAGGACTTGCGCCACTGGATGTCCACTTGCATCACGCTCCATGTCCCTTTGCTATGCCACGAATGAGATCCTGCGACTGGCCCGGCCCCAGAGAGCGCTGCTCCATGCGATCCAGCACTGCGCGGTAGTTCGCGAGTTGGGTCTCGGCATGCAGGAACGTCGGCCCGGTCGGGACGTCGACCTGAACCATGTCGAGCTGAGGAACTGGCCCGCACGCGTAGTGAGTTGAGCTTCCCGCACTGGGGAACGCACCTGACGAGAACGGCACGACACGAATCGTCACACGCTCCCGCTCGGACTGCTCCAGTAGGTGGTCCAGCTGCTTCTTGACAACCTTCCTGCCACCGAACTGCATGTGCAGCGCTGCTTCGTGGATGAGGAAGGTGCACTCCGGCGGCTGCGGCAGATCGAGCACACCGCTCCGCCTCATCCGAAACGCGACTCTGCGGTCAAGGTCTTCGGGCACCAGAGACGGCACAGCCTCGTCGAGGACCGCGCGCGTGTAGTCCTCGCACTGCAGAAGCCCCGGCAAGTGCGTGATCTGCACACCTCGTAGCGCGACCGCGTGATGCTCCATCTCCGCGAGGTCCATAGCCGTGGCACCGGCGTCCCGGTACTCATCCCACCAGTAGCGGATCGCCGCACGCCGTTCCCTCGCCATCTCGGCGAGCGCATCGACGTACTCACGGTCCGTACACGAGTAGTTGGCCGCCCAGACGCGCACGCGATCCGCACTGACTCCGAAACGAGCGGACTCCGTGTTGCTGATCGTGGTCTTGTCCGTGCGGTGTATCACCGCAGCCTCTGTCAGCGACAGCCCCACATGCTCACGCATCTTGCGCAGCTCCGCGCCCAACCGGCGCTGCCGCTCGGTCGGGGGCTTCCGTGCAGGCATCCGCTCCCCTTCTCCGTCACTCCACACGTCCGCCTGCAATTGTGCCGTGGACGGCGGCCACTACCGCCGTCCACGGCACCACATCACGCCGCCGACGCGGCTACGAGAGGAACGAGTTGATCTCGATCGTCTCGTCGCGGCCGGGGCCGACGCCGATCGCGGAGATCGGGGCGCCGGACATCTCCTCCAGCGCCTTGACGTACGCCTGCGCGTTCTTCGGCAGGTCGGAGAAGGACTTCGCCTTGGTGATGTCCTCGGACCAGCCCGGCAGCATCTCGTAGACCGGCTTCGCGTGGTGGAAGTCGGACTGGCTGTAGGGCAGCTCCTCGACGCGCTTGCCGTCGATCTCGTACGCCACGCAGACCGGGATCTGCTCCCAGCCGGTGAGCACGTCGAGCTTGGTGAGGAAGAAGTCCGTCAGGCCGTTGACGCGGGTCGCGTACCGTGCGATGACGGCATCGAACCAGCCACAGCGACGGTCACGGCCGGTGGTGACACCGCGCTCGCCGCCGATGGAGCGCAGCGCCTCGCCGTCCTTGTCGAACAGCTCGGTCGGGAACGGACCGGCGCCGACCCGCGTCGTATAGGCCTTGAGGATGCCGATGACGCGACTGATCTTCGTCGGCCCGACGCCGGCACCCGTGCAGGCGCCGCCCGCGGTCGGGTTCGAGGACGTGACGAAGGGATACGTACCGTGGTCGACGTCGAGCAGCGTGCCCTGGCCGCCCTCGAAGAGCACGACCTTGCCGTCGTCGATGGCGTCGTTCAGCAGCAGCGTGGTGTCGGCGACGAAGCCCTTGAGCTGGTCGGCGTAGCTGAGCATCTCCTCGACAACCTGCTCCGCGACGATCGCGCGGTGGTTGTAGAGCTTGGCCAGCACCTGGTTCTTGAAGTCGAGTGCGGCCTCGACCTTCTGGTGCAGGATCGACTCGTCGAAGAGGTCCTGGACGCGGATACCGGTGCGGTTGATCTTGTCGGCGTAGGTCGGGCCGATACCGCGACCGGTGGTGCCGATCTTCCGCGTGCCGAGGAACCGTTCCGTCACCTTGTCGACGGTGATGTTGTACGGCGTGATCAGATGCGCGTTACCACTGATCAGCAGCTTGGACGTGTCGACTCCGCGCTCGTTGAGTCCGCTCAGCTCGGAGAGCAGGACCGCAGGGTCGACGACGACGCCGTTGCCGATGACCGGGGTACACCCCGGCGAGAGGATTCCGGAAGGGAGAAGATGCAGCGCGTACTTCTGGTCGCCGACGACGACCGTGTGGCCGGCGTTGTTGCCGCCCTGGTAGCGCACCACATAGTCAACGGACCCACCGAGCAGGTCGGTGGCCTTTCCCTTGCCTTCATCACCCCACTGAGCACCGAGCAGCACAAGTGCGGGCACAGGCGTACACCCCTTCCGGGCGGGGCATGTCCCACGTGCGTGGATGGCGTCAGCGTGTGTGTTCACGCGGACGTCACCACTACAGCCGTCGGACCGGTGCCCCGGAATAGACGAAGCCCCTGGCGCAATAGCGCAAGGGGCTCTTGCACCGAGATGCTACCTGAGGAAGGACCGAGGTGTCGGCGCAGCCTTCTGGGCACTCTCCCGCAGACTCCGTTCGGGGGTATCCCCTGCTCGTGGTCATCGACCCGCTCGCCCGCAGCACGGACGGCGAATCCGTGCGCATCGCGAAAGATGTCCTGTGCGCCGCCGTGGGGGCGAAAATCTGCCTCCCGGACGGCCCCGAGGAATTCGGCCGGGCGCTTGCCAAACGCGGCCACCGCCGGCCCGTGGTGATCGGCGACGACCGTGCGCTGCTGCGGGTCGTGGGCCTGCTGCACAAGGAACGGGAGCTGGGGCGGGCCCCGGTGTCGATGGTGCCGGTCGGTGCCCCCGCCGCCGTCGCACTGAGCCGGGCGCTCGGCGTCCCGACGGACACGGTGGCCGCGGCGCGCGCCGTCCTGGACGGCGACGAGCAGCCGATGGACCTGCTGACGGACGACAGCGACGGCATCGTGCTGGGCGGGCTGCGGATCCCCTGCGGCGGCGACACGACCGGGTCCGGATACCCGCAGGGGCCGCCGCCGGGCGGCGGGGCGGACCGGCGGTCCGTGCCTGCCGGGAGTCCGGGCGAGGGCGGCGCCGCGGCGGACGGGGACGCGCACCGGCACTGGTGGGAGCCGGCCGCGCGGACCGCGCGTACGGCGCTGTCGCTGCTGGCCACGCCGGCGGGCGGGCTGGGCGGGCGGCGCGGACAGCCGCCGGTCCAGCGACTGCGGATCGAGGCGGACGGGATCGTGCTGGCCGATCTGGACCGGCCGGTGCGGCGGGTGTCGGTGGTGCCGGCCGGGCAGACGGAGGCGGCGAGGGCCGCGTGCGCGGCAGGCGACGCCCTGCCCTCCGGCGCCGAGGGACTGGCCGAGGTCATCGTGCACTGGCCCGGCTCGGAGCGGCCCGTACGGGCGCGGGCGCGGGCCGTGACGGTCTCCGGGCCGGACTTCCACTACCGGGCGGACGCGGTGGTCGGCGGCCCGGTCAGGACGCGCACCTGGACGGTGCAGCCGGGCGCCTGGTGGCTGACGCTGCCGCGGAGGTGATGCTGCCGCGGAGGTGAGGCTGCCGGGGAGGTGACGCGCGCGATCAGCGCGTGGCGGGACCCTGCAGCACGCCCTCGCTGCGCAGCTCGTCGCGGTGCTCGCGCCAGCGTTCCAGCAGGCCGCCCAGTTCTCCTTGCAGGAAGGCGAAGAAGGCGAGGGTCTCGGACATCCGGGCGGCCGCAGGAGAGCCCTCACCGAGGCTTTCGACGCCCTCGCGCAGGGTCGCCTCCCAGCGGTTGAGAACGCTGTTCCTGCTGGCCAGGGCCTCGTACCACTGATCGGTGTGCACGCGGTAGCGGTCGCGCCGGGAGCCCGGCTCGCGCTCCCGGCTGACCATGTCGACCTGGGAGAGATAGCGGATCGCCCCGGAGACGGCGGCGGGGCTGACCTGGAGGCGCTCGCCGAGCTCGGCGGAGGTCAGCACGCCGGTGTCGGAGGCCAGCAGACAGGCGAAGACACGGGCGGACATCCGCTGCATGCCGGCGTCGACCATTTGCGAGGCGAAGCGTTCGACGAACGTGGCGATCGCCTCGCCGTCGCGCGTTTCGTCCCGCTTGTCCGTGCCCGCGTCCTTGCCCTGCTGTCCTTGCGCGCTCATATCCGCATCATCTCCCCTGATCAGAACCACTCGGTCAAGTTTATACGCTTTCTTAACTTCACAAATTTGTGAAGTCAGCGTATCTTCGAAATCATGACGACGGCAATCACTCCCGCTCCCGCGATCGCGGTGTCCGGCCTCCACAAGTCCTTCGGCCGGACCCATGCGCTGGACGGCCTCGACCTCCGGGTCGAAGCCGGAGAGGTCCACGGCTTCCTCGGGCCCAACGGCGCCGGGAAGTCCACCACGATCCGGGTCCTGCTGGGCCTGCTGCGCGCCGACAGCGGCGCCACCCGGCTCCTGGGCAAGGACCCCTGGAGCGACGCGGTCACCCTCCACCGCCGCGTCGCCTACGTCCCCGGGGACGTCACCCTGTGGCGCAACCTCTCCGGCGGCGAGGTCATCGACCTCTACGGCCGGCTGCGCGGAGGGCTGGACACCGCCCGGCGGGCCGACCTCCTGGAGCGGTTCGAACTCGACCCCACCAAAAAGGGGCGCACGTACTCCAAGGGCAACCGCCAGAAGGTCGCCCTGGTGGCCGCCTTCGCCTCCGATGTCGAGCTGCTGATTCTCGACGAGCCGACCTCCGGACTCGACCCGCTGATGGAGGAGGTCTTCCAGACCTGCGTCGCCGAGGAGCGCGACCGCGGCCGTACGGTCCTGCTCTCCAGCCACGTCCTGTCCGAGGTCGAGGCGCTCTGCGACCGCGTCAGCATCATCCGCAAGGGGCAGACCGTCGAGTCCGGCTCGCTCGGCGAGCTGCGGCACCTCACCCGCACCTCCGTCATCGCCGAACTCGCCGGCCCGCCCAACGGCCTGGCCCGCCTCCCCGGCGTCCATGACGTGGACATCCAGGGCCTGCGCGTCAAGCTCCAGGTCGAGACCGACAAGCTCGACGCCGTGCTGCGCTCGCTCAGCGAATCCGGGGTCCGCAGCCTCACCAGCACCCCGCCCACCCTGGAGGAGCTCTTCCTCCGCCACTACCAGGACGACGTCCGCACCGAAGAGGCGATCGCGCGATGACCGCCGTGGCCGCAGCCCCCCTCGCCGCCGCCGGCGGCTCCCGCCATCTGGCGGGCACCGGCGCCCTGTTGCGCCTCGCCCTGCGCCGCGACCGGCTGATGATCCCGGCCTGGGTGCTGGTCCTCGGCCTGACCGTGGCCGGTATGGGCTCGTCCTTCGAGACCCTCTACGACACCCCCGCCGAACGCGGCGCACTGGCCGCCTCGATGAACGCCAACGCCTCGCTGCGCGCCCTGTACGGCCCGGTGTTCGGCGACTCCATCGGGGGCCTGATCGCCTGGCGGATGGCCGGCTTCGGCGCCGTCCTCGCCGCCGTGATGAGCCTGCTGATCGTCGTCCGGCACACCCGCGAGGAAGAGGAGACCGGCCGTCAGGAGCTCCTCTCGGCCGCCATGGTCGGCCGCCGCGCCCCGCTCACCGCGGCGCTGCTGACCGCCCTGATCGCCAATGCCGCGCTCGCCCTGGTGATGGCCGGCGGACTCATCAAGTCCGGTCGGCCGGCGGCCGGTTCACTCGCGCTGGGCGTCGCCGTCGGCGCCGCCGGTGTGCTCTTCGCCGGCCTGGCCGCCATCGCCGCCCAGCTCACCGAAAGCGCGCGGCTCGCCAAGGGGCTGACGGGCGCCGTGCTCGGCCTCGCCTTCGCCCTGCGCGCCGCGGGCGACGCCGCCACCTCCGACGCGACCTCGCCGCTGACCTGGATCTCGCCCATCGGCTGGGCCGAGAACCTCCGCCCGTACGCCGGGGAGCGCTGGTGGATCACCCTGCTCTTCCTGGGGGCGGCGGCGCTCACCGTCTCCGCGGCCTACGTCCTCACCGCCCGCCGCGACCTCGGAATGAGCTTCCTGCCGGCCCGGCCGGGACCGGCCCGCGCGCCCCGCTCGCTCAACGGCCCCTTCGGCCTGGCCTGGCGCCTCCAGCGCACCACCCTGCTGGGCTGGACGATCGGCTACCTCTGCGCCGGCGGGATCTTCGGCGGGATCGCCCAGGGCGCCTCGGACATGGTCGGGGACAACGCCCGAACCCGCGAGATCTTCGAGCGGATGGGCGGCCAACAGGGCCTGACCGACGCCTTCCTGGCCACGATGGTCGGCATGCTCGGCATGATCGCGGCGCTCTTCGCCGCGGGCTCGGTGCTCCGCCTGCGCTCCGAGGAGACCGACGACCGCGCCGAGCCGGTGCTGGCCGGGGCCGTCGGCCGCGTCCGCTGGGCCGTCAGCCATCTGGTCGCCGCCTATCTCGGCAGCGCCGTCATCCTGACCGCCGGCGGCCTGGCCCTGGGCGTCAGCTACGGCCTCACCACCGACGACATCGCCGGCGGCATCGGCCCGGTCCTGGGCGCCGCCCTCGCCCAACTCCCCGCCGTATGGGCCCTGACCGGCCTGGCGGTGCTCGTGTTCGGCCTGCTCCCGAAGGCGACGGCCGCAGTCTGGGGCCTCATCGGCGGCGTGCTCGCCATCGGCTGGCTGGGCCCGGTCCTGAAGTTCCCGCAGTGGGCCATGGACCTCTCGCCCTACAGCCACCTGCCCAAGCTCCCCGGCGCCGAGGTGACCGCGGCCCCGTTCGTCTGGCTGCTCGTCCTGGCAGCGGTGTTCCTGGCCGCGGGCCTCGCGGGCCTGCGCCGCCGCGACATCGGCTGACGCCACGGGCGGGCCCGGCCGTGGCCCGCCCCCGCACCCGTGCGCCGCCGGAGCTGTAGCGGACTCCGGCGGCGCACTCATCTCTCGCCCACCTTTGTCCACACCCTGTGGACAAAGGTGGGCGCCTTCCCTCTCAGCCCCTCAGCCCCCCGGTGTCACCAGCCGCGCCTCGTACGCGAACACCGCCGCCTGGGTGCGGTCGCGCAGGCCCAGCTTCACCAGGATCCGGCTGACATGCGTCTTCACCGTCGATTCGGCGACGACCAGATGCTCGGCGATCTCACCGTTCGACAACCCCTGCGCCACCAGCACCAGCACCTCCGTCTCCCGCTCCGTCAGGTCCCCGATGCGTTCCTGGGCGGGCGCCCGCGGGGTGCCCAGACGGGAGAACTCGGAAATCAGGCGCTTGGTGACGGTGGGGGCCAGCAGGGCCTCTCCGGAGGCGACGATGCGGACGCCCTCGGCGAGCTGGCCGGCCGACGCGTCCTTGAGCAGGAAGCCGCTGGCCCCGGAGCGGAGCGCCTGGTAGACGTACTCGTCCAGGTCGAAGGTGGTCAGCACCAAGACCTTCGCGTCCGCGTCGGCGGCGACGATCTCGCGGGTGGCCTCCAGGCCGTTCATCACCGGCATCCGGATGTCCATCAGGACGACATCGGGCTTGAGCAGCGCGACCTTCCGCACCGCCTGCGCGCCGTCGACGGCCTCCCCGACGACCTCGATGTCCGGCATGGCGTTCAGCAGGACGGAGAAGCCCTCCCGGACCATGACCTGGTCGTCGACGATCAGTACCCGGATCATGCGGTCACTCCCCCTGGCGCGGTCTCCCCCGCCGTGTTGGCCACCGGGATGAACGCCGCGACCTCGAAGCCGCCTTCCTCGGTGTGGTCGGCCGTCATCTCGCCGCCCAGCATTTGTACCCGCTCCCGCATGCCCAGCACGCCGTGCCCGGCGCCCGGGGACGGTTTGGCGAGCCGGCTCGGCACGCCGTTGACGATCCGCAGCCCGATACCGCCCAGGACGTACGAGATCTCGACCCGGGCATCGGCGCCCGGCGAATGCCGCAGCGCGTTGCTCAGCGCCTCCTGCACGATCCGGTACGCGGAGAGCTCGACGCCCTGCGGCAGCGGCCGGGCCGCGCCGGTCACCACCGCCTCGACCTCCAGCCCCGCACTCCGCACGCTGCCGAGCAGCGACTCCAGGTTGGCGAGCGTCGGCTGCGGCGCCTCCGGGTCGCTCTCCACAAAGGCGTCCGGGTCCTCGGAGCGGACCACGCCCAGGATGCGGCGCAGTTCGGTGAGCGCGGCGACCGCGTTCTCCCGGATCGTCGAGAAGGACGTCGCCAGCTCGGGCGGGGTGTTCTCGACGCGGTACGGGGCGGCCTCCGCCTGGATCGCGATGACGGACATGTGGTGCGCGACCACGTCGTGCAGCTCGCGGGCGATGGTGGCGCGCTCCTCCAGCAGCGTGCGCCGGGAGCGTTCCTCGGCGGTGGCCGTCCGTGTCTCGACGACCTGCCGGCGCTCCTCGCGCCAGGCCCGCACCGCGGCGGCGGAGACCAGCACGACGCCCGCGAAGAACGCCACCGGTGGCAGGTCGGAGGTCGCCCACTCGCCGGCCAGGGCGGACAGCACAGCCCCCGACCCGAAGGTGACCAGCCACATCTCGACGGCCAGCCGCGGCCGGGTGCGCAGCACGACCAGGGTCATCACGGCGAGGTGAGTGGCGAAACCGGCACCCGTCCAGACACCGCCGCCGTAGTCGGAGAGCACCGAGCCGGCGACCATCGACACCCCGAACGCGAACAGCGACAGCCAGAACGCACCGATCGGGCGGAAGAGGGAGACCATCGGCGGGGCCGCGACCAGCAGGCAGAACGCGGTGACGAGGACGGCACGCGGCGGCGCGAGGGAGTCCGTCAGGGACAGCGACCCCAGGAAGACGCAGACGCTGAAGAACCCGACGGCGTAGTGCGGCAGCCAGCGCACCCAGCGCCGGATGCGTTCGGGCAGCCAGGGCACCCACCGGGCGACCTTGGCGTCCTCCAGCGGCGGCAGCGGGCGGAAGGCGAAGGCATCGACGAACAGGTCCTGGCGCAGTCGGTGCAACGCGCCACGGGCTATCCGGGCCTCTGAGCGCAGGGTGCTCTGCGTCTGGGTCGTCTCTTTCACGCTCACCAAGGTAAGCAGTGACGGCGCCCCGGGCGTCCACACCAGTGGGGATCTGTCGGCGTCCCTCTTGAGGACTACGCGCCTGGCCCCCGCTCCCGCGCAGGTCACACCGATGGCGCGCCGACCGCACCGGCCGCCGGCCGCCGGCTCACGCCCCGTCGGCCCCCCGGCCGTCGAGGAGCTCGCCGAGCAGCGTGCGGAAGGACGGCGTGCCGGGGGTCACGGCGGCGTAGTGGCCGACGGCGGGCAGCTCGCGCAGTGTCGTGCCGGCCGGGTGGGCGGCGGCGTAGCGGCGGGAGATCTCCGGCGGGACGTCCGGGTCCGCGGTGCCGTGCAGCAGCGTGACGGGCAGGTCCCGGGGCGGCGGATGGCGCAGCGGGTCGGCCGCGGCGATCCGGTCCGCGAGGCCCGGCCCGCCGCCGCACAGCGCGCCGACCGCGTCGTCGCTCAGGCCCAGCTCGTGGGCGCGGGCGAGGTCGGCGACCGGCGAGACGGCGATGACCCGGGTCACCGGGGTGCCGGGCCGGGCTGCGGCGAGCAGCGCGAGATGGCCGCCGGCGGAATGCCCGACGAGGACGGTCCCGCGCCCGGCCGCCGTACCGTCCGCCGCGGCCGCCGTGCCACCGGCCCCGGCCCGCCTCTCGGCATCGGTCCCGCCGGCCGCGGCCCGGGTCGCCTGCGTCGCCGCCCGGATCGCCGCCGTCACGTCGTCGAACGTCCGGGGAGCGCCGCCGCCGGCGCCGACCCTGCGGTATTCGGCGAGGGCGACCGGCAGTCCGTGGCCGGCGAGCGCGGCGGCGAGCGGCGAGAGATGGCGGCGGTCATAGGCGGCACGCCAGAACCCGCCGTGCAGCAGGACGACCAGCGGACCGTGCGCCGCGCCCGGCCACGCCCCGGCGTCCGGCTCCGCCCCTGCCCGCGCCGCGTACAGGTCCACGATCTGGTCCGGATGCGGGCCGTAGGCCACTGTCCGGTCCGGCGCCACCGGGGCGAGCCCCAGCAGCGCCGACTCCTCGTCCGGTGTGCTCACCCCGCGGTTCCCGCCGCCTCCGGCTCCTCCTCGGGCAGGGCCCGCAGCACCTCGCCGAGCACCCACGCCGCACGTTCCGCCTCCGCGAACGAGGTGTAGAGCGGGGTGAAGCCGAAGCGCAGAACGTCCGGTTCGCGGAAGTCGCCGACGACACCGCGCCGGATCAGCTCCGTCATCACCTCACCGGCCCGCGCCGACTCCAGCGACACCTGGCTGCCGCGCCGGCTGTGGTCGTAGGGGGTGACCGAACGGACCCGGCCGGGCGGCGCGTACGCGTTCACGCAGTCCAGGAAGTAGTCGGTCAGGGCGAGACTCTTGGTGCGTACCGCCTCGATGGAGACCCCGTCCCACGCGTCCAGCGCGGCCTCCAGCGCGAGCAGCGACAGGATGTCGGGGGTGCCGACCCGGCCGCGCACGATGCCCTCGGCCGGGGCGTAGCCGGGGTCCATGGCGAACGGTTCGGCGTGCGAATTCCAGCCGGGCAGCGGTGAGTCGAACCGCTCCTGGAGGCTCTCGCGCACATAGAGATACGCGGGCGAACCCGGGCCGCCGTTGAGGTACTTGTAGGTGCAGCCGACGGCGAGGTCGACGCCGTGGGCATCCAGGCCGACCGGCAGCGCGCCGGCGCTGTGGCACAGGTCCCAGACGGCGAGCGCGCCGGCGGAGTGCAGTGCGGCGGTGATGCCGGGCAGGTCGTTGAGGCGCCCGGTGCGGTAGTCGACGTGGTTGACCAGCGCGAGCGCGGTCCGCTCGGTGACCTCGTCGGCGATCCGCGCGGGTTCGACGGGCCGCACCGCGAGGCCCGTCATCCGGGCCGCCGACCTGGCGATATAGCCGTCCGTCGGGAACGTCGTCGCGTCGACGAGGATCTCCGTGCAGCCCTTGCCGGCCATCCGTACGCCGCCGACGACGGCCTTGAAGACATTGACGCTGGTGGAGTCGCCGACCACGATCCGGCCCGGGGCAGCCCCGACGAGCGGCGCGATCCGGTCGCCGATCCGCTCCGGCGCGGCCCACCAGCCGGATTCGCTCCAGGAGCGGATCCGCAGCTCCCCCCACTCACGGGCGACGACCTCGGCGAGCCGGTCCGGCACCGCCCGGGGCAGCGCGCCCAGGGAGTTGCCGTCCAGATAGACGGTGTCGTCGAGGGTGAAGCGGTCACGGATCGCGGCGAGCGGGTCGGCGGCATCCAATTCGCGTGCGTGCAGGGCGTGTTCACGGTCCTCTGCGGCGGCGGACGCCTGCGCGGGCCGGACGGACCCGGGGTCCTCGGGGCTCTCAGACATGGCTGCGCGCCGTCCACAGCTCGGGGAAGACATTCTTACGGGCCCGCTTCTCCAGCCAGGCCACCCCCGCGGAACCGCCGGTACCCATTTTTGCTCCCATCGCCCGACGGGTCGCCACCAGATGGTCGTTGCGCCACCGCCAGACCAGCTCGCCGACATCGGTCAACGCCTCGCCGAGCCGGACGAGTTCGGATTCCTGCGACCCGGCGTAGATCTCCGCCCAGACCGCCTCGACGGCCGGGTCCGGCTCATGGCGCAGGGACGGATCGCGCCGGAGCACCGCGGCGGGTATGGCGTATCCGCGGCGGGCCAGCAGCCGCAGCACCTCGTCCCACAGGCTCGGCTCCTGGAGGGCCTTCTCCAGCTCCGCGTGCTCCCGGGGCGCGCCGCGGTGCGGCACCAGCATCGAGGCCGACTTCTCACCGAGCAGGAACTCCATCCTGCGGTACATCGCGGACTGGAATCCGGAGCCCTCGCCGAGCGCGCTGCGGTAGGCGTTGAACTGCGAAGGGGTCAGCCGGGCCAGCGGCTTCCAGGCGGAATTCAGCGCCTCCAGCTCGTAGGTCGAGCGCTTGAGCGCGTCCATCGCCACCGTCAGGTCGTCCCGGCGCAGCGCCTCGGCGGCGGTCTGCCACTCATGGACGATGACGGTGAACCACAGCTCCATGACCTGGGTGGTGACCAGGAAGACCATCTCGCCGGGGTCGTCGGAGAGCGGGTGCTGGAGGTGGGTGAGGACGCCCGCCTGGACGTAGTCCTCGTACGGGGTCGTGGTGGCGGCGCCGATGCTCAGATCGGGGGCGAACGGCGGGGCCGGATCGGCCGCCAGCTGCGCGGACCGCGCGCCGTGTGCAGGAGAAGGCTGCGACATGAGGGACTCCTCAGGTGCGAAATACCGGGTAGCGGTCCGCCCCTTCCTTGTCGGCTCGGGAGCCCCGGTCCCCTCGGGCGCGGGATGACCCGGCCCACTGAAATCATCCGTGCTCCGCCCGGAGCGCGCAAGGGCCGACCGCGATCATGCGGTCGGCCCTTGCGCTGCCGTGCGTCCCCCGAGGCGGCGTCCGCGCCCCGCTCGGGGCGGAGCGCCCGCCCCGGTCAGGACGCGGAATCGTCCCAGGTCAGGACAGGGTGTCCGCCGCGGTCGGGGACGAGTCGCGCAGGAACGTCGCGCAGCGCTCGTACTCCTCCTGCTCGCCGATCGACTGCGCGGCTCGGGCGAGGGCGTGCAGCGCACGCAGGAAGCCGCGGTTGGGCTCGTGCTCGAACGGCACCGGGCCGTGGCCCTTCCAGCCCGCGCGGCGCAGCGCGTCCAAGCCGCGGTGGTAGCCGGTGCGGGCGTAGGCGTAGGACTCGACGGTCCGGCCGTTCTCGAACGCGTCGTCGGCGAGCTGCGCCCAGGCCAGGGAGGAGGTCGGGTACTTCGCTGCGACATCGGACGGCGCGGTGCCCGCGGCGAGCAGCTCGCGGGGCTCCGGGTCGTCGGGCAGGTGGGTCGGGGGCGGTCCCCCGAGAAGGTTCTCGTGAATGGCCATGCTCCAAGTCTGCCTGGTCCCGGCGGCGGGTCGCCGCCCACCCGCCCACCGGGCCGTCCACCGGGCCGCCGCGCCCTGCCCACCTGGCCCGATGCCGGAGCGGCCACTACCGTCCCTCGGCCGCCTGTCCCCGCTCCGGGGCCCGCACGACGCCCGGGTCCAGCGGCGGGGCACTCACCCCGCAGTGGTAGGTGCACTCCGGGTGGCAGACCCCCTCAGGACCGGTGGAGGGCCCGGCGCCGGCAACCGCTCCCGTGCCCGCTCCCACCCCTGCTCCCACGCCCGCTCCCGCTTCCTCCTCCGCGCCACGGAGGACATTCGTGCGGACGGTCAGCAACGCGATCAGGGCACCCACCAGCAGCACACCCGCGCACAGCGGCATGGCGCGCCGGAAGGTCGCCGCGAACTCGTCGGCCGAGCGGTACGCCTCGGGCCCCATGCCCGCCAGCAGCGGCAACGCCGCCACCGCGACCAGGCCCGCGGCCCGTGCGGCCGCGTTGTTGATGCCGCTGGCCAGACCCGCCCGGTCCACGTCCACCGACGCCAGCACGGTCGCGGTGAGCGGCGCCACCAGCGTCACCATCCCGATGCCCAGCACCAGCAGCGCGGGCAGCACCTCGGTCACATAGGACGCGTGCACGCCGACCCGCAGCATCATCAGCATCCCGGCGGCGCACAGCACCGGGCCGACGGTGAGCGGAATCCGCGGCCCGATGCGCTGGCCCAGCTCCCCGGAACGGGCGGACAGCAGCAGCATCAGCACTGTGGTCGGCAGCAGCGCCGTGCCGGCCGCCAGCGCCGAATAGCCCGCCACCACCTGCAACTGGAGCACGGCCAGGAAGAAGAAGCCGCCGAACGCGGCGTAGACGCACACCGTCACGGCGTTCACGGCGGTGAACTGCCGGATGGCGAAGATCGCCGGCGGCAGCATGGGATCCGCCCGCCGCCGCTCCACCTGCACGAAGGCCACGCCGAGCAGCAGCCCGGCCACCGCGGGGACGACCACCCCCGGCCCCAGGCCGTTCTCCGGTGCCGAGATCAGCGCATAGGTCACCCCGGCCAGCGCCAGCGCCCCCAGCAGCGCGCCCGCCACATCGAAGCCGCGGTGCGCGGAAGCATCCCGCTCCTTGGTCTCCGGTACGTGCCGCAGCGCGACCGGTACACAGACCGCCGCCACCGGCACGTTCAGGAAGAACACCCAGCGCCAGCCAGGCCCGTCCACCAGCCAGCCGCCGATGAACGGGCCGATGGCCGCCGCCACCCCGCCCAGCCCCGACCAGGCACCGACCGCCCGCGCCCGGTCCTGCGGGTGGAAGACCGCCTGGATCAGCGCCAGCGAACCCGGCGTGAGCAGCGCCCCGCCGACGCCCTGCAGCCCACGGGCCCCGATCAGCACCCCGGCGTTCGGTGCGAGCCCGCACAGCAGCGAGGCCGCGGCGAACCACACCACCCCGATGACGAACACCCGCCGCCGCCCGTAGCGGTCACCCAGCGCCCCGCCCAGCAGAATCAGCGAGGCGAGAGTGAGCATGTAGGCGGACACCGTCCACTGGAGGACCGCCAGGTCCGCGTTCAGGTCCTCGCCGATCCGGGGCAGCGCGACATTGACGACGGTGCTGTCGAGCATCGCCATGCCCGAACCCAGCACGGCGGTCAGCAGCACCCAGCGGCCTTGGGGTGACGCCATGCGGACCCCACCGGGCAGGCTCGGATCACTCATACGGTGAGCATGCCCGCATCCGGACGCGCGCGCCCGCCCTGTGCCGTCCGTTCCGGGCGCCCGGCGGCCGCCAGGCATGCGAAGGGCCCCGCACCCCGGCATCTCTGCCGTGGTGCGGGGCCTGCGAAAGCCGTGGGGTGGCGCCGCTTACTTGATCTTGGTGCCCGTGGAGCGCAGGTTCGCGCAGGCCTCGGTCACGCGCTTGGCCATACCGGCCTCGGCGGCCTTGCCCCAGGTGCGCGGGTCGTAGGTCTTCTTGGAGCCGACCTCGCCGTCGACCTTCAGCACACCGTCGTAGTTACGGAACATGTGGTCCGCGACCGGGCGGGTGAAGGCGTACTGGGTGTCGGTGTCCAGGTTCATCTTGACCACGCCGTTCTCCAGCGCGGTGGCGATCTCCTGCTCGGAGGAGCCGGAGCCGCCGTGGAAGACGAAGTCGAACGGGGACGCCTTGCCGTACTTGGCGCTGACGCCCTCCTGGAGGTCCTTCAGCAGCTCGGGACGGAGCACGACGTTGCCCGGCTTGTAGACGCCGTGCACGTTGCCGAAGGAGGCGGCAAGCAGGTAGCGGCCCTTCTCGCCCAGGCCCAGCGCCTCGGCGGTGCGCAGCGCGTCGTCGACCGTGGTGTAGAGCTCGTCGTTGATCTCGTGGGTGACGCCGTCCTCCTCGCCACCGGTCGGGGTGATCTCGACCTCAAGGATGATCTTGGCGGCGGCGGCCTTGGCGAGCAGCTCCTGGCCGATGGAGAGGTTGTCCGCGAGGGTCTCGGCCGAGCCGTCCCACATGTGGGACTGGAAGAGCGGGTTGAGGCCCTTGGCCACACGCTCCGCGGAGATGTCGATCAGCGGGCGGACGTACCCGTCGAGCTTGTCCTTGGGGCAGTGGTCGGTGTGCAGCGCGACGGTGACGTCGTACTTGGCGGCCACGACATGCGCGAACTCGGCGAGCGCGACGGCGCCGGTCACCATGTCCTTGTTGTACTGACCGCCCAGGAACTCCGCACCACCGGTGGAGATCTGGATGATGCCGTCGCTCTCGGCCTCGGCGAAACCACGCAGCGCTGCGTGCAGGGTCTGCGTCGAGGTCACGTTGATGGCCGGGTAGGCGAACTTGCCTGCCTTCGCCCGGTCCAGCATCTCGTTGTAGACCTCGGGAGTTGCGATGGGCATCTGTCCGCTCCTTGTGTGTGCGGGTGTGCGTTCATGGCCCTGACCAGGGGGCGACGGCTTCGCCGGGGCCATCTTCCCAGACTCGCCGGTTTGCTCCACATCCCCCGGGCGGCGGCCGACGGCGAAGGGAGGTCGGTTTCACGTGAAACCGACCTCCCTTCGCCAAAGCCGCTGGTCAGGAAGGTGCCATCGGCGCCGCGCCCGTGACGTCACGATGTGGCCGCCGTTCCCTCACCGCGCCGCCCACGCCACTGTGCGGGGCCCGCTCCCGACAGATCCCGACCGTTTCCGGCGGGTCTCAGCCGAGGCCGAGGTCGCCCAGCTGGTATCCCGTGATGTAGGGCAGTCCGGCCTCGGCGATGGCCGAAGCGGCCCCCCGGTCGACGATCGTGGCGACCGCGACGACCTCCGCGCCCGCCTCACGCGCCGCCTCCACCGCTGTCAGCGGCGAACCGCCGGTGGTGGAGGTGTCCTCGACCACCAGGACCCGGCGGCCCTTGATGTCCGGGCCCTCGATACGGCGCTGCATACCGTGCGCCTTCTGCGCCTTGCGGACCACGAAGGCGTCCAGTCGCCGGCCGCGCGCCGCGGAGGCGTGCAGCATCGACGTCGCGACCGGGTCGGCGCCCAGGGTCAGCCCGCCGACCGCGTCGTAGTCCAGGTCAGCGGTGATGTCCAGCATCAGCTGGCCGACCAGCGGCGACGCCTCGCCGTCCAGCGTGATCCGGCGCAGGTCGATGTAGTAATCGGCCTCCTTGCCGGAGGAAAGCGTCACCTTGCCGTGCACCACGGCCTTGCTCTTGATCTGCTGCAGCAGCTCACCGCGGGTGCCTGTCGGCCTTGCTTCGTGGACGTCGTCAGTCATGGCCATGAGCTTAGATCCTGTCCGGGCGAGCAGGACCGGACGGGCCGCGCCGCCCAGGGCGTCGCCCGGCCAGGGCCTACGACAGGCGCCGCCAGCTCCAGGTCGTGGAGATCTCCAGCGGGTCGATGGGCGTGACCAGGCGCGGCAGCGTGTTGAGACCGTTCGGCGGACCCGACTGCGGCTCGACGCAGACCGCCGCCTCCTGCTCGTCGTAGACCACCACCCACTCGGTGCGGCTGGTCACCTTCAGCTCCAGCCGTCCGGGCCAGGTGAGTGTGACGTCCACCCCCTGCGGCATACCGAAGCAGTCGTCCCAGGGGCCGGGCTTCGGCGGGATCCGCCGCCCCGTCGGCAGATGATCGTCACCGCGCTCCTCCTGCCACTCCGGCGCGAAGTCGACCAGAACCCCCGGGCCGTCGGCCGGCTGCCCGCCCGGCTCGCCCGCCGACAGGTTCCGCAGGAACCAGGGGTGCCAGCCGGCCTGCGCGGGGAAGGAGTCGCTCGTCGCCTCGACGCCCATGGTGAGCGTCAGCGAGCCGCCGTCCTCGGCGAGTTCGACGAGCTGGGTGACCTTCCCCGGATACGGCCAGGGGGCCGCCGCATCGGACAGGTCGTAGGTGAAGGCCGCATGCGTCGCGCCGGAACGCGAGGTCCGCCAGCGGAGGTTGCGGCCGGTGCCGTGGATGGCGTGCGGTGCGGCGTTGACCGGCATCTGGTGCAGCTCACCGCCATTGCGGAACTGCCCGAGCGCGATCCGCCCGCACCACGGAACCATCGGAAAACAGCCGTACTTGTCGCCCTGCCGCAGCAGTTCCGTCCCTCCGACACGGAGGCTGCCGATGCGGCAGCCGTTCTCCGGATGGACGGTCAGTTCGGCGTCGCCGGCGGCCAGCCGCACGCCGTCCGACCGCTTCTGCGACGCGCTCTGCGCGATGTTGTCGGTGCTCACGGATCCGACCCTAACGGTGCCCGGATGCCCTTGCCGGACGGCGTCGGCACGAATGGTGACGTCCGGGCGTGGCACCCGAGCGATGGCCGCGGTCAGGTCAGCGGCGGCGGCGCAGTACCCGGCCGACGACCACGGCCGAGGCCAGCACCACCGCGGCGGCGGGGGCCGCCCAGCGCAGCGTCGCCGAGGCGCCGTTCGCCTCGGGCGCGGGCACCGGCGCGTACCGCCCGCGCGGCGGGGCGTGGTCGACCTCCTCCGCGCTGCGCCCGATCATCGTGCGGCGGGCATGCGCGGCCTCGGCCGGGGCGGCGAGGTCGTCGAGGTCGGCGGGGTCGTCGGGGTAGTTGTCGTCCGTACCCTCCGCATGCGCCGTACGGCCGGCGTCCTCCACGTCACCGGCGGCCGCACCCGATGCCGCTGCTGCGGCATCCGGCACGTCATCCGCGTCGCTGTGCGGGTCGAGCGAGGGCGGCGGCACCTCGGCGTCGAACACTCCGGCCGCGGCCGCGGGCCCGGACGGGCCGGGCGCCGTGGGGGAATCGTCATCGTCGGCCGCCTCCGCGGGACGGGTCTCCAGGTCCGACGCGAGGTTCGCCGCGAAGCGGTCCAGCAGCCGGCGGCCCGCGTTTTCGGTGGACCGGCTGTCGGCGTCGGCGAGCCGGCCTCCGCTGCGCAGTGTGCCGGTGCAGGTCAGCGTCGTGCCGGGGCCGGGCTCGGAGGCGGGGGAGAGTCGTACGGTCAGCGTCAGTGCGACGGATCCCTCACCGCGCGCCTCCGTGCCGTGCGCCTCGAAGGTCACCGGGGCGGCCCCGTCAGCGGATCCGCCCTCCGCGTCGGCCCGGTCGGCGACCGTCAGGGTGCCGCGGTAGGTGATGGTGGAGCTGCCGACGCGCAGTCGCAGCCGGCCCTCGGGAATCTGCGGGGCCGCGTCGGCGTCGAGCTGGACTCCCGGGACACAGCGCGCCACGCGCTCCGGCTCGGTGAGCGCCTGCCGCACGGTCCCGACGGGAAACGGAACGTACACCTCATGCTCCATGACATGGGAGCCTACCCAGCGCCCCCGGACCCGTGCCCCTTCCCGCCCAACTTTCTGGCGCCCCTCCTCCCCAGCGCCCGCGACACGCGTGTCACTCCCGGTAGCGCGGGTGCATGAGGGTCGACGGCGGGAGCCCCGGGATCCGGGTGGCGGCGACGCCCCGCGCCCCGGCCCGCAGCTGATCGCGGGTGACGACCGCCGGCGAGGGCAGGTGCGGTGCGAGGGTCAGCCGCGGCGGCTGCCGCGCCGCCAGCACGAATCCCCAGTAATGAGCCCGGCCCGCCCCCTGCTCACCGCCCGCGGCACCCGGCGCTCCCGGCGTGTCGGGGCCGCCCGGCCCGGACGCTCGGTCGGGGCTGCCGGAGAAGGCCATGGAGCGGCCGGGGAAGCGGTACGGGGCGGTCGCCAGCCCCGCCGACCGCATGGTCGCCTCCACCGTCCAGAACGACCGCGCCCGCGGGCCCGGCGCCCCGGCGTGCACCACGAGCCGTCCGCCGTCGGCCAGCGCCCGCGCCGCGAGCCCGTAGAACTCCTGCGAGTAGAGCTTGGTGCTGGCGGTGATCCCGGGGTCGGGGAGATCGACGACGATCACGTCGTACGGTCCGCCCCCGCGCGATGCCGGTGCCCGCGAGGGGCTCACGGCGGACGGGAGAACCGGGCCGGGACCGGGCCTCGGCGCGGTCAGCGGCATCGACCCGGATGCCCGGAGGCCACCGGACGCCACGCCACCGCCGGGCCGGCCACCGGCCCCCGGACCGCCGGCCCGCGTCCGGGCATGCTTCCGCAGCCAGTCGAAGGCGTCGCCCGTCACCACCCGCACCCGGCGGTCGCTCAGCGCATGCCGGTTCAGCGCCGAGAGTCCCGGGTCCGTACGCGCCAACCGCACCACGCCCGGGTCGAGTTCGACGACGGTCACCGAACGGACCGAGCGGTAGCGCAGCACCTCGCGCGCCGCGAGTCCGTCGCCCCCTCCGAGGACCAGCACCCGGGCGCGCGGGCCCTTCGCCATCGCGGGGTGCACCAGCGCTTCGTGGTAGCGGAATTCGTTCTCCGCGCTGACCCGCAGCCGGCCGTCCAGATAGAGCTCCAGTGGTCGGCCGGAACCTTTCCTCCCGCGCCCCGCACCGGCTCCGCCGCCCGTGCCGCCCGTCATCACGACCTCCTGAACCCCGGTCTGCACGGCGACCCGGGCGCCCGCTCCGTACACCGCCTGCCGGGCGGCCCGCTCGAACGGGGTGACCAGCAGCGCCCCGGCGGCGAGCAGCGCGAGCACCAGGGCGTTGACGCCCAGCAGAGCCCACCGGGCGCGCGGCGTCAGGTCGTGCCGGAACAGCCACAGCACCAGCGCGGCACCCGCCACGGCGTTGACCCCGCCGGTGACCAGCGCGCCGGTCAGCTGGCCGAGGCAGGGCAGCAGCAGAAAGGGGAACGCCAGTCCGCCGACGAGCGCTCCTACGTAGTCGGCGGCGAAGAGGTCGGCGACCGCACCGCCCGCGTCCTGCCGGCGGACCCGCTGGATCAGGGTCATCAGCAGCGGCACCTCGGCACCGATCAGCACCCCGATGCCCAGGGAGAAGCCGACGAGCGCGGTGCGGGACTCGCCGAACCAGGCGAAGCAGGCGTAGAGCGCCATCGCGGAGCTGCCCCCGACCAGCGCAAGGGCCGCTTCCACCGCGCCGAAGCCGACGGCCGCCCGGCAGCGCAGCCGCTTGGCGAGCAGCGCCCCGATGCCCATCGCGAACACCATGACGGACAGCACGACCGACGCCTGGGTGACGGAGTCGCCCACCAAGTAGGTGGCCAGCGCGACCAGTTCGAGTTCGTAGACCAGCCCGCAGGCGGCGCAGACGAAGACGACGGCGAGGACGAGGAACCGGCCGAGCCCGGACGGCACGGGCAGCCGCGCCGGCGTCATTTCCTCCGACCGCCCGAGGGAGCTGGTGACAGCGGACTCCGGCGGGTCGATCGGGTCGATCGGATCGATCATGATTTGAACGCTACGTGACGATTCCGTGCCTCTTTGTCACCCACACGAGTGCACTCTGCCTCCCGCGCACGGCAGCGGAACGAGGTACCGGCACACCACGCGAGAGGCCCGGAACGCCTACGCCACCGCCGCCGCCGCACGTACGCCAACACGCGTACGGGTGGCCACCAGTTGCCCCTCCTGGGGGTAGGCGTGCCAGGTCCGCCAGCTCACCTGGCCCTCCCGACGCTGCACGAGCATCGCGGTGAAGGCGTGCGGCGAGCCGGGGAATGTACCGGCAAGGCCGTGCGGATGGTCAGCGACCAGGGCGAGCAATTCCTGCGCACGCCCCGCGAAGGAGCCGCGCGACAGGGTTTCCACATGGGCGGCGAATTCGTACTCCCAGTCGCCCAGCCGCTTCGCCACCCCCAGGGGGAGCGGCGTACTGCTGCCGGGCATACAGGCCACCGTTTCGGAGCACGTGCCGTGCTCCTCTTCGAGAAGTACTTGGTGAGAGGCCCCGAGCAGCCGCAACTGCACCTGAGCGTCGTCGAGTTGAAGATCCAGGACCGCGAGGGCGGGGAGAGGTTCCCTGCCCAGTGCCCACGCAAGGTCGGATGCACGGGTATCGGAGTAGGTCGTTTTCAGGGTCGTGAGCATGGGTCGGCTCCGCAAGCACGCAGTGGATGGTGGGCCGGCCCGCCCGAGAAGGATCAGGGATTCATGACTGCCTGCCGGCTCGTGCCCACGTGGGGTCCGAGAACTGGGGGATTCTCAAGGAGAGGGAATCATGAATAGGGCATCGCCCACAGTGGTTTTACCCATCTTCGCCGGGTTTCCATCCCCTAGAGGGCTCTCCAGTTCAATTGTTCAACAACCAATGGCCCGGCGGCCGTTGAGCCTGATTCGACGAATCGCCGGGCGCATATGCAAATGGCCATGGGCCGCATGCATGTGTGCAGCTCGCGGGGGATCGTCCGGGCGGGAAAGCAGACGGATCGCGGACGTTCGGATTCCGTGTGGATACCGGCATCCGGCCCCGTGGCGAGTACGGCCCAAGGCCCGACCCGGGCCGTACCGAGACCGCCGAACCGGCACCGGAACAACCAGCGGCACATGCATCAGCACGCGCTTCCGCACGGGTATCGGAATCGCGGCGAGACCCTGGCGCCCGCCCCACTCGAATCCCTGCGCGAATTTCGTGCATATTCACACAGGCATTCGGCCCCGTATTTTCGGTGAACCGGCGGTCCCGCATTCCCGCCCGCACGCGCCCCGGAGAGGAACACGGGCCACGACGGCCCGGTCAGCCACCGCCGCCGCAGCCACCACCGCCGCCACCGCCGCCACCGCAGGAGGAGCCACCGCCGCACGAGGACCCACCGCCGCAGGAGGAGCCCCCGCCGCACGAGTGCCCGCCGTGGTGGCCGCCACCCGAACCGGAGTCACCGCCGGCCCACCAGCCGCCGCCGGCCGCGGCGGAGTAACCGCCGCTTCCGCCGCGGCCCCTCTTCTTCTTGCCGCCGCCGCGGGCTGCCACGGCCACCATGCCGATGACACCCACAAAAATGACCAGGAAGATCACAAACCCCATCTGCCTCACACTCCTTCCGTTCCCCCGAAGCGAGGCATCCGCTCCGTCCGGCGGCCCGTTGACCGCCCTCGTTGTCTTCCGTGCCGGGCTGATGCCCTCGCCCCGGAGACCTCAAAGCACAGTTGAGGAACTCCAGAGGTTCAGCGCAGGATGGCGCGCATGGACCGACCGCTGCTCAACCGCCGCCTCGCCGAATTCGGCACCACGATCTTCGCCGAAATGTCGGCACTCGCCGTACGGACCGGCGCGATCAACCTCGGCCAGGGGTTCCCCGATGCCGACGGCCCCGAAGAGGTGAGGGAGGCGGCGGTCCGGGCCCTGCGCGACGGCCGCGGCAATCAATACCCGCCGGGCCCCGGCATCCCCGAACTCCGCACCGCCATCGCCGCCCACCAGCAGCGCTTCTACGGCCACCTCGGCCTCTCCCCCGACCCGGACACCGAGGTCCTGGTCACCGCGGGCGCCACCGAGGCGATCGCCGCCTCGCTGCTCGCGCTGCTGGAGCCCGGCGACGAGGTCATCGCCCTGGAGCCGTACTACGACTCGTACGCCGCGTGCATCGCGATGGCCGGCGGCACCCGGGTCCCGGTGACCCTGCGGCCCGCCCCGGAGACCGGCACCTACACCCTCGACCTGGACGAACTGCGGGACGCCGTCACCGACCGCACCCGCCTCATCCTCCTCAACACCCCGCACAACCCCACCGGCACCGTCCTGACCCGCGACGAACTCGCCGAGGTCGCCCGCCTCGCCTGCGAGCGCGACCTCCTCGTCATCACCGACGAGGTCTACGAACACCTGGTGTTCGACGGCGAGCACCTGCCGCTCGCGTCCTTCCCCGGCATGCGCGAACGGACCGTCACCATCAGCTCGGCCGGCAAGACCTTCGCCTTCACCGGCTGGAAGGTCGGCTGGGTCACCGCGGCCCCCGCCCTGATCAGCGCCGTCCGCTCCGCCAAGCAGTTCCTCACCTACGTCTCCGCGGGCCCCTTCCAGTACGCCATCGCCGAGGCGCTCGCCCTCCCCGACAGCTACTACGCGGGACTGCGCGACGACCTGCGCGCCAAACGCGATGTCCTGGCCGCCGGCCTCACCGCGGCGGGCTTCGCCACCTTCCGCCCCTCCGGCACCTACTTCATCACCACCGACATCCGTCCCCTGGGCCACGACGACGGCTTCGCCTTCTGCCGTGCCCTCCCCGAGCGCATCGGCGTCGTCGCGATCCCCAACGCCGTCTTCTACGACCACAAGGACCAGGGCGCGCCCTACGTCCGCTTCGCGTTCTGCAAGAGCCTCGACATCCTGCAGGAGGCCGCGACACGGCTGAAGCGCCTCTGACCGCCCCCGCCCCGCGGCCACACAGCGCGAGGCCCCCGGAGCACGGAAGGTGCTCCAGGGGCCTCGCGCGGCGCTTTCGGGCGCTGAACCGCCGGGGCGGTCTCAGGCCTCGTCGTCGCCCGGCTTCTCGTCGGAGTCGCCCTCGATCTCGGCTTCGAGGCCGAGCTGCTCGATGATCCACTTGTCGAACTCGATCGAGGCACGGACCCAGCTGACGGTGCTGGAGACGAAGTGCTCAAGCGAGACACCGGTGCCGATCAGCATCGATGCCTCACCGATCAGACGGACGGTGCCGTCGTCGTGGGTGTGGGTGTAGGCCTTGGGCCACAGCGTCCGGCGGTTCCAGTCATCGATCGCCTCCAGCAGCTTCGACTTGTCGTCGATGCCGTGCGGGCGGTCGTAGAACGTACGGACGGAGAAGATCTGCTGCTCCTCCTCACCGCGGAACATGAAGTACGTGCGGAACTGCTCCCACGGGGCGGCGAGGTCACCCTCCTCGTCGACTACGTACTTCAGCTCCATCTGCTCCAGGAGCTGCTTGACCAGGTCCTGGTCGGGGATGACGGGGCCCTCGGGCCCCGACTCCTGCGGGTCGGACTCGGGCTCGGGCTTGCCCCCGAAATTCGGGATCGAGGACGGGTCGATGCTCACCGTGGATTTCCCTTCGTATGGTCTTTACCATCCTCCACCATCGCGGCCCCGTCCTGGCAAGCCGAGGCCGGACGGGGCGCGAGGTGGCGCCGTTCAGACGGGTCGGACCGCCTGAACGGTGAGCCGGTCGCCGCCCGCGGCGGTGTCCACGTCGACCTGCACGGTGTCGCCGTCCAGCACCTCGCCGGACAGGATGGCGCGGGCGAGCTGGTCGCCGATCGCCGTCTGGACCAGGCGGCGCAGCGGGCGGGCGCCGTAGGACAGGTCCGGCAGGGACGTGGCGGGGGCGTCGATGACCGGTTGCTGGCCGAGCCAGGCGAGCCAGGTCAGCGCGCGGTCGGTGACGTCGAGGGTGAGGCGGCGGTCGGCCAGCCGGCGCTGGAGGTGGTCGATCTGGATCCGGGCGATCCGCTGCAGCTGGTCCGTGCCGAGCGGGTGGAAGACCACCAGGTCGTCGAGCCGGTTGAGGAATTCGGGCCGGAAGGACGCGCGGACGGTGTCCAGCACCCTCTCCTTCTTCTGCTCCTCCTTCAGCAGCGGGTCCATCAGGGCACCCGAGCCGAGGTTGGAGGTGAGGATGAGGATGGTGTTGCGGAAGTCGACCGTGCGGCCCTGGCCGTCCGTGAGCCGGCCGTCGTCAAGGACCTGGAGCAGGACGTCGAAGACCTCGTGGTGGGCCTTCTCGACCTCGTCCAGCAGCACCACGCTGTACGGACGGCGGCGGACCGCCTCCGTCAGCTGGCCGCCCTCCTCGTAACCGACATAGCCGGGCGGCGCCCCGACCAGCCGCGCGACGCTGTGCTTCTCGCCGTATTCGCTCATGTCGATACGGACCATCGCCCGCTCGTCGTCGAAGAGGAAGTCGGCGAGCGCCTTGGCCAGCTCGGTCTTGCCGACGCCGGTCGGGCCGAGGAAGAGGAACGAGCCGGTCGGACGGTCCGGGTCGGAGATCCCGGCCCGGGTGCGCCGCACGGCGTCCGACACCGCGCGCACCGCCTCGCCCTGGCCGATCAGCCTCTTGCCCAGCTCGTCCTCCATGCGCAGCAGCTTCTGCGTCTCCCCCTCCAGGAGGCGGCCGGCCGGGATGCCGGTCCAGGAGCCGACCACGTCCGCGATGTCGTCCGGACCGACCTCCTCCTTGACCATCGACTCCTTGGAGCCGCCCGCTTCCTTGCTGGCCTCCTGCTCGGCCTCCGCCTCGGCGGCCTCGGCCAACTCCCGCTCCAGGCCCGGGATCTCGCCGTAGAGGAGCTTGGATGCGGTGTCGAAGTCGCCGTCGCGCTGCGCGCGTTCGGCCTGTCCCCGCAGGTCGTCGAGCCGCTCCTTCAGCTCACCGACGCGGTTGAGGCCCTGCTTCTCCTTCTCCCAGCGGGCGGTCAGCCCGCGCAGCTCCTCCTCCTTGTCGGCGAGGTCCTTGCGCAGCTTCTCCAGCCGCTGGAGCGATCCGGCGTCCGTCTCGTTCTTGAGCGCCAGCTCCTCCATCTTCAACCGGTCGACGGCGCGCTGGAGTTCATCGATCTCCACCGGCGACGAGTCGATCTCCATACGGAGCCGGGACGCCGCCTCGTCGACCAGGTCGATGGCCTTGTCGGGGAGGAAGCGGGAGGTGATGTAGCGGTCGGAGAGGGTGGCGGCGGCGACCAGCGCGGAGTCCGCGATCACGACCTTGTGGTGCGCCTCGTAGCGTCCCTTGAGGCCGCGCAGGATCGCCACCGTGTCCTCGACGTTCGGCTCGGCGACCAGCACCTGCTGGAAGCGCCGCTCCAGCGCCGGGTCCTTCTCGATCCGCTCGCGGTACTCGTCGAGCGTCGTGGCGCCGACCATCCGCAGCTCACCACGGGCCAGCATCGGCTTGAGCATGTTGCCGGCGTCCATCGCGGAGTCGCCGCCGGCGCCCGCGCCGACGACGGTGTGCAGCTCGTCGATGAAGGTGATGATCTGGCCGTCGCTGGACTTGATCTCGGCGAGGACGGTCTTCAGCCGCTCCTCGAACTCACCGCGGTACTTCGCACCCGCGACCATCGCCCCCAGATCGAGCGCGACCAGCCGCTTGTTGCGCAGCGACTCGGGCACATCGCCCTTGATGATCCGCTGCGCCAGCCCCTCGACGACGGCGGTCTTGCCGACGCCCGGCTCGCCGATCAGCACCGGGTTGTTCTTCGTACGGCGCGAGAGGACCTGCACCACGCGGCGGATCTCCTGGTCCCGGCCGATGACCGGGTCGAGCTTGCCCTCGCGGGCCGCCGCGGTGAAGTCCGTACCGAACTTCTCCAGCGCCTTGTACGTGCCTTCCGGATCCGCGGTGGTCACTCGCTGCCCGCCCCTGCTCGTCTCGAAGGCGGTCAGCAGCTTCTTGGCCGAGGCGCCCTGCTGCTCCAGCAGCTCACCGGTCCGGCCGCCCTTGGCGGCGATGCCGATGAGCAGATGCTCGGTGGAAACATACGCGTCGCCGAGCTCCTTCGCGCGCTGCGCCGCATCGGCGATGACGGCCAGCAGGTCGCGGTCCGGCTGCGGCGGCGCGACGGTCGAGCCCTGCACGCTGGGCAGCGCGGCGAGCAGCCGCTCGGCACCGGAGCGCAGCGCGGCGGCGTCCGCCTCGACGGCCGCCAGCAGATCCATGATGTTCTCGTTGTCCTGCCCCGCCAGCAGCGCGAGCAGCAGATGCGCGGACGTCATGTCCGCATGCCCGGCGGTGACCGCCCGCTCATTGGCGGCGCTCAGCGCCTCCCGGCTCTTGTTGGTCAGCTCGGCGTCCACGTCCGCGTGCTCCTCCTCGTGCTCGTCCTGCGGTCCTGTGATTCCGGCCCCGCGGCCGGTCTGCTCACACCAACGTGCGATAAGTTGAGTCTATTCCACTCAAGGTTGATCCGGGAGCGTCAGCACGCACGGATCACGCCCTTCTTACGGGTGAGGGAAGCCGAACGCACCTTCGCCGGCGCTGCGCCCTGGCGCCACTGGCCTTCCACCACAAGGAGGTGCAGCATGACGGCTATGGCACACGAGCCGATGCCCACGCAGGACAACACCCTCCTGGACGGCTTTCTGGCCCTGGAAACCCCGACCGGTTTCCGGGCCGAGCTCATCGAGGGGGAGATTGTTGTGACACCGCCGCCGGATGGCGATCACGAGGACTATCTGAGCACCGTCAACCGGCAGGTGCTACGGGAGTCGGTGACCGACATGGAATGGTCCGGTCATAAGGGACTCGTCCTCTCCAGTACGGGCGGTCTGCCCACGGACCACGTGGTCCCCGACGCCACCATCGCCCCGCGCACGCTGCGCCTCTTCCGCGGCGCGCCCCCCTGGATGCCCAGCGACGGCGTCGCCATGGTCGTCGAGGTGACGTCGAGCAGGCCCCGGAAGGACCGTGTCGCCAAGCACCACGACTATGCCCGCGCCGGCATTCCGCTCTACCTCCTCATCGACCGCGAGAAGTCCGCCCTCACGCTCTTCAGCGACCCCACCGCAGAGGACTACGTAGCGAACATCACGGTCCCCTTCGGCAAGTCCGTCCCCCTCCCCGCGCCTTCTCCTTCGACCTGGAGACGACCGACTTCCTCTGAGGCTCCGGGGCCGGGCCCCAACTACCCTTGCCCCATGGCCCACGACCTCTCCGCCCTCAGCTCCGAGTACCTCGCCTTCTGGGGCGAATACCTGATGCCGACGCTGACCACCCTCCGCCGCAACGGCACCCCGCACGTCGTCCCCGTCGGTGTGACCTACGACGCGGAGCAGCGGATCGCGCGGATCATCACCCGCAAGGACAGCACCAAGGTCAAGAACATCACCGCCGCCGGGCCGGACGGGATGCCGGTGGCCGTGTGCCAGGTCGACCGCGGGCGCTGGGCGACGCTGGAGGGCATCGCGCGGGTGCGTACGGACGCCGAGTCGGTGGCGGACGCGGTGAACCGCTACGCCGGGCGCTACCACCGGATGCCGTCGCCGAACCCCGACCGCGTCATGATCGAGATCGCGGTCACCAAGGCGCTGGGCCGGGCCTGAGCCCGGTAGGACGCCCTGCTGCCCGGCCTGGCCGAAACCGGGCCCCTTCCGCCCGCCCCCTGGCAACCACCTGGTACCCAGGAGCGGTTGGCACCGAGCCTGGAGGCCCTATGGCGTCGGCAGTGCGCATCCCCACCACCGTTCCCCGCCGCGCGGAACCCGCCCGGCCGTGCCCGCGCGCCGAGCTGTGCCCGCGGTGCGGCGGCCAACTCGCCGTCAACCAGGACGGATGGAAGATCTGCCACGCCTGCGGCTACGCCTCGCCGCCCGGCACCGCCCCTCCACCCAGGGCCGTCCGCGGGGGTATCGTCGCCCCCACAGTCGCCACGCCCCGGAGGGCACGATGAACTCGGTCCGAGTGACGGCGATCGCCTGCCTGATGCCGCTGTCCGAGCTGGACGAGGACCCGTTCCTGGTCGACGACCGCCGCCAGCACGACATGTGCAAACAGTGGGCGGCAGCCCGTGACTACCACCTGACCTGCCAACTCAGCCTGCACCAGCTGCGCGCCGACCACCTCGCGCTGTGGAGCGACGTCGAAGCGGGCAAGGTGGATGTCTTCGTGACGCCCAACCGCAGGGCGCTGGAGACCGCCATCGACGGCGCCGACGAGTTCACCGCACGCTGCGCCGCGGCCGGCGTCCGCCTGGAGCTCGTCGACGTCGACGAGCCCGTCTACACACTGGCGATGAAGTCGCATGTGCACCGCCGCCTGTCGATGCCGACGGCCGGCTACAACGGCTGCTGACCGGGGACGACCTGCGGCGGGCAGACGAAAAGGGCCGGGTTTCCCCGGCCCTCTCGCTGCGTTCGCAGGCGGCTAACCGTCCCGCTTGGGGCGCCACACCACCAGCGCGCTGGTGTGGTGCACGTCCTGATACGGGACCAGGTCGCGGCGGTAGGAAGCATGCACCGCCGCCTCCCGCTGCTGCATCGCGCTGGCCGCGCCCTCCACGGCGCCCTGCAGCTCGGCGACCCGCTGCTGGAGGGCGGCGACCTGATTCTCCAGCTCGATGATGCGCTTGATGCCGGCGAGGTTGATGCCCTCGTCCTGGGACAACTGCTGCACCGTACGGAGCAGTTCGATGTCCCGGGCGGAATAGCGGCGGCCCCGCCCGGCCGTGCGGTCGGGCGAGACCAGGCCCAGCCGGTCGTACTGCCGCAGGGTCTGCGGATGCAGGCCGGAGAGCTGAGCCGCGACGGAGATGACGTACACCGGCGACTCTTCGGTCAGTTCATACGGGTTCCGACGATGCCCGCCCCGGCTGTCCATCTCAAGCTCCCTTCGCGGCCTGGAACAGCTCCTCCCGCGGGTCATGGCCCGCGGTCGCCTCGCGATAGCTCTCCAGCGACTCCTTCGCCTTGTCGCCGAGATCCTTGGGGACGATCACCTCGATGGTGACCAGCAGGTCACCGCGAGTGCCGTCCTTACGGGCCGCGCCCTTGCCCCGGGCCCGCATCGTGCGGCCGTTCGGAGTGCCGGCCGGCACCTTGAGGGTGACCGGCGGGCCGCCCAGCGTCGGCACCTTCACCTCGCCGCCGAGCGCGGCCTCCGGAAAGGTGACCGGCACCGTGACGGTGAGGTTGTCGCCCTTGCGGCCGAAGACCGGGTGGGCGTCGACATGCACCACGACATACAGGTCGCCGGCCGGGCCGCCCTGTTCACCGGGGCCGCCCTTGCCACGCAGCCGGATGCGCTGGTCGTGCGAGACGCCCGCGGGGATCCGGACCTGCATGGTGCGTGAACTCGTCGCGCGCCCGCTGCCCTTGCACACGGTGCAGGGGTCCTGGGCGATCAGGCCCCGGCCCTTGCAGTCCGCGCAGGGATCGGTCAGCGAGAAGCCGCCGCCCCCGCCCCGGCTGACCTGACCGGTGCCGACGCAGGTCGGGCAGACCCGCGGGGTGCCGTTCTTGTCGCCGGTGCCCGAACACGCCTTGCACGGCGCCTGGCTGGACATCCGCAGCGGGACCGTGGCCCCGTCGACCGCCTCGGTGAAGCTGAGCGTCACCTCGGACTCGATGTCCTGGCCGCGGCGCGGCTGGGTACGGGTACCCGCGCCGCCGCGGTTGAACAGGCCGCCGAAGACGTCACCGAGTCCGCCGCCGAAGCCGCCGGCACCGCCGCCGCCACTCTGGCCCGGCGCGCCCCCGAAGAGGTCGCCGAGGTCGAAGTTGAAGCTGCCGCCGCCGGCGCCGGGACCGGGGCGGTAGCCGCCGTTGCCGAACAGCGACCGGGCCTCGTCGTACTCCTTGCGGCGCTTGGCGTCACCCAGGACGTCGTTGGCCTCGGAGATCTCCTTGAAGCGCTCCTCGGCCTTGGCGTCACCGGTGTTGGCGTCCGGGTGGTTCTCCCGGGCGAGCTTGCGGTACGCCTTCTTGATCTCCGCTTCGGTCGCGTCCTTCGGGACGCCGAGGACCTTGTAATAGTCCTTCTCCACGAAGTCCTTGGTGCTCATCCCCGACGTCCCTCCTTCCGCGCGGTTATCTCTGTCGTTCTCACGTCAGCCCTCTTCCGGGCCACCGCTCTCCTCGTCAGACGACGTGCTGTCCTCCTCCGAGGCGGGCTTGCCGGCCTGTGCGCCGGGCTGCGGCTCGGCGACGGCGACCCGCGCGGGGCGGATCGTTCGTTCACCGATGCGATACCCGGGCTGAAGGATTGCCACGCACGTGGTCTCGGTGACATCCGGTGCGTAGGAATGCATCAGCGCTTCATGGATCGTCGGGTCGAAGGGCTCGCCCTCCTTGCCGAACTGCTGCAGACCGATCTTGGCAACGACGGTCTCCATCGATTCGGCCACCGACTTGAAGCCGCCGACCAGCTCGCCGTGCTCGCGGGCACGGCCGATGTCGTCGAGGGTGGGAAGGAGCTCGGTCAGGAGGTTCGCCGCGGCGATCTCCTTGACCGTGACCCGGTCCCGCTCCACCCGACGGCGGTAGTTCTGGTACTCCGCCTGGAGCCGCTGGAGGTCCGCCGTGCGCTCGTTGAGCGCCGTACGCACCTGGTCCAGCTGCGCCGTCAGAGCGACATCCTGGATGTCCTGGGTGCCTTCGTTGTCGTCCCCGGCCGGGGACGAGCCCGCCGTGTTGTCGGCGGACTCGGCCTGCGCCGCGTCGTCAGGGTTTCCTGCGGACTCGGTGTCGGAGGGGACGTCGGGCTTCTCGTCGAAGCCCGGGGTCTCCTCCGTCACGCGGCACCATCCTTCTTCGGCTTCTCGTCGTCGACGATCTCGGCGTCCACCACGTCGTCGGCGGCGTCGGCCTGCGCCTCGCCACCCTCGGCGCCCGCGGCACCGGCAGCGCCCTCGGCGCCACCCGCGGCCTGGGCGTCGGCGTACATGGCCTGGCCCAGCTTCTGGGAGACGGCGGCGACCTTCTCCGTGGCGGTGCGGATCTCGGCCGTGTCCTCGCCCTTGAGCTTCTCCTTCAGCTCGCCGACGGCGGTCTCGACCTCGGTCTTGACGTCACCGGGGACCTTGTCCTCGTTGTCCTTGAGGAACTTCTCGGTCTGGTAGACGAGCTGCTCACCCTGGTTGCGGGACTCGGCGGCCTCGCGGCGCTTGGTGTCCTCGTCCGCGTACTGCTCCGCCTCCTGGCGCATGCGGTCGACCTCGTCCTTCGGCAGCGAGGAGCCGCCGGTGACGGTCATCTTCTGCTCCTTGCCCGTGCCGAGGTCCTTGGCGGCGACGTGCATGATGCCGTTGGCGTCGATGTCGAAGGCGACCTCGATCTGCGGGACACCGCGCGGGGCCGGCGGCAGACCGGTCAGCTCGAACATCCCGAGCTTCTTGTTGTACGCCGCGATCTCGCGCTCGCCCTGGTAGACCTGGATCTGCACGGAGGGCTGGTTGTCCTCGGCGGTGGTGAAGATCTCGGACCGCTTGGTCGGGATCGTCGTGTTCCGCTCGATGAGCTTGGTCATGATGCCGCCCTTGGTCTCAATGCCCAGGGACAGCGGGGTGACGTCCAGCAGGAGGACGTCCTTGACCTCGCCCTTGAGGACACCGGCCTGCAGCGACGCACCGATGGCGACGACCTCGTCCGGGTTGACGCCCTTGTTGGCGTCCTTGCCGCCGGTCAGCTCCTTGACGAGCTCGGCGACGGCCGGCATACGGGTCGAGCCGCCGACCAGGACCACGTGGTCGATCTCGGACAGGTTGATACCCGCGTCCTTGATGACGTTGTGGAACGGCGTCTTGCAGCGGTCCAGGAGGTCCGAGGTGAGCTGCTGGAACTGCGAGCGCGTGAGCTTCTCGTCCAGGTGCAGCGGGCCCTCGGCGGAGGCCGTGATGTACGGGAGGTTGATCGTCGTCTCGGTGGAGGACGACAGCTCGATCTTCGCCTTCTCGGCGGCCTCGCGCAGACGCTGCAGCGCCATCTTGTCCTTGGCCAGGTCGACGCCGTGGCCGTTCTGGAACTGCTTGACCAGGTAGTCGACGACGCGCTGGTCCCAGTCGTCACCACCGAGGTGGTTGTCACCGTTGGTGGCCTTCACCTCGACGACGCCGTCACCGATCTCCAGCAGCGAGACGTCGAAGGTGCCGCCACCGAGGTCGAAGACCAGAATGGTCTGGTCGTCCTTCTCCAGGCCGTACGCCAGCGCCGCCGCGGTGGGCTCGTTGACGATACGCAGGACGTTCAGGCCCGCGATCTCGCCGGCCTCCTTGGTCGCCTGGCGCTCGGAGTCGTTGAAGTAGGCAGGGACGGTGATGACCGCGTCCACCACCTTCTCGCCCAGGTACGACTCGGCGTCACGCTTGAGCTTCTGCAGGATGAAGGCGCTCATCTGCTGCGGGTTGAAGCCCTTGTCGTCGATGTCGATCTTCCAGTCGGTGCCCATGTGGCGCTTGACCGACCGGATGGTCCTGTCGACGTTCGTGACCGCCTGGCGCTTGGCGACCTCGCCGACCAGCACCTCGCCGTTCTTGGCGAAGGCGACAACGGACGGCGTGGTCCTGGCGCCCTCGGCGTTGGTGATGACGGTGGGCTCACCGCCTTCGAGAACACTGACGACGGAGTTCGTCGTGCCCAGGTCGATGCCGACCGCACGTGCCATTTCAATTCCTCCAGCTGACTTGAGTGGAACAGACTCAAGCGTGCAACACGGATCGAAACCTGTCAACAGAGCTGAGTCGGGCGCACTCAACTTTTATGTCGGCCTTATCGTCAGTGCCATGTCAGCCAAGACGTCCGCGCCCAGGAGAGGGTTGCCTGCGCGACACAGATCACCGGCCGGGCGGCTTCATGGGGCGGCGGATACTGGGTAACCTCAGCGCAGACCTGAAAAGTTACCGCTTAGTAATTCCCTAGAGTCCCCTGGATTCCCCCGAGAAATCCGCTCTCGCAGGTTCGAGGAGCCACCCATGCAACTCGCCGCGATCATCGTGTCGCTGGTCCTAATCGCGGTCGGCGTCGCGCTGTTCGGCCGTGCCATCCTGCAGATCTACCACTTCGTACGGCTAGGCCAGCCCGTACCCGCAGGCACCCGCACGGACGAGCCCGTCCAGCGCACCGTCACTGTCGCCAAGGAGTTCCTCGGCCACACCCGGATGAACCGCTGGGGCATCGTCGGCGTGGCGCACTGGTTCGTGGCGGTGGGCTTCTTCTCGCTGCTGCTCACCATCGTCAACGCCATCGGCCAGCTCTTCAAGGCCGACTGGCTGCTGCCGGTCATCGGTGAATGGGCGCCCTACAACGTCTTCGTCGAGTTCATCGGCACGATGACGGTCGTCGGCATCCTGGTCCTGATCGTCATCCGGCAGCTGAGCAGGCCGGGCGGCGCGGGCCGCAAGTCCCGCTTCGCCGGCTCCAACATCGGCCAGGCGTACTTCGTCGAAGCGGTCATCCTCATCGTCGGCGTCTGCATCTTCATGCTGCACGCGCTGGAGGGTGCCCAGCATCACGTGGCCGGCTACGACGCCTCGTTCTTCATCTCGTACCCGGTGGTCTCGGGGCTGGAGGGCCTGGACGTCCCGACGCTCCAGAACCTCACCTACTTCTTCGCCGGCCTGAAGATCGCGACGTCCTTCATCTGGATGATCACGGTCGCCCTGAAGACCGACATGGGTGTCGCCTGGCACCGCTTCCTGGCCTTCCCCAACATCTGGTTCAAGCGCGAGGCCGACGGCGACGTCGCGCTCGGTGCGCTGCAGCCGATGACCACCGAGGGCAAGCCGATCGACTTCGAGGACCCGGGCGAGGACGACCAGTTCGGCGTCTCGCAGATCGAGCACTTCTCCTGGAAGGGCATCCTCGACTTCTCCACCTGCACCGAGTGCGGCCGCTGCCAGTCGCAGTGCCCCGCCTGGAACACCGGCAAGCCGCTGTCGCCGAAGCTGCTGATCATGGCGCTGCGCGACCACGCGCACGCCAAGGCGCCGTACCTCCTGGCGGGCGGCGGCAAGGACGACGAGGGCAACGAGAAGGCCACCGCCGAGCAGCTCAAGGACGTCCCGCAGTCCGCGCTGGCCGAGGCCGAGCGCCCGCTGGTCGGCACCCTCGAAGAGAACGGCGTCATCGACCCGGACGTCCTGTGGTCGTGCACCACCTGCGGCGCCTGCGTCGAGCAGTGCCCGGTGGACATCGAGCACATCGACCACATCGTCGACATGCGCCGCTACCAGGTCATGATCGAGTCGTCGTTCCCCTCCGAGGCCGGAACGATGCTCAAGAACCTGGAGAAGAAGGGCAACCCCTGGGGCCTGGCCAAGAAGCAGCGCCTGGCCTGGGTCAAGGAGGTCGACTTCGAGGTCCCGGTCGTCGGCCAGGACGTCGAGGACCTCACCGAGGTCGAGTACCTCTACTGGGTCGGCTGCGCCGGCGCCCTGGAGGACCGCGCGAAGAAGACCACGAAGGCGTTCGCGGAGCTGCTGCACATCGCCGGCGTGAAGTTCGCGATCATGGGCGGCGACGAGAAGTGCACCGGTGACTCCCCCCGCCGCCTGGGCAACGAGTTCCTCTTCCAGCAGCTCGGCGCGGAGAACGTGGCCACGCTGAACATGGCCTTCGGCGAGTCCCTCGCGGAGGACGGTTCAGTGGACGAGTCGACCAAGAAGCCGAAGTCCGCGAAGAAGATCGTCGCGACCTGCCCGCACTGCTTCAACACCATCGCGAACGAGTACCCGCAGCTGGGCGGCGAGTACGAGGTCATCCACCACACCCAGCTGCTGCAGCACCTCATCGACGAGGGCAAGCTCACCCCCGTCACCCCGGTCGAGGGTCTGATCACCTACCACGACCCCTGCTACCTGGGCCGCCACAACAAGGTCTACACACCGCCGCGCGAGATCATCGCCAAGGTGCCGGGCCTGCGGAACGAGGAGATGCACCGCCACAAGGAGCGCGGCTTCTGCTGTGGCGCCGGTGGCGCGCGGATGTGGATGGAGGAGCGGATCGGCAAGCGCATCAACAACGAGCGCGTCGACGAGGCCCTCTCCCTCAACCCCGACATCGTCTCCACCGCCTGCCCCTTCTGCCTCGTCATGCTGACGGACTCCGTCAACGGCAAGAAGAACGACGGCAAGGCCAGGGAATCCGTCCAGGTCGTCGACGTCGCCCAGCTGCTGCTGGACTCCGTCAAGGTCCCGGCCGACCCGGCCGGCGAGCCGGAGACCGAGGACGCACCGGAGCCCGAGCCGGTGAAGTGACACCGCAGCACCGCTGAATCCCGACCGACGGCCGGCCCCGCGCATGTGCGGGGCCGGCCGTCGCATTGCGGCCCGCCGCCCCATTGGGCAGCATCATCCGCACCCCGGAAGGCCGGGGCTCGGTCCACACATCAACAGCGTTACGGGTGAGGTGCGTTGTGCGAAGACGGCTGGCGGCGGCAGGACTCGGCTGTGCCCTGTTGCTCTCGGGCTGCGGCCTGCTCCCCTCCGGCGGTTCCGGCGACGACCGCCCCCGCGCCCACCGCGCCTCCGGCCCGCCCATACGCCCCGTACCGGCCGGCGACGGCAGCAGGACCGCCCACGACTTCAACGGCGACGGCCACCCCGATCTCGTCGTCGACAGCCTCCTCGCCCCGGCCGGCGGCCATGACGACGACCCCGGCATCGGCATCGTCTACGGCTCGGCGCACGGCCTCGACCCGGCCACCCGCGAGCTGCTGACCCCGGCCCGCAACGCCGCCGCCACCCGCCGTACCGTCCCCGCCGCCTTCGACGCGGAGACCACCTGCGACCTCGACGGGGACGGATTCACCGACCTCGTGGTCACCACCGACCCGCCCTATGACGGCATCGGCCGCCCGCCCGTCCCCGTCCAGCTCCTCTTCGGCTCGCCGAAGGGCCTGGGCGCGGTACGCGCCGTGAAACTGCGCATCCCGGCCGGGGCCCGCATCGGCAACGAATGGCCCGGTCAGCCGGTCTGCGGCGACTTCAACGGAGACGGCGCGCCCGACCTGGCCGTCACCGCCTCCGGGCCCCGCGTCAGCTACCTGCGCGGCCCGTTCACCCGCGCCGGCGCCCCGAAGGCGGCCGGCGCCCCCGTCGCCGTCCCCGGCACCGCCCTCGCCACCACCGGGGGCCCGCTCGCCCCCGCCCTCGACACCAATGCCGACGGCGCCGACGACCTCCTCGTACGCGCCGCCGACCCCGGCCGCCGCGCCCGCGGCCGCCTCGCCCTCGGCGGCCCCCAGGGCCCGACCCGCGCCGGCGCCGCCTTCCCGCCCGGATACGCCCTGGCCTACGGCCACTTCGGCGGCGCCGGGGCGCCTCTGGCAGCGGTGACCGCCGACACCGACGGCCGCCTCCTGGGCGCCGGCCGCCCCGGCAGCCTCCGTACCGGGACGGGCGGCGGCGCCCCCACCCTCGCCGTCGGCGACGTCAACGCCGACGGCCGCAGCGACCTCGTCCTCGGCGGCAGCCGCCCCGTCCTGCTGCGCGGCGCACCCGGCGGCCTGTCCGGCACGCCGGAGCGGCTGCCCACGCCCCGCCTCGCCGGCGCCGGCACCACCCTCACCACCGTGCCGGCCCTCACCGACTTCGACCACGACCGGCACGCCGACCTCGTCCTCCTCACCCGCCGCGGCACCACCCGTGACAGGCTCACCGTCCTCTCTGGCGGCCCGTCCGGCTTCCGCACCCGCCCTCAACTCACCCTCACCACAACGGACTTCCTGCCCCCGTCCGGCTCGTGACCGCGGCCGCCGGGAACCCGCGACCCGCTCCCGGCCCGTCCGCTTTCCCGGCGAGCGGCCCGGCCCCGCCACGGCCCCGTGCGCAGCGCCTCGCCGCCCGCTCCCGACACGGTGCCCCGCCGCCGCCCCAACGGCGTAGTGGCCTGATGCCCCTCCCCCCATGGCCTGATCCCTCCGGGGACCCCCTAGGGGATGTCACAGGTCAGCAGCAAAGGCCGCTTGGGAGCCCCGGCCTTGCCACCCGGCCCCCGGGGACCAGGTACGTTCGATGACGTGGCTGGATTCAGGATGGGTCGCGGACGGGATGCCCGCCCCGCGCAAGACGGACCGCAGCAGGGGCAGCAGGCTCCGTACGGACAGCAAGGACCGTACGGGCAGCAGCCCCCGCCTCCGCACGGGCAGTGGCAGCAGCAGCCGCCGCAACCACCGCAGTACGGCGGCCGCCCCCAGGGACAACCGCAGCCGCAGGGCGCACCCGGGCAGCCGGGCGAGCCCGAGTACTTCGGCGACGGCGGCTACCAGCCCCAGCAGCAGTCCTACGCGCCGTACGCCAATGACAACCCCGGCCACACTCAGCAGTTCAGCGTGGGCGAGGCCCCGGATGCGTACGGCCCGCATCCCGACCAGTACGACAACCGGCCGGGCGGCGGCGCCGACGGCCAGTACGCCGACGGCGGCACCTACCGCGCCGGGCAGACCACGGCCCCGCCGGCCGGCCCCCGGCTGCACTGGAAGCAGCTGCTGTCCGGCATCGTGCTGCGCCCCAACCCGACGTTCTGGCAGATGCGCGACCACACGGTGTGGGGTCCGGCGCTGATCGTCACCTTCGTCTACGGCCTGCTCGCCGTCTTCGGCTTCGACAAGGCCCGCGAGGACGTGCTGAACGCCACACTCGCCAACAGCATCCCCTGGGTGCTGATCACCGCCGTGATGTTCGTCATCGGCAGCCTGATCCTGGGCACGGTCACCCACACCCTGGCCCGCCAGCTCGGCGGGGACGGCGCCTGGGCCCCGACCATCGGCCTGTCCATGCTGATCATGACGATCTCGGACGCGCCCCGGCTGATCTTCGCGATGTTCCTCGGCGGCGACAGCCCGCTGGTGCAGGTCCTGGGCTGGCTGACCTGGCTCGCGACCGGCTTCCTGCTGACGTCGATGGTCAACAAGTCGCACGACCTGCCGTGGCCCAAGGCGCTCGGCGCCTCCGCGATCCAGCTGGTCGCGCTGCTCGCCCTGGTGAAGCTCGGCACGCTGTAGCCGTACACCCGCCCTTGCCGAAGGGCCCGCTCCGGACATCCGGGGCGGGCCCTTCGCCGTACCGCTCTCAGACGAACCGCTGCGCCGCCGATCCGTCGCACGTCCGCAACCGCAGCGGGTCCTTCGCCGCGCCCAGCGTCAGGCACAGCGACTGCGCGGCGGCCGGCCGGACCGTACCGCCGTCGGCCCGGACGAACTGCTGGTTCGCCGCGCCCGAGCAGTTCCAGAGGACCAGGGCGGCGCCCGGCTCGTAGCGTGCCTCCGGCACGTCCAGACACCGGTCCTGGCTCAACTCCACGTGCACCGCCCGCCGCTCGGGGTCGAACCACCAGCGCTGGTTGCGCTGGTCGGCACAGTCCCAGCCGCCGACCGCCGTCCCGTTGCGGCTGGATCCGCCGGTCGCGTCCACGCAGGTCCCCGTACCGGCGTTCTTCAGCGGCCGGTAGGCGTCGTCCCAGGCCCCCGCGTACAGCGTCGGCTGCCCGGTGCTCGCCGGATCGGCGCAGGACGCCTCACGCAGCCCCGACGCGTACAGCTGCGTCAGGCACGAGGCGAACGCGCCGTGTCCGCGGGCGTTCGGATGGAAGGACTGCCGCACCGAATTCGCATCCGGCGGGAAGGGGTTGGAGAGGTTCACATACAGCCCGCGCGCCCAGGTGTCCTCCATGCACACCTCGTGGCCGTGGAAGAGCCGCGAGGCGTCGAGATAGGTGGCGCCGGTGTCGCCGGCGGCCTTCCGCATCCCCTTCTCGAACGCCGGCACGGCGGCGTTCCGCCCCCACCCCGCATCCGACGTGTAGCCGGTGCAACCGCCCGGCAGCTTCCCCGGATAGTGCGGGTTGTCCTCGACGTCCGGCCCGATGGGGCTCGGATACGACATGACCACGAGCCGGTAGTCGCCGTCCGCGTACCCCGCGTCCCGCATCACCGTCCGCAGATCGCCGACGGTCTGCTCCACCTTCGGCACCAGCCTGTCGACCCGCGCCTGCCACCCCGGCCGGTACTTCTGCTCGCAGGTCCCCTGGAGCAGGAACCACCGCTCGACACAGTCCGTCATCACCGGCCCGAACTGCAGATCGTCATTGGCGCCCGCCACCAACAGCACCATCTTCAGCCGGGTGTTGCGGGCCGCGATGGCCAGCGAGTCACTCTGCACCAGCTCATCCGCGTACTGCTTGCTGCCGCCGATCCGGATATTGCCGCTGTACGCGCCCGAGCAGGCGGCGTTGTAGGTCACATCGGCCGCGATCCCGGTCCGGTGGATCGCCGCGTCCGGCGACCGGTGGCACCAGTTGGCGGGCCCGTCGGTCCCCGGCTCGTACGTCCCGACGCCCTCCCCCGAGATCTCGCTGTCCCCCAGCGAGATCAACGAGGTCTTCCGCTCACCGACCGGCCGCTCGGCCGGATCGCCGTAGAGCTTCGCCGCCTCCTGCGCCCGGATCTTCTCCAACTCGGGCGGCAGCGGCTTACCGGCGGCGGGGCGGGAGACGGCCTCCGTCCCGCTCCGCGGCGCGGAACTGGCCACCCCGCCCGCCGCCACACTCACACCCACGGTCAGGGCCGCGGTCACCGTCACCATCCCGACGGCCGCTCGCACCCTGCTCCGACGTCTCGCACGCACCATTGGGGCTCCCCTCCGGTCTGCTGTTACCGCCGGTTTCTACTCGGAGGTAGTCACCGGCGGAACACCCGGAACGGTATTGGCCGAAACGCGCGCAAGGAGGCCGACACATCGTCAACTCTCTTGTCACGGCCGGGCGTTGCCACCTCCGGCACGGCCTTTCTGCTCTCCCTTCAGAGGCGCGGCCCCTCCCCCTTCACACCCGTGTTAGCCGGTCGTTAGTGGAGCGGCAGCCTCTCGCTAGTGGCCCCGGTCAGAGTGGGTGACGTACCGAGGAAAACACGACACCGACCGCCTCCGGGGGACCCCCAAATGCGCTCCAACGCCACCGCCCGCACCGCCCGTCGCCGCACCCTGCGCATCGCCGCCGCGGCCCTGACCGCGGCCGCCGCCCTCACCCTGACCGCCTGCTCCGGCTCGGACGCCGCCGACGCGAAGTCGGGCCAGTCGAGCACGAGCTCGGCCGACGCCAAGTCCACCGCCTCGGGCTGGTCCGGAGTGCAGAACTCCGACGAGAAGGCGAGCCCCGATGCCAAGGGCGGCGCCAAGCCGGACGCCGCGGGCAAGCAGTCGGGCGGCACGCAGGCCACGAGCGGCGGCAAGTCGGCAGCCCCGGCCCGCACCGAGACCCTGGTGGACGGCAGCAAGGCCGAGATCTACGACCTCGGCTCCCAGCGCTACCGCGCCAAGATCATCAGCGACGGTGCGGTCGTGGCCACGATGGAGACGACCGGGCAGGACGCCGACGCCGGGCTCGACGCCAACGGCATGTACGTCGTGCTCACGATGGGCGGCGAGATCCACTCCTGGATGGGCGGCGAGCACCAGGGACCGGGCACCTTCACGCTCGCGGGCGGCTGGAAGGCCAAGGTCACGAAGGTCGGCGAGCTGCGGTACCGCGCGGAGATCAGCGGCTTCGAAGGCGCGGCCGCCACCCTGGAGACGAAGGGGCACGACGTCGGGGTCGACGCCAACGGCGTGTACATCGTGCTCAGCGCCGGCGGCGTGATCAGCTCCCACAAGTAAGGGCACGCGCGACGAAGGAACGCGCCGGCGTCGCCCGGACGACGAAGGGGCCCTCGATCCATCGAGGGCCCCTGTCGCAGGTCAGAGCGCTTCTGTCACAGGTCAGAGCGCTTCCAGATTCTCCTTCGGCGCCTCGCCCGACTTGCTCACGGGAGGCAGGACGCTCCACGGGAAGTTGATCCACTCGTCCGTGCGCTTCCACACGTACTCGCACTTCACCAGCGAATGGGACTTCTCATATATGACGGCGCTGCGCACCTCCGCCACCGTTCCCTGGCAGAAGTCGTGCACCAGCTTCAGCGTCTTGCCGGTGTCGGCGACGTCATCGGCGATGAGCACCTTCTTCTGTGAGAAGTCGATCGCGTTCGGCACCGGCGCCAGCATCACCGGCATCTCCAGCGTCGTCCCGACGCCGGTGTAGAACTCCACATTCACCAGGTGGATGTTCTTGCAGTCCAGCGCGTACGCCAGACCACCCGCGACAAAGACACCGCCCCGGGCGATCGACAGCACGACATCGGGCTCGTAGCCGTCGTCCACGATCGTCTGCGCCAGCTCGCGGACCGCGCCGCCGAAGCGCTCGTACGTCAGGTTCTCCCGCACGTCACTCACGTATCTCTCTCAGACCTTTTCGTTCCACAACTTCGTCCACACGCCACCAACCGGCGCTTCCCCACACCTGTGCCGCACCCGCTCCGTCGCACCCGCGACGGCGGTCGTCAGACCTGCGTGCGGTGAAAGTTCTTGAAGGACCGCGAAGCCGTCGGGCCGCGCTGCCCCTGATAGCGGGAGCCGTACCGCTCGGAGCCGTACGGGTGCTCGGTGGGCGAGGTCAGCCGGAACATGCACAGCTGGCCGATCTTCATGCCCGGCCACAGCTTGATCGGCAGCGTCGCGACATTGCTGAGTTCGAGGGTCACATGCCCGCTGAAGCCCGGGTCGATGAAGCCGGCGGTCGAATGCGTCAGCAGCCCCAGCCGCCCGAGCGAGCTCTTCCCCTCGAGCCGCGACGCAAGATCATCAGGCAGCGTGATGACCTCATACGTCGAGGCGAGCACGAACTCACCGGGGTGCAGGATGAACGCCTCATCGCCCTCCGGAACGACCTCGCGCGTCAGGTCGGCCTGTTCGACGGCGGGGTCGATGTGCGGGTAGCGGTGGTTCTCGAACACCCGGAAGAACCGATCGAGCCGCACGTCAATGCTCGACGGCTGCACCATCGACTCGTCGTAGGGGTCGATACGTACCCGACCTGCGTCGATCTCGGCCCGGATGTCCTTGTCTGAGAGAAGCACGCAGACGAGGATACGCGCCCGCACCCGCCCCGACGCACCCCGCCGACCCCCGGGGCGAGCACGACGAAGGCCCGGCCCCACCAAGGGACCGGGCCCGCGCCCAAACCTTCTCCTGCTCCCGCCGCCTTACCCCTCCTACTGCTTCTGCTCTCCCCCTACTGCAACCTCTGCTACCGCTTCGCGTGCTCCACCGGCACCGAATGCCTCAGCCGGGCACAGCGCGGGCAGCGCAGCAGCCGCCCGGGACCGAGCCGGTCAGTGGTCTGCATCGGGAACGAAGCGGTGCTGAACACGTGCCCTTCGGCACAACGTACGACGGTGCGCTCCATCAAGTCCCTCTCCCAAATACGTGGACAACAATTGCCACATTAGGGGATGAACTGGGCGCCATCACAAGCGGCACTCCGACGCCCCACCGTACGCGTCAACTCCCGTACCCCACACCCGCATCCCACTCCGCGAACCCCGCCCTCCAGCACCGGCCGACCCCCTCGGCCCACCACCCCCGAGCACGCCAAATGCACCGTAAGGAGGCCATGGGGTAGAGTGTGCGACGACGCTCCGCCTCCCTCGGGGGCGGCTTCGCGCGGGTGTAGTTTAATGGTAGAACATGAGCTTCCCAAGCTCAGAGCGCGGGTTCGATTCCCGTCACCCGCTCCATAGTTGGAGCAGCAGAGACAGTTGAGGCCCAGGTCGGAGACCTGGGCCTTGTTCGTTTCCGGGCCGACTTCGGGAGCGGCGCCGCGTGCCTGCTTCTTCTCGTGAGGACGGCGGGGCGGGGCATACCGCGCCCCCTCAGAGACGGCGCGCCATGGGGCCCCTCAGTCGGGCGCTGTCGGGCGACCAGTACTCGCCGGGCTGCGGGTGGAACAAATCGGCTCGGGCGCGGGGACGTTGACGGGCGGGCCAGGCGGCGTACAGCCATCCGGGAACTGCTGGGCGGAGAGAGTCCAGGGCGTCGGCAACACTGCGGACAGCCTCTGATGGATGGCCAATCCCCCTTGCGTGCGTCTCCTTTGCGGCCATTGCCGCCATTGCGGCCACTCGGCGAGGTGGGCTAATTCCCCCCGCCAGCTCCGCCGGCATCGGCTCCATCGGCGGCGGCCTGGACGAGGTTCTGTTCCAGACGTTCGAGGGTGTGCAGGGCGGCGGCTCGCTCGTCGGCGGAGAGGCCCGCCGTGGAGAGGTCCTCCAGTTGGCTCCAGACCTGCTCGACCTCGCGGCGCAGGGCATGGCTGGCCGCCGTGGGTTCGATGAGTGAGGCGCGCTTGTCGGTGGGCGAGGGGCGGCGGCGGACGAAGCCGGCCTGCTCCAGGCGCCGGACGGTGCGGGTCATGGTGGCGGCGTCGGAGTCCATCAGCCGCACCAGGTCGGCCTGCCTCTGGGGGCCGAGCTCCCAGAGGTGCATCATCACCAGTTCCTGGCCCGGATGCAGGCCGATCCGGCGCAGTAGTTGTCCGGCGAACATGCGGTGCAGGCGGGCCAGGCGGAAGATCGCGTGGCTGACGGGCCCGCCGCCGGCCGCGGCCGGTACCGGAACGGTGACCTCTTGCCCCGTCTCCGCGGGGCCCTTCCCGGCTTCCGGTGTGGACTGTGTCATCGAAACCTCACTTTCCTGCTTAGGCAGCATAAGTCTACCTTCTGAGGCGACGCGGGAGGGAATCCACGCTCCCACCAGGGGATATGTGGGAGTGCGCATCATGTTACTTGGTTCACACGGGAGAGCGGGAAGAGATTCGGGGCAGTTACCTGTTCGGACAGATGATTTACTTGTTCAGGCAGGCATCTGCGGTGCGGGCTCGTGAGCGACCGGCCGCGGGAGCACCACTCATCCGGAGGAAGAGACCCATGACCACTGCTTTCGACCCGATCGCGCTGGGCGGCAAGCGCCTGGCCAACCGCCTCGTGATGGCGCCGATGACCCGCAGCCGCGCCTACGGTCCCGGCGCCGAGCCGACCGAGCTGATGGCGACGTACTACGCGCAGCGCGCCACCGCCGGGCTGATCGTCACGGAGGGCATCCAGCCCTCGCCGGTCGGCCAGGGCTACCCCGACACCCCCGGCCTGCACACACCCGGGCAGGTGCGGGCATGGCGGACGGTGACCGACGCCGTGCACCGCGAGGGCGGTGCGATCTTCGCGCAGCTGATGCACACCGGCCGGATCGGGCACCCGAGCCTGCTGCCCGACGGGCTGGTGCCGGTGGGGCCGTCGGCGGTGGCCGCCGAGGGGCGGGTCTTCACCCACGAGGGGCCGAAGGAGTTCGTGACGCCGAAGGAGCTGAGCGAGCCGGAGATCCGCCAGACCATCACCGAGTTCGCCGACGCCGCACGCAACGCGGTCGAGGCCGGGTTCGACGGCGTGGAGCTGCACGGCGCCAACGGCTACCTGATCCACCAGTTCCTCGCGCCCCACACCAACCGCCGCACCGACGGGTGGGGCGGCACCACCGAGGGCCGGATCCGCTTCGCCGTCGAGGTCGTCACCGCCGTGGCCGAGGCGATCGGCAGCGACCGGGTGGGCCTGCGGATCTCGCCCGGAAACCCGTTCAACGACATCTCCGAGGACACCCCGGACGAGGTCTACCTCGCCCTGCTGGACCGGCTCGCCGGCCTGGACCTGGCCTACCTGCACCTGATGGAAGGGCCGAACCGCGACCTGACCCCGCGGCTGCGCAAGAGCTGGCCCGGCACGTTCGTCCTCAACCCCTTCACCTACCCCGACGCCACCGGCCCCGACGCCCTGCGTCTGATCGAGGACGGGAGCGCGGACCTGGTGGCCTACGGAGCGCTGTTCCTGGCCAACCCCGACCTGCCCCGGCGCCTCGCCTCCGGCGGCCCGTTCAACGACGCCGACAAGTCCTCCTTCTACGGCGGCGACCACCGCGGCTACACCGACTACCCCACCCTCACCGCCTGAGCGGCGGCGACCGCGCCGAGGCAGCCGCAACGTGAGTCAGCGCGCGTGCAGTTGCCTCTCCCTCGCCCCTACCTGGGAGTTTCCGATGTCCACAGCAATCACCTTCTCCGAGTACGGCGCGCCCGAGGTGCTGCGGCCGTCGGAGGTCACGCCGCCGGAGCCCGCGCCGGGCCAGGTCCGGATCCGAGTGCGTGCCGCCTCCGTGAACCCCCTCGACCTCAAGATCCGGTCCGGTCTGATGACGAAGGTCGCCCCGGCGCACTTCCCCGTGGTCCCCGGTCTGGACGCGGCCGGTGTCGTCGATGCCGTCGGCGAGGGAGCCGGCGCGGCCGTGGGGGACGAGGTCCTCGGTGCCACCGTCGGCGGCAGCTACGCCGAGTACGCCCTGCTGGAGCGGCCGGTGGTCAAGCACCGGGCCCTGTCGTGGGAGGTCGCCGCCTCGCTGGTCACGGTCGGCGGGACCGCGTCCCGGGTCCTGCGGCAGCTCGGTGCACAGGCCGGGCAGACCCTGCTCGTTCACGGCGCCGCGGGCAGTGTGGGCACCCTCGCGGTGCAACTGGCCGTCGCCCGCGGCATCACCGTCGTCGGGACCGTCGGCGAGCACGGCGTCGAGCGCCTCACCGCGCTGGGCGCCACCGCGGTCCGGTACGGCGACGGCTGGGCGGAGCGGGTGGGGGCCGCGGCCGGCGAGGGGGTCGACTTCGTCTTCGATGCCTCCGGCGCCGGGGTCCTCGCCGACTCCGTCGCCCTGACCGGCGACAGCGCACGCGTGATCACCATCGCCGACATGTCCGCCGCCGAGCACGGTGTCCGCTTCAGCGCCGGCAGCACCGACCACGCCGAAGACTCCCTGCCGCAGCTGGTGCGGCAGGCCGCGGCCGGCGAACTCGACGTCCCTGTGTGGCGTACGTACCCGCTCGACCAGGCGCCCGCCGCCCACCGGGACATCGAGGCCCGCCGCAACAGGGGCAAGGTCGTGCTCCTTCCCTGAACCTCCGTTCCGCCGCCTCGCCCCGGGGCGGCTGCGGCCCGCGCCCCGAAGCTCCCGGAACCTCCCCGAAGTTCCTCGAAGCTCCCCGAAGCTCCCCGAAGAAGGGAATCCTCATGTCCGCACGTCCCCTGCCCGAAGCCACCTTCGCCCGCACCGTCCTGGGTTCCGGCCCCGGCCTCGCGCTCGCCCACGGCGCCGGCAGTAGCGTGGCCGGCACCTACGGCCCGATCCTGGACGGCCTGGCCGCCCGCCACACCGTGGTCGGTGTCGACTACCCCGGCAGCGGCGACACTCCCCGCTCCGCCGCACCGCTGTCGCTGGACGACCTGGCCGACCAACTCGTCGCCGCGGCCGTCGCGGAGGGCCTGGACACCTTCGCGGTGTCCGGCTACTCGCTCGGCGGCCCGGTCGCCCTCCGCGCGGCCGCCCGCCACCCCGAGCGCGTCAGCGCCCTCGTCCTGACCGCGACCTTCGCCCACCGGGACAACCGGCTCGCGCTCGCCCTGCCCGTCTGGCGCAAGCTGGCCGAGTCGGGCAACCGCGAACTGCTGGCCGAGTACCTCACGATGATGGCCCTCGGCGCCGACGCACTGGAGGCGATGCCGGACGAGCAGCTCCGGCAGGCCGTCGGGTTCACCGCCGCAAGCGTCGCCGACGGCACCCCCGAGCAGGCCGAGCTGGCCCCCCGGGCCGACGTCCGCGACGACCTCCCGGGCATCCAGGCACCCACCCTGGTCATCTCCACCACCCAGGACCGCTTCACCTCCACCCGCCTGCACCACCAGCTCGCCGACACCATCCCCGGCGCACAACTCGTGGAGATCCCCACCGGCCACCTGCCCATGGTCGAACGCCCCGAGGAATGGCAGCAGCTCATCACCGACTTCCTCGACCGGCACCGCGACTGACGTACACCGATCCGTGGGCCCGGCCCGGCAGCGGCGTGCCGGCCTCGCGCTTGGCGCCCGGCCCCCGTCTGGACTGGAGGCGTGGGTGGCGTGCTCGGCACCGCCGGGGCGGGCGGACCCGGCGGGCTCTTGGCAGCGTGCGACCCTGACCCCCGCGCAGGGCCGCACACCGTGAGAGGGCGCTTGCTCATCGCCCCCGGACGCCGGTCCGGGGCACGCATGTTCGCGCGCACAGCCAGTGTGGTTCCGGGGCGGGAGGTTGGCGATAGCACTCCGTCCACACTTCAGTTAGCGATCCGTCGACTCGGCGACGCGGTGCCTTCCTGGTGCCGGTAGTCACTGGGGGCCAGACCGTGAGCGGTCCGGAAGGCTCTGCTGAAGTCGACGGCGCGGGGGAAGCCCCACCGGGCGGCGATGCGATGAATCGGCACGGACCGCAGTGCCGGGTCGCCGAGTTCACGACGCGCGCCCTCCAGCCGGCGCCGGCGGATCCAGGCCGCGACGGTGGCGTCCTCGTCCTGGAAGAGGCGGTGCAGATAGCTGGTGGACAGGTGGTGTGCGGCCGCGATGGTGGTGGGGGTGAGCTGCGGATCGTGCAGGTGCTGCTGGATGTAGCGCTTGATGCGCAGCACCAGGGTGCGCTTGCGGGCGTCGGGCGGGAGGAGGGATTCGTCCTCGACGGCGTGCGCGAACAGTGCGGCGACCAGCTCGGCGGCGACCCGGCCGAGCCTCGGGCCGTCTTCGGGCTGGTACGAGGCGGAGTCCTTGCTCACCTGGAGGCAGAACTGGGACAGCAGCGCAGCGATGCCCGTCTGGGCGGGTACCCGTCGTGGCAGCATGTGGGCGGCCATCTTCCGCGGCAGCGGCAGGACCGCCTTGGGGAGCTCCAGGCCCACCGTGGTGGCGGGCTCCTTGCCGGTGCGGATCTCCCAGGGCATCGAGGAGTCGTTGAAGTGCAGGTCCTTGGGCCGGTAGAGGGTCTCATGGTCGTCCCAGGTGCCCACGCCCGTTCCCTCGACGACCAGCGAGACGTGGAACAGCTCCGGGTCGGACTGCCGGATCAGCTTCGGTGTGCGCTGGATGACCAGTTGCTGGAAGGTCGCCGGCCACAGGGAGACGGCCCCCAGATCCATCACACGCTGCTGGGCGCGGAAGTCATCGGCGTGGTCGCTTCGCATCCGCACCGGTGCGTGCGTCTGGCCCACGCACTCGGCCCAGTAGGCCAACCGGTCCCCCACCGGCACATCGTCGCTCCGGACCACCGTCTCGTTCAGCACACGCCCTTCTCTCCCCGGCCATCGGTCGCGCTGGATCCAGCGGGATCCAGCAGAAAAGAATAGGCGGATACGGCAAAGGCGCTGTGAGCGGCGATACACCGGGCGTCCCCCCGTTCCGCCGGCCGCGGGTCCGTGCCCGCCGCGCGGCCAACGCGCCGTGGATCAGGGGCTGTACGGGCGGCCTTCCGCGCTCTCCCGGCCGTCGGCGCCGGAGCGGCGCAGGCGGCGCAGGTGGCGGTACTCGCGCGTGAGGATCGTCAGCATCGCGGCAACGGTGGGGCGTGCGGAGGCGGTCAGGAGACCCGGTCCCCTGGCCTCGGCCGCGTCGGTGGTGGCCTCTTCCAGGGCGATCAGAGCCCGGACGAAGGGGCGGTTGGCGGGCGGCAGGAACCCGGTCACCGTGTGGCTGGCGGTCAGGTCGGCGCGGGCCTGCCGGAGGAGGTCCCCCAGCAGAGCGCGGACCGCGGGGGTGTCCTGGGCGCGTACGAGGTCCTCACGGGTCACGCCGTGGCGGGCCAACGCGTCCTGGGGGAGGGTCAGTCGGCCGTCGGCCAGGTCCTCGGCGAGATCGTTGACGAAGTCCAGGCGCTGGCTGCCGTCGATGTAGGTGCGGCAGGCGGCGCGGTAGCCGTCAGGTTCGTCGCCGGGCACGAGCAGGCAGGCGACCAGCAGGAAAGCGGGCAGGGAGTACCGGTCGAGGTAGCGCTGGTAGTCCGACTCCGTGACGAAGCCGGTGAATTCGAGGTCGGTGACCGCCGTGCGGAGGAAGTCGCCGGCATGCCCGAGGAGGCGGGGGTGGCGGCTGCCGGCGTGCAGGAGCGGGCGGAGCACGGGGTGGTCGCTGCTGCCGGTGGCCAGCGCCTGGGTGGCCTCCTGCTCCCACGCGGCATAGGCGGCGGCGCGCTCGGCCGGCGGGCCGTGGTCGAGGAGGTTGTCGGTGTGGTGCATGAAGGCGATGGCGGCGATCAGATGCGGGGCGAGGGGCCGCGGCAACAGCAGCAGGACCGCGGTGTAGGCCGCGCGTTTGTAGCGGGCCACCAGCGCACGCTGCCGGGTGAAGTCGTCGCGCAGCTGCGGGTCGTGGATGCCCGCGGCATCCAGCCTGGTCGTCCACATGCTCATCCGGCGTTCCTTCTGTGTGCGGGGCGGCGGGGGCCCTAGGGGCTGGTGGGGGCGTGGTCGGTGGGCGGCGGGGGGACGGAGCGGCCGGTGCGGCGTGCCGCCCGCCTTTCGGCCCGGTGGCGAGCGCCGCGTCTGCCGACTCTCCCCGTTTACGGACCTGCACGCCCCAACGTATGCGGCGGTCAGGGGCATCGAGGGCGCCGGGGGGCGGCCCGTTTCGGCAACCCGCCCCGGAAGGGGCGCATCAGCGCTGCCTACTGCGTCCGGGTGGTCCCGGGGCGACTGCCCCGCCTCGGAGGATCGCTGCCGTTAAATTCGGTCCATGATCATCACCCGTGCACGCCGGCCGCTCGCCGCCGTCGCTCTCGCGCTGGCCGCCGCCCTCGGCCCCCTCGCTGTGTCCCCGGCCGCCGCGGCGCCCGCCCAGATGCCCGAGCCGCCCCCCGCGGCCACGGCCCGGGGTGAACTCGCGGCGCTGACCGTGGAGGCGCCGCACTCGATGAACGGCTACTCGCGGGCGAAGTTCCCGCACTGGGCGCAGCAGGGCAAGAACTGCGACACCCGCGAGGTGGTCCTCCTGCGTGATGGCACGGACGTCACGCAGGACGCGCAGTGCCGGGCCGTCTCCGGTTCCTGGCTGAGCCTGTACGACGGCAGGACCCTGGACTCGGCGTCGCAGGTGGACATCGACCACATGGTGCCGCTCGCCAACGCCTGGCGGTCCGGGGCGGACGGCTGGACGACGGAACGGCGCAAGGCGTTCGCGAACGACCTGGAGAACTCGCAGCTGATCGCCGTGTCCGCGGCCTCCAACCGGAGCAAGGGCGACCAGTCCCCCGACCAGTGGAGCCCGCCGAGCCGCGCCTACTGGTGCACGTACTCGCGCGCCTGGGTGGACGTCAAGTACCTCTACATGCTGTCGGTGACCCAGCCGGAGCAGGAGCAGCTCGACACGATGCTCGACACCTGCGACTGATGGCCGGCGAGGCCGGAGCGCGGCAGGAGGACACGGTGGCCACGGGTCCCGGCGGCGCGATGACCGACGAGGTGGGCGTCATCACCGGCGACGTCACCGTGGTCACCGCCCCGCAACCGGACGGACGGGCAGCGGTGCGGATCCAGTACCTCGGAGCCGAGGAGTGGTACACCCTCACCGGCAGCCCCGCGGCCGTCCCGCCCGGCGGCCTCAAGGCCCTGCACGACGCGGTCGTCCGGGCCGTGCGGTACGGCAGCGAGGCCGTCGTTCCCGGGGCCGGCGGGAGCTGATCCGGGACCTCGGCCGCTGCCCGACTCGCGTGCCGGAGCGGGCAGTTGGAGAGGGAGTGGCCGGACGGACGGCCAGGGCCCAGGTCGGTGACCTGGGCCCTGGCAGTGGTCAGCGGTTGCCGAGCTGGGCCTTCCAGGTGCCGGCCGCCGAGGCGACGGACTGGGTCTTGACGACCTTCTTGCCGAAGGACGCCACCCGCGGGGAGGCGTGCCAGGTGGTGCGGGCGGTGGCCGGGCCGCCCTTGGCGGTGACCCGGCCGTGCTTGATGGAGAGGGCCGCGTTGACGTTGGTGAGCTTGGCGGTGGCGGCGACCTTCTTGCCGGGCTTCTTGGCCTGGTACCGGAGCCGGATCGTCTCGCTGGTGACCGGGATCCGGTAGATCTGCTCGGTCACCGTGAAGCGGACACTGGTGGTGCGTCCCTTGTCCTTGGCGGCGTGGGAGGTGACGTCGGTGACGAAGCGGACGTCCTTGTTGTACGGGTCGACGATGTGCAGCGGGCCGCCGATGCGGCCCTTGGTGGTGTCGATCAGCGCACGGTAGACGTCGCGGTCCTGGAGGTACCTGACGAACCGGCTCTTCTTCGCCTTCGGCAGGGCGTTGAACTTCTTGAGGGTCTTCCTGGCCTCGGGGGTCTGCTTCGCCTTGAGGTACTTGGTGTAGCCCGCGACGGTGAGCTTCGCCGGCTGCTTGCCCGCGGCGGCGGAGTCGAGGGCGTGGGCGGCGGGGGCGAGGACGGCGAGGCCGGCGATCGTGGCGATGCCGGCGGAGGCCAGACGGCTGGTGGTGCGCGTGAGCATGGAGTTCCCCTGGGTCATGGTGCCGGAGCGACATCAACGACCCTATGAACTCGCTGTGTTGGCCGACATCGTCCCTTCAGGCAGCACCCTGTGGGTCACTGCCCCATGGAACAACTCCCTTTCGGGCAGCGTCCCTCCGGGCTGGGCTCTGCAGCAAATCCTGACGTGCGCGCATCACTCGCGCGTTACGTTGGGAGGTGATCGTCGCTGCACCCAGGGCACGGGGCTCTGCTGGGAAAAGCGGCGGCCAGGAAGGACCGGCATGACCGAACGGTCCGACGCGGGGAACACCGCCTGCGCCTACCGTCGTACGGGATCTGAACCCGTACAGGGACTGTGGAGACTGAAGACCCTCACGGACCGGGAGAGAGAGGTTCTCCTCCTGGTGGGCACAGGCGTCGGCAACCGCGAACTCGCGCGAAAACTGGGAATCGCGGAGCGCACCGTGAAGGCGCACATCGCACGGATCGTGGAAAAGCTGGGCCAGCAGACGCGATTGCAGGTCGCGGTGCTGGCGGTGCTCGCCCACGAGACGCTGTGCGCCGATCCGCGCTGTGTGAGTCACCAGTATTCCGCTTCGCCAGACGTCAGGGGGGCGGCCGCAGCGTGATCACGGGTGCCCTGCCTGCCGGATGACCACCACCGGGCAGGGCACCGCTCCCTTTGGGTCAACTCCCCTTTGGGTCAACTCCCTTTGGGGCCAACTCCCTTTGGGGCACATCCCGTTGGGCGGTGCCCCTCAGCGCCGTCAGTGCGCTAAGGGGCCTGGACGTCGCTCACGGCGATGCACTTGCTGTATTTCCGGAGAGGCTTGGCCATCCGGCTGATGTCGACGAGTACGCCGTCGATCGCCGCGGCGCCGTCCTGCACGGTGACCTCGACGGCCGGGGTTCTGCCGTAGGTGAGGAGGGTCTTCCTGCCGCCGGTGGACCTGTCCTCCTGGAGGACCCAGTCCACGCCGTTGACGTTCACGCACGGGTCGCCGGTGGGCGGGATCGGCGTCAGGCCGCAGCGCCAGACGATGTCGCCGTCCCCCCACGTCGCCACTCCTGGCGGGCCGGAGCGGTCGAGGTCCTTGCCGCCGACCTGGCCGAGGTATCCGTCCTCAAGGCCGGTGCAGGCGGCCGAGGTGGCATGCCCGGCCGGCTCGATGCCGGAGGCCGGTGAGGTCACCTCGCGTACGACGAGGACGGCGGAAAGGGCGAGCACCGCGCCGGTGATGCCGAAAATGACCTTCCGGCGCCGTATGGGCCTCTTCATCACTCAACCCCCGTACCTCCCTGGACCGGTCACGACACACGCTACGGGCAATTCCGTGTGCCGCGGGCACCGCCCGATGACGGAGGAACCGGAACGAACTCCGCCCCACCAAAAGCCGATGGGGCGGAGCAAAAGGGCATTCACCCACAGCCCCTACGCATACGGGCCCGGCACTATCCGGCAGCTATATGCAAGGCAATATCCGGGGGCTGGGTCCGGCGGCTGTTCCGGGTGCCTGACTGCTACTTCCAGCACCAGTGGGTAATCGACTTCCACGCGGCGATGTCCGGGTCGAGCGAGCCGTGCATGGCCTTCTTGCGGACCGTCTGGCGCACCTTGCCCTTCTTGTCCAACCCGTACCAGGTGTGCGTCGTACGGTTCCACACCGACCGGGGGGCGTAGTGGGCCCTGGGCTTCCACGATCCCTTGCCGCACTTGTGGGACGACACGGGGTTGGTCTCCCCCCAGGTCTGCCGCTGGCGGTAGTTCTTGCTGTCCCAGGTGCAGAGCTTGTTGTTGCCGCAGTCGTAGCGCCCCTTGGCGGACACCTGGGCCTTCTGCTGCCCGGACGCCTGCGCCGGACCGGCGGCCACGGCTCCCAGCATCGCGGCCACCGACACGCCCAGAACCGCGGACTTCAGTACACGCTTCACTCTTCCCCCTCTTGTAGTACGACACCGGCTCAGGATCCGCCGCCTTGGTCCTGATGGCGGATTTCGCCCACGGTCTGCGGATATGCGCCCGGCCCTTCATTCCTGATGCCATAGCCACTCGCCAGGTCCAACTCGCTGAAGACCAGGACCGCGACGAAGAACGCAAGCACGGAAAGGAAGCCAATGACCGGACGTATACGCGCAGTGAGCACCTCGTACCTCCGCCGATGCGACCCGAACAAATATCACAGGATCATAGCCACACCGCCCCGAGTTACGCCGGGACGGCAGGGCCGTTTCCGGCTCGGCCGGCCAACTCGGGGCGGGGAGAGCGGTGCCGAAGCCCGTGAGCGCGGCGATCCCCTACAGCTGCGGGGCGCCGGCCTTCTTCGCCGGTGTGGACTCCTCGGCCGCCGCACCGAGTTCGCCGCTGAGGGTCCGGTGGATGCGGGCGCTGGGCTCGTTCAGGCCGACGATCTCGACGGTCTTGCCGCGCTGTGCGTACCTGGTCTCGACGGCGTCCAGCGCGGCGACGGACGAGGCGTCCCAGATGTGGGCGGAGGAGAGGTCGATGACGACCTTCTCCGGGTCGTCGGCGTAAGCGAAGCGGGTGACCAGGTCACCTACGGAGGCGAAGAAGAGTGCGCCGGTGACGGAGTAGACGACCTGGGTGCCGTCGGGGTCGGTGACCGCCGTGACATGGGCGAGGTGCGCGACGCGGCGGGCGAAGATGACCATGGCGGTGATCGTGCCGACGACGACGCCGATGGACAGGTTGCCGGTGGCGACCACGACGGCGACGGTGATCACCATGACGGTGGTCTCGCCGAGGGGCAGCCGCTTGAGGGTGGCCGGTTTGACGGAGTGCCAGTCGAAGGTGCCGACCGAGACGAGGACCATCACCGCGACCAGCGCCGCCATCGGGATCTCCGAGACGACCGGCCCCAGGCCGATGCACAGCAGCAGCAGGAAGAACCCGGCGAGGAACGTCGACAGCCGGGTACGCGCCCCGTTCTTGACGTTGATCATCGTCTGGCCGATCATCGCGCAGCCGCCCATCCCGCCGAAGAAACCGGTGACGATGTTGGCGATGCCCTGCCCCATGGACTCACGGGTCTTGTGGGAGCGGGTGTCGGTCATCTCGTCCACCAGCTTGGCGGTCATCAACGACTCCATCAGCCCGACCAGGGCCATCGCCAGCGCGTACGGGGCGATCACGGTCAGGGTGTGGACGCTGTACGGGACATCGGGCAGCCCCGGCACCGGCAGGGAGGAGGGCAGCTTGCCCTTGTCGCCGACGGTGGGGACGGCGATGCCGACCGCGACGGTGACGACGGTGAGGATGACGATCGCGACCAGCGGAGCCGGCACGGCCTTGGTGAGCCGGGGGAAGAACACCATCAGGGCCAGGCCCGCGGCGACCAGCGGGTACACCGCCCACGGCACATCGACCAGGTTGGGGATCTGGGCCGCGAACAGCAGGATGCCCAGCGCGTTGACGAAGCCCACCATCACCGAGCGCGGCACGAACCGCATCAGCTTGGCGACCCCCAGCGCCCCCAGGGCTATCTGGAAGACGCCCGCGAGGATGACGGTGGCGATGAGGTGGCCGAGGCCGTGCTCGCGGGCGACGGGGGCCACGACCAGGGCCACCGCCCCGGTGGAGGCCGAGATCATCGCGGGCCGTCCGCCCACGAAGGCGATCACCATCGCCATGGTGCAGGCCGCGAACAGCCCCACCTTGGGATCCACCCCGGCGATGACCGAGAACGAGATCGCCTCGGGAATCAGCGCCAGGCCGACGACCAGGCCGGCCAGGACCTCCGTACGGAACACCTTCGGCGACAGCCACGGCGGGCGGGAGCCGCGCAGCCGCGCGAGGGGGGACGGCGCGGCGGACGGCGCGGAGCGTGCGGAGGAGGACAAAGAAGCGAAACCTGTCGTGCTCGGGCCCGCCCGAGCCGTACGAGGGGCGCGCGGGAAATCGGAAGAAGGCCGAGGTCCCGGCCTCGGCAACTCTACCCTGACGTTAGGGTAGAGATGCCAGGAGCAGAGCGCACTGCGGCGGTCATACGCCGCTGACCTCGGCGGACAGGGCCAAAAGCAGGGCCCCGGCCCCTGGCACGACAGGAAGGAACCGCGTGAGCGGCGAGCAGGACCGCGTGAGCGGCGGACACATGCAGATCGGCGAGGTCGCCGCGCGCACCGAGCTGTCGCTGCGCACCATCCGGCACTACGAGGAGACCGGTCTGGTCATCCCCTCCGCCCGCTCCCAGGGCGGCTTCCGGCTCTACACCGAGGACGATGTCGCCCGCCTGATGGTCGTCCGCCGGATGAAGCCGCTCGGGTTCGCACTGGACGAGATGCGCGAGCTGCTGGCCGCCACCGACCGCCTCGACTCCGGCGCCCGGATGCCGGACGAGGAACGCGAGGACCTCCTCGCGCGGGTGCGAAGCTTCGAGGAGGCGGCGCAGCGGCGGGTGGCGGATCTGCGTCAACAGCTCGCCAGGGCCGAGGAGTTCGCCGCCACGCTGCGCGACCGCCTGACCCGGGCCCCGGCACCGCCGCACCCCCCTCGCCCCCTTCGGGACACCCCTCGGGCCCCCCTTCGGGACTCCGCCCACCAGGGCCCGCTGCCGACCCCGTAGGCGGCCCGTACGCACACGAAGCGTCGCGGCCCGGGGAGTCTCCGGCCGCCCTTCTCCACGCGGCGGCCGGACGCGGCCCCCGCTCCCTCGCGGCCGGAGCCTGAACGGGGACGGGCGGCGGCTCCCCGGGGCCCGGGGCCAGGAAGACCCGAGTGGCTGTCACCGCTCGTTCGATCGGCCATACGGGGGCACAGTGGTGGGGTCAGTCCGTTCGACGTCCGGAGTGATCGCATGCCCGTGCCCCGATCGACCCCGCCCGTGCCGCTGAACGGCGCCGTCACGGTCGTGATCGACGGGCAGGGCCGGCTGACGCACTGGAGCCGCGCGGCGGCCGAGCTGCTGGGATACCCCGGATCGGAGGTGCTCGGGACGTCCGCACGGGCGCTGCTGGGGCCCCGCAGGTACAGCCGCGCCGACGAACCGTACGGCGGTGCGCCCGGTGGCCGGGTGCTGGCGCTGACACACCGTGACGGCCACCCGGTCGATGTGTGGGTACGACTGCTGGGCATGAGCGGATCGCCGGACGTGCTGGCGTTCGGGCTGCCTGCGCTGACACTGTCCGCCTGGAGCGACGACACCGCGCTCGGCCGGACCCTGCTCACCCAGGACGCCTGGCAGATGGCCGTGCACGACCTGGACCTGCGGGTACGCGACAGCAGCCCCGCCGTCACCCGGGCCGGGCGGCTGAGCGAGGACGGCCGCGACCCGCTGTGCGCGATGCCAGGGGTGGAGGGCAGCGGGACCGGCGCCGACCTGCTGGCGCAGGTCATGGAGACCGGTGTGCCGGTGGTGGACGCCTCCGGTGTGCTGCGCGCCCCGCGGCCGGGGCAGCCCGACCTGATCTACTCCATGACCGCCGCCCCGGTGCACGACCTGTGGGGCCGTACGAACGGCGCGCTGACCTCTCTCGTCGACGTCACCGAGCGCTACCGGTCGATGCGCCGCCTCGACCTGGTCTACCGGGCGTCGCGCAGCATCAGCGAGAGTCTGGACGTCGACCGGACCGCGCAGGACCTGGTGGACCTGCTGGTGCCCTCGCTGGGGGACCTGGCCACGGTGGAGATCGCCGACGCGACGCTGCGCGGCGACGAGCCGCCGCGCAGCGTCGAGGGCGTGCACGGCGACTTCCGCCGTATCGCCGTCAAGCACGCGCACGGTCCCTGGCCGCCCGACCAGCTCCAGCCCGGCGAGCTGCTGCCGCCGATCCCCGACCAGCTGGGCTTCCGGGGCCTGGAGCGCGGCGAGGTGCTGGTCGCCAACGATCCGGGGGAATACGTCGCCTTTCTCGGCGGGGACCCGGGCGCGGCGCGGATGGTGCCGGAGGGCATGCGCGCCTCGATCGGGGCGGCCCTGGTGGCGCGGGGCCTGGTGCTGGGTTATGTGCAGGTGTACCGCACCCGGCGGCCGTACGCGTTCGACGGTCAGGACGCCAAGCTGCTTGAGGAGATCGTCACCCGCGTCGCGCTCGGCATGGACAACGCCCGTCGCTACACCCGCGAGCACCGGATGGCCGTCCTCCTCCAGAACAGCCTGCTGCCACCGGTCTCCAGCAGCACCGCGGCCACCGAGACGACCGGCATCTACCTGTCTGCCGAGGGCGACGCCGGCGTCGGCGGCGACTGGTTCGACGCCGTACCGCTGTCCTCGCTGCGGACCGCCCTGGTCGTCGGCGATGTGATCGGCCACGGTCTGGGCGCGTCGGCCACCATGGCCCGGCTCCGTACCGCCGTCCAGACACTGGCCGAACTCGACCTGGCCCCGGACGAGTTGCTGCCCCGGCTGGACGACCTCGTGCAGCGCATGGCCGAGGAGTCCGACCACCCCGACACCGTGGGCGCGTCCTGCCTCTACGCCGTCTACGACCCCATCGACCAGCTGTGCCGACTGGCCGGCGCGGGGCATCCGGCGCCCGCCGTGGTGCATCCCGACGGCACCGCCCGCTTCATCGACGTCTCACCCGGACCCACGCTCGGCGTCGGCGGCATGCCCTTCGAGGTGACGGAGGTGCGCATCCCGCCGGGCAGCGTGCTGGCCCTGTTCAGCAACGGCTTCCTGGAGGCCGCGAGTCATGGTGCGGACCGTACGAACGGGGACGCCGAGGCCGATGTGCTGGCCCGGCTGAGCCGCGCCTGCAAACCGGGGCGGACGCTCGAAGCCATCGGCCGTGACCTGGCCGGACCGCTCCGGTCCACTCCGCGCACCGACGACATCACCATCCTTCTGGCACGTACCCGGGCCGTCCCGGCCGACCGCACCGCACAGTGGCAATTCCCTCCGGAGCCCGCCGCGGTCGCGCAGGCCAGGGAACTGGTCACCGAACAGCTCGAACGGTGGGGGCTGGCGGATCTCGCCTTCGCCACCGAATTGGTCGTCAGCGAACTGGTCACCAACGCCCTTCGTTATGCCGACGGTCCGATCGGGGTGCGTCTGGTCAAGGACCGGGTGCTGATCTGCGAGGTCACCGACTCCAGCAACAGCCAGCCGAGACTGCGCCAGGCCCGCGACACGGACGAAGGAGGCCGCGGCCTGTTCCTGGTCGCCCAGGTCACCACCCACTGGGGCAGCCGCTACGGGATCTCCGGCAAAACCGTCTGGACGGAGCAGGCGATCGAACCGGCCGTCGAGTCGGAGAACGAGGTACGGAACGCATTGCCGAACGAGGTGCCGAACAAGGCGCCGAACGAGGTGCTGAACGAGGTGCGGCCCGAGGCGTAGCCCGAGGCGTAGCGGCCCACGAGGTCAGATCCGGGGGGCACACCCTCAGGAGCACACCCTCAGGACCAAACCCTCAGGATCAGGCCCGCAGGACCAAGCCCACAGGATCAGGCCCGGAGGATCAGGCCCTCAGGACCAAGTGCTGTCCGGGGTAGATGCGGTCCGGGCCCTCGTCCAGCTGGTGCTTGTTCAGCTCGTACAGGCCCTGGGTGCCGCCTTGTACCTCGGCGTGGTCCGCGATGACGGAGAGGCAGTCACCGGACTTCACGACGTAGGTGCGAGCGGTGGCGCTGGGTCCGTGGTGGGCCGAGGTACCGGACGAGCGGTGTGCGGCGGCGCGGGAGGACTCGCCGGTCGACCGGCCGGACGTCGTTCCGGTGGCCTTCTCATGGCGGTGTGCCGGTGCGTCGTTCACCGAGGGGGTCTGCTGCGTCACGCTGTCACTGCCGGAGCCCGTGTCACCCGAGCCTGTGGCGGAACTGCCGGATCCGGTACCCATGGCGCCGAGACGCCCGCATACGGGCCAGGCGGACAAGCCGCGGGCCTGGACGACGCGTTCGGCGATCTCGATCTGCTGAGGCTTCGAGGCGAGGTCGGCACGCGCGGCGTAACGATGGCCGCCGTAGGCCCGCCAGGTCCGGACGTCGAACTGCAGACCGCCGTGGTAACCGTTCCCGGTATTGATGTGCCAGCGACCGCTGCTCTCGCACGCCGCCACCCGCTGCCAGTCGGTTCCCGTTGGAGCTGCCTGCGCGCCCACTGCCGCAGCGCTCTGGCCTGCGAGACCAAGAATTCCCAGCAGGACCAGCAAAACGGTCAGGGTCGCTTCGACGGACCGTTTGGCGTGGGTCGACGGCATGACGGTACTCCTCAGCTGTGCTCCGGTAGCGCCGCGGCGATTGCTCGCCACGGCGATGGGCACGAGCCAGGTAACCCGCCAATATGGTTTTCGCGGCGCCAGGACACCGCGACATGCGCGTGATTCACCCGCCCGGCGGGACCGCCCCGCTGTCACGGGCACCGCCCCGACGCCGGTCACTTCTCGGCGAGCAGCGGGGCGATCAGGGCGCGCAACTCGCCCTCGTCGAGGGCACCGAGGGACCGGGCGGCCGGGCGGCCCTTGCGGTCCAGGGCCACGGTCACCGGGATGACCTGGGGGTTGATGACGCCCTTGGGGAAGCGCTGCACCAGCTTGTCGCCGGGGTCGAAGAGGCTCGGATAGGGCGTGTGGTGCTTGTCCTCGAAGTCCACGGCCCGCGACCTCTCCACGTCGCGGGTGATACCGACGAACCGCACGCCCTTGGCCTCGGTGGCCTTGGCGACCTTGCTGAAATGCGGCGCTTCGGCAATGCACGGGGCGCAGTTCGAGCCCCAGAGGTTCAGGACGACGACCTTGCCCCGGTAGTCGGCGAGGTCGAGGGGCTTGCCGCGGGTGGTGGTGCCGGAGAGGTCGAGTGCCGGCTGCCGTTCGGCCTTGGGGATGGTGGTGACGACCCGGTTCGTGCCCTGGGCGCCGTCCGCACCGTCGTCCCCGGCGGAGCCTGCGCCGCCGGAGCCCGCCCCCGCGCCGCAGGCACTCAGCCCCAGCGCGGCCACCGCCACGAGTGCGCCGGCACCCCTCGTGCTCCGCATGTTCATCCGAGCAGTTTCGCATGGGGGCATGAGGCGGGAGCGGGGTCACCCCGGAGCCGGGGGTTCCGCTCAACCGGGCCGATGCGCGGCGCAGTTCACGAGACATCAGGGGTACGGAGAGGCCGGGCGCGGAGGGCGCGGCCGACGCGCGCTGCGGACGCCGAGCGCGAGGACGTGGCCGAGCACCTCAGGGAGGCCCCGCGGAGGGGCTCTTGACCCTGGAGAAGCTGACCACAGCGCTGCGAGGCGGCCTACCGGGCGCGTACGCAGGGGGAGTTGGCCGCGCCGTCGAGAGCCTGCCCGCCGTCACGGATTCCGTTCCGCGCTCCGGGGGAGGTCAGCGATCTGCGGCGTGCACCTTCCGGGCCGGCGGGCCTCACCCCACGCATCCGCGTGAGCGGCACCGCCGTCATCGGTACAGCGTCGTCGCCACCCGAACACCAGCCGCCGTGGCCCCCGGCGGAAGTGGCTCGCACTCCGCCGCGAAGTCCCGGGGTCGATCCGGGTGGTACTCAGTGGTCCTGGTTACTGCTCGGTGGTCCTGGTTACTGCTCGGTGGTCCTGGTGCTGACCGGTGGTCCTGGTACTGCTCCGTGGCCCCGGTACTGCACGGGGCTCCGTGGTCTCGTGGCTCCATGGCGCGGAACACTCACGCGCCGTCCCGCCATTACGGCCGGCGGGCCTGGCCGGTGAACCGGTCCGCTGATGAACGGGTCCGCTGGTGAACGGGTCCGCTGATGAACGGGTCCGCGAAAAGCGGAACTGCCGGTCGATCAGGCGGCGTACGCGGTGTGCTGCCCCCGGCGGCGGGCCGCCGGGATGGCCACAGTGGGCTGCTCGCCTGCTCCGGTTCCGGAGTGCAGCGCGGCCTCGGCGACGGTGGACAGCGGCTCGACCCCGGCGGTGAGGCGGGTGCGGGAGGTGGGCGAGGCCCCGTGCGCTTCGGCGCGGATGCGCTGTTTGATCGTGGGCGGCAGCTGCGGGCAGCTCGCCATCCGCGGATCGGACACGGCGGGCCCGTACAGCGGCAGGACTGACTTGGCCGGTGCGGCACAGCTCACCGCCTCCGGATCGCGCCGGGTCCCGGCTCTCGACGCGGCGCCCGTGGTGCGCGGCGACGTGGCGTCCGCGGTGCGCAGGGCCGCCTCGTACAGCGCGGCTTCCCGGCGGGCCGCCGATGCCGGGGCGGAGACGCCCAGTGATGCCAGCAGCTTGCCGAGTACGGCAAGGCATACCGCCCAGAACTTCATGACCTTGGTCGCAGCCATGGCCCCTCACTTTCGGTAGGTGTCGCAGGAGTTGCGGTGTCGCAGGAGTTGCGGGATGTGCGGAGTACTGCGGTACTGCGTGAGCTGTTGAGCTGTGCGAGCTGCGTGAGCTCTGCGCACCGGATCTGTGGGAGATCCGTTGCGTTTTCTTATGATGAGTACGTAATGAGTGGATATGGGGAGCAACGCCCGTTCTCGGGCGTTCTTCGGATGAACACCACCCGTACGCAGTAGCCGGGCCCCGCCGTGGGCTCCGCGACCGCACCGGAGGCGGGCAGGCCCGGGACCACGGCGTTTGCCGCGGTCAGCCGGTCGTGGGCCTGCGGTCAGTGCTTCAGTTGCCGCCGGCGCCGCGCGTGGGGGCCGTGCGCCACAAGATGCGCGGCGCGGGTCCTCGGGGTATGACCGTCATCGGTGGGGCGGGGCGGTCCGGGTGCGGCCCGCGGACGGACCGGGCAGGGCGAGCGGACCGGTGCCCCGGCCGGCCGGGGGATTCCCGGCAGAGCGGGAGGGCTCAGCCGCGCCGACGGACGCGGGGCAGACGGGCCGACGGCATGTCCCGGCCCGCCGTCAGACCGGGCCTCCCCTTCCCGGCCGACGGCTCCGTACTCTCCGTCCCGCCCGCCCTCTCAGTCCGCTCCGCACTCTCGGCCATCTCCGCCATCTCCGCCATGATCCGGACGGCGGTGGGCTCGGGGGTGTCCGGCGGGATGATCAGCAGGTCCCAACGGCCGTGGCCGGCGGAGACGAGGCAGATGGTGTCCGGGCCGGGCGGCTGCCGGTGGGCGAGGGTGCGCAGCCGGACCACGTGGTGGGCCACGAGCATCCGGCCGGGGAGCGGGGACCACATCGTGCCGTTCACCGTGGCATGGGTGATCTGCGGCCAGTTGAACGGCAACGCAGCCAGCAGCTGCGGGAGTTCGGTGACGAGGTCGACCGAGTGCGGCCACCATGCCCCGTCCACGCGCCGCACGGCACCGCTGGGCGGCGCGATGGTCAGGCGGGAGACGGGCGGCGGGGCCGGCTGCGTGGGAAGGGCCCCGAGAGCGGTGGTCATGTTGTGCTCCTGACAGGTCATGAAGGGCGAAGGGAGGCGCGAAGGGAGGAAGGAGTTCGACGGTGGTGCGGGTGGGTGCGGGTCCGGGGGCGGTCCGGGCCTGGGGCGCTGAGGCTTCCCGCGCCCCAGGCCCGGACCGCCCCCGCGTCCCTCTCCGTCAGGCGCCTTCCGCCGCCTCGATGCGACGGGCCGCAACGCGGGCGGGGTCCGGCCAGCGCACGTCCCGCACCCAGCCGAGACGTTCGAAGACCCGGATGAGGGCGGCGGACGGATCGAGCTGACCGCGGTCGACGCCGTGCCGGGCGCAGGTCGGGTCGGCGTGGTGGAGGTTGTGCCAGCTCTCGCCGAAGGAGAGCAGGGCCAGCGGCCACAGGTTCGTCGCACGGTCGTGCCGCCGGGTGCGGAACGGCCGCTCCCCGATCACATGGCAGAGCGAGTTCACGCTCCAGGTGACGTGGTGCAGCAGCGCGATCCGGAGGAATCCGGCCCACAGCAGGGCGGTCAGGCCGGTGACCCAAGTACCGCCGATGGCCCAGCCCAGCAGGAACGGCAGGCCCAGAGTGACCAGGCACAGCAGCGGGAACGCCCGGTCCACGGCGCGGATACCGCGGTCCGCGAGCAGATCGGGGGCGTAGTGCTCGTGCGAGGTCGGGTCGTTGCCGAACAGCCAGCCGATGTGCGAGTGCGCCATGCCGCGCAGTTGGCCACGCAGGCTGGTGCCGTATCGGTAGGGGGAGTGCGGATCGCCGGGGCGGTCGGTGAAGGCGTGGTGGCGCCGGTGGGTGGCGACCCAGTCGATGACATCGCCCTGGAAGCTCAGCGATCCGGCGAGGGCGAGGGCGACGCGCAGTGCGGGGGTCGCGGTGTAGCTGCCGTGGGTGAGGCCGCGGTGGAAGCCGACGGTGACGCCCAGGCCCGAGACGACGTAGAACACGGCGGCGAGCACGAGATCGGTGAGGTGGACGGCGCTGCCCCACAAGAGGGGGATGGCCAGCCCGAGGCCGACGAACGGGGCGATGACGATGATCGCGGTCACGGTCACATACATCCGCCGGCCGCTGCTCGGCGGCGGCTCGGGTCCGTCGGTGGGGAAGGGCGACGTTCCGTCGTACTCCTTGGCCGATGCTGCCGCTGATGACGACGGCGATGCCGACGAGCGCGCCGGTGCCGAGGACGACCGGGCGGTGGCTGCGGTGCGGTTCACGGGGAGATCTGCGGACACGAGCACTCCAGGTGCCTCGGGGATGAGGGAGCGGCGGCCGGGCGCCGGACTGCTCGACGCCCTCCACGGGCGTCCGGAGTGTCCGTAGGGGCCTGCGGCGCGGAAGGGCGCGTGGTCACGGATCGTCGCCCGTCCTGCGGGTGGGCGGCGGCGGTCCGGCCGCGTGCGCCCCGGGATGTGCGCCGCCGCCGTGCGACCGCTTCCGCATCCGGAGGCGGAAGGACGGGCGCAGGGACGCGTACTTGTGGCCGGCGAGCCGTCCGGCCTGTTGTGCGTTGACCCGCACGATGAAGAGCACGCCCAGCGCGACCAGAGCCAGTAGCACGATCACGGTCAGCAGTATCTGCATGGTGCTCACCTCACTCGGGCGGATCGCTGCAGGTGCCGGCACGCCCGGTGTTACCGATCTCCGAGGACGAGGCCGACGTGAGTGTCGGCATACGAAATGCCCTGCGGTAGCTCCACCGTACTCCGGACCAAGCCCGCGAATCATCCCGTATCGGTCAATGTCGGGTTAAACGGATTCGGTGCGGTGCATCCGAAGCTTCCGGGAGCCGGCTCGGCCGTCGCGAGAGGGGCCCCGCATCTCCGCCAACTTCTACAAGACTGTAGATTTTACTTCCACATGACCGTCGCGCGACGCGTCGCGAGCGCAGCGCACGGCCTGTCGTACGACCTGTCGCGACCTGCCGCACGACCTGTCGCGCGACCCATCGGACGATCAGTTCAGGATCAGTTGAGGAGAGCCACATGGCGCTGTGGGACCGGATCAAGGATTCCGCGCAGACGATGCAGACCCAGCTCGTCGCCAAGAAGAACGACCTCAAGAGCGGCGCCTTCCGGGACGCGAGCGTGGCGATGTGCGCGCTGGTCGCCGCCGCGGACGGCACCATCGACGCGGCCGAGCGGCGGCGCGTGGCGCAACTCATCGCCACCGACGAGGTGTTGCAGAACTTCCCGGCCGACGATCTGCAGCGGCGCTTCAACGGCTACCTGGACAAGCTGGCCGCCGATGCCGACTTCGGCAAGGTCAGCGTGATGCAGGAGCTGGGCAAGGTGAAGAAGAAGCCGGTCGAGGCGCGGGCCGTCATCCAGATCGGCATCGTCATCGGCGGCGCCGACGGTGACTTCGACAAGACCGAGCAGGCGGTGGTGCGCGAGGTGTGCTTCGCCCTGGACATCGCCCCGGCCGAGTTCGACCTCTGAGCGACGCGGCAGGGAGGAGAGACGGGGCGGGAGGAACGTGGCGGGGGCGAGAGGGGGCGCCGGCCCCTCTCGCCCCCGGCCCTCACCGCCGCCCGGCCGTTCGCCGGGCGGCCGGGCGCCCGTCAGACGTTGACGCCGAAGTCGGCCGCGATGCCCGCCAGGCCGGACGCGTACCCCTGGCCCACCGCGCGGAACTTCCACTCCGCGCCGTTGCGGTAGAGCTCGCCGAAGATCATCGCGGTCTCGGTGGAGGCGTCCTCGCTCAGGTCGTAACGGGCCAGCTCCACCCCGTCCGCCTGGTTCACGACGCGGATGAAGGCGTTGCGGACCTGGCCGAAGCTCTGCCCGCGGCTCTCGGCGTCGTGGAGGGAGACCGGGAAGGCGATCTTCGCGATCTCGGCGGGCACGGCGGACAGCGTGACGTTGATGGTCTCGTCGTCGCCCTCGCCCTCACCGGTCAGGTTGTCGCCGGTGTGCTGCACCGAGCCGTCGGGGCTCGTGAGGTTGTTGTAGAAGACGAAGTGGCTGTCCGAGGCGACCTTGCCGGCCTCGGTGCACAGCAGCGCGCTGGCATCCAGGTCGTGGTCGGCGCCCGTCGTCGTGCGGACGTCCCAGCCGAGGCCGACCGTGACCGCGGTCAGACCGGGCGCTTCCTTGGACAGCGAGACGTTGCCGCCCTTGGCCAGCGAGACTCCCATGGCTTCCCTCCAGGTGGTGGATGCGTTGCGTTGGGGGTGGTTCCGGCGTGGGTGCACACCGGCTCTCCCCGTGCGGAATCTCAAAATCTACAGGAGTGTAGAAGTTGGTGCGGGGGACGTGCGCCGTGCACGGGGCGCCCGTACGGGGACCGGGCGCCGGGACCCTCCCCCACCGGCGGGGACCGGGCGCCGGGGCCGCCACCGCGGCCCCACCGTCCATGCCCCCGTACACCCGCGCTGAGTAAGATGCTCCGATGTCCCGGCCGGCGGGACGGCGGCGCGACGGGAGGCGACGGCATGGGCGGCAAGTCCTTCGGGAAGGCCCTCGGCGATTCCTTCGGCGACTCGTTCAAGGACTCCTTCGGCGGGCCGTTCGGCGCCTCCGGCAGCGACCGCGCCCGGCGCCGCGGACAGGGGCAGCTGGAGGCCCAGGTGCTGGCCGCGCTGCACGACTCGCCCGGCCCGGCCACCGCGGCCCGGGTCCAGGAACGGCTCGGCGGCGACCTCGCCTACACGACCGTGATGACGATCCTGTCCCGGCTGCACGCGAAGAAGGCGGTCACCCGCGAGCGGGTCGGCCGCGCCTACGTCTGGACCCCGGCCGCCGACGAGGCCGGTCTCGCCGCGCTGCGGATGCGCCGGGTCCTGGACGGCGAACCGGACCGGGACGCGGTGCTCACCAGCTTCGTCTCGGCGCTCTCCGCACATGACGAGCAGCTGCTGCGCAGCCTCCTCGACCGGGTGACGGCCGAGGGCGCGGGGGAGTCCGGCCCGGACGCCCCCGCCGGCGGCACCGGCGCCGACGAAGCGCCCGGAGGCTGACCGGTGGGTGTCTTCGTGTTCCTGCCGCTCGTCCTGCCGCTCACCGCGCTGCCGATCGCCCGGCTCGCGGAGCAGCACCTCCATCCGCGCGTCACCACCCGCCTGCTGACGCTGCTCTCGGTCGTCCTCGGTCTGTGCAGCACCCTCTGCCTGGCGCTGCTGATGGTCGTGGGCACCGCCCAGCTGCCCGGCAATCCGCTGCCCGACAGCTGGTCCGTCCCGGAGGTGCGGGCCGCGGTGCCGCACGACGAGGTGACCGGCACCGCGGCGATCGTCGCGCTGACCGCCGCCCTCACGGTGTCCGGCGCCACACTGCGCCGCCACCGCCGGATCCGGACCCGCACCCACCGCGCGCTGGACGGGCTGCCCGCCGACGCCGATCCCGCGGTGCTGCCGGACGACGATCCGTACGCGTACGCGGTGCCCGGCGCCCCCGGCCGCCCGGGGCGTCCCGCCCGGCCCGGCCGGATAGCGGTCTCCCGCGGGATGCTGCGCAGCCTGGACGCCGACGAGCACCAGGCACTGTTCGCCCATGAGCGCGCCCATCTGAGCCACCGCCACCACCGCTATCTGCTCGCCGTCCGGCTGGCGGGCTGCGTCAACCCGCTCCTGCTGCCGATGCGTTCGGCGGTCGCCTTCAGCACCGAACGGTGGGCGGACGAGGAGGCCGCGCGGTTCGTCGGCGACCGGCGGCTGACCGCCCGCGCGGTGGGCAAGGCGGCGCTGATCGCGCGGCCGTCGCCGCAACCGGAGCTGGCGCATTTCGCGGCGCCGGAACCAGGCCCCGTACCGCGCCGGGTGGCCGCTCTCCTGGCGCCGGTGCCGCCGGCCCGCAGCTGGCCGCCGGCGCTGACCCCGGCGGGCCTCGCCGCGCTGGTCGCCGCGGCGGGCACGGCCGCCTCCGCGCTCTCCTCGCTGAATGCCGCGGTGGCGCTGTTCCTCGTCCTCAAGGCCGCGACTCCCCTGTGAGTGCGCGCGTGCGCCCCCCGCGCACCCCTGCGCACCCGACGTCCCCCAGTGATCCACTCTGTGATCCGTCCCACACCCCACAACTTCTACAACGCTGTAGATACGCCCGGTAGGGTTGCGCCTGACACTGCACGGTTCGTGCACGGCATGCACAACAGGCGCGCCCCGAGGGGGAGATGGCGACGAAGAGCGGACTCCTGACCTGGGACTGCCCGCCCCCGGAGGCGGAAGTGCGATGGGTCTACCAACCCGTGGAGGTCCACCACCCGGACGGCAACTGGGAGTTGGGCCGGATCAGCGGGTGGTGGACGGACGCCACCGGCGGCGAATGGTGCCGGCTGCGCACCCTGCCTGCGGGCCCCCGCCCCCAGTGGCTCCGGTACGACCCCGAAGCCGTACGGCTCCTCCCGAGCACCGGCATCTGACCCGGACCTGACGCGCGCCTGCATCCGTGGCCGGTCTTCCGGGCCGCCGATGTGGCGCGCACTCAGGCGCCCTCCCGGCGCCGCCCGTTCCCCTCCTTCCACTCCCCTCCCCGGCCTCTGCCCGCCTCTGCCCGCCGCTGCCCACTTCTGCCTTCTTGCCTCCTGCCGCAACCCGGCCGCCGGTGTACCCCTCTCTCCCCCCGAAGCAGCTGAACCATCTGAAGCACCAGAAGGAACCAGAAGGGCCACCGGCGTGGACGACAGGCAGACCTCTCAACGGACGACCCGACGGGCCGCCCGCAGAACCGGCAGCACCGGCGAGCGCGCCGGAACCGCCGCAACCCGCAAAGCGGCCAAAGCAGGTGAGACGGGTGAGGCAGGCACGAAGGGCACGAGGGGCACGACGCGGATGACCCGCCGCGGCCGGATACTCGCCTGGACCGGCGGCGGTCTCGGCGTCGTCCTGCTCGCCACCGGCGGGGCCGGCGCCTGGCTCTACCAGCACCTGGACGGCAACATCCAGAGCGCGGACGTCGGCAGCCGGCTCGACGGCGACCGGCCCGTCAACCTCAGCCCCGGTTCCAAGAACATCCTGGTCGTCGGCTCCGACAGCCGCGCGGGCGCCAACGCCAAATACGGCAAGGGCCTGACCACCATGCAGTCGGACACGCTGATGGTGCTGCACATCGCCGCCGACCGTAAGTGGGCGACGGCGCTGTCCTTCCCCCGCGACTCCTGGGTGCAGATCCCCGCCTGCGACCGCGGCCACGGCGCCCGGTCCTCGCCCCACCACTTCAAGATCAACGAGGCGTTCTCGATCGGCGGCGAGAGCGGCGACATCGGCAACGCCGCGGCCTGCACGATCAAGACCGTCGAGAAGAACACCGGACTGCGCATCGACCACTTCACCTCGGTCGACTTCCAGGGCTTCAAGGGGATGGTCAACGCCCTGGAGGGCATAAAGGTCTGCCCCGAGCACGCCATCCACGACGAGAAGGCGCACCTCGACATGAAGGCGGGCTGCCAGACCGTCAAGGACGAAAAGGCCCTCGGCTACGTCCGTACCCGCTACAGCGTCGGCGACGGCTCGGATCTGGGGCGCATCGGCCGGCAGCAGGAATTCATGAAGGCCCTCGCCACGAAGGCCCAGTCCAAGCTGACCAGCCCCGGCGACCTCTACGACTTCCTGGACTCCGCGACCAAGTCGATCACCACCGACAAGGACCTGGCCGGCCTCAAACCGCTCTACGACCTCGCCGCGACCGTCAAGGACATCCCCACCGACCGCCTCACCTTCCTGACGGTCCCCAACTACGGGCGCGAGGCCGACGTACCCACCGACAAGGCCAACGTCGTCTGGCAGTATCCGCAGGCCGGGGGCCTGTTCAGCGACCTCGCGCATGACCGCGAGGTCGGCGCCGCCGGCAAGAAGAAACTCGCGGAAGCCGCCAAGAACCCGGTCACCGCCCGCTCCGTACGCGTCCAGGTCCTCAACGGCACCGGCACCCCCGGCCACGCCGCCACCGCCGCCGACGCGCTCCGCAAGCTCGGCTTCACCGTCGTCACCACCGGCAACGGCCCCTCCACCGGCAAGACCACCGTCACCTACCCGCCCTCCTCGCCCTCCCTCAAGACCCGCGCGCAGGTCCTGGCGTCCCGCCTCCCCGGCACCGAGGCCAAGGAGACGGACGACGCGACACCGGGCGTGGTGACCCTGACGGTGGGCCCGGACTTCCCCCCGTCCGGCAGCTGAGGCCCGGGCTGCCGACGCGTCCCGTCACCTGTCGCACGGCCCCGAGTCGGCGGCACACTGCCACCCGCTCCAGCCGTTCTCGTCCGGATGGTCCATGTCCCCGAGGAGGCCGAGGACGCCGACGACCATCGCCACCACGAGCGCCGCGGTGGCCGCCAGGGCGCCCCAGAAGACCACACCCCTCGTCACCGGCGACCACCCGTGCCACCACCACCGGCGGGAAGGCCTCTCCGCGGCCCGCCGCGCCGCCTCCCGCTCCGCCTCGGTCCGCTCCCCGTCCACATGACGCCCCCTCATGACTGCCCACCTCACCCTTCACACAGCGGCGTACCGAGTTTCCGTGCCGTTTCGGCGGCTTCGGTATGCGTGAGGGTGACGACGAGCACCATCACGGGAACCATGAAGCCGGCGACGACGGCGGGCGCGGCGAGCGCTCTCGGCAGGGCGGCGGGCGCCCCCTCCCCGCGACGCCGCCGCGCACGGGCCGTCACGACGTACCCCAGGAGGGCCGGTACGGCCACGAGCAGTCCGCCGTGGGCACAGGCGAAAGGCGTCCCCGGCACCGCCATGTAGCGGCAGGCGCCGGGCTGGTGGTGGAGATGTGCGCGTCGGCCAGGGCGAGCGCGGCGGCGCCGCAGCCGACGGATGCCGCCGACAGCACCGGCACCGCCGCGGGTGCGGCGGGCCCGGCGCCACGCGGGAGGGTGCGGTGCGCGCGGAGCCTGCGCTGCGGACTGGGTGACGGTCTCGGCCATGCCCCCAGTATCAGCGGGGGCACGGCCCCGGACCGGGCCGCCCGGACAACTGACCGGGGCGCGCCCGCGCCCCCGCCCGTCTCAGTCCTCCCCCTCCAGCTCCCCCTCCGTCTCCAGGAAGGCGGCGCGGAGGGCGGCCAGGGTCTCGGCGTCGGGCTTTTCCCACATGCCGCGGGATTCGGCTTCGAGGAGGCGTTCGGCGATGCCGTGCAGGGCCCAGGGGTTGGACTCCTGGAGGAAGGCGCGGTTCTCCGGGTCCAGGACGTAGGTCTGGGCGAGCTTGTCGTACATCCAGTCGGCGACGACGCCGGTGGTGGCGTCGTAGCCGAAGAGGTAGTCGACCGTGGCGGCGAGTTCGAAGGCGCCCTTGTAGCCGTGGCGCCGCATCGCCTCGATCCAGCGGGGGTTGACGACGCGGGCGCGGAAGACCCGGGACGTCTCCTCCACCAGCGTGCGGGTGCGGACGGTCTCCGGGCGGGTGGAGTCGCCGATGTAGGCCTCGGGGGCCTTGCCCTTGAGCGCCTTCACGGTGGCGACCATGCCGCCGTGGTACTGGAAGTAGTCGTCGGAGTCCGCGATGTCGTGCTCGCGGGTGTCGGTGTTCTTGGCGGCGACCGCGATCCGCTTGTAGGCGGTCTCCATCTCGTCGCGGGCCGGGCGGCCTTCGAGGCCGCGGCCGTAGGCGTAGCCGCCCCAGACGGTGTAGACCTCGGCGAGGTCGGCGTCGGTGCGCCAGTCGCGGCTGTCGATGAGCTGGAGGATGCCCGCGCCGTAGGTGCCGGGGCGGGAGCCGAAGATGCGGGTGGTGGCGCGGCGTTCGTCGCCGTGTTCGGCGAGGTCGGCCTGTGCGTGGGCCCGGATGAAGTTGGCGTCGGCGGGCTCGTCGAGGGACGCGGCGAGTTTCACGGCGTCGTCGAGGAGGCCGATGACGTGCGGGAACGCGTCGCGGAAGAAACCGGAGATGCGGAGCGTGACGTCGATGCGGGGGCGGCCCAGCTCGGCGGCGGGGATGGCCTCCAGGCCCGTGACGCGGCGGGAGGCGTCGTCCCAGACCGGGCGGACGCCCAGCAGGGCGAGCGCTTCCGCGACGTCGTCGCCGGAGGTGCGCATGGCGCTGGTGCCCCAGAGGGACAGGCCGACGGACGTGGGCCAGTCGCCGTTGTCGTCGCGGTAGCGGGCGAGGAGCGAGTCGGCCAGCGCCTGGCCCGTTTCCCAGGCGAGGCGGGAGGGGACCGCCTTCGGGTCGACGGAGTAGAAGTTGCGGCCCGTCGGCAGGACGTTGACGAGGCCGCGGAGCGGGGAGCCGGAGGGGCCGGCCGGGACGAAGCCGCCGTTCAGGGCGTGCACGGCGTGGGTGATCTCGTCGGTGGTGCCGGCCAGGCGGGGGATGACCTCACGGGCCGCGAAGGTGAGGATCGCGGTGACCGCGTCCCGCTGTTCGGGGGCGAGTTCGGCGGCGACCGTCTCTGCCGCGGACGGCTCCCAGGACGCGTCCTCCATCGCCTGGACGAGGGCGCGGGCGCGCTCCTCGGTGTCGTCGGCCGCGGTGCGCGTCGCCGCGGACTCGTCCAGGCCGAGCGCCTCGCGCAGGCCGGGCAGGGCGGTGGTGCCGCCCCAGATCTGGCGGGCGCGGAGGATGGCGAGGACGAGGTTGACGCGGGCCGCACCGGTGGGCGCGCCGCCGAGGATGTGCAGACCGTCGCGGATCTGGGCGTCCTTGACCTCGCACAGCCAGCCGTCGACGTGCAGCAGGAAGTCGTCGAAGCCGTCGTCGTCCGGGCGGGCTTCGAGGCCGAGGTCGTGGTCGAGCTTGGCGGCCTGGATCAGGGTCCAGATCTGCGCGCGGATGGCGGGCAGCTTCGCCGGGTCCATCGCGGAGATCGCGGCGTACTCGTCGAGCAGCTGCTCCAGGCGCGCGATGTCGCCGTAGGACTCGGCGCGGGCCATCGGCGGGACGAGGTGGTCGACGAGGGTGGCGTGCACCCGGCGCTTGGCCTGGGTGCCCTCGCCCGGGTCGTTGACCAGGAAGGGGTAGATGAGCGGGAGGTCGCCGAGGGCGGCGTCGGGGCCGCAGGCGGCGGACAGGCCGGCGTTCTTGCCGGGCAGCCACTCCAGATTGCCGTGCTTGCCGAGGTGCACCATCGCGTCCGCGCCGAAGCCGCCGTCCTCCTGGGAGGCGGCGATCCAGCGGTAGGCGGCCAAGTAGTGGTGCGAGGGCGGCAGATCGGGGTCGTGGTAGATCGCGATCGGGTTCTCGCCGAAGCCGCGCGGCGGCTGGATGAGGACGAGGAGATTGCCGCGGCGCAGGGCCGCGAGGACGATGTCGCCCTCGGGGTTGCGGCTGCGGTCGAGGAACATCTCGCCGGGCGGCGGGCCCCAGTGCTGCTCGACGGACGCGCGCAGCTCCTGCGGCAGCGTGGCGTACCAGCGCTTGTAGTCGGCGGCCGGGATACGGACCGGGTTGCGGGCGAGCTGTTCCTCGGTGAGCCATTCCTGGTCGTGGCCGCCGGCCTCGATGAGGGCGTAGATCAGCTCGTCGCCGTCGCCGGAGACCAGGCCGGGCACCTCTTCGGTGCCGAAGTCGTAGCCGTCCGCCTGCAGGCGGCTCAGCAGGGCGACGGCGCTGGCGGGGGTGTCCAGACCGACGGCGTTGCCGATGCGGGAGTGCTTGGTGGGGTACGCGGAGAGGACCAGGGCCAGGCGCTTGTCGGCGGCCGGGATGTGCCGCAGCCGGGCGTGCCGCACGGCGATGCCGGCGACCCGGGCGGCCCGCTCGGGGTCGGCGACGTACACCGGCAGGCCGTCCTCGTCGACCTCCTTGAAGGAGAACGGGACGGTGATCAGCCGGCCGTCGAACTCGGGCACGGCGATCTGCGAGGCGGCGTCCAGCGGCGACAGGCCCTCGTCGTTCTCCTCCCAGGCAGCGCGCGAACCGGTCAGGCACAGCGCCTGGAGGATCGGTACGTCCAGGGCGGCGAGCGCACCGGCGTCCCAGGACTCGTCGTCGCCGCCGGCGGAGGCCTCGGCGGGCTTGGTGCCGCCGGCGGCCAGGACGGTGGTGACGATGGCGTCGACCGGGCGCAGCGCCTCGATCAGCTCCGGTTCGGGCGCGCGCAGCGACGCGACGAACAGCGGCAGCGGGCGCCCGCCGGCCCGCTCGATCTGCGCGCAGAGGGCGTCGACGAAGCCGGTGTTGCCGCTCATGTGGTGGGCGCGGTAGTAGAGCACCGCGACCTGCGGGCCGCCGGTGTCCGTACGGGCGTCCGGGCGCTCCAGCTGTCCCCAGGTGGGGGCGGGCGCCGGGGGTTCGAAGCCGTGGCCGGTCAGCAGCACGGTGTCGGAGAGGAAGCGGGCCAGCTGGTCGAGGTTGGCGGGGCCGCCGTGCGCGAGGTAGGCGTGCGCCTCGGCCGCGGTGCCGACGGGGACCGTGGAGGCCTCCATCAGCTGGGCGTCGGGGGCCTGTTCACCGGTGAGGACGACGACGGGACGGTGCTGGTCCGCGGCGAGCAACACCTCCAGGCCCTCTTCCCAGGCGCGGATGCCGCCGAGGAGGCGGACGACGACGAGGTCGGTCCCCTCCAGGAGCGCGGGCAGCTCGGCGACGTCGAGGCGGGCGGGGTTGGCGAGCCGGTAGGGCACGGGACCGGTGGCAGCGCGGGCGCTGAGCAGGTCGGTGTCGGAGGTCGACAGCAGCAGGAGCATGCGAGCGCAGGCCTTCCTCGGGGTGTCCGCGCCCCGGGTGGGTCGTAGGGACGGCGGGAGTTCCTGGCTCGCCCGGCGGTGGCCGGGTTCACAGTGGCGGGACCGCGCCGGATTCTCACCGGGCTTCCTCCCTTGGCGCCGTCGCTGGCGTCCGGTGGGTCAGCCGACCCACCGACCTGCATAGTAAAGGCTGTGTCCGGGGCGTGGGAGGGCGCCTCCGGGCCCGCGGTCCGCGGGTTCCCCGGGTGCCCGCCTCCCCGGATCCGCCACCCGCCGACGTCGGTATGCTCGCCGCCATGCCGCCCTCCCCCTCGCCACGGCCCGCACGGGCCGCACCGCCCCCACGGGACCGCGGTGACGCCTGCCCGGGAGCGCTGCGGCTGCACCCGGCGGCGGACGGCCGGCTGGCACGAGTACGGCTGCCCGCCGGTGACTTGACGGAACGTCAGGCCACTGCGCTGGGGGACGCGGCCCACCGCCTCGGCGACGGCCACCTCTCCCTCACCTCCCGCGGCAACGCGGAGCTGCGCGGCCTCGCCGACGACTGCGGCCAGGAACTCGCCGGCCTGCTGCGCGAGGCCGGTCTGCTGCCCTCGGAGCGCCACGAACGCCTCCGCAACATCCTCGCCTCACCCCTTGCGGGCCTGGACCCGCACACCCCCTCTGACGTGCGGTTGTGGGCCCGGCAGCTGGACACCCTGCTCTGCACGAGCCCCTCGGCGACCGCGCTCTCCGGCCGTTTCCTGTTCGTCCTGGACGACGGCCGCGGCGATGTGGCGACGCTCGGCGGTGATGTGACCTTGGTCGCAGCGCCCGGCGGGGCGCTGCTGCGCCTCGGCGACGGGGCCGCGCTGCGTATCGCCGGACCGGACGCGGCGCGGGCCGCGCTCCTCGCCGCCGGGTCCTTCCTCGCCGCCGCCGAGGCGTGCGGCACCGGCGCCTGGCGGGTCCGCGAGCTCCCCGCCCCACAGGTGCCGACCGCGCATGCGGTGGCGGCGGACCTGCGGGCGGCGGGTATCGGGGCCGTGTACGTCGCGGCGCCGGATCCGGGCGCCGTGCCGCCGGGCGCGGGCGCCACCGCTCCCGGGATCACCGAAGCCCCCGACGGCCGCCGGGCCCTCTCCGTCCTCGCGCCGCTCGGCCGGCTGACCGTCGACCAGTGGCGGCTGCTGACCGCGATCGCCTCCGAGGACGGGGCGGGCGAGCTGCGGACCACCCCCTGGCGCGGCGTGATCGTCCCCGGCCTGCCGGGCACCACGGCCGGGGCGCGGCTGCGCGAGCTGGCCGCCGCCGGCCTGATCACCGACCCCGGCTCCCCCTGGCACCGGATCAGCGCCTGCACCGGCCGGCCAGGCTGCGCCAAGTCCCTCTCCGATGTCCGCGCCGACGCCACGGCCGCCGTCGTCCGGGGCAGTACCCCGGCGCCGGTCGGCGGGCTCCCCGTCCACTGGTCCGGCTGCGAACGCCGCTGCGGCCACCCGCACGGCAGCTGGATCGACGTCGTGGCCACGGGCGCGGGCGACGGCGACGGCAGGGGCGAAGGCGCCAAGGATGACCGCAGCGCCCACGGGAGTGACGGCCCCGGACTCGACGGGGAGCCCGGATACCGGGTAACCGTCGTACGCCCGACCCCCACCACTCCATGACCCACCACCCCCGGCCCCAGCCCCACCACCGGCCACCTCCCCACTCCCACCCCACCACCGAGGGCACAGTGTTCGACTACGAGAAGGACGGGGCGGCGATCTACCGCCAGTCCTTTGCCACCATTCGCGCCGAGGCGGACCTCGCGGGCCTGCCCGCCGACGTCAGCCAGGTCGCGGTCCGGATGATCCACGCCTGCGGCATGGTCGACCTCGTACGCGACCTGGCCTTCACCCCCGAGGTGGTGGCGCGGGCCCGCGAGGCGCTGCGCGCCGGTGCGCCGATCCTGTGCGACGCCAACATGGTCGCCAGCGGCGTGACCCGTAAGCGGCTGCCGGCCGGCAACGAGGTGCTGTGCACGCTCGCCGACCCGTCGGTGCCGGACCTGGCCGCCCGTATGGGGACCACCCGCAGTGCCGCGGCGATGGAGCTGTGGCGGGACCGGATGGAGGGTGCCGTGGTGGCCGTCGGCAACGCCCCGACCGCGCTGTTCCGCCTCCTGGAGATGATCGAGGAGGGCGCGCCGCGTCCCGCGGCCGTCATCGGCATACCCGTCGGCTTCATCGGCGCCGCCGAGTCCAAGGACGCGCTGATCGCGCATCCGTCGGCGCTGGACCACATCGTGGTGCGCGGACGGCGGGGCGGCAGCGCCATGGCCGCGGCCGCGGTCAACGCCATTGCGAGCGAGGAAGAGTGAGCGTGAGCGAGCAGCAGGCAGACGGCGGCACCGGCGAGCGGGAGACCGACCGCCACCCCGCAGGAGAGGCGCCGGCCGCGGGCCGTCTTTACGGCGTCGGGCTGGGCCCCGGCGATCCGTCGCTGATGACCGTACGGGCCGTCCAGGTGATCGCGGAGGCGGACGTCGTCGCCTACCACAGCGCCCGGCACGGACGCTCGATCGCGCGCTCCATCGCCGCCGAGCACCTGCGCGCCGACCACATCGAGGAGGCGCTGGTCTACCCGGTCACCACCGAGTCGACCGATCACCCCGGCGGCTACCGGGGCGCGTTGGACGAGTTCTACGAGGAGGCCGCGGCGCGGCTCGCGGTGCATCTCGACGCGGGCCGCACGGTCGCCGTGATCTCCGAGGGCGATCCGCTCTTCTACGGCTCGTACCAGCACATGCACAAGCGGCTGGCACACCGCTACCCGACCGAGGTCATCCCCGGCGTCACGTCCATCAGCGCGGCCGCGGCCCGTCTGGGCAAGCCGCTGGCCGAGGCCGACGAGGTGCTGACGATCCTGCCCGGCACGCTGCCGGAGGAGGAGCTGACCGCGCGGCTGACGGCCACCGACGCCGCCGTCGTCATGAAGCTCGGCCGTACCTTCCCCACCGTCCGCCGCGCGATGGAACGCTCGGGCCGGATGCCGGAGGCGCAGTACGTCGAGCGCGCCACGATGGCCGGGGAGCGCACCGACCGGCTCGCCGCGATCGACGGGGACTCGGTCCCGTACTTCTCCGTCGCCGTCGTCCCCAGCCGCATCGCGAACGCCGCACCGGCGTCGTCCGCGGCGGAGCCGGACACGACGTCGGTTCCGGATACGGCTACAGCTACAGCTACAGCTACGGATGCTGCACCGGAGTGGGCCGCCCCCGGTGAGGTCGTGGTCGTCGGTACCGGCCCGGCGGGCCCGCTGTGGCTGACGCCCGAGTCGCGCGGCGCGCTGGCCGCCGCCGAGGACCTCGTCGGCTACACCACCTACCTGGACCGCGTGCCGGTACGCCCCGGCCAGCTCCGCCACGGCTCCGACAACAAGGTCGAGTCCGAGCGCGCCGAGCTCGCCCTCGACCTGGCCCGGCGCGGCCGCCGGGTGGCCGTCGTCTCCGGCGGCGACCCGGGCGTCTTCGCGATGGCCACCGCCGTCCTGGAGGTGGCCTGCCAGGACCCGTACCGCTCGGTGCCCGTACGGGTCCTTCCGGGGGTGACCGCCGCCAACGCCGCCGCGGCCCGCGCCGGCGCCCCGCTCGGCCACGACTACGCGGTCCTCTCCCTCTCCGACCGCCTCAAGCCCTGGGAGGTCATCGCCGAACGCCTGCGCTCGGCGGCCGCCGCCGACCTGGTCCTGGCGCTCTACAACCCCGGCTCCCGCAGCCGCACCTGGCAGGTCGGCAAGATGCGCGAACTCCTCCTGGAACACCGCGCCCCGGACACCCCGGTCATCCTCGGCCGCGACGTCGGCGGCCCCGAGGAATCCGTCCGCACGGTCCGCCTCTGCGACCTCGACCCCACCCAGGTCGACATGCGCACGCTGCTCATCATCGGCTCGTCGCAGACCCAGGCCGTACGCCGCGACGACGGCACCGAGGCCGTCTGGACTCCGCGGCGGTACCCGGAGGGGTGAGGGGGCGGGCCGCCGTCCACGGCCCCTGGCGCGCCAGGGGCCGGGCGGTGGCGGCGGTCCTCGCTAGCCCGCGTCACCGCCCCGCACGAAGTGGAAGATGCCCCACGTCAGGTGGTGGTCGTTGCCGCCGTCGACCCAGTGGGTGAGGCCCTTCTTCATTTGGGCGAGGTAGTCGTGGCTGACCTTTCGGGCCAGGCCCTCCGCCTCCTGGCGGCGGGTTTCCGCGAGGACGCGGGCGTAGTGGGTGGTCAGGTGGGCGCGGTGTTCGTCGAAGCCGCCGTCGACCGCGGTGAAGCCGAGCCGGGTCAACTCGCGGGCGTAGAAGGCGGGTGAGCCCATGTCGTCGAGGTGGATGCGGTCGAGGATCGGGCGCAGCACGCCGATGGGGCAGCCGTCGGCCGCCATCGGGTCGGTGAAGATGAGGCTGCCGCCGGGGCGGAGCACCCGGGCGGCCTCGGCCAGCACCTGGGCGCGGTTTCCGCTGTGCAGGAAGGCGTCCTGGGACCAGACGACGTCGACGGACGCGTCCGGGTAGGGGATGCTCTCGAAGGAGCCGTCCACGACCTCGATGCTGCCGGTCAGACCGCGGGCCGCGTTCAGTTCCTTGTGGCGCTGGTTCTCGACCTCGCTGAGGTTGAGCGCGAGGACCCGGCAGCCGTGGTTCTCGGCCAGATAGCGTGCCGAGCCGCCGAAGCCCGAGCCGAGGTCGAGGACCACGGACTGCGGGGTCAGTTCCAGTTTCGCGGCCATCGTGCGTACGGTGCGGCGGCTGGCGTCCGCGATGGCCTCGTCGGGGTGCTCGTAGAGGCCGATGTGGATGTCCTCGCCGCCCCATACCGCGGCGTAGAAGGTGTCGGCGTCGGACGAGTTGTAGTAGCTGCGGGCGGTGTTGACCGCGCCGGTGTAGCGGCCGCCCTGCTCATCCTCCATCCGGTACTCCTTCTCCGCCACATGCACGAAGAAGTCGGGCTGTTCACCGCGGTAGGTGTGCTGGAAGTCGCCGTAGGTCTCGATGCGCTGGAAGCCCACGTCGGACATGAGCTTGCGGGTGTATTCCTTGCGCAGCGGGAACATGTTGAGGTGGTAGACGGAGTCGTCCGGGAAGCTGTACCGCATGCGGCACAATCCCTCGTCGACGTACTCCGGCTCGACTGTGACATCGTCACCGCAGTAGTAATAGGTGTGTTTGCTGGTGTAGCCGTCGTCCAGAATCGCATCGTAATTGCGCTGGTCCAGCACGAGGATTCCGTCGTGTTTGAGCATCGCGTAGAACTCTGCCAGCGCCTTGCGCCGGTCGCGTTCCGAGAAGAGATGGGTGAAGGAGTTTCCGAGGCAGACGATGGCGTCGTACTCGCCGTGCACGTCGCGGTTCAGCCAGCGCCAGTCCGCCTGGACGACGCGCATGACATGGCCGCCCTCGCGGGTGCCGTTCTCGAAGGCCATCGCCAGCATTTCTGCGCTGCCGTCCGCGCTGACGGTTTCGAATCCCGCTGCCAGCAGCCGTACGGAGTGAAATCCGGTCCCCGTCGCGACATCGAGCACGCTTTTCACGCCTCGTTTGCGCAGCAGGTCGATAAAGAAATTACCCTCGCTCTCGGCTCGCTTCTCCCAGTCGATGAGCGAGTCCCATTTCTCGACGAAACTGGGGACGTATTCCTCGGTGTAGTGCCCGGTTTCTCGTACTTCGACGGGGTTGTCGCCGAACTCTTGGGCCGGTTGCACGGTGATGGCGAACCCTTCCGTTGTCGGGAACTCCTGACGCGCCTGCCCGGGACGGCAGAGTCCCGGGCCCGGGAAGCCACGCGGTCAGCGGATCGCTTTCCACGACTGACGGATCCATGCCTGCACAGTTCGTATACAGAGCGGAAATTGCCGCGAAAAGCGGCCCTGGCCAGTGCCTTTCCGGTCCAAGAATTTTTTGGCCACTGCGGATGCGGATCATGCGCATTGCGGACATCGGGCGGGGGACGCGCCGAGGGGCGGCCGCGCGGGTGCCCTCAGCCGAGCAGGTCGCGCAGCCAGACCGTGGCCTGCTGCGGATCCGCCGCCAGCGGGACGCCCTCCGGGGCCGGTGGCCGGCGTACGAGGACGACCGGCAGCCCGGCCTCCCGCGCCGCCGTCAGCTTCGGGGCGGTGGCGGCCGCGCCGCTGTCCTTGGTGACGAGGACGTCGATGCGGTGAGACCGCAGCAGCGCCCGCTCGCCCTCCAGGGTGAACGGGCCGCGGTCGAGCAGGGTCTGCATACGGGGCGGGTGCGGGGCCTCGGGGGCGTCGACGGAGCGGACCAGGAACCAGGGCTCGGTCAGGTGCGCGAAGTGGGCCAGGCCCATCCGGCCGGTGGTGAGGAAGATGCGGCGGCCGAGTGCGGGGAGGGCGGCGGCCGCCTCGTCCAGGGAGGCGACGTCGTGCCAGGTGTCTCCCGGGCCGGGCACCCAGCCGGGACGGCGGAGGGCCAGCAGGGGAACATGGGCGGTGGCGGCGGCCTCGGCCGCGCTGAAACTGATCGTGCCGGCGAAAGGATGGGTGGCGTCGATGAGCGCGTCCACCGCGTGCTCGCGCAGCCAGCGGGCGAGGCCCTCCGGGCCGCCGAACCCTCCGATGCGCACCTCGCCGGCGGGCAGCCGCGGCGTGCCCACCCGGCCGGCCAGCGAGGTCGTGACCTGCGGAGCGGGCGTCAGCGCTGTCAGTTCGGCGGCCAGCCGGCGGGCCTCGGTGGTGCCGCCGAGGATGAGCACCCGAGGCGCCCCGGACACCCGGGTGGGCCACTGGGGGCGGGCGTCGTCGTTCATCGGTCGCGGGTCCTTCCATGGCTGAAGCGCAACCGCAGGGTACGGGAGGCCGCAGCGCCCAGCTCGCGCACACCGGGCTGCGGCCCGGCTGGACGACCGGGGCCTGTGCGACGGCGGCCGGTACGGCCGCGTACACCGCGCTGCTGACCGGCGGCGACTTCCCCGACCCGGTGACGATCACGCTGCCCAAGGGGCAGACGCCGGCCTTCGCGCTCGCGGCGGAGGAGTGGCTGCCGGGGCAGGGGAGCGCCATGGCGGGCGTGGTGAAGGACGCGGGCGACGATCCCGATGTGACGCACGGGGCGCTGGTGCGGGCAACCGTACGGGCGTTGCCGGCCGGCTCGGGGGTCGTCTTCAAGGCGGGCCCGGGGGTCGGCACGGTCACCCGTCCCGGTCTGCCGCTGGACGTCGGCGAACCGGCGGTCAACCCGGTGCCGCGTCAGATGCTGCGGGAACACCTCGCGGCGGTGGCGGCCCGGTACGGCGCGGTGGCGGCCGGGTCCGGGGGCGCGCCTGCGGAGCCCGATGTCGAGGTCGAGATTTCCGTCGACCACGGCGCGGAGATCGCGCGCAGCACCTGGAATCCGCGGCTGGGGATCCTCGGCGGGCTGTCCATCCTGGGCACCACCGGCATCGTCGTGCCCTACTCCTGCTCGGCGTGGATCGATTCCATCCGCCGTGGGGTGGATGTGGCGCGTGCGGCGGGGCGGCGGCATGTGGCCGGATGTACGGGGTCGACGTCGGAGAAGGTCGCCGTCACCCTGCACGAGCTGCCCGAGGACGCGCTGTTGGACATGGGCGACTTCGCGGGCGCGGTGCTCAAGTACATCCGTCGGCACCCCGTCGACCGGCTCACCATCTGCGGTGGGTTCGCCAAGCTGTCCAAGCTGGCGGCCGGTCACCTCGACCTGCACTCGGCACGGTCCCAGGTCGACAAGGGCTTCCTTGCCGACCTGGCCCGCCGCGGCGGCGCGGACGCGGCGCTCGCGGCCGCCGTCGCCGAGGCCAACACCGGCCTCGCCGCACTCCAGATGTGCGCGGCGGCCGGCGTCCCGCTCGGCGACCTGGTCGCCGCCACCGCCCGCGACGAGTCCCTGGCCGTGCTCCGCGGCGCCCCGGTCGCGGTCGACGTCATCTGCATCGACCGGGCGGGGATGGTCGTGGGACGGGCGGAGCCGCGCGGCCCGCGGGCCTAGGGGCAGACCCTGGGGCCGGGGCTTTCCTCTGCGCCCTCGGGACGCCCTTGACTCCGGGTAAATAGGGAGGAAACTGGTCAATACGCCAGACAACCGGAGAGCCCCACCGTCGGCAGAGACGTCTGCAGGCAAGAGACCCTTGGTCAGGCTCTGGCCAGGCCCCTGGAAGCCCCCGCTATCGGAGCCTCCGCGACGACGGAGACAGAGGGTAGCGAAGCGGGCTACCGGGGACTGCGCTGTGCACCCGAAGATCCCCCTCAGTGGTGAGGCGCGTCAGGAGCCGTCCGCCGGCGGCGCCTCGCACGGTGCGTGCGGCCGGTCCCGGTCCGTCGAGTAGAGATGGCTGTCGCGGAACTGTTCGGCGCCCAGGGTGCGGCCGACCATGATGACGGCGGTGCGGACGACTCCCGCCGCCTTCACCTGCTCCGCGATGTCGGACAGGGTGCCGCGCAGCACGAGTTCGTCGGGGCGGGAGGCCATCGCGACGACGGCGGCCGGGCAGTCGGCGCCGTAATGCGGCAGGAGTTCCGCGACGACGCGGTCGACGTACATGGCGGCCAGGTGCAGCACGAGCAGGGCGCCGCTGCGTCCCAGCGTCGCGAGGTCCTCGCCCTCGGGCATCGCCGTGGCGCGCTGCGCGACGCGGGTCAGGATGACGGTCTGACCGACCGTCGGCACCGTCAGCTCGCGCTTGAGCGCGGCGGCAGCGGCGGCGAAGGCGGGCACGCCGGGCACCACGTCGTACGGCACCCCGGCCGCGTCCAGGCGGCGCATCTGCTCGGCGACGGCGCTGAAGACGGACGGGTCGCCGGAGTGCAGCCGGGCCACGTCATGGCCCTGTGCATGCGCCTTCACCAGCTCGGCGGTGATGGTGTCGAGGTCCAGCTGCGCGGTGTCGACGAGCCGCGCGCCGGGCGGGCACTCGGCGAGCAGTTCGCGGGGCACCAGGCTGCCGGCGTACAGGCAGACGCCGCAGGCGGCGAGGGTACGGGCACCGCGCACGGTGATCAGGTCGGCGGCGCCGGGGCCCGCTCCGATGAAGTGGACGGTCATCGTTCGTCGGTCTCCAGGGGGAGGGGGGAGGAGGGGGGCGGGGCCGGTGAGGCGGGCTTGACCGCGGACCACTGGGTGACCGGCATCGCCTGCCGCCAGCCGGTGAAGCCGCCGACCGGCGTGGCGTGGGAGACGGCGAGGCGGACCAGTTCGCCGCCGTGCCGGCGGTAGTGGTCGGCGAGCAGCGCCTCGGATTCCAGCGTCACCGTATTGGCGACGATCCGGCCCCCGGGCGGCAGCGCGTCCCAGCAGGCGTCGAGGAGGCCGGGGGCGGTCAGGCCGCCGCCGATGAACACCGCGTCCGGCACCGGCAGGCCGTCCAGCGCGGCGGGCGCGGCGCCCCGCACCACACGCAGCGAAGGGACGCCCAGGGTGCGGGCGTTGTGCCCGATGCGCTCGGCCCGTACGGGGTCACGCTCGACGCCGATGGCGCGGCAACTGCGGTGGGCGCGCAGCCATTCGATGGCGATGGAGCCGGAGCCGCCGCCGATGTCCCAGAGGAGTTCGCCGGGCGCGGGGGCCAGCGCGGCGAGGGTGGCGGCCCGGACATGACGCTTGGTGAGCTGGCCGTCGTGTGCGTACGCGGCGTCGGGCAGGCCCGGCACCGCCGACAGCCGCAGCGCGCCGGGCTCCCGCGCACAGTCGAGGGCGATGACGTTCAGCGGGTCGCCGGGCGGCTCGGCCCAGGTGGCGGCGGTGCCGCCGGACATCCGCTCGCGCTCGCCGCCGAGCTGTTCGAGCACCCGCATCCGGGTGGGGCCGAAGCCGCGGGCGCGCAGCAGCTCCGCGACCTCGTCCGGGGTCGCGGCCCCGGCGGACAGCACCAGCAGCCGGCGGCCGGCGTGCAGGGCGGCGGCCAGGGTGTCCGCGGGCCGTCCGACGAGGGTGATGACCTCGGTGTCCTCCACGGGCCAGCCGAGCCGGGCGCAGGCGTACGAGACGGAGGACGGGTGCGGCCGGACGCGGAGGGGCGGCATCCCGGCTCCCGGGTCCCCGCCTCCCTGGTCCGACAGCTCGTTCAGCGTGCGCCCGATGCCGTGGAACATCGGGTCGCCGCTGGCGAGGACGCAGATCCGCCGGCCGGCGTGCGCGGCGAGCAGGCCGGGGACGCCGGGCCGCAGCGGCTTCGGCCACGGGATCCGCTCCCCCGCGCACTGCGCGGGCAGCAGGGCGAGCTGGCGCGGGCCGCCGATCAGCACCTCGGCGGCGCACAGGTCCCGCTGGGCGGCAGCGGGCAGGCCGTCCCAGCCGTCGGCCCCGATGCCGACGACGGATAGCGGTGGTGCGGGGCTCACGGCCGAGTACCTCAGAGGTCAGGAGGGGCGGGGGACGGGAGGCGAACTTTACTGACCGGGCGGTCACCGGCTTCTGCGGGGGGAAGCCGGTGGCACCTCCCGAGCCTTGTTGCCTATATGTTGCAATTGGACAGCTTGTGCAGGAAGAGGAGGAGCGTGGTGGGCTCACCCGTGGTGCTGGGGATCGAATCGTCGTGCGACGAGACGGGCGCCGGTCTGGTCCGGGACGGGCGGCTGCTCGGCCACGCCCTCGCGTCGAGCATGGACGCGCACGCGCGGTTCGGCGGCGTGGTGCCGGAGATCGCCGCCCGCGCCCATCTGCACGCGCTGACCCCGGTGGTCCGCGAGGCGCTGGCCGGCGCGGGGCTGACGACCGCCGACATCGGGGCGGTCGCGGTGACGACGGGGCCGGGGCTGTCCGGCGCGCTCCAGGTCGGGCTGGCCGGTGCCAAGGGTCTGGCGTACGCACTCGGCGTCCCGCTGTACGGCGTGCACCACCTCGCCGGGCACGTCGCCGCCGACACCCTCGAACACGGTCCGCTGCCCGACCCCTGCATGGTGCTGATCGTCTCCGGCGGCCACACCTCCCTGCTGCTCGTACGCGACCTCGCCCGCGACCCGATCACGCACCTCGGCGACACCCTGGACGACGCCGCGGGGGAGTGCTTCGACAAGGTCGCGCGGGTCTTCGGGCTGCCGTATCCCGGCGGCCCGGCCATCGACCGGACAGCGCGCGAGGGGGATCCGCGCGCTGTCCCCTTCCCGCGCCCGCTGACCACGGGCCCGCCGGAGAACCGCTTCACGTTCTCCTTCTCGGGGCTGAAGACGGCGGCGGCCCGCTGGGCGGAGCGCCACCACGGCGCCGGCCTGCCGCTCCCCCTCGCCGACGGCGCCGCCTCGCTCCAGGAGGCGGTCGCCGATGTCCTCACCCGCAAGGCCGTGGCCGCCTGCGCCGAGCACGGCGTACGGACCCTGGTCGTGGTGGGCGGGGTGGCCGCCAACTCCCGGGTCCGGAGCCTGGCCGAGGAGCGGTGCGCCGCGGCGGGCATCACCCTGCGGGTGCCGCCGCTGCGGCTGTGCACGGACAACGGCGCGATGATCGCCGCCATCGGCGACCTGCTCGTGCGCGCCGGCGCGGAACCGGCCCCGCTGGACGTCTCGATCGACCCGTCGGCTCCGCTCACGTACGCGGCGCTGCATCCGGTGGCGGCGGGGGCGCGGACCGGACACCCGCCGGCCGGCTCGTGGGCGCAGCGCTCCGCGGGGGCCGCTTCCCACTCCCGCCGGGCCGCACTCGCCTCACCGCTCTGACCAGGCACGATACGCCGTTGGACGGTAATGACAACGGTCACCGGTGCAGCCTTTGGATCTCTCGCCGAAGTGCGGTTTGCTTCGCAGCGACGACCCACGAAGGAGCGCGCGATGACCGAGCACGCCCACGGGCACGACGGGGCCAAGCCCCCCGCACACGGCCACACCCACAGCCATGCGCACGCCGTCTCACCGGACGCCGACCGGCGCTGGCTGCGCGCCGCGCTCGTCCTGATCACCGCCTACATGGCGGTCGAGGTCGTCATCGGCTTCGTGGCCCAGTCCCTGGCACTGATCTCGGACGCCGCCCACATGCTCACCGACGCGGTATCGATCGCGCTGGCCCTGATCGCGATGCGGCTGGCCGCCCGGCCCGCGCGCGGCGGCTACACCTACGGGCTCAAGCGCGCCGAGATCCTCTCCGCGCAGGCCAACGGCATCACGCTGCTGCTGCTGTCGGTCTGGCTGGCGTACGAGGCCGTCGAGCGGCTGATCTCGCCGCCGGCCGTGACCGGCGGGCTGGTCCTCGTCACGGCCCTGTCCGGCGTCGTGGTGAACCTGGTCTGCACCTGGTTCCTGTCCCGGGCCAACCGCTCCAGCCTGAACGTCGAGGGCGCCTACCAGCACATCCTCACCGACCTGTTCGGCTTCGTCGCCACCGCGGTGGCCGGCCTGATCGTGCTGACCACCGGCTTCGAACGGGCCGACGCGATCGCCACGCTCCTGGTCGTCGCGCTGATGCTGAAGGCCGGCATCGGGCTCGTCCGCGAATCCGGCCGGATCTTCATGGAGGCCGCGCCCTCCGGCGTCGACCCGGACGCCCTGGGCGACCACCTCGTCGCGGCGGACGAGGTCGTCGAGGTCCACGACCTGCACGTCTGGCAGATCACCTCCGGCCAGCCGGCGCTGTCCGCGCACATCCTGGTGGCGCCCGGCGGCGACTGCCACAAGGTGCGCCGCGGCCTCCAGGAACTGCTGAGCGCGGACTACGGCATCACCCACGCCACCCTCCAGGTCGACCACGTCGGCGAATGGTCCCCCGACGACGTACTGACCCTCGGCACCGGCCCCGGCCCGGAAGCGGGCCCCGAAGCGCACCCGTCCGACCACTGCGAGGACACCCACGGCCCGGTCCACCGGCCGGGGCCGCACCGGCACTAGCCCCAGCTCACGCCTGTCCGCGGCCGAACCGGCCCTCGACCACGGCTCCCCGGAACGCCGTCCAGGAGGCGGGCGTGAGCCGGAGCACCGGCCCGGCGGGGTCCTTGGAGTCGCGGACGGCTATGACGGCGGGAACGTTGGTGGCCACCTCGACGCACTCGCGTTCCTGGTTGCTGTAGCTGGACTTGCAAAAGATGAACTCGGTCATGGCTCACAGTTCTTTGACCAGTTGGCTGATGAAGGCTCGCGAATCGGCTTCGCCGAGGGATCGCTCCGCGATTGTCTCGAACAGGCCATCGTATTGGGAAGCGTCTTTCCCGCCTTCGATCCACAGCTCGGTGTGGAGGTTCTCCATATACACCACGTCCATGGCTCCCGGCTCGGCGAACGACATGACGTTGAAGGCGCAGTCCATGCCGAGCTGCGCCCCGGCGCTGAAGGGCAGCACCTGGATGGCGACATTCGGCCTCTCGCCCATGGAACACAGGTGCCGCAGCTGTTCGCGCATCACGTCAGCGCCTCCGACGAGTGTCCGCAGACCAGCCTCAGAGATCACGACCCGCAGATCCAGAAGCGGCTCCTCGGCCAGACGCCGCTGGCGGTTCACACGCATGGACACGAAGTGTTCGTCCGGCTTCAGCGCGCTGACGTAGCCAGGTGTTTGGAGCAGGCCGGGGACGAAGGCGAGCTGCCAGGCCTTGATGGCCGTGGCAGCGCTCTCCAGGGCGACGTACTCCTTCATCGCCCCCGCCAGAGGGAACTCGCTCCACCATCCCTTGGCCTTGCGCCGCTCTCGGTCGAGCCGAGCGAGCTCCAACAGGCCTCCCACCAAAAGCGGATCGTCCGCGACCCCGAACACCGCACACAGCGTGCGAACGTCCGGATCGCGCATCGGCACCCAACCGCTCTCCATCTTGGCGATCTTCCCGGTGGACGCACTCAGGGACCTCGCCGCTTCCCCCTGGGTCAGGCCCGCCACCGTGCGGAGCCTGTGCAACTCCCTGCCCAGTCGGCGGCCCAACACCGTGGAAACCCGGTTGTCCTGCACTGGCTGACTGCTCGTCATCGCCCACCCCTCCCGATCCACGCTCAGTTTGGGGTGGATCACAGAGCGCTCGCAACTAGCGGGTGAAATTATCTCCGAGTTGATTGCAGCGGCTCCATTCTGCGCTACCTTCCGTGGTGAACCGACCGCGCAGCGCCGCAAGTTGGCTTGGCTGATGCGCGCTGCCCAGCCCCGGAGGTGGCCGAAGATGATCGCCCCGTACGACCCGGCGGAACCGGACCTCGCAGACGACGCCCTCCACGAGGACGTGCTCGACTACACCCCCCGCCCCAAGAGCGTCGCCCTCGCACGGAACCGGGCCGCCCGGCTCGTCGGCGAATGGGGCCATCCCCAACTGGCCGACGACACCCGGCTGCTGGTCTCCGAGCTGGCGACCAACGCGCTGCTGCACGGTGCGGTGCGCGGTCGGCTCTTTCGGGTACGGCTCGTCCTGACGGCATGCGTGCTGCGCATCGAGGTGACCGATGCGCGCGGCGAACGCCTCCCGTGCCAGAGGGACGGAGCGGGTGCGCCGGAGGCCACGGGGGGACGGGGGTTACTGCTCGTGGGGACGCTCTCGGCCCGTTGGGGGGTGCGGCTGCCGGGCGTCGGCAAGACGGTGTGGTGCGAGGTGGCGCTGCGCCCGGCGGTGCGCGCCGTACGGGACGGGCCTGACGCCCACTCACTCGGGTGAACACGGCCCGGGACCGGGGCGGTGGCCGCCGGGCGCGGTGACCGCGGTGCTCGGATGGCCGGATGAGAACCGCCGTCGTCTGCGCGCTGCTGTGCGCCGCCGCTCTCCCCGCACCGCCCGCCGACGCACCGCACCGCCGGGCGGCCCCCGCCGTCTCGGTGTCGGTGGCGGTGACCGACGGCGTCGACCGGACCGAGGCGGGCGAACGGCTCGACTACCGCATCACCGTGCACAACCTGGGCGCCACCGCCGTGCCCGGCGCCCGTATCGAGCAGCGGATGCCGGCCACCACCGCCTCCGCGACGGCGAGCGGCGGCCGGATCGTCGGGTCCGGCACGCAGCAGAAGGCCGTCTGGCACGCCGACCTGCCCGCGTACGACATCCAGGTGTTCACCGCCACCGCCGAACTCGGCGACCGGACCACCCTCGGCCCCACCGCCGCGCCCGGCACCCGCCGCGCCGCCACCACCGTCTGCGTCTATGTGCCCCCGTCCGACGCGCCCACCGCCTGCTCGGGCGACATCGACGACCTGCCGGAGACCCACCCGGAGACGACGGGCGGCGACGGCTGGGTGTGGTGGGCGGTGGCCGCCGCGGCCTGCGCGCTGTTCGCGCCGGGCGTGGTGCGGGCGGTACGCCGCCATCGCGCGGGCACCGGGGACCGCACGCCCTGACCCACCCGGCGGTGCCCGCCGGCACCGGACCGCCCGCACGGTCACCCATTGGCACCGGCCCCGCTCGCGGCCGGTGCCCGTTCCCCCTTGCCTGGAAGAGGGCCGTACCCGCAACCAACGGCCGCCGTCAGGAGGGACCGGACGCCATGTCAGCGAGCGCACCCGTACGCGTCAGCGGCCGGGCGCCGGAAGCCGATGCCGGGCCGCGGGCCCGCCGGCGGCCCGCCCGTGCGCTGGCGGGCGGCGCGCTGCTGCTGATCGGCACGCTGCTGCTGCCGCTGAGCCTGGCCGCCGTCTGGGCGCGCACCGAGCTGACCGACACCGACCGCTATGTGGCCGCGGTCGCCCCGCTCGCCGCGAACCCCGCCGTCCGGGACGCCATCGTCGACGACGTCACCAACGGGGTGATGGAACACGTCCAGCTCGACGGGCTGCTCCAGGCCATCCCGCGCGCCCAACGGCCCGCCCTGCGGGAGCGTTTCACCCGCGGCATCCGCGAGTTCGTCGACAAACAGGTCCGCCAGGTCGTCACCGGCCGCGCCTTCCCGGCCGTCTGGACGGGCGTGCACCGCACCGCCCACCAGGCCCTGGACGGCACGCTGACCTCCTCCGGGGACGCCCCGGTGACCCTCGACCTCACGCCGGTCGTCGAACGCGTCAGGCACCAGCTGTCCGCGAACGGCCTGGGCATCGACATCGCCCAGCGGGTGCCGCACACCCACGCCGAGATCGTGCTCCTGAAGCCCCCCGAGGTCCCGCCGTTCAGAACCGCGTACCGGTCGGTGCGCACCGCCGCGGTCCTGCTCCCGCCGGCCGCCGCGCTCTGCCTGCCGGCCGGACTGCTCCTGGCCCGGCGCCGCCGCCGGGCCCTGATCTGCACCGCGGCCGGCTGCGCCGCGGGCGCCGCCCTGCTGGCCGCCGCCCTCGTCCTCGCCCGCACCCGCCTGCTCGACGCACTGCCCGCCGTGGTCTCCCGCCCCGCCGCCACCGCCTACGCCGACGCCCTCACCTCCCCCCTGCGCACCGGCCTCTGGACGGTCATCGCCACCGCCCTGCTGACGGTCACGACCGCAGCGCTGACGCCACCCGCGCGGCGCCTCCTGCGGCGGGTGGCGGGAGCGCGCGACTGAGCGGCCCAGAGGGCGCCGCCTGTCTCAGGGCTGCTCGATACCGAGCCGTTCCGTCCGCCAGGGATCTGCGGTGCGTGGCCCCCCACCGCCCGGCGCGCAAAGATGCGGCCCCCGCCCCGAGGCAGGTGGCCGCATCGTCGGTCGGTGCAGGGTCAGATCGTCAGCACCGTCTTCCCCTGGGCGCGGCCGGTGCGGCTGGCGGCCAGGACCTCGGGGGCCTCTTCCAGGGTGACCTCGCGGCCCACGAGGACCGTGAGGCGGCCCGCGTCGACATGACCGGCGAGGATCTCCAGGAGCTGGGGCGAGGAGCGGTTGACGAAGTTGAAGCCGCGCAGGTTGTGCTCGGTCAGCACGTCCGCGTCGGCCGACCCGATGGTGGAGACGGCGGTGCCGCCGTCCCGTACGGTCCGGGTCAGGTCGCCGAACTCCTCGGGGCCGCCGGTCAGGTCGATCAGCACGTCCACCCCGTCCGGGTGCGCGGCCAGGAGCTGTTCGGCGACCGGGCCGACGGTGTGGTCGATGGTTTCGGACGCGCCCAGATTCCGCATCAGTTCCACGTTGGCGGGCCGGGCGGTGGCGATCACCTCCGCGCCGCGGCCGGCCGCGAGCTGGGTGGCGAAGGTGCCGACACCGCCGGTGGCGCCGACGATCAGCACCCGCCGGCCCTCGCTGACCCGGGTCTCCTCGACCAGGTTGTAGGCGGTCATGCCGGCCGTCGGCAGGGCCGCGGACGTCGCGTAGGTGACACTGCGGGCGGCCGGGGCGATCGCCGCCTCGTCGGCGACGGCGAGTTCGCCGTACGAACCGCCGCCCCGCTCCGGCCGCTGGAACTGGCCGAACACCGCGTCGCCGACGGTGAACCGCCGGACGCCGGTGCCGACGGCGAGGACCTCACCGGCCCCGTCCGACCCCAGGACCAGGGGGAAGGCTGCCGGCATGGCATCCCCGAACATCCCGTCGGCGATCTTCCAGTCGATCGGGTTGAGTCCGGCTGCGGACAGCCGCACCAGGACCTCCCCCGGCCCTGGTTCGGGCTGTGGCAGATCCATGAGCTGCGGCTGTTCGCCGAATGCGCTGACTGCTACGGCTCTCATCGTGGCGTTCCCTTCCACCCTTCCGACCGGAGGCCGGAGTGGATCGTAAGCACGCCGGTGGGGCCGGATGCGGCAGGACGGGAGGCGGTGCCGCGGAAGCAACTCGTACGGCCCCCCGTCCCGGCCGGATCCGGCCGCCGTTCGACGGAGGGGCGGCCGGCGGCCTTTCTACACGGCCTGGAGGGCGAGGGTCGGGGAGAGACGGGCGGCCCGTACGGCCGGGTAGAGGCCGGCGACGGTGCCGATCACCAGGGTCGCGCCGAAGCCGCCGCCGACCGCCCAGGGAGGCACCACCCACGGCATCCCGCCCGAGGCGGCGAACACGTAGGTGGCGGCCCCGCCCAGCACGATGCCGGCGACCCCGCCAAGGCCCGACAGCAGCAGCGACTCGGTCACGAACTGCAGCCGGACCTGGCCCCGGGTGGCGCCCATGGAGCGGCGCAGCCCGATCTCGTGGCGGCGTTCCAGCACCGAGATGATCATGGTGTTGGCGACTCCCACGCCGCCGACCAGCAGCGCCACCCCGCCCAGACCGAGCAGCAGACTCGTGAACGCGCCCTCCGCCTGGGCCTTGGCCTGGAGCGCCGACGACGGATCGGAAACCTGGACGTTGCGCGGATTCTCCGGATCGGCGGTGTGCGGGATGAGCTCCCGCACGTCCCGCACGGACGCGTCGGTGGAGCGCTCGTAGACGGAGGTGGGGTGACCGTCGAAGCCGAGCAGCCCGGCCGCCGCCGACCAGCCGACGAGGGCGGACCGTTCGATCTCCGGCGCGAGCGGCAGCGGGTCGAGGACGCCGATGACGGTGAAGTACCGCCCGCCGATGTAGACCTGCTGGCCGGGATGGGTGACGCCGAGGCGTTCGGCGCTGACATGGCCGAGCACGACGGACGGATAGCGGCCGTTGGCGCCGTTGAGCCAGGAGCCGGAGCGCATCGAGCCGCGCAGCGTGTCCAGCAGCCCCTCACCCGCGGCCTTGAGGGTGATGCCGCCGGTCTCCTCCTGCGGGATCTTCTCGCTGCGCCGCACCGACTGGCCGAGGTCGCCGGTGGCGCCGACCTGCTGCACCCCGTCGATCCGGGCGATCATCCCGGGTGCGTCCTTGGACAGCTTCACCTCCCCGCCGAACATGTCCTGGCCGGGCGAGACGACCAGCATGTTGGTGCCCAGCGCCTCCAGCTTCTGCAGGAGTTGGGCCTTGCTGGAGGCGGAGATGCCGACCACCGCGATCATCGTCGCGATGCCGATGGCGATGCCGAGGGCGGACAGCACCACCCGCATCGGGCGGGTACGCAGCCCGGCGGAGCCGACGTGCAGGACGTCGCGCGGCCCGAGGGTGGCCGGGGTGAGCCGGCTGGGTCCACTGCGTCTCATCGCTCGGCGCTCCCGGAGCCGCCCGGGGCCACCGGGCCGTCATCCGGGACCGCCCGGCCGTCGTCCGGGACCGCCCGGCCGTCGTCGTCCCGGACGACCCGGCCGTCGCGGAGCCGCACCTGACGGGGCAGCTGCCCGGCGATCTCGCTGTCGTGGGTGATGACGGCGATGGTGGCGCCCTCCTTGTTGAGTTCGTGCAGCAGCGCCATGACCGCGGCGCCGGAGGCGGAGTCCAGAGCGCCGGTCGGTTCGTCGGCCAGCAGCAGATCGGGTTCGCCGACCACCGCCCGTGCGATGGCCACCCGCTGCTTCTGACCGCCCGACAGCTCGTGCGGGCGGTGCGCCATCCGGTCGGCGAGGCCCACCCGGTCCAGCGCCTCGGCCGCCCGCCGGCGGCGAACGGCGCGGGGCAGCCCGGAGTAGAGCAGCCCCTCGGCGACGTTGTCCTGGGCGCTGACGCCGGACACCAGGTGGAAGGACTGGAAGACGAAGCCGATGTGCTGGGCGCGCAGGGCGGAGAGCCGGCGGTCGGTGAGGGCGGCGATGTCGTGGCCGGCGAGGGTGACGGCGCCGGCCGTGGGGCGGTCCAGGGTGCCGATGATGTGCAGCAGGGTGGATTTTCCGGAGCCGGACGGGCCGACGATGGCCAGCAGTTCGGCGCGGGACACCCGCAGGTCCACCCCGCGCAGCGCGGCGACCCCGCCGGGGTACTCCTTGGTGACCCCGGCGAGATCGACGACGTGCTCGGGGGCCGGAGGCGTGGGGGTGAGGGCGCGGGCGGTGCCCGTGGTGGCGGTCATGACGCCGGCACCCCCACCGTGGTGCCCGCCCGGACCCCGCCGCCGGAGATCTCCACCCTGCCCTGCCCGAACATCCCGAGCGTGACCCGCACCTCGCGGACCCGGCCGCCCTCGACGACCTGGACGCCGAAGCCGCCGCCGGGCAGCGCGAGCAGCGCGTTGACCGGCACCGTCAGCACGTCGGCGCGGACCTCGCCGGCGATGTCGACGGTCACCGGCGAACGGTCGAACGCGGTGACCTTGCCGGGGTCGTCGAAGGTGACCCGGACGCTGATCTTGGGAGTCTTGCTCTGCCCGTCGCTGCCCTCCTCGGTCACGGTCCTGTCGACGGAGGCGACCTTGCCCCGGGCCGTGCCGCCGTCGGGCAGGTTCACGGTGACCTTCGTGCCCACCTTCGCCAGGTCGCTCTGCGCGACATCGAGCTTGAGCCGGACCTCCCGCGCCGACCCGGTGGTGGTCAGCAGCGGCCCGCCGGGCGCGGCCCGGTCGCCGACCGCCGCGGCCTTCTTGTTGATCCGCACCGCCCCCGGCTGGAAGGAGATCTGTTCCGGCCCGGTGGTGCCGGTCTGCTTCAGGTCATGGCCGCGCTGCCAGCGCTTGACGGCGTCGGTCGTGCCGGGGGTGAACTTCCCGTCGGCGGCCAGCTCCGCTCCGTAGCCCAGGGCGCGCAGGTTCTCCTTCAACTGCCGGACGTCATCGCCCTCGTCGCCCTCTTTCAGGGTCCGGTACATCGGCTTGGCGCCGTACATCAGCCGTACCGTGCGGCCGTCGACCTCGTAGAGCGCGTCGTCCCGGCCGACCGTCGAGCCGGCGGCCGGGAGCCAGGTCAGGGTGCCGGCCGCACCGGCGTTGACCTTGCGTTCCCCGGTGTAGCCGAGCGTCCCCTGGACCTGGGTGCTGCTGCTGAGGTCCTGGCGCCGGACCGTGTCGGTGGCGGGAGGCCGGTCGTCCGTGCTCTGCTGCCGCCCGCCGTCCTGGCGGCCGGTGACGGAGCCGAGGGCCACGCCGCCGCCCGCCAGCAGCGCGACGACGACCAGCGCGGAGATCAGGTAGGTCTTCTTCCGGCGGCGCGGGGCCTGGGGGCCGCCCGCCTCAGCCGGCATTCTGGCCGCCGCACACCTTGTTGGCCTTCTCGAAGGTCTTCTCCTGGCCCTTCGGAATGCGCTGCGCCGGCTGCATACCGTCGCTGCCGAACTTCGGGTCGGGCATGTGGAAGCCGTTCTTGCGCATGCACTGGGCGAACTTCAGCATCGTGTCCTTGTCCGCCTGGCTCGGGCCGCCGCTCCCGGATCCCGGCCCGGAATCCCCGCACTCCTTGAACGCCTTCTTCATCTTCTCCGGGTCGGTCTTGGCACCGCCGCCGACGACCATGCTGCGCGGGTCCTGGCCCGGCTTCGGCTCCTCGACCTGCACGCCGTGGTCCCGCAGGCACTGGCGGTGCTTGTACGCCGCGTCCGCTTCCTTGCCCTTGCCGTTGGCGTCGGACCCGCCGCCCGAGCCCGTGCCGGTGTCGCCGCCGGAGCAGGCGGTGGCGAATATCGCCAGGCCCGCCATCAACGCTGCCGCCGCCACCGGCAGCCCGCGCCGGTTCCTGCGCTGGTTGGTGCGCTGGTCGGTGCGCTGAGGTGTGCGCCGGTCCGTGTGCTGATTCATGGAATTCCTCCGTGCCGGAACTACGGGAGACAGCGATGAGCTGTGCCGCAGAAGCTGGCACGGGGCCGCATTTCCTTTCTCTAACCACCCGGTCTCCCACCGCCCGGCGGAAAAAGTGTTTACGTCGCCGAAAGGTGGCCCTCGGGTACACATGACCCCATGCGCGTTCTGGTGGTGGAGGACGAGGAATTCCTCGCGGAAATGATCGCCGAGGGATTGCGCCGCGACGCGATCGCGGCCGATGTCGCCCACGACGGTCACGAGGCCCTGGGCAAACTCCGGTTCGGCGCGTACGACGTGCTCGTCCTGGACCGCGACCTGCCCGGCCTGCACGGTGACGAGGTGTGCCGGCATGTCGTGGAGCAGCGGCTGCTGACCCGGGTGCTGATGCTCACCGCGTCCGGCACGGTCCGCGACCGGGTGGATGGGCTGGGCCTGGGCGCCGACGACTACCTGACCAAGCCGTTCGCGTACGAGGAACTGCTCGCCCGGGTCCTCGCCCTCGGCCGCCGTGCCCGCCCCGCGCTGCCCCCGGTCATCGAGCGGGCCGGGATCACCGTCGACACCGCGCGCCGCCTCGCGGAGCGCGACGGCCGCCCGCTCGCGCTGTCGCGCAAGGAATTCGCGGTACTGGAGGCGCTGCTGCGCGGGGAGGGGGCGGTGGTCAGCGGCGACGACCTGATCGAAGAGGTCTGGGAGGAGCACACCAGCTACCGCACCAACGCCGTCCGCGTCACGCTCAGCAAACTGCGCGCGAAACTCGGCGAACCGCCGGTGATCGAGACGGTGCCGGGCGCGGGCTACCGGGTCGGGGACGGCCGATGAGCGCCCCCGCCGCCCCCGCCGCCCCGGCCCGCCCCGCACCGGCCGGCGACCTCCCGGGCCGCCCCGCCGCCGCGGCCACCGGACCCGGCCGTCCGCCGGGCCACCGGCTGCCCACGTGGCTGCGCCGGCTGCCCGGCAGCGAACGCGCCCGGCTCACCGGCCTCTACGGCGGGCTGCTGGTGCTGGCCGGCGCGATGCTCATCGGCCTCGTCTACTTCCTCGTACGGCGCGGCCTCTACTCCACGCTCAGCATGGCGGTCACCACCGCCGCGCCCGCACAGCGCGGCCCGTCGCACGGTGCCCCCACCCCCGGGCCCACCGTGGCACCCGCCCTGCGGCTGCCCGGCTACCCCCTGACCTTCACCGACGGCGGCGAGCGCAGCGTGACGCGGACCATCACCAGCGCCGCGGAGGAGGCCGCGCTCTCCCGTCTGCTCACCGTCTCGCTGATCGCCCTGCTGATCTTCGCCGTCATCTCGGTGGCGCTGGCCTGGTGGATGGCGGGTCGGGTGCTGCGCCCGGTCTCCGTCATCACCACCACCGCGCGCCGGCTGTCCGCCGCCAACCTGCACGAACGCATCGCGCTCGACGCGCCGCCCGGCGAACTCAAACAGCTCGCCGACACCTTCGACGGCATGCTCGACCGCATCGAGCAACTGGTCTCCGCACAGCAGCGGTTCGCCGCCAACGCCGCACACGAGCTGCGCACCCCTCTGGCCGTGCAGCGCGCCGCCGCCGAGATCGGGCTCACCGACCCGGACCCCGCGAACGTACGGCGCATCCGCGGCAAGCTGATCGAGGTCGCCGACGACAGCGAGCAGCTGATCGAGGGCCTGCTGCTGCTCTCCGTCTCCGATCAGGGCCTGCAGCGCCGGGAGCCGGTGGCGCTCGGCGAACTCGCCGGGACGGTCGCCGCCGAGCACGCCGACCTCGCCTGGCGGGACGGGCTGACCCTGGCCACCGACATCCCCCGCGCACTTCAGGAGCAGGGGGGATCCTCCTCGACCGTCGACGGTGACCCGGTCCTGCTCACCCATCTCCTGCGCAACCTGGTCGGCAACGCCGTGCGCCACAACCGCCCGGACGGCCGGATCACCCTGCGCGTCCACGACCGCACCGTGGAGGTCAGCAACACCGGCCCCGTCGTCCCCGCCGGGTCCGTGCCGTATCTCTTCGAGCCGTTCCGGCGCCTGGAGGAACGGCGGCACGCCCCCGGTGAGGGCGCCGGGCTCGGGCTGTCGATCGTCGCCTCCATCGCCCGCGCCCACGCGGCGTCGGCGACCGCGCACCCCAACCCCGGTGGCGGGCTGACGGTCCGGGTGACCTTCCCGGACCGGCTGCCGGGCTGACCCCGGGCGCTCGCCGGTCCCCTTGGCGGGCCCCCGATTGCCCGCATGAGGGGACCCGGCGCGAGGTGCGGGATTCAATGGGGAAATGATCCGGTTCGAGTCCGTCACCAAGCGCTACCCCGACGGGACCACCGCCGTGGACGACCTGTCGCTGGAGGTCGGCGAGGGCGAGCTGGTGACCCTCGTCGGCCCGTCCGGCTGCGGTAAGACGACCACGATGATGATGGTCAACCGGCTCATCGACCCCACCCGCGGCTCCATCCACGTCGAGGGCGCCGACATCTCCGGTGTCGACCCGGTCAAGCTCCGCCGCCGGATCGGCTACGTCATCCAGCAGACCGGCCTCTTCCCGCACCGCACCGTCCTCGACAACACCGCGACGGTGCCGCTGCTGACCGGCTGGAAGAAGGCCAAGGCGCGGGAGCGGGCCGCCGAACTCCTGGACATGGTCGGCCTGGACCCGGGCGTCTACGGCTCGCGCTATCCCGAGCAGCTGTCGGGCGGCCAGCGCCAGCGCGTCGGGGTGGCCCGCGCGCTCGCCGCCGATCCGCCCGTCCTCCTCATGGACGAGCCGTTCGGCGCGGTCGACCCGGTGGTCCGTGACCGGCTCCAGAAGGAGTTCCTGCGGCTCCAGGCCACCATGCACAAGACGGTGCTGCTGGTCACCCATGACATCGAGGAAGCCATCCGGCTCGGCGACCGGATCGCCGTCTACGGCGAAGGCCGGATCGAGCAGTACGACACCCCGGCGAGCGTCCTCGGCGCCCCCGCCTCCCCCTACGTCGCCGAATTCGTCGGCACCGACCGCGCGTTGAAGCAGCTGTCGGTCACCGCTATCGACCGCGACGACCTGGAGCGGCCGCCCTTCGCCCGGCTCGACGAACCGGCCGGCGACGCGGCCGCCCGGATGCGCAAGGACGGGGCCCGCTGGGCCGTCGTCCTGGACGGTGACGGTGAACTGCACGGCTGGGTCGGCATGGACGAGATGGCCGACGCGCACGGCACCGTCGCCGATCAGGCCCGGCGCATGGAGGCCTGGGTCCCGGTCAGCGGCACCCTGAAGCAGGCCTTCAGCGAGATGCTCAAGCACGACGCGGGCTGGATCGCGGTCCTGGAGGGCCGGCGCTTCCTCGGCGTGCTGACCCCGACGAAACTCCACGAGGCGCTGCGCCGCACCATCGACTCCGGCGAGCGGGGCGTGCCGCGGGAGCGCGCCGAGGTGGATTCGGTGCCGACCGAGTGAACAGGCCCGGCGTCGCCTTTGCCGCACCGGCTAGGTCGTCGGCAGCAGGCCCTTGGACCGCAGGTAACTACGGGCCACATCGGCCGGGAGCCGCCGCCAGCTGTCGACCTGCTCGTTGAGGTGTGCCAGGTCGGTGGTGGTCAGGACCGCGTTGAGGCGGTTGAGCGCGGCGGCCACCTTCGCACTGCCGGCGCGGGCCCGGTTGACGACGGGAACGACATTGTCGGCGTTCTGCAGCTTCTTGTCGTCGGCGAGCAGCACCAGCCCGAATGCGTCGAGGGTGGCGTCGGTGCTGGTGGTCAGCACCATCTGGTCCTTGCCGTTCTGCACGGCCTGCTTGGCGGGGGTGGTGCCGACGCCCTTGGGGTCGACGGCCGTGATGTCGATGCCGTACGTCTTCTTCAGGCCCGGTGCGCAGAACGGCCGCTGGACGCATTCGTCGCCCGCCGCCAGCCGCACCGGAAGCTTGGCCCGTCCCAGGTCGCTGAGAGTGGTGAGGTGGTGCTTGGCGGCGTAGGAGGCGCTCACCGCGAAGGCGTTCTGGTCGACGGCCCGGCCGGCCGCGAGCACGGTCAGACCGCGGGGAAGGGCGAGCTTCCGCAGCGCGGCCATGGTGGCCCCAGTGTCGGGGGACGCGACCGGCGTGGCCTGGGCGCCCTTGGCCTTGGCCTGCAGCCAGTCGGCGAAGGTGGCGGCGTATTCCGGGACGACGTCGATCTGGCCGCTCTCCAGGGCGGGTTCGTACAACTCGCGGTTGCCGACGGTGAGGATGTCCGTGCGGTAGCCGGCGTCGGCGAGCAGCGCCGCGTACATCTGGGCGAGCAGCTCGCTCTCGGTGAAACCGGCGGAACCGACGGAGAGTTGCTGGCTGTCGCCGGGCGGGGCGGTGATCGCGCCCTGGTTCTCCAGGGAGGGGCCGCTCGTGCAGGCGGCCACGGTCGCGGCCACGACGACGGCGACGAGGGCGGACGGACGGGCGCGCCGACGGGCGGGCCCCTGGGCCGGCGGGCAGCGGCCGCCCGCCGGGGGTGGGCAGGGCGAACCGCCGGAGGGCGGGCAGGGAGCGCCACCGCCGGGTGGGCAGGGGGAGCCTGCGGCGGGTGGGCAGGGGGCGCCGCCGGCCGGTGGGCACCCCGAAGCGTTCGACGATCTCCGGAGTTTCACGTGAAACACCTCCCGCCCCTCATCGGATCCGCCCACGCGCCCAGGCCGGCGCGAACCGCTGACCGATCTCGAAGGCCGCCTCCATCAGCAGCGCGAACACCGCCACGATCACCGCCCCGGCGACCACCTGCGGAGTGGAGGCGAGGTTGAAGCCCGCGGTGATGATGCGGCCGAGGCCCCCGCCGCCGACCAGCGCCGCGAGCGTGGCGGTGGCGACGAGTTGGACCGCGGCGATCCGGATACCCGTGATCACCAGGGGGAACGCGAGCGGCACCTCGACCCGCCACACCAGCTGCGGGCCGGTCATCCCCATGCCCCGTGCGGCCCGCACCACGTTCTGGTCCACCTCACGCATCCCCACGTAGGCGTTGGTCAGCAGCGGCGGGATCGCGAACAGCACCAGCGCGATGACGGTCGGCCATTCCCCGTACCGCCCGATCGGGGTGAGCAGCAGCAGCACCAGGACGGCGAAGGTCGGGATCGCGCGGCCGATGTTGGCGAGATTGACGGCGAGCGCACCGCCGCGCCCGAGGTGACCGAGGGTCAGCGCGATGGGCAGCGCGATCAGGGCGCTGATGATCAGGCAGACGACGGTCAGCACGAGGTGCTGGCCGAGCCGGTGCCAGACGCCGTTCTCGCCGGACCAGTTGGCGGCGGTGGTCAGCCAGGTCCAGACGGCGGAGAGGGTGTTCACGGCTGCCGTCCGGACGCCGCGAGCAGCTTCTTGGGCGCCGCCGTCCGGGCGCGCTGACGGGTCCTGCGGCCGGCCCGCCGCCAGGGCGTGAGCAGCCGCTCGGCGCCGAGCAGCAGCAGATCGAAGGCGACCGCGATGATCACGCACAGCACGGACGCGGTGAGCACCTGGGCCTTGAAGAAGGAGTTCATGCCGGAGTAGATGAGGTTGCCCAGTCCGCCGTGGCCGACGATCGCGCCGACGGTGGTGAGCGCGACGGCGGAGACGGTGGCGATCCGCAGTCCGGCCATCGCGGCGGGCACCGCCAGCGGCATCTCCACGGTCAGCAGCTGCCGCATCGGCCCGTAACCCATGCCGCGCGCGGCCTCCTTGGCCTCGGCGGGGACACCTTCGAGGCCCGCCAGGATGTTCCGTACGAGCAGGGTGAGGGAGTAGAGGGCGAGGCCGACGACCACGAGGGTGGCGGACAGCCCGTAGACCGGCAGCAGCAGGGAGAACATCGCCAGCGACGGGATCGTGTAGATCACCGTGGTGATGCCCAGCACCGGGCCGACCGTCCAGCGTCTGCGGCGGGCCAGCAGCGCCAGTGGCACCGCGATCACCAGCCCCAGCAGTACCGAAATGACCGTCAACTGGACGTGCTCGCCGACCGCGTCGAGCAGGATCTGGCGGCGGGTGCTCAGGTATGCGCCGCAGATCCAGTCGTTGCGGGCGAGGCAGTCGTCCGGCGGTGCGGTCACGGTACGAGTCCACCGCGGGCGGCTTCGGGTGTCGCGCCGACCGCGTCCGATCGGGCGGCCACCTCACCGGCCCGGTCACCGCTCCCGGACCACCTCCCGGACCACAGCCCGACACCTAAACACCTCGCGTATACACACAGTGTGTACTGCCTATGTATAGTTCCCTCAGTCCGTTCGATCACTGTGCGACGCGACCGGCCACGGCTGGTCGCGCCGTGCTGCGCCATGCCCGAAAGCGCAGGTCGCGGGCGATGCCCTGCCCTCAGCGACCGAAACGAGACCTCGTATGCCGAAGAAGATGTCCGCGGCCCGCCGCACCTCCATAGCCGGGCTGCTGGCCTGCACCTCCCTGGTCCTCGCCCTCAGCGGATGCGCCACCTACGACGTCACCGCACCGGCCGACGCACGGGACGACGCCCCGGCTGCCGCCGTACAGGCCAAGGACGCGCAGCTCGCCGCCGCCGAGGACGCCAAGAACGGGAAGGCGAAGGACAGCGACGCGAAGGGCAGCCACGAGAAGGAGGGAAACGCGAAGGGCGACGACGTCGACTGCCGCAAGCTCAAGTGCGTCGCGCTCACCTTCGACGCCGGCCCCAGCGAGAACACCCCGCGCCTGCCGGACATCCTCAAGAAGGAGAAGGTGCACGCGACCTTCTTCATGCTCGGCAAGAACCACATCGACGAACGCCCCGAAGGCGTCACCCGCATCGACGCCGAGGGCCACGAACTGGCCAACCACACCTGGTCGCACCAGATCCTCACCGACATCGAGCCGGCCGAGGCCAAACGGGAGCTGTCCCGCGTCCAGGACGCCGTCCGGAAGATCACCGGCAAGACGCCGAAGCTGATGCGTCCGCCGCAGGGCAAGACCGACGAAAACGTCTCCCGGATCAGCAAGGAGCTCGGGCTGGCGCAGGTCCTGTGGAGCGTGACCGCCAAGGACTACCAGACCAACGACTCCCGGCTCATCACCAAGCGGGTCCTCGACCAGACCGAGCGCGACGGCGTCATCCTGCTGCACGACATCTACAAGGGCACCGTGCCGGCCGTCCCCGGCATCCTCAAGGAGCTCAAGAAGCGCGGCTACACCGTCGTCACGGTCTCCCAGCTGCTCTCACCGGCGAAGCCGGAACCGGGCATGGTCTACCGCCCCTGAGCCGGCAGCGCCGGACAGGGGCCTGCGCCGCCGGACCTCACCGCCGCGACGGCTCCGCCTCCACCCGCCCACGGGCCTTGTCGGCCGGCGCCTTCGACGGGCCCGGCCGCTGCGCCGGACCGGCGCCCGGACCCGGACCCGCACCCGGTCGCCGCTGCGTGCCGTTGGCCTCCGTGTCCTGCGGGAACGTCAGCTGGCGGCTCTGCCACTCCAGCGCGGGCACGACCTCACGCCGCCAGGTCGAGAACTGGTGGCTGCCCTGCGGCAGGATGATCGAGTCCACGGTCATCGGCGGCTTCGCCGCGTGCAGGAACTTCATGGTGTCGCCGTAGTCCGCCTCGCCCTTGCGGCTGCTGGCCACCAGCGCGGAGATCTGCGGTACGGGCAGATGCTGCATCCGCCACAGCAGATCGTGCTCACGCTGGTGCTGCTCACCGGCCGCACCGCTGCCGAAGAGACTGCCGGTGGTGAGGTCGTCCTTGATGGCGTAGTCACCGGAGAGCGAGACCGCCGAGGTGTAGACGTTCGGGTTGCGCATCGCGAGCTGCAGCGAGCAGGTGCCACCGGACGAGTAGCCGAACGCGCCCCAGGCACTGGGGTCGTGGCCGACGCGGTAGGCCGACCTCATGGCGTCCGGCAGGTCCTTGGTGAAGAACGTCTCGGCCTGCGGCCCGCCCGGCACGTCCACGCACTCGGTGTCCCGCGGCGGCGCGATCGTCGGCCGCACCATCACGATCACGGTCGGCTGCATCCTGCCCTGCGCGATCAGCTTTCCGGCGTTCTGCGGCACCTGGAGGTGCTGCGCGAGGTTCATGATGCCGCCGGGGTAGCCGCTGATGACGACCATGACCGGGAAGCGCTGACGGCGGAACTGCGGCTGGAAGTACTGCGGCGGCAGATAGACGAAGCCCGGGTTGATGGCGCGGGTGCGGCGGCCGACGATGCGTACCGACTCGACCTTGCCGACCTTGTCGGCCGGCCCCTTGGGCAGCCCGCTCACCCGGTCCAGCCCCTGCGGACCGGCCGCCTGGACCAGCCCGCCCTTGATGTTGCCGACGTCCGCGTAGTTCCCGCCGCCCTGGCTCACGGACACCGGGGCCTCTTCGTTGTTGCCCAGCAGTTCGTCCCAGGTGCCGTAGAACTCGAAACTCGAATTCACCGCGAGGGCGAGCGCACACACGATCGACAGCTGGGTCATCACGATGGCGCCGAGCCGGCCCAGCACGGACCGCACCCCGCGCCGCGACAACCGGGGCCAGAACCACACCGTGGCGGCCACGCAGGCCAACGCCAGCACGATCACCGTGTATTCGAGCGACTGACTGGTCAGCCCCATGCGCCCACATCTCCCGTCACCCTCGCAAGGGTTCTTGCCTGCTATCCGGCCGCCTGGAGGGACAACGTGCGGCTCGGGACAATGGTCACCGGCGAAGACGGGCACACCTGCGCATCGGATACCTGCACGACGGACTTCTTACCCAGATCTTGCCTTCCCGTTTCCGCGGCGTGATGTGGGCGGCGGGGAAGCAGGAAAAGCGGACGGGGTGGCGGTCCTGGGCACAGGCTGTGCGGCATCAGATGAAGCGGTACGAACTCCTGCAAGCCGACCGGTCCGCGCCCGGCGTCCACCACAAAACCGGGGGCGAACGCCACCCTCAGTGAACGAATTCCGTCAGCCGAAACCCCTTCCCACCCCGACTCCCCCGGATGGCCCACTCATACGGGGCGCGGGGTCCCACGATGAGGCCGGTCCAGGCCGCTACCCTTACGTATCCGTCCTGGTCAGGGACATGTCCGTGCTTCACGGACATTCGCCGCACCCACCACACGCAAGAGAGGTTCGCCGATGGGCATTCGGAGTCTGCTGCGCAACGCTTTCGGTCGCTCCAAGGCGACCCGCGAAGAAACCGGCGCGGCACCGACCGGCGCCGGTACACCGGAGTCGGCAACGATCCCGGAGGCCCGCGAAGAGTCGGCCCCCGGAGCCGCGACCCCGGCCGTCGAGGCCGAGGTCCCCGCCGCCCGCACCGCCCCCGCCGAGACCCCCAGGCCGGACCCGGCCCCGGCGACCCCCACCCTCCCCGCACAGGGCAGCCCCGTGGACATCGCCGCCACGGAGCCCCCCGCGCGGGACGCGGCCGAGGTACGGGGCGAAGCCGCCCCCGAGGCCGAGGTCGAGGCGGAGCCGGAGACCGGTACCGAGGCCACGAGCGAGCCCGAGACCGCGGCCGGGCCCGAGACCCCCGAGGCAGCCAAGTCCCCTGAGGATGCCGGGACTTCCGAGGACGTCTCCGAGCTGGTGAGCCAGGCCTTCGACAACCCGAGCCCGGCGCCCGCAGCCGAGCCCGCCGTCGAACCGTCCCCCGAGGCAGCCACCGAGCCGGCCACCGCATCCGCCGAGCCCGAGCCGGAGCCGGAGCCCGAGGCGGCCCCGGAGCCGGCAGCGGAGCCGGAGCCGACGGCCGCTCAGGAGCCCGAGCCGGCCCCCGAGTCCGAGCCCGCCCCGGAATCCGAGCCCGCCCCCGCGGCGGCCGCGGCCTCCTCCCCGGCCCTCTCCCTCGCCAAGGTCGAGGCCACGGCCCCCGGCCTCGTGAGCCTCTACAAGTCCGCGGCCACCACCCTGGAGAAGCACGGCCTCGCCACCCAGCGGGCCGCTGTCTACCTGGTCCTGGACCGCTCGGGCTCGATGCGCAACTACTACAAGGACGGCACGGTCCAGCACCTGGCCGAACAGGCCCTCGGCCTGTCCGCCAACCTCGACGACGACGGCACCGTCCCCGTCGTCTTCTTCTCCACCGATGTGGACGGCACCGCCGACCTCGACCTGACCCACTACGAGGGCCGCATCGAGGAGTTGCACGGCGGTCTCGGCCACATGGGCCGTACGAACTACCACTGGGCCATCAAGGCGGTCGTCGACCACTACAAGAAGTCCGGCTCCACCGCCCCCGCCTTCGTCATCTTCCAGACGGACGGCGCCCCGACCTCCAAGCCGGCCGCCGAGAAGGCGCTGTGCGAGGCGGCGGAGCTGCCCATCTTCTGGCAGTTCATCGGCTTCGGCGACCCGGAGGCCAAGGGCTTCGACTTCCTGCGCAAGCTCGACGACCTCGCCGTCCCGGACAAGCGGGTCGTCGACAACGCCGGGTTCTTCCACGCCGGACGCGACCCCCGCGGCCTGTCCTCGGACGCGCTCTACCAGCAGCTGATGGTCGAGTTCCCCGAGTGGCTCACCGAGGCCCGCACCGCCGGCGTCCTCAAGGACAGCTGAGCCCCCCCCGCACGTCCGCCCGCGCCTCGTGCCGGGCCCGCACCACCCACCGGCCGCGGCCGGGCCCCGACGGGCCCGCCGCGGCCGGCGGCGTTCCGGCCACCGGGAGGCGAGGTCGCCCCCCGCTGCCTACGCTGAGTGGGTGAAGCGCCCCGGTTGCGACCGGTAAGCCCCATTCCTCCGGGCGGGGACCGTGGGTGGCCGTACCGGGCCGACCGGGTCGACGACCGGCGGAGGCGGGTCTTGATGAGCGACGCGAGCCGAGGGGACGCTCCTCCCACCGCTCCCACTCCTCCCAGTTGGGCCGCGCAAGCCGAGCCCGATCCCCGGCGCTGGTGGGGGCTCGTGGTGATCGCGCTCGCACAGTTGATGGTGGTGCTGGACGCGACGATCGTGAACATCGCCCTGCCGTCGGCACAGCGCGCCCTGGACATGTCCGACGCGAACCGGCAATGGGTGATCACCGCGTACACCCTCGCCTTCGGCGGCCTGCTGTTGCTGGGCGGCCGCATCGCCGACCTGGTGGGGCGGAAGCGGACGTTCATCATCGGTCTGATCGGCTTCGCCGTCGCCTCCGGCCTCGGCGGCGCGGCGACCAGCTCCTGGCAGCTGTTCGGGGCGCGGGCCCTGCAGGGCGCCTTCGGTGCGCTGCTGGCGCCGTCCGCGCTGTCCTTGCTGACGACGACCTTCACCATCGGCAAGGAACGCAGCAAGGCGTTCGGCATCTACGGCGCGATCGCGGGCGGCGGCGCGGCCATCGGGTTGATCATGGGCGGGCTGCTGACCGAGTACCTGAGCTGGCGCTGGTGTCTGTACGTGAACATCCCGGTCGCGGCGATCGCGCTGCTCGGCGCGCTCGTCTTCCTGCACGACAGGGCCGACCGCGGCGGCGTCCACCTGGACATCCCGGGCGCGGTGCTGGGCTGCGGCGGTCTGGTCGCGATCGTCTACGGGTGCGGGGAGGCGCAGCCGCGTGGCTGGGGCGACCCGTTGGTGATCGGGACGCTGGTGGGAGGCGCGCTGCTGCTGGTGCTGTTCACGTGGTGGCAGACCCGGGCCCGGCATCCGCTGCTGCCGCTGCACATCGTGCGGGAGCGCAACCGGGCCGGGTCCTTCCTGACCATGGGCCTGGCGCTGATGGCGCTGTTCGGCATGTTCCTGTTCATGACCTACTACCTGCAGGTCGTGCTCGGGTATTCGCCGCTCAAGACGGGGCTGGCGTTCCTGCCGATGACGGCGGCGATCATCGTCGGGTCGACGCAGATATCGGCCCGGCTGCTGCACCGGCTCGCGCCGCGGCTGCTCATGGCACCGGGCGCGGTGCTCGCCGCCGTCGGCCTGTTCCTGCTGACGTTCCTGACCGCCGAGCCCGCGTACGTCTCGCACGTCCTGCCGGCCGAACTCCTCGTCGGCCTCGGCATGGGCCTGATCTTCATGCCGGTGATGGCCACCGCCACGGCGGGTGTGGCATTCCACGATTCCGGTGTCACCTCGGCGACGGTCAACACCGCGCAGCAGGTGGGTGGTTCGATCGGCACCGCGCTGCTGAACACGATCGCGACCTCGACGAGTGCGGTGTACATCGGCTCCCATCTCGCGGATGCCGCCCGGCGGAACGCGGGGCGGCTGACCCCGGCCCTGCGGGACGGCGTCGTGAAGGACGGCGTGGTGCACGGGTTCACCGTGGCGATCGGCGTGGCCTCGGCGATCATGCTGCTGGCCGCCGTCATCTCCTGGCTGATGGTCACGGCGCGGGCCCCGAAGCACGGCCCGCTCCCGGAATCGGGCAGCCCGAAGCCCACGGATGCCCCGGTGTGAAACGGCGCCGCGCGATGCCGCCGCGGCACGTCGGCGGGTGAGGAAAACCCTTCGCTCCCTACGGGAGTCCGCTCCGTTCCCGTACGGGAGTCCGCCCCCTTCCCGTACGGGAAAAGGGGGCGCGTCGGGCCATGGGCCGTCCAGTACGATATTGACGTTCCGTAAAGCAAATCCTCACTCACCGTAGCGACTTGGGAGCAGCCGGCAATGGCTCGACACCTCATCACCAGCGCCCTTCCGTACATCAACGGGATCAAGCACCTGGGCAACATGGTGGGGTCCATGCTCCCGGCCGATGTCTACGCCCGGTATCTGCGCCAGCGTGGGCACGACGTGCTCTACATCTGCGCGACGGACGAGCACGGCACCCCCGCCGAGCTGGCCGCGAAGGCCGCCGGGCAGTCGGTGGACGCGTTCTGCGGTGAGCAGCACGACGCGCAGAAGGCGATCTACGACGGCTTCGGTCTGCGGTTCGACCACTTCGGGCGCAGCTCCTCGCAGCAGAACGTCGAGCTGACCCAGCACTTCGCGCGCAAGCTGCACGAGAACGGCTTCATCGAGGAGCGGGCGATCCGCCAGGTCTTCTCGATCACCGACGACCGCTTCCTGCCCGACCGCTACATCGTCGGCACCTGCCCGCACTGCGGCTACGACAAGGCGCGCGGCGACCAGTGCGAGAACTGCACCCGGGTGCTGGACCCGACCGACCTGATCGACGCGCGCTCGGCGATCAGCGGCAGCAGCGACCTGGAGGTGCGGGACACCACCCACCTCTTCCTGCTCCAGTCGAAGCTGCAGGGCGAGGTCGAGCAGTGGATCGACGACAGCAGCGAGGACTGGCCGACGCTGGCCTCGTCCATCGCCCGCAAGTGGCTGACGGAGGGCCTCCAGGACCGGGCGATCACCCGTGACCTGGACTGGGGCGTCCCGGTTCCGGCCGATGTGTGGCCGGAGCTGTCGGCCGAGGGCAAGGTCTTCTACGTCTGGTTCGACGCCCCGATCGAGTACATCGGCTCGACGAAGGAGTGGTCGGACGTCGACCCGGAGAACCGCGACTGGAAGTCGTGGTGGTACGGCGCCGATGACGTCCGCTACACCGAGTTCATGGCCAAGGACAACGTCCCGTTCCACTCGGTGATGTTCCCGGCCACCCAGCTCGGCACCCGCGAGCCCTGGAAGAAGGTCGACTTCCTCAAGGCCTTCAACTGGCTGAACTACTACGGCGGGAAGTTCTCCACCTCCCAGCAGCGCGGCATCTTCACCGACGCGGCGCTGGAGCTGCTGCCGGCCGACTACTGGCGCTACTTCCTGATCGCCAACGCCCCGGAGTCCGACGACACCTCCTTCACCTGGGAGCTGTTCTCGTCGTCGGTCAACAAGGACCTTGCCGACACCCTCGGCAACTTCGTCAACCGCGTGCTGTCCTTCTCCCGCAAGCGGTTCGGTGACGACGTGCCGGCGGGCGCCGAGGCGGGCGCCGCGGAGCAGAAGCTGGGCGAGGAGATCGCCGGGCTGCTCGCGGAGTACGAGGGCCACATGGAGACCCTGCAGTTCCGCAAGGCGGCAGCCGCGCTGCGCGCCCTGTGGAGCGCGGGCAACGTCTACCTGGAGGAGAAGGCCCCGTGGCTGGAGATCAAGACCGATAAGGAAGCGGCGGCGCTGACGCTGCGTACGGCGATGAACCTCATCCACCTGTACGCGGTCGTCTCCGAGCCCTTCATCCCGGCGTCGGCGAAGGCGATGCGGGGCGCGTTCGCGCTGGCGGACGACACGGCCGTGTGGGTCTCCCAGGAGGAGGCCAAGGCGCTGGCCTCGGTCCCGGCCGGTACCCCGTTCACGGTGCCGCCGGTGCTGTTCGCGAAGATCACCGAGGACGACCTGACGTCGTACCGCGAGCGCTTCGGCGGCGACGAAGACGCCTGACCGTCCGGCGGGCAGCTCACTGCTGCCCGGTGCCGCCTCTGACAGTGCCCCGGGCCGGGATCGGCCCGGGGCACTGTCAGTGCCGGACGGCACGCTTGCCGCATGACTCTCCACGAGCGTGCGGTGCCGCCGATGAACGCCGATGAACGGACCACCCTGGAGTCCTGGCTCGACTTCCACCGCAGCACCCTGGCCGGGAAGTGCGCGGGCGTGGATGACGCCGGGGCCCGCCGGCCGTCCGCCGAGCCGTCGCCGATCACGCTGATCGGGCTGGTCCAGCATCTGACCGAGGTGGAGCGGACGTGGTTCCGGCGGGTGCTGCGGGGCGCCGTCCTGCCGACCGTCCTCGGCGAGCCGTACGACCCGACGCTCCCCTCCGGCGGCTTCGAGGTCCCCGAGGGCGCGACGCTCGCCGGGACGCTGGCCGTGTGGCAGGAGGAGACAGCGGCTTCGCGGGCGGCCTGCGCGGATGCCGCGCTGGAGACGACCGGAGACTTCGGCGGGACTCCGGTGTCGCTGCGCTGGATCTACGTCCACCTGATCGAGGAGTACGCCCGGCACAACGGCCACGCGGATCTGGTCCGGGAGCGGATCGACGGGGCGACGGGCGTCTGACGGTCATCTGACGGCCGGTCGCCGCCCCGGGCAGCGCGAAGGCCCGGAACCTCACCGGTCCCGGGCCTTCGCGCTGCCGCCGCCGCGCTGCGCCGTGCGGCTACTTCGCCTGCTTGACCTGCGGCTTACGGATCGAGAGGTGCAGCTCCTTCAGCCGTGCCTCCTCGACCTCGCTCGGGGCGCCCATGAGCAGGTCCTGGGCGTTGCCGTTGAGCGGGAAGGCGATGGTCTCGCGGATGTTGGGCTCGTCGGCCAGCAGCATCACGATGCGGTCGACGCCGGGGGCGATGCCGCCGTGCGGCGGGGCGCCGAACTTGAAGGCGCGGAGCATGCCACCGAACTCCGCCTCGACGGTGTCCTTGTCGTAGCCGGCGATGCCGAAGGCCTTGTACATGACCTCGGGCTCGTGGTTCCGGATGGCGCCGGAGGACAGCTCGGTGCCGTTGCAGACGATGTCGTACTGCCAGGCCAGGATGTCCAGCGGGTCCTTGGTCTCCAGCGCCTCCAGGCCGCCCTGCGGCATGGAGAACGGGTTGTGCGAGAACTCGATCTTGCCGGTGTCCTCGTCCTTCTCGAACATCGGGAAGTCGACGATCCAGCAGAAGCGGAACTCGTCCTCGACGAAGTGCCCGGTCCGCTTGGCGGCCTCGACCCGGACCGCGCCCATGATCTTGGAGACCTCGTCGAACTCGCCGGCGCCGAAGAAGATGGCGTGGCCGGGCTTCAGGTCCAGCGCCTCCACCAGCGACTTCACGTCGTCCTCGGTGAGGAACTTGGCGATCGGGCCGCTCAGCTCGTTGTCCTCGCCGACGCGGACCCAGGCCAGGCCCTTCGCGCCCTGCTGGACGGCGAAGTCGCCCATCTGGTCGAAGAACTTACGGGACTGGCCCGCGGTGTCCGGCACGGCCAGCGCGCGCACGTGCTTACCGGCGAAGGCCTTGAAGCCGGAGCCCGCGAAGACGTCGGAGACGTCCACCAGCTCCAGCTCGGCGCGCAGGTCCGGCTTGTCCGAGCCGTACTTGAGCATCGACTCGCGGAAGGGGATGCGCGGGAACGGCGAGGTGACCGTGCGTCCGTTGCCGAACTCGGTGAAGAGCTCGGTCATCAGCTGCTCGATCGGACCGAAGACGTCCTCCTGCTCGACGAAGCTCATCTCGACGTCGAGCTGGTAGAACTCGCCCGGCGAGCGGTCCGCGCGGGCGTCCTCGTCGCGGAAGCAGGGCGCGATCTGGAAGTAGCGGTCGAAGCCGGCGATCATCAGCAGCTGCTTGAACTGCTGCGGGGCCTGCGGCAGCGCGTAGAACTTGCCGGCGTGCAGGCGGGAGGGGACCAGGAAGTCGCGGGCGCCCTCGGGGGAGGTCGCCGACAGGATCGGGGTCGCCATCTCGTTGAAGCCCAGCGTGGTCATCTTGTGCCGGATGGCGGAGATGACGGCCGTGCGCAGCAGGATGTTGCGGTGCATGCGCTCGCGGCGCAGGTCGAGGAAGCGGTATTCGAGACGCTTCTCCTCGTTGACACCGTCGTCGGCGTTGATCGTGAAGGGGATCTGCTCGGCGGCGCCCAGCACCTCGACCGCGCTGACCTCGATCTCGATCTCGCCGGTGGGCAGCTCGGGGTTGACGTTGTCGGCGCCGCGGGTGCTGACCTTGCCGTCGATGCGGACGACGGACTCCTTGGTCAGGGAGCCGAGCGCCTCGTTGGCGGGCGTGCCGGGACGGGCGACGAGCTGCACGAGACCGTAGTGGTCGCGCAGATCGATGAAGAGGATGCCGCCCAGGTCACGTCGATTGTGCAGCCAGCCGCTGAGGCGGACGTCCGTGTCGACGTCCGCGGCTCGGAGCTCGCCGCAGTTATGGGACCGGTACCGATGCATCGCTCATCCAAGTCGTCGCGAGTCGAGGTGGGGAGTTGTCGGGAGACAGCTGTCGGGAGAGAGGGGGACGCGCGGGACGAGTGAGGCCGCGGTGCCCGCGTCCTCGATCGCCCGCTCGGCCCATGAGCCGGCCGACCGCCCTGATCACCCGGATCGCCCGAAAGGCCACCCCAGGATTGGCATAACCGCTCCAGGTTACCGCCCCGGCCCCCACCGTTTCGTTGACATATACCCATCAGGATCACGGGGAGGGAATCCCGGGGAGCGCGGCGGGGACGATGGTCACATCCGGCTCGCTGGTCGAGGCCCGTCAAACCCACTTAAAGTGAGGCAATGCGCACCAAGGACGTCCTGGCCGCCATCGCGACCGGCCTGTGGCGCTGGGACAACGCATCGGGGCGGGTGACCCTCGACGCCGAGGCGGCCCGGCTCCTCGGGCTGCCCGCGCTTGCGGTGGAGCTCACCGAGGCCGCCGTGCGCTCCCGCTTCCACCCCGTCGACTTCGCCGAGATCAACGGCGTCATCCAGCTCGCGGTCACCGAGGGCACGGTCGCCGAGGCCCGGCTGCGCATCGTCGACACCCGCGGAAGAGTGGTGCGCACCGTCCGCTCCCGCTCCCGCCCCCGGATGGTGGACGGCGACTTCGAACTCGTCGGCACCCTCCAGGAAGTCCCCGAACCGCAGCCCGGCACCTCCGCGGCGCAGACCCCCGTCACCGGCGACTGGCGGCGCTCCCGCGAGGCGTTCCTGCTGGACGCCGGCCGGGCACTGGCCGAGGCGCGGTCCACCGCCGTGGTGCTGCGGGTCGCGGCCGGTCTGTCCATGCCGGGGTTCATGCCGGAAGGTCTGGCGGTCTTCGGGATCGACGGCGACCGGATATCCGTCATCGGCCACCACGGCCATGACCCCGGCACCGAACAGCCCTTCCTCGACATGGGTCTGAGCACCGACTACCCGGCCGCCGAGGTCATCCGGACCGGCCGGGCCATCTACCTCCCCACCCCCGACGACTACCGCACCCGCTTCCCCACCGCCTGGCCGGTGGCCTCCCGCTTCCAGCGCACGTCCTGGGCGTTCCTGCCGCTGGTCAACGCGGGGCGGACGATCGGCGCCTGGATGGCGGGCTTCGGCCGGCCGGTCGCCTTCACCCCCGATGAACGCTCGGTGCTGACCACCGTCGCCCGGATGCTGGCCCAGGCACTGGCCAGGGCCGGCGTGCAGGAGTCGCAGCACGAACTCGCGGTGGGCCTGCAGCGCAGCATGATGCCGACGGTGCAGCCGGACATCCCGGGGATGACGGTCGCGGCCCGCTATGTGCCTACCGGCGGCGGCCTGGACGTCGGCGGTGACTGGTACGACATGATTCCGCTGCCCTCGGGCCGGATCGCGCTGGTCATCGGGGATGTCCAGGGGCACGACGTCCGGGCGGCGGGCCTGATGGGGCAGCTGCGGATCGCGCTGCGCGCCTACGCCGCCGAGGGCCACCACCCCGACGCGGTGCTCTCCCGCACCTCCCACTTCCTGGCCGGGATCAACGACACCGAGACCCGCGGCCACGGCGAGGACGCACGCTTCGCCACCTGCCTCTACATCGAGGTGGATCCGGCGACCGGACTGCTGGACATCGCGCGGGCCGGCCACCCCGACCCGGCGATCCGGATGAGCGACGGCACGATGCTGGTCCGGCCCACTGCGGGCGGGATGCCGCTGGGCATCGACCCGGACACCGACTACCCCACCACCCGGCTCGTCCTGGAGCCCGGCGAGACCATGCTGGTGTGCACCGACGGCCTGATCGAGACCGGCGGCCACGACCTGGAGAGCGGGTGGGCGCGGCTGCGTGAACTCATCGAGGCGTACGACGACGGGGAGGGCGGCGAAGGCCTGGAACAGCTCGCCGACGCCCTGGTCCAGGCGGTGCACGGCCCGTCGTCGCACCACACCACCGGGCCGTTGAACGACCGCCGCGAGGACGACATCGCCCTGCTGCTGCTCTACCGCGAGGGCGGCAGCTGCGCGGTCGGCACGGGCGGCCTGCTGCCTCAGCGGCCCGTACGGCGCACGGTGCTGTCCGTCGCACAGGCCGAGCCGGAGCGGATCGCCGAGGCGCGCCGGCAGGTCAGGGACGTGCTGCACGACTGGGCGGACCCGGACCAGGTCGACTCGGCGGTGCTGATGGTCTCCGAGATGGTCACCAACGTCCTGCTGCACACCGACGGAGACGCCCTGCTGGTCGCCGAGATCTCCGGCGAGAGGGGCAGCCGGCGGATCCGGGTCGATGTCGCCGACGGCAGCGACGAGTTGCCGCACCGCCGCAGCCCCGGCGAACTGGCCTCATCGGGCCGCGGGCTGGTGCTGATGGAACTGCTGGCCGGCACGTGGGGCGTGGACCCGCGCGGGGACGGCAAGTCGACGTGGTTCGAGCTCTACGAGGCCGAGGGCGGCGCCGCCGGTCCGCTCCCGCCGGACGGGGCGGAGCCCGCGGACCCACCCGGCCCGGAAGGCCCGGCCGGACCGCCTTCCTCAGGTCCTCCCTCCGGCGGCCCCGAGGAGTCCGTTCCCGGACCCGCCGCGTAGTCCCGCCGCAGCTCGTGCAGCACCCCGGAGACGGCGGCGGTCAGCGGTACGGACAGCAGCATCCCGAGGATCCCGGCGACGCTCGCGCCCGCCGTGATCGCCAGCATCACGGTCGCCGGATGCATCTGGACCGTCCGGCTCTGGATCATCGGCTGCAGGACGTGTCCCTCCAGCACCTGCACGGCCAGTACGACGCCGAGCGCCCACAGCGCGATCACGAAACCGCGGTCCGCGAGCGCCACCAGGATCGCCACCGCGCCCGAGATGAACGCCCCGAGGTAGGGGATGTAGGCGCCGACGAAGACCAGCGCGCCCAGGCCCCAAGCTCCCGGCACCTGCAGGATGAGCAGGCCGACGGTGATGCAGATGGCGTCGATCAGCGCGATGAAGGTGGTGCCGCGCATGAAGCCCTCGATGGACTGGAAACCGCGGCGGGCCATCCTCTCCAGCTGGGGCGCCGATTCGCCGGGCGCCCACTCGTGCAGGGCGTGCAGGGCCTTGTCCGAGTCCCGCAGAAAGAAGAACGTCAGCAGCAGCGCCAGCACCGCGGCGGCGATGAACTGGCCGACGATGCTGACACCCGCCAGCAGCCCGGAGGCCGCGGTCCCGCCGAACTTCCCCAGCAGATCCTTGGCGTTGGAGGCCAGGTCGTCCAGTGACGTACCGGCCGTGCCGAAGTGCCGGGAGACGTCCTTCGCGGCGTCCTTGAGCGAGGCGATGATCTGGTCACCGGTGTCGACCAGCGCGCTGACCACGATGTATCCGGCCCCGCCGACGACGATCAGCAGCACCGCACAGGTCAGCCCGGCGGCGAGGGAGCGGTTGAGCTTCATCGCCACCAGCCGCCGGTAGAGCGGCCCGAGCAGCGCACTTCCCAGCAGCGCCAGCAGTACCGGCGTGACCGCCGCGCTCAGCTCGACGCACAGCCACACCCCGAGCGCCACCACGGTCGCGACGAGCAGCACCACCGCGCACCATGCCGCGGCGCGACGGGCCTCCACGGGAAGCAACGGTGCCCGGCCGGAGCCGGGCCGGTCAGGATCGGAGTCATTTCGCACCGCCACAGTCCACCACGCACCGACTCAGGACGCCGCCCCGCCCGCGCACGGAGGGCGGCGTTTCACGTGAAACACCGCCCGCAAAGCCGCCCGCGATGCCGCCCTCAGTCGTACGCCTTCAGGCACAACAGCGTCGCGTCGGCGTCCACCTTCGTGGACCAGTACGTATTGCGGTCGTACTGCCCGTGGCGGCAGACCTCGGTGCCGGCGCCCGCCGTCGCCCGGTAGACGTCCGTGACGACCAGGATCTCGTTGTACGCGGCGGGCACTCTGCGGTCCGTGCAGTTCGGGGACGACAGCATCGCGATGCTGCTGACGGTGTCACCTTCGTGCTTGGCGAGCAGACAGTCGCCCTGGCGGTACCGGCCGCTGAGGCAGAGGACGGTCCGCTCGCCGCTGCCGGCGGAGGAGTACGACCAGCGGGCCTTGCCCACCCCCGACGCGCAGTCGCCGGTGGTGCCGGTCACCGTCACGCGCGTGCCGTTGCCGCAGGACGTCGTGTTCGGCTCCTCCTCGCTCCAGTCGTACGAGCTGAGCCCGCCGTACCCGGTGTCGACGACGTCCAGGCAGTCCCCGGACGAGACGGCCTTGAAGGCGTCTTCCGTGGGGTCGGGCTCGGGGGAGCTGGTCTCCGGCTCGGGGTCCGGCTCGGTGCCGGTGTCGTCCAATCCGCCGCTCGACGAGCTCGACGAGCTGGACGCGCTGTCGCTGCCACCGCCGCTTCCGCTGGTGCCGTCGCTCGTTGCGGGCAAGGTGAACGTGGGGGTGGGGCTGCTGTGTACCGAAGCGGTGTCGTCCTTCTTGTCCCAGGGCTGCCAGATCAGGGTCCCGATGATGATCGCGGCCACGAGCAGGCCGGACCCCCACCCCTCTGACGACCCCGACGTCCCCTGGGAACCCTTCGCACCGGTCTTCGGCGGAGCCCCGGGCGCCCGTCCGGTCCCACTGCGGGTGCCGGTGCTCCGGTTCTTGGCGGAGGTCGCGGTCTTCTCCCGCGCGAGGCGCTCACGTTCCTGCCGCTCGCGTTCCTGCCGTGCGCGTCCCTTGCGCTGCTTCTCCTTCCGCTCACGTTCCTTCTGTTCCTTCGCCCTCCTCTCCGCGGTCCTGCGCTCCCGCTCCTTTCGTTCCGCCTCGTCCTTCCGCGCCTGTTCCCGCCGGAGCGCCTCCTCCTGCCGGCGCGCCAGTTCCCGCGCCTCCGCCTGCTCCTCGTCCTGCGCCCGCACCAGGGCGTCCCGCTGCTTGCGCAGGGCCTCCAGCTGCTCGCGCATCTCGCTGATCGCCTCGTCCGACCCCTCCGACGCGCCCTCGGCCTTCAGCTGCGTCGGTGCGTCCGCCGCGTCGAAGTCCACTGTCCCGTCGCGCAGTTGGCGGCCCTGCTCCGCGTACTCCTCGATCAGCGCGGTCCAGTCCCCCGGCAGCCACCGCTCCAGGCCCCCGCCCCCGGCCACCGGCTCGAAGCCGGCGAGGGCGTCCCGCAGCACGTCGGACGGAGCGGGGCGCCTTCCGGGGTCGGCCTCCAGTAACGGAAGGATCAGCGGTTCCAGTTCCGGCGGGAGCCCGCTGGTGTCGAGCTCACCGCGCTGGACCAGGGCGAGGACCCCGATGGAGTGGTCGGTCTGCTCGTAGGGCGGGCGGCCGACCGCGAGGAAGAAGAGCGTGGCACCCAGGGAGTACATGTCGGAGGCGGCGGTGGATCTCTTGCCACGCGCCTGCTCCGGCGAGGTGAAGGCGAAGGTGCCGATGGTCGTCGTCGAGCTGGTGTGGTCGTGGGCGTGCGAGATGCCGAAGTCGATGAGGCGGGGCCCGTCGTGGGGCAGCAGGATGTTCAGGGGCTTGATGTCCCGGTGGACGACCCCGAGGTCGTGCAGCTCGACCAGCGCCCGCGCCGCACCGGCGGCGACCCGGCGCACCGCGTCGGCGGGCAGCGTCCCGGCGCTGATGACGAGTTCGGTCAGGCTGGGCGCCGGGATGAATTCGATGGCGAGCCAGGGGCGCTCCGCCTTCGCGTCGGCGTCGAGGACCGTGGCGGTGTACGCGCTGTCGACCCGCCCCGCCAGCTCCGCCTCGCGGGCGAACCGCGCCCGGTCCGGCCGGCTCACGACCCCCTCGGCGAGGAGCGTCTTGACCGCGACGAGCTCATGCGCCACGACGGTTCCGGTGGGCCCGGTGGGCCCGGCGGGGGCGCCGGGCGGCTCCTGCCGGGCGAGGTAGATGCGGCCCATGCCGCCCGTGGCGATCCGGCGCAGCAGCCGGTAGGGGCCGAGCCGCCGTGGATCACTGGATTCGAGCGCGTAGAGCTTCATTCCGGCCATGCGGCGTGACTCCCCCTGTGCGTCCCCCGTCCCATGCCGTGGTCCGCACGGGCCCCCTGCGGTGCGCACGCCGTGCGCACCGGTCGTCAAACGGTGCCATGGCAGCGGGAGTTGGGGAAGGCTGCGTAGCGGGGGCGTGACGGCCGCACTGCGCCACGCGCACCACGGGGCGGCCCCCGCGGCCGGTCGCTCCTGGCGGCCACGCTCACCGGCCCCCGGTCGCGCCCGCCACCCGTGACAGCCCCGAGGGGCCCGTCAGCGTGCTGACGGGCCCCTCGGGGACTCTCGGGACCGGCGGAGCCCTACAGCCCGCCCTCGGTCATGCCGTGCACGGACGGGATCGTGCCCAGCCGACCCTTCTGGAAGTCGTCGAAGGCCTGCTGGAGCTCTTCCCTGGTGTTCATGACGAACGGTCCGTAGTGCGCCATCGGCTCGCGGATCGGCAGGCCGCCGAGCAGCACGACCTCGAAGTTCGGGCTGCGGGACTCCTGGGTCTCGTCTGCCCGTATCGTGATGGAGTCCCCGCCGCCGAAGACGACCGCCTGGCCCATCCGGAACGGGCGTCCGTCCGCACCCGCGGTGCCGCGGCCCGCCAGGCCGTACGCCAGGGCGTTGAAGTCCGGCCGCCAGGGCACGGTCAGCTCGGCGCCCGGGTTGAGCGACACATGCATCATCGTGATCGGCGTGTGGGTGGCGCCGGGGCCTTCGTGGCCGTCGAGGTCACCGGCGATCAGCCGCAGCAGCGCGCCGCCGTCGGCCGAGGTGAGCAGCTTGACCTGGCCGCCGCCGATGTCCTGGTAGCGGGGGGCCATCATCTTGTCGCTCTTCGGCAGGTTCACCCAGAGCTGGAGGCCGTGGAAGAGGCCGCCGGACACGACGAGCGACTCCGGCGGCGCCTCGATGTGCAGCAGGCCGGAGCCCGCCGTCATCCACTGGGTGTCGCCGTCGTTGATGACGCCGCCGCCGCCGTGCGAGTCCTGGTGCACGAAGGTGCCGTCGATCAGGTAGGTGACCGTCTCGAAGCCGCGGTGCGGGTGCCAGGGCGTGCCCTTGGGCTCGCCGGGTGCGTACTCCACCTCGCCCATCTGATCCATCATGATGAACGGGTCGAGGTGCTGGTAGTCGATGCCGGCGAACGCCCGCCGCACCGGGAAGCCCTCGCCCTCGAATCCGCTCGGGGCGGTGGCGACGGCCAGGACGGGGCGGGTGTGTGCCGCGGCGGGCGCCGCCACACGCGGCAGGGTCAGCGGGTTCTCTACGGTCACTGCGGGCATGACGGCCTCCTCGGTCGTTCACCGTTCAACTTAGTTGAATACTGAACAACCCGCAAGGCGTACTTCATTCCCGCAGCCACCCGGCCCGGTGTTTGCGCAGGTCAGAACAGGGCGCCGGCCTCAGGAAGAGACCGGCGGCGGACAGCGCGGATCAGCCGTACATCCGGCGCATCGCGAAGTCGACCATCTGCTCCACGGCCTTCGCGTCGAAGACCATCCGGTGGTCGCCCTCCATGTCGAGGACGAAGCCGTAGCCGGTGGGCAGCAGGTCGAGCACCTCGGCGCCGGTGATCACGAAGTACTTGGACTCCTTGCCCGCGTACCTGCGCAGCTCCTTGAGCGAGGTGAACATCGGGATCACCGGCTGCTGGGTGTTGTGCAGCGCCAGGAAGCCGGGGTTCTCGCCGCGCGGGCAGTAGATCTTGGACGTCGAGAAGATGCCCTGGAAGTCCTCGGCCGACATCGAGCCGGTGGTGAAGGCACGCACCGCGTCGGCGAGGGAGGGCGGGGACGGCTCGGGATACAGCGGCTGCTCGCCGTAGCCCCCGGTGGGCGGTTGCTGCGGCGGGGGCTGCGGCGCGCCGTACTGCTGCCCTGCACCCGCGTTCTGGTCGTAGCCGTACATGCGGCACAGCGTACTGAGTCGGGAGGGGACGCTCGTCACAGATGGGCGGTTAGGGGTTGCTTCTTATTACCGGCGGGTAGCATCATCAGTAGCTACTTACTGGTATTGCGTGACCGAGGTCCCTCCCTCCCGAACCCTTACGGAGCCGTACCCATGGGGCACTACAAGTCGAATCTCCGCGACATCGAGTTCAACCTCTTCGAGGTGCTCGGCCGTGACAGCGTGTACGGCACCGGACCGTTCGCGGAGATGGACGTCGACACCGCCAAGAGCGTGCTGTCCGAGATCGCCCGCCTGTCGGAGAACGAACTCGCCGAGTCCTACGCCGACGCCGACCGGAACCCGCCGGTCTTCGACCCGGAGACCAACACCGCTCCGGTTCCGGAGGCTTTCAAGAAGAGCTACCAGGCCTACATGGACGCCGAGTGGTGGCGGCTGGGTGTACCGGAGGAGATCGGCGGCACCACCACGCCGCGCTCGCTGCTCTGGGCCTTCGCCGAGTCCATCCTGGGCTCGAACCCGGCCGTGTGGATGTACGCCTCCGGCCCGGCCTTCGCCGGCGTCCTCTTCGAGGAGGGCACCGACCAGCAGAAGCACATTGCGAAGATCGCCACGGAGAAGGCCTGGGGCTCCACCATGGTGCTGACCGAGCCCGACGCGGGTTCGGATGTCGGCGCCGGCCGCACCAAGGCCGTCAAGCAGGAGGACGGCTCCTGGCACATCGAGGGCGTGAAGCGCTTCATCACCTCCGGTGAGCACGACATGTCGGAGAACATCCTTCACTACGTCCTCGCGCGCCCCGAGGGCCACGGTCCGGGCACCAAGGGCCTGTCCCTCTTCCTCGTGCCGAAGTACGAGTTCGACTTCGAGACCGGCGAGCTGGGCGAGCGCAACGGCGTCTACGCCACCAACGTCGAGCACAAGATGGGCCTGAAGGCGTCCAACACCTGCGAGATGACGTTCGGCGACAAGCACCCCGCCAAGGGCTGGCTCATCGGCGAGAAGCACGACGGCATCCGCCAGATGTTCATGATCATCGAGTTCGCCCGGATGATGGTCGGCACGAAGGCCATCGCGACCCTGTCGACCGGCTACCTCAACGCCCTGGAGTACGCCAAGGAGCGCGTGCAGGGCCCGGACCTGGCCGCGTTCACCGACAAGGCCGCGCCGCGCGTCACCATCACCCACCACCCGGACGTGCGCCGCTCGCTGATGACGCAGAAGGCGTACGCCGAGGGCATGCGCTCGCTGGTGCTCTACACCGCCACCGTCCAGGACGACATCCTGGTCAAGGAGGCCGCGGGCGAGGACGCCGCCACCGAGCACGCGCTGAACGACCTGCTGCTCCCGATCGTCAAGGGCTACGGCTCGGAGAAGTCCTACGAGCAGCTGGCGCAGTCGCTGCAGACCTTCGGTGGCTCCGGCTACCTCCAGGAGTACCCGATCGAGCAGTACATCCGGGACTCCAAGATCGACACTCTCTACGAGGGCACGACCGCGATCCAGGGCCAGGACTTCTTCTTCCGGAAGATCGTCCGGAACCAGGGCGCGGCGCTGACCACCCTCTCGGAGACCATCAAGAAGTTCCTGGCCGAGGCGGTCGGCGGCGCGGACCTGGAGCAGGCCCGTGGCGAGCTGGCCACGGCGGCCGGCGACCTGGAGGCGATCGTCGGTGTGATGCTGACCGACCTCGCCGCCACCGAGAAGGACGTCAAGTCCATCTACAAGGTCGGCCTCAACACCACCCGCCTGCTGCTGGCCTCCGGTGACGTCGTCATCGGCTACCTCCTCCTCAAGAGCGCCGCGGTGGCGCAGGAGAAGCTGGCCGGCGCCTCGAAGAAGGACAAGGCCTTCTACGAGGGCAAGATCGCGGCCGCGAAGTTCTTCGCGCACAACGTGCTGCCGAACCTGACCGTCGAGCGCGCGCTCGCCGAGTCCATCGACCAGTCCCTGATGGAGCTGGACGAGGCCGCGTTCTGAGGTTCGCGCGTCAGGCGCACTGACGTCCGTGCGCCAAATCCGGACGTGCTGATCGGAGTGTTCTTACCGGACTCTCAGATTCAGCGTCCACACTGGCAGTGCCCGCCTCCCTTCCCCCGGGGAGGCGGGCACTGTCGTTGTGCTGGGTGGTCGTGCGCCACCCCCCCGCGTCGTCCGGAAATCCCGCATCCACCGGAATGCACACTTCCGCGAAGAATTCCGGTGGCGTCTACAGGAATCGTGGCCGGAAGGGAACGCAGTCCTGCCCCTCCGGCACGGGGAATGAGCGCTCCGGCTCCTTATGCTGAATCCATGAGCAAATCCGCCCGCTTCGATCGCGGCCACACCGACGACCTGATGTCTTTCCTCGCCGCCAGCCCGTCGCCGTACCACGCGGTGGCCAACGCGGCGGAGCGCCTGGAGAAGGCCGGTTTCCGGCAGGTCGCCGAGACGGACGCCTGGGACGGCGAGACCGGCGGGAAGTTCGTGCTCCGCGGCGGCGCGCTCATCGCCTGGTACGTCCCCGAGGGCGCCGACGCCGCGACCCCGTACCGGATCGTGGGGGCGCACACCGACTCCCCCAATCTGCGCGTCAAGCCGGTCCCGGACACCGGGACCAACGGCTGGCGGCAGGTCGCCGTCGAGGTCTACGGCGGCCCGCTGCTCAACACCTGGCTGGACCGGGACCTGGGCCTGAGCGGCCGGGTGACGCTGCGCGACGGCAGCCACCGGCTGGTCAACGTCGACCGTGCGCTGCTGCGGGTCCCTCAGCTGGCCGTCCACCTCGACCGCTCGGTGACCACCGACGGCCTGAAGCTGGACAAGCAGCGGCACATGACACCGATCTGGGGCCTGGGCGAGGTCGCCGAGGGCGATCTGATCGCGTTCGTCGAGGAGGAGATCGGCGTCGAGGCGGGCGAGGTGCTCGGCTGGGACCTGATGGTGCACAGCATCGAGGCGCCCGGATATCTGGGCCGGGACCGCGAGTTGCTCGCCGGCCCCCGGATGGACAATCTGCTGTCGGTGCACGCCGGGACCGCCGCGCTCGCCGCCGCTGCCGGCGCCGGCAGCGCGCTGACCAGCATTCCGGTGCTCGCCGCCTTCGACCACGAGGAGAGCGGCAGCCAGTCGGACACCGGCGCCGACGGCCCGCTGCTCGGCACGGTGCTGGAGCGCTCCGTCTTCGCCCGCGGCGGCACGTACGAGGACCGGGCGCGGGCCTTCGCCGGCACCGTCTGCCTGTCCTCCGACACCGGCCACGCCGTGCACCCCAACTACAGTGAGCGGCACGAGCCGGGGCATCACCCGATGCCCAACGGCGGCCCGATCCTGAAGGTGAACGTCAACCAGCGCTACGCCACCGACGGCAGCGGACGTGCCGTCTTCGCCGCGGCCTGCGAGCGGGCCGGGGTGCCCTGGCAGTCCTTCGTGTCCCACAACTCCATGCCGTGCGGCACGACCATCGGACCGATCACCGCCGCCCGGCACGGCATCGCGACCGTCGACATCGGCGTCGCCATCCTCTCCATGCATTCGGCCCGCGAGCTGTGCGGCGTCCAGGACCCGTATCTGCTGGCGAACGCCCTGACGGCCTTCCTGGAGGGCTGAGTTGGAATTCTCACTGCTGGGCCCGATCGCCGTCACGACCGGCTCCGGGGAGCTGGCGCTCGGTCCTGCCAAACGGCGCAGTGTGCTGGCGCTGTTGCTGTTGCAGCCCAACACCACCGTCCCTCTGGAGCAGTTGATCGACTCCCTGTGGGAGGACGAGCCACCCGAGCACGCCCGTACGGTCGTCCAGGGGCACGTCTCACGGCTGCGCGCGACGCTCGCGGAGGGCGGCGCCGACGCGTACGGCATCGAACTCGCCACCCATGGCTCCGCCTATCTGCTGCGGCTGCCCGAGGAGCTGATCGACGCCCACCGGTTCAGTGAGCTGGTCGCCCTCGCGCGGCCCGAGGCGGCGCCGGCCGACGCCGTACCGCTGCTGCGCGAGGCCCTGGGGCTGTGGCGCGGCCCGGCCCTCACCGGCACCGTCAGCAGCCCGCCGTTCGCGGCCGCCGCGCACGCGCTGGAGGAGCGCCGGCTGACCGCGGTCGAGGCGCTGGCGCGCTCGCACGGCGCCCTCGGCGAGAACGAGCAGGCCGCCGCCATCCTCTACACCGCCGCGGTCAACCACCCCTTGCGGGAAGGGCTGATCGCCGCGCTGATGCGGGCCCTGTTCCGTACGGGGCGGCAGTCCGACGCGCTGGAGTGGTTCCACCGCACCCGCCGGCTGCTCACCGAGGAACTGGGCGTCGACCCGGGCGAACGGCTGCGCGGCGCGTACGAGGAGATCCTGCGGGCGGAGGCGGCGGGCGGGAGCAAGCCGGTGGCCCCCGCCGGCGCCCGGCCCGCGCACGACCCGCGAACGGCCCGGTCCGCGGCGGCCGCGGCGGCCGGCAAGGAGCCGGGCGCGCAGCCGGGCCGGAGCCCGGTGCCCGCACAGGCGGACGGCACCGCCGCCGGCGGCGCGGAAGGGACGCGGCCCGCGGCCAAGGAGGGGACCGGACGGACCGGCTCCGCGCCACGGCTGCTGCCCAGGCCGCCCGCCCGCTTCCTGGGACGCGAGAACCCCCTCGCGGCACTCACCGACGCGCTGACGGACCGTACGACCGGCGAGAGCCCGCTCGCGGTGGTCGCCGGGCCGGCCGGTGTCGGCAAGACCGCCTGCGCCGTGCAGTGGGCCCATCAGCACGCCCCGGGCTTCCCCGACGGCCAGCTCTTCGCCGACCTGCGCGGCTTCGGTGAGGGGGACGAGGCGCCGCCGGCCGAGATCCTGCGGGACTTCCTGCTCGCGCTCGGCACCCCGCCGGAGCGGGTGCCGACCTCGGCGCAGGCCGCCTCGGCGCTGTTCCGGTCGCTGGTCGCCGACCGCCGGCTGCTGGTGGTCCTGGACAACGCGCGCAGCTCCGCGCAGGTCCGGCCGCTGCTCCCCGGCGGCCTGCAGTGCGCCACGATCGTCACCAGCCGCAGCCGGCTCGACGGCCTGGTCGCCACCGACTGCGCCCGGCCCGTCGGTCTCCAGGTCCTCGGCTACGAGGAGGGCGCGGCGCTGCTCGGCGCGATGCTCGGCACCGAGCGGGTCGCCGAGGATCCCGACGCCGCCCAGGAACTCGTCGCGCTCTGCGACGGGCTGCCGCTCGCGCTGCGGGCCGCCGCCGCCCAGCTGACCGCCCGGCCACGCTGGAAACTGGCCCGGCTGGCCTCGGCGCTGCGCGACGAACGGCGGCGGCTGGCCCTGCTGTCGGCGGAGGACACCGGGATCGCGGCGGCGCTGCGGATGTCGGTGGCACGGCTCTCGGCGGACGACGCCCGGCTGCTGTCCGCGCTGGCGACCAGCGCGGACGGACACCTCAACGCCTCGGTGGCGGCGGCGCTCGCGGGCTACGACCCGGAGCGCACCCAGGACGGCCTGGACCGGCTGACGGAGATGCATCTGGTCGACGAGGAGGCCACCGACGTCTACACGATCAGCACCCTCACCCAGCTGTTCGCCCGCGATGAACGGGACGAGCGGGACGAGCGGGAGGGGTAGGGCGGACGGGCCGGGAGGAGCTGGGGTGGCGCGGGGCGGCGCCGGACCATGCGTCAGGAAGCGCCCCCCAGAGGGCGTTGAGCAGGCGTTAGGCAAGCGTTAGCGGTACGGCAGCGGCGGGCGGCAGTCTTGTGGACATACCGCAGGACGCGGAGGACCGCAGGGGCAACGGCACCTGCGGGACACCGGGCCTACGGGGACCGCAGCGGACCGCCACCGGGGGAGACCGGACATGCCGAGCACCAGCGCCACCACCCGTCACGACGCCCACGCCGTCGGCACGGCCGCCGGCATCCGCCGCCGGACGCTGCGGATCGCCGCGGCCGGACTGACCGCCGTCGCCGCCCTCACCCTCACCGCCTGCGGCGGCCAGGACGGGGACGCGCTCAAGACGGGGGCCGCCAAGCCGTACCACCCGGCGCCGAAGGCCACCGGGAGCACGGGAGGCGCCGGGGAGAGCACGCCACAGGAGACCGGCGGTGCGCGGGGCCAGGGAGCCGGGGACGCGCAGAGCGGCACCCGGACCGACAACGCCGGGGCCGAGCAGACGTCCACGGGCAGCACCGGACACACCGGCCGGCCCGGAAACGCCGGCCAGACCGGCACCCGGCGCGCCTGCGACGCCGCGAAGATCCGCATCACGGCGAAGCCGCTGACCCGGCCGGTCAACCACCTCCTGCTGGAGGCCACCAACACCACGGGCGCCACCTGCGACCTCTACGCCTTCCCGTACCTGGGCTTCACGGGGGCGCAGTCCCCGATGGCCGAGCTGCCGGACAGCAAGCCGCAGGCCGTCGTCACCCTCGCGCCCGGTGAGTCCGGCTACGCCTCCGTGATGACGTCCTCGGCGGACGGCACCGGCACCAACGGCCACCGGGTGACCTCACTCTCCGTCAGCCTGCCCGGCCGCGACGGCAAGGGCAGCGTCGGCGGCTCGGCGCAGGTGGCGCTGCCGGGCGGCGCCGCGTACCTCGACGACAGCGCGTGGGTGACGTACTGGCAGACGGACCCGAACGACGCCGCCGCCTGGTAGGCCGCAGCGCACCACCACAGAACCAGGGCGCCCGCACACCCCCGAGCGGGCGCCCTTCTGCGTGCCACGAACCGCGGGCGGGATTCCCGGAGCCCGCGTTACGTCCCGTCACGTCCCGTCAGACCGTGTCCGCTGTCCCGCAGTCGGCCGTACCGCTCGACGTCTTCGCAGGTCATCGCCGTGCGTAGCGGCGGGACGTCTCATGGGACACGGAACCGCCGGGCGGTGGGCGTACCCCGCACCACGATGGATTCCGTCGCCGGACACGACCACCCGGTGGCGTTCCGCAGGCAGTTCCGCCAGACGTGGAGGGGAATCCTCATGTACGGGCAGTACGAGCACAGGACCACGCACACGGCAGACGACACAAGCCCCCCGGACTCGACCGGGAGCACGGGGCACGGGGCCGCGCCGGGGGCGTCCTCCCCGTTCCGCCGGACCGTGCTGCGCCGGGTGCTCCCGGCGGTCGCCGCGGCCGGCATCGGCGTGGCCGGGTTCGCCGGACTCGCGTACGGCGGCGAGGCGGGAGCCGCGGCGGCCGGCGGGCAGGCGGCCGCCACGACCGCGCTCTCGCGGGACACCGCCGCCGGCACGGCCCGCGCCGCGGACGCCGGTTCGGTACGGCAGGCCGCGGCCGCCGCCGACTTCCCGACCTGGGGCACCCGCTGGGTGGTGCACGCCACCGCCGACACCGGCTCGCCGTCCGTCGGCATGCTCAACAAGTCCGCCGCCGGCCAGGACCGGATCACCGCGGACTACCAGGTCGACACCGGCCGCAAGGTCTGCGAGGGCAGCGCCTGCTCGACGTTCATGGCGCACCTCACCGGGCCGGTCGCCGGTTTCGTCAGCGTCGTCGCGGTGGACATCCCCGAGGACCGGCTGCCGGGCGTCCCGGTCAAGGGCGGCGGCGGGCCGCAGCCGCCCCGGCCCGATGGCTCCCGCCAGGAGATGCTCCAGCGCGCCGCCACCTGGCTGACCGCCAACAACGGCGCCCAGGTGCCGTACAGCCAGGGCAAGGTGTGGAAGGACGGCTACCGCCAGGACTGCTCCGGCTATGTCTCGATGACGCTGGGGCTGCCGACGCCCGGCACGAACACCGTCGGCCTGGCCAACACCCGCAGCATCACCCGTCCCATCCAGGTCGGCGAGCTGAAGCCCGGTGACCTGCTCATCGACGCGGCGGGCACCAACAACACCCGGCATGTCGTGATCTTCGAGAAGTGGAACAACGACGCCCACTCCTCGTACACCGCCTACGAGCAGCGCGGCGGCCACGGCACCGACCACCGGAGCCTGACCTACGGCCTGCCCGGCGGCGACGCCGAGTTCAAGCCCTACCGTCCGGTGAAGTTCGGCGACTGATCCGCATCCGGTCCGTCTCCCGTACGGACCGGGTCACGAGGGGCACTTCCGCCACAGGGGAGCGGAAGTGCCCCTCGCGCGCGCATGCCCGTTGTGCTGGAATGCCAGACGTGCCTGGCAATCCGAACCACGCCGCAAATGTCCGCCGCAAGCCACTGGCCCCGCTGCCCGACGAACTCCGCGGACCGGTACGCGAGTTCGTCTCCGCCCTGCGTCGTATGCACGGCGAACTGGGGTACAGCCTCAAGGAGTTGGAAGGCCGGCTGCCCGCCAGCCGCTCCTCCCTCTCACGCTATCTGCGCGGCCGGAGCCTGCCCGACGAACGGCTCCTGGTGCAGTGGTGCAAGCTCTCCTTCACCGGCGAGGACCGGCTGCCCGCCCTCGTCGGACTGCTGCACCGCGCCCAGGAGGCCGCGGACGCGGGCGATCCGATGGCCGCGCCGGAGGAGGACGCCGGGGACAGGGCGGGCGGGGAGGAGCGCGCCCCCTCAGAACCCGCGACGGAGCACGCGGGCGCGCCCGTCCCACCGCCCGTCCCACCGCCCGCGCGCTCCCGGCTGCGGCTGGTCCTCGCCGGGCTGGGCACCGCCGCCGTCCTCGCCGCCGCCGCGTTCGCCTTACCCCCGCTGCTCTCCTCCGGCACGGACGGTTCCGGCGGCGGTGCGACCGACGGCGGCACGGCGCGGGGCACACGGAGCACGGCATCGGCCACCGGCTCGGCCCGCATCACCGTCCACAACGTCGAACGGGCCTGTCAGCACAGCCGCGGCAAGGACTGCGCGCTCGGGCTGGCGCGCGATCCGTATGTGCCCTACCGCCGTTCCAACGTCGCGGGACACGTGTGGCACGGCGAGGTGCTGCACGCCGTCTGCCGGATCGCCAACGGCATCACCGTCACGGACGAGGCGGGCGGGCACAGCAGCATGTGGTTCCGGGTCGATCACGGCGACGGGCAGGCGTGGATGCCGGGCATCCGGGTCCGGCCGGAACAGCTGGAGAACATCGCGCTGCCCAGTTGCCCGGACTGACCCCGGCGGCCGATCAGCCGGCCGCCGATCGGCCCGCCCCTGGTCTGGCGCACCGGCCGCACCCGCCCCGGCACTCCGGACGCCTATGGATATCGTGTCCGTGCCATGACATGCCCGCTCCGCTGATCGCCGCACTTCCCTGGGGGACCCACCGATGACCGCAAGCCGCTCCCGCCGCCGCTCCGCCGCGTATGCCGCACTGGCCCTGGGGCTGTGCGGCACGCTCGCGCTGACCGGCTGCAACAGCCACTCGAAGAAGTCGAAGAAGCACTCGTCCTCCTCGTCCTCCAAGAGCAAGAAGCGCAGGCTCGCGGGTGGCGCGGCCGCCGCGGGTGCGGGCGCGGGGACGGCCTCGCATCAGGTGCCCGCCTGCACGCCGGGCCCCTACAGCCTCCGGTTCGGCCAGGTGGGGAACCCGGACGGCTATGTGACGGTGAAGTTCCGGAACACCACCAAGCGCACCTGCCGCATCTACAACGCCCCGCGGCTCAGCTTCGACGACAAGAAGCCGCTGCCGCTGCTCCAGGGCGAACCGGGCATGTTCGACAGCGTCAAGAACGACGTGCCGCCCAACGGCCGGATGTACGCGATCATCCCGACCGCCACGGCGGCCGCCAAGGGCAGTCCGAAGACGAAGGTGTCGGTCAAGTTCATGGGCACGAGCTCCAGCTCGCGAGGCCGGGGCCCGGCCCTGATCAACTTCGTGCATCGCGACCAGACCATCTCCGTCGGCGCCACCAAGGTCACCAACTGGGTCCCCAGCCTGAGCGGCGCCAAGGTCGCGGCCCAGCACCCCGCCGAAGACTGAGCTGACGGCGCGGGCAGAACCCCGCCGTCAGCGGCCTACGGGGTCTCGTCCAGACCCGCCAGGACGAGGCCCAGCCGGGCCACCCCGCCCGCGGCGACCTGCACCGGGACGCCCCAGTCCTGCTGGTGCACATGGCAGGCCGGGTACTCGATCTCCGGATCGTCGTCGCAGGAGGCGGCCATCGCCGAGACGTGCAGCACGCCCTCGGTGATCCCGTCGGCCAGCACCAGATCCCGTGCGAGATCGCTGCCCGCGCCCGCGCCGTCGGCGAGCAGCTCCGGCGGCGTGGCGCTGACCAGCAGCCGGGTGGACGGGCCGTAGCGGGTGTCGAGCTTCTGGCCCGTCGGCGCCTGGAAGACGACATCGAGCCGCAGCGCGCCCGGCGCCACCTCGGTGGCCGCGCGCTGGGTGCGGTGCGCCACCGACTCGACGCGGACCGCCTCCTCCGGGAGCCGCAGCCGGGTCAGCCGGTGCCGGGCCGACTCCACCACCACGATGTCGTCGTCGGCCAGCACCGCCGCCGACGGTTCGCGCAGGTCGGTGGCGAGCGTCGTCACCTCGCCGGTCGCGGGGTCGTAGCGGCGCAGCGCGTGGTTGTAGGTGTCCGCGACGGCGACCGAGCCGTCGGGCAGCGCGGTGACGCCCAGCGGGTGCTGGAGCAGGGCCTGCCCGGCGCCGCCGTCGCGGTGCCCGAAGTCGAAGAGGCCGGTGCCGACGGCGGTGTGCACGTCGTAGCCCGCGCCCGTCCCGGCCGGTTCGACCCACCGGACCGCGCTGGTCTCCGAGTCCGCGACCCACAGCCGGTCGCCGGCCGCCGCGAGACCGGAGGGCTGGGCGAACCAGGCCTCCGCTGCCGGGCCGTCCACCAGGCCCTCGTTGGTCGTGCCCGCCGCGACCCCGACCGTCCGGCCGACCGGGTCGTACGTCCACAGCTGGTGGACGCCGGCCATCGCGATCCACAGCCGGTCCTGCCACCACGCGAGGTCCCACGGCGAGGAGAGGTCCACCTCCAGGGCCGGACCCGAGGTCGGGGAGCCCTGCCACCACTGCCTGCCGGTCCCGGCCACCGTCTCCAGCGCGCCGGTCTCCGGGTCGAGGATCCGGATGGCGTGGTTGACGGTGTCCGCCACGGCGACCTTGCCGCCGGGCAGCAGCGCCAGCCCCTGCGGTTCGTTGAAGGAGTCCGGCCCGAGCCCGCGCTCACCGCTGCCGATGCGGCGCAGCACCTGCTCGCCGTCCGCGGCCAGCTCCACGAGCTGGTGCCGGGTGGTGTCCGAGACGAGGAAGGTGCCGCCCGACAGCCGCAGCGCCTTGCCGGGGAAGCGCAGATCGGTGGCGACCGGCTCCGGCGGGACGTACGGGCCGTCGCCGCGGCGCAGCGTCCCCTTGGCGGCGTGCTCGGCCTCCAGCTCCTCGACGAGCTTCTCGATGGCGTGCGCATGGCCCTCGCCGGCGTGCTGCGCGACGACATAGCCCTCGGGGTCGATGACCACCAGCGTCGGCCAGGCCCGCACGGCGTACTGCTTCCAGGTCGCCAGCTCCGGGTCGTCCAGCACCGGGTGCTCGACGCCGTACCGCTCGACGGCGTCCACGACCGCCTGGTGCTCGGCCTCGTGAACGAACTTCGGCGAGTGCACCCCGACGATCACGACGGTGTCGCGATGCCGCTCCTCCAGCTCCCGCAGCTCGTCCAGGACGTGCAGGCAATTCACACAGCAGAAGGTCCAGAAATCCACCACCACGCACTTGCCCCGCAAATCAGCGAGGTTCAGTGCTTTCCCACCCGTGTTCAGCCAGCCGCCCTTCCCCAGGAGCTCGGGAGCACGGACACGGGCACGGCGGGGCGCGGGAGTGGCCCCCGAAGCGGCATCGTTCATGGTTCAAGGGTGCCATCCGCCCTGACGGCCGAGCACGGCCAGGCACCCAGGGCCGGCCGCGGCTCTCGTCCGCGACCGGCCCGTGGGTGCAGCTCAGAGCCCCGGGCACCGCTCAGAGAGTCTCGGAGGGCGCCGTTTCCCCCTCTTCGGCCGTGCGCCGGGGGCTCGCCTTCGTCGTCTTGCGGGCGGCCCGCTTCTTCGCGGGCTGCTCCTCCGAGGCGGTTACCCGCTCGGCCGGGACGCCACCGACGCTTATCCCGGAGCTGGGCTTGTCCTCGTCGGCGTCCTCATCCGGGTACCCGGACGCCAGCGCCTCGCGGAGCGCCTCGGTCTCCACCGTCATGCTGACCGGCGCGGACGGGTTGAGGTAGAGCAGATGGTCCTCGGGGAGCCGGTCGAGTACCTCGTCCACCGACATCAGCTCGAAGGCCAGCCGGCCCGACATGTGGAGGTACACCGGCGAGGTGAACACCGGTATCACCGGCGTCTCCCCGTCGGGGGCGGCAGCCGTCAAGGGCTCACCGGAGGCGGTGACGAACACAGCGAGCTCGGGCAGCGAGGCCAGGGCGGTGGTCACGTCCTCGCCGGGGCCGTAGCCGGTCGCCGCGAGCTGCACGGCGGCGTCCGCCGCGTCCGCGGGCTCCGGCCAGCCGAGCGCCGTCGGGGAGGGCCGGTAGCCCTCGTTGTCCCGCCACTCGGCGATCTCGCCCTCCAGCCCGGAACGCCACTGCCCGACGACGGCCCAAGCGGGGGGCGCGCCCTCACCGGACCAGGTGGGGTCGACCATGCCGAGCCAGTGGTCGGGGGCCAGCTTGGCCGCCTCACGGATCGAGTCGGGGACGGGCGGCATGTTCTCCGTGGCGCCCTCGATCGCCTCGGCGGCGTCGCCGCCCGCCGACTCCTCGGCGTCCACGGCCGTCTCCTGCTCCGCGGCGTCGTTCTGCTCCGTCACCTTGCTCACGTTTCCCTCATTCTGTGGTGCGCTTCGTCGTGGGTGCTGGGGTGGCCGGGGCACGTCGCGCGACGCGCGCCCGCGTGGTCGGTGCCGGGGGCCGGGGCCGGCAGGGTAAGGCCGCGGGCGCCCGCCGTGCCGGGGAGGACCGGAGGGTCCGATGTCCCGGACGCGGCGTGGAACCGCAGGGTTGCACGGCCGGGAACGTCCCCTGACGCGGGGGCCGCCTCACCGGTACTCCCCGTGGTCGGTGTTCCAGTCGTCCGGGTGGGGGTAGTGGCGCTCGTCGATCTCGCCCACGAGTTCCCCGGGGAACACCCTGGTCGGACCGCCCTCGTAGTGATGGGCGAGGAGCAGTGGCATCGGCTCGCCGGAGGAACTTTCGCGCAGGTGGATGAAGGGCCCAGGGCCGTCGTACAGCGGGCGTAGGGACACAGATGTCGCCGCCACGTCACCCAGGGCGTACCCCACCGTGTCCAGCCCGAAGCGCTCCGCGAGATGCTGGGCCCGCGCCCGCTGCCCCCCGCTCTCCAGCATCAGCAGACTGCGCGCCCTCTCCATGGGCAGGTAGTCGGCCATCCGTCGCACATCGGTGTTGAGGGACGGCGCCGGGCCGCGCCCGGCATAGACGACCCGCTGCAGGCCGGTCAGCACCTGAGGCAACTCGTAGACCCTGCCGACCAGCTGACCGTCACTCCGGCGTCGCTCCCACTGGACGTAGAACTGCACGTGTCCGAGTCGGCGGTACGGATCCAGGCGCCGCTTGATGTCCTGGTTGCTGAAGCGGGCCATCGTCTGATGCACCCCGTCGGAGCCCCGGAAGTGGTGGTTGGACAGCTCCTCGGAGTGCGTGCTGTCGCGCCGGTCCTGCGGTCGTGTTGCTTGCGGCCTGCGGAACTCCTCCCGCTGCGGCTCCGGCCTGTACCGGGGCTCCGGCTCCGGTTGCGGCCTGTGCCGGGACTCCGGTTGCGGCTCCGCCCAGTACCGAGGCTCCGGCTCCGCCCTGTACTGAGGCCGCGGACTCCGGACCTCCACCCGCACCGACTCCGGCTCGGTCTTCGGGCTCCGGAACTCCACCCGCTCCGGCTGCGGCTCGGTCTGGGGCCGCGGTTGCGGCTGCGTCATCGGCCTGGACTTCGACCCGGATTCGCTCGTCTTCTTCGGCGCGGGCTTCTGCCCCTTCCCGGACGGCTTCGCCTTCTTCCGCACCAACACAGGCTCCGACTTCCTCGATGCGGAGCCCTTCCCCTTCTCCACGCTCCTGGACCCCCCGAAGAGGGACCAACCCGTCGCCTTACGCGTCGACTGCCGCTGCGGGGTCGTCGACTGTCGCAACTCGTCCTTCGACACGCGCACCTGCTGAGTGGGCAGCTCCCGCTCCGACCGAGGCTCGATCTCCACGATCGTGACGTCCTCGGGTTCGGACTGCTCCGACTCCGACGACTCCGGCTCGGACGACTCCGACCGGGACCCGTCCGGCTCCGCGTACGGACGCTGTTCCCACGGCTCAGTCCTCGCCGGGATCTCCTCCACAGTGGGCCGCTCCGGCTCCGAGTCCGACGGTTCCGGCTCGGGCTGCGCCGGCTTCGGCTGCGACCGCGACTCCACGGGCTCCGTTCCTGAGCTGCCGACATTCCCGTAGGGCGCCGGCCGCCGGGGGAACGACTCCGGCACCGGCCCCCGCGCCGAACGCTCCCAACTCGACTCCCCGACCTCCGGCCCCGACGACCGCCCAGCCTCAGGCTCCGACGACCGCTTCGACTCCGACTTCGACTCAG
>NZ_JBIWNU010000005.1:425429-522927 GCF_044767385.1 Streptomyces sp. NPDC101393 | reverse complement strand
CAGGCCGGGGCTCCGGCTGAGACTTCGCCTCAGACACCGACCCATACGGCGCCGGCCGCCGGGGCAACGACTCCGGCACCGGCCCCCGCGCCGAACGTTCCCAACTCGACTCCCCGACCTCCGGCCCCGACCGCCCAGCCTCAGGCTCCGACGACCGCTTCGACTCCGACTTCGACTCAGGCTGCGACTTCGCCTTGGACGCCCTCCGCGACTCCGGCTGCGACGACTGCTTCGACTCAGGCCGGGGCTCCGGCTGAGACTTCGCCTCAGACACCGACCCATACGGCGCCGGCCGCCGGGGCAACGACTCCGGCACCGGCCCCCGCGCCGAACGCTCCCCACTCGACTCCCCGACCTCCGGCCCCGACGACCGCCCAGCCTCAGGCTCCGACGACCGCTTCGGCTCCGACTTCGACTCAGGCCGGTGCTCCGGCTGCGGCTGCGCCGGCCGCCTCGGCTCCTGCGCACGTCCCCTGGACTCGCTGGAGCGCCGGGGCACCGACGGCGACGGTCCTTCCGTCCCGCTTTCCGGCTCCTCGTAGAGGGGCCTGTCGGTGAACCGCGGTGGCGGCTCGGGCCGCGACGTATCCGGCTGCGACGTCCGCTGCGGCCCGGAGGCGTCCCTGGACTCGGGGCCCGCGGCACGTCGGCGCCTCGGGGCGGGCTCAGGGCTGTGCTCGGGGCTGGACGGCCGGCTCGGCATACGGCCGCGGCTCGGCCCCGGCCTGCCCGATCGCTCCTCGCCCGAGGCGTACCAGAACTCGGGTCCGGTCGCGGGTCCGCGCCCGGCCCCCGGCCGTTCGGTACGCCACTGGCCGGACCTGATCCACTCCCGGGTCTGCTGATTCCACCGCATGCGGTCGTACATCTGCTGGGACGCCCAGCTGTACGGCTGCGACGGGCCCTGGCCCGCGCCGAACCCCTCGCCGGGCCCCTCCGGTCCCGACCCGAACCGCTGCGCCTGCGGACCCGACGGCCCCGGTCCCCCGTCGTGCCCCGGGCCGTACTCGTACCCGAACTGCTGCGACCACTGCTCGAACCGCGCCGCACGCGGGCCCCGCTGCCCTGTCCTCGATCCACGCGACGGCTCCGACCGTCCCTCGGCCCTCGGCCCGCGCGACGGTCCCGGCCGCTCCTGGCCCGAGGCACGCCTGCGTCCCTGCCCGCGCTCGGGCCCGTCCGCCTCCGGCCCGTGCCCCGGCGTACTGCGGCGCTGCGGCCTCGGCTGCGGCTGCGGCCTCGGCCCCTGCCGGCGGCCCGTCGATCCGGCGGAACGCCGGGGCAGCGGCTCGTCCCCCAGGTGCTCGAAGCGGGAGTCGCCGGTGGAGTCGCCCGGGGCGGACTCGGTGGCACGCCGTACCGGAGGGGCGGCGCCCTCCGGCATGGTGTGCGTCTCGCGCAGCTCGCGCAGCTCGTACAGGCCGTGCGCGTCCCTCATGACCACCCGTCGGACGACCTCGAAGGCCGTCGCGCGGGGGTACAGCGCCTCCGCCCGCTCCGGGCGGTGAGCCGCGAAGGAGATGTCCGGGGCACTCGACCGCAGGACACGGTTGAGGGTCCGGTGGCGACCGCCAACGACCGGCACCGCCATGTCCACCACGCTCGGGTCCAGCGTGACCTTCTGGAACTGCGGCATCCAGAGCAGCTCCGCGCCACCCGGCACGGCGTCGCCGCGCTCGCCGTCCAGTTCCCCGGGCTCGTGCGTGAAGAAGAACGCGTCCTCGCCGGACGGAGGCAGCCGGTGCAGGCCGTCGGCGAGCATGCCCAGGTGCTCGTGGACCTCGTTGAGCAGTCGCTGCGCCCTCTTCCCGCGGAGCGCGTCGACCTCGTCGAGCAGCCGCTTCTCGTACCTCTTGATGTCCGCGGTCCGGGCCCGCCCCCCGGCGTACGCGCCGCGCAGCTTGCGGGCCGTCTCCCGGAACACCTCGCCCCGCATCAGCAGCAAGGGGAAGCCGGTCTCGCGTCGATCCAGCCGGCTGTCGACCAGGTCGCTGAGGAAGTCCACCAGGCCCGTCGCGTCGAGCTGCCCGTTCTCGGCCACCTCGTCGTAGAGCTTCGCGTCGAGTGTGGTGGCCAGGTACATCGCCGTGAGATGCGCCGACCGCGCGTGGTCGAGCGGGTGGCCGCCGTGACGCTCCTGCCAGTCCTCCAAGGCGTCGAGCCGTTCCTCGTCGGCGTTGTTCCTGCCGGTGAGGACTTCCCGGATGCCCTTGGGCACCGCCGGGCCCCCGGTGACCTCGGAGCTGAGCCAGGCGACCCGCTCCAGGTAGCGGAGCTCCTGCGGGGTGGCGTAGTGGACCGGGGAGTGGCCGGTGTCCCTGCCGACGGGGTCGAGGTAGCGGTCCGCCCAGTTGTACAGGTGAGCTCCGTAGCCGAACACGGCTGCCTCGTCGGCCGGCCCGCCGAAGCCCACGTCCGCGCGGAGCGACGCGGAGAGCAGGTCGTGCAGCGAGTACGGGCCGAGCAGGGCCGCGAAGACCGCGAGCCGCCAGGCTTCGAGCTTCTCGATGTCGTCGCCGACCAGCTCACGGAACTCGCGGAACAGCAGCTCCGGCAGCTCGGTGGTCTCCGACAGCGCGCGGATCCCGCGGTCGTTGCACCGCGCCAGCGGCTCCGCGGACAGCGGCAGGCGGTCGAAGTCCTTCATCCGCCGGTCCGGTGCGACGGTGCGGAAGAACTCGGCCACCAGTTGGGAGACGGACGCCGACCTGCTGGGCGCCTTGACCGTGGCGAGCCGCACGGCGTACCGGGCGGCGGCCAGCGCCTCGGGGCCGTTCAGCGCCTCCTTGAGACGCCCCTCGTAGGTCTTGGCACGCTCCATCCAGTCCTTGAGCCTGGCCCTGTCGCCGCCTCCGTAGTAGTGGACGAACCGGTCCTGGTCGCGGTCCGGCGAGGGAGACACCGGCAGACGGGTATCCCGGCCCCGGGGGTCGAAGGCGGCCAGTCGCGGTTCGGGGGCGAGCGGGTGCCGCCGTTCCAGCACCAGCTCCGTTTCCTTGAGCGTCACCCCGGCGTCCTTGGCCCTCTTCTCGGCCGAGCCCGTCGCGGGCTGCACCCAGGAGTTCGTCGTGGACCCGATGGTCCGGTGGCCACTCCCGTCGGCGAAGCTCTGCGCCACCGCGTCGGCCCCGTGGCGTTCCGCGCCGGGGCTGCCCCCGAGCAGGACGATCGGCAGGTCCTGCGGCACCCCCGCGGCCCTCATCCAGCGCCGCGCCTCGCGCCCCACCTGGTACGGGCTCTCGCTCTTCGGCCCGTAGGGCGTCGGCACCACCATGGCGCCGGAGTCGGTGGTGCGCACGTCCACCAGACCGACGTCGGCCGCGTTCCAGGGCAGTTCGCGTGCCTCCGGCTCCGGGACCTTCGCGGTCTTGACCGTGCCGTCCCCCTCGACGTTCCAGACCCGGTACTTCGTCATGTCGCCGAAGTCGCGGTAGTCCTCCGCGACTTCGGCGCGTCCCCGGGCGTCGAGGAAGCTCAGCCCCAGGCGGCGGTCCTCGACGGTGATCGGTGCGGGGAGGGCGTCCCAGCGGCGGGAGGGTTGCTCGTCGACGGACCGGAGGGTGACGACGGCGAAACGCCGCCGGGTGCGCAGATCCATCGAGGAGGTGATGTCGCGGATCTCCAGGCGGCCGGGGCGGGAGGTGAGCACGGAGCCCTTCGCCGGATGGAACGCGGTGGGGCCGACGTCGTGGAACTCGGAGTCCTCCATCTGCCACAGCACGGCGTGGTGGCCGTCCAGCATCTTCCCGGACTCCGGCATGTCGGCGAGCGCCGCGGACCAGGAGCTCGTCGCCTTGTCCAGCGGGGATTGCCGGACGTGGCGCGAGAGGCCCACGGTGCTGTACGTGCTCGGGTTCCGCAGCGAGCCGGGCTCCTGGGTCCACCAGCCGACCCAGCCGCGCCGCTTCGGCGCCATCGCGGCGGCCTCCACGGCCAGCTCGGCGTAGCCGGTCAGGTCGGCTGCGATGTCCGCGATGACGGCGTCGGCACGGGCCTCCAGACGGGTGAGTTGCCGCTCGCGTTGCACCCCCGTTCGCCGGCCCTGCTGCGACTCCTCGTGGAAGTCGCGGATCAGGTCGGCGAACGACGGGTTGCCCTGGAGCAGAAGCGGGTACTGGTGGGCGCCCTTGCCGGCGTACGCCTCGCGGACGAGGTCGCGGGCGATGCGCTGCAGCTCGGGCACGGCCGGGTCGGGCCGGCCGGGGACGGCCGGGTGGGCCAGACGTGCCCGCAGCAGCAGGTGGTCGGGGCCGGTCGCCAGGTAGTGCCCCAGCACGTGCCCGGGCATGAGGTTGTCCAGCGGCCAGGCGCCGCCGTGTTCGCGCAGGTGGTCCAGCCGGGCCGCCCGCCGCTCCCGCCACTCCGGGCCGGTCAGGGACGCGCCGGTGGTGTGCGCGGGCGTGCCGGGCAGGCCGAGCAGCTTCGCGATGTCCCCGGCCTTCCGCAGCACCGCGGGGGCGAGTCGGCCCGCCTTCTCCGCGTACCACCTCTCGTGCGGCAGCCGCAGGTCGTCCCACGCGTCCGTGCCGGGTCCGAACTCCTCGTGGAGTGCGTCGGTGACGGCCAGTCGGCGCGGGTCGAGGTTCCCCAGCACCCAGGTGTGCAGGCGTGCGGCGTCCATCGGTGCGGTCGGCACGCCCGGCACCTTGGCGTTCGCCGCCGCGACCATGAGTTCGGCCAGGCTGTGGTGGAGCAGCTCACACCCGAGCACCGCCTCGAAGAACGTCCACGGGTTGCCGTCGTGCACCGGCAGCACGGCACGCAGTCGGAGCAGCCACTCGGCCGTGTGGGCGTGTCCGTGCGCGGAGAGCTGGACCCCGTACTCCCGGCCCCACTCCACCCGCTGGCGGTCCCACTCGTCCCGCTGCCGGAGCAACGCGTCCCGCTGCCGTGCCTCGTCCTCGTTCCTGGGCCTGGGCAGGCGCGGGTACGGCATCTCCGCGGTGGGCCGGTCCGGCATGCCCTCCGGCCGCAGCTCCGGCTTGCGGTCCCAGAGTCTGGCCAGGGCGTCCGGATACTTCGGGTTGCTGTAGGCGGCCCTGATCAGGGCCTGCATTCGCTCGGTGAGCCCGAGGGAGGAGTCCGGGTCGATGAGGTCGAGGTACTGCTCCCTCGCGGGGACGCGGACCCGGGGGTCGGCGAAGAAGCGGGCTGCCGCCGCGGTGGAGCCGCCGCCCTTGATCTCCCTCTTGGGCCCCGCCATCTCCTCGAACTCGTCGGCGTACCAGCTGTGCAGCGCGGAAAGGGTGTCCGCCACCTCCCTGAAAACGTCGCGGTCCTGGGCCAGCACCCTGCCCAGGGTGCGCTCGAAGTCCTGGCTCAGGTCTTCGTAGTGCGCGGAGCCGTGGAGCGTCGGGAAGCGCGGCGTGAGGACATCGTCCGCGCCGGTGGAGCGGCTGCCCGGCTCCTGCGACCCGGCGGCGCCGGGGCTGTTCCAGTACTCCTTCGCCGGGTAGTACGCGGGCGGCGCCGAGCCCTCGGCAAGCGGGGCGTCGACCGGAACCGGGCCGGAGCCGCCCGGCGCGAACCTCTCCCACTGAATGGGCCGGCCGTAGACGTCCTCGCCCAGGAAGAGCCGGTCCGGCTCGCCCTTGTGGGCCCCACCCGAGGCGTCCTCGTCACCGGGCACGACCGCGGTGTCGCCCTTGGCCCGGAACACCGTCAGCCGGTACGTGTCGGACATCCGCTGCACCCGCGGCGCCGACTCGCCCAGCGACACCGGCTCGAAGCACGGAAGCAGGGCCACCGACGTACGGCCCTTGCGCGCCGCACGCTCCATGAACTCCTCCACCACGCGCCACGGCACCGAGCCGTGAGCGCCCAGCCAGGCCGTCCCCTGGGGCATGGCCAGCTCTCGCTGAACCCCCCACCGGCGCCCCGCCGCGTCACGGCTCAACTCCGTGTACGCGGAGAGCCGGTGCAGCCGCGAGAGAACCCCGGCACGCAGGTCCTGGTCCGACCGCGTGTAGAAGGACGTGCCGCCCCACGCCCCGCCGAAACCGGAGCCGAACCAGTCGCTGCCCTCCCTCGTGATGTCCCGGGCCTCCAAGCCCTCGGACGGGCCGGGACTCGGCGCCGCGACCGCCTCCGGGTCGCTCAGCCGCACGTACTCGTAGACCTGGCCGGTGTCCGGGTCGCGGCGCACCTGGCGCAGCACGACATCCAGCATCCGGTCCTCGGCCCACCGGGCCCGGTGCTCGCCGGGCTTGCCCGACGCCCGGTGCACCGAGGTGCGCGCCACGTGGTACAGCACCGCGTGGTCCTGCACACCGCCGTCGGCCGGGCTCCGCAGGGCGGCGTGCGCGGCGCGGGCGTCCAGCGTCACCTCGTGGGAACCGGGGGCCCACACCTCGTGCAGGGTGTCGGTCGGCGCGGTGCCCGCGTCCTCCGGGCGCAGCACGCCCGGCAGTCGGCCGGCCCACCATGCCTCCGCGGTCTCCGGGCGGCCCAGCCAACGGCGACGGGCGGCACGGGACCGTTCCCATGCGGTGCCCTCGTCACCGGGTTCGTAGGTGAACAGCCGCGGGTCCGGCTCCTCGGAGTCGCGCACCAGCACCAGGCCGGTGTTCCCTGCCTGGTCCCCGCCGAGCGCGCGCATCAGCACCGGAGCGCCGAGCGTGACCCGCAGGCTGCCGTCGGCCTCCTCCTGCGCGCGCACCGGTACGTCGTCACCCCGCCGCTTCGCCCCCTCGCAGGAGGCCAGTTGCACCAGGGTGTCCAGCCCGAAGCCGTGGGCGGGGAGCAGCCGCCGCAGGTGGTGGCCGTCGTCCCGGCCGGTGACGAAGATGCGGCCGTGGCGCGAGGACACTTCCAGGATGTCGGCGTTGCCGTGGCCGATCCGCATGGCCCGTCGGCCGTGGGCGGGCATGGCCTGGACCGGGCCCTCGGTGGCGTCGCCCACCTGGTCCCCGTGCCAGACGAACTCCGCGGCTCCCGCCTCCGCCCACGCCAGGCCGCGCTGGGCCGGCACGTCGCCCGCGCCCATGCTGAACACCACGATCCACCGGCCGCCGGCGTCGACCAGGTGCCGGGTGACGATCGGACGGTTCCAGCCCTGCGTCGCGAGCGGTTGAAGGACCTCGTCGGCCAGCACGTGCCAGAACCGGCGGCCGGTCGTGGCGTCCACGGCCGACCGGACGTCCCGCGCCACGAGGTCGGCACGGCGCGGGTAGGTCAGGCGGTCCGCGACGTACGGGTCGTTGCGTGCGCCGTGCGCCTCCGCGACGTCCACCAGGACGGACACACCCGGCTCCGCCGCATCCGCGTGCCCGATGGCCTCGCGCGCGGCGGCCTCCCGGTCCGCGGTGCCGGAGTCCAGCCCGGACAGGGAGAACCCCTGCGTGATGCGCGGGAGCCGGAGCATCCGCAGCCCCTGCCGGTACGGGCCGTGCCAGCCCGGGAGAAGCTCCAGCGCCTCCGCCGCCATCTCCGCGTCGGCCGGGTGCAGCTCCGCCACCGGGACGTTCTCCAGCCGTTCCAAGGCCGTCAGGTGCGCGGGGCGCAGGTTCTCGTCCAGGGTCTGCTGGGCGTGGTGCCAGTCCAGCCAGCGCTCGTACGCGACCGGGTCGAACATGGCGGGCCGGCCGCCTCGCCGGGTGGCGTCCGCGACGTAGGCCCGGTGGTGGGGAAGCTCCCACAGGGTGCGGACGTCCTCGGGAAGCGTCGACCCGGCCGGCAACCGCCCCGAGGTGATGAGTCCGCGGGCGTCGAAGTAACCGTCGGCCCAGGGGAGGAAGCGGTCGGCGGAGGTGTGCCTGACGGTGGGTTCGACGTCCTTCTCCTGGACACCGGCCTGCTGGGCGGCGTCCAGCGCTTCGCCCAGTGAACGCCCCGCCTGCACCTGCCCGACGACCGCGGCGTCCCGGAGGGCGAGCAGGTCGCCGTCGGGGGCATTCAGCGCGCGGTGCACGTCCAGCAGCCGGCCGACGGCGACCGGCGGGCCGTCACCGGTGAGGCGATGGCCGAGGGCACGCAGACGCTGGGCCGTCGCCGCGTCGTACGGCTGCTCGGCGGGCCTGGGCGGCAGCCGGAGGCCCGCACGCCGCACCACGGGGCTGGACGCGGCCATCTCGGCGGCGCGCTCCAGCGCCTCGAGGGCGACGCGGAGTTGGACGTAATCCCCCAGGAGATGAGCCATGCCGCCGCGCGGCTCGACGCCCGGTTGCAGGAACGCGCGACGCGCCTCGGTCTTGCTGCCCAGGGCCTGGCGGAGCCTGTCGTACAGCGCCTCGATGTCCCGCTGCACCTCCTGGATCAGGCGGGAGCTGGTCGACAGCACGCGAGCCATGGCCTGCTCGTACTCGGCGGCGGCCTCGTGCGCCTCGTCGACGAGGGAGGGGAAGCGCGGGACGTCGGTGGCCTCGTCGCCGGGGCTGTTCCAGAACTCCTTCGCCGGGTAGAACGCGGGCGGCGCCGAACCTTCGACCAGCGGGGCGTCGACCGGAACCGGGCCGGAGCCGCCCGGCGCGAACCTCTCCCACTGAATGGGCCGGCCGTAGACGTCCTCGCCCAGGAAGAGCCGGTCCCGCTCCCCCTCCCGGAGCCTGCCCGAGGCCTCATCCGCGCCAGGTACGAGCGCGGTCTCGCCCTTGGGCCGGAACACCTCCAGATGGTGGGTGTCGGCCATCCGCTGCAACCACGGCGCCGACTCGACCAGCGACGCCTGCGTGGAACACGGCAGCAGCGCGACCGACGGACGGCGCTCGTCCACCGCCCTCTCCATGAACTGCTCGACCACACGGCGCGGCACCGCCTCACCGTGTCCGCCCAACCAGGCCGTCCCCTGGGGCATGGCCAGCTTGCGCTGAACCCCCCGCCGGCGCCCCGCCGCCTCACGACTCAACTCCGTGTACTCGGACAGCTGGTGCAGCCGCGAGAGCGCCCCGGCACGCAGGTCCTGGTCCGACCGCGTGTAGTAGGACGTGCCGCCCCACGCCCCGCCGAAACCGGAGCCGAACCAGTCGCTGCCCTCTCGCACGATGTCCCGGACCTTCAGATCCTCGGACGGCTCCGGCGACGGCGCCACGACCGCCTCCGGGTCACTCAACCTCACGTACTCGTAGACCCCACCGGTGGCCGGATCACGCACCAGCTGGCGCAGCACGACATCCAGCATCCGGTCCCAGGCGTACTGGGCGCGGTGCTTGTCGCCGGGGGCACCGGACGTCTTGTGCACCAGGGTGCCGACCACGTGGTACAGCACCGCGTGGTCCGGCGTGCCGCTGAACGTGACGGGCTCGCTCGGGGGCGCGGTCTGTCGGTCCAGCCTCACCTCGTGGGAGCCGGGGACCCACACCTCGTGCAGGGTGTCGGTCGGCGCGGTGCCCGCGTCCTTGGGAAGCAGCACGCCCGGCCGACGGCCGTGCCACCACGCCTGCGCCACCGGGTCCGGTGATGTCTGACCACGCCGCCGGGCGGGGAACCGCTGGAGCGGCGTGGCGCCGTCCCGGGGCTCGAAGGTGAGCAGCTCCGGGTTCGGCTCCTCGTCGTCGCGGAAGAGCACCAGCCGCGCCGGCTTCCCGCGGTCCGTCGTCGGGCCGATCATCGTCGACGAGCCGAGCGTGACGCGCAGGCTCGCGTCGGCCTCCTCCCGCGCCCGCAGTGGCACGCCGGCCCCCCGCGGGCGCGCCGCCTGGCAGGAGACCAGCAACAGCTGGGTGTCCAGGGCGAAGCCGTACTCCGGGAGCAGCCGCCGCAGGTGGTGGCCGTCGTCCCTGCCGGTGACGAAGATGTGGCCGTGGCGCGAGGGCACGATCAGGAACTCGTCGTTGCCGTGCATGACGCGCAGCGTGCGCCGGTGGCCGGTGGCGAGGCGCTGGGCGTCCTTCTCCTCCGTGTCGGTCTCCGCGTCGTAGCGCGAGACGGACCTGCCGGATGCCGCCTCCCGCCACACGCGGTCACCGTTTGTCAGCGAGTCCAGGGAGGTGAGGCTGGTCGCGACGAGCCACTTGCCATCCGGGGCGGTCAGGTCGCGGGTGATGATCGGGCGGTCCCACCCGTCCGCGGCGAGCGGTTCGAGGACCTCGTCGGCCAGCACGTGCCAGAACGGCGTCCCGCTCGACCCGTCCACGGCATACCTGACGTCCCGCGCCACGAAACCGGCACGGCGCGGGTAGGTCAGGCGGTCCACGACGAACGGGTCGTTGCGTGCGCCGTGCGCCTCCGCGACGTCCACCAGGACGGACGCACCCGGCTTCTTCGCCTTCGCGTACCCGGTGGCCCGGTGCACGGCGGCCTCCCGGTCCGCGGTGCCGGTCTCCAGCCCGGACAGCGAGAACTGCTGCCTGGTGCGCGGGGGCCGGAGCATCCGCAGGCCCTGCCGGTACGGGCCGTGCCAGCCCGGGAGAAGCTCCAGCGCCTCCGCGGCCATCTCCGCGTCGACGGGGTCGAGCTTCCCGTCGCCCTCCAGCAGGTTCAGGGCCACCAGATGCGAGGGGCGCAGGTTGTACTCCGGTATGCCGGGGGCGTGGTGCCAGTCGAGCCAGCGCCGTACCGCGGTCGCGTCGTCGGCGACCTCCTCCAGGCCCCGCTGGGCGGCCAGCGCCGTGTACGCCTGGCGGTGCGGGTACTCCCACAGTTCGGTAACGAGGTCTTCCTTCTCGTCCTGCGTCATACGGGGGGCCTCGCCGAGCCGTCCCAGGACGTTGAAGTAACCGTCGGCCCAGGGCAGGAGACGGTCGGCGGAGACGTCTTCCACGGCGGGTTCGACCGCGGGCTCCCAGGCGCCGGCCCGCTGGGTCTCGGCAAGCGCCTCGGCGAAGGAGTGGCCGTCCGGTGCCGTCAGTTCCGTGGCGATCAGGGCCTCGCGCAGCGCGAGAGGCTGTGCGTCGGGGACGGCCAGCTCGCGCTGTGCGGCCAGCAGCCACCCGATGTGCACGGCACGGCCCTTGCCGGACAGCCGGTGCCCGAGCTGGTTCTCCAGGTACGTGGCGGTGGCGGCGTCGTGGGGGCGCGGGGCCGGCCTGGGCGGGAGGTGGAGTCCTGCGGCACGGACCCGCTGGTCGCCGGCGGCGAACTCGGTGGCCCGCGCCAGGGCCTGCACCGCTTCGTCGAGCCGGACGTCCGGCCCGAGCAGGTGCGTCATGCCGGTGGACGGGTCCGTGCCGGGCGCCAGGAACGCCGCGTCGGCGTCGGACCTGCCGAGAATGCCGGTCAGCTTTCCGTGCAGGTTCTCGACGGTGGCCCGCACCTCCTGCCCGAGCCGGGGGCCGACGGACAGCGCGTGTCCCATGGCCGTCTCGTAGTCCGGGGCGGCCTTCCGGGCGTCGTCCACGAGGGTGGGGAAGCGTGGGACGTCGGTGTCGCCCTCGTCGTCCGCGGGGCCGTTCCAGTCCTCGGGCGCGGGGTAGCGCGGCGGCTGCGGGGAGCGGCCGAGCCACCTGACGGGCGTCACGGTCGGGGCCTGATCGCCCGGACGGAGGGACACGAAGGAGGCCCCGACGTCCAGGATGACGCCGCCGTTGACCAACGAGACCCGACCGTGGACGTAGTCGACCCACAGGCCGGTGCGGGCGACAAGCTTCCGCAGCCGGTGCGCGCTCAGCACCGCCTGGCCGGGCGTGGTGCACGAGAGGAGCGTCATCCGCTGGAAGCCGCGGGCGCGGGTCTCCTCGGCGAAGGCGCTCAGGTCCCGCTCGCTCGGCAGACCGTGGCCACCCCCGTAGGACGAGCGGCCGCCTGCCGTCGGCATCTCCCACCTGGAGGCGGTGAGGGAGCCGTTCAGCACGCTGTCGAGGGCCGTGAACTCCTTGATCTGCGGCATTTGGGCCAGCGTGGGCGCCCATCGCGCGTGGTCGCGCTCGTCGAAGAAGGACATGCCGACCCAGGAGCCGTTCTGCGAGTTGCGGACGTCCCGCGGCATCGCTCCGGTCCGGGGGGCGAGGCCGTGCGGCACGGTGGCCGGGGCCAGCGTGCGCGGTGAGGGCACCACCGGCTCGGACTCGGTCAGTGACAGCTGGGTGAACCCGTCGCCGTCCTCGCGCCCGGCCACCGGCAGGATCGTCTCGACCGGGTAGCGGACCCGCTGTGTGCCGGGCACCTGGGGGGCCGTGGACCGCGGCACCTTCAGCAGCACCGGGAAGCGCTCCTTGCCGGTGTCGGGCGTCTTCGGCCCGGTGTCGGGCGTCTTCGGCCCGGTGTCGAGGCGCAGGTGGAGGTTGCCGTTGTCGTCCCTGATGACGGAACCGGTGGTGATCCGCACCCCGCCACCGCCGTCCTCGCCTCCCTTGAGGTCGTTGAAGGTGCGGACGATGTTGGCGGTGCTCTTGCCGTTGTCGGTGGCGAGGATCTTCCTCACCGCGGCGTCACCGGTGTCGCGGGCGTCGAAGTCGAGGCGGTTCCTGTCGCCCAGGACGTCCTTCAGCGCGGCCTTGGCCGCGTCACCGGAGATGTTCTGCCGGTAGAAGTGGTCGGGCAGCCTGTCGGGGACGTCGTCCGGACGGAACGCCTTGCCGAGTTCCTGCCCGGCCTTCTTGTCGCTGAGGCCGTCGCTCTTCTGGTGGGCGGCCCACTGGTGCAGGAACGCCTCGCTGGCCGTGTAGGGGTGCGCGGTCTCCTTGGCGCGGTAGTTCTCCATCAGGACCGCGAAGCTCTTGCCCTGGGCGTCCTTCCCGAAGAGGTTGGCGAACTTGCCGCCCTTGACGGGGCGCCCGCCTGCGGCGTTGCCCGTGGCCTCCTCGAAGTCGGCGGACGTCTGCTCGTACTGCCGTGCACCCGCCTGGGGCTCCCTGCCCTCCAGCGCCAGCACGCCGGTGGCCTTCTTCACCTTCAGGGCGTCGTTTTCCCCGCCCGCCATGGTCTTGTGGTAGTTCGACAGGCGTTCCGGTGCGGGTACCAGCGGCTTCTTCCCGGGGGCGGCTTCGGTCCGGCCCTGACCGTGGGGCTGCTGCGACGGGGTGTCGGCGGTGCTCTCCTCCGCCCACATCTGCCGCAGCGCCGCGACCGCCGCCGCACGGTCCCGCCACGCCTGCTGGTACTCCGGCACCGCGATCTCGTGCAGCGCGTCCTCGGGCCGGCCCGGCAGCAGCGCCGGTATCCACACCGTGTCGTCGACGGGGGGCAGCAGGCTCAGCGCCTCCGCGGACATGCCCAGGTCGAGCGGGTCGGCCGCGCCCACGTCCGCAAGCGCGTCGACGCGGTGCAGGGCCACGGCGTGGGCGGCGCTGAGCCCGCCCCGCTGCCGCGCGGTCAGGGCCGCGGCCTCGGCCGCCACCCGCGGGTCGCTCTCGTACGCCACCTCGTGCGGCAGACGCAGCCGCTTGGTGAGGTCCGCGCCCGTCGCCGACTCCAGCGGCCGGAACAGCTCGTCCGCGCCGAGGTACAGCCCGACGGCGTCTGCGGTGGTCGCCGCCCGGTACCGCACGTCGGAGTAGCCGGCCAGGTCCCCCAGTTGGTCCTGCGCGGCGCGCAGCTTCTGGTGGAGGCCGCCCGGCAGACCGGCGACGGCGGCCTCCAGGAAGCGCCACTGGTCCGCGTCGCTCGCCTCCGTCAGCTCCCGGTGCTTGGCGAGCAGGGTGGTCACCAGCGGCGCCTCCGCGTTGCCGCCCGGGATGCCGCGCTCTCGCAGCCATGCCCGGTGTGCCGGCGAGTCCTGCGCCGAGGTGTCCCGGGGCAGCCGCTCGGGGTGGGTGACGGCCGTCGCGAAGACGCGCAGCAGGTCCTCGACGCCGTGGCCCGAGTCCGACGCCGCCCAGCGTGCCGCCTCGGCCCACACAGCCTCCGGGCTCGCGTCGCCGGCGAGCTCCAGTGCGGACGCGACCGCGAACCGCCATCCGGCGTCGCCCGACTCGGTGACCGCCGCCAGCAGCGCCCGCCCGGCGGTACCCCGCACGGCGGGCCGCTGCGCCAGCGCCTCCTTGAGGGCCTGCTCGTAGGTCTCGGCCGCCGTCTGGAACTCCGGTGTGCCGTACAGCTCGCGCACCAGCGGCGTCCACTCCGCGGTGCGGCGCAGCGCGCGACGCAGTTCGGCGTCGATGACGGCGCGGTCCCGGGGCCGCATGCTCCGCAGAGCCGGCTCCGGTCCGCCGGGTGTGGGGAGGAGGCCCAGCGGGTTCTCCTCGTCCAGGAAGAGGGCCGGGACGTTCGGAGCACCGGTCTCGATGCGCGCGTGGTCGGCGAGCGTCTGGGCCAGTGTCGCGCGGCCGTCGGCCCGCTCGGCCGCCGCCGCGCACGAGATGACCGCCAATCGCCGCCACCGCCCGGTGGTACCCGCGTACGCCATCTCCTGCCGCAGCACGAGGCCCAGTCCCGCACCGTCCAGGACCTGGGAGCCCCAGCGGAAGTGACGCCCGTCGCTGTGCGTGGAGACCACGAGCGTGCCGTGCGGGTCCCCGGCCCAGGGGGTGGGCACCCGCGGGCCGGCGGGCCGGGCCTGTTGGTCGGCCAGCCGGTGGTGCCCGGCCTGCCGGAAGAGGGCGTCCTTGGACCGCCAGTCCTTCCACCACCAGTCATGGGTGTGGTGGCCGGCGTACAGGAACACCGCGTTCGTGTCCGGGTCCGCGACCGTCCGGATGGGCGTCTCCCGCTCCCAGACCACGTCGGAGAGCGGGCGCAGCTCCTCCTCCGCGACCACGTGCTCGTACGCCCGGCCGCCCCGCAGGTGCACCCCGAAGCGCACCTCCCGCACGCTCAGGGTGCGTTCCCGGGCGTGGAGCAGTGTCCCGTCCTGCGCGTGGTCCTCGAACGGCGAGATGTCCCGCCCGGTGGTGCCCAGGACCTCGACCAGGCGGGGGTGCGTCCCGGCGGACGGGCGCAGGTCGGCAAGCGCCGACTCCCGGCTCACCGTTCCGGCCGCCGGCGCGGAATCGGTGATCGTGCTGCCCGGGACCGGGGTCCGGTCACCGCGCAGCGGCCCCGGTACGTCTTCGGTCCGGAACTCCCATGGGCTGATCGGCAGCTTCGCCAGGGACTCGGTCAGCATCGACAGGTAGGAACGGATCCTCGGACCCATGTGCGGTGCCAGCTCGGCCGCGCGGTCCCGCAGCTCCGCCAGACTCCCGCCCGAGGTGACGAGCCGGCCGAACTGCGGGTCGCGCAGCAGGAGTTGCGGGTAGGAGCGCTCGTCGGGGGCGGCATGCACCTCGCGAACCAGCTCGTCGAGCCGCTTCCGCAGCAGTTCCCGCGACCGAGGGTCGTCCTGGGCGTGGCGCGGGTCGAGCAGCGGACGGTTCCCGCGCACGCCGAGGAGCGCGTCCATGTTCTCGGCCGAGAGGGTGTCCCGGAGCATGCCCTGAGCGCCGTGCAGCGCGAGCCACCGCAGGTACGCCTCGCGTCGCCGCCGTTCCTGCGCCGGGTCCTCCCAGAGGTCCTCGGGGTCCTTCCACGCCTCCCGCTGGTACATCACCCGGTGGGGCAGATCGAGGTGGTCCTGCGTCTCCGCGTCGAGCGTCGCGTACGCCCGGTGCTCCTGGGGCGCGTACACCGCGTTTAGCCCGGCGTGGAACCCGGCCGCATCGACGACCGACGGGTCCCGGTCGATGTCGTCGCTCACGCCCGCGGCATGCGCCGCCCGCAGGACCTCGTAGGCCGAGTGGAGCTTCCGGCCGGCCCTCTCGTCCTGGCTCCCGTTCCCGGCCCTGCCGTGGAGGTTGCGGACCAGCATCGCGTCGCGGGCGAGGCGCAGTTCCCGCTCGGTGGCGCCGAGTGCCCGGGCGATCTGCAACTGCCGCTCGGTGTGCGCGTCCGGGCCGTCGCCGAGCAGCAGGCCGCGCCGTCCGGTCAGCTCCGCGTGCTCCGCGTCGGTCCAGGGCTGCTCGACCGGCGCGTCCGTCGGTAGGTGGTGCTTGTTCAGCTCCGGCTGGTCCTGCCACAGGCGGGACAGCGTGCGGGGCGAGGCGGTGTGGGCATAGGCGGCGGTCTCGAAGGCGCGCACGAGCCGCGACACCATGTCGGCGGACGGGTCCGCGCGGAACAGCTCCGCCAGCACCTCGGCGGCCGACCTGCCCTGCTGGGCCGGCAGGCCGAACGCGGTGGCCGCGTCCTCCGTCGAGCCGTGGTGCTTGGTCAGGTGGTCGTGGAGGGTCCTGACGAGCCACCGCGCTCCGGTGGCGGCCGTGCGGGTCCGGCCCAGCAGCTCGCCGAAGGCGTTCTCATAGCCTTGGGAGAGATCGGCGAACTCGGGGGCGGCGTAGAAGTCCGGGTAGAGCGGCGTGCGGGCGTCACCCGTCATGGCCGGGGCGTTGGCCCTCCTCCGTCGCGCGCCGGGCGCCGGTGCCTCGGAGTCGGTGGACACCTCGGAGTCGCTGGACGTCTCGGATTCGCCGCCGGACCCGTCGGACTCCTCCTCGGACAGGTCCGCCCCCCGCAAGGGAGCGGGCGAAGGACGGCGCACCCTGCCGGAACGCGTCGTGCCGTGCCCGGAGTCGTCCGCCGCCTCGAACCGGAGCCGGCGGTCCGAGGCGGCCTCCGGCCGGTGCGCCAGGTCGTCGGGGGCCGAGGGGTTGCCGGAGTTGACGTAGCGCGCGTGGGGGTACTCCTCGGGGCTGCGCTCGACCCACTGCTGCGGCTCGTCCGGGTCCGGGGTCACCTGCATGGGCTTGCCGGAGCGGTAGGTGTGGACGGAGGTCGGCCGTCCGTCCGCGTCCTCCAGCAGGTGGTGCAGGCCCACGGTCCCCGGCTCCGTCTCCGGGGCCGGTGCGTACCGCCCTCCCGTCACGTGGATCGTCACGTGCGTGGCGTCCGCGACGGACTGGAACCCCGGGTCGTCGTCGCAGTCCATGACGACGATCTCTTGGACGTCCTTCGCGGCCGCCTGCCGGGCCGACTTCATGATCTGGGCACGCCTGTTCTCCGCGCTGCCCATCCGGCCGCCGTGCCCGGCCTCGAAGAGCCGGTGCTCCTCCTCGAACGGCATGTCGAAGTCGGCGCTGTAGAAGCGCTTCCTCCCACCCTGCGTCGAGGTCGTCCACCGCCGGCCATCCTCCGAGTACGGCAGGGCCCGGTAGGTGTCCTTGCGCACCCCCCAGTCCTTGTCGGAGAAGTACGCGGTGACGAAGGGACGGCCGTCCTCGTCGAGCAGGCGGTGCGACCTGGTCCAGCCGCCGGGTACGCCCCAGGCCTCCGCCGCCCCCGATTCCTGCTCCAGCGTCACCTCCACCCCGGAGCCCGGCACCTCACGGATCTCGGTGAAGCGCAACGCGGCCTCCGGCAGCCCGCGCAGCCCGATCCCCAGACCGCGCCCGTCCCGGACGGCAGGACCCGGCGGGATGCGGACCATCGCCACCACGGAGTCCGGACGGCCCGGCTTGAGGCTGTCCATGGCCTCCTGCGGGGATCCGTACATGTCCGGGTAGCCGGAGTCGGGCCACCGTGAACCGACGGCCCACCGGTTCATCCTGCGCCGCGGGACGGTCAGCGCACGCCAGGTGGGGCCCTCGAAGACAGGGAGGCGATCCGCCGCCGCGTACGCCAGCTCCTGCCGGAAACCGGTCAGGGGGTCGTCCTCGTCCAGCTCGTCGCTCATCACGTCGTCGCTGGTCAGCGCCGCCACGTGCGAGACCGACAGTCCCTGGTCCGCGGCGGCCCGAACGGCGTCGTCCCACTGCGGGCGCTCCACACCGAGCAGCCTCAGGTGCGGCGGCACGACGTCGAGGCCCACCTCAGAGGCGAAGCGCGCGAGATCGACGCCGTGCAGCCGGGTCGGCGCCCACTCGTACAGCGAGGCCGCCTCGCCTCCCGGCACGCCCTTGTCGGACGGCATGCCCTCGCCGACCCCGGTCACCGGCCCGAAACCGCGGTATCCCGAGAACCGCACGAGTTGCAGCAGGCTGGGCCGGTGCGCCTCCGGGCCCATCAGGCCCATCGTCGCCACGAGGAACGCGTCCCACTGCTCCGGCGTCGGGTCGAGCTCCTCGAAGACCCGGAAGACCAGGTTCCAGAAAACGTTGTTCTCCCCGAGGAGGAACCCCCGGTCCAGCAACGCCTGCGACACCTCGGCATGGACGAAGCCCGGCACGTCCCACACCAGCCGCATCAGGGTCTGCCCGTGACGCGCCACGGCGGCGGGGAACGCCTCGAAGTCGTCCACCCCCGGCTCGAAGAGGTCGGCCTCCGTCAGGTCACCGCCCAGCACGGCGTTCATCTTGTCCAGCAGCTCTCCCTTCGCCCAGAGCGCCACCTCATGTGCGGCGGGCACCGTACGCGCGGCCCGCGCCAACGCCGACTCGTACGCCCGGGCCAGCTCCGTGTACCGCGGGTCGCGGTACACCGGACCCAGCGCCGCCACGGTGAACCGGGGCACCCGCACCGCCGCTTCACCCCGCGAGGCCAGCAACTCCCCGATGCGGCCGTCCGCGACGTGCTGTTCGGTCAGCTGCTCCCCGTACGCCGTCCAAGCACGACGCGCGCGCCGCTCCTCCCACCCGGCTCGCGCCGCCTCACGCTGCCGCTCGCGCTGCGCCCGCTGGAACAGCCGGCGCGTCCGCTGGTCCGCGTCCGGGCGCAACATGGCCCAGGGGCCGGTGGGCACCCCTTCCTGCGCCTCTTCCTCCTCCAGCGCCCGCATCCACTGCGCCGTCTCCTCCATGGCGGCCCGGAGCCCGCTCGGCATACCGTCGTTCCAGAGCCGCGCGTCCGGGATCTGCTCGGCGGGCACCGGCTCCCAGCCGTCCTCACCGGCGCGGTACCGCATCTGGCCTCGGTCGGGACGGATGGCCTCCAGGTATCCGGCACCGGCGTCCGGCTTCAGCGCGATGAGGCGCTTGCCCGGTTCGCTGACGTCCTCGGTGAGGGCCCCCTCCTCAAGAACCCGCCAGAGCGTGACGTCGTAGTCCTCGGCGACGTCCGACAACGCACTCGGGTCGACGCTGACGGCCTTTCCGCACGCCAGCATGAATACGTCGGTCAGGCCGGCCTCGTGCGCCGCCAGCGCGGCCTGCCGGAGCACCACCTCGTGCGCACCGAGCTGGTCACCGGGTCCACCGGTGAAGAACGCCCTGCCGGCGTCGAAGGGCAGCCGGGGGCGCTTTCCGAGCCAGCGCTCCCGGCCGTCCGGTTGCACCTCGGGCTTCAGGTTGAGGCTGTTGGTCGCCCGCCACACGTGCGGGTAGTCCGCCTCGCGGAGGGCCCACGGCCCGTCCGGGAAGTAGAACCTGCCGCGGTGCCGGCCGTCGTCGTCGTACAGGTCCCGCCTGCGCATCCGGTCCGGTGCCCAGTCGCCGGTGGACTCGGGCCGGCTCTGGAGGCCGTTCTCAAGGGTCACCACGGGCAGCGGCTCACCTGCCACGGCCGGACTCACCCCGGTGATCCGCAGAGGGATGTCCCCGGGGAAGCGCAGACCGAGGTGCGGGACCACGCTCCCGGCGTCACGTGCCAGCAGGCCCGGGGCCCGGAACAGGACATGGTCCTCAGCGCCGAGCTTCTGCCACGCCTCCAGGGCCTTCTGCTTCGAGGGCCACACCCGCGGGAACGTGTGGAATCGCAGGGTCTGCCCCGCTCCGTACGCCGCCGTCGGGCCGTGCCACCACACCTCCTGCTCCAGGGCCGGGAGACTCCGGAGCGCTTCGGAGGTCATCTCCTGGCGCACGGCGGTCGTGACGCTGTACACGTGCCGGCCGCTCTCTTCGTCCAGCACGAGGTGCAGGTCCCGGAGGCTGCGCAACGCGTGCAGTTCAAGGGGGCTCAGCTCGTGCTGCGAGGCGATGTACTGGCTGTTGCGGTCCAGCGTTTCCCGGCCCCCGACGTGCGTGCCGTAGAAGGCGTGGTGGGGCAGGCCCGCGGACCTGCCCAGGCCGAACTCACCCGAGGCCCACCTGTACAGCGCCGCCGGACCGCCCGTGATCACTCGACGCAGTCCGGCCGTGTCCCCGACGCCGGCCCGGTAGGTGGCGAGGGCCAACTGGTACAGGGACGTCCTGCCCAACCCCCTGCCCAGCGTGGCCTTCGCGATCCTGCGCAGGAAGGACTCGGCCTCCTCCTCAGGACGCCCGAGCATGCTGTATGCCTGCAGGAGACGGTCCGCACGTGCGCTGCTCTGGTCGCCTTCGAGCCAGAAACCCCGCGCCCTCAGGTCCGCCTCGTCCTCCGGCGCGATTCCGGTGCGGCGGAACCGGCGCGTGGAGGAGAGCCGGGGCCAGTTGCGGGCGACCGCGGTCGCGAAGTGGTCCTTCTCGGGTTCTCCCTGCTCACCCCAGAACTCCTCCTCCGAGAGCGGGGTCTCCGGGGCGCCGGAGAGAAGGGCCCGCAGGGCCTCCAGGGCTGCCTCCTCAGCCTCGACCTCCCAGTCCCTGGGCGTCCTCGTGCCCAGAACCTGCCGCAGCCGGTCTTCGTACGCCTGGCCGAAACGGGCCAGGTGCCCCGCGGAACCCGCCTGTTGTCGCGCATTCCCGCCCGGGAACGCCTGCCGGACGGCGCGCGCCGCGGCCGGTCCGACGATCCCGTCGAACACCCCGCCGCGCAGCTCGTCCATGAGGAGCGCGTGGTCCTCACCGAAGTGCAGGTCCGGCTGCTGCCGGAGAGCGGTCCGCAGCACCGAGGTGAGGGACACGGCCGGAGCCGCCAGGGCCTCGGAGCGCCACCACTCCTCCGCCTCCCGCACCGACTGCGGGGTCATGTCGTTGACGAACTCCGGCGCGGGATAGGTCTCCGTGCCGACGCTCCATCCGCTCCCGCCGGTCAGGGGGAACTCCTCCACCGTCCCGTCGGGCTGGTGGACCTTCTTGAGCCAACCGGTCCCGACCGCGGTGAGCTCCTCCCACGTCCCGTCCGGGGAGAAGGTCTGCATCGCCGTGGGCCTGCCCTGGGCGTCGGGCAGCAGGTCGCGGCGGAACCCGGCCGACTCGCGCGAGTCCGGCGTCACCGCCATCCGACCGGTGAACCTGCGGAACCTGCGCTGCGACCGCTGGGACGCCTCCACCAGCGTCGACGGGTCCACCGGCCGGGTCCCGTCACCGCAGGCGTCGAGCCAGACGCCGGTGACCTCGGAACCCGCCCTGGCCGCCGCCTCCAGCGCCGTCACCGGGTCGCCCACCCGCAGCCCGTCCCCGGACACGTACGACCAGCCCAGACCGGGAACGAACGAGTACTGCGAACTCGCTTTCAGGGTCAGACCGTTCGAGCCCGCGATCTCCTGCCACGCCAACAGCTTGGTGATCTCCGGCGTCTTCGCGAGACCGCCCGCCCGCACCCGCATGGCCGGGTCGGGGAAGTACGCCGTCACCTCACCGTCGCGGAACGACCGCGACCGCACCCGGTCCGCCCCCCACGCGCCGGCGGCCTCGGGCCACTTCGGGTCCTCCACCGTGACCACCGGCAGCGGCCGGTCCTCCGACGGGTGCTGGATGTCGGTGATGCGCAGGCCCGGAAGGACGGGGGGCAGCAGTCGCCAACCGGTGTGCGGAGCGACGATCCCCGTGTCACGGGCGGCCGAACCGGGCGCCCGCACCAGCACCCACTCGCCGGCGCCGCCGTCCCGGCCGGCCTCCCGCTGCGCCTCCTCCTGCGAACCCCACACCCGCGGGAGCACGGGGACTGTCAGGCCCTGTCCGACCCCCAGGTCGCCGTGGGACTTGCCGTCCTGCGGGGAGAGCGGCTGGGCGAACCACACCTCCTGCTCCACCCGGGGAGCCCCGTTGACCGCCCGCCGCGCCTGCCGCTGCCACCGCGCGTTCCCGCCCCGCGCCGGCACGGAGCGGGAGTCGTCGGCCCGGCGCGGGCGGTGCGCGAGACCACGGGAGCCCGAGGAACTGCCCTGTCCGGCCGGGGAGTTGATCAGTGCCTCGGCCGGGGGCTCCACACCCGCGACGGGCGAACCGTAGTCGTTCGGCCCCGGGAAGAGCCGGTGGGTGCCGTCCTCGTAGATGGCGACCGGCATGGGGTTGCCGTCGGCGTCCCAGAGCGCGTCCCAGACGGGGACGAGGCCCCCGACCCCGTCCGGGCGCAGGGGCACCAGCCTGCCGGCCTGCCTGCCCAGGAAGTCGATGACCGTCAGCTTCGGCCCCTTCGACCCCTTCGGCTTCCTGGTGAGCTCATCCAGCCGTGCATCGGGATACGGGGCGAGGCCGTCACCGCAGCGCATCCTGACCAGATGAGTGCGCCCCGCCTTCTGGAGCACGGGGGTCAACCGCTCCAATTGTTCGAACGATTCGTCCGACGAGCCGCCGTGCCCGCCCAGGACGAACGTCAAGGGGTGGTGCTTCCCCGGGTTGGGGATGGGCAGCCGGTACTCCTTGGCGACCGGCTGCCCGTTCTCGTCCAGGCTCCACTGGTTCAGGCGTCCCGTCAGGTGGAGGACGCGCATCGCGCCCTCCCGCAGCGCCGCGCCCGCTGCGGTGAAGTACCCGGTCGCCACCCATTCCCGGCCGTTTTCGGAAACCACGTCGTGGCGGCGCACGGACTCCTTGCCCCACCGCACGCGCCCCTCGGGGACCGGCGTCACCTCGTGCGCGTCCAGCACCCGCAACTCGGCGCCGCTGGGGAGGCGGTAGGCCCTCTCCCCGTCGACACGGACGGCGGCCGCGTACGGGGGGTACAGCGCCAGAGGGTGCCCGTCATCCGTCAGGCCGGTGACGTCGCGCGCGGTCGACCGCCTGACCCGGACCAGGGTTTCGGGGTCCGTGGCTGCCAGTTTCAGGGCGTCCGAGAAGGCGAGACGGCCTCCGAACCAGCCGTCGAAGGCGATCTCACTGCCGACGCGCAACCGCGGGTCGCCGTGCAGGCGGAGGTAGACGTCCCGGCCGACCGGCGGCAGGTGGTTCAGCAGCGTGTCGGACGCCAGCCGGACCACGGCGGGCTCGGTCTTCGGCGAGGACCCGTCCCGACCGAGCACCAGGCGGATCGCATCGGCCCGCCGCTCGTCCAGACCCCAGTCGCGGACCGCCGCGCCGGTCCTGCCGAGCTGCGGGGAGAAGCGGCCGGCGTAGGCCAGAGCCAGGTGCGGCAGGACGATGCCTCCGGACAGGCTCTGGACATCGTCGGCACCCGGCTCCCGGGCCTGGAGGCCGCCGGTCAGCGACGCGGCGGGGGCCAGCTCGCGGTCGAGCACCTCGTACATCTCGACGGGGCCGCTGCCCAACGCCTTGTCCAGCAGGTCCTTTCCGTACGTCCCGCCCATCGCGGCACCGCGCAGGGCGGCGAACGCCTCGGTCACCGTCAGAGGCGGCTTGCTCGTGCTCCGCGGGAAGTCCGGCACCACCAGGCCGGCCATGAACGCCGCGAGGAGGAGCGGGAGAGGCACCCGGTCGGCTTCGTGTTTCCGCGCCCGGTCGGCGAAGGTGTGCATCAGCCGGACGGTGAGGTCGATGTCCCCGTCGCCGAGGAGGTGGCCGTCCAGCCGCGGGTCCTGCCGGTTCAGGGGCGCCAGGTCGACCCCGGCCGGCGCGGGCTGTGTCGGGCGGAAGACGTAGCGGAGCTTCTCGCCGATCGGTGCCTGCTCGCGCTCGCGCGGCACGCCGCTGTGCGACTGCAGACCGACCTTGCCCCGCAGTCCGGCGCGGGCGGCCCTCTGTATCTCGCGCCGGGCGTGGTCCTCCAGGACCCGGGTGATGCGGGCCGCGGCGGCGCGCACGTCCGGGTTCTGCCGGAAGGCGCGGATCACGCCCTCCTCGTAGCGTGCCGCGTACTCCTCCCACTCCGGGTGGCCGATCAGTTCGTTGAACTGGTTCGACGACGCCTCGACGGGGGGCGCGGTCCACGCCGTGGGGGACGGCGGACGCTGGGCGACGGCGGTGCTCGACTCGGCGGGCGGCGCGGGTGTGCGCAGGCGCCCGAGGACGCCACGCGACCGCGTGGCGGAGCCTCCGGCCGGGGTGTTGAGGAGCTCGGGCGGCGGGGGCTGCACGCCGGTGACCGGCCAGCTGTAGTCGTTCTCGCCCGGCCAGAGGCGGTAGGTCCCCTTCTCGTAGACGCCGATCTGCGTGGGTGCGCCGTCGGCGTCCGCGACCAGGTCCCAGACCGGGGCGCCGTCCGCCTCCCTGAGCCCCATCTGCGCCCGCGGGAAGTCGAAGACCGTGAACTCCCCGTTCGTGGTGAGGGCGAGCAGCCGCGGGTCCTCCTGCTGGATGGCCTCGAAACCGCACTGGGCGATGGCCAGGTGCCTGACCTTGGCCTTCTTGAGCGTGGGGACGAGCTCCTGGACCTCGGCGACCGTGGTGTCCCAGTCGCCCAGTGAGCCGTCCTCCCCGCTCAGCGCGAACGCCTTGTCGCGGTCCCACACGGACTTGGGAAGCTGGTACGCCCTGGCGACCTGCTTGCCGTTCACCACGCTCCAGCGCTGGACGATGTTCGCGTCGCCGGCGCGCTGGTACGTATGCATCCGCCGCGCCATCTGCGGGGCGGTGAAATAGCCCCTACCGATCCAGCGCCCGCTCTTGTCGGAGGCGATGTCGTAGCGGCGCACCCCCGCGTCCCACCGCACGCGGGGCTCGGCCAGGGGGTTGACCTCGCGGCCCACCAGCATCCGCACGCGGGGGGCACCCGGGAAGCCGGACGAGGTGCGGACCTCCTCGATGCGGATCTCCGTTCGCGGGGGGTAGAGGACCTGAGGTCGCCCGTCCCGGGACAGACCGGTGACGTCACGTGCGGTCGAGGCCTTGATCCGGAGCAGGGTGCCGGCCGAACCTCGCGTCACGGCCATGACGTCCGAGAAGGCGAGGCGCCCCCGCTGCCACCCCTCCAGGGGCAGCGTGCTGCCCGACCTGAGCTGCGCCGTGTGGACGTCCGAGAGGTCGACGAAGACGTCCCGGCCGACCGGCGGCAGGTGGTGCAGGACCGTGTCGGTCGCCAACCGGGCCACGGCGTCCTCGGCCTGTGCCCGCTCGCTGCCCCGGCCCAGCACCTGGAGGAGGGCGTCGGCGCGGCGGTCGTCCAGACCCAGGCCGCGCGCCACCCCGTGGCGGACCGAGTAGCTGCCCTGCGAGGAGAACAGGGAGTCGTAGCGCAGCGCGACCTGCGGCAGGGTGAGCGCGTCCGCCAGGTCCTGTGCGTTGTCCGGCTGTTGGAGGTGCTGGCCGCCCCGGAGCGCGCGGGCGGGGGCGAGTTCACTGTCGGCCCACTCGTACATCCCGGGGGCGCCGCCCTCGAACACCCGGTTCAGCCAGTTCCCGCCGAGGCGCGCGCGCTGCGCCACCGAGAACATGTCCGTCATCGTCAGGGGCGCCGTGTCGGTGGCCCTCGTCGAGGGCCGCACCTTCCCGGAGAGGAACGCCATGAGGGTCAGCGGCGCGCCCACCTGGTCCTGAGCCGCCCGAGCCCGGTCCAGCGTCTGGAAGGTGTCCATCACCCGGGTGGTGAAGTCGAGCTTGCCGCCGCTGAGGAGGTGGCCGTGCTCCTCCCGCAGCCGCCGAGCCTCCTCGGGGCTCCACGACCCCAGGTCGAGTCCCTCGGGGGCCTCCGCCCGGGTGAAGACGAAGGCGAGCTGGGTGGCGAGGTCGGCGTCCGCCAGGTCGGGCCGCACGCCGCTGCGGGACTTCAGGCCGAGCTTGCTGCGCAGTCCCTCGCGGAGGGCCTTGTCCACCTCGCCCTGGGCGTACTCCTTCAGGGCCCGGGTGACGCGGGCGCCGGCGTCGCGCACCGCCTCGTCCTGGCCGAGGGCGCGGATCACGCCCTCCTCGTAGCGGGCGGCCAACCGCGCCCAGGCCGGGTTCCTGACCACGGCGGTGGACAGGTTGGACTCGCCCTCGGCGGGAAGCGGCTCGTACGAGGGCGGGAGTGCCGAGGAACCCGAGACGGGAGCGGTGCTCGGCCCCGCGGGGTCGCGGGTGCGCCCGAGAGGGTCACGCGAACGTGAGGAAGAGCCGCCTGTCGCCGGCGAGTGGATGTTGACCAGCCGCCGCTCCGGGTACTCCGACTCGGGCACGTTCCATTCCAGCTGCCCCCGCGGGTGGTACTCCGTCGGCTGCCCCGGGCGGAACACCTGCCAGGGCCGGCGGCGGCCCCGGTCGTCCTCCAGCACGTGGTAGGCGAGCCGGCCCTGGGCGTCGGCGATCGCGTGGATACCGGTGTGGAGCGTGATGGAGTACCGGTCGACCGCCTGCCGCGCCGCGTCGGACGGGAAGTCGCACACCGCCACGATGCCCTCGGCGCCGGACCGGGCGGCGAAGTGCTCCAGCGCCCGCATGCCCCGGGCTCCCCAGCGGGCCAGGTCGTAGCCGTGGCCGCCCAGGAGGAAGGCGTCGCCCGTGCGGAGGACGGGCACATCGAACCAGGCGCCCTGGCGCCCGCCGGGTGTGCCCTCCCACTGGATGCCCTCGGTGATCTCCCGGAAGGAGGCGTAGAAGGCGCGCAGCGCGCGGTCCATGTCGCCGAAGAACGTCCGGCCGACCACCAGCCCGTTGGTCTGGGTGATGCGGTCGCCCCGCTGCTCCTCGTCCGGGTACGTGCGCCGCCCGTCCGGGCCCACGGTGCCGCCGTCGAGGAGCTGCCCGCCCAGGAGCACCTGATCCTCGCCGTCGTGGCCGAGGACCTCGCCGACCTCATTCGGGCGGGTGCGCGGGGTGGCGGACACCGGGCCGACCGTCCGCGGCCGGTCGGTGCGGGCCGGGCCGATGTTCCCTCCGGGGCCCCGGCCCCGGAGCTGCCTGCGGGGGCGGCCCCAGCCCTGCTCGGTCGCCGCGGGCGCCCGCTGCGCGGTCAGGCGCTGGAGCACGCCGGGGAGTTCGGCGGCGGCGCGGTCCACGGCCTGCTCGTGCCGCCGGATGTTCTGGTCCTGCTCGGCCGCGGCCACCTGCCGGCGGAAGGCGTCCCGCTCCGCCCTGGAGTCGAAGGCGCCCTGCCGCCCCTCGCGCGACGGGCCGCCCTCGCCCCGCCGCTTGTCCGGGTCCTGGTCCTGGGGCGCCCTACCGCCCCTGAGGCCGCGGGCCGGGCGGGCAGCGGCCTGGCGTCGGGCCACGTCCTCGCTGATCAGACGCATGGCAAGCTCGTCGGCGACCCTCGCCATCTGGCGGTGGCTCCGCAGCCCCTGGGGGCGGGTCGCCAAAATGGCCGCCATGTCCTCCGGGTCGGGCATGAGGTGCCCGTGGTCGCGCTGCTGCAGCGCCGAGCGCAGACCGGACTCCAGCAGGGCCTCCAGCGATGTCTCGTGCTCCCCGCCACCGGCGGGTGCCGTCCCCGGCAGACCGGGGCGGCGTCCCGTGGCCTCGCCGCGTCGCCGACCCGCCTGCGGCCGGTCCTGGACCGGGGCCTCCGCAAGATCCGCTCCCGGCAAGTCGACGTCGGCCATCCCCGCCAACCCGGCTCCCTGCCGCCGCAGGGCGGCCGGCTGGGTGGTCTCCGTCCCGCGCAGACCGGCCGGACGCCGGCGTTGCTGGACGTGGTCCAGCACCGGCTGGGCGCGCACGACCCGTTCGGCCGCGTAGGCGCGCCGCTCCTCCTCGGTCGCGAAGGCGTCCGGCTGCAGGGCCCCCGGGCCCTCCTCTTCCTCGCCGGGCTCCCGGGAGGACGGGCCTGCCCCCGCCGACCACCGGTCATGCGGCGTCGCCCTGCCCCCCATGAGGCCGTACACCGGCCCGGCCGCGTCAGCGTCGGCCTCGGCCGCCGCCTCCTCGGCCAGGCCGGCGGCGAGATCGTCGGCGATCCGCTCCAGCTCGCCCTGGTTCAGCCCGTCCGGCCGGCCCGCCAGGAAGGTCTCCCACCGCTCCTCGGACGGCGCCAGGTGCGCGAGACCGGCCTCCAGCAGCCGCTCGTTGAGGAGCTGCGACAGCAGGGCCTCCGGCGGCGTCCCGTCCGCCCGCTGCTTCCCGGCGGCGCGGGCCGTCAGCGGCGCGGCCGTCGGCGGGGCCTCGGAGGCCAGGACGGCCGGGGGCGGAACGGCGGGACCGGACTGATCCGCCGCCGTTTCCCCAGCGGTGAGGGCGGACGTGGGCTGCTCCGTTACCGGGGGCTCAGGGGCCAGAACGGCGGGGGCCGGGAGAGCGGGACCCGGCTGCTCCAGCGCCTGCTGTGCCGTGGTGTCCGGCCCGGTGGCCGCGTCCGCGTCACCCGAGGTGGTGCGCGTCCCGTCCGCCCCGCCCGTGCGGGCCGCGGCGCCGCGCGGCCGGTGGGCGGGGGCGGACCCGAGGGTCCTGGCGGGGAGTTGCACCCTGCCGGTGCCGTCCGCCTCGCGGGCCGCGTGCAGCGTGTCCGCCAGCCGGTGTGCGTCCGTCCAGGCCCGCAGTTGCGCCCGCGCCCCCTCCGCCTGCTGCCCGCGGGCGGCGGCCAGGGCGTGGTCGATCTCCGCGAGGCGGGCGGCGGCCTCGTCTCCGGCCGCGGCGTCCTGCCCGGCGGCGACGCGCTGAGCGTTGAGCGCGGCGGCGTCCTCGGCTGCCGCGTCCATGGCGGTCGAGGCGTCGCGGTAGGCGGTGACGGCGTCCCGGTACGCCGCGGCGTCGGCGCGGGTGGCGTCCGTCGCGTCGGCCAGGATGCCGTCAGGGCCGAAGGGCCAGTAGCGGACGCCGTCGGGGACGCGGAGGGCCAGTTCGACCGGCTTCCCGGACAGGACGGCGGCGCCGGAGGCGGCGAAGAGGGCGCGGCGCCTCTCCTCACCGGCGCTCGCCTCAGCGGGGGCCAGCCAGAGCTGCGCGGCGTCGTCCTCGGCGGCGAAACCGTCCGCGAGCACCCCGGGCAGGTGGTCGAGCGCGTCGGGGCTCAGTTCGGTGAGCTTCGGCGACCGTCCGGCGGCGAGGAGCTGCGGCAGGTCGTAGACCCGGGAATCGATGCGCGGGCCGAGGACGCCGCGGCCGAGCAGGTCTCGCTCGTACAGCCGGAGGTCGATGACACCGGTGACGTGGCGGATCCCCTCGGGGCCGCGGACCGTGATCACCGTGTCCGCCTGCGTGAGGTGGCTGCGGGTGCCGCGCCGGCCCTCGGGGTCACGGCTCTTGGGGTCGTAGGCGTTGGCGTACCTGAGCCGCTCCCGCTCGCCCTCGGACACCGAGGAGCCGCTCTGCTGCGTCAGGGGCTGCTGGGCGAACAGCGGCAGGTTGCCCTGGACCAGGTAGCTGTTGGTGGGGTCCAGGCTGCCCGTGGTCGACAGCCCCATCGTGAGGTTGAGGCCCGTCGTGGTCGACCCGCCGGACGAGCGGACGGGCAGCTGCACCCGGTCGGTGGCGACGGTGCCGTTGTCGGTCACCGGCCGCGGGTTGCTCAGGTGCAGCTCCAGCACGGCCTGGGTGTCGACGTCCGCCGGGAAGGAGCCGGGCACGTTCAGGGGGGCCGGGGCATGGGAGGTACCGGCGGGGCGAAGGCCGACGTCGCCTGCCTGGATCAGCTCCCGCAGCCGCGTGGTGTTCGTCTCGTCGGAGCCCGCCGCCACGCTCCGCCAGGCGTCCGGGCGGTCCGGCGCCACCTCCCCCAGCGCCTTCCAGAGCTGCGGGAAGGCGTCGAAGCTGAGCACCTGGAAGGGCTCGGACGGCACGAGGCGCGGTACGTCGGCCCGCTCCGGGGCCTCGTCGAGCAGCGTGGGGCGGACGTGGTTGCGGGGCTGGACGGGCTCGTCGGCGTCGGCGTCGGTGAAGCGCAGGTCCACCAGCGCGGGCACGGTGACGGTCCGGGGCGGGCGGTCGCCCAGCGTGTCCCGGACCCACTGCTGCAACCAGTCGCCGACGGTGTCCGGCGACCACTCGCCCCGGGTGTCGCGCCAACTGAGGATGCCGCCCTGCAGGATGCCGCCCGGCAGGTCCAGCGGCCAGTCGGTCACCGGCACCGGCCGCGAGGTCACCGAGGCGGTGTACACGTACGGGAGGCCGTCGTAGTCGACGGCGCCGTCCGCGCGGGTCCAGTTCCGGTCGCTGTTGGTGGCGCTGTGGGACTGGCCCTGCTGCTGGAACCCGCTGACGGCGAAGGTCGGGCCGACCCGGTCCAGGTGCCCGTCGTCCTCGGTGCGCGGGACGCGCCAGATGATGTTCGCCTGAGCGGAGTGCGAGACGGTGGACGACTCGCTGTCGCTCGTGGCGTGCGGGACGTGCGTGGTGACCTGTTCGAGCCCCGCGCCGGTCCCGGCGGGGCGTCCGCGGACGCCGCGCAGTTGCGCGGTCCCCCCCTGCAGTTCGGCTGCGACGGTGAGCCTCACCAGCCGGGCACCGCCGTTGACGTTGTGGCGGAAGACCAGTTCGAACGGGCCGTCCGGGCCGCGTCCGGGAAGCGCGCGCAGCGCGTTCGGCGAGGTGAAGTCGGCGACCCAGGTCCGCACGCTGGGCAGGAAGGAGGCGTGACCCGGGGTCAGGATTCCCGTGACCTCCCGCTCCACCTCCGGCTGGAACTCCTTCCGCAGCCGGTCGCGTACCTCGTGCCGCGCACCCGGCGCCCCTGCTCCGACCTGCTGCTGTGCCTCGTCGGGCACGGGTAGCGGGTCGCTGAGCTGCGTCACGGACAGGACGCCGGCCTCACCGAGCTGCCGGGTACGGGCGAACCGGTCCGGCAGCGGCACGGTCGGCACCGGACGCGGGATCTCCGGCAGCCCCGGCAGGCCGGCGAACCACCGCGCGAACCGGATCATGTGGCTGTCGCCCGTGAAGAACTCCAGCGCCCCGGGCGCGTCGACGGCGACCGTGATCGACGGCTGCTCGCCGAAGCCCACCGCGTTGCCGACGATGTTGCGGTGGCCGGCCCGCAGCGTGACCAGCAACGTGACGTCGCCCCCGACGCGGTGCAGCCTGCCCGCCTCCGTCGGAGTGTGGTTCGCCGCCGTCTTGGTGCTCTCCGAGTGGGAGGCCGAGTCGCCGTGCGTGCGGGCGTACCGGAAGGACGGGTTGCCGCGCGGTCCCGAGGCCTGCGTGCCGTCCGGGGCGGGGGCGGGCGGCGTCTGGAGGAAGGCCAGGTTGCCGGCGAGCTGCCACTCGCTCCCGCTGCCCTGCTGCCGCGAGGAGATGTCGGTGGCGGTGAGGTCGTTCTCCATGTACGCCGTACCACCGGCCTGGTACTGCGGGTTGTGGGCGTAGCCCGTGATCTCCAGGGAGAACTCCTGGTCGGCGCCCTGCCCGGGCAGGGTCAGCCCCTCGATGACGTAGGTGCCGCCGAGGATCTGGGGCGCCCGCCCCAGCAGGGCTCCCACGCTCAGGTCGTTGTCCAGGATGCGGTGGGCGAAGGTGCTCTCGTCGGTCAGCGACCCGCCGGTGACCCAACCGCGCAGCTTGTCCGCGCCCGGCTTGAGCAGGCTGCTCAGCCATTCGGCACCCGGCTCGGCCAGGCGGCTCGCCAGGCTCGCGGCCGACCTGGCCCAGTCGGGGACGAGTCCGGTGCCGGTGCCCTCCGGGGTGGTGGTGCCCACGGGGGCTGCGGTGTCCGCCGCCCCGGGGTACGTGCCGCTCGCGAGCTCGCGGAACGCCTCCTGGAGCGCGCCGGCGACCGCGAAGACCTCCACGTCGGCGTCGTCCGGCAGCCGGAAGACCCCGGGCAGCGGGTTGCCGTCGGCGTCGACCAGGCCCAGCCGCACGGTGTCGTCCGCGGCGGAACCGTCGGTGACCGGCCTGCGGATCGACCAGTCCGGGACGTCGGCCGGCGCCGACTCCGGCGCGGGCGGCGCCTGTTCCGACGTCCGCGGTGCCGACTCCGGCTCCGCCACCGGCTCGGGTAGCGCCTCGGCCGCCGACTCCGGCACGGGCGCGAGCGCGGGTGCCGACGCTGCGGACGGCTCGATGGTGCGCAGGTGCGGGACGACGAGGCGGACGGTGCCCTGCCCGACCCGCTCCACCGGCTGCCGCAGCACCGTGGCCGAGCCCTGCCGGACGGGGACCAGCCCCTCCTCCAGGTGTTCCGGCGTGAGTTCCCCGGCCCTGGGCTCGTCCGCTGCGGGGTCCTCCACCGCGAACCGGTGCAGCGGCTCCGGGCCCTCCCCCTCGTACAGGTCCAGGTCGAAGACGGCGGGGACGTCGAAGAGGTGGCTGCCGTCCGCGATGGCCATCGTGTACTGGGTGCTGCCCACCGCGTTCCCGCGGCTGCTGGAGCGCGAGACCTGGTACGGGCGGTGGGTGAAGTCGGCGACGTCCCAGAACGCGGGCCACTTGGCGCTCGGGATCAGCGGCCCCGAGCTGATGCCGTAGTTGGCGTCCCCGGACCAGCCGTCCTGACGCAGGCCGCTCGACTCCTGGTCGGCGTAGCCCTGCGTGTAGATGCCGCGCAGCACCGAGGCGTGCCGCGTGGTCCGCAGCGGGTCGCGGCGTGCCTGCCACACGACCCGTACCGTGCGAGTACCGGTCGTGTAGGGCATCTCGAAGACGAGGGGCTTGCCGCCGTCCGTCGCGTCCGCGAACGTCGTCATCTGCCCCAGCTCCGAGCGGCCTCGCCGCAGCGTGTCCCGGTTGTCCAGCCGGGCCCGGACGAGGCGCTCGGCGGCCATGTCCGGAAGCATCGAGGACGAGGCCTCCTCCGGAGGCAGGAAGTCGTTCGCCCGCAGCCACCGCTCCAGCCGGTCGAACAGCGGCCGGGTCCCTTCGACGCGGGCGGGAACGGCGGAGATCCCGAGGCCCTTGAGGTGGTCCAGGCGCGGGGGCAGGGCGCGCCGCTCCTCCTCGCCGGGCTCGTGCCCGAGCACGGTGCTGCGCTGCGGAAGGCGCAGCACCATGCCGTCCATCGGGTCGAGTCGGTGGCTCGTCTCGCCGCCGCGTGCGTGGACCAGGGTGAAGGTGTACCGGACGGTGGCGGGCGTCGCGAGATTGCTGTCCGGCGTGTAGACGGCCACCATGAACTGCACGGCGCTGTCGCTGTTCAGGGCGTCGCTTCGCGACACGCTCACCCCGAACTTGGCGTTGGCCCCGCCGCCCCAGCGGGTCCACGCGTTGGCGAGCCCCGGGCTGGTGTCGCTGGTCGTCATCGCCCCGCCGCTGGGGTCGAAGCCGAAGCTGTTGGTGAGCTGGGCGGACCGGGAGGTGCCGGTGGAGTGGATGTTCCAGTTCTCCAGCGAGAACTCGCCCTCCGGGCTCATCGCCTCCGGTGTGCCCGGCGCGATCTCCGTGTCGAGCCGCAGCACGCCGATGGCGTGACCGGAGGTGTTCACCAGCACGGGGCTGTCCAGGCCGTCCGTCACCTGGACGCGCGCCGTCCCGCGCAGCACCGCCTCGGAGAAGAAGGTCTCCAGCGCGCCGCGTGAAGCGCCGTTGAGGTCGCTCAACTCCGGTATCGCGAGGGCGCGTTCGAGCAGCAGGCCGGGGTCCGGCACCGCTTCCGCGCCCCACAGGGGGAAGTCGTCCAGCGCCATCGGCTCGGGGAGAGCGTCGGTCGAGTCGAACAGGCGGTGCTCGGGGATCCAGAGCGTCACAGGCCCGTGCTCCTGCTCCGGGGGCCAGTCGTCCGCCTCCTCGCTCCGGGCGGGTATCTCCTCCCGCACCTGCCACCGGCCGTCGGAGTCCACCGGCTGCGCGGCGCCGAAGGCGCGCATCACGACGTTCGTCTGCTGCCCGTCCGAGACCGAGAAATTCTGCGAGAGCTGGTGGTGCGTGCCCGAGGGGGCGAGCGTGGTGGCGCCGTAAAAGACGGGCCCGACCGCCTGGTTGAAGAACACGATGAGCGGGATGGAGATCCCGCGCGTGGTTCCCGAGGAGGACGCGCGCGAGGAGCCCACCGGCCCGAAGACGCCCTGCTCCACCTTGACGTCGGGCAGTGCGCCCGCGTTGGCGCCGTACCGCTGCGAGAGCCTCGGGTCCGTGAGCCGCAGCCGCACCCGCACGGTCCGGGGGCGACCGTCCGCGGTCACCGTGACGGGGAATCCCGCGGCGCCGCGGAAGCGCGCCCGGTTGGTGTGGAACTCGGCCGCGCTCAACTGGTCGGCGAGCTGCCCGCGGACGTCCCGGCCCACGGCGCTCTCCGGGTCCAGCCCCAGCGCCTCGACGACCTGCGCGTGCAGACCGTCCAGGACGACGGGCGGCAGCGGCTCGTACAGGACGAGGCCGACCTGCCCGTCGTGCCTCGCGCCGTAGCTGCGCCCGTACGACGAGAACGCCCTGTCCTCGGGAGGGCTCGGCGTGACCGCGGTGTCGACCTCGGGCAGCGGGTTGGGGCCGGCGTGCTCGGCGTGCGACTCCGCGTCGTCCTGGCCGGCGGTGTCCTGGTCGGAGTTCTCTTCGGAGACCGCCTGCCCGACGCGGTCCTGCTCGTGGGTGGCCTGCCCGGCGCTGTCCGGCGCGAGCAGCGAGACAGGGGTGTCGTGCTCGGACCGGGCGTCGGTGCCGGGATGTCCGGTCTTCCCGACGGGGCCGGTCAGCTCGGACTCCGGGGCGGCGTCGGCCCGCGTCGGTTCCGGCATGGCCTCGGCCCGCACCGGCTCCTCGACGGGACCCGCCAGGTCCAACACCGGGATGTCCTCGTCCGGCACCAGCCCCTCGGCAGGACTCGTCCGCCCCCACACCCGGACAGGGCCGACGTGCGCGGACTCCGCGACGTCGGTGAGGCCCTCCTCCCCGGAGGTCCTGGTGCTGTCGGAGTCCCCTGTGGTGTCGCCCGCCGTGGTGCTCCAGTCCCGGCCGTCGTCGAGCGCGGGCGAACCCCACACCATGGCGTTCGCCTCCGGCGGCACCGCCAGGCTGCCCTGTGTGCTCACCAGCGCGCCGTCCTCGGTACGCCACCACTGCGCCTCGGAGGCATCCTCGCCGCCGTCCTGGGATACCGCCGCGTCCTGGTGGGCGGACGGGCCCCCTTCCGACGGACCCTCGTCCCAGCGAGGCGCCTTCTCGGCCTCCGCGTTGGCCTTGGCCTCCGAGATGGCCTTGGCCTCAGCCGTGGCCTTGGCGTCCGCCTCCACCTTGGCCTCGGCCTCGGCCTCGGCCTCCGCCTCGGCACGCCGCACGTGGTTCCCGGGGTCCGTGATGGCGCCGCCGGCCAGCAGCTTCGCGGCCGCGTCGCGGGTCATCCGGATGGCGACCGGGTGCGCGAGCGGCAGGTCGAGTTCGGCCCGGGTGTCCGCGAGGCCCAGGGCACGGCGGATCGACTCCCGCAGCCGGGCGGCCATCCGCAGGTCGACGGTGAACTGCACCAGCACCGAGGGGCCGGTGATGACCCTGCCCATCTGACTGCCACCGGCGCGCTCGGTGGCCTCACCTTCGGCGTGGCCGGTCGGGCGGGCCAGGGCCGGCTCGTAGTCGTGGAGATGGTCGACGCCGTAGTCGAGCCAGGCGGGCACGGACCCCGCCTGCCCCGAGGCGGCGCCGCCGTCGCCCAGTGCGGTGCCCTGTCCCGCCTCAGCCCATGCCATGGCGTCGGAGCCGTCACCCATCGTGACTTCGCTGGTGATCTCCGGGCCGGCGCCGAGCACCTCGCCGTCGGTGAACCGTGCGTGAAGGCCGACGTCCAGGTCCTCGGAGCCCAGGAACTGCTTGACGAAAGCGGGGGCCAGCGGCACCCAGGTGCGGTTGAGCAGCGGCATCGCCGAGGTCAACCACTCGTTGGAGGCACCTTCCCGGATCGTGTACGTCGCCGCCTGGCCGATCGTCCGGAAGTTCTCCGACGCGCCGAGCATGCGGGTCAACTCGAATATCCCGGCCACCACCTCCGGCACGGCCAGGGAGCCGTTGGCCTGCGCCTCCGGCGGCAGCGGCACCCCCTGGGCACTCCACTGCGCCAACGGCACGAGCGGTGCGGTCCCGGCTCCCACGGGCGGCAGTTCACGGGGCGGGCGCAGCCCGGCCAATGCCCTCAGGTCCGCCTCCGGGATCCGGAACAGCAGGTGCCTGTCGTCCTCGGCCGGCGTGCCGTCCGGGCCGACGGGCGGCGCGTCCAGATCGACGGAGGCGATCGGCCGTGCGTGGTTCGGCTCGCCCGTGCGGTGGAGATCCAGCCGCGCGGACAGCGGAATCCGGACGGTGACCATGCCGGCCTTGTCCGAGATGCTGGTCTTCACCGCGACCATCAGCGCATGGCGCACGGTGTCGGCGAACGTGTGCTCGGCGGCCGTCCCGCCGGCCGGGATCGCGGCGAGACCGCCCACGCTGTCGGAGACCGCGCCGTCGAACAGCGCCAGAGCGTCCAGCCCCGGTCCGTGGCCGTCCGTCGTGGTCGTCCCGCGGTCGAGCAGCGCCGTGGTCGAGAAGGCCAGCCCCCGGCCCGGCGCCGCCGGTCCCTCGACGGTGCCGTCCTGCCGGGTGAGCACCAATTGCGCCCAGTAGGCACGGCGGCCGCTGTGCTGGTCGAACAGCTCCACCGGCAGGGCACCGTCGGCCAGGCTGCTCAGCAGGCTCACGGCTCCGTCGAGCACCACGCCGAGCCGTTCGGTGTTGTACCGCGTGTCGTCCAGCAACCGTTCGGGCAGCAGGTCGACGGGGATCAGGTCCTTGGTGAGCTTGCCCGCTCGTGCGGCCAGCTTGTCGCGCAGCGCGGGGAGCAGCCGTGCGAAGTCGGGTGCGTGCACCACCTCGCCGAGGCCCAGGGGAGCGTCGGCCGCGAGGCGCAGCGCCGTGACGGGGGTGGTGCCGGCGGCGACGGCGGGGGCCGGTTCGACGGGGGTGCCGGCGGCGGGCTCGTCCAACGCGGCGCTTTCGTCAGCCGGTTCGGCGGCCGTGGCCGACGCGGTGACGGCGACCGGCTCCTGGTTCGCCGCGGTCCCGGCCACCTCTGTACCGGTCTCCGCGGTCCCGGCCGGCTCGGGCGCGCTCCCTGTGCGCGCCTTCACCCGCTCGTCGATCTGCGCGCCGAGGCCGACGGCGCGCGCCTGCTCCTCGGTCAGCAGCGCCGCGGCAGCCCCGGTCAGCAGCCGGCCGCCGGTCCTCAGCTTCGCCGGCAGCAGACCGACCCGGGCCTCGGCGGCCATGAGGACTTCGAGGTCGGCCTGGACGAGGACGATCCGCTCGTGGCTCCCGGTGGTGGCGATCCGCTCGACGGCGGCGAGCGACGTCAGGAACGACTGCTCGGACTTGCTGAAGCTGAAGCCGGGCGTCAGGCCGGAGAGGGCGAAGAGCTTCTCCGTGCTGCCCGCGCCGCCGGCCATCATGGACAGCTTGACGAACCGCCTGGCGTCCTTGGCTCCGGTCGCCTGGTGGCCCCCGCTGAGCCACTTCTCGGTGGCGGGCCCGTCGAGCACCTCCACGACGGACGGGTTGACCACGTGGAACCGGCTGCCGACCCCGCCTCGGAGCGTGCCCTGCCGACGTGCGAACTCCAGGCCGGGGACGACCCACGCGCCCTTGATGCCGCGCGGCAGTCCCGCCGGGAGCGTGTCGGTGCTGAACCGCTCCTCGATCCACGCCGCGGGCTCCAGGCCCGGCGTGGTGAACGCCTCGTCGCCACCGGCCGCGTCGGTCAGCAGCTCCTGTGCCAGTTCGCGGATCTCGCCACCGTCACCGACGATCTCCAGCGCCGCCCACTGCGTCAGCGGACGCTTCGCGGCGTCCGGGGCCGCCCATGCCGGGTCGTACAGGGTGTTGATGCCACGCAGGGCGGGCACCGGAAGGGGCCGCGCCGGTCCCGCGGTGAGCGGCAGCTGCCGCTGCGTCTGCTCCTCGCCCGCCACCTCGGCCTCGGAGTCGGGCCGGACCACGGGCCCGGCCGCGGGCTCGGCGAGAGTGAGAGCCGTCGGGCTGGTCAGCCGCACCGGCACCGGGTCGGTCTCCAGAGCGCGCACACCGTCGGCCGTCTCCGGGCCGGTGGCGGCGATCACGGTCACCTTCGGAGCCTGGCGTCCGGGCCGCCCGGGGGTGGTGTACCGCAGCCACGTCCTCGGGCGCTCGACGGAGGTGATCTCCACGTCGAAGGCGAGCGCGGCGTGGTAGCCGCTGGTGTCGTTGCTCCCGGCGGTCACCCAGGTGGCCTCCGTGTTGGGTCCCATCTGGCTGACACGGGACCGGCTGCCGCCCAGGGCGGCGGCGAAGGTCAGGTAGAGGTGCCCGGGAACCGGCTTGGCCGACACCGTCCCCAGCAGCGAGAGGCCACTCTGCCCGCCGCCGCCGCTCTGCGCCCCGCCTGCGAGCTTGGCGGTGCCACGCAGCGCCCAGTCCGCCAGTTGACCCTCGTACTCGGCCTTCGTGACCAGGCGGCCCTTGACGCGCACCTGCACGTACTCGTTGCTGGTCCAGCCCTTGCGACGCAACCGGACCGGCAGCCCGGTGGTGAACAGCTGCCCCTTGCGCGCGGCCATGCTGGACGGGGAGAGCGTGGTGGTGAGCGTGCGGTGGTTGTCCCGCATGCGTGCGTGGTCGGCGGCGTTCTGGAAGAAGCCCGAGGTGTTCGCCCCGCCGAAGCCCGGCAGGAAGTCAGCGAGCCTCGGATCCTGGGCGAACGCCGCCTCGATCTGCTCGACCAACTGCGCGGTGTCCACCTTGGACAGTGCCACGCTCGGGCTCAAGGCGCCGAGGAGCAGACTCCGCTCGTACCCGGGGTGGTTCAGGAACGGTGAGGGCGGTGTGGTGCCGCCCGGCAGCTTCAGCCCCAGCGCCACGGCTTCCTCAGGGCGCAGGCTCAGCCAGGCCGTGACGTCCTTGTACGCGGAGGCGGGGGTGAGCCCCGCACGCATCGCGCTGGACCGAGCACCGGTTCCCTCCGCAGAGATCCGGACCCGGGCCCGGTAGACCACCCGAGGGCCGGTGATCTGGGGCCCCGTCCTCCGGGTGGCGACCGTGTTCGAGGAGGACGTGCGGGAAGCGGCGGAGAGCACGCCGGGCCGCACGGCGACGCGGAACTGGGGGCCACCGTCCATCAGCCCGAAACCGATCGCCGGTCCGAACCCCACCTCGCCGCCGTAGTTGTCGCCGACGTCCAGCTTCCGCTGCCGGTCGGAGTGCCGCTCGTGCTGGGAGAACAGGTCGGCGACGGGGAACGCCGGAGCGATCCGGAGGATCTCGGCCTTGGCCCGGTAGCCGCCCCGCACGCTCCCGCCCTTGCTCACCAGTTCGTCGGAGTCCGTCCACCCTTCGAAGAGGGCGGGCAGATCCTGGGTGAGCTGCTGGATCGTGCCGGGGCGGGAGGCGGTCGCCCGCCCGGGGGCGCCGGGGGCGGTGAGCGCCGGGTGCGTGACCGAGCGGATGACGTCGAACAGGCCCTTGCCGCCCTGGAACTGGCCGCGGACGCCGGTGACCGTCAGCACGTCCAGCGAGTCGGCGAAGCGCACGGCGCGCTCGGTCTCCGCCGACAGCGGCTCCGAGTAGGGCGCGTTGTCCTGCCGTGTCCCCGCCGGGACGAGCAGGCGGAGCGGGACGCCCGCGGTCACCGATCCGTTCCGGCGGAAGATGTGCGGCCGGGGCTCCTTGGCCTGCTGCACCCGGACGGTGACCGTCACCCTGCGCGGCACGTCCACCGAACCGCCGAAACCGGTGAGCGCGCGGGCCCGCGCCGTGGTCTCCTGCGTGCCCGTGGTGCGCGCGGTCTGGCCGAACGACAGATTGATGCCTGCCGAGAAGCCGGCGAGCAGACCGGGGACCGGGGTCGGCACCACCGTGGTCGCGGCCAGCTTGACGGCCAGGCCCCGCTTCGAGGTGCTACTGCGCGCCGTGGCCGCGGACGTCTTGTGGGCGGTGAGGGTGTCCGGCCCCTTGCCCTGCTCTGCGTCGACCACGGCGATCAACGGCCGGGTTTCGCCGTACGCGCGGCGGATGCTGACGGTCACGTCGTGCCAGGCGTTGTTGCCCCGGACCTGGAAGGTGCGTCCGTCGCCGACGAACGAGCCGGTCTCGGCCGCCAGTGCGTCGGTGATCGGCTTGTGGTCGGCACCGGTGAGGGATTCCACCCGTTCACCGACCCAGTCGAGATTGTCCAGGCTGTGGAACCGGGCCAGGCCGGGCCCGTCCATCGACTCCAGGTAGGCGGGGAGCCGGAGGCGGGCCACCACGGTGGGCAGGGGATCGGTGGTGGCCGCCGTCGCAGCGGGCGCCGCCGGTTCGGCGGTCACCAGTGCCCCGGTGGCGGCTGCGTTGTGCGACCGGGCGTCGGACGCCGCACGAGTGGGCCCGTCGGCCGGTTCGGTCTTCCAACCGGTGTCCCCAGCGGTCTTCACCTGCTGGTGACCGGCGGGGGCGACGACGCTGTTGCGGAGGCCCGGCAGCGCCTCCTCGATCCGCCGGGGGGTGATGTCGAGCGCGAGGTCCGGGGCGGGGCGGGTGGACTTCGGGAAGCGGAACAGTCGCCGCAGCCGCGACGCCCACTTGGACCCGCGCGGGGTGGCGCTGTCCACCGACAGGACCGGCGCGGCGGGGACGTCCTCGACCGGCATCGTGGCGTCGAAGTCCTCCCTGAACCGCGACGTCCGCGAAGTCTGGCTGCCCGCCCGGTCCGACGGGATCTCGGCCGCGGACTCGTCCTCCTCGGGAATCGGGTCGAGGCTCCCGGTGAACCGCGCCCCCCGCGGGGTCTGCCCGACCGCCTCGTCCGACGCAGCCTCGTCCGCAAGCGCGCTCTCCGCGTCCAGTGTGAGGCGGAGCAGCTCGTCGAGGCTCGGCTCCTCCCGCAACGGCTGACCGACCGCTTCGTCCGACGGGGACCGCGTGGAAGCCACACCCTCGTCGGTCTCCGCTGCCGTCTCGACCGACGCAGCCTCGGCCGCGGGCGCGCCCTCCTCGGCCACGGCGAGGTCGAACTGCTCCCCGATGTCCGAGGTCTGCGGGGTCTGACTGTCCGCCTTGCTCGATGCCGCCTCGGTCGCAAGCGCCTCCTCCGCGGCAAGCGTGAGGCGGAGCAGCTCATCCAGCTCCTCGCGCGGGGGCCGGCCGGCGGCCTCAGCCGTCGACGTTCCGCTCGTGGACACGCCCTCGTCGGGGGCCTCCGAGAAGATCTCCGCAACGGCTTCCGAGAGACCGCCGGAGGCGCCCCTCTCCGTACCCGGATCGTCGATCGGTACGTCCCACACGACGCGCCACGGAATCTTGACCGGGGGCGCTCCGGAGGCCGACTCCTCCGGAACCATCTCCAAACCCGCCTGCTGGACGCCGCCGTTGAGCTGCCCGTAGCGCGGCGGCAGCACGCGCAGCGTGTACGTCGGCGCGGTGGGGTCCACCGGCACCGGGTCCTCCGACACCGGAGGCACGGAGAAGTCGAACACCCCGTTGCCCGCGTGCAGCATGCCGCCCCGGTCGTGGACGAAGTCGTTCCCGGACCGCATCCACCCGTGTGCGTACAGCACCTGTCCATCGGGACGCGTGACGGCGCCCTCGGCGTCGATCTCGTACGTCTGCGCTGCCGGCCGGGAGGACGACGACGCCTGCGGATCCTCGGACCGGGAGGCCGACGTCTGCGTGACGACGAGGCGCCCGGCCTGCTCGCCGTCATGCCCACCGCTCACGTGGATCTCGGTGCGACTGCCGAGCTGCCCCGCCGGCGCGCCACCACGCGTCCTCGTCGGGGCACCGTCCACGATCGTCTGCGCGATCGCCTCGCCCTGAACACGCGTCGGCTGCTGAAGAATCCACACCGGCAACCCGGCGTGCAACCGCACCACCTGATCCCGCGACGGCGCATACTGCCCGCCCGGCAACAACCGACCCAGCTCCCGCCGGACATCCGGCATCAAGAACTCAAGATCCTGCCGGCTCAGCCGACCCGCCGGCGACACACGCGAACCCGGAGCCAGGTAGCGGCTGTCCCGCTGCCACCTCGCCGCCTCGACCTGAGCCGCCGCACCCGCATTCGGATTCCACTGAACAGCCAGCACATTCCCGTCACCGTCGAAGACGGTCACCTTGGAAACAAACTCCGGCCGAACACCCTTCCAGAAGGCAATCTCCTGCTGATTCGCATACGCATGCCGCGGAAGACTGCCCAGGAAATCGTAGCCACCCGGAGCATTGATCGTGTACCGATACGTGACACCGTTCGCCGTCGCCCACGCAGGACGAGCGCCGTCCTCCTCGAACGTGCCGTCACGTGTCGCACTCACCAACGCCGTGTCAATAAGCTCCGACTGGTAGAACTGGAGGCTCGTCGGGCGCCTGTTGTTGTGCGGTCGGAACCCCTCAGCAAAGATCGCCTCCGGCGAACGCCTGTCCCACCGGAACAACGGCTCCAAATCCGCACGATAAGCAACCCGGAACGACCCGCCCGCAAGTGGACCACTGCGCGCAACAACAATCTGATCCGGCCGCGGACCATACGCACTGCTACCGAAACCAACCGTGGGCTGCGGAGTGAAAGTGGTCTCCCGCGCGAACCGCGTGTACTCGTCCCGGAAATACTCCTCACCCGCCGGCTCCTCATCCGACGCCTCGTCGTAGTACTCACTCGATACCGACGGAGAACGCGAAAACGCAGGGCGACCCGACACCCCGGACGGACCCGCACCGGACGGGCCGAACAGACCCTCGCCCCACGGCCTGTACCCACCACGGGCCGGCGCGCCACCACGCGTCCTCGTCGGGGCACCGTCCACGATCGTCTGCGCGATCGCCTCGCCCTGAACACGCGTCGGCTGCTGAAGAATCCACGCCGGCAACCCGGCATGCAACCGCACCACCTGATCCCGCGACGGCGCATACTGCCCGCCCGGCAACAACCGACCCAGCTCCCGCCGGACATCCGGCATCAAGAACTCAAGATCCTGCCGGCTCAGCTCACCCGTCGGCGCAACCGACGGACCCGAACCAAAACCTCCCAGCTGAAGGTCCCGCTGCCACCTCGCCGCCTCGACCTGAGCCGCCGCATCCGCATTCGGATTCCACTGAATATCCAGCACATTCCCGTCACCGTCGAAGACGGTCACCTTGGAAACAAACTCCGGCCGAACACCCTTCCAGAAAGCAACTTCCTGCTGATTCGGATACGCATGCTTCGGAAGGCTGCCCAGGAAATCGTAGCCCCCCGGAGCATTGATCGTGTACCGATACGCAACACCGTTCGCCGTCACCCAATCAGGACGAGCGCCCTCCTCCGCGAACGTGCCATCACGCGTCGTACTGACCAACGCCGTCTCAATACGATCCACCTGATAGAAGCGCAGACTGATCGGACGCTTACCGTTATGCGAACGGAACCCCTCACCGAAAATCACCTCCGGCGGACGGTCATCCCACCGGAACAACGGCTCCACATCCGCACGATAAGCAACCCGGAACGACCCACCCGCAAGCTCACCTATTCGCGCGAGCGGAAGCTCCTCCGGCCGCGGCCCATACACGCTCTCACCGAAACCCACCATCGGCTGCGGAGTGAAAGTGGTCTCCCGCGCAAACCGCCGATACGCCTCCCCGAACGCCACCTCATCCGTCTGATTCTCATCATCCGACGAATACCACTCACTCGACACCGACGGCGGACGCGAAAACTCAGGACGCCCCGGCACCCCCGACGGACCCGCACCCGACGAATCGAACAGACCCTCGCCCCACGGCGCATACCCACCACCCGCCGGCGCACCACCACGCGTCCTCGTCGGGGCACCGTCCACGATCGTCTGCGCGATCGCCTCACCCCGCACACGCACCGAACGCCCACGGATATCGCCCGGCAGCCCGGCATTCAACCGCGCGACCTCGTCCCGCGACGGCCGGTACCCGCCCTTCCCCCCCAACCGAGCCAGCTCCTTGCGGACCTCCGGCATCAAGAGCTCCAGCTCCTGCCGCGCGGCGGTCCGGCCCGCCCCGAACGCGTCGCTGGTCGCCGCCTCCTTCGCGCCCCACGAGTCGGAGAGGGTGCGGGGCGCTCCCAGCTTGCGGGCGGTCACCCAGTCGCGGCGGAAGTCCCCGGCCATCTGCTCCTGCCGGTTCGCTGCGATCGGCCGGTCGCCGTGCAGTGTCGCGAACGCCCCGCCCGCGCTGCGCAGCGCGGCGCCCTCCGCCACCTCGAAGGCGAAGTGGTCGGGGAGGACGGAGGCCATGTCGCGCAGTTCGGCGCGCCACGGCCCGGACTTGGCCGACAGGCCCTGCGGCCGGGAGAGGGCGGGACCGACGAGCGAGCCGAAGGCGGTCCGTACGCGCGCGTCGTGGTCCGCGCGGACCCGCGCGACCTGCTCCGGGGTGAGGGGGTGCTGCGGGTGGTCCGCCTGCCAGGCGTCCAGCGCTTCGGCGAAGACACGGCCGCCCTGCTCCCGGCCCGCCTCCCAGGTGGCCACGCGGAGGATGCGGTGGTCCAGCTCCTGCTGCCCGGTCAGCTTCCCGAGGGCCTCGTGGAAGGGCCCCATCCGGTCCTTCAGGTCCTCGGTGCCGGCCGTGTCGCCGGGGAAGTGCTCGTCGTACAGGTCGAGGGTGTCGCGGACGAGGCTCCCCTGCACCGCGGCGCGGCCGTCGGCGGTCAGGGGGGCGTCGGCGAGGTCGCCGAAAGCGAGGTCCCGGCCCAGGGAGTGCTGCGGCTGCCAGGCGTCCAGCGCCTCGCCGGACCGGACGAGAGCCTCCTGCGCGAGACGTTCGCGGAGCGCCTGGTGGGCGACGCGCTCCGGCAGCCCGCCGAGCACCGTGTCGGCCTTCTGCCGCCAGTCGCCCAGGCGGTCGGTCTGCGTCTGCCGGGTGTCGTGCGGCGAGACGCCGTCGAAGGTGTCGCGGAACGCCACGTCGAGCGCGGACTGCGCCGAGGACCGCAGCAACTCCCAGCCCTGCGGGGAGAGCTGGAGGTCGCCCGGACCGAACCGCGGACGCCGCACCGCGTCGGCTCCGGCCTCCGGATTCCGCGGTGCCGTGTCCTCGAACGCGGCGAACAGGGCGTGGGCACCGGCGTCGAGGTGCTCCTGCGGCTGTGCCGCGATGTCGGTGAGGCGCTCGTCGAGGAGGAGCCGGGCCTCTTCGAAGGGGACGCGCGCGGCCAGCTCGCTCTTCGCCCGCCCGAACGCCTCGCGCCACAGCCGGGTACCGAGCCGCACCGTCTCCTGCGGGTCGGCGCGGAGGCCGGCGCCGGCGGGCAGCGCCTCGTCCACGGCGGCCGTGAGGCGCTGCTGGAGCAGGGGCCACACATGAGCCGCCGCGGCCGCGACGGCCGGGTCCTGCGCCGCGCCGTGCCCGGACGCGCCGATCCGGTCGAGGGCCTGCCGCCCGCGGTCCAGAACCGTCTGGCGCACGCCCTCACGGGTGAACGCGTCGGCCAGCCTCCCCAGCGAGTTCTGGGCGTTCCCGGCCTCGCTGAACACCTCTCCGGCGGGGTCGCGGAGAACGCCCTCGCGCACCTGGTCGTGCAGGTGCTCGGGGACCTGCCGCCCTTCCTCCCCCTGCGACCAGGTGGCGAAGGCGGTGTCGACGGCGTGCTGCTCGTCCTCGGAGGGCACGTACGGGTTCTCCGACGGTGCCGGCTCCCCGATCGTGCCGTGCTCGGCGGAGACCTGGGCGAGGGACGCCTCTTCGGCGGCGAACTCGTCGGCTGCCCTGCCCAGTTCGGTGTCGTACTTCCGGTAGAGCCGGATCTGCTCGGACTGCCAGGCCGCCTGGCGCCAGTCGTCGGCGTCGACGTGTGACGGGGCCGGTACCAGCTCGGGCCGGCGCCCGGTGGTGTCCTCGCTCCGCCAGGCCTCCGCCTGCGCGGCGGCCTGCTCTGCCAGCCGGGACTGCACATAGGCGCGGCGCAGCTCGTTCGTGCGAGCCGCCGTCCAGGACCGCGTCTCGGGCCGGGCCGGGGCCGTCCCACCCGGCTCCTGGACGGCCGCGAGTCGGTCGAACTCCCGGTGGGCGAGGTCGCGTTCCGCACCGGTCCGGTACATCGCGTCGAGCTGCCGTCGGAAGTCCGAGGCCAGAACCTCGCGGGCGCCCGGCCCCTGCCGGCGCAGCCCGTCGGTGAACTCCCGGAGGAGCCCCCGGCGCTCCCGCTGGTACCAGTCGGCCGTCCTCGGGTGCCAGGCGGGCAACGCGGTGTGGCGCTCGGCGATCTCCTGCAGGTCGTGGTCGAGGCGGCCGCCCGCCCTGGCCCGCGCCATGAGGTCGAGGGCGTTGCGGCGCAGGTCCCGCCGGAGGGCGTCCCGCTCGCCCTGGGGCCGATGCGCGGCGTCGCGCTGTCCCTGGGCCTGGGCCAGGTCGGGGGTGGGCCGGCCGGCGGTGTCCTGCCCCGCCGCCCTCCAGCGCTCGACGAAGTCCTGCTTCAGCGGGCGCACGTGGTCCCCGTACCAGGCGACCGCGTCGTGGTCCCCGATCCTGCTCCCCAGGGCGATGTCCGAGGCACCGTCACTGCCGAACGGCATGATGGCCGCCTCGAACACCGCGTGCGCCGCCTCGTCGGTGCGCCAGTCCTGGTACGCCTGCTCGTAGCGCGCCCGGAAGTCCTCGACGAGCCCGTCCAGCGGGCCGGTCCCGGCGTCCTGCTGTCCCTGGGCCGTGGCGACCAACGGCACCGCGGCGGCCGTGAAATCGGCCTCCAGCTGCTGGGCCTGCGGGGTCCCCTGGAACCACCACCCGCGGAAGGAGGTCTTCTGCTGCACCGCGGAGGCGACCTGCTCGAAGCCCTTCTGTGCCACCGCGTGAGCGGAGTGCTCCCGCTGTGCGTCCCCCAGCCGGTTGTCGAGCTGCTCGACCAGGTCGCCGGGGACGCCGCCCTGCTCCTCGCTCGTCCGCGCCGTGGCGTACCACTCGCGGACCCCGGCCACCTGGGGGGCGCCGGCGAGGCCGGGGTGAGCGCTCAGACGCTCCTCGAACTCCTGGTAAGCGGCGTCGCGTTGACCGGCCTCGGTACGCATGCCGCTCAGCGCGGCAGTGGTCTCGGTCCGGGCGGCGGACGGCGGCTCCTGCTGCTGCGCGGCCTCGACAGGCTGCAGGGTCTCCTGCTGCTGCGCGGCCTGGGCGGGCTGCTCGGGACGGGGCCCGTCGGTCAGCAACACCTCCGTGTCCGGGGACGCGGGGGCCGGTATCTCTTCTTCGAGCACGTCCTCGACCGTCGGCGGCCGGTAACCGTGCTCCGCCTGCTCCTCCTGGAGCGGCGCCTCCAGCAACGCGTCGATCACCGTGCCGGCGCCCTCCGACTCCGGCGCGGGCTCCCGCATCCCCCCGAACGCGGCCTCCTGCGCCTGCTCCAGCTGCCGCGTCACCTGCGCCGGATCGACACCGAACCCCTGGAGCTTCTGCTCAGCGTCCCTCAGCTCGTTGGCCGCCAGATGCGGCAGGAACGCCGCGCGCGTGCGCTGCCACGCCGCCGCCGCATCCCCCTGCCGCCGGACCTCTTCCTGGAAAAGCTGGACCTTCCTCGGGTTGTCCTCCGAAGCCTGCCGGTACTCCTGCCACGCCTGGACCCGCTCCTCCGCCGTACCCGACGTACCCGACCGCTCGACGATCCCCCTCTCGGTCTCGCTCAACTGCGGTGCGGCGACCGTCTCCTGCTCCTGAACCGGCGCGGGGGCGGAACCCTGCTCGGCAGCAGCCTCCTCCAGGGCGGAGTCCTGCTCGGGCCGGGGCTCGGGGCGCTGCCCCTCCTCGGGGCCGCGCGAGGCCCGCACACTCTCGCCGTGGGTGACCGCCGTGGTCCGGGGCGGCGCCGCGGGGCGCTCCTGCAGCTGCTGCGCCTGCAGACCGCCCTCCGGGGCGTCCTGGCCCGAGCGCTCCCCGCCGCCCGTGGCCGTGGGACGGTCGCCGGCCGCCGGAGCGACCTGAGGCCCCTCGCCCATGGGTGCGTCGACGCCCTCCGCGCCGCTCTCCGGTGCCGGGGTCCGCCCCGACTCCGGCTCGCGCGGCGGGGCGGGGGTGTCGCCGGTCGCCGGGCCCGCGTCCGCGCCGCCCGAGGGCCGCTGCTCGGGGGTGGGCAGCGACTCCAGCGTGGAGCCGAACGCGTCGCCGCCGGCCTTCTCGTGCTCCAGCCACGCCTTGATGTTGTGCTCTTGCTCGTACGGCTTGAACAGGCGGTCGTATTCCTCGATCGTCCCCGCGCGGTAGTCGTCGCCGGTGAACTCGGCGACCTTCTCGTCCAGCGGGCGCTCGGGCTCCCAGTCGTGCCGCAGCGGGTGGTAGGCCTCGGCGGCGCGCTCCAGTTGCTCCCGCAACGCGACCTCGTGGTCGAAGCGCGCCTCCAGCGTGTCGTTGATCTTCGCGAGGTGCTCGTCATAGGGCCGCGCGGGACGCGACGCGTCGCCGTCCCACCGGTCGAGCTTGATCCCGCGAAAGTCCGGACCCCGGAAGCCGTGGCCCGCGGTGTTCTGGAAGAAGTGCTCTTCCACCGCCTTCTCATTGAGGCCCCGCAGCTCCGTGGACAGCCGCTCCCGGGCGTCCTCCGGCAGGTCGCGGAAGCCGAAGGCATCGTCCTCGTACTTCTGGAACTCCTCCTGGAGGCGCTCCTGCAGCCGCGCGTTGGTGATCTGGCGGAACTCCGCGTGCCCGACGCGGGCCTCCAGGGCCCGCATCTGCATGTCGACGTGCTCGCGCCACTCCCGCCCGAACGTCGCCGCCCTGCGCAGGGCCGCCGGATCGATGCCACCGTCGACATCGGCCCGCGCACGCCCGGTCTGGTAGTACCGGTGCAGGTCCTCGTTCAGCTCCTGGCGCATCCGCGCCTGGTTCGCCTCGTCCAGGATCGAGGAGACCTTGTCCGTCGGCAGGTTCGCGGGCTCCTCGGCCGGCGCCTGCCTCGCCTCGCCCTCGGGCCGTGCCGGCGCGGGAGCCGGGGCAGTGTCCGGCCCCGTCGCCGTGCCCTGCGGTCCGTCGCCATCCAGCTCCCCGCCGTGTACCGGGTCGCGGTCGGCGAAGTGCCCGACGCCACGCGTCGCGATGTCGGTGGGAGCGCCGTAGGCGTCGTCGATCTCGTTCTCCGGCGCCAGCCTCCAGTCGACCAGCCCGTTGATCTTCTCCACCTCACCGGTGGCGTCCCACAGCGACGCCAACCGCTTCGGCAGATCCTCGACCAGCGCGCCGGCCTGTCTTTCGATCAGGCGGCCACGAGCCTCCACGTCATCCGGGAACGCCTCGTGCGCACGGTCGACGATCCCCCGCACCTTCGCGAAGTGGTCCGCACGCAGGTGCGACAGCGAGGTGGGCACATACCCGTCGTCACCGGGGCGTGGGCGACCGTTGTCCGCGTCGTACGTCGGATCCTTGAAATGCTCCGTCTCGTAGTGCTCGATGTTCGTGGAAACGTCCTCGGACTCGCGCAGGAAGTCTTCGTCACCGAGGTCGTCGCGCTCCCTGAACGCCTGGACCGCACGGTCCAACTCCTGGTCCATGATCGTCAGTTCACGATGACGCGCGGCGGCGGTGGCGAAGTACTGGTCGGAGCGGTCGGCGATCTCCTGGTAGCTGCGCTCCCAGTCCGCCCGGTCGAGGCCGCCCTCGCCCCTGGCGTTCCACTCGTTCTTGAACCTCTCCAGGACCGCCGTGTGGAAGTCCCGCTCGGCCTGGGCGTAACCGACACTGTCCTTCGGCAGCCCCCGGCCACCGAACAGGTCCTTGTGCGCGAAGTTCTGGTAACCGGAGTCCAGAGCACGAGCACGATTGTTGTCGCGCTCGAACTCCAGCAACCGCGCGGTGCGTTCATCCCGGTCGGTCTGGAAGGCCCGCCAGCGCTCCCCCCGTGCGATGCTCTCCGCCAACGGATCCACGACAAGATCCGTCGACTCGTGCGACGCCCCCTGCGGCCTCTCGTGGGACGCCTCGTGCGGGGCGCCCCCGGCCGGCCGGTTGTCGGCCGTGGCGCGGGGAGTCGCCGCCCCGTCGGCGCCTGCCTCGTGGTCGCCGCTCTGCCGTGCCCCGGCCGCGCCGCCCGGCGCGTTCGTGGTGGCCGGCGTCTCGGGGGCCGGCCCCCGCTGACCGGCGGAGTCGACCGCGCCCGTCTCGGGCGCACTCGTCCTCGTGGTGCCCGGCGTCGGACCCTCGCCACTCACCGACGGCCGGTCTCCCGAGAGTCGGGGAGCCCCGGACCCGGTCACCGGACGCGACGCACCCGCACCCGCGGACGCCCCCCGCACCGGGGCCGGGCCCGGAACCTGAGTGCCGTCCACGGGCCGATCGCCCACAGGCGCAGCCGGCCCCTCCGCGGGCCGGACAGCCGGCCTGGTCGCCGAGAGGCGGCCGCTCCCCTCCACCGACCCTGACGGGCCGCCCGACCGCCCGAAGCCGGGGTAGGGACGGACCTCGTGGCTGCTGTTCGCGTGGGTGGTGTCCTCGGGCCCGCCGTCCCGGGTGGTCGCTCCGGCCCCCCTCGCGGGCGGCTCGGCGGACCGTGCCCCGGGGCCGGCGGGCGCCCCGCCCGCGAGCCCGACGGGCACGCCGCCTTCCTCCTGGTGCGTGCCCTGCGACGGGGGCCGGTCCGAGCCGACGTGGTCCACGGACTGCGAGGACGGCTCCTGGACGCCGCGGTCCGGAGCCTGCGGCCGGCCCGGCGCCTCCTGGTCCGTCCGTGCGCCCGCGGGCGCAGTGTGGTCCGAAGAGCCCGACGGCTGGTTCGGGACGCCCAGCTCCGGGCTCCCCGGCCGGTCCGTCCCGGTGTGCGCCGCACCGCCCTGGTCCGCGGAGCGCGCCGGCTGGTCCGTCACGCTCTGGGCCGGGCCGCCGCCCTGATCCGTCGGCCGCGCGGGCCGGTCCGCCACCGGCGCATCGTGGACCGGTCGCGAGCCCAGGTCGGGCCCGGTGTGACCCGCACCCTGCGGCGCGCTCTGGGCCGGGCCGTCGACCGGCCGCGCACTCTGCGGCCCACCCCCGACCGGCGCGTGCTGCCCCGGCCCCTGGGGCGCGGCCTCCACCGGCGCGTTCTGGTGCGGCGCCTGCGGCGCAGCCTCCACCGGCGTGCCCGCATGCTGCCCCGGTGCCTGGGGCGCTCCTTCGACCGGCGCGTGCTGCCCCGGCGCCTGCGGCTCGGCCGGCGTGCCCTGGTGGGAGGACGGCCCCGCGTCCACCACGCTCTGGTCCGGCCCGTGGTCCGTGCGCCCCGGCGTGACACTCTGCGCCCCGTCGTGGCCCTGCTGACTCACCCCGTGCGAAGGCGGCGAAGCCCCGGTGCCCTGGCCATCGCCCGTGGCAACGTTCTGCCCCGGCGAGGACGCGTGCTCCGAAGGCCCGCCGAGCGCAGTCGGATCCTGCCGGCCGACCGCCGGCGGCCTCGACTCCTCGAAACCCGGCAGAGCGGCGGGGCGCTCACCCTGCGAGGCCTCCACGTGCGGGCCGGAGCTCCGCAGGGACTCCGGGGCGCCCTGCCCGTCCAGCCACGACTCCACGCGGCTGCTGCCGGGCGCAGCGACCCCCTTCAGAGCCTTCGTGAACGGCGACTCCTCCGCAGGACCCTCGCCGGACGTCTCGGACACCCGCCGGGTGTTCGGCGCCACCTCGTCGCTGCCGACGCTGGAGACATCCCCCCGCGCGGACGCCCCCGCACCACTTCGAAGACTCGACACGCCCGACCCGCTCATCCGGTCCGCACCGGCCGACGACACCGACGGCGCCCCCCGGCTCCCCGTGGCAGAGGACCCGCCCGTCGCCGCCCGACCGGCACCCTCACCCGCCGTGGCAGACGCCCCGCCCGGCGCCGAAACGAACCCCTCCGAGGCCGGATACCCCGTCGGCATGCCCGCGCCCGCGGTGCCCGAGGCGGGCGCGTCCACGGAGAGGCGGTTGCCGGAGCCCGGGGCCACCGACGGAGAACCGCTGGAGCCGAACGCCGACGAGTCGTTGGTCGACGCACCACTCCCGCCACCCGGCGACCGGCTGCCACCGCCCGTCAGGGGCCCGTCGTTCGCCGGCGAAATACCGCCCTTGAAATCTCCCTTACCCGACCCGGCCCCCCAGTCAGGGAAATCAAGTTTCGGCGGATTGACGAGCTTGGGGATCCTGGTATTCACCGAGGATTCGTCGAACTTGGAATTGAACTTGGGCGATATCACCGACGGGATGTGGGCGATCGCGCCACCTACCGCACCCGCCAGGAAACCCAGCCCGATATTGCCGTCCATGTTGAACGCCGCATCGCTGGCCGCCATCCCCGCCGCGCCACCGATACCGCCCAGGGCCATCTTCCCCAGCAGCGTGCTCATGATCCTGCGCCCGGCCGCGCTGAGACCGGCGCCCCCGAACACACCACCGGTGATCCCACCGCTGATCGCACCCGACCCCGCAGCGATCCCCACCAGCGACCCGTCGATCTTGGCGCGGTGCCCCTGGTCCACCTGGATCTGCTGAAGAATCGCCGACAACGCGGCACCGACACCCGCGCCGACCGCGGCACCGATCAGCACGTTCCGCAGGATCGCCCAGATCGCCATGCGAACCCCGGCGAGGAGGGGCGCCACCCCCGACCCGAAGGTGAAATACATCAGGAGGGGAATCTCGACCGCGACCATGGCCATCATCGAGATGATCATGTACTTCGCGTACTCGATGTTCGTGGCGTAGTCGTCAAGCTGACCGGCCAGGCTCTCAGCCGCAGACGCAAGATTCCTGTTGTTCTTGATCTGCTTGCCCAGCATCGCCGCGAACTGCTCGGCCGTGGCACCCGTGACACCCTGTCGGAATTGCTGCAGCACGGTCTCGAGCTGGTCCGCGGCCGCATTCATGTCGTCGCGGAAGTCCCGGTGCTTCTGGGCGAGATCCCAGAGCTTGTCCTCGTCCGCCTCGGGCCACTCACCACCGACAAGGGCGGCGACCCATTTCAGCGCGTCCGGCATCTCCAAGCTCATGCCGACGCATCTCCCGGCGTCACGGCACGCAGAGACACAAGCCCAGAGGGCGTCAGGCGGGGACCGAACATGTTCAGGAAAGCCTCTCCACGGCATCCTGCGTCGTCACGCCGTCGGACGAGGCCGCCGGCTGAGCCGGTCGCGCGGCGGGCAGGATGTCGTCCAGCGCCCCCAGCCAGTCGTCCTCCTCGTTCACCGCGGCGGCGGCCTCGACCGCCTCGCGCAGCGACCCCGGCTCGACGGTCATGCTCACCGGGCCGGAGGCGTTGAGGTAGACCACGTGGTCCTCGGGCAGCCGGTCGAGCAACTCGGCGGCCCGCACGGTCTGGAAGGACAGCCGACCGGCGACGTGCAGGTAGTCCGGAGAGGTGAAGACCGGCACGATGGCGGTCTCGTCGTCCGGCGCCATCGCGGACAGCAGAGCGCCCCCCGGAGCGATGAACACCGCCACCTCCGCGCCCGCCAGCTCCCGCGTCACCGCGTCGGCCGGACCGTAACCGGTCGCCGCCAACTGCAGCGCGGCGTCCACCGGGTCCTTGGGGTCGGGCCAGCCCAACGCGGCGGGCGAAGGCCGGTAGTCCTCGTTCTCACGCCACTCGACGACCTCGCCCTCAAGGTCCGAACGCCACTGACCGACCAGAGCCCACACCGGCGGCGGACCGTCACCGGACCAGGTCGGGTCGATCAGGCCCAGCCAGTGCTCCGGAGCCGACCGGGCTGCCTCCCGCACGTGGTCCGGCACCGGAGGCATGCCGTCCGTGCTCGTGCCGTCCGTGCTCGTGCCATCAGCCTGGCCGTCAGTGGACGCACCACGGACGTCCCCGGACGTCCGGCGCCCGAGCGCCGCGGCGGACTCCCTGTCCTCCGCCGTGACCGGCACCATGGGAATGGCCGTAGAGGCGGCGGGTGGTGCGTCCCCCGGCTCCTCGGATGCGCTGATCATCGCCTACCCGTTGTGGTTTTCCGACGTCAGCCGCCGGCCGGCGTCGATCGAGTTCTGCTCGACGTTCCCCAGAGCATGGATCAGGTTCCGAACCTCGTCCGAGGTCTTCTCCACGAGGTCGGCACTCTGGAACGCGGAATCGATCAGGGCTTCCTGGTTGTCGTCGTACTTCTCGTGGAATTCCTTGCCGGTCTTGTCGTCACCGATGGCGTCACTGTTGTGGTTGCACTCCTGGCGCAACCTCCCGGCCGCCGACTGCACGTGCTGCTGCACCTGCAACAGGTTGTACGCGGCTTGCTTCAGCATTTCGGTGTCGACCTTGATCGGCTCGTTCGATCCGCTCATGCCCGGCCGTCCCCACGCTTGACCGGACCGATCCCGCGCTCGATGTACTCCCGTACGGCCTCCGGAAGTTTCATGTCCTTCGGCAGCAGATCACGTGGGTCGAAGTTGCCGGAGAGCATGTCGGCCGGCGTCATCCCCTCGGGAAGGCCGCCCATGCCCACCTCCATCGCCTGCGCCAGAGCCTTGCCCCTGGCCTCTTCGAGGGTGGCGAGGATGACCCGGGACAGGTCCTTCGGCGCCATGTTGCGGTAGGCGCCGGTGGGGAAGTCCAGCGCGGTCACCTGGCCCTGGCCGCCCACGCTCACCTTCACCACCTGCCGGGGCGCGACCGCCGTGCCCTGGATCTCGGAGATCTGCTGGTGCGTTTCCACGGTCTTCTCACGCGCGTCGCGGTACTCGGCCAGCAGATCCTCGATCTGCTGATCGTATGGAGTCGGCATTCCGTTCCCCTCAACGTCGTGTGCTGTGCGCCGTCGGCCGGTACTGCACAGTCAACCGTGAGGGGCGCGCCGAACCATCGTCAGAGCAGGTGATCTTGACCGAACGGACAGTCCGGTCTGCCTGCTTGACCACAACCCGCCCGGTCCTGCCACGCCCCGGCCTCAGTTGAGGCCGCGGCCTCCCCAGATGTCGTCGCTCTGGCGCAGCAGGTCGGCGACGCTGCTCTTGCCTTCCGCGTCGCGCTTCTTGGCCTTGCCCTGACCCGCGGCGTCGTCCTTCTCGGAGTCGTCGTCCGAGGGGGCCGGGCGCCGCTTCGGCGGTGTGGCTCCCGAGCAGGCGAACTGACTACGCGGCTCGGCCCCCTCCGCCGCCGGCTTGGGGCGCCACGACGGCCGGGCGGGCTCGGCGAACTCCTGCTCCGCACCGGAATTACGGGCGACCATGTACGCGCTCGCGCCGACCACACCGGCGGTACCCAGCGCCTCCTCGCCCCGGAGGTCGGTGTTCGCGCCCGACACCCCGCCGGACCGACCGCCCTTCCCCCCGAACAGCGGAAGGAGGGAGGCGTCCCACGACTCGGCGTCGTCGGCCTCGGCCGCCTGGGCGGCGGCGGGCGCACTCTGTGCTTCCGCCTCAGGCGTTGACGGGCGCGCCTTCGCCGCAGCCGGCACCGACGAGGCGTGCGCCGCCGACGCGTTTGCGGACGCCGTCGCCGGTGCGGACGCGGACGCCGTGGCCGGTGCGGACGCGGCCGACGCCGGGGCCGGGACCGGCGACACCGAAGGCGTCGTGGCCGGCGCCGGAGCCGACATGGCGGAGGCCGTCGCCGGAGCGGTGCTGGGCACCGGAGCGGGGGAGGCGGCCGGCGTCGACTGAGCCACGTTCTGCGGGGCGGGGGACGCGGCGGTCGCCGGTGCCGCCGACGCCTGCCCGGCGACCGCGACGGCCGGTGCCTGCTGGACCGGGGCGGAGGCCGGCGCCTGCTGAGCGGGCGCGGCGGCCGTGGTGGACACCGGCTGCTGGACGGCCGCCGGTGCCTCGCGACTCGTCAGCGCCTGGGCCGGCAGGCTCTGCGTCGCCGGTACGGCGTGGCTCGCCGCGGCCTGCGCGGCGGGGGCCGCCTGCGGCGCGGGAGTTGCCTGGGCCGCGGGAGCCGCGCTCGGCACCGCTTGGGGTGCGGGGGCGGCCTGCGGTGCCGCCTGCGGCACGTGAGCGCTCGGCGCGGTCCGGGGCGCCGGAGTCGCCTGCGCCGCAGGAGCCGCGCTCGGCTCGGCCCGGGGTGTGGCGGCAGCGGCGGGCGATGCCGTTGCCGGGCCGGTGGCGAAGGTGGCGTGGGTGCCGTTCGCGGCGCCCGTCTGCGGCGTCGACGGAGCCGAATGCCCCGCAACACCCCAGGAGTTGAGGGCCGACGCGGCGTGCCCGGCGGAGTCCGCTCCCCACGCCGCCCCGAGGAACGGCGCGTCGTTCAGCACGCCGGCGCCGAACGCCTCGGTGCTCGTGGTGGCCGGGTCCGTCTCGGCCGCCGCCGGCGCGCCTGCGGGCTGAACGGAGGAGCCGGAGTCGCCCAGGCTGAGGGCGTCGCCGCCCTGCGGCGCACCGGCGGAGGCCCCGACGGGGGCCTCGCCCCGCGCGGGGGCATCCGACCAGCCCTCGGTGGAGCCGTGCAGCAGACCGGAGGCGTCCGAAGGCCCGCCCTGGGTCCCGCCGCTCCCGGCCCCGGCACCCGTACCGCCCATCGGCATCATGGGCATCATGGGCATGCCGCTCGCCGGCTGCTCCGAACCACCGGAGCCGTTCGCCGGCAGCCCGTCGGAGGACAGCCCACGCGGCGAGAAGTCCAGCCCCGCACCGCCGGCCCCGGCCCCGCCGGTCGCCTCCGGCGTGGCGTCCAGCCCCGCACCGCGCCACGGCGTCGCGTCGCCGTGCAGCAGACCGGAGGAGTCGGACGGCGCACCCTCCGCACCGCCCCCGCCGGCGCCCATACCGCCGCCCATGCCGCCCATCGGCATCATCGGCATACCGGCACCGCCGCCCTGGCCCGGTGCCTCCGACCCGCCGGAGGCGCCCGAGGACAGTCCCTCGCCGTAGGAGTCCGAGGCCCCTCCCGCACTGTCCAGCGACAGCCCGTCAGACGGCGCCCTGTCGCCGATGCCCGACGGCAGCCCGTCGGACGGCAGCCCGGCACCGGAACCGTCCAGCCCACGCGGCGAGAAGTCCAGCCCCTCGCCACCGGGGGCGGCGCCGCCGTTCAGGTGGCCGGCGTCGTCCAGCAGGCTCGAACCGCGCCACGGCGTCGCGTCGCCGTGCAACAGACCGGAGGAGTCGGACGGCGCACCCTCCGCACCGCCCCCGCCGGCGCCCATACCGCCGCCCATACCGCCCATCGGCATCATCGGCATACCGGAACCGCCGCCCTGGCCCCGCGTGTTCGCCCCGCCACCGGCCCCCGGGGACATCGCGGACCCTTCGGGAGACCCGGCGGAATCCAGGCTCGTGCCCGATGAGGGATCGGACAGACCGGAGCCCGGGTAGCTGGAGAGGCCACCGCCCCCGCCCGAAGCGGACGCCCCGGAGGGGTCCGCGCTGGACAGGCTGGTGTCCGGGTAACTGGCGGGCGAGTACGAGCCGGGTGCCGGGGTCCCGGAGGTGTCCAGGTTGGGCATGTTCTTCGACGAGTACGGGGAGAGGCTGTCGGTGCTGGGGCCCGCCCCGGCACCGCCCCCGAGCTTCCCGGCGTCGTCCAGACCGAGGTTGCCCCCGTACTGCTTCGGCGTGTAGCCCGCCCTGGTGTCCGGGGAGGAGGAGCGCAGGTTCGGCATGTTCGCCATGCCCGGGTTCAGCGCGGCGTCCATCGAGGGGTTGAGGGCGCTGCTGTGGGGCATGTTGGCGCCCGCGGAGCCCCGGCTCGACTTCGGGTACGGAGTGGGGCCGGCGCTGAGGCCGTTGGGGGAGAGCATGGGGCTGCCGGCGGCGTTGGGGCTGAGCTGCCCGTCGGCGCCCCCGAGTGAGGTGTCGCCGCCGTAGGAGGAGGGGCTCCCCCCGAGGGCGCCCGGCGCGTCGGTGCCGCCCAGGCCGGTACCCGCGTAGGGGGTGGGGCTGCCGGTACCCGGTCCGTTGGTGCTGAGGTTCGGGGACTTGAGCGAGTTCGGGAGGTTCCCCCCGCCCGTGCCCCCGCCGGCGGTGGGGTCCGGCATCGCCGACGCGTTGCCGCCAGGGGATGTGTACGAGTCACCGCCGCCGGTGCCGGGCTTGCCGGTGGGGTTCCAGTTGGAAAGGTTGTGGGGGTTGAATTTCGGGCCCCCGTAACCACCCGGTGCGTTCGGCGAGTATCCGCCGATGCCGTTGTACGGGTTGGGCACGCCGCCCGCGCCGGGCCCGGTGTTCGGACCGCCGCTCCCGCTCCCCCCCGGGTTGTTCACCGTGTTCGGCTTGGGGATGTTGTTCGCGGTGAGCTGGTAGTGCGTGCCCAGGGACGTGATGACACCCTGCATCGACGAGGTCATCCGGTCGACCACCGGCGGGGCCTTGCTGATCGCGACCTGGCCGGTGTCATCCATGATGATGTCGGCCTCGTCCGTTATCTTACGGTTCGCCGCATACCAGTTGATGGCCTCCTGGGCATAGAAGTTGTCCATGTCGATGAGTATTCGGCCGGCGTCAACCAGGTGCTGGGCATTGTTCGCGAGCTGCTGCGGGACGTTGTAGTTCCCGGTGGCACCGCCGGACAGCGTCTGACCCAGGTCATGCACCTGCTCGGACAGCTTGCTCATCACCTGGTGGAACGACTGTGCCGCAGGGCCCTTCCACGAACCGTTTTCACCGACCAGCTGGTTCGTCTGCTGGGTGAGGCTCTCGGCGGAATCCTTGATCACCTGCTCCACGTACCAGAGGCTGTCGGCCGCGTCCTGGAGGGTCTGCGGGTCCGAGATCTGCTTGGGGTCCCCGCTGGGGTTGTCCGGGTCGCTCCCGGTGACGTTTTTGATGATCGCCTTCCAGCCCCACCCGGAGTAATCCCCTTGATCGTCCTTGGGATCAATATCGGACATGCCGCTTCACTCCCCTCCCCCCGAGCCTCAATGACGCGATGCCGTGGTGCCGCGCGTGGTCCGCGCCCGGCGACGGGGCACCCAGTCCCGACCGGGACTGCCTTGCCAACCTGCGGCCCCCGCCGTCGTGTTCCTTCGCAAGGGGCCGGCCACCCAGACTAAGCCTTGCAGGCGGCGCCACCAGCAGACTGTCACGGCGTTGAGACAAACTCGTTCCCTTCGCGGCCGCTACTGCTGAGTTACGCAACCTGACGAACACGCACTGTTCACAACGCCCCTAGGTGACCGCCGCGTTGGCCCTTTCGAGCGGGGCCCGGCACGCTCGCCGGGCCCTCGACGTCAGGGGCGGGACCGTGCCCCCAGCCGCAACGGATCAGAAGCCGGGCAGCCCCTCGGCCGGGTCACTGGTCGTCGCTTTCAGCTCATGTGTCGCCCCGGGCTGCGCCGCCCACGATCCCGGCTCGACACGTTGCAGCAGCGCCTGATCAACGGGATGCTGCTGCTGCGGCATGGTCTCCGCCGGCATGTCCTCGGAGCGGGCCGGTGTGTCCTGCGCCGAATCCCCCACAGGCACCGCCGCCTCCGCCGGACGCAACGTCACCGGCTCCACCTGCCGCGCCGAATCCCCCACAGGCACCGCCGCCTCCGCCCGACGCAACGTCACCGGCTCCACCTGCCGCGCCGAATCCCCCACAGGCACCGCCGACGCCTCCCGATGCAACAACCTCGACTGCGACTCCTGCGGGGAATCCCCCACAGGCACTGCCGCCTCCGCCCGATGCAACAACCTCGGCTGCGGCTCCTGCGCCGAATCCCCAGCAGGCACCGCCGCCTCCGCCGGACGCAACGTCACCGGCTGCACCTGCCGCGCCGAATCCCCAGCAGGCACCGCCGACACCTCCCGATGCAACAACCTCGACTGCGACTCCTGCGGGGAACCCCCAGCAGGCACCGCCGCCTCCGCCGGACGCAACGTCACCGGCTCCACCTGCCGCGCCGAATCCCCCACAGGCACCGCCGCCTCCGCCCGATGCAACGTCACCGGCTGCACCTGCTGTGGGGAAACCTCAACAGGCGCAGCCGGCGCCTCCCGCTCCAACCTCCCCGGCTGCAACTGCCGGCCCGTCACCCCCGACGCCACAGACACACTCGGGTTCGTGTAAGAGGCCGTCGGCGCCAGCGGCTTCCCGCCGCCACTGTTGGTCACCGGGTTGCGGAAGGAGGTATGGGGCACGCTGTTGGTCGTGACCTGGTAGTGCTCCGCCAGGCTTTTCAGGACCCCGCGCATGTCGTTGGTCATCTGGTCGACCACCGGCGGGGCCTTGCTTATCGCAACCTGGCCGGTGTCCTCCATGATGATGTCGGGCTCGTCCTTCCACGGGTCACGGTTCGCCGCATACCACCTGACGGCTTCCTTGGCGTACCAGTTGTCCATGTCGATCAGCGTGTTGATCGCGTCCCGCAGGTGCTGGGCGTTGTTAGCGAGCTGCTGGGCGATGTTGTAGTTACCGGTGACGCCACCGGACAACATGTCGGTCAGCTCCGACATCTGCTGGGACACGTTCTGCATCAGGTTGCCGAAGCTCTGGGCCGCCGGCCCCTTCCACGAACCGTTTTCGCCGGTCAGGGCCTTGACCTGCTGCTCGAAGCTCTCACGCGCCTCCTTCAGCACCTCCGTCACATACCAGAAGCCGTCTGCGGCGTCTTGCAGCGTCTGCGGCTTGGAGGACTGAGTACCGTCCACACTGGTGTTGTCGGGGTCGTAACCCGTGACGTGCGCCATGACCTGCTTCCAGGTCCAGTCGTCGTAGTTTCCGGCGCTGCCGAAGTTCGAGTCCGAGTCGGAATCAGAATCGGAATCAGAGTCCGAATCCGAGTCGGAGGACTCCGTTTCCGAACTGGAGGAGCTGGAGCTCGAATCAGTGCCGGTCGTTCCGGTGTCGGTCGTTCCTGTACCGGTCGTTCCGGTGTCGTAACCGGTCCCGCCCGAGCCGTACCCGGTGTCATAACCCGTCCCGCCCGACCCGTACCCGGTGTCATAACCCGTCCCGCCCGGCCCGTACCCGGAGTCATAACCCGTCGACCCCGAGCCGTAGCCGGTGTCATAACCCGTGGACCCCGACCCGGACCCGGTGTCATAACCGGTCCCGCCCGGCCCGTACCCGGTGTCATAACCGGTCCCGCCCGAGCCGTACCCGGTGTCATAACCCGTCCCGCCCGGCCCGTACCCGGAGTCATAACCCGTCGGCGCGGCCTCATAGGTGTATCCGCCGTTGTCGCCGGTGCCGGTGTTGTATGAGGTACTGCTCTCGGTCATTGCTGGTAGACCCTCCGCCCCATGCCCACAAGGCGCACCGCCCCTCGGGGGCGCTGCGCCTTCGTCTTCGTATCAAGCCCCCATCGCATCTCGGGGCGTTCGTTCTTACCTGACCCCAACGGGCTGTCACGACCACCGGCAAGACCGCGTGGTCCGGTAGGTGTTCACCGGGCCATCGCGGTCTTGGCGTTCTCGTCCGCTCCAGCAGTGGTTCTTGACGCGGGCGGACCACGGCGGCCGCCACGACAGCTACGCGTCTGAAGTGGTGTCCGACCCGGTCGAGCCACTCGACCCGCCGGCCCCGGCTGCCGAGGTGTCGGACTCCAAGCTCTGTCCCGCGGCCGAGCTGTGCTGCTGGAACTGCTGCAGGTCAGTACTCGCCTGGCTCATGAGGCTGTGCAGCTCGGTGCCCGCCTTGGCGTTGACCTCCTCCATCGTGGAGTACTTGTTGGCCAACGTCCGGATCCCCTCGGCGGTGTGCGTCAGCGCTGTTTGCAGGCTGTCCAGCGAGAGTGCGAGGTTCTGCTGCAGCCCTCCGCTACCCGAGCTGCCGTTGATCTTCCCCTTGAGATCCAGCGCTTCGGTGAAGAGACCGGGCTTGATCGGTTGGATCTGGTCGGCGCGATCCCATGCCTTCTTGACCCCCTCGCCGATGGTCTCCAGGTTGTCGGCGAACTGCTTGAGCACCTTGGTGTCGACGGATACGTCGCCGCCGTTGCCCGAGCCGGTCTGCAGGCCGTCCGGCATGTCCGGCATCGGCTGACCGGTGTCGACCGTGCCCTTGCTGTTGGGGTTGAAGTCGGCGCCGTCGTAGACGCCTTCCCCGGTCGAGCTATCGGTAGAGGTGTCGTCCGACGACGAGCTGGACGACGCGTTGTTGTTCATGCCGTAGTTGGTGTCACCGGCACTGACCATCGCGCGTCACCTCCCCACCGCGGCAGTCGTGTTGCTCGTGGGCATCGGTCAGCCTTCCCAGAGGCCGACGCCGTACTTCTCACCGTCGTTGTAGTTCTGGCCGATGGTGTTCAGGCTCCTGGCGGTCTGCGCCGCCTGCTGCTGCATGGCCTCCGCCGCGGCGTTCCACTTGGCCTGCTGCTCGTAGTACGCCTGCTTGGCCGCACTGTCCCAGTTCGCCAGGGACTTCTTGGCGTTGGCGTCCAGTTCGGACAGGGTCGTCTGGATCTTCTGAGCGATGGCCTGCATCTCGCCTTCGACGAAGGACATCTGCTCAAGAGCTACCTGGTATGTCGTCATGTTGCCCTCTCTTGGCTTGTGCCGGCGCCTGTCGCCGGGCATCGTCGGACAGCTCACGGAGCCCCGGGGCTCCACGGAACAGCGGATTACAGACCGGGCAGCCCTTGGGCCATGGCACCCTGCAGCGAGGCGGCCGCGTCGCTGGTCTCGCTGTGGACGTTGTCGTACTTCCCGGCGGTCTGCTGGAGCTTCTCGAAGACGACGTTGAGCGCGGCGTGGACCTTGTTGCAGTTCTCGATCCAGCTCGTCACCGCCTGCTCGAAGCCCACGGCCGCATCGCCCGTCCAGCCCCCGCGCAGGGTGCTCAGCTGGTCCTGCATGCTCGAACCGGCCTGCCGCGTCTCCGTCAGCCCCTGCTCGAAGTGCGGCATCGCCGACCGCATTCCCGGAATATCAACATTCGTCTGCCCAGCCATGGGGTTCTCCTTCGCTCAGGTGATTCCGTCGTGCCGTCAGCCGTGGCACCGTGTCGGTCTCGATTCTGTCCCGCGCCCTCACCCACGAGGAACCGCAGGCGGGGGTTGTTGCCTTCCGATACAGGCGCCGGTGTCTAGTTGTGCGAAGCGGCGGGCGGTTCCGGAGCCGAACGGGCCGCGGTGCGCGTCCTGTCCGCGATGCGGTCCGCGAGCCGGTGGGCGCCGCGCGCGCCGTCGCTGGGCATCTGGCCCTCGATGCGCCCGCTCAGCGCGGCGTGCGTCGCCTCGTCGACGGTGTGGCCGCGGGCGGCGAGCCGCCGGCACATCAGCCCGGCCAGCTCCTCCGCCGTGTACTCGGGGAAGCGCAGGTACTCGACGAAACACCGTGCCATATCGGGGCGTTCGCGCAACGCCGCGCTGAGCCTGGTGTGGCTGCCGCGCAGCACCAGCACCGTCTGCGGGTTGCGGACCGCGGACGCGACCACGGCCTCCCACACCACGCCGCGCTCCGCCTCGGACCGCGCGGCGAAGGCCGCGTCGAGTTCCAGGTCCAGCACCCCGCCGTCGGCCTCGCCGAACAGCCAGGCCGCGAAGGCGTGGGCCTCCTCCGGGCGCCCGGCGTGCACCTGCGACAACGCCACCCGGTGCACCGCGCCGTTGCGCAACACACCTGTCTCGGCGAGGCACTTGGCGTACAGCGTGGCCACCGCGCGGCGCCCGCTGCCCTGCTCACCGGCGAGCACGACGTTCGCCGCCGGGGCGGGCGCCTCACCCCGCTGGGTCGCGGCCACCAGCTCGTTGGTGCGTCGGAGCAGGGCCGCGCGGACCTCGCGCAGTCCGCACAGTGCGGCCAACCGCCGCATGGCCGGGGGTGGTTCGGCCGGGGCCCGGGGGGCAGCGGCCTGCGCCTGCTCCGGCTCGGGGGCCGGCGCAGGGAACGTCTCCCGGGGTATCTCCTCCGGCGGCTGGTTCTTTCCCTCGCTCTCGGACTCCGGCAGTGGGCCGACGTCCCCGGCCTCAAGCCGGTTCAGCGCCTCGTTGTCGCCGGAAGAGGTGGCCAGCCGGGACGCCTGATTGCTGATCATGGTCTCGAAGATCGACCGGGCGACACGGCCGTTGCCGAACGTGGGCCCCTTGGAGATGTCCTCGAAGTACCTGGTGAGGGCCTCCAGCGCGGAGTCCTCAAGCTCGTAGTAGTGCTTGGCGCACAGGCCCTGGACGATGGTGATGAGCTCGGAGACCTCGTAGTTCGGGAACTCCACCGTGCGGGCGAAGCGGGAGGCCATACCGGGGTTGGACTCCAGGAACTGGTTCATCTGCTGGGAGTATCCGGCGACGATCACCACGATCTCGTCGCGGTGGTCCTCCATGAGCTTCATCAGCGTCTCGACGGCCTCCTGGCCGAAGTCCGGTCCGCTGCCGCCCGACTGGTTGGTGAGGGTGTACGCCTCGTCGATGAAGAGGACGCCGCCGACCGCCTTCTCGAAGACCTCGGTGGTCTTGATCGCCGTGCCGCCGATGATCTGTGCCACCAGCCCGGACCGGGAGACCTCGACAATGTGGCCCTGCTTGAGGATGCCGAGTTCGGCGAGGACCGCGCCGTAGAGCCGGGCGACCGTCGTCTTGCCGGTTCCGGGCGGCCCGGCGAAGACCAGGTGCCCGTTCATCGGCGGCATGGGCAGGCCGAGTTCCAGGCGCCGCTGGGCCATCTTGTTGACGTTGATGAGGCCGGTGACCTCGCGCTTCACGCTCTCCAGACCGACCAGGCCCTCCAGTTCGGCCAGCGGTCCGTTGTCACTGGAGGCGGCGGCGCGCTGCTCGGCGCCCGTCCGGGCGCCGGCGCTCTTGTCCCGTGTGCCCGCGCCCGCCCCGGCCCAGGCCGGCTCGCCCGCCGCCGGCTTGGGCCGCTGCTCCTCCTCGTCCCCGCGCAGCCGGTTGAAACCTGTGCCGCCGTTGTCGGCGACCTCGCAGCGCTGGACGGTGACGGGCTCCTCGGAGTTGCTGCGGACTCCGTCGCCGACGTTGCCGGTGATGATGCAGTCGCTGACGTCGGCCCGGCCGGACGCCTGGACGTTGATGCCGTGGCCCTTCGAGTCGTGCACCCGGCAGCCGGTCGCGGTGAGCGCGCCACCGCCCAGAACCCGGGCGCCGTCGCCGGACGAGCCGGCCAGTTCGCTGCCGCGCAGCACCGCCTCGCCGTCCGTGCCGACGAGCACGCCGGCGCCGTCGACGGTGGAGGACTCCACCTCGGCACGCGCCCCGCCGGACACCGCCAGCCCCCATTCGCCCGCCGCGCGCAGCCGGACGTCCTCGAAGACGGCGGTGGCGTTCTCGGACAGCTCGACGCCGACGCCGTGGTCGACGACGAGGTCGGCGTGGCGCAGTTCGACGCGGGAGGAGCCGGACACCCGCAGCCCCGCGCAATCCTCGGTGACCGACAGGTCCCGGAACTCGGCGCGGGACTCGCCGCGGAGCTGGGCCGTGGTCCGCTTGGCGTCCTGGACGCGCAGCCGGTGGAACTCCGCCTTGCTCGCCTCCTCGACGAGGACGGCCATCGGTGTGCCGCTGATCCGGCAGTCCTCAAGGCGCGAGGCGGAACCCCCGGTGATCTGAAGGCCGCTGGCCTTCGCCCCGGTGAGGTGGCAGCCGCGCAGCAGGGGCTCCGCTCCCCCACTGACGTGCACGGACTGTTCGCCCGAGCCGCTCAGGGTGCAGTCGGTGAGAGTGGTGAGGCCGGTGCTGGTCAGGTACGCGTCGAGGCTGGCGGACTCGGTGACGGTGACCCGCATCAGCTCCGCCCTGGCCTGCTGCTCCACGACCAGCGCCGGCTTCTGACTGCCGGTCACGGTGGTGGTCTCGACGGTGACGCCGCCCTCCCCGTTCACGCAGATGCCGTTGCCGCCGACGCGCTCCAGGGCGCAGTCGCGCAACGTCAGGCGTCCCTTGTCGGCGATGACGACGGCGGAGGAGCCGAGTTCGGTGACGGTGGTGCGTTCCACGGTGTTGTCGCTGTCGGCGGTCACCACGATGCCGGCGCCGCCGGGGTTGGTCACCCGGCAGTCCCGCGCGGCCAGTTGACCGGCCTGCCAGGAGATCACCGCGGCCCACGCCTGGTTGCCGGACACCGTGCAGCCGTCGAGCGCCGCCTGGCCGCGGCGCACGTCCAGCACGGCGGCGTTGGCGTCGGAACCGGCGAGGGTGAGACCGGTGAGCTGTACCGCGTCGGCGTCCACCACGACGGTGGAGCCGACCGGCGACTCCAGCCGCACGGTGCCCGGGTCACCCTCGGCGGACAGTGTCACCGCCCGGCTGAGTGTGAGCGACTCGGTGTAGGTGCCCGGCGCGATGGCGATCAGCGCGCCCTCGGCCGCCGCTGCCAATGCCTGGGAAACCGTGCGATAGGCGCCATTTTCGGTCGCCGAGACCCTCAGGACCTGACGATTCACTGGTTCCGCCCTCTCGGCGACCCTGCGTTCGAGGCAGCGGGCGGCCGCGACCCGGCTGTCCTGCCCGGGCGGGACTGCAACAACCCGGGAGCGGAGCAGAAGGCATCCGCGTACTCGTCAGGAAGGGGATCGTTCGCCGGGAACTCGGGGTCCGACTCGGCCTGCTTCAAGAAGGCGTGGAGCTGGTCGAGTCCGGTGAGGGCGATCTCGTCGAGTGGGACGCGCTCCTCCCGCAGGTTACCCGCCTCGTCCACCTCGGGCGCGGCCAGCTCCCGCAGCAGCACGGCGGGGCGGTCGCCCTCCACCACGCGCAGCACCTTGAACCGGGTGCCGGGCGTGAACACCAAGCGGTCGGGGACCTCCGGCACCAGCAGCCCGGTCCGCCGCGCCGTCAGCGACCAGAACAGCATGTCGGTGTTGCCGCGCAGGCCCCGGCGGATGGAGGACAGGGCGGACAGGAACGAGTGCTCCACGACCGGCTTCCCCACTTCGTACCAGGCGCGTTCGGCGTCGCTGAGCGTGGCCCGCAGGATCGCGCCGCCCCGGTAGGACGGCAGCCGGCGCATCCCGGCTGTGGCGCAGCGCGCCAGCGGGACGTGCGGCCCGGCGGTGGCGGACCGGATGGCGTCGTCGATGTCCGGCGTGGAGCCCGACAGGTAGAGCCGCATGGCCGCGAGGTCGGTGAGCGCCTCGCCGGCGGAGCCGCGCGGGCCGCCGGCCAGTCCGGGCGACTGCGACAGGACGCGGGCGACGAGGGCCGCCGCGGTGTCGTAGCGCCCGCCGAGGCTCCGGCGCACCCAGTCTCGTTCCTTGCCGACGCCCTTGGAGGACGGCACCACGCCGGCGGCGGCCGAGGGCTCGGGCTGGACCCGGACGGTCCCCGGGCCCCCGCCGGCGAGCGGTGGCGGCGGCGCACCGGCATCGTGCGCCGGGCCCGTGTCCTCGGCGGGTGGCGGCGGCCCGGCGGCCGGCGACGGCTCGGGCGCCGGAGGCGGCTGCGGGGCCGGCGGCGGTGTGTCGTCCCGGCGGAGGGCCGAGGGCGGTGTCGCGGGCGGTGTCGCGGGCGGTGTCGCGGGCGGCGGCTGTGAGGGCGAGGACTCCAGACGGATGCTCGGCATGCCGGTCCCCGGCGAGGCGGGGGCCGGGGGCGGGGGCGGGGCCTGGGGCGCGGCGGGCTCGGGCGCCGCCGGTGCCACCGGTTCGGGCGCCGCGGGCTCGGCCGGTGCGGCGGGGCGCACGTCCGACGGCGGGGCGGCGGGCGGGGGCGTGGGGGCGGGCGGCGTGGGAGCGGGCGGCGTGGGAGCGGGCGGCGTGGGGGCGGGCTCCTCGTCCTCCGTCCATTCCGGTGTGGGTGGAACCGGCGGGGCGACGGGCCCCGCCGGGGGCGTCGATGGGGTGGCGGGGGTCGCCGGACCCGGGCCGGTGGCCGTCGTCCTCTCCACGGGCGCGGCGGGCGGCCCGGACCTCTCCGGCGCCCCGACCGGGCGGGTGGACGGTGTCGGCGCCGGGGGCGACCCGGCCGGCACCGGACCCGCGTCCAGGCGCCCGCGCAGCGGGGGAGCGGCGGGGCTCTGGGCGGCGGAAGCCGGACCGGAGGCGGCCGGCGGACTCACCGTGCCGGGCCCGGCCGCGGGTGCCTGGTCGGTCCAGTCGGCGGGCTGTCGCGGGACGGGCAGCGGCGCCTGCGCCCCGTTCCCGCCCTCCAGCATCCAGCCTTCGGGCCGTCCGGAGGCGGTGGGCGCGTGCTCCGCCGTCCCCGGCGGCACCTGGATCGCCGGCGGCGGGTAGCCGCCCAGCGCAAGCCGTCCCGCCTCGGTGGAGGGCAACACGCGGGTGCGGTCGCGGAACGCCGGCTCCAGCGCGGGCAGCAGCTCGTAGGCGACGGTCCGCATGCGGTCGGCGGTGACCGGGTCGGTCTGGTCGTACAGGAGGGCCGGGAACGCGGGGTCGGCGGGGACGGAGCGCACCACGTGGCCGTCGTACGGCTCGGTCGTCGGCCGTACCCACAGACCGCTCTGCACGACCTCCAGCAGCACATCGGGCGCGTGCCGGTAGACGCCGGGTGCGATCGGGGCGGCGCCGCCGGCCGGCACCCGGGTGTTCAACGGCACCGGTGGCACGGCCGGTTCGCCGTTCGGCCCGCGCGGAGCGAAGCCGAACGCGTCGGCGTACGGGCGCCACCCCTGCGTCCCGTCGGCATGGAGCGTGCGGACCTCCCCGGTCCCGGCCTCCGCGCCGGCCGAAGGCAGGCCGGCGTAGACGGCGACGCGCCGGCCGAGCAGGTCGGCGAGCGCCTGCCCCAGCGGGGCCCCGTCCGGGACGTCCACCGGGCCGTAGGGGACGAACTGCACGAGGTGACGCGCGCTGCTGGGCAGGGTGTCCCAGAACGCGGCGACCTCCTGCAGCGGCAGCGCGGCGGAGGCGCCCGGGGTGCCGAGCGCGACGCCGAGCAGCGCCGGATCGGTGGCGAGCAGGTCGATCAGGCGCCGACGGTGGTCGGGGGTGGCGGCGTCCTCCCAGGAGCCCCGTATCCACACGCCACCGGGCAGCGGTTCGGCCGTCCCGCCGGTGCCGGTCTGCCACGGCTGGTCGGGGACGGAGTACTCCCACTGCGGCTTGGGGAACCGCCGCGAGTCCGGAGCGGAGGGCATGTTGGGCCGGTAGCGCAGCCAGCCCGGACCGTGGTGGGCGGGCACGAACAGCGCGCCGCCGGCCGCGGGGATCAGCGGCCCGTCGGGGGCCAGCACCATGCGTTGCAGACGGTCGGCGAGCCACTGGGCGGCGTGTTGGACGTCCTCGCGGGTGCCGCGGCCGGGGACGAGGCGGAAACTGTGGCCCTCGCGGTCCAGGGCGCGGGCCACGTTCTCCCACACGTCTTCCTCCGGCCGGGCCGGCAGGTCGAGCACGACCAGGGTGTGCTGCGGGTCGGCGGCCAGACGCTGGGAGAAGGCCAGCGCGCGGTTGTCGACGAAACCGCGCGGATGGATCAGGAGCACGTTGCCGATGCTCCGGGACTCCAGCGTCGGGCCGACGGCGCGCAGCGCGGCCCGCGCCAGCCGGGTGGAGAGCCGATGGCTGAGATCGCGGCGGGCCGCGGAGTTCTCCTCGAAGGCACGTGCCATCGTCAGCCGGCTCCCGCCACCGTGACGGCCCGGGAGCGACTGAGCTTCGGGCCGTTGGGGATCTGGTCGAGTGTGGTCGCAGGCAGCGTCCGGGGGGTGGCGCTGCCGAAGCCGAGCGCCTGGACGGCCTGTCCGACCAGCTCGTACTTCACGCCCCGGTCGGTGATCAGGAACGGGGTCGGGTCCTTGGTGGCGCCGGGCTGCTTGGGCGGCGCGGCGAGCACCGCGTGCTCCGTGGGGAGCACGGCCGCCGTCCCCGCCGTCATGACCCTGCCGCTCAGCCGCACCACGGTGCTGCGCACCTTGTTGTGGGACGTGGACCGCCGCAGGCACAGCGCGCCGTCGCTGTCCGAGCTCGTGTCCTTGCCGGCGAGCAGGTCGGGGAGGCGGTGCAGGAGGGAGGAGTCGGCGGAGGACGGGGCGGCGGCGATGTCCGTGGGGCTCACCCGCACCGGCTGCCGGCCGCCCGGCTGGGCGGCGAGGAGCGCGGCCTCGGTCTGGTTGAGCGGGGACATACCGTCGTTGCGGAGCACGTAGTAGTGGTCGGTGCTGCCGACGACGGTACGGAAGAGGCTGCCCACGGGGGCCTGAACGCCGGCCACCGTCCGGCCGCCCTGGCCCGCGCCGGGGATCGTGGCGGGGCCGACGGCGGCGCCGGTGGGCAGCGCGTTCAGCCACTGTGGGGTGGACTGGATCGGCCGCTCGGTGTCGAGGCCGAGGGCCAGCAGCGAGGACCGCCCCTGGATGGGGTACTTGGTGTCCTTCCACACCACGTAGCGGCTGCCCTTCGCGCCCGCGACCAGTACCCGGGTGTCGTCCGGGACGGGCCGGGCGGACTTCGGGGCGAAGTCCAGCCGCTCGACGGCGCGCGGACCGGGCCGCAGGCAGTCGGCCCAGGCGCCGGTCAGCAGGGAGCCCGGCTGCGCGATGTCGTCGGGGGCGCCGGCGATACCGATGGTCGAGCCGCGCCGCAGGTGGGACAGCGACGCGCGGGACACCTCGGTGACAGGGGCACTGCTGCCGGCTGCCAGGAGCGCGGAGGCGTAGTTCAGCGTCGGGTGGAGCTCGCCCTTGACGTAGAGGTAGCGGGTGCCGGTCTCCTTCTGTACGACCAGGGCACCGTTGTGCTTCCAGGAAGTGTCCTCGGCGGGCTTGAGGTAGCCGAAGACAACGGCGCCGAGCACCAGCACGGCGGCGAGCATGGCGCCGAACATGGCGCCCAGCCCCGCGCTGTGCATGGGCGCTTCGCCGTTGCCGGAGTCACCGGAGACCAGCGCGGAGGCCAGTCGCCCCGTGGCGAACTGGTAGGCGTGCAGGTGGTCACGACGGGTTTGCACAGGTCCTCCTCAACTGACCGCGGCACGCACGTGCCCGTAGACGTGGAGGAGTTGCAGCAGCAGCGGCAGCAGGGCGAGCGCCGTCAGCATCTCCAGGATGTCCGCCATGCGCCCCCACACCGGCAGCAGGCGCGCGGTGGGCAGCCGCCACGCGCCGACCAGCACCAGCAGTGCGCCGAGCAGCAGTCCGACCAGCAGCGCGCAGCGACCGGCGGAGGAGGAGAGCGACGCGGTCCAGGCGAGCACCCCGGCGAGCATGCCGAGCACCCCGCACAGGACGGCCGGTATCCGCTGCCACGTCGCGTTGAAGTGCTTGGAGCGCAGCAGCACCGCGGTGGCGAACACCAGCGGGAGGACCCAGCCGATCCATCCGTCGGCCTGCGCCATCAGCACGAAGGCACCCGAGCAGAGCGCGGCGGTGGCGCCGGTGACCACGGTCAGGAACGCGTCGGCGACGCTGGTCCTGCGCTTGACCTGGTCCTCGGACAGGGGGTCGAGGTCCTCCTGGAGCTCTTCGGCGTTGTGCGGCAGTTGCGGCACACGCAGCCGGGCCAGCCGCAGCGACGCACGGGGCGCGAGGTGCCCGAAGAAGAACGCGACGACCGCCACCGTGCCTGCGCTGCGCGCCGTGTCCCAGTCGAACAGGATGTCCACCCCCGCGGTGATCGCGACGAGGACCGCGGTGGAGAGCACGGTGCCGGTGACCGCGAGCGGTACCCGGGGGATGGGCACCAGGACGACGGCGGCCACGAGGGCCGCGGCGGCCCCGCCGAGCAGGACGTCACCGGGTTTCGGAGCGGCCAGGGCGGCGGTGGAGCCGAAAACCGTCAGACCGGCCAGCGCCGCGTTGACGCACGCGCCGACGCCGGCGACCAGCACGATCCCGCGGTCGTCGGACCACTGATGGCCCAACGAGCAGCCGGTGCCGAGCACCAGGGCGGACAGGGCGTACAGCACGGGGACCAGCACTCCGTCCCCGAGCACCGGGACGGCCGCGGCCAGCGTGGTCAGCACGAGGCAGGCCAGGCCGAGGAAGAGACGGCGGGTCAGCTCCGGGCGCCACCGGTCGGTGTGCGCGCCGACGGCCTGGCTCACGCCGTCGGAGACGTCGTCGTACTCCAGCTCCGGCATCGGGTCGTCGGCGGGCCGCAGATAGAGGACGTCGCCGTGGCGCAGGCCCGCGGTCTCCGGCGTGGCGTCCAGGTCGAGGGGCGGATCACCCAGGCGTTGCAGGGTCCAGGTGAGGGCCGGCCTGTCGGGGTCGGTGGAGACCCGCCGCAACAGCACCGGCAGCAGGGCGGATACGGAGGTGGTGACGGGGACGCCAAGGTCTGCGCGGCCGGCCGGCCCGGCAATGGTCAGCCGGCACACCTCGTTACTGACCGCTCCCGGGGTGCGGGGGGCGGTGATGGCGGTGGTCATGGTGCTCCTGGAGGGCGGGGGTTCGCGGCGGCCTGAAGGTCGGGGGCGGGCCTCACGTCAGGGGCCCGCGTAACCGACCTGCATCAGACGTACGCCGCGGCGGGTGACTAGCTGCGCACGACCGGGGGGCAGGGTCCGCGGCCTGGCCTCACCGATGAACTTGCCTTCCTCCTTGGGGTAGGAGTGCAGCAGCGCCGGGTTGCCCAGTTCCCAGATCCGGCGTATCACCGGGTCCATCATGGCGCGGCCGGCGCCGGAGGTGGAACGCGAGATCACCAGGTGCAGGCCGATGTTCACGGAGTGGGCGAGCATCGGGGCGAGCGCGTTGAGCGGCGAACCACTGCCCGGCCCACCGCCGTAGAGGTCGTAGTCGTCGATGAGCATGAAGAGTTGCGGCCCGGTCCACCAGTCGCGCCGGGGCAGGCGCTCGGGGGCGATGTCGGGGCCGGGGACGCGCTTGCCGACGGACACCGCGGCACTGCCCGCGAGTTGGGTGAGGCTCTCGCCGTCCACCGCGAACCCCACCCGGTACTCCTCGGGGACGAGGCTGAGCAGGTCGCGCCGGGTGTCGGCCAGCAGGATGCGGGCCTCGTCCGGCTGGTAGCGGCGGGTGATGGCGTCGATCGTCAGGCGCAGGACGTTGGTCTTGCCGGTCTCGGCGTCGCCGAAGACCATCAGGTGCGGGGCCACCCCGAAGTCGTGCCACACGGGGGCGAGTCGTTGCTCGTCCCAGCCGAGAGCGACCCGCAGGTCGCCCTCCGGCGCCGGGAGCTTGTCCAGCGGCAGCTTCGCGGGCAGCATCCGTACGCCGGGGGCCTGCCGTCCGGTCCAGAACGTGTCGATCTCGGCGACGGCCGACCTGGTCGCCGCGGTGAGGTCATCGGTCCCGGAGAAGCTGTCCAGGCGGGGCAGCGCGGCCAGGAAGTGGAACTTGGTCTTGGTCAGGCCGCGTCCCGGCTGCTGGGGCACGCTCGCGGCGAGCTTGGAGCCGAGCTCGGACTCCACGGTGTCACCGAGGCGGAGTTCGAGCTTGGTGCCGAACAGGTCGCGGGCGCGGGGCCGGATCTCCGACCAGCGCACCGCGGAGGCCACCACGTGCAGGCCGAAGGACAGGCCGCGGGCGGCGAGGTCGGTGATACGCGGTTCGAGGTCCTCGAAGTCCTGCTTGAGGGTGCCCCAGTTGTCGATGACGAGGAACACGTCGCCGTAGGGGTCGTCGATCTGACCGCTGTCCCGCATCTGCCGGTAGGCCGTCATCGACTCCAGGCCGCTCTCGGTGAAGCGGCGCTCGCGGGTCTCCAGCAGCTGGCTGAGCTCCTCGACGGTGCGCGTCACCCGGTCGCGCTCCATGCGGGTGGCGACCGAGCCGACGTGCGGCAGGCCCGCCGTGGACTGCAGGCCGCCGCCGCCGAAGTCGAGGCAGTAGAACTGGACCTCGCGGGGGGTGTGGGTGAGGGCGAGGGCGAGCATCAGGGTGCGCAGCGTCGTGGACTTGCCGCTCTGCGGGGCGCCGGCGATGGCCAGGTGCCCGTCGGCGCCGGACAGGTCGGCGACCAGCAGTTCGCGCAGCTGCTCGTAGGGCCGGTCGACCATGCCGAGCGGCACGCGCAGGCCGCCGAGCGCCGGGTAGTCGGCGGCGCTCATGCCGCGCTCCGGGTCGGGGACGATGCCGGGCAGCAACTGGTCGAGGCTGGGCGAGTGGTCCAGCGGCGGCAGCCACACCTGGCGCGCCGGCGGGCCGGCGCCCTCCAGCCGGTCCACCAGGACCTCCAGCAGGCTCTCCTCGTTCTCGTTCTCGGAGGCCGACTCGGCCGGCGGTGTCTGCTGCGCGGCCTGGGGCTCAGCCCCCTCCGCTGTCTCCAGCGCCACCGGATGGCGCTGCTCCATGCCGAAGGCGACGATCTCCTGCGAGCCGGCGGCCGTCTCCGCCGGACGGGAAACGCCCGGCGACTCCGGTGCGGCGCCCGAGACGTAGGCGGCCTTGAAGCGGGCGAGGTTGGTGGTGTCGACCTTCAGGAAGCCGTTGCCCGGTGCGGACGGCAGCTCGTAGGCGGAGCCGACACCGATGACGCTGCGGGACTCCATGGAGGAGAAGGTGCGCAGCGCGATGCGGTACGACAGGTGGCCCTCGACGCGGTGGATGCGGCCCTCGTCCAGACGCTGGGAGGCCAGCAGCAGGTGCACGCCGAGCGAACGGCCGAGTCGTCCGATGGAGACGAAGAGGTCCACGAACTCCGGCTTGTTCGCCAGCAGTTCGGAGAACTCGTCAACGACGATCACCAGCGACGGCAGGGGTGTCAGGGGCGCGCCGCCGAGCCGGGCCTTCTCGTAGTCGTACAGCGAGGAGTGGCCGCTCTCCCGCAGGAGCTCCTGCCGGCGCGTCATCTCGCCCTGGAGCGAGTCGCGCATGCGGTCCACGAGATGGAGCTCGTCGGCCAGGTTGGTGATCACCGCTGAGGTGTGCGGCAACCGGTCCATGTTGAGGAAGGTCGCGCCGCCCTTGAAGTCCACCAGCACGAAGTTGAGGATGTCCGAGGAGTGCGTCGCCGCGAGCCCGATGACCAGGGTGCGCACCAGTTCACTCTTGCCGGAACCGGTCGCGCCGATCAGCAGGCCGTGCGGGCCCATACCGGCCTGGGCGGACTCCTTGAGGTCCAGCTCCAGAACCTCGTTGTCCTCGGTGAGGCCGATCGGCACCCGCAGTCGCGTGCTCTGGGCCGTCCGGGTACGCCACAGGGAGGCCACGTCGAAGGAGCGCGGGTCGCGGACGCCGAGCAGCGTGGCGAGGTCGAAGTCGGTCTCCAGCGGCTGCTCGACGAGTTCGACTCCGCCCCCGCCGGTGCGCATCGGCGCCAGGACGCGGGCGAGTTCCTCGGCGGCCGAGGGAGTCAGGGTGTCGGCGCGCGCGGTGACGACGGTGTCCCCCGAGGGGAACTCCACCTCGCCGTCCCGCGCGGTCAGCCGCAGCACGTCGGGGCCGCCGGTCATCGCGCCCGTGGCGTCCAGCAGTACGACGTTGCGCAGGCCGCCCGCCAGCAGCCGGGAGGTCTCGGGCAGGTATGCCCGGTAGGCGAGCACGACGACGAAGGGCTCGCCGGGACGGGGCGACGAGCCGGGGTCGTGCTCGGGGCGCTCGGTCACCTCGGGGCCGAGCAGGTCCATCAGCAGGTCGTGGTCGTCGGAGGCCAGCCGCAGCGGGCCGGTCTCGTCCTCCAGGGTCGGGTGGGCGTTGTGGGGCAGCCACTTCAGCCAGTCCCACTCGGTGCGCCCCACCGCGTCGGTGAGCAGGGCGATGCGCATCTCGTCCGGTGCGTGCCCCACCGCGAGCCGGCCGATCAGGGCACGCAGCAGTCCCAGCGCGGCCTCGCCGTCGCCGGCCAGCTCCACGCTGGTGAACCGGCGCAGCGGCACCGTGACCGGCAGGCCGGTGACGTTCTGGTACGCCTTGGTGAAGCGCCGCAGCGAGATCGCAGAGAGCGGTTCGAGGTCCTCGACCGGCTTGGTCTCCGGCGGCGCCAGGACCAGGCCCGCCCGGCGGGAGCCGAGGCCGACGCGCACCTCGGCGAAGTCCTCGTGCCCGCCCCTGCGCTCCCACAGGCGCTGGCCGGATGCCATCGCCCACAGGTCCTGCGGGTGCGGGTTGTTCCAGTAGGCCGCGGCGCGCTGCTCGGCAGCCGCGTGCCGCACCTGGCGGCGCAGCTGGGCGAGGTAGCGCAGGTAGTCGCGGCGCTCGGAGCGCATCTTGCGCTTGCGCTCGGCGCCGCGGCGGCCGATCTGGGTGACCGCCATGCTGAGCATCGCGGTGCCCATCATTCCGGACATCATGAACGTCGTGGGCGAGCTCGCGCCCATGGTGAACATCATGGCCATGGCGCCCACGCCCAGCAACATCGGCAGGTAGATCAGTGCCGAGGTGAAGTCCACGGAGGCCGGTTCACCGAGGGCGGGGGGTTCGGCCAGCTCGACCTGTCCCTCCGGAGCCTCCGGGCCGGAGACACGAGGCGGGCGCTTGACGACCACGGTGCTCATCGGTCTGTCCTTCAGGATCGTGGTGGGCCCGGGCGGAGCCGCGGCGTGGCAGCACGGCTGCCTTCCCCACACTAGGGAGGGGCGGCGCGGTGGCGGGAACCAGCGGTTGAACGTTGTCCGTCCGAACAGCGGAACTCTGCCTATCAGTTCATCGGCTACCCGGCCCGTCCCCGCGGCGACGGGTCGCGCGGTGGTGCGGGGCCCGTCCCGACGCCCGGTGGCAGCCGTCCGGGGGGACGTGGCGCGCCGTCAGATGAGGCCGGAGCGGATGGCGTAGGAGACGGCGTGCGCGCGGTTGCGCAGCTGAAGCCGTTTCATCACGCCGTACAGGACGTACTTGATGGTGCGCTCGGAGTAGCACAGTCTCGTGGCGATCTGCGACAGCTCCTCCCCCTCGGCGACGAGGCGCAGCACGTCCATCTCACGGGAACTGATCCCGAAGGCCGCCAGGCCCCGGGGCACCAGGACCTCGCGCTGGGTGACCTGGACCTGCTCCATCAGCGTCCCCTGGAGGGAGGCGGGGAAACTGCCGCCGCCCTGTGCGACGGTGAGCAGGGTCCGGGTGAAGTCGGCCGGGGCGAAGGAGTCGTGCCACAGCACCGCCCGCACCCCGAGGTCGACCGCCGAGGAGACATCGGCGCGCCACTGTCTGCCGGCCACCACGAGGACGAACAGGACGTCCGCGCCACCGCCGAGCCCGCGCAGGGATTCGAGCGCGGAGGCGTCCGCGACGTCGGTGGCCACCACCACGACGTCGCCGTCGCGTACGTCGCTGACGGGTACCTCGGTCAGTTCGCGGTCGTGCCGGAGGTAGCTGACCAGCCCGGCACGGACGACGCCTTCGGGCGCGTGTATCGCCACACGCACGGTGTCGACGAGCATTTGTTGCGGCATGCGCGCACTCTCCTGGGGATATGCGGTGCGGAGGACCGAACGGGGCGATCGTGCCACGGGCGGAAGGGGACATACCGCCCGAAGTGGCCCCGCGGCGCAAGCCATGGGGAAACCTGGCAGGTAGGACTTCCGTGCGAAGTGAGCCGCTTCGCGGTGAGCCGACGCGTGGGGGACCGCCGCTCAGCGCGCCAGGGTGCCCAGGGGGTGCCCGGTGCGCACCGCGGCCACGATCTCCGCGCGCGACCGCATGCCGGCGCGGGCGAAGAGCCGGGTCAGCCGGTTGGCCACCGCGTCCTCGCTGAGTCTGAGGACGCTGGAGATCTGACGGTTGGACAGTCCCTCGGCGACCAGCACGGCCAGCAGCTGCTCGTTCTCCGCGGTGGCCTGCTTGCGCCCGGGGACCGGGTTCCCGCTCTCCCGGATGGCGGCGCGGGTGCGGAACCGCCACAGCGACGCACCGACCTCGCCGAACAACTCGTACGCCTCGTACAGCGAGCGCGCCGGGTCACTGCTTGTCGGCGCCGCGTCCAGCAGCGTCACGGCGGTCTCGAACGGCTGGCTCCGGGACCGGGCGAGGCTCACCGCCTCCCGCAGGATGTCCCGGACCGCGGTCGTGTCCTGCCCGGGGAGCCGGGCCGCGCCGCGCAGGTGGAGCAGGTGCGCGCGGGCCCCTCCGGTCCGCTCGGCCACCCGCTCCAGAGACCGCAGGCACTCCACCGCCGAGGAGACCTGCCCGGTGTCCAGGCACACGTCGGCCAGCGCGGCCCACAGCTCGTCCGTGCCGTAGACATATCCGCCGGCCTCGGCGGCCTTCAGGCCTCGCCGCAGCGTCTGCTCGGCGCCGGAGAGGTCGCCGAGCGTCCGCAACAGCTCCGCCTCGGCGCGGTCCAGGAGGGACTCGGCCGGCCCGGTCGCCTGCCCGCGCGCATCGTCGAGGAGACGCTGGGCGCTCCTGGTGCGGCCGCGGGCGAGCAGGAGCGCCGCCCCCCGCTCGGGCAGCAGGTGGTGCCCCGGCGCCGGCGGGTCCGCCTGACCGCTCACCAGGAGCCGCCGCGCCACCGCCAGCGCCTCACCCCACCGGCCCTCCAGGTGGTACCAGAGAAACAGGCTGTACGGAGGGAGTGACTTCTCGGTCATCCCACGGCGGGCCAGAACCGCCCCGGCCTCCCGCAGGTCCCCCGCGCCGAGCAGCTGGTCCACCTGCACCACGGTCACCGCATAGCGTCCGTAGCGCGACAGTTCGTTCACGTCCGCCCAGGTCAGGAACCTGACGAACAGCTCCGGCTCGCCGGTGACGAGCTCGGCCACGGCGCGGAACAGCGCGGGGAGCACCCGGGTGGGCCGGGCGCCGCCCCACTCCCGCTCGGTCTCCGCGAGCAGCTCCAGCGCCTGCGCCCACCGGCCCTGCCCGCACAGCGCCAGGGCCCGCCCGGTCACCTCCGCCGCGACGGGCAGCCGCAACGTCTGCCACCAGTGGCCCGAGGCCAGCCGGTCCAGCCCCATCCGGTCGCCGGCCGCCGCTGTGGACCCCACCATCAGGGCCGCGGTCTCCTGGAGCGCCACGACGCCGAAGCCGGCCGGATCGCGCAGTATCGAGGCGGCGGCGGGCCGGGCGGCCTCGTACTCGCCCGCGGTGTAGGCCATCCCCACGTACCGCCGGGTCAGATCGTCCCGCACCTCCGGCTCCTCGGCGAAGCGGACGGCGGTCCGCAGCCACCGCAGCATCCCGCGCCGGCCCGCGTCGGGGTGCAGCCGGTCGGCCGCCGCCGCCAACTCGGCCACCGCACGCCGGTGATCGGAGCGGGAGTCCACCTCGGCGAGCCGGTCCGGCAGGTAGGTGTCGGAGGCGGACTCGGCCAGGGGCTCCGGCACCGTCCCCCACGCCCCCGCCGTCCGCGCGTCCGCCACGTCCCGGACCGCCTGCACCGCGGCGACCGCGAGCCGGTTGCGTTCCAGGGGGCCCAGCCGGTGACGGACCGTGTGCTCCAGCAGAGGGACGGAGAACGTCCAACCGCGCGCCGAAGCGCCCTCGGGCCCCGGCAGCTCCACCACGACCCCCGCGGCGATCAGGGCGCGCAGGCCGTCGTCCACAAGCGCCACGGGCAAGCCGGTCGCCTCCGCCGCGCGTGCCGCAGCCGACCGGCCCAGCGGCCACAGGACGCTCAGCGCCGCGGCCACCGTGCGGCTCGGCTCGCCCAGCGCGCGCAGGGCCGCGACGAACCGATCCTCGTCCGGCAGCACCGGCGGCGGCGAGCCCGGAATCAGCAGGACGCGGTTGTCGATCCTCCGGATCGCGCCGTCCCGGGCCCACGCCGTGAGCAGGAAGTCGACCGCCGCCGGCACGCCCCCGCTCAAGTCATACATCTCGCGGACCAGTTCAGGGTCCGCGACCCCGTGCAGCCGCCGGCTCACGACCGCGGCGACCTCCGCCCGCTCAAGACGCGGCAGGACGGTGCGGTGCGCGCCGCGGCGGTGCGCCAGGCGCTCCACCCCGCCGCTCCGGCCACCGCCGGGCGGGTGCTGTCCGGCAGCCCCGCCGTGCCGGACCGCCGACACGACCAGCCGTATATCGGGCGCGACGCGCTCAAGGTCGACGCCGCCGAGCAGGTCCAGCGACTCGGTGTCGGCGTTCTGGGCGTCGTCGACCACGAGGGTCAGGGGGGCGGACTGCGCCAGAGCGACCGTCAGCACCTGGACCATGGCGGCCCGATCCCCGCGCTCGACGGCGGCCAGCGCGTCCGCTGCCCCGCCGCCCGCCCACCGCGACCTGGGCGGGGCCTGCCGGTGCCGTTCGAGGGCCTTGACCAGCCGCAACGCCAGCAGCAGCGGGCGCGGGCCGTCCTCGGAGCCGCAGACCAGGAGCGAGACCTCCATCCCCTGCGCAGGCGCCCCGGTGGCGAGGGCGTGGACGAACGTGGAACGGCCGGCGCCGCGTTCCCCCTCGACGACCAGCAGGTTCGGCCCGTCGGAGGCGAAGAGACGCTGCCTGGCGTCATCGAGCGCCCGCTCACGTCCGGGCAGCTGCGCCGGGTCCCGGTCGGCGCCGGCCGTCGGGTCCGCGGGCGGCAGCTGCGCGGCGAAGTCGGCCGCGGCCGGTCCGCTTCGGTTGCCCATGTCTCCTCCAGCAGAGTGCGCCTGCCGGGCCGCCGTCGGCGGAAACGGGCAGCTCGGCGGGCCCGCCGCACGAGCACGGGCCTGGTGTCCGGAGCGGTCTCGGTCGTCACTCACGACTCGGGCGTCACATCAAGGTGTCACGTACAACGAGGCTACGTTCCCCCACGGTCCGGCCCGCACGGCCCCACGACCGGACCGGCCGCGCCCACGGCGGCCGGCGGGATGCTGGATGGCGGAGCAGCCCTGATATGACACGGCAGACCGCGTGCGACAGACCACGCCCGGCCGCGCGCAGGTCGCCCAACGCCCCGCGCAGCACTGCCCGTTTGTACGCGCACCCCTGTACGTCCGCGCCAACCGCGGGGACGCGGGGGAGGGGCTTCCGGGAGAGCAACTAGCATCCTGAGCAGGCGAGGCCGGCCACCGCCGGCCCCCATCTCACCCAGCCACTCCGTCAAGGAGGCACGCCCTGGCTACGCAGTCCTCACGCCCCTCGCGGCGGGAGCCCCGTGACGCGGAAAGTCCGGGATCCCCGGCGCCCTCCGCCGAGTCGGAGGTGCCGGACCCCGGCGCCTCCGGCCCCCCTTCGCCGAGCCCTGCCCCGAAGAGCGCGGCCGGCGCTCCGCTGCGGGGGCGTCTGGTGCAGCGCATGCGGGCCGCGGCGCGTCTGCAGACGCTCACGGACAGCTCGCCCGCGCTCTGGGACCAGGACGCGGCCCGCACGGAGGAACCGCACCCGGGCACCCGCAAGCCGCCGGGCGCGGACGGGGAAGCCGCCCCGTCGACCGCACCGCCGGCGGCGTCACCGCCCACCACCTCCTCGTCGGCGGCAGTACCGGCACAGGCCGCACCCACCCCAGCGCCGATACCGACACCGACGGCACCACCTGAGGAGCCGAAACCCTCGACAGCGTCGGCGGGTTCGACCCCGTCGGCAGGCGCGGCAGCCTCCACGGGGGCAGCGGGGTCGAAGCCGGTGACACCCGCACCGGCGCCGACGCGGCAACGCCATCCCCGCAGGACACTGCTCGCCGCAGTGGTCGGCAGCGCGGCCCTGCTGTCGGTGCCGTTTCTGCTCATGACGTCGGGTTCGCACGGCAAGTCCTCGGACCGTCAGGTCGCCGTGGCCGACGTTCCGCAGGACACCACGCCCGGAAGCCCGGCGCCGTCCTCCTCCGCCTCGTCCCCCTCGCCCTCCGCCTCCGCGAGGCACCACACCTCGAAGCCGAAGGCCGGTACCAGCCATTCGGCCGGGCCCGGCAGCACCGCGACGAAGCAGCCCTCGCCGAAGAGCACGCGCTCAGGCGGTTCGCAGGCACCGACCGTCGCCCGGCTGTTCGGGGGCGCTTCCCAGGTGCTGCTGCACAACCGCGCCACCGGCCTCTGCGCCGACCTGCCGAAATTCGGGCAGGGGTCCCCCAACGGTCCCGTCAACCAGTTCCACTGCCGGCCCGGGGACAGCGACAACCAGACGTGGAAACTCCAGACGGTCCAGGACAAGGGGCCGGGCGGCGCGCGGCTCTTCGTCATCGGCAACACCAAGGACGGCCTGTGCATGGACCTGCCGGACTTCGGCGGAAAGCCGGCGGGCACCAGGGTCTCCGAATTCCGGTGCGACAACAGCACCCGGGACAACCAGACCTGGTACCTCGCACCGGGGCAGGACAACCACTACCAGCTCCGCAACTCCCGCAGCGGCGGCCTGTGCCTGGGCGTCAACGGGGGGCCGGGCGCCGGCCCCGACGCCCGCCTCGAACTGCGGCCCTGCGGACCGGCCGACACCGACTGGTCCTGGTGAGTTCCCCCAGGTTCACCGGGCTCCCCGAGCGCCCGGTGTGATGCGGGGTCCGTCCGGCTCATGAGCCGGACGGACCCTCGCCCTCGCGGCCGGCGGCCTGCGTCCCGGGCGACGCCCCGGCCTCACTCGACGGCCACCGCGCCGCACCCTTCCGTCATCCCAGCGGATCCGTGTGGCCGGACGGCGCCACGGAACGAGCGTCGGCCCTCGGGTCCGGAACATCCGGCAGCAGGCCCAGCCGGGCCAGGCTCCCGTCGAGCCGGGACGCGGCCAACTCCACGCGGCTGCGGCACCCGGTGCGCTGGAAGAGCCGGGTCAGCCGCTGCTCCACGGTCTTCTCGCTGCACGCCATCAGGGCGGCTATCCGCCGGTTGGTCTCGCCGTCGCTCACCAGGTCGATCAGGCGCATGTCGCTCTCGCTCAGCCTGGCCGGCGCAGCCCGCCGTCGGGGCACACTCAGCTTCAGGCCCTTCTGCCGCGCCCGGACGGCGAGCATCGTGCGCAGGTACGTCGACGCCCCGAGTGACTGCGCCTCCCGCACGGCCTCGTCCAACCAGGCATGGGAGTCTTCGTCCACCAGGACCATGCACTCCCGGGCGAGCAGCGCCAGCGGCCGGTCACCGCGCTGCCGCACCAGAAGGAAGGCGGTCCGCACGCTGTCGGCATCGCGGTGGAGCAGCGCCCGCCCCAGGAGCACCGACTCCAGGGTCATCGGGGAGTCCACCTCGTGGTGCAGGGACTCCAGTTCCGCCTGCGCCCGTTCGCAGTCCCGCTCCCGGCCGTCCCGCGAGCCGTACGAGACCAACCGCAGCAGCAGCCGGTCCAGGCCCGCGAGCACGCCGCTCTTACGTGCGCCCTCGACCTGCTGCCACCCCCGCTCGTACGCCTCGTCGGCCTCGCCCGACGCGTGGCGGACGCCCAGCCATGCCCGTCCGATCAGAGGGTGGGAGGCGTCTTCGGGTATGAGCTCCAGCCATGCGCGGGCCCGCTCGTTGTCGCCGCGCATCCAGTGGATCTCGCCCGCCAGGGCCCGGGCCAGCTGGGCGACTCCGGAGGAACCGCGGGACCGGCCGCGCAGTTCGATCCGGCGGGCCCCGGACAGTGCCTCGTCCCACCGGCCGGCGAGGTAGTCGCGGACCACCGCGTGGTACCGCACCGCGGTGCTGTCGCCGACCTTGGCGTACCTGTCCGCCAGCACTGCCTCCAGAGCACCGGCCAGGTCGCCGTACGCGGCGGCATTGCGCAACCGGTCCCAGGCCGCTCCCTCGACCGCCCCCGGCAGGTCGCGCCGGGCCAGTTCGCTCTCGGCCCGCCCGCCCACCACCGCCGCCAGCAGCCGGACCTCCGCCGGCGTGGGCAGCGGGCCGCGAGGGGGCTCGTCCGTCCCGGGCGCACAGTCCGGCACCGTGGGCATCAGCGGGCCGATCCCGTACCTACCGCCCAGCGCCGCCAGCCCCGCCGCCGCCGGCATCCGCCGCAGCGCCGCGCAGCGCCGGACCTCCTCCGCCTCGCTGTGCCGGGGGCCGTGTTCGTGCAGCGCCGCCACGCACCAGGCGCGGGCGCTGAAGTCCAGGTCCGCCCCGGCGTCCGCGGGCGCGGCGTCGAGGGAGGCGAACAACGGCCCCGCCAGCGCCAGCGCCCCCGCGTGGTCGGCGTGGCGCAGGCCCAGTCCCAGCGCCTGGCGCAGCACGCCGGACGCCTCCGGTCCGGGCCGCATACGGTCCAGCGCCGCGCCGTAGACACCGACCGCCCGGGGCGCGGCGAACCGCGCGTACCTGCGGGCCGCCGCCAGCAGCAGCGGCACCGCGACGGTGTCGTCCAACTCCGGCCCGACGGCGACCGCGTGGCCGGCCAGCCGCGGGTGGCCGGTGCCCGCGGACACCGGGTCGAGCTTGTCGAGAACCGCACGCACGATGCGGGCGTGCAGCACCCGCACGTCGCAGGTGGCGGGCAGCGTCCGCAGCGCCGCCGCCAGCGCCGGCACGGCGAAGGCCACCCGTCCGTCGGGGGCGGCGGTCAGCACGCCCTGGGTGAGCAACTGGTCCACCGCGCGGGCGGCGTCGCGCCCGGTCCCCGGGTCCGGCACCGTCATGCGGTGCAGGTCCTCCAGGCGCAACTCGGCGGTGGCGACCAGGCGGGCCAGCGCGGCCGCGATCCGGATGCGTCCGGCGTCCGGCGGGAGGTCCGGCCAGCCGAGGGCGGACAGTTGCTCCGCCTCCCCGCCGAAGCGCAGGCCGCCCGCAGGTTGGATGAGAGCGATGCGGCCGTCCAACTTGACGAGCGCGTCGTCCTGTTCGATGCCGGCGACCAGCGAGAGCAGGGCGCCGGGGTTGCCCCCGAGGGGTCCGAGGGAGTGGGTCACCGCCGTCACCAGGTCGGGCTCGACCGGATGGCCGAGCCGACGCGACAGCAGTTCCCGCACGTCGTCCGGCACCAGCGGGCCCAGGTCGAGCACGTCGTCGGCGGCCAGCGGCAGATGCCCACCGCCGTGTCCCGACGCGGCCGGCCGTGACGCCAGCACCACGGGCAGGCCGGCAGGCCGGAAGACGCGCAGCAGTAGCCCCAGAGCGGAGGCGGTGGCCGGCGGTATGCCGTCGACGCCGTCCGCCACCAGGGAGAACGGGACATGTTCCGCCGCGTCGGTGAGGACCTCGCCGATCGTGGACAGCAGGGCGAGCCCCCCGTCGCGGCCGGCGGTCCGCCGCTCCACCCGCCGGATCTCGGTGACGCGCACCGGCAGCCGGCCGTCGTTGATCCTGCCCAGCAGCCGGCAGACCGCGTCGACCAGCGCCGCCGTGCCCGGCTCGCCCTCGGCCGTCGACAGCCCGAGCCGCAGCACCTTGGCGCCGCCGCGCACCGCCGCCAGGCGGCCGGACTCCACGACACTGGTCTTGCCCACTCCGGCCGCGCCGGTGACCAGCACGGTCCGTGCGGTGCCGGTGGAGCCCAGCACGCGGGCGACCGCGCGGACGTCGTCTTCCCTGCCCGGCAGAGACAGACTGCGCTGCTGCATCGACGACTCCTCACTCCGGGCCCGGCAGGTGATCGCCGGGTGGTGGTCCGAAACTCTGGGGCCGGCCTCGTCGACGGCTGAACCAACTGTGCCATCCGGCTTCCCGGTGTCCGCCGAGTGCCGATCGTCGCTGGTGCCAGGTTTCCCTGTCCTTTGGTGATCAGCAGTTCGCGCCCGGCGGTGATCAGAACCGTACGTGACACGATCGGCGTCTTGACGGACTGAAGAACGAATTCCTTTGTCCGCGGAAGGTGTCATGCCTCAGCAAACGCCCACGCAGAGAGTGGGGGTGGCGATCCACGCCGACGACGCCCTCACTCACGCCGGCCTGACCAGCCACCTCCGGCTCGACCGGCGCTTCTCCGAGACACCCGCGGACCAGGCGGACGTGACCGTGGTCGCGGTGGACACCGCGGACGCCTCCACCCTCAGCCTGCTGCACACGCTGTCCGCATCCGCCGGCACGCGGTTCGCGCTGCTCGTCGGGCGGCAGTGGCAGGCCGACATCTTCGCCGCGGTCGACCGCGGGGTACGCGCCGTGCTGTGGCGCGACAGCTTCACCCCGGCGGCCTTCTCCCAGGCGCTGATGGCCGTCGCACGGGGCGGCGGCAGCTTCCCCCCGCCCCTCCAGGGCACCCTCATGCGGCAGGTCCAGTGGACCCACCACGAGGTCCTCACGCCGCGCGGGCTGACCGCCTCCGGTGTCAGCCCCCGCGAGGTGGAGGTCCTGCGCCTCATCGCGGAGGGCCTGGAGCTGTCGGAAATCGCGGAGCAGCTCGCCTATTCCGAGCGCACCGTGAAGTACGTGCTCTACGGCCTGATGAAGCGTCTGAACCTGCGCAACCGGGCGCACGCGGTCTCCCACGCCCTGCGCACCGGACTGATCTGACCGGCCCGATGTGACCTGCCTGAGGTGACTGCCCGAGGTGACTGCCTGAACGCGCGTTCCGCGCAACGTCACTCCGGTGCATGCGCATTCCGCAGGGCCCCCGGGGAACACGTCAGCCATGAAATATCTCGTACGCGACCGGATCTTCGGCATCGGTGACGACTACTGGATCGAGGACGAGCACGGGCACCACGTCTTCCTCGTGGACGGGAAGGCGCTGCGGCTGCGGGAGACGTTCGAGCTGAAGGACACCGAGAAGCGGGTGCTGATCACCATCCGCAAGAAGGTGCTCAGTCTGCGCGACGCGATGACCATCGAGCGGGACGACGAGACGCTGGCCACCATCAAGCGCAAGCGGCTGTCTTTGCTGCGCAACCACTACCGCGTGGAGCTGGTGGACGGCACGGAGCTGGACGTCAGCGGCAAGATCCTGGACCGGGAGTTCGCGATCGAGTACGACGGGGAGCTCCTCGCCGAGATCTCCCGGCGCTGGCTGACCGTGCGCGACACCTACGCGGTCAATGTCGTACGGGACGACGCCGATCCGCCGCTGCTGATCGCCATCGCGGTGTGCGTGATCCGGCTGGCGGAGCGGGAGCGGGGCGAGGACTGAGCGCGCGGCGGTGCTACGGCCGGTCCAGGCCCAGGACGCGGTCACGCAGGACGGGGAACTCCGCGCGGGTCTTGGCGACCCGCGACGGGTCGAGGTCGACGGTCAGCACCTCTTCGTCCGGGCCGGCCTCCGCGAGCACCTCGCCCCAGGGGTCGACGACGACGCTGTACCCGGCCTCCTCGACGCCCGCGTGGGTACCGGCGGTGCCGCAGGCCAGGACGTAGCTCTGGTTCTCCACGGCGCGGGCGCGGGCCAGCAGCGACCAGTGCGCGCGGCGGCGGGCCGGCCAGCCGGCGGGGACGACCAGCAGCTGCGCGCCGTCCGCGACCAGCTGCCGGAACATTTCCGGGAAGCGGAGGTCGTAGCAGGTGGCCAGGCCGAGGGTGGTGTGCGGCAGCGGGACCGTCACGAGCCGGTCGCCGGCGCCCATCAGAACGGCCTCGCCCTGGTCGAAGCCGAAGCGGTGGATCTTGCGATAGGTCGCGGCGAGCTGTCCGTCGGGGGAGAAGACCAGCGAGGTGTTGTAGAGGGTGCCGTCCGCGGCCCGCTCGACGACGGATCCGGCGTGCAGCCAGACCCCGGCGTCCCGCGCGGCCGCCGCCATCGCGTCATGCGTCGGGCCGGTCACCGACTCCGCCTCGTCGGCGAAGAGATCGATGGCGAAAGCACCGGTCGGCCACAGCTCGGGGAGGACGACGAGGTCGCTGTCCGCCTGCTCGCGGACGAGCGAAGCGACTCGCGTCCGCCGGGAATTGACCGGTTCCGCCGGATCCACACAGACCTGGATCAATGAGGCGCGCACAGTACCACCGCCTAAGCTTTTGAACCGTTCCGCCGTCGAACATCTGCCTACGATGGTCACCCGAAAGCACTGCCGGGGTGCCCGTGCGCAGCGTAACTTAACTGCCAGACAGCAGCCCGCGTACGAACCGTCCGAGGGGTCCCGTGACCGTCCATCCCAGCCTTCAGCCCGCCATCGATGCCTGGACTCACTCCATAGAAGCGATAGGCGAGCTGATGACTCCGCTCGTCGAAGGCGAGTGGAGCAGGGCGACCGACCTGCCAGGGTGGTCCGTCCGCGATGTCGTCTCGCACATCATCGGCGTGGAGTGCGAGATGCTCGGCGATCCCCGGCCGATCCACACCCTTCCGCGCGATCTCTACCACGTGCGCAGCGAGTTCGCCCGCCGCATGGAGGTGCAGGTCGACGTCCGACGGCACCACACCGCGCCGGAGATGCTCAGCGAGCTCGAATACACCATCATCCGCCGCTCCCGTCAGCTGCGTAACGAGAGCCGCGAGCCGGACGCGCCCGTGCGCAGTCCGCTCGGCGAGGAACGCACGCTGGAATTCGTGCTGCGGCAGCGGGCGTTCGACGTCTGGGTGCATGAGCAGGACCTGCGCCGGGTGCTCGACAAGCCCGGCAATCTCGACTCCCCGGGTGCGCAGGTGACGCGCGATCTGCTGGTGAAGGCGCTCCCCGCGATCGTCGCCAAGAGGGCCCAGGCGCCCGCCGATTCCGCCGTGGTCTTCGACGTCAGCGGCCCGGTGGAGTTCATGCGTACGGTCCGGGTGGACGCCGAGGGCAGGGGCACGGTCGACGGCAGCGTCTCGCTCGGCCCGACCGTGACGATCGCACTGGACTGGGATGTCTTCGTGCGGCTGGCCTGCGGCCGGACCCGCCCCGCGGCCGTCGCCGGGCAGATCAAGATCGATGGCGACCGCGAGCTCGCCGAGACGGTGCTGGACCACTTCGCCGTCACGCCCTGAGCGCGTACGGGATCACTCACGCATCCGGCCGGGCCGCTGTTTCACGTGAAACAGCGGCCCGGCCGGGCTGTTGGTGGCGAGGCAGACCCGTCACCCGTCACTCCGTACTCACACGGGGACGTGCACGGCCTCGACCCGGCTCACGACCAGACGCTCCCGCTCCCGGCGCACCGCACGGCGGCGCAGCCGCAGGATCTGTGAGACGCCGACCGCCTCCAGGACGAAGACCGAGGTGAAGGCGATCCGGTAGTTGTCGCCGGTCGCGTCGAGCAGCACGCCGACGGCGAGCAGGGTGGTCATCGAGGCGGTGAAGCCACCCATGTTGACGATGCCGGAGGCGGTGCCCTGCCGCTCCGGCGGGTTCGCGGGCCGCGCGAAGTCGAAGCCGATCATCGACGCGGGGCCGCAGGCGCCCAGCACCAGGCACAGCGTGATCAGCAGCCCCATGGGCGCGTGCGGGGCCGGCCAGGCCAGCGTCAGGGCCCAGAACAGGGCGGTGGTGCCGGCGGTGCCCAGCGCCAGCGGCAGGCGGGCCGCGTGGTGGCGGGCGATGACCTGGCCGTAGACCAGGCCGACGGCCATGTTGGAGAGCACCACGAGGGTGAGCAGTTCACCGGCGGTGCCCCGGGACAGGCCCTGCGCCTCGACGAGGAACGGCAGCCCCCACAGCAGCAGGAAGAACATCGCCGGGAACTGCGTGGTGAAGTGCACCCACATCCCCAGCCGGGTGCCCGGCTCCCGCCAGGCGTCCGCGATCTGTCGCCGGATGAACGCGGCCCCGGTGTGCTCGACCGGCCGGGGCGGCGGTTCGAAGCCCTTCGGGTGGTCCTTGAGGAAGAGCAGCAGCAGCGCCAGCACGACGATGCCGCCGACCGCGCTGGCGGCGAATGTCGGGGTCCAGCCGAAGCTGTGCAGCAGCCGGGCGAGCACGAGGGTGGAGATCAAGTTGCCCGCCATACCGACGAGTGCGGCGATCTGGGCGATCATCGGGCCGCGGCGGGCCGGGAACCACCGGGAGCCGAGCCGCAGCACGCTGATGAAGGTCATCGCGTCGCCGCAGCCGAGCAGGGCGCGTGAGCCGAGCGCGGTGGCGTACGACTCGGAGAGGGCGAAACCGAACTGGCCCAGGGTGTAGAGCACCACCCCGATGGTCAGCACCTTCTTCGCGCCGAGCCGGTCGACCATCAGGCCGACGGGTATCTGCATGCCCGCGTACACGAGCAGCTGGAGGATCGAGAAGGTGGACAGCGCCGAGGCGTTGATGTGGAAGCGCTCGGCGGCGTCCAGGCCGGCGACGCCCAGGCTGGTGCGGTAGGTGATCGCGACGAAGTAGACCGCGACGCCGATGCCCCAGACCGCCATGGCCTTGCGGCCGCCGGGCGGGTCCGACGGCAGCAGGTGGGTGGTGGCGCCTCCGGGACCCGTACTGCCGCTCATCGCACGTCTCCCTGCGCGAGGTGGCGGACCCAACTGACGTGCCGGTGGACGACGGCGGTGGCGGCGTCCGCGTCGCCGGCCCGCAGTGCGTCGAGGATCTCCGCGTGCTCGGTGATGTTCTTGGCGATCCGGTCCGGGTGGGCGTGCATCACCGCGACGCCCATCCGCAGCTGGCGGTCGCGCAGCTGCTCGTAGAGCCGGTCCAGGATCTGGTTGCCCGCACTGCGCACGATGGCGGCGTGGAAGGCACGGTCGGTCACGGAGACGGCGGCCAGGTCGCCGGACGCGGCCTGTTCCTGCATGGTCGCCAGCAGGTCGGTGAGCTCGGCGACCAGGGCGTCGGTCGCGGGGACGGCCTTGGCCGCCGCGTGCTGCTCCACCAGCAGCCGGGTCTCGACCACGTCGGCGATCTCCTGCGCGGAGACCGGCAGCACCAAGGCGCCCTTCTTCGGGTAGAGCCTGATCAGGCCCTCGACCTCCAGCCGCAGCAGCGCCTCGCGTACGGGAGTGCGCGAGACCCCCACGGCCTCTGCCAGCTCACCCTCGGTGAGCAGCATGCCGCCCTCGTAGCGGCGCTGCAGGACGGCGTCCTTGATGTGGGCGTAGACCCGCTCGGCGGCCGGCGGCTGCTTGGCGGGTGAGTGATCGGCGGGGGCGGTGGAGGTCGGCACGGGTGGCATGCGCACAGGATAGATACAACAGGTATGCGTCCGTCAGGACATTCCGCGATGCGGACGACGGCGCGGGTGAGGCAGGCCGGTACCCGCCCGCCCGGCCCTCAGCCCGCCGCCATCCGCCCCTGGGCGACCAACCGGTCCACGACCTGCGAGTGGGCGGGCGCACAGCGCTCGCGCGCCTCCTGGCGGCCGAACCACGCGTACGCGGCGATCTCCCGGCCGGGCACCGGGAGGATGTCCTGGGGGCCGCCGGTGAAACAGGTCATGTGCAGCCGCCGCCCGTTCCTGCCGTGGGCGACGTCATGGATCACGAACGCCTCGGACAGCTGCCCGGCGGGGATCACCAGGCCCAGCTCCTCGGACAGCTCGCGCGACAGCGCCTCGGCGGCGGTCTCCCCCGGCTCGTACTTGCCACCGGGCAGGTAAAAGGTGTCGTTGCCGCGCGTCCGGACGCTCAGCAGCCGGCCGTCCCGCACATGCAGCCACGCCACCGACCGCAACGGCGCGGCGCGCTCCAGGGCGATCAGCTCGTGCCCGGTCTCCTCGTCCACCCGCCGTGCGCGCTCCGCGAAGCCGAGGCGGTCGTAGAAGCGGCGGGCGCGGGCGTTCTGCTCGAACACCTCCAGCGTGAGCGCGCCGCAGGACGCCGCGGCATGTTCCACCAACGCGCGCCCGACACCGTCCCCTTGCGCCTCCGGTGCCACGAACAGCCCGCCGATCTCCGCGGCCTGCCCGCCGGTGTCTGCCCCCTGCGCATACCCCCGCCGGGCCCCGAGGAGGCCGAGCAGCCCGATGACCGTGCCGGCCCGTTCGGCCACCCAGTTCTCCGCCCGGGCGAGATGCACCTCGCGCAGCACCCGGGCCCGTTCGCCCACGCCCTCCCCTTCGATGAAGGGGTGCGCCTGCCGCGCCGCCCGGGACCAGAGGTCCACCGCCGCGTCCTCGTCGGACGACCGATACCGCCGGATGATCATTTCGTCGCTCACCCGGCCGACCGTAAACAGCCCGCCCGGCAGCGGCAAACGCTTTCCGGGCACGTCCGGCCGGGGGGTGCGGCCAACCGCCCTCTGCCCAAAGGGGGATGGCGCATACGACTCAAGGCTGACGAGAGTCCGTACCTGACGCGTACGGATCGGCCCGATTGCCATGACTCAATAGAGGCACGGTGCCGGGGAGGCGCCGTCAGCCGAGGGGGAGAAGACCATGCAGCCCAGGACGAACGCAGGCCGGCGCACCCGGAACGCCGCCGTGGTGGCCCTGATCGTCACCGCCCTGTGGGCAGGCGCCGCCCTCGCCCGCGGTGCCGCGCACGCCGACGAGTCCACTCCGACCGGCCCGGTGGCGCACTTCAGCCGCGCGGTGAACCTCATCCGGGGCTGACCACCCCGGACGACCGGTGGCCCGGCTGCGAGACGCAGACGGGCCACCGGTGTTTCGCGTGTGCCGCCGGAAGCGGCCGGGCCGCTCAGCCCCAGGTGATCAGCCGCTTGGGCCGCTCCAGCACCGCCGCGATGTCGGCGAGGAGCTTGGAGCCCAGTTCGCCGTCGATCAGGCGGTGGTCGAAGGACAGCGCCAGGGTGGTGACCTGGCGGGCCTTCACCTTGCCCTTGTGGACCCACGGCTGGAGCTTGACGGCCCCGAAGGCGAGGATCGCCGACTCCCCCGGGTTGAGGATCGGGGTGCCGGTGTCGACGCCGAAGACGCCGACGTTGGTGATGGTGACCGTGCCGCCGGACATCGCCGCCGGGGAGGTCTTGCCCTCCCGTGCGGTGGCGACCAGCTCGCCCAGTTCGGCGGCGAGCTGCGGCAGGGTCCGCACGCCGGCGTCCTTGATGTTCGGGACGATCAGGCCGCGCGGGGTCGCCGCCGCGATGCCGAGGTTGACGTACTCCTTGTGGACGATCTCCTGGTTCGCCTCGTCCCAGGCGGCGTTGACCTCCGGGTGCCGCTTGATCGCGACCAGGAAGGCCTTGGCGACGAGCAGCAGCGGATTGACGCGCAGGCCCGCCATGTCCGGGTCCTGCTTCAGCTCCTGGACCAGCTTCATCGTGCGCGTCACGTCGACGGTGATGAACTCCGTGACGTGCGGCGCGGTGAAGGCGCTGGTCACCATCGCCTGCGCGGTGGCCTTGCGGACGCCCTTGACCGGCACCCGACGCTCGCGGGTGACCGGGTCGAAGCCCTCGGCGGCGGCCGGTGCGGCCGGCCGGTCGGCGGGCACGGACGGCGCCGCCACGCTCTGCGCCGGGGCCGCCGCCGGAGCGGCCGCCGCGTGCACATCGTCGCGGGTGATGACCCCGTCCGGACCCGTCGGGGTGATCGAGGCGAGGTCGATGCCGAGGTCCTTGGCGAGCTTGCGCACCGGCGGCTTGGCCAGCGGCCGGCCGGCCGACGGGACGGTCACGGCGGGCGCGGGCGCCGCCGGGGCGGCCGCCACGGGAGCCACCGGGGCAGGGTGCCCGTTCAGCTCCGCCTGGAGCCCCGCGCGCACCGGCTCCTGCTGCGGCGGCACACCGTTCGCGGCCTTGCGGGGGCGGCGCTTGGTCGAGGACGGTGCGGCGCCGTAGCCGACGAGCACGGCCTGGCGGCCCTGCGGCTCGGCGTCCTCCTCGGCGGCGGGCGCCGCGGGCTCGGCCTCCGCCGGAGCGGCGGCGGCCGGGGATGCCGGTCCGGCGCCGGGGTCGGTGTCCACCGAGATGATGACGGTGCCGACGTCGACGGTGACGCCCTCGCCGAAGTTCAGCTCGTGCACCACCCCGTCGTAGGGAATGGGCAGCTCGACGGCCGCCTTGGCGGTCTCGACCTCGCAGACGACCTGGCCGTCGCTGACGGTGTCACCCGGCTGGACGTACCACTTGAGGATCTCGGCCTCGGTGAGCCCCTCGCCCACGTCGGGCATCTTGAATTCGCGGAAGCGCTGGTCGTTGGCGGTACTAGCTGTCATGGTCACGACTCTCCTCAAACCCCTCAGTACGCCAGCGCGCGGTCAATGGCGTCGAGTACCCGGTCCAGTCCCGGAAGGTACTCATCCTCCAGCCGGGACGGCGGGTAGGGCGAGTGGAATCCGCCGACCCGCAGGACCGGGGCCTCCAGGTGGTAGAAGCAGCGCTCCGTGATGCGGGCGGCGATCTCCGCGCCCGTACCGAGGAAGACCGGGGCCTCGTGGACCACGACCAGCCGCCTAGTCTTCTGCACCGAGGCCTGCACGGTGTCGAAGTCGATCGGCGAGAGCGAGCGCAGGTCGACGACCTCGATCGACTTGCCCTCCTCGGCCGCGACCTTCGCGACGTCCAGGCAGACCTTCACCATCGGCCCGTAGGCGGCGAGCGTGAGGTCGGAGCCGGCGTGCGCGACCCGGGCCGTGTGCAGCGGATCCGGGATCGACTCCGTGTCCAGCCGCGACTTGTCGTGGTAGCGCCGCTTGGGCTCGAAGTAGATGACCGGGTCGTCGCCCGCGATGGCCTGCTGAAGCATCCAGTAGGCATCGGAGGAGTTCGAGGGGGAGACGCACTTGAGGCCCGCGACATGCGCGAACAGCGCCTCGGGGGACTCGGAGTGGTGCTCGACCGCACCGATGCCGCCCGCATAGGGGATGCGGATGACGACCGGCACCTTGACCTTGCCCAGCGCACGGGCGTGCATCTTCGCGAGCTGGGTGACGATCTGGTCGTACGCGGGGAAGACGAACCCGTCGAACTGGATCTCCACGACCGGGCGGTAGCCACGCAGGGCCATACCGATCGCGGTGCCGACGATGCCGGACTCGGCCAGCGGGGTGTCGATCACCCGGTCCTCGCCGAAGTCCTTCTGCAGCCCGTCGGTGACGCGGAAGACGCCGCCGAGCTTGCCGACGTCCTCACCCATGATCAGGACCTTCGGGTCGGCCTCCATGGAGGCCCGCAGCGAGGCGTTGATCGCCTTCGCGATGGTGATCTTCTCGTGGACGGCCATGATCAGTTCCCCTCCGCGGCGGCATCGGCGTCGGCGAACGACGCCTGGTACGCGGCGAACTGCGCGCGCTCCTCATCGACGAGCGCATGCCCGTCGGCATAGACGTTCTCGAAGATCGCCATGGTGTCCGGGTCCGGCATCGAGCGCACGACATCGCGCACCCGCTTGCCCAGGGCGTCGCTCTCCTCGTCGATCGAGGCGAGGTAGGCGTCGTCGACGATGCCCTCGGCCTCCAGGTACGTCCGCAGCCGCAGGATCGGGTCCTTGGCCTCCCAGGACAGCGTCTCCTCGTCGGCCCGGTACTTCGTCGGGTCGTCGGAGGTGGTGTGCGCGCCCATGCGGTACGTGAACGCCTCGACCAGGGTCGGGCCCTGCCCGGTGCGCGCCCGCTCCAGCGCCGCCTTGGTCACGGCGAGACAGGCCAGGACGTCATTGCCGTCGACCCGTACACCGGGGAAGCCGTAGCCGCGGGCGCGCTGGTAGAGCGGCACCCGGGTCTGCTTCTCGGTGGGCTCCGAAATCGCCCACTGGTTGTTCTGGCAGAAGAACACGACCGGGGCGTTGTAGACCGCGGAAAAGGTGAAGGATTCCGCGACATCTCCCTGGCTGGAGGCGCCGTCACCGAAATACGCGATGACCGCGGAATCCGCGCCGTCCTTCTGCACGCCCATCGCATAGCCGGTCGCGTGCAGCGTCTGCGAGCCGATGACGATCGTGTAGAGGTGGAAGTTGTTGGTGTTGGGGTCCCAGCCGCCGTGGTTGACACCGCGGAACATGCCCAGCAGGTTCGTCGGGTCGACGCCGCGGCACCAGGCCACGCCGTGCTCGCGGTAGGTCGGGAAGACGTAGTCGTCGTCGCGCAGCGCGCGGCCCGAACCGATCTGCGCCGCCTCCTGGCCCAGCAGCGAGGCCCACAGGCCCAGCTCGCCCTGGCGCTGGAGAGTCGTCGCCTCGGCGTCGAATTTCCGCGTCAGCACCATGTCGCGGTAGAGACCGCGCAGCTCTTCGGGGGACAGGTCGATGGCGTAATCCGGGTGCTCGACCCGCTTCCCCTCCGGGGTCAGCAGTTGTACGAGCTGATCCTGCTCCGCCGGGGCGTCGAGGCCGGTGGCCTCGGCCGATGACGTCTTCGCGGCCGACTTCGCCGGTGACGCCTTTTTGGCGGTGGTGCGCTTGCTGCCGGCGCGGGTGGTTTTCCGCTGGGCAGTGCCTTCCACGGTCACGTGCTGCTCCTCCGTCTGTCCGGCCCCCGGGGTCCGCCGGTGGCCGTATTGCGGCTCACCCGGTATCCGATACGGCGCACGGGGTGTGTGCGAACGCGGCCGGATCCGGGTGGAACAAAGCGCCCCGGACAGTGGCCTGCTTCATTGCACGTTACCCATTGTCAAAGCTTAAGTGGAAACGGCGCTGACCTGCGATTTTGATTGGATTTCCAAGTAAATCGCGAGGGCTGGGAACAACTCCTGGTCACAGCGTTGCAGGCCGCCGGGACAACGGCACGTTATATCGCTGACCTGGAGCACGGGAAGACTTCGTGTGCAAGAGTGGGGAGGTGCGCGAAGACGGAAAAATCACGGTTTTCCTGCTCGATGACCATGAAGTGGTCCGGCGGGGTGTCCACGAAATGCTGTCGGTCGAAGAGGACATCGAGGTGATCGGCGAGGCCGGCACCGCCGCAGACGCCCTGGTCAGGATCCCGGCGACGCATCCGGACGTAGCGGTGCTCGATGTCCGGCTACCGGACGGCAGCGGCGTCGAGGTCTGCCGCGAGATCCGTTCGCAGAACGAGGACATCAAATGCCTGATGCTCACCTCGTACGCGGACGACGAGGCCCTTTTCGACGCCATCATGGCCGGTGCGGCCGGTTATGTCCTCAAGGCCATTCGCGGCAATGAGCTGCTGTCCGCCGTACGCGATGTGGCGGCCGGCAAGTCGCTGCTCGACCCGGTGGCCACCGCCCGGGTCCTGGAGCGGCTGCGCGACGGGAACGCCGCCAAGGGCGACGACCGGCTCGCGAACCTCACCGAGCAGGAGCGCAAGATCCTCGACCTGATCGGCGAGGGCATGACCAACCGCGCCATCGGCGAAAGCCTCCACCTCGCCGAGAAAACGATCAAGAATTACGTCTCCAGCCTGCTCTCCAAGCTCGGCATGGAACGCCGCTCCCAGGCCGCCGCGTACGTCGCCCGTCTGCAGGCCGAAAGGCGCTGACCGGCACGCTCGGCACGCCCTTGGCACGCTCGGTGACCGGGACCAACGTCCCGTTCTTCTCGGGGCCGCCGCCCCTACTTCCCCACGGGCCGCACCGGCAGGGTGAGCACATGCCCACCGACGACCACCGCGCCATCGAGCTGCTGAGCCGCACCCCCTACGGACGGGTGTCGGCCAGCCGGCGGGCGCTGCCCTTCACCACCATCACCCGGCATCTCGTGCTGGACGGGCGGCTGGTCCTGCGGCTGCACCGCGGCTACGGCTACCACCAGGCCCTGGACGGCAGCGTCGTCGCGTATGAGGCGGACAACATCAACAGCGGCGAGAGCGACGCCTGGTCCGTGCAGTTCACCGGCACCGCCCGCGTCATCGAGCCCACCGCGGCCGAGCGCGAGCTGTTCGGCCGCGCGCCGCGGCTGGCCGACGGGGTGCCGTTCGAGGCGGTGTTCCTGCGCATCGAGCCCGAGTTCGTGACACGGCACCACCTCACGGATGTACCGGTCTTCCGGTATGCGCACTCTGCGTAATTCCTTCCGGTAAGCCCGCTTCGACCCCCGCAGTTGATCTAACATCTGGCGCGTGCTGCGCTCATCTGTAGCCCGGATGGCGGCGACGCCCGACGGGCACTCCCTCGCCTCCCTGCTGCGCCACTACACCGGCGCCGGGCGTCCACTGTCCTGCGAACCGGTCGCCGAGGGCCTGCTCAACCACGGCTACTTCCTCGCCACCACCCACGGCCGCTACTTCCTCAAACACCACCTCGACGGCGACCGCACCGCCCTCGCCCGCCAGCACCGCGCCACCCTGCGGCTCGCCGCGCTCGGCCTGCCGGTCGCGCCCCCGGTCGCCGACGCGGACGGCCGCACGGTCACCGTCCTGGACGGCCGCTGCTACGCCCTGCACCCCTGGGTCGAGGGCCGGCACCTCGGCGGCGCCGCGCTCACCCACGGCCAGTCCCGCCGCCTCGGCGCCCTGCTCGGGCTGGTGCACACCGCCCTGGAACAGGTCATGGCCGACGCCGTACACCCCCCGCGCCCCCCGCACACCGACGCCGCCGCCGACCCCGAGCAGACCTTCGAGATGATCGACGAGCTGCTCGCGCTGGCCCGCGTCACCCACCCCCGCACCAGCTTCGACGAGCTCGCCGAACACCGGCTGCTGGAGCGCCGCGCCCTCCTGGAACGGCAGGCCCACCGGCGCCCCGCCCCGGGCGCCGAACCCGCGGCGGGCTGGGTGCACGGCGACTTCCACCCGCTGAACGTCCTCTACCGCGGCGCGGAGCCCGCCGCGATCGTCGACTGGGACCGGCTGGGCGTCCAGCCGCGCGCCGAGGAGGCGGTACGCGCCGCCGCGATCTTCTTCGTCCGGCCCTGCGGCACCCTCGACCTCGCCAAGGTGGCGGCATACGCGGGCGCCTACCGCAGCGCCTGCGGGGCGGGCGCCGACGAGCTCGCCGCGGCCGTGCACCGCGTCTGGTGGGAGCGGCTGAACGACTTCTGGATGCTCACCTGGCGCTACCGCCTCGGCGACCGCCGCACCGACCCGCAGTTCCCGGCCTCCGCGGCCCTCGCGGTGTGGTGGACCCGCGAATACGCGGCGGTACGGGACGCCTTCACGGGCTTTCGGGGCGCGAACTGAGACGGCGGGGGGGGGGCCCCGGGGTGGGGGGGCCCCCCCCCCCCCACCGGGGGGGGGGGGGGGGGGGGGGGGGGCGGCGG
>NZ_JBIWNU010000005.1:0-425421 GCF_044767385.1 Streptomyces sp. NPDC101393 | reverse complement strand
GCCCCGCCCGCCGCGCCCCGGGGGGTTGGGGCCCCCCGTTATCCCGGGGGGGGGGGGCCCCCCGCCCGGGGGGGGGGGGGCCCCCCCGGGGGGGGGGGGCGGGCCCCGGGGCCCCGGCGCCCCCCCCCGCCGTACAGGTCGTCCGGGGTGTGCGCGGAGGTCAGCCGCCGGTGCTGCCGAGCGTGGCGCCGCTGTCCGTACCGGTGGTGGTGCCGCTGTCCGTGCCGCCGTTGTCGGTGCCGCCGTCGTCCGTACCGCCGTCGGCACCGCCGTTCCCCGTGCCGCCGTCGTTCGTACCGCCGGTCTGCGTACCACCGGTCGAGGAGGGCGGCGCGGACGTGGGCGGCGGCGAGCTCGGGGGCGCGGAGGTCGGCGGCCCGGAGGTCGCCGGCGTGCTGGGCCGGGTGGTCGGCGGCTGGGTGTACGTGCCGGAGTCGCCGCCCGTATTGCCGGGGAGCGTCTCCGGCGTGCTCGGCTCCTCCGTAGGCGGCTCGCTGGTCTCGTCGTCCTGGGAGGGCGACGGCGACTGCGACGACGGCGTCTCGTGCTTCTTGCCCGAGCCGTTGCCGTTCTGCAGGGCGATGGCCACGCCCACCGCGATCGCGATCACCGCGAGCGCGGCGATCAGCCAGATCTTGCCGCGGCCGCTCTTGGCGGGGCGGTGGCCGCCCTCGAAGGCGCCGTCGTCCGCGTGCATACCGGGCGGCAGGATCGGGTTGGCCGCGGTGCTGCCCGTGTCGGGGTGCGGCATCGCGGTGGTGGCGGCGGTGCCCATGGCCGGAGTGCTGCCGCCCTCGTGCATGGCGACCGGGCCGGTGTTCCAGGTGCCGGTGTGGGCGCCCTGCTCGTGCAGCATCTGCAGCGAGTACTGGACCAGGCCGCGCATCTCCTCCGCGGTCTGGAAGCGGTCGTCGGGGTCCTTGGCCAGCGACCGCATGACCAGGCCGTCCAGCTCCGGCGGCACCGCGTCGGCGACCTCGGACGGCGGCACCGGCATGTCCTGCACGTGCTGGTAGACGACCGAGAGCGGCGTCTCACCGGTGAACGGGGGCCGCAGCGCGAGGAGTTCGTAGAGCAGGCAGCCGGTGGCGTAGAGGTCGGAGCGGGTGTCGACGGTCTTGCCGAGCGCCTGCTCCGGGGAGAGGTACTGCGGGGTGCCCATGACCATGCCGGTCTGCGTCATCGTGGACGCGGCGCCGTGCAGGGCACGGGCGATACCGAAGTCCATGACCTTGACCGCGCCGCTGTTCGTGATGATCACGTTCGCCGGCTTGATGTCACGGTGCACGATGCCGTGCTGATGGCTGTAGGCCAGCGCCTCCAGCACACCGGAGACGATGATCAGTGCCTGGTCCGGCGGCGGGGCATCCGCGTTGTGCAGCAGTTCACGGATGGTGCGGCCCTCGACCAGCTCCATGACGATGTACGGCACGGTGTTGCCGGCGACGTAGTCCTCGCCGGAGTCGTACACCGCGACGACCGCATGGTGGTTGAGCCCCGCGACGGACTGTGCCTCGCGGGTGAACCGCGCCTTGGACACCGGGTCCTCGGCAAGGTCGGCGCGCAGCAGCTTGACGGCGACGGTCCTGCCCAGACGTACGTCCTCGGCCGCGAACACCTCCGCCATACCGCCGCGGCCGAGCCGGCGCGTGAGCCGGTAGCGGCCATCGCCGACGAGCCCGCCGTTGCCCCACATCTCCGGTGCATCGGGGATATTGGAGCCGGTGGCCTCAGGGTCGGACGGGCCCTGGGGGCTCTGCGTCGGTGCCATCGGTCCTCGCCGTCGAATCGATCCGCGTCACAGCGGTAAGGTCTCGGTCTTCGCTAGAGCACGCTACAGGTTCCGCGGCACCCATCGGTCCGTCGTGGACCGGCCATCAAACCTCTCGGATACCAAGCGTGGCAAGTTCGCCAGGGCTCCTGCGGGGCACAAAACGTCCCATCCCCGTGACCGGATCTTGCACATCTGGTCACGGAACGGGCACACAGCTTGACGTGTCAGAGGCCTGGGGCAGACTGACCGGTGGAATTCCAGATGTGATTGCTACACGTATTGATCGCCACACGTACGGGCAGTGCGCCTAGGGGGAAGCGGAACCATGAGCCAGGACGGCGCTCAGGGCCAATTCGAGGGCCGGTCGGTCGGCGGAGGACGTTACCAGCTTCGTGATCTTCTTGGCGCGGGTGGAATGGCATCCGTGCACCTCGCGTACGACAGCGTGCTCGACCGCGAGGTCGCGATCAAGACACTGCATACAGAACTCGGCCGTGAACCGGCATTCCGCGAGCGCTTTCGCCGCGAGGCCCAGGCCGTGGCCAAGCTCACGCACACCAATATCGTCTCCGTCTTCGACTCCGGCGAGGACGAGCTCGACGGCGGCATGGTGCCGTACATCATCATGGAGTACGTCTCCGGGCAGCCGCTCCGCTCGGAACTCGACACCGATATCGCCCAGCACGGCGCGATGCCGACCGAGAAGGCGCTGAAAATCACCGCCGATGTCCTCGCCGCCCTCGAAGCGAGCCACGAGATGGGCCTGGTCCACCGGGACATCAAGCCGGGCAACGTCATGATGACCAAGCGCAACGTCGTCAAGGTCATGGACTTCGGTATCGCCCGTGCCATGCAGTCCGGCGTGACGTCGATGACGCAGACCGGCATGGTCGTCGGTACCCCCCAGTACCTCTCGCCCGAGCAGGCGCTGGGCCGCGGTGTGGACGCCCGCTCCGACCTCTACTCCGTCGGCATCCTGCTCTTCGAGCTGCTGACCGGACAGCTGCCGTTCGACGCGGACTCCCCGCTCGCCATCGCCTACGCCCATGTCCAGGAAGAGCCGCCGGCCCCGTCGAGCATCAACCGTTCGGTGCCGCCGGCCGTGGACGCGCTGGTGGCGCGGGCGCTGAAGAAGAACCCCAACGAGCGCTTCCCGACCGCCGAGGCGATGCAGGACGAGTGCCTGCGCCTCATCGGCTCCGCGCAGTCCGGGTCGACCCCGCTGATCATCAGCGAGGGTCCGCGGGCGCGCACGAGCGGCTCGTCGGTGTCCTCCGCGGTGTTCCCGGCCGCCTCCGGCACTCCGCACACCCCGGCCCCGCCGAGCGTGCAGCAGCCCTACCAGCCGACGCAGGCGGGTGGGTTCGGCCCGTCGACACCCCCGCCGGTGAACGGCCCCTACCCGACCCCGGCCCCGACGCCCACCCCGTTCAACAACGGCGGCTTCCCCACCCCGGCTCCGTACTCCCCGCCGCCGTTGGCGCCGAGCATGCCGGCGCGCGGTGGCCCGCCCCGTAAGAGCAACACCCCGGTGATCGTCGTCTCGGCGATCGTCGGCGTGGTCGTGGTCACCGCGATCGCGATCGGCATCGGGCTGAGCGCCGGCGGCTCCAGCGACGAGGGCGGCGATGACAGCCCGACGTCGTCGTACTCCTACTCCTACTCCTCGCCGTCGGCCAGCGTCCGGCCTCCGGACAAGTCCTCGACGGCATTGATCGCGTCGTCCGAGTGCACCGACCCGGACTACCTCTCCAGCGAGCCGGACAAGATCTTCTTCCCGTCGTTCTCCTACAAGAACCTGGACTCGGTGAAGGCCTGCCTCGATGCCGCGGGCTGGAAGTACACGGTCACCAAGGAGAACTCCTACTCCGCCAAGGACACCGTCACCGAGACGTTCCCGACGGCCGTCACCCGGTGGGACCCGAAGAGCGGCGACACGATCCGGCTGACCGTCTCGACCGGGATCAGCGACTGACCGACGGGCATGCCATGAGCCACTCATGGGAGACATGAGAGAGGGGCCGGCACGCGGGTAGCGTGCCGGCCCCTCTCGACCGTTCTCAGCGGCCCCTCGTGTCCGTTCTAGAGGTAGGGGCCCGAGCGGGCGCCGCCGTGGCCGAGCTGGTCCTCATCGCCCTCCGCAGGCGACGCACCAGGCGGCAGCGCACGGCGCATCGACTCCAGCTGGGCGCGGGCCGCCATCTGCTGGGCGAACAGCGCGGTCTGGATGCCGTGGAAGAGGCCCTCCAGCCAGCCCACCAACTGGGCCTGGGCGATGCGCAGTTCCGCGTCCGTCGGCACCGACTCCTCGGTGAACGGCAGGGAGAGCCGCTCAAGCTCCTCCACCAGCTCGGGCGCCAGGCCGTCCTCCAGTTCCTTGACCGAGCTGGAGTGGATCTCCTTGAGCCGCACCCTGCTCGCCTCGTCCAGAGGAGCGGCCTTCACCTCTTCCAACAGCTGCTTGATCATGCTGCCGATGCGCATGACCTTCGCAGGCTGTTCGACCATGTCCGTCACCGGGATCTCTCGGGGCTCGTCGCCCTCTTCCCCGCCACCGGAGCCGGCGCTGCCGAGCGCCATGCCGTCCGGGCCGACAACCAGGACGTGCGGGCTCTCCTGCGACCGTTCGTTCATCGGCATATCCATGCCGCCATTCTCTCGTACCGCTACTCAAGAACGGTGGTGCCCCCGGAAGACTGTGATCCACCGTTCTCCGGATGGGGATCTTGGGTCTTTTGTTGGGATCACGCCGGCCACGTGGTTCCGGTCGCCGGACGCAGGCCCCTGTTTCACGTGAAACCCGTTTCGCCACCCGTTTCACGTGAAACAGCCGCCGGAAAAACCGCCGCCGCGCTGGTGGGATCCGGTACCTTCACCTGCCGGTCCGGCGGAGATCAGCGCCGTCGCAGCCGAAGGCCGAGGAAGGCGAAACCGAGACCGGTCAGCGCGAGTCCGGCACCCATCGGGAGCACCCGCTCGACCCGGGCCGCGGGGGCGTCCAGGGCATACGGGCTCTGGGCCGCGGGCCCGGCGTCCGTGGCGTCCGGCTCGGAGCCGGTGAGCTCCTCGGACGGGGCGGGGGTCTGCTCCGGCATCCGCTCGTAGGGACGCCGCCCGGCTCCGCCCGCGAGATCCGAGGTGCGGTGCGACGGAGAGGTCTTCGGCCGGGCCGAGGGGTGGGGCGAGGCGCCCGTGCCGGACGACGGCGGGTGGGACGGCGAGGAAGGGGCCAGCGACGGGGCGGACGACTGCGGCGGGGTCACCGAGCCGTCGGCGCCGGAAGCACCGGACCCGTTCGCCGGACCGGACGGCTCGCGGCTGCCCGGCTCCGTGTTCTCCGAGGGGCGGCCGGTGGCCGGGTCGGAGGACGAGGGGTAGGGATCGGCGGCGTCCCGGCCTGAGGAGTGCCCCGGGTGGTGGTGGTGCCGCGGTCCGCCCCCAGGCCGGTCGCCCCAGTCCTGCAGGCTGCCCGACAGGCCCCTGAGGCGGTCCCGAAGCCCGGCGAGCTCCGGAAGGTCCAGGAGGGCGTCCAGGTCCGGATCCTGCAGGTGCCGCGACGGCGACCCCGAGTGCCCGGGATACCCGCGGCCCCCGTCCGCACGGCGGTCCGACGGCACGGAATCCGCCGCGGCGCCGCCCAGCGGCTCACCGGGGTGGGTGAGGGGCCAGGCGAGATCAGGTGGGAGTTCGACCGGGGTGGCCCGGTGGTCCGAGGCCGTCGCGGTGGTGGCTGCCACCGGAAGGGGAAGGACTGCTGCTGCGACCACCAGAAGGCTGGTGGCAATGCGCGTACGGAATCGTGGAGCCACAGCCGTTGCCCCTCCCGTGCCGAGCCGTCGAGTGACGTGTCCAGCGTCACATGTCGCCACATTCCCGGCATCTTGGACATGGCGATCGACGGCGTGTCGGCTGTCATTCGGCGGCGGGGAGGGGCCTCGCGGCCCCGCTCAGCAGGAGAGCGGGGCCGGTGCGGTTCAGACCGTCAGCACGACCTTGCCGACATGCGAGCTCGCGTCCACCACACGATGCGCCTCGGCGGCGTCCGCCATGGGCAGCGCGCGGTCCACGATCGGCCGGACCTGGCCGTTGCCGATCAGCGGCCAGACGTGCTCGCGCACGGCCGCGACGATGGCCGCCTTCTCGCTCAGCGGGCGCGCCCGGAGGCCGGTGGCGGTGATCGCGGCGCGCTTCGACAGCAGCGCGGCGAGGTTGAGTTCCGCCTTCACCCCGCCCTGCATCCCGATGATCGCCAGTCGGCCGCTGACCGCCAGTGCCTTGACGTTCCGCTGGAGGTACTTCGCACCGATGATGTCGAGGATGACGTCCGCGCCCTTGCCGTCGGTCGCCTTGCGGATCTCCTGGACGAAGTCCTGCTCGCGGTAGTCGATGAGGATGTCCGCACCGAGTTCGGCACAGCGCGCCAGCTTCTCGGGACCGCCCGCGGTCACCGCGACCCGCGCGCCGACCGCCTTCGCCAGCTGGATCGCCATCGTGCCGATGCCGCTGGCGCCCCCGTGCACCAACAGCGTCTCGCCAGGCCGCAGATGAGCAATCATGAAGACATTCGACCAGACGGTGCAGGCCACTTCGGGCAGCGCCGCCGCCGTGACCAGGTCGAGGCCCGCCGGGAGCGGCAGCACCTGACCGGCCGGCACGGCGACCTTCTCGGCATAACCGCCGCCCGCCAGCAGCGCGCACACCTCGTCACCGACGGCCCAGCCGTGCACCCCGGGACCGACCGCCGCGATCCGCCCGGAGCACTCCAGACCGGGGTACGGGGAGGAGCCGGGCGGCGGGTCGTAGAAGCCCTGACGCTGCAACAGGTCGGCACGGTTCACGGCGCTGGCCGCGACCTCGATCAGGACCTCGCCCTCGGCAGGCTGCGGATCGGGCACGTCCGCCCAGACAAGTGCTTCGGGGCCGCCGGGCTCGGGGATAGTGATCGCTCGCATGGGCGCGAGGCTACTCGCCACCCGCGCCCGGGGCGACGGGGCGGGGGGGCGATGACTACGGACGGACTACGGATGGGCGACGGGCTGTCTCCGGCATCCGCCCCGCGAACCGTCCCCGCTACGCGTCCACGAAGCGCGTCTACTCGTCCACGCGGCGCATCGGGGAGACGCCGGTGCCCGGGAGCGTCGGCTTGTTCGTGCGGTGAGGGGGCTTGCCGGGAAGGTCCCCGTCCTCCGCGGGGGCCGCGCGGACGATCGTGATCAGACGGTCGGCGGACTGCAGCGGGCTGGCCGCCGGATCGTCGTAACCGAGCAGCCGGTGGCCGCGCAGCACGGACACGACCAGGTCGTCGGTCTCCCGTACGGACCTGCCGACCTCCGCCTTCACCACGGGACGCTCGACCAGGTCGAGGCCGCTGCCCTGTTGGATGAGGTCCTCCATGACGGTGCCCGCGCTGGGGCTGTGCACGGAGAGACCCAGCAGCCGGCCGGCCGCGCTGGCAGAGGTGATCACGGAGTCGGCGCCGGACTGCCGCAGCAGCGGGGCGTTCTCCTCCTCCCGCACGGCCGCGACGATATTGGCCTTCTTGTTGAGCTGACGTGCGGTCAACGAGACCAGGACGGCCGTGTCATCGCGCTGAGTGGCGATGACGACCTGGTGGGCGCGCTGGATCTCGGCCCGTACGAGCACATCGCTGCGGGTCGCGTCGCCCACCACCCCCGCGAACCCCTCGGCCACCGCGGAATCGATCACCTTGGGGCTCGGGTCGACGATGACGATGCGGTCGCGGGTCAGGCCGGTGGCGCAGAGCGTCTGGACCGCGGAACGGCCCTTGGTCCCGAAGCCGACGATGACGGTGTGGTCACGCAAGGTGTTTCTCCAGCGTTTCAGTTGCCACTGCTCGCGGGTGCGCTCGGTCAGCACCTCCAGTGTGGTGCCGACCAGGATGATCAGGAAGAGCACCCGCAACGGCGTGATGAGCAGGATGTTCAGCAGCCGTGCGCTGTCCCCGTAAGGGACGATGTCGCCGTATCCCGTGGTGGAGAGCGTGACGGTGGCGTAGTAGACGCAATCGAGCAGGTCCACCGAGCCGTTGGCGTTGTCGTGGTACTCGTCGCGGTCGATCCAGACGATGAGGACCGTCGCGACCAGCACCATCAGCGCCATCAGCAGGCGGCGGGCGACTTGCCGCAGCGGCCCCATGGGGGTGCGGCGCGGCAGTATCACCCGATGGGAGCGGTCCTCGGGGACCTCGCGCGCCGCGGCGTCGTGGGACGGGAGCTTCACGCGGCTCCTCCGGAGGGGGGTACGGGAAATGTGGAGCGTACGGGATCTGACCCGTCTCCGACCCCTCCGGGACCGAGATGGGGCCCATCCGGTCCGGGGGATGCTCCCTCGGGGCCGCCCGTCGTGGATCCGGCACGCGGGGGTCCCGGGGCTTGTGTACCCGATCCGTAGGGGTGGTCCGGGCCGGCTCCTTCCATCGACCAGCCCGCCGACCAGGGGAGTTCGAGGAGTTCGACCTCCGCGCCACGGCCCGCGCCGCCCGGTGGCACGACGGCCAGCGCGTCGGCCGCGGCGATCCCGCGCAGCATGGCGGGGCCGTTGAAATGCAGCGGAGCCGCCGTCAGACCGTCCCGGTCGTCGTCGCGGTAGGCCACCGGGACGAGCCGGGTGTCGTGCGGATGTCCCTGGACGGCCCCCGCCAGCGGCGTCCGCCAGGCCGTTGCCCGGCGGCGCGCGGCGAGCGTACGGAGCAGCGGCTCGGCGAGCGTCAGCAGCCCGGAGACGGCGGCGAGGGGGTTGCCGGGAAGGCCGACGAGGTAGCGGCGCGGGGTGAGACGGGCGAGCAGCATGGGGTGCCCGGGACGGACCGCCACACCGTCCACCAGCACCTCGGCACCCAGCCGACGCAGCGTGGGATGCACGTGGTCGACGGGGCCTGAGGCGGTGCCGCCGGTGGTGATGACCACATCGGCGGTGGAGTCGGCGATGGCCGCGTACAGGGTGTCGGCGTCGTCGGCGAGCGGCCGTGGCGGTGCGGCCTCGGCGCCCAGCGCCCGCAGCCAGGGCCCGAGCATCGGGCCCAGCGCATCCCGGATCCGCCCGTCCTCGGGCAGTCCCTGCTGCAACAGCTCATCGCCCAGGACGAACACGTCGACCCGGGGGCGCGGATACACCGTCAGCTCGTCGTAACCGGCGGCCGCGGCGAGACCGAGCACGGCGGGGGTCACCAGGGCGCCGGCGGGCAGCAGTTGGTCACCGCGGCGGCACTCCTGGCCCCGCGGGCGGATGTCCTGGCCGGGCGGCGCGGGCCGCGGTGCGGACAGCCGCGCCCGCTCTTCGCCCAGGTCACGGACCTCGCCGTGCTCGCTGCGCAACACGGCGGTGGCGCCGGACGGGATGCGCGCACCGGTGGCGATACGGATCGCGTGCCCGTCGGAGAGGGCCTCGGTGGGGACATGGCCGGCAAGTATGCCGGGGTGCGCCTCCGGGTCGGCGGGGCCGTCGATGCGCCACGGGCCGGGGCCCGCCACGGCCCAGCCGTCCATCGCCGAGGTGTCGAAGGACGGCAGGTCGGTGAGGGCGGTCAAGGACGCGGCGAGCGTACGGCCGAGCGCGTCACCCAGCGCGGACGTCACCGGCGCGGGCGGCCCCGGCACCGCACCGGCAGCGATCTCCCGCGCGGCACTCCAGAGGGCGGGGGGCTCGGGAGGAGCGGGTGAGGCGGTGGGGGCCGGTGAGTCGGGTGGTTCGGAGGACGGTGCACCGGTGGTGCGGGTGCTGCGGGTGGTGTCGGTGAGATCGAGGGGGCCGAAGGGATCGAAGGAGTCGAAGGGTTCGGCGGGTCCTACGGAGCCCACGGGTTCTACAGGGTCGGCGGGGTCGACGGGGTCGGCGGAGGGGCCTTCGGGACGGTCCGAGGGGCGGTCGGAAGAACGGTCTGCGGGGCGGTCCGATGCCGCTGCCCCCTCGCCGCGACCGCGCCCGCAACTCCCGTCACACGCCCCGCTGCCGCCACCGGGGTTGGCGCCCGCCCCGGGGCCGGTGTTCGGGGGGTTGTCCTCGGCGGCGGCGAACATGTCGTACGGGCGCCCGCCGGAGACGCCGGGCCGGAGACCCGACGCCGCGGTGTCGTTGACCACGGCGAGGGCGTCGTTCAGCGCGTCGTCGAACTCCCCGTCCGTCATTCCGCGGGCTTCGTTCCGGTGCTCGCGCCGCTGCCCGCAGCCGTCCCGCCGTCCCTTTCGGGCTCCTCAGCGGCCCAGCGGTTGGCCAGCGCGGCGGCCCGGCGCGCCAGCTCCGTCACGTCCCCGCCCTGTTGACCCGCCGCGTAACCGATCAGGAAGGTCGTCAGGGGCGCGGCCGGGCGGGCCACGCCGTGCGCCGCGTCGCGCGCGAGGTCGAGAAGTTCCGTCGTGTCGACATCGAGTTCGATGCCCAGTTCGGCCTTGACTGCGGTGATCCATTCGTCCAACACGTTGCCATGCTCCCTGATACGGGCGCGTGCCGCGCTGAGGTCTTCCCAGGTGTCGCAGTCGAAGGATGCCGTGGAGGTGGCGTCCGGGACCCGTTCGAGCGCCAACTCGGCCAACAAGGGGCGCAGCGGCAGCCCCGCCAGGTCGCCGCGCTCGGCACGCAGCAGGGCCAGCAGGCGGCGCAGCGGCTCGGTCCGATAGGCGGCCACCAGCGGCTGGTCCCGCCCCTCGCCGTCCCGCAGCACCGCACCGTCCGGCGATGGCGCCCCGTCGTCGCCGGCGGCCGGCCGCGTCGCCTCGGTGAGCAGCGTCCGTACGGTCGCGGGGGTCAGGAACGGCAGGTCCGCGGAGAGGACCAGCACCGTCGGGGCGGTGGTGTGCCGCAGCCCGGCCTCCAGCGCGGCGAGCGGGCCGCCGCCCGGCGGGTCCTCCAGGGCGTGCACCACGGCGCGGACGGCCGGGCGGCCGGGCCCGACGACGACGGTGATCGCCGCATCCGGGCAGGCGGCGAGCACCCGGTCCAGGAGGGGGCGGCCGCCGACGGACAGGGCGGGTTTGTCCGCCCCGCCGAGCCGACGGGCGGCGCCTCCGGCCAGCACGATGGCGTCGTGGTCGGTGTGGTCGCTCACCCCATGAGTATCGCCGCACACGCCGCATTCACACAGGTGTCACCGGCCACAGCCGGGCCGCGCTCCCGAGGCTCCGCAGCCGGAGCCGGCGCACCTCACAGCCCCCGCAGCAACACCGCCGGCTGTTCCACGCAGTCGGCCACGTACCGCAGGAAGCCGCCCGCCGTACCGCCGTCGCACACCCGGTGGTCGAAGGTGAACGACAGCTGGACGACCTGCCGGACGGCCAACTCGCCGTTGTGCACCCAGGGCTTGGCGGCTATCCGTCCGACTCCGAGCATCGCGGCCTCGGGGTGGTTGAGGATCGGCGTGGAACCGTCGACCCCGAAGACGCCGTAGTTGTTCAGGGTGAAGGTGCCGTGCGTCATCTCGGCCAGGGACAGCCCGCCGGAACGGGCGGTTTCGGTGAGCCGGGCGATCTCGGCGGACAGCTGCTCGACCGTCAGGGCCTGCGCGTCCCGCAGCACCGGCACCACCAGGCCGCGCTCCGTCTGCGCCGCGAAGCCCAGATGGACGGCCGGCAGCCGGACGATCTCCTGGGACTCGGTGTCGACGGTGGCGTTGAGCTCCGGGAACCGTGCGAGCGCGGCCGTGGAGATCCTGGCCAGGAGCGCGAACAGCGACACCTTGGGCGCACCGGGGACGTTCATCGCCCTGCGGGCGGCGAGGAGTTCGGTCGCGTCGGCGTCCACCCAGCAGGTCGCGTCGGGGATCTCGCGACGGCTGCGGGTGAACTTCTCGGCGGCGGCGCCCCGCATCCCCCGCAGCGGTATGCGCTCCTCTTCCGTCACGGCCGCCGTGACGGAAGGAACCGTCCCACCGGCTCCGGCTCCGGCACCGACGGCGGTGGCGGGCCCGACGGCGCCGCCCGCCTGCTCGGCAGCCGCCGGCGCCGCCCCGCGTTCCCGCAGAGCCCGCTCGACGTCCGTACGGAGGATCAGCCCGTCCCGCCCGGAACCCGTCAACTCGCGCAGGTCCAGGCCGTTCTCCCGCGCCATCCGACGCACCAGCGGGGAGATCACGGCGACCGCATGGCCCGTGCCGGCGCTCTCCGCGGGCTCAGGTGGCCGCGGCACCCCCGGCACGGTCGCGGGGGCGTCTCCGGGGCCGTTCGCCTGACCGCCCTCGGGACCGTTCGGCGTGCCCTTCCCGGGGCCATTTCCGGGGCCGTGCCCGGGGCCGCTGCCCGGACGGATCCTGCGCCGGCGCGCCGCCGAGGCACTCGTCCCGTAGCCGACCAGCACATTCCCCGAACCGGCGTCCGGCCCGTCCGCGTCACCCGCGTCGTCCGCGCCCACCGCAGCGGCCGCCCCGGCGTGCGGCCCGGCCTCGGCACCGGCACGACCGACGCCGCCCGAACCGTCCACCTCCGCGTCGGCCAGGTCCTCCGGTGCCGCGCCCACCGCGACCGTCACCAGCGGTGCGCCCACCGGGACCTCGGCGCCTTCCTTGCCGAAGCGGGCGGTCACCACGCCTCCGTAGGGGCAGGGCACCTCCACCATGGCCTTGGCCGTCTCGACCTCCACCACCGGCTGGTCGATGGCCACCACCTCACCGACCTCGACCATCCAGTGCACGATCGTCGCCTCGGTGAGGCCCTCCCCCAGGTCGGGCAGGGTGAATTCGCGGACCACGGCCATCACACACCACGTCCCTCGGTCCAGTCCGACTCCCACTGGAGGCGGGCGACAGTGTCCAGAATCCGGTCCACGCCCGGGAGGTGGTGCCGCTCCAGCATCGGCGGCGGATACGGGATGTCGAAGCCGGCGACGCGCAGCACCGGCGCCTCCAGGTGGTGGAAGCACCGCTCCGTGATCCGTGCGGCGATCTCGCCACCGGGGCCGCCGAACCCGGTGGACTCGTGGACGACCACCGCCCGGCCCGTACGCCGCACGGACGCGCAGACCGTCTCGTCGTCGAACGGCACCAGCGACCGCAGGTCGAGAACTTCCAGGTCCCAGCCCTCTGCGCGGGCCGCTTCGGCGGCCTCCATGCAGACGGGCAGGGACGGCCCGTAGGTGATCAGCGTGGCGCTGGTGCCGCGGCGCCGGATCTCGGCGCGGCCTATCGGGGCGACCGGTGTGGGCGCGTCGGGCGACCAGTCGGCCTTGGACCAGTACAGGCGCTTGGGTTCGAGGAAGACGACCGGGTCGTCGGAGGCGATGGCGGCACGCAGCAGTCCGTACGCGTCCTCGACGGTTGCCGGGGTGACGACCTGGAGGCCGGGCGTGGCGAGGTAGTACGCCTCGGAGGAGTCGCTGTGGTGCTCGACCCCGCCGATACCGCCGCCGTACGGGATGCGGATGGTCAGCGGCATCGGGACGGCACCGCGGGTGCGGTTGCGCATCCGCGCGACATGGCTGATCAGCTGCTCGAACGCCGGGTAGGCGAACGCGTCGAACTGCATCTCGACGACCGGCCGCAGACCGTACATGGCCATGCCGACCGCGGTGCCGAGGATGCCGGCCTCGGCGAGCGGGGTGTCGGTGCAGCGGTCCTCGCCGAATTCCTTGGCCAGCCCGTCGGTGACCCGGAAGACGCCGCCCAGGGCGCCGACGTCCTCGCCCATGACATGGACGGACGGGTCCTCGGCCAGGGCGTCGTGCAGCGCGCGTGTCAGCGCCTGCGCCATGGTGGCGGGCTTCCGCGCAGTGGCGGGAGCGGTGGTGGTCATGGTCGGGCCCCCCGGGTGGTCTCCGCTGCGGCGGTCTCTTCGGTGTTGCCGGCGGATTCGGCGTGGCCGGCGGCTTCGGCGTCCAGTTCAGCACGCAACTGCGCTGCTTGCTCACGGAGTTGACCGGTCCGGTCGGCGTATACGTGGGTGAACAGGTCCATCGGGTCCAGCTGCGGCTCGGCGTTCATCCGCTCCCGCAGGTCGGCCGCCAGCTCCTCGGCGCCGTCCCGGGTGGTGCTGACGAACGCGTCGGAGAGCAGGTCGCGGGAGGCCAGTTCGCGCTCCAGGAGAACTATCGGGTCGTGCGCCCGCCAGGTCTCGACCTCGGAATCGGCGCGGTAGCGGGTGGCGTCGTCGGCGTTGGTGTGGGCCTCGACGCGGTAGGTGACGGCCTCGATCAGGGTGGGGCCGCCGCCCCTGCGGGCCCGCTGCACGGCTTCGGTGAGGACCTCGTGCATCGCGGGTGCGTCATTGCCGTCCACCAGGCGGCCCGGCATGCCGTAACCGACCGCCTTGTGGGCGAGTGACGGGGCGGCCGACTGCTTGGCGAGCGGGACGGAGATCGCGAAGCCGTTGTTCTGCACCAGGAAGACCACCGGCGCCTGCCAGACGGCGGCGAAATTCAGCGCCTCGTGGAAGTCTCCCTCGCTGGTGCCGCCGTCGCCGACCATCGCCAGGGCCACCACGTCGTCGCCCTTGAGGCGGGCGGCGTGCGCCAGGCCCACCGCATGCGGCAGCTGGGTGGCGAGCGGAGTGCACAACGGGGCGATGCGGTGCTCGTGCGGGTCGTATCCGGTGTGCCAGTCGCCCCTCAGGAGGGTCAGCGCCTGCACGGGATCGAGGCCGCGCGCCACTGCGGCGAGGGTGTCGCGATAGCTGGGGAAGAGCCAGTCGCGGTCCTCCAGGGCCAGCGCGGCGGCGACCTCGCTCGCCTCCTGTCCGGTGGAGGACGGGTAGACCGCGAGCCGGCCCTGCCGGGTGAGGGCCGTGGCCTGGGCGTTGAAGCGGCGGCCGCGCACCAGCTGGGCGTACAGCCGGGTCAGCAGATCCGGGTCGATGCGGCGGGCGGCATCCGTCCCCAGGAGGCGGTACGGCTCCGGATCGGGCAGGAGGGGCGCCGGATCGACGCGCGGCCGCCACGCGGGCGGGGGGCCGGGCAGGCCGCTCTTGTTCCTGCTGCTGCCGGGCTGCTCAAGGACCGTCATGACGAGCACCTCCTCGAATCGAAGGGGTGGCGCGGGAGCGCCTCATAGGGGTGGTGGGGCGGGCGCGGATGGGCAGGATGGACATGGCCGGGGCGGGTAAGCCCTTCCCTACCGATTGTTCGGTCGCCGAGGCAATTTGGCTACAGGCGGGTTCAGCCTGTGGACAAACGGTTCTCCACAGCTTCAGATGAAGTCAGGGTGTCCACAACGGGGAGGCGGGACCATATGCCGGACGAACAGATGGCCAATCCCGGCGGGTCGCCGCCGGCCTCCGAGGCGCAGCTGCCGACCGCGCGCCCGCTGGACACCATCGACCGCTCGATCCTGCGCATGCTGCAGACCGACGGGCGCGCCTCGATACGCTCCGTCGCCGAACGGGTGCACGTCTCGCGCGCCAATGCCTACGCCCGCATCAACCGGCTGCTGGACGACGGCGTCATACGCGGCTTCAGCGCCCGGGTGGATCAGGAACGCGCAGGTCAGGGCGCCTCGGCGTATATCACCCTGAAGATCGTGCAGAACTCCTGGCGGACCGTGCGGCAGCAGCTCACCGCGCTCCCGGGAGCCACCCACATCGCGCTGGTCAGCGGCGATTTCGACGTGCTGCTGCTGGTGCACACCAAGGACAACCGCGAGCTGCGGGAGCTGGTCCTCACCCGTATCCAGTCGATCCCGGAAGTGCTCAGCACCCGCACCCTGCTGGTCTTCGAGGAGACCGATCTCGGGCCGGAGCAGCTGTAGCGGCAGCCGTACGCGGGAGGCCCTCCGCGCCCCGGGTCAGGTCTTGCGCAGGCCCGCGAACGCCGTACGCACCACGGCCTCGGCCACTTCGTCGCGGCTGGCCGCGCCACCGCGGCCGGGGCGGTACCACTCGACGATCGAGTTGATCATTCCGAAGAGCAGCCGGGTGGCCAGCCGGATGTCGACATCGGCCCGCAGGTCGCCGTCGGCCGCGGACCGCTTGAGCAGGTCGGAGACCCGCTGGTCGAACTCGCGCCGGCGCTCCATGGCCCACCGCTCGGTGTCCGTGTTCCCGCGCACCCGCAGCAGCAGCGTCACATACGGCAGCTCGTCCATCAGCACCTCGGCCTCGCGCCGGGTGACGTACTCCAGCCGCTCGATCGCCCGCCCCTCGACCGCGCCCGGCTCGTCCAGGACGCCGAACAACCCGTCCAGGGCACGGCTTATCGCGCGGCGCAGCAGCTCTTCCTTGCTGCGCACGTGGTGGTAGATCGAGGACTTGGAGATCCCGGCCGCCTTGGAGAGATGCTCCATGGAGGTGCCGTCGTACCCGCGCTCGATGAACACCTCGACGGCGACCGCGAGCAGCGAATCGGGCGTGTAGGTGTCGCGCTTGGCCATGGTCATGATTAGAGCACCTGTTCCTGGAGGTCCGCACGGTGCCTCAGAGCCCAGGACGGCGCGTAACGCCCGCCGGCCATCCGGTGGTGCAGGGAATCCAGCAGATCCCGCACCCACCGGGCGCCGAGCCGGTCGGCCCACTCCATCGGGCCGCCGGGGTAATTCACCCCCAGCCGCATCGCGGTGTCGATGTCCTCGGGGGTGGCCACCTCCCGCTCCGCGGCGTCGACGGCGAAGTCCACGATCATCGCGACCGTACGGGCGACGATCATGCCCGGTGCGTCGCGGATCAGGCTGACCTGTTTGCCGAGCGCCTGGAAGAGTCCGACGGCCTCCGCGACGTCCGCCTCGGACGCGGCCCGGGAGGCGGTGAGGGCGATCCGGGTCGCGGCACGGTAGTCGAGCGACAGATCGAAGCGGAGGTACCTGCCGGCGGCGTCGCTCGTCGCCGGACGGCCGTTGGTCATGGCCAGACGCGCCCCACCGGGGAGCCGGATGAAGCCCTCGGACTCCCCCGGCGTGCGCTCGTCGGTGATCTTGATGCCGGCTTCCCCGATCAGCTCGCACAGCACCCGGGAGGGGCCGGCGAGCGCGTCCTGGATGCCGACGGCCTCCGGCGCCGGGCAGGGCGCGGCGGTGTGCGGCAGCGGCCGCTCGGCGCCCTCGGAGTAGTCGAACCAGCCGCGCCCGGACTTGCGGCCGTGCAGCCCCGACTCCACCAGCCGCCGCTGCGCCAGGGAGGGGGTGAACTTCGGATCCTGGAAAAAGGCCTGCCACACGGAGTGGGTGACGGCTTCGTTCACGTCCTGGCCGATGAGGTCGGTCAGTTCGAAGGGCCCCATCTTGAACCCGGAGCCCTCGCGCAGCACGGCATCGATGGTGGCCGGATCCGCAACCCGCTCCTCATGGGCGCGCAGTGCCTCGGCGTAATAGGGGCGGGCGATGCGGTTGACGAGGAAACCTGGGGTGTCCGCGCAGCGCACCGGCGTCTTGCCCCAGGCTTCCGCCGTCCCGTACGCGGTGCGGGCGGTGGCCTCCTCGGTGGCGAAGCCACTGACGACCTCGACCAGGGGGAGCAGCGGCGCGGGGTTGAAGAAGTGCATGCCCACACAGCGGCCGGGGTGACGCAGCGGGCCCGCGACGGCGGTCACGGAGAGGGAGGAGGTGTTGGTGGCCAGCAGGCAGTCGGCTCCGACGACGCGCTCCAGGGCGGTGAAGAGCTCCTGCTTGGCGGGGAGTTGTTCCAGGATCGCCTCGATGACCAGGGCGGCGTCGGCGAGGTCGGCGAGCGTGGCGGCGGGGGAGAGGCGGACGCGGGCGGCGTCCCGCTCGGGCGCCGCTATCCGGCCTTTTTCGACGAGCCGATCCAGCCGTCGCACGATGGCCGCGGCGGCCTCTTCGGCCCGCCCGGGAGCGGCGTCGTAGAGGCGCACGCGGTGGCCGGCGACCAGCGCCACCTGCGCGATTCCCTGCCCCATGGTGCCGGTGCCCACCACTGCCACGGTGCTGCTGGTCTCGATTGCCGTCATGCCGACTGATCCTCCCCGACCGACTTGTCCACAGGTTCGCCGGACCCTCTTGCCCCGACCGATCGTTCGGTTACTCTAACTCCGTTGCCCCTTTCCTTCCCAGCCCGCGCCCCTTCCCTCAGCCCCTTCTCCGCTCTCATCCGCACCCGCATCCGACATCCGCTCTCCGCCCGGCTCGACGAGGAGTTGGTCATCGATGGCCGCCGAAATGACCGCAGCGCAGTTGGTCGAGAAGCACCGCCCGACCCTCGATCAGGCGCTGGAGACGATCCGCACCCGCGCCTATTGGTCCCCGCACCCGGAGCACCCGAAGGCGTACGGCGAGAGTGCCGCTCCCGACGGCGTGGCCGCCTTCGAGGCGCGGCGCGGCAAGCGCTTCCCGCTCGACCAGCCGGGCACGGACGACTGGACCGGCGAGGAAGTGTCGCCCTACGGCCCGGAGTTGGGCATCAGCTATCCGCATCCGGATGTGGACGTGCTGCTGCCCGCCATGGGTGCCACCATCCCCGCCTGGCGGGCGGCCGGTCCCGAGGCGCGGGCGGCGGTGTGCCTGGAGATCCTGGCCCGGATCAGCGCGCGTACCCATGAGTTCGCCCAGGCCGTGATGCACACCAGCGGCCAGGCCTTCATGATGGCGTTCCAGGCGGGCGGCCCGCACGCCCAGGACCGCGGCCTGGAGGCGGTGGCGTATGCGTACGCCGAGCAGGCCCGCATCCCCGGGCAGGCCCCCTGGTCGAAGCCGCAGGGCAAGCGCGACCCGCTGGAGCTGACCAAGAGCTTCACCGCCGTGCCGCGCGGCGTCGCCCTGATGATCGGCTGCAACACCTTCCCGACGTGGAACGGCTATCCGGGCCTCTTCGCCTCGCTGGCCACCGGCAATCCGGTCCTGGTCAAGCCGCACCCGCGGGCGGTGCTGCCGCTGGCGCTGACGGTCGAGGTCGCGCGCGAGGTGCTCACCGAGGCCGGTTTCCCGGCCGACCTGGTGTGCCTGGCCGTGGACAAGCCGGGCGAGGGCCTCGCCAAGACGCTGGCCGTCCGCCCCGAGGTCCGCATCATCGACTACACCGGCTCGACCGCCTTCGGCGACTGGCTGGAGACGCACGCCCGGCAGGCGCAGGTCTTCACCGAGAAGGCCGGCGTCAACACCGTCGTCATCGACTCGACGGACAACTACAAGGGCATGCTCAGCAACCTCGCCTTCTCGCTGTCGGTCTACAGCGGTCAGATGTGCACCACACCGCAGAATCTGCTGATCCCGCGCGGCGGCATCGACACGGACGCCGGCCCGAAGTCGTACGACGAGGTGGTCAGCGATCTGGCGGGCGCGGTCAGCGGACTGCTGGGCGATGACGCGCGGGCCAACGCCCTGCTGGGCGCGATCGTCAACCCACAGGTCAAGGAGCGGATCGAGGCCGCTTCCGGGATCGGGGAGGTGGCGTTGGCGTCCCGCGAGGTCGCCAACCCCGAGTTCCCCGGGGCCACGGTCCGTACGCCGGTGATCGTCAAGCTGGACGGCGCGAAACCGGAGGACGAGGCGGCCTATCTGTCGGAGTGCTTCGGCCCGGTGTCCTTCGCGGTGGCCGTCGACTCCTCGGCCGACGCGGTGGAGCTGCTGCGCCGTACGGTCCGCGACAAGGGCGCCATGACCGTCGGCGGGTACTCCACCTCCGCCGAGGTGGAGCGCCTGATCGAGGACGCCTGCCTGGCCGAGTGCGCCCAGCTGTCGATGAATCTGACCGGCGGGGTCTATGTGAACCAGACCGCGGCCTTCTCCGATTTCCACGGCTCCGGCGGCAACCCCGCGGCCAACGCGGCGCTGTGCGACGGCGCGTTCGTGGCGAACCGCTTCCGCACGGTGGAGGTACGCCGCCAGGCGTGAGGCGTGCGGCGCGGCGGGACTCCGGGTGCGCCCGGGGTCCCGCCGCTCCGCTCCTTCAGCTCAGGTCCCGAACCCAGGTCCCAGAACGTCAGGCCCAGATTCTCAGGCACCGGCCTCAGGGAGCGCCGGGCGCCTCGATGTGCGCATGGCGGCCGATCCAGGCGTGCATCGCGATGGCCGCCGCGGCGCCCGCGTTGATCGACCGCGTCGAGCCGAACTGCGCGATCGAGCACACCAACGAGGCATGGCGACGCGCCTCCTCGGTCAGCCCCGGCCCCTCCTGGCCGAACAGCAGCACACAGCGGCGCGGCAGTTCCGTCGTCTCCAGGGGGACGGCTCCGGGGAGGTTGTCGATCCCGATGATCGGCAGGTCCTCGGCTGCCGCCCAGGCGGTGAGGTCCTCGGTGTCCGGGTGGTGGCGGACGTGCTGATAGCGGTCGGTCACCATCGCGCCACGGCGGTTCCAGCGGCGCTGCCCGACGATATGGATCTCCTTGGCCAGGAACGCGTTCGCAGTCCGTACCACCGAGCCGATGTTGAAGTCGTGGCCCCAGTTCTCGACGGCGACATGGAAGTCGTGCCGTCGGGTGTCGAGATCGGCGACGATCGCCTCGCGCGTCCAGTAGCGGTAGTGGTCGACGACATTGCGCCGGTCACCGTGCGCGAGCAGCTCGGGGTCGTAGCGGTCGCCCTGAGGCCAGGGCTCGGGATGCGGACCGACGCCGACCTTGGGGCCGAAGCCCTCGTCGTACTGCGCCGGCTCCGCTGCGTCCGGCTGCGCGCCGGCGGGGACGTCGGGGCCCCCGCCGGGCATGGTGTTCTCGTCCCCGGGGGCGGTCCGCTCGCCGCCCGGGGCGGTGTTCTCGCTGCTCACCCCACGAGCGTATGGCCCCCGCCACCGCCCTGCGTACGGGCCTCCGGTTCACCACCGCCCGGTCCGTCGGCCGGACCCGCGGAACCACCGCGCGACAAGAGCCGGCCGCGCAGCCCGGATGCCCGCGCCGAGAGCCAGATCAGGAAGTTCGTCGGCAGGAAGACCGCGTCGGCCGCGATCATCGCGAGCGAGAAGAACGGCAGCCCGAGCAGGAACGCGATCGAGAGGTGTTCGCAGATCATCGCGACCAGCAGCACGTTCTTCAGCCGCCGGTTGAAGAGGGTGAAGGGGAAGGCGACCTGCACGATCACCGTTCCGTAGGTCACCAGCATGACGATCAGCCCGTTGCTGCCCATCAGCTGGGACAGCTCCGGCCAGGGGGAGAAGTAGTCCAGATGCATCGGGTAGAAGACCGCGGTGCCGTCCTGCCAGCGCGAGCCCTGGATCTTGTACCAGCCGGCGGTGGCGTAGATCAGACAGACCTCGACCATGATCACCAGCAGTGCGCCGTTGTGCGCCAGCTTGGCGAGGGTGTCCAGGACCGTCCGCGGCTCTCCCGGTGCGTACCGGCGCGCCGCCCACCACAGGCCGTGCGCCGCCCATAGGCCCCAGAACGTCAGGCTCCAGCCGATGTGCGGGAACGGTCCGTCGCCGAACCACGTGAGGCCGTAGCTGCCGCGCAGCTGGGCGATGGCCAGCCCGAGGCCGAGCACGGCCCACAGAATGACGCCGGGCAGGTCACGGTCGGGGGCCTTGGGGGCGGTCGCGGCGGCACGCTCGGCATCGCCCTCGGCCTGCGCGTCCGGCGCCGCGGCGGCCGAGGCCCGCTTCGCGCGGCGCGCGTCCAGCGACCACACCTGCCCGCACCGGGTCAGCACGAGATACATCGACATCAGGTGGATGACGTTGTCGCCGCCGTCCCCGATGAAGACGCTGCGGTTCTGCAGCGAGAGCACGCCCACCATGAAGAGCACCGACATCGTGCGGGTGCGCCAGCCCAGCATCAGCAGCGCGGCGGAGACGATGGCCAGCAGGTAGACGCATTCGAACCAGCCGTTGCCGTCCGACCACGGCAGCACGGTCAACGCGTGGTTGCCGTCGAGGAGTTGGCGGGCCATGTCCAGGCTCCAGGCACCGTCGGGCCCGTAGAGGGCCCTGCGGTGGGGCCATTCCCGCAGCAGGAACAGCAGCCAGGTGGCGGAGAAGCCGATCCGGATCACGGCGGTCTGGTACGGCGCCATCGCCCGGCTGGTGGCGCGCGCGAAGCCGCGCCCGATGGCGCGCTCGATCCGGGTCTCCTGGTAGGGCGCCGGGCTCTCGGCAGGGGTGGGGCTTCCGGAGGAGGACCGGCTCTCGGAGGAGTGGGCCTGCTGTGGCACGTCGGGCCGCTGCGGCGTCGGTGACGTCACTGGTTCGTCGCCCCCTTGGGCAGGTCGTCTGCGGTGACCGGCCACCAGGGCAGTACGCGGTACGCGGGCTTGGTGCTGATCTTCTCCGGGCTCCACGACGGCGGGCGGACAGCCGTCGTCATCGAGCGGACCTGGATGCGGTCCACGCGGTCGCCGTCCTTGGCCCACTCGCCGCTCAGCCGGCCGGTCACGATGCGCCGGATGTAGCGATCGGACAGCTCGCCGCGCACGCCGACGGCGCGGTTCTGCGCGTCGTGCGAGTTGACGAAGAACTCCCAGCCGCGGCGCAGCTGATTCTGCTGGGTGTGGCTGGGAAGCGGGTTGTGGAGGATGGCCTGCCCGTCACGGGCGCTCAGGCCCGTCCAGCCCGTGGTCCGGGTCTCACCGCTCGGGCTGCGCAGCTGCGCGCGGGCCTGGACGGCGATGTTCTGCTGGAGGGGGTTCGGTGCGAACAGCTTCCAGTTCTGCTCGTACTCGGGAAAGACGTAATCGCCGATCAGGCCGCGCTGCTGTTTGCTGAGCGTGTTCGGCGGTGCGACGTGCAGAAACATCATGGCCAGATGTATCGCGACGACCACGGCGACGGTGCAGGCCGCCACGCCTATGACGATCCGCGAGGGCAGCGAGAGCGCGGCCAGTGGCCGCGTTTCGTCCCCGTATGACTGCATTCCCGCCCCGTTCCCAGAATCCATTCGGCTGACTCCGCCACGGAACCGTACCTAGGCGGCACCACCGGGCACACCCTCCCCCGAGTTATCCACAGGCTTGACACCCGCCGTCCGCCCACTCACCATTGAACCGAACGATCGGTCGGTCGGGAGCGAGGGGGCACCACATGACGACGATCGCGCCGGAAGAAACGGCCCAGGAGGCCGTTTTCGACGCCACCGTGGCCGCGGACGAGCGCATCGAACCGCGGGACTGGATGCCGGACGCCTACCGCTCATCGCTGGTGCGGCAGATCGCGCAGCACGCCCATTCCGAGATCATCGGGATGCAACCGGAGGCCAACTGGATCACCCGTGCGCCCTCGCTGCGCCGCAAGGCGATCCTCATGGCCAAGGTGCAGGACGAAGCCGGCCACGGCCTGTACCTCTACAGCGCCGCCGAGACCCTCGGCACCAGCCGCGACGAACTGCTCGACAAGCTGCACTCCGGCCGCCAGAAGTACTCCTCGATCTTCAACTACCCGACCCTGACCTGGGCCGACGTCGGCGCCATCGGCTGGCTGGTGGACGGCGCCGCGATCACCAACCAAGTCCCGCTGTGCCGCTGTTCGTACGGCCCCTACGCCCGCGCCATGGTCCGCGTGTGCAAGGAGGAGTCCTTCCACCAGCGCCAGGGATACGAACTCCTGCTGGCGCTCAGCCGCGGCACCGAGGCCCAGCACGCCATGGCGCAGGACGCGGTCGACCGCTGGTGGTGGCCATCGCTGATGATGTTCGGCCCGCCGGACGACGAATCGGCGCACTCCGCTCAGTCCATGGCCTGGAAGATCAAGCGCCACTCCAACGACGAGCTGCGCCAGCGCTTCGTGGACATCTGCGTGCCCCAGGCCGAAGCCCTCGGACTCACCCTCCCGGACCCCGATCTGACGTGGAACGACGAGCGCGGCCACTGGGACTCCGGCCCGATCGACTGGGACGAGTTCCGCGAGGTGCTCAAGGGCAACGGCCCGTGCAACGACGAGCGCATCAGCCGCCGCCGCGCGGCGCACGAGGCCGGCGCCTGGGTGCGCGAAGCAGCCGCCGCGCACGCGGAAAAGCAGGCAACCGCGCAGGGGACCACACAGCGAAAGGCGACGGCCCGATGACGACACCACGGCCCACGGAGGCCTCCGCGGGGACGGCCGGGCGGACCACCGACTGGCCGCTGTGGGAGGTCTTCGTACGCAGCCGGCGCGGCCTGTCCCACACCCACGCCGGCAGCCTGCACGCGCCGGACGCCGAGATGGCGCTGCGCAACGCCCGCGATCTGTACACCCGCCGCTCGGAAGGCATCTCCCTCTGGGTGGTGCCCTCCGCCCAGATCACCGCCTCCTCCCCGGACGAGAAGGACTCCTTCTTCGAACCGGCCGGCGACAAGCCCTACCGCCACCCGACCTTCTACGAAATCCCGGACGGGGTGCAGCACCTTTGATGAACGTCACGGTCACCCCGGCCATGGCCCTCGGGGACGACGCGCTGATCCTCTCCCACCGCCTGGGCGAGTGGGCGGGCAACGCCCCGGTCCTGGAGGAGGAGGTGGCGCTGGCCAACATCGCGCTGGACCTGCTCGGCCAGGCCCGCATCCTGCTCTCCCTGGCGGGCGACGAGGACGAGCTGGCGTATCTGCGCGAGGAACGGCAGTTCCGCAACCTCCAGCTCGTCGAGCAGCCCAACGGCGACTTCGCGCACACCATCGCCCGCCAGCTCTACTTCTCCACCCACCAGGAGCTGCTGTTCGGCCACCTCGCCACCGGCGACAGCGCATTGGCCCCACTGGCAGCGAAGGCCGTCAAGGAGATCTCCTACCACCGCGACCACGCCCAGCAGTGGACGCTCCGCCTGGGTGACGGCACCGACGAGAGCCACGCCCGGATGCAGCGCGGCCTGGACTCCCTCTGGCGCTTCACCGGCGAACTCTTCGAGCCGGTGGACGGCCTGGACGTCCCCTGGGCCGCCCTGCACGGCGAATGGACGACGCGCATCACCGCCGTCCTGGGCCGCGCCACCCTCACCGTCCCCGAGGGCCCGCAGCGCGGCGCCTGGACCGCCGGAGCCGGGCGGCAGGGGCTGCACACCGAACCGTTCGGACGGATGCTCGCCGAGATGCAGCATCTGCACCGCAGCCACCCGGGGGCGACATGGTGACCACCACCGCCCTGGAGGAGGAGCTGCGCGCGCTGGCCGGCGCCGTTCCCGACCCCGAGCTGCCGGTCATCAGCCTCGCCGAGCTCGGCGTGCTGCGCGGTGTGCGGCTGACCGCTCCCGACCGGGTCGAGGTACAGCTCACGCCCACATACACCGGCTGCCCCGCCATCGAGGCGATGTCGGCCGACATCGAGCGGGTGCTGCACGACCACGGCATGGCCGAGGTCGAGGTCCGCACGGTCCTCAGCCCGCCATGGACCACCGACGCCATCACCGCCGAGGGCCGCCGGAAGCTCGCCGAATTCGGCATCGCCCCGCCGCGCCCCACCGGCCCGGCCGGCGGACCGGTCGCCGTCGACCTCGCGATCCGCTGCCCGAACTGCGGATCGACGGACACCACCCTGCTCAGCCGGTTCTCCTCCACCGCGTGCAAGGCGCTGCGCCGCTGTGAGAGCTGCCGTGAACCCTTCGACCATTTCAAGGAGTTGTGATGTTCCACCCGCTCCGGGTCAGGGAGATCGAACGGCTCACGGACGACGCGGTGGCCGTCACCTTCGACGTGCCGCCCGAACTGCACGCCACCTTCCGGCACATCCCCGGGCAGCACATCGCGCTGCGCAGGACCGTCGACGGCCAGGAGATCCGGCGGACGTACTCCCTCTGCACCCCGGCCACCGACGAGCCGGTGCTGCGGGTGGGCATCCGCCTGGTCGAGGACGGCGCGTTCTCCACCTACGCCCTCAAGGAGCTGCTGGCCGGCGACACCGTCGAGGTCATGGCACCGGCCGGCCGGTTCACCCTGGAGCCGCGGGCCGGCCACTTCGTGGGAATCGTCGGCGGCAGCGGGATCACCCCCGTGCTCTCCATCGTCTCCACACTCCTCGCCCGGCAGCCGGACGCCCGTTTCTGCCTGATCCGCAGTGACCGCACGGCCGCCTCGGCGATGTTCCTGGAGGAGGTGGCCGACCTCAAGGACCGCTATCCGCAACGGTTCCAGCTGGTGCACACCCTCTCCCGCGAGGAGCAGCAGGCCGGCCTCCCGTCCGGCCGCCTCGACGAGGAACGGCTGCGCTCGCTCCTGCCCGCGCTGCTGCCGGTCGAGTCGGTGGACGGCTGGTTCCTGTGCGGCCCGTACGGCCTCGTCCAGGGAGCCGAGCGGGCGCTGCGGGCCCTGAAGGTGCCCCGCGACCGGATCCACGAAGAGATCTTCCACGTCGACAACGGCGGCACGTCCGCACCGGCGTTCCCGGCCGTCACTCCCGCACACAGCACGGTCACCGCGACCCTCGACGGCCGGTCCGGCAGCTGGCCGGTGCAGGACGGCGAATCGGTGCTGGAGGCGGTGCTGCGCAACCGCGCGGACGCGCCATACGCCTGCAAGGGCGGGGTGTGCGGCACCTGCCGCGCCTTCCTGGTCTCGGGCGAGATACGGATGGACCGCAACTTCGCCCTGGAGGCGGAAGAGGTAGACGCCGGGTACGTGCTGGCCTGCCAGTCACACCCGGTCACCGAAAAGGTCGAGGTGGACTTCGACCGCTGAGCAATGGGGGGCGGTCTTGGCCGCCGTCTTGGCCGCCGTCTTGGTCGCCGTCTTGGTCGCCGTCTTGGTCTTGGTCTCTGTCTCTGTCTACGGCTACGGCTACGGCTACGGCTACGGCTACGGCTACGGCTACGGCTACGGCTACGGCTTAGGTCTAGCTGAGGCCCCTGCCTGGGTGCGGTCCGGGCAGGGCGTAGGCGGGCCGGGGTGCGGCCGGGTTCTTAGCTGGGCCAGGGCCGCCGCCAGACCCAGTCGGTAGGTGGTGGGGCCTGCTGCGGTCGGGCCCGTTGGGCGGTCGGGTCGTCGGCAATCGACGCGGCGGGCCGGGCCGTCCGGGCCCGAAGAACGTCGGCCACCTCACAGCGGACCGGTCGGCCGACGTGGGAGACCGTCAATCACCGCAGCGGGATGGCGGTGGGCCACCGAGCCGCGGCCGACCACCGGTCCCGGCGGGGCCACGGGGCACGGGGCCCCTCTCTGGCATCCGTGGCGAGGCTGTATCCGCCCGGGGCGGGCAGGCCGGGCCCCGTACGATGCCGGGCCCACTCCCCCTGCTAGCCGTAGCACCAGCCGAGCCGGGCCCGGAATGCCGCCCCGTCCCCCCTTAGCCCCGCCTCGTCCCACCCCGCCCGGCCCCGCCCGGCCCTGCCTCCGCTACGGCACCCCTCTGCGACCATTCCCCCGTCGGCGCCATTCCCAATTCCTGCAACCTGTTCTACCTTGACGCTTCGTCAGCTCGATGGGCCGCGTGGGAGGACAGACCAGTGGACTTCACCTTCACCGAGGAGCAGCAGGCCGCCGTAGAGGCGGCGAAGGCCGTCTTCTCGGGAGTAGCCCCCGATAGCGTGCCCAGCCCGGCGCTCACCCCCGGCGCCGTCGCCGACGACTTCGACCGCACGCTGTGGCACCAGCTCGCCGAGGGTGACCTGCTCAGCCTGCTGATCGCGCCCGAACACGGCGGGGCCGGCCTGGACCCGATCGCGCTCCTCCTCGTACTGCGCGAATCGGCAAAGGTCCTCGCGCGGATCCCGCTGCTGGAGAACAGCTCCGCCGCGTTCACCGTCCAGCGGTACGCCACCGAAGAGCTACGGGCCGAGGTGCTGCCGCAGATGGCCCGCGGCGACCTGGTCGTCACCGTTGCCGCCAGCGGCCGTACGGGCCACGAACCGGCCGAACTCTCCGTGGAGGCCCGCCAGGAGGGCGCCGACTGGATCCTCGACGGCACCCAGACCGCCGTCCCCTGGGCCGGCATCGCCGACCGGATCCTGCTCCCCGCCCATGCCCCCGACGGCCACGCCGTTCTCGCCCTCGTCCCCCGCACCCATCCCGGCATCGCGCTCGACGATCAGGTCTCCACCAGCGGGGAACGCCTGGCCGAGGTCCGCCTGGATTCCGTACGCATCGGAGCCCGGGAAATGATCACCGACCCCGCCGCGTGGGAATCGCTGCGCCACGTCCTCACCACCGGTACCTGCGCGCTCGCCCTGGGGCTGGGTGAGCGAGTCCTCGCTATGACCAGCGACTACACGGGCACACGCGAGCAGTTCGGGTTTCCCGTGGCCACCTTCCAGGCGGTCGCCGTCCAGACCGCCGACCGGTTCATCGACCTGCGCGCGATGGAAGCCACCCTCTGGCAGGCCGCCTGGCGCATCACCACCGGGGCCCCCGGCGCACTGCCGCCCGCCGGGGATGTCGCGGTCGCCAAGATCTGGGCGGCCGAGGGCGTACGCCGCGTCGTACAGACCGCCCAGCATCTGCACGGGGGCTTCGGCGCGGACACCGACTATCCGCTGCACCGCTACCACGCCTGGGCCAAGCAGCTCGAACTGTCCCTGGGCCCCGCCGCAGCCCATGAGGAAGCCCTCGGCAACCTGCTCGCGGCACATCCGCTGAGCTGACCAGGTCAGGCCGGGGAGAAACAACCGGGGAGAGACAGCCGGGGAGCGAAGGGCAGGGCGGGGGATCGGGGGAGGAAGGCGGGGCGGTGACGTCCGAAGGCCTCCGACAACTGCCGCCCATCTGGCCGGCCCGGCAGGCGACCACCCCGTTGACCGGCCGACCGGGCGGGCGGGCGCGCCACTGCCCGCCGCCTGCCGATCACCGCTCGTCGCTTGCCGATCGCGGTCAGACGACCGTGCCCGAACCGCCCTTGCCGTCCGTCACGGGGCGGCCGGTGGCCTCCCAGGCCTGCATGCCGCCGGAGACGTTCACCGCGTCGATGCCCTGCTGAATCAGGTAATTCGCCACCTGCGCCGAACGTCCGCCGACCCGGCACAGGACATAGACCTTGCCGTCCTGGGGCGCCGCCTCGGTCAACTCGCCGTAGCGGGCGACGAATTCACTCATCGGAATGTGCAGGGCGCCCTCGGCGTGCCCCGCTTCCCACTCGTCGTTCTCCCGCACATCCAGGAGGAAGTCCTCCGACGTGAGAGCACCGACACCAACCGTGGGCAAAGAACCAGATTGCATGTCCCCGACGCTACCCGACCAGCTGGTTGAGGTACGCCTCGCGTTCCGCGACATCCGCGAGCAGCTTCTCGGCGATCTCGTCGAGCAGGGCGTCGGGGTCCTGCGGCGCCATCTTGATCATCGCGCCGATCGCGCTGTCCTCCAGCTCTGCGGCGACGGCCGCCAGCAGCTCCTTGCGCTCGGCCAGCCACTCCAGCCGCGCGTAGAGCTCCTCGCTCTCGCTGAGCCGCTGCTCGACGGGCGCCGGACCGGCCTCCCACTCGCGCGCCAGCTCGCGCAGCGCGGCCTCGTCGCCCTGGCCGTACGCCGTGTTGACCCGGGCGATGAACTCGTCGCGCCGGGCTCGTTCCTTCTCGTCGCGGGCCAGGTCGGGGTGCGCCTTGCGCACCAGGTCGCGGTAGACCTTGCGGGCGTCCTCGCTGGGCCGCACCTTCTGCGGCGGCCGCACCGGCTGCTCGGTGAGCATCGCCTGCGCCTCCGGGAACAGCCCGTCCGAACCGATCCAGCCGTGGAAAAGCTCCTCCACGTCGGGCATGGGCAGCACCGCCGCCCTCGCCTCCTTGGCCTTGGCCACGTCCTCGGGTGCGCCCGTACGCGCCGCGATGGCCTCGGCGATCTGCGCATCGAGCTCGTCCAGCCGCGCGTACATGGGGCCCAGCCGCTGGTGGTGCAGCCGGGAGAAGTTCTCCACCTCCACCCGGAAGGTCTCCACGGCGATCTCGAACTCGATCAGCGCCTGCTCAGCGGCGAGCACGGCCTTCGCCAGCCGCTGCGTCGCCGCGTCGTCGGCCGCCTGATCGTGCGCCGTGACCCGATCGCGGTCCGGGCCGACGCCCGGACCGTCGTCCGGGCCTCCGCCGTGGGCGTCCGGTGCCTGCGGGTCGGCCGGACTGTCCGGCGTGCTCGGTACGTCCGGTCGGTCCTGGCCGTCCTGCGCGTTCTCCGCGTGCGAGTTCGTCACCCGGTCAGCGTACGGCCCATGCCCGGCCCCGCTCTCCCTGGCCGCTCCCGACCTGGTGGGGCCCCCTCCCCTCCCTCCCCCCACCCTCCCCATTCCGGCCCAGGGCCGCCCAGGACCGCCCAGGTCCGCGCAGGACCATCCAGGTCCGCCCAGGACCGCCCAGGTCAATCCAGGACCGTCCAGGACCGCCAGCCTCCAGCCCCCCAAGGCCCTGGCCCCAGCACAGCCAGTGCCCCTCCAGCCCCAGGCCGGCCCAACCCGTGGCATCCAGCCACAGGCCGCCCCCAACCCGTGGCATCCACCCTCAGGCCGCCCCGACCCGTGGCATCCGGCCCCAGCCCAGTGCCCCCTCGACCACCACACCCGTTCGGTCCCCGCACCCGGTCGGCAATTCACCCTCTCGGCAACTCGCTCACGCCTCGGCCACTCACTCCGGCCTGGAGGCAACGTCGCTCCCGTCAGCCACCCAGTCCGGCCGGTTGACGACGCTCCGACCCCGCCAGCGACCCGCTCCAGCCGAAGGACAAGGCTCCACACCTCCCGCCATCCCCGCCGACCGGAAGGAGAGCACTCCGACCCCCGCCCGCACCACCTCACGACCGAGAGCGTGCACACGCTGCCCCTCGGGCTCCCCGCCCGGTCCTGGCAGGAGTCCACCCCAGACCGTCGCCCCGTCTCCGCCCTCCCGAACGTCGCTCTCAACCTCTCCCTGACCAGCGCCCCTCTCGGCCTCTCCCGAGCCGGCGGTCCTCTCGACCGTCCAGGCGCTCGCCGTCCTCTCAGCCCTCCAGGCCCTCTCCGCCCTCACACCCCCATCTCGGCCGCGATCCGACCGCTCTTCACCGCCGCGACCAGATCAGCGTGATCCGCCTCCGTACGGTCCGCGTACGCCACTGCGAACTCCGTCATCGCCTCATCCAGCGCCTCCCCCTTGCCGCAATAGCCGGCCACCACCCGCGGATCGGCGCTGTGCGCATGGGCCCGCGCCAGGAGTGCGCCGGTCATGCGTGCGTAATCGTCGAGCTGGTCGCCCGACAGTTGTGCGGGATCCACGCTGCCCTTGCGGTTCCTGAACTGCCTGACCTGGAACGGCAGCCCCTCGCCTCGCCCACTCCCGCTCCCCGCGCCCTGGGCCTCCACGCCCTGCACCGTCGTCCAGCCCAGCAGCATGTCGCTGACGACCTGCATCCGCCGCTGGCCGAGCACCACCCGGCGCCCCTCGTGGGCCACCGAAGGCACCGGGAAACCGGCCTTGGCCACGAACGGCGCCAGCGCCGAACCACGCGCCTCCTTCACCTGGAGCACCATCGGCTCACCACGGTGGTCGAGCAGCAGCACGACGTACGAGCGCAGGCCCACGCTTCCCGTTCCCACCACCCGGAAGGCCACGTCCTGAAGCTCATACCGGGCCAGCAGCGGCAGCCGATCCTCGGGGAGCGTTTCCAGATAGCCGGCCAGCGACGAGGCCACCGCCGCCGCCTCGTCGTCCGGCACCTGCCGCAGCACCGGCAAGGCGTCCACGAACCGGCGGCCGCCGTCCGGCGCCTGCTCCGTCGACTTCGCGGCGAACCGGGCGCTGGTGTTCTTGCGCGCCTTGGCGGCGACCCGCTCCAGCGTCCCGAGCAGATCCCGGGCGTCGGTGTGCGAGACCAGTGCCTCGTCGGCGATGGCGTTCCACGCCTCGGTCACCGGCAGCTTCGCCAGCAGCCGCATCGTGCGGCGATACGCACCCGCGGCGTCCCGCGCCGCCACCCGGCACTCGTCCTCACTGGCGCCCGCCTCCCGGCCCGCCAGCACCAGGGAGGCCACGAGCCGCTTGACGTCCCATTCCCACGGCCCGTACAGCGTCTCGTCGAAGTCGTTGAGGTCGATGACCAGACCACCGCGGGCGTCACCATAGAGACCGAAGTTGGCGGCGTGCGCATCGCCGCATATCTGGGCGCCGATGCCCGTCACGGGGGTATCCATCAAGTCGTACGCCATCAGGCCCGCCGATCCGCGGAGGAAGGCGAAGGGGCCGGCGGCCATGCGCCCGACCCGTATCGGTGTCAGCTCCGGCAGCCTCCCGGCGTTGGCCTCCTCGACCGCCGCGACAGCATCCGGCCGTCCGGGGGCGATCGCCAGCTCTGCCTGCCCGGATCGCGGAATCCGCGCCCGCAACCCCTTGCCCACGGCCTTGGGTGACGGCCCCTCCGACACGGCCTTCGCGAACCCCGGTACGTACGGCACACGCGACATCGCGGGCCACCTCCCCCTTCACGACCTGCACTTGTCCGGCCTCTTGGCCGATTCCGTCCCGCCTGCCCAAGACGTTACCGACCACCGTCACCGAGCGTCAGGGCCTGTGGATAACTCAACGATTCGAGGAATTTCGACTTGAGGAGTTGAGGTCTCGCAGATTCAAGGAGTCGTGCCTCACGTGCTCGTACCTCAAGTCCTCAATTCCTCAATTCCTCAAGTCCTCAAGCGAGTCAAGGAACCCAACGGAAGCAAGGGAACCAAGCAAAGCGCGGACTCGAAGTCACAAGGTCACAAGGTCACGAGGCCACGAAGCCACGAGGTCACAGGGCCTCGAAGCCACGAAGCCACGAGGTCACACGGTCTCGACGTCACGAAGCCACCCGCCATAAAGCACCCCGCCCGAGAGCCCCCGGATGGGAGAGCTCTCGGGCGAGGAGAAGGAAGAAGGAGGAAGAAGGGGGAGAAGGGGCAGCCAGTCGCCCGGCCGCGTCTACACCCCCACGGCCTCCTCCAGCTCCTCCTCCAGCTCCTCGCCCCCCGCTTCGGTCTGCTCATCAGCCGCTTCTCCCCGACGCCCCACCGACACCGCCGGAGCCGCCTCCGGGTCCGACACCCGCTCCCATGCCCGCTCCGGCACCCTCTCCGGCGCCCGCTCCGGCACGGTCGCCGCCACGGCAGCAGCCGCCACCGCCGCGGCGTTGGCCGCCGCCTTCTCCTCGGCCGCCTGCCGCCGGTTCTCGGCCATGGCAGCCACGCCGACCACCAGCAGGCCCACGACCAGCCACAACGCCAGTGTCCAGACGTGTCCGGCGAGGCCGTGGCCGTCGAAGTAGACGTGGCTACGGGTGCCTTCCACAAAGCCCGCGCCGTTCCAGAAGGAGTGCAGCGCGGCGAAGAACCCGTTCTGCATCTCCGGCCGGAAAATGCCGCCGGAAGAAGTGAAGTTGAGCATCACGAAGAGCGCCATGACCCCGAAGGTGGTCCACCGCTTGAGGAACGTGTGCAGGCCCGTGCCGATCAGCAGGATGCCGGCGGAGTACAGCCAGGCCATGCCCCACAGGCCCCACAGGCCGTGGTCGACGAGGTGGAAGACCGGCCCGGCGAAGAGCGTCCCGATGAGGCTGACCACGAAGGACGTGCCGACTGCCAGGAGCGCCCGCAGCCGCATCGGCAGCACCGCTCCGGCCCCGCCGATCACCGCGACCGAGGCGTACGAGCCGATGCTGATCGCGACCAGCAGGAAGAAGATGCCTTGTCCCGTCGGGTCGTCCTCGGCGGTCGGGGCGACATCCGTGACCTTGAGCGGTGCGCCCTGCTGGGACGCGATCGGCGTGAAGATCTTCTGCACCACGGACGCGCTGGTGTCGGACCCCGCGGTCGCCACCAGCAGTTCGGGCCCCGCCTTGGCGCCGGAGCCGCCCCCGGCCTTCGCCGCGCCCGCCGCACCGGCTCCGCCCGCGCCCGCGTCCTTCGCTCCGGCGTCCTTCGCGTTCATCACGTACGCGCCGAAGATGTCCTGGTGCTTGAGCTGGTCGATCGCCGCCGCCCGGTCGCCGACCGTCCGTACCTGCAGCTCACCGGCCGACTTGTCGTTGATCGACTGGGCGAGCAACTGCGCGCTCTGCCCCGAGCCGACGACCGCGACCGGCAGGTCGTGCGGTGCGGGGTTGGCGAACGCGCCCAAGTACGCCAGGCCCATCCCGATGCACATCAGCAGCGGGGTGACCAGGTGCGTCAGGACGTGCCGCAGCCCGGCGGCGTGCGCGGGGGCACGGCCGGAAGGCCGGGGGTCGCTTCGGTGGTCGCTTCGGTGGTCGGGACGTCGGACCGGACTCATAGGGCAGGCCTTCTCAGATCGTGTACGGCTCAGCTGTCGCCAACGGGGGGGCGGGCGCGGAGGGGGCGGCTCACCGTCGGAGACGGCCGCGCCGGGACCCACAGGAGCCCACAAGGGCCCGCGGATGCACAGGGTTCACAGGGGGTCCGCATGGCGCCGCCGGGCCCCATGCGGAGGCCCATCGATCCGCGCGATCCGCTCGGCCCACCTCATTGTTGGCTATTACAACTCTCAATCCACGTTGTACTATACAACTACTTCAACGAAAGGCAACTCCGTGGCCCACCGGGACGACTCAGTCGAGACCATCCAGCAGGAGATGACCGCGTTCGCCCGAAGGGCCCGCGCGACCGCGGCACGCATGCACCCCGAGCTCTCGCTGGTCTCGTACACGCTGCTCGCGCACCTCGATGACCAGCACGGATGCCGGGCAACGGATCTCGCGGCGCACTACCTCCTGGACAAGTCGACGGTCAGCAGGCAGATCGCCGCACTGGAGAAACTCGGCTTCGTCGAGCGCCGGGTCGACCCGGACGACCACCGCGTACAGGTGCTGCACCCCACAGAGAAGGGCGCTCAGGTGCTGGCCAACGTCACCGCGAGCCGCCGCCAGGCATTCCGCGAGCGGCTGGCCGACTGGGAGGAGGACGACCTCAACCGCTTCGCCTCCTACCTGCTGCGCTACAACGCCGCCCAGGAACGGCTCGGCTGACGGCCACCACGCAGGGGACAACCTGAGGGCGCCCCGATGCCCCGTATTTCCGGTACTTCCCGAACTGCCACTTCCGGAACCGCTACTGCCGGAACCGGTCCGGGCACTGCCCGCCTTCGGCGAGATAGGTCTCGGCCCAGCGCGCCAGCTCCTTGAGCGAGGGCTCCATCGCCCGCCCGGCTTCCGTCAGCCGGTAGGCCACCCGCAGCGGCGGACCGGCATCCACCTCGCGGACGACCAGGCCCGTGCCGGCGAGCTCCATCAGGCGGTCGGACAGCATGCGCTCGCTGATCCCGGGGATCGCGCGCCGCAGATCGGCGAAGTGCACCGGTCCCGGCATCAGGGTGGCGACGATCAGACCCGTCCAGCGCTTCCCGAACAGCTCGAATACGCGGGTCATGCCGCCGTCGACCTGCCTGCACGCCGTCTCGCCATGGTCCGCCATGCAGTCAGCGTACCGCCCTCCCGTTGGGAACTGCAAAAAAGTAAGTACCTGTGTTATTAATAGTCACGTACGGAATTCAACCAACGTGCCGCACCTCGTACGGCAGCGAACCGAAGGACCGATCCCCATGGCCACGCTTCTGCACATCGACTCCTCCGTCTTCCCCGAGGCCGGCTCCGCCTCCCGCTCGGTGACCGCGGCGTTCCGCGCGGCCTGGGAGGAGCAGCACCCCGACGGCACCGTCATCTACCGCGACCTGGCCGCCGACCCGCTGCCGCACCTCGACGGCATCGGCGCCTCCGCCGGCTTCTCCGACCCCGCCACGCACACCCCCGAGCAGCAGGCCGCCTTCGCGCTGCGCGTCCGGCTCGCCGAGGAGCTGGAGCAGGCCGACGCGATCGTCATCGGCGCCCCGATGTACAACTTCACGATCCCCTCGACCCTGAAGGCCTGGCTCGACCAGACGATCATCATGGGCCGCACGGCGGGCGAGACCCCGAGCGCGAAGGGCACCCCGGTCACCGTCGTGGCCAGCCGCGGCGGTTCGTATGCGCCGGGCACCCCCCGCGAGAGCTTCGAGTACGTGCAGAACTACCTCGAGGCCGTCCTGAGCGGCGCGTTCGGCCTGGACGTCGAGTTCATCGTCCCCGAGCTCACCATGGCCCCCTCCAACCCGGCGATGGCCGAGCTCATCCCCAAGTTCGAGGCCTCCCGCGACAAGGCCCACGAGGACGCGACCGCCAAGGCCAAGGCCCTCGTCGCCCGCGTCGCCGCCTGACCGAGGGACCGGAGCCGGCAGACCGAGCACGTACTGCCGGCACCCGCACCACCACGCGCCCGCCCAGGGGGCACCGCGCACGCCGCCGGTCACGGCCCGTGGCCGGCGCCCCCGGGCCCGCGCCCGTACGTCGCCCCGGGACGGGAAGCCGCCGGCCTCATTCCCCCGGCCCGCGCCCCACCGACGCCGTCACCAGGGCCGCCAGCGCCAGTGCGCCGCCCAGCCACATCACCCCGGACGCGCCCCAGCCGTCCGCGGCGCGGCCGCCGGCCAGCGCGCCCAGGGCGATGGCCCCGTTGAACACCGCCACGAAGAGCGCGGACGCCGCCTCCCGCGCGCCCGGCGCCGCCGCCATCAGCCAGGTCTGCGTACCGACCGACACGCCCCCGTAAGCCAGCCCCCACACGGCCACCAGGGCCGCGGCTCCGAGGGTCCCGGCACCACGCCCCAGCAGCGGCACCAGCAACACCGCCCCCGCCAGCACCCCGCAGATCAGCAGCAACGTCCCCCGCGGCGTCCGCGCGGCCCCGGCGCCCGCGGCGAAGTTCCCGGCCATGCCCGCGACGCCGAACGCCAGCAGCAGCGCACCGATCTGGCCGGCGCCCGCCCCTGACACGTCCTCAAGCACCGGGCGCACATACGTGTACGCGGCGAAATGCCCCGTCACCAGCAGCACCACCAGGAGCAGCCCGGTCCGCACCGCGGCGCCGCGGAACAGCCCCAGGACGCCGCCCAGCCGCACCGCACCGGCCGCCGGCAGCGGCGGCAGCAGCACCCCCAGCGCGACGGCCACCACCCCGCACACCGCCGCCATCGCCACGAACGCCGCCCGCCAGCCGCCCAGTTCACCGATGAACGTGCCGGCCGGCACACCCAGCACCGACGCCGCCGCGACCCCGCTGAAGACCAGCGCCGTCGCCGACGCCACCCGCCGCTCGGGCACCAACCGCACCACCAGACCCGCGGCGATCGCCCACACCCCGCCCATCCCCAGCCCCACCAACACCCGCGCCGCCAGCAGCACCACGACATCCGTCGCGTACGCAGCGAGCAGGTTCGCCACCGCCAGCAGCCCCATCAGGGCAACCAGCACCAGCCGCCGGTCCCGCCGTCCGATCAGCAACGTCAGCAACGGCGCCGCCACCGCGGCGACCAGTCCGGTGGCGGTCAGCGTCAGCCCGGCCGTACCGTCCGAGATCCCCAGCTCCCCGCCCATCGGTGTCAGCAGCCCCACCGGCAGCATCTCCGACGTCACCACCGTGAACGTCGCCGCCGCCAGCGCCCCCACCGCCGGCAGGCCACCGCCCCTCTTCCGCGCCAACCCGCCCGGCCGTCCACAGGGTTCGGCCGCCCGCCCCACCTCATCGATCTCCGTCATGCCGCAACCCAACGCCCGCGCCCGCCGGGGAACAACGGCGAACCCCTCACCCTTCAATGAGCAGGACTCATCGATCCACCCGGCCGGCGAGAGGACCCGAACCCCATGGCCACCACCGGCGCACCCGCCCCGCACGGCACCGGCGGCACCCGCTCCCTGGACCTCCGCGAGCTGGAATGCTTCCTCGTCCTCGCCGAGGAGCTGCATTTCGGCCGTGCCGGCGAGCGGCTGTACGTCTCGCAGAGCCGCGTCAGCCAACTGCTGCGCGCCCTGGAGTCGCGGATCGGCGCCCGCCTGGTGGACCGCACCAGCCGGCGCGTCCGCCTCACGCCCCTCGGCGAGGAGTTCCGGGCCTCCCTGCGCCCCGCCTACGAGGCGCTGCGCGCGACCGTCGACACCGCCCGCTCCGCCGCCCGCGGCATCGAGGGCCGGCTGACCATCGGCTTCCAGGGCACCGCGGACGACCGCACCATGGCGGCCATCGACACCTTCCAGGCCCGTCATCCGGGCTGTGACACCCACCTCACCGAGATCCCGCTCTGCGACCCCTTCGGCGCCCTGCGCAGCGGCGCGGTCGACGTCGCCGTCGTCCTGCTTCCCGTGGCCGAGCCCGATCTCACACTCGGCCCGGTCTTCGCCGCGCAGCCGCAGACCCTGGCCCTGTCCGTACGCCACCCGCTGGCGTCCCGCGCCACCGTCACCGCCGAGGACCTCGCCGGCGTCCCGCTGATCTCCGCGGACGGACCGGCGCCCGCCTACTGGCGCGACGCGCACGCCCCCGCCACGACGCCCGGCGGACTGCCGATACCGGGCGGCCCCGGCGTCAGCACGCTGCAGGAGGGACTCACCCTTGCCGCCGCCGGCCGGGGCGGCATGCTGCTGTGCCGGCCCACCGCGGAGTACCACGGCCGGCGCGACCTCGCCTTCGTGCCGGTGACCGGCCTTGTGGACTCGGTGCTGGGTCTCGTGCATCACACCGCCCGCGCGACGGCTCGCACCCGCGCCTTCGGGGCGGTGGTGCGTGAGGTGCTGCACACGGCGGGAGCCGCGCGCCCGGCAGCGGTGTGATCCAGGACTCACCGTCCGAACCCGCCGCCCCCGAAGGAGGGGTGACGTCGGGCCCCGGGCACAACGAAAGACCCCCGGTCGCCGGATTTCTCCGGAGACCGGGGGTCTCATCTGTGCGCGAGGGGGGAGTTGAACCCCCACGCCCTTTCGGGCACTGGAACCTGAATCCAGCGCGTCTGCCTATTCCGCCACCCGCGCATGGGTGCTGCCGATGGATTCTCTCACGTGATCCGGGCTGTTCCGTCCGGGTCTTGTGCGAGCGCCTGCCGACATCCAGAAGATTAGCACGGTGTCGCGGGTGGTTTGAAACGCCTTTCCGCCGGTCCCCGCCCCGCGGTGACGACCGGGGCGGCCGGCCGGCGTTCGACGGCCATTCGCCGGGCACCCTCTCCAGGGTTCACACTCGCGGTGTCCGCCACCGGGGGCAGCGGCCCTTCCCGGGCCTCTCCCCCGCCCTTGGCCGGAAGGGCTCGGGCCACCCGCCCGGCAGGAGACCTCGGCGGTTGCGGGACACTGTCTTCGGGGCACATCTACGATCGCAGTGCACGAGCAGTGAGCAAGGAGAAGGAAGCACCGGGCAACCCTGTGAGGGGCGACACTCGTCCTCCAGGCGGGAAAGGGGAACCAGCCGATTTCCCGACGCGTGGATACGATCAGTAAGCAGGATCAGGACGACCCCGACGAAGACTGAGGAAGGAGGTGCCCCGTGGGAGTACTGAAGCGTTTCGAGTCGCGTCTCGAAGGTCTCGTCAACGGCACCTTCGCCAAGGTGTTCAAGTCCGAGGTGCAGCCCGTTGAGATCGCCGGCGCGCTGCAGCGTGAGTGCGACAACAACGCCACCATCTGGAACCGCGACCGCACAGTCGTCCCCAACGACTTCATCGTCGAACTGAGCACCCCTGACTACGAGCGACTGAGCCCCTACAGCGGGCAGCTCGGCGACGAGCTCTCCGGCATGGTCCGCGACTACGCCAAGCAGCAGCGGTACACCTTCATGGGCTCGATCAAGGTGCACCTGGAAAAGGCCGACGATCTCGACACCGGCCTCTACCGCGTGCGCAGCCGCACCCTCGCCTCCAGCTCGTCACAGGAACAGCAGGGTCAGGCAGCAGCCGCTCAGCGCGCCCCCTCGGGGCCGCGGGGCGGCCAGCCCGGCGGAGGTCACGTGGGCCCGCCCCCGATGCCCTCGTCCCCGCCTCCCGGTAGCGCGCAGCCCGTACCCCGTACGGCACCGCCCGGTGCAGGACCGCAGCCCTACGCTCAGACCAGGCGCTGGATCGAGATCAACGGCAACCGCCACCAGATCTCGCGCCCGACGCTCGTTCTGGGCCGCAGCACCGACGCTGACGTACGGATCGACGACCCGGGTGTCTCCCGGCGTCACTGTGAGATCCGGGTCGGAACGCCCCCCACGATCCAGGATCTGGGCTCCACGAACGGCATCGTGGTGGACGGGCAGCACACCACTCGCGCTAATCTCCGCGACGGCTCACGAATCGTCGTGGGCAGTACCACCATCGTTTACCGGCAAGCCGAAGGGTGAAGCGGGGGCAATGTCAGAGCTGACCCTCACGGTCATGCGGTTGGGTTTCCTCGCCGTACTGTGGCTGTTCGTCATCGTGGCCGTTCAGGTCATCCGCAGCGATCTGTTCGGCACGCGCGTCACACAGCGCGGCGCCGCACGACGCGGCGGGCAGGAGGCGCGTACGCAGCGTCAGCCCGCCGCGCCGCCGCAACAGCAGCAGCAGCGCCGCCAGGAGAGCGGCCGCAACAACAACCGGCAGCGCCGAGGCGCTCCCACGAAACTGGTCGTCTCCGAAGGCACCTTGACGGGCACGACCGTCGCCCTTCAGGGTCAGACCATCTCCCTGGGTCGTGCGCACGATTCAACGATCGTGCTGGACGACGACTACGCGTCCAGCAGGCATGCCAGGATCTACCCGGACCGTGACGGCCAGTGGATCGTGGAGGACCTCGGTTCCACCAACGGCACGTATCTGGACCGGACCCGGCTGACGACTCCGACACCGATTCCGCTGGGAGCCCCGATCCGCATCGGCAAGACCGTCATCGAGCTGCGGAAGTAGTACGACAATGAGCGAGCGGAGCGAGCGAGCCGCGGCGGTCCACTCGGCGGACCCGCGCGTGCTCCCGACCGGAGGGTGGGCACCGTGCGGATGTACCCCGAACCGACGGGTGAGGTGCGCATGAGTCTGTCTCTGCGCTTCGCCGCCGGATCGCACAAGGGCATGATCCGGGAGGGCAACGAGGACTCCGGCTACGCCGGGCCGCGGCTGCTCGCCATCGCCGACGGCATGGGCGGGCAGGCGGCCGGCGAGGTCGCCTCCTCCGAGGTGATCTCCACCCTCGTCCAGCTCGACGACGACGTCCCGGGATCGGACATCCTCACCTCCCTGGGGACGGCCGTGCAGCGGGCCAACGACCAGCTGCGCGTCATGGTCGAGGAAGATCCGCAGCTGGAGGGCATGGGCACGACCCTGACCGCCCTGCTGTGGACCGGGCAGCGGCTCGGCCTCGTCCACGTCGGCGACTCCCGCGCCTACCTGCTGCGGGACGGCGTCCTGACCCAGATCACCCAGGACCACACCTGGGTGCAGCGGCTGGTCGACGAGGGCCGGATCACCGAGGAAGAAGCCACCACCCACCCGCAGCGTTCGCTGCTGATGCGGGCGCTGGGCAGCGGCGATCACGTCGAGCCCGACCTGTCCATCCGTGAGGTGCGGGCCGGCGACCGGTATCTGATCTGCTCGGACGGACTGTCCGGGGTGGTCAGCCACCAGACGCTGGAAGAGACGCTGGCCAGCTACCACGGGCCGCACGAGACCATCCAGGAGCTGATCCAGCTCGCCCTGCGCGGCGGTGGCCCCGACAACATCACCTGCATCGTCGCCGACGTCCTGGACGTCGACGGCAATGACACGCTGGCCGGGCAGCTCAACGACACCCCGGTCATCGTGGGCGCGGTCGCCGAGAACCAGAACCAGCTCAGCGACCCCAGCACCCTGCAGACTCCGGCCGCCCGCGCCGCGGAACTCGGCAGAGACGCGCCGCCCGCACCCCCCGGGGGCGCCTTCGGGCCGCCCGGAAGCGGCCATCAGGAGGTCGGCGGGCCCCCGCAGGGCTCCTTCGGTGCCTTCATGGACGAGGACTACCTCAAGCCCGAGCGGCGCGGGAAGTGGCTCAAGCGGTCGCTTTTCCTCGCACTCGCACTGGCCGTCGTCGGCGGCGGGCTCTACGCGGGCTACCGCTGGACGCAGACCCAGTACTTCGTCGGCGCCAAGGACGACCACGTAGCCCTCTACCGCGGCATCAGCCAGGATCTGGCGTGGATCTCGCTCAACGACGTCGACCAGGACTACACCAAGGTCGAACTCAAGTACCTCCCGCCGTACCAGCGCAAGCAGGTCGAGGAGACCATCCCGGCCGACAGCCGCACCGAGGCGAGCGAAAAGGTCGCCGATCTGGACGCCCAGGCCGGTGCCTGCCGCACCCTCGCCCAGCGCGAGGCCGACGAGCGCGCGGCCGCCGCCCGCAAGAAGGCCGAAGGCAAGGCAGGCGGGACGGCCGGCAAGCCCGGCAGCCCGAGCACCAAGCCCGGCAGCCCCAGCGGCAAGCCCGGCACGCCGACCAACAAGGCGGGCAAGCCCGACGGCAACGCCATGCCCGGCACGCTCGCCGCGAGCCCGTCGGCGACTCCCACTCCCACCACCAGCCAGGCCCCCTCCGAGGAGCAGCAGAAGCTGGAAAAGAATTGCAGCACCCAGCAGTGAGGGCGTAGGGGGCCGTACATCTCATGAGCAGTACCACCAACACCACCACCATCGGCACCATCGGTGCGCCGAGCCGGCGCAACACCGAGCTGGCGATGCTCATCTTCGCCGTGCTGATCCCGGTGTTCGCGTACATCAACGTCGGCCTGGCGAAGGACCACACGGTCCCCGCCGGTGTCTTCGGCTACGCGCTCGGCCTCGGACTGCTGGCAGGCGTCGCCCACCTCGTCGTCCGCAAGTGGGCGCCGTACGCCGACCCGCTGATGCTGCCCATCGCCACCCTGCTCAACGGCATGGGGCTGGTCTTCATCTGGCGGCTCGACCAGGAGCCCTCGCTCGGCAAGGCGATGGCCCCCAACCAGCTGATGTGGTCGACCTTCGGCGTCGCACTCTTCCTCGCCATCCTGATCTTCCTCAAGGACCACCGCGTCCTGCAGCGCTACACCTACATCTCCATGGTGGTCGCGCTGGTGCTGCTGGTGGCTCCGGTGTTCTTCCCCGGCGTCAACGGCGCCAAGATCTGGATCACGATCCCCGGGCTCGGTTCGCTGCAGCCCGGCGAGTTCGCGAAGATCATCATCGCGATCTTCTTCGCCGGCTACCTGATGGTGAAGCGGGACGCGCTGGCGCTGGCCAGCCGCCGCTTCATGGGGCTCTACCTCCCCCGCGGCCGCGACCTCGGACCGATCCTCGTCATCTGGGCGCTGAGCCTGATGATCCTGGTCTTCGAGACCGACCTGGGCACCTCGCTGCTCTTCTTCGGCCTCTTCGTGATCATGCTGTACGTCGCGACCGAGCGGACCAGCTGGATCGTCTTCGGCCTGCTTCTCAGCGCGGGCGGCGCGGTCGCCGTGGCCACCTTCGAGTCGCACGTCCAGACGCGTGTGCACAACTGGCTCAACCCGCTGGAGCTGCTCAACGGCGGCGTCACGGAGACCGCCCAGGCGATGTACTCCTTCGGCTCCGGCGGCATCCTCGGCTCCGGCCTCGGCCAGGGCTACTCCCGCCTCATCCTCGGTATCGCGCCCAAGAGTGACTACATTCTGGCCACCGTCGGCGAGGAAATCGGCCTCGCCGGACTGATGGGCATCCTGCTGATGTACGGCCTGCTGATCGAGCGCGGCATCCGGACGGCCCTCGCCGCCCGTGACCCGTTCGGCAAGCTGCTGGCGGTCGGCCTGTCCGGCGCGTTCGCGCTGCAGGTCTTCGTCGTCGCCGGCGGTGTGACGGGCCTCATCCCGCTGACCGGTATGACCATGCCGTTCCTCGCCCAGGGCGGTTCGTCCGTGATCGCCAACTGGGCGCTGGTCGCCATCCTGCTGCGCATCAGCGACACCGCCCGCCGGCCCGCTCCGGCACCCGCACCGTCCACCGACGCCGAGATGACCCAGGTGGTCCGCCCGTGAACAAGCCCCTGCGCCGGGTCGCGATCTTCTGCGGCCTGCTCGTCCTCGCTCTGCTCGTGCGCGTCAACTGGGTCCAGTTCGTCCAGGCCGACTCGCTCAAGAACGACACCCACAACCGCCGGGTCGCCATCGAGCGCTACAGCATGCCGCGCGGCAACATCATCGTCGACGGCAAGCCCGTCACCGGCTCGACGGTCACGGACAGCGGCGACTTCAAGTACAAGCGCACGTACAAGAACGGCAAGATGTGGGCGCCGGTCACCGGCTACGCCTCGCAGGCCTTCGACGCCAACCAGCTGGAGAAGCTCAACGACGGCATCCTCTCCGGCACCGACGACAAGCTCTTCTTCAGCCGCACGGTCGACATGCTGACCGGCGAGAAGCAGGAGGGCGGCAACGTCGTGACGACCCTCAATTCGAAGGCCCAGAAGGCCGCCTTCGAGGGCCTCGGCGACAAGAAGGGCGCGGTCGCCGCGATCAACCCGGAGACCGGCGCGATCCTGGCGCTGGCCAGCACCCCGTCGTACGACCCGTCGACCTTCGCCGGCAACAGCCAGAAGGACTCCGAGGCGTTCACCGCGCTGCAGAAGAAGAACGACCCCGACGAGCCGATGCTCAACCGGGCGCTGCGCCAGACCTACCCGCCCGGCTCGACCTTCAAGGTCGTCACGGCTTCCGCGGCGCTGGAGAACGGGCTGTACGACGACGTCGACAGCAAGACGAAGTCGCCGCTGCCGTACACGCTTCCCGACACCCAGCAGCCGCTGAACAACGAGGGCAACATCCCCTGCGAGAACGCCACCATGCGGGAAGCGCTGCGGGTGTCCTGCAACACCGTCTTCGGCAAGATGAGCGCCGACCTCGGCAACAAGAAGATGATGGCCGAGGCGGCGAAGTTCGGCTTCAACAACGACAAGATCGACACCCCGGTGCGGGCCGCCGAGAGCGTCTACCCCAAGGACAACCGGCCGCAGAACGCCATGGACGGTATCGGCCAGGCGTCCAACCGTGCCACTCCGCTCCAGATGGCCATGGTCGCCTCGGCGGTCGCCAACGGCGGCAAGCTGATGAAGCCGTACATGGTCGAGCAGCTGCGGGCCCCGAACCTGAACGTCGTCCAGCAGCACACTCCGCAGGAGCTGAGCGAGCCGCTGTCACCGGAGAACGCCCAGAAGGTCCAGAGCATGATGGAGACCGTGGTCCAGGAGGGCACCGGCCAGTCCGCCAAGATCCCCGACGTCACGGTCGGCGGCAAGACGGGCACCGCTCAGCACGGCGAGGACAACAAGGACAACCCCTACGCCTGGTTCATCTCCTACGCGAAGACCGACAAGGGCACCCCGGTCGCGGTCGCTGTCGTGATTGAGAGTTCCGACACCCTTCGCGACGATATCGCCGGTGGCAAGCTCTCCGCTCCCATCGCGAAGAGCGTCATGGAGGCGGTACTCCAGGGCAAGTAGGGGCTCAGGTCAAGCCAATACCGGTCGGATATCAGGTTGCGACTACGACCGGGACCGGTGCGGCGTGCCGGGTACGGTATGCCCGAACAGCACACCGCCGGACCACACACCGGTGCGGTCGGGACTGACGGAGAGGGCTGGAGAAGCTTATGGAAGAGCCGCGTCGCCTCGGCGGCCGGTACGAGCTGGGCTCGGTGCTCGGCCGCGGTGGCATGGCCGAGGTGTACCTCGCCCATGACTCCCGCCTGGGCCGCACCGTAGCTGTGAAGACGCTCCGGGTGGACCTCGCCCGTGACCCGTCCTTCCAGGCCCGGTTCCGCCGTGAGGCCCAGTCGGCCGCCTCGCTGAACCATCCGTCGATCGTCGCGGTCTACGACACCGGCGAGGACTATGTCGACGGGGTCTCGATCCCGTACATCGTCATGGAGTACGTGGACGGTTCCACGCTGCGTGAGCTGTTGCACTCCGGCAGAAAGCTGCTGCCGGAGCGGTCGCTGGAGATGACCACCGGTGTCCTCCAGGCGCTGGAGTACTCGCACCGGGCCGGCATCGTGCACCGCGACATCAAGCCGGCCAACGTCATGCTGACGCGCACCGGCCAGGTCAAGGTCATGGACTTCGGCATCGCCCGTGCCATGGGCGACGCCGGCATGACGATGACGCAGACCGCGGCGGTCATCGGCACGGCGCAGTACCTCTCCCCCGAGCAGGCCAAGGGCGAGCAGGTCGACGCGCGTTCCGACCTGTACTCCACCGGCTGCCTGCTCTACGAACTCCTCACCGTGCGGCCGCCGTTCATCGGTGACTCGCCGGTCGCCGTGGCCTACCAGCACGTGCGGGAGGAGCCGCAGAAGCCGAGCAACTTCGACCCCGAGATCACGCCCGCGATGGACGCCATCGTCCTCAAGGCGCTGACCAAGGACCGCGACTACCGCTACCAGTCGGCCGACGAGATGCGCGCCGACATCGAGGCGGCACTCGACGGCCAGCCGGTCTCCGCCACCTCGGCGATGGGCATGGGCGGCCACGACCAGGACCAGCCGACCACGATGCTGCGTCCGCAGGACCCGGCCGGCTCGACCTCGATGCTGCCGCCGATGAACCCGGACGACGGGGGCTACGGCTACGACGAGCGCAACGAGCGGCGCCGGGGCGGCGGTCAGAAGAAGAGCAACACCTCGACGATCCTGCTGGTGCTCGCGGCCGTCCTCGTCCTGGTCGGTGCGATCTTCATCGGCAAGGCGATGTTCAGCGGCAACAACAACGCCGGCGACAAGTTCGCCGCGCCCAACCTCGTCGGGAAGACCCTCCAAGAGGCCAAGGGCTACGGCAAGAACAGCGACTTCCAGGTCTCCAAGGGCGGCAGCAAGGCCTGCACCAACGTCAAGAAGAACCAGGTCACCGAGCAGTTCCCGGAAGAGGGCACAAAGATCGCCAAGAAGGACACGGTCACTGTCACGATGTGCACCGGTCCGGTGGAGGTCTCCGTCCCCGACGTACGGGACCTGAACGAGGACGAAGCGGTGAAGAAGCTCAGGAGCAAGGGCTTCACCGACGTCACGCCCCGGCAGGTGGTCTCCGACCAGGAGGAGGGCACGGTCGTCCGCCAGGACCCGCCGGCCGGCTCCAGGAAGGCCAAGGACACCGAGATCACGCTGTTCGTTGCCAAGGCGCCCGAGAAGACGCCTCTCCCGGACGTCGTCGGGAAGGACTTCGCCGCAGCGGAGAAGCAGCTGAAGGATCTCGGTCTGCAGGTGAACCGGCAGGACCAGGAAACGACCGACCCCAACCAGGTCGGGAAGGTCACCGCCATGAGCCCGACCGCGCAGAGCGAGGTCAAGAACGGCTCGACGGTCACGCTGACGGTCGGTAAGGCAGGCACCCAGACACCCGTCCCGAACGTCGCCAACCAGTCGGTCAAGGACGCGAAGAAGACGCTGGAACAGGCCGGCTTCAAGAACGTCCAGTTCGCCGCCGGCAGCTCGGACGACGACAACGCCCGGGTGATCAGCCAGGACCCGGCGGGGGACACCCCGTCCGACCCGGCCACCACCACCGTCACGCTGACCACCATCGGAGCCCCTGGGGGCAACGGCGGCGGCGATGACGGCGGCATCTTCGGCGGCCCCTTCGGGTGACCGGCCTGCACGGGCCATGACCCGCAGCACCGCGTAGGACTGAGCCCCGGCGCCCTGGGAGGGCGGCCGGGGCTCAGTCGTGCGTGCGGTCAAGGGACCTCGGGCTCAGCGGAGTTCCTTGGGGGGCGTGCGGTCCGCGTCGACCTTCTCCGTACGCTCCAGCTCGCCCCAGACGATGTAGCGGTAGGTCGAGGTGTAGACCGGGGTGCAGGTCGTGAGCGTGATGTAGCGGCCCGCTGTGTGCTTGCCGGACTCCTTCGGGACGTCGTCGAGCACGTCGACGTTGTACTTGGAGGTCTGGCTCAGCGTCGAGAAGACCTTGTAGATGTACCAGGTGTCCTCGGACTCGAAGACGATCGGATCGCCGTCCTTGAGCTTGTCGATGTTGTGGAACATCGCGCCGTGACCGTCGCGGTGGGCGGCGAGCGTGAAGTTGCCCTTCTTGTCCGTCGGCAGCTCCGACTTGACCGGCTTCGTGTAATAGCCGGCCACGCCCTCGTTGAGCACCTCCTCGTCGGTGCCCTTCTTGACCAGCACCTCACCGCTGCTCATCGCGGGCACGTGCAGAAAGCCGATGCCGTCCTTGGTGTCCAGATCGCCCGGCCCCTTGGGACGGTGGCTCGCCCAGTGCTCACGGACCTGGTCACCCTGCCGGTGCGACGCACGGTCGGCAAGGACGTTGGTCCACCACAGCGAATAGACGACGAACAGTCCCAGGACCAGGCCTGCCGTGATCAGCAGCTCGCCGATGACGCTGACGACGGAGGCGATGCCCCTCCGTACGCGGCGCGGGTTGGGTGACGGCGCGGACCGGCGGGTGTCCTGGTCGTTTCCGGTGGCAGTCACCGCGTGTACCCCTCTTAAGTTCGCTCAGCTGACGAGCGCGTCCGGCTTACCCTTGCTCCGCGGCCGCTCCTCAACCATCTTGCCCCAGACGATCATCCGGTAGGTACTGGTGAATTCCGGGGTGCAGGTCGTCAGCGTGATGTAACGGCCCGGCCCCTTGAAGCCCGAGCCGGGCGGTACGGGGCCGATCACGCTCGTATTGCTGGGAGAGGTCTGCGGGAGGATGCTCTCCATCTCGTACGTGTAGTACGACTTCTTGGTCTCGACGATGATTTTGTCGCCCTTGACGAGCTTGTTGACGTAACGAAACGGCTCGCCATGAGTGTTGCGGTGCCCGGCCACCGAGAAGTTGCCCTTCTTGTCCCAGGGCATCGCGGTCTTGATCCCGCTGCTCTTGTCGTAGTGACCGACCATGCCGCGGTCCAGCACCCCGTGCTTGTCGATGCCCTCGGCGATCGGCGCCTTCACATCCAGCTTCGGGATATACATGATCGCGAAGCGCTCACCGGCGGAGAGATTCTTGATCTCGCCGCCGCCCTCGTCCCATTCGTGCTGAAGGGTATTGGCGGCGCCGCCTGCCTCCTGCTCGGCCAGCACATTCGTCCACCACAGCTGGTAGGTGACGAAGAGCAGCATCAGCACGCCGAGGGTGATGAACACCTCGCCCACCGCGCGGCTGGCGATCAGGCTCGGACTGTCCTTGGCGGCGCGCTCGGCACGCCGGGCCTCCAGCCGGGTCAGCGGCGCGGGAGCGGGGCCGGCTGTGGAGCCGGAGGCGGCGGCTGTGGACGCTCCGGCCGCGGTCGCCGAGCCGCCGTGCCGACCGCGCCTGCCGCCTCGTTTGGCGGCCTCCTGAGCGGCCTTACGCCGGGCAGCACGGCCGCCCTGCGCCGGTGCCGCGTCGGTTTCACGTGAAACAGCGTCATCGTCGGCGTCACTGCGGTCGTCGTTGCCGCCGGCGCCATGCCTCGCGCCTGGCTCCTCGGCCTGACGCAGGGCCATGGTCTCTTCGTCCAGGCGCAGTTCGGCGGTGGCGGGCGCCGGGGCGACCGGTGGCGGGGTCACCGGGGCTCTGCGGGGCTCGAATATGGGCTCCGTCGAGGCCGGGTCGGTATACGTGCCGTATCCGGCGTCGTAATCCCGCCCCCGGCCCTGCCCCTGGCCCGCCCCGTAGATCGCGTCGTAGGCGGCGGGGTCGGGCTCGTACGCCGCCGGTGCCGGTTCGTAGGGCCGGTCCTGATGGCCGGTCTGCTGCTCCGGTTGCTGATGCGGCCGGAACCAGGGCGAGCCCCTCCGTCCGGCGTGCTGGGCCGCCTGGGCCGCCTGTTCGTACGACGCGGGCGCCGGGATGGGGGACTGCGTCCGCTGGCCCGGGAGCGGATCGTTCAGCGGGTCGTGGAGCTGTCCCACGGCCGCCTCGAACGCGTCAGGGTGCGCAGGGGTCTGCCCATAGTGATCCCCGGGCTCGTACGCCGGTGACGGCACGTACGGCTCAGGGGATCTCCCTTCACGCTCGGGGCGCAGGTCGGTCACGCGCCGGCCTTGCCGACCACCGGGGCAAGCCCCGTCGAGCGCTCCACGGCTCCCTTGTCGCCGCACTCCACCAGCCAGTTGGCGAGCATCTTGTGGCCCCACTCCGTCAGCACGGACTCGGGGTGGAACTGCACGCCCTCGACCGCGAGTTCGCGGTGCCGCAGACCCATCGCGATGCCCGTGTCCGTCCAGGCGGTGACGACGAGTTCGTCGGGGACGGTGTCCCGCTCGACGGCCAGGGAGTGGTAACGGGTGGCGGTGAACGGCGACGGCAGGCCGGCGAAGACACCTGCCCCTTGGTGGGTGACGCGCGAGGTCTTGCCGTGCAGCAGCTCGGGCGCACGGTCCACCACGCCGCCGTAGGCGACCGCCATCGACTGCATGCCCAGGCAGACACCGAACACCGGCACGCCGGTTCCCGCGCAGTGCCGGACCATGTCGACGCAGACACCGGCCTGCTCGGGTGTGCCGGGGCCGGGTGACAGCAGGACGCCGTCGAAGCCGTCCTGGGCGTGGCTCAGCGCCACCTCGTCATTGCGCAGCACCTCGCATTCGGCACCCAGTTGGTAGAGGTACTGGACGAGGTTGAAGACGAAGCTGTCGTAGTTGTCGACGACCAGAATGCGTGCGCTCATCGGACGGCTGCCATCCCTTGATCGACCGTGACGTCATTGAAGGGGAGCAGCGGCTCCGCCCACGGAAAGACGTACTGGAAAAGCACGAAGACGACCGCCAGCGCCAGCACCAGTGAAATCAGCGCCTTCACCCATGTGTTGCCCGGCAGATGCCGCCAGATCCAGCCGTACATGCGCTCGCTGTCCCCTTGCCGATGCCGATGACGATGTCGATTGCCCCACCAGACTAAGGGGCGGGGGTGGCGCCTGGTGGGTCAGCCGGGCAAAGCCGATGGGCGTCCGCGTCCCACGGGTTGGGTGGAATCGAGGTGGGCCCAGGTGATCAGGCGGTGGCTGTGGCCCCACTCGGGCTCGCAGGTTGTCAGGGTGAGATATCGCCCAGGTCCGTTGAAGCCGGATTTCTGCGGCACGGGATCGATCACCCCGATGTCGCCGGGGAGCGTCGTATAGGGGCTTTTGTCGATGCGGTACGTGAACCAGGTGGTGCCGTCGGTCAGCACCACGGCGTCCCCGGGCCGCAGCCGCGGGAAGTCCTTGAAGGGGTCGCCGTAGGTCCGGCGGTGGCCCGCGACCGAGAAATTGCCGACCTCACCGAGCCGTGCGGTGCGGTCGTAGTGACCGAGACCACGCTTGAGGACATCGGTTCCGGTGCCTTCCAGGACGGGCTTGGCCCAGTTCGCCCCCAGGCGCGGGATGTACATGACGGCGAAGGACGTGCCGTCGTCGTAGCGCTGGGGCGGCTTCGCCGGGGCGGGCGGGTGCGCGGTGTCCTTCGCCCCGTCGTCGGGGGCGGCCGCCCATTGGTGCCGCAGTCTGCCGATCTCGCCGTCCATCGCGCTGTCGGCCCGTACGCCGGTCCAGAAGAGCACGTAGGCGACGAAGAGGATGATCAGGCTGCCGACGGTGACGCACACTTCGCTGAACGTCCTGACGATCCACCGCACCGTCATCCGGCCCCGCCCCTCCCCGCCGCCCCGCGGCGCGCGGGTTACGGCTTCACAGGCTGTGCGTAGTGGAGATCCACTGTGCCGGAGTAGCCGGGAAGAGTCACCGCTTCGTGCTGGTCGACTTTCCAGCCCAGTCCGTAGGCGTTCACGTACTGCAGGTAGTTCTGGATGGCCGGGGAGGCGGTCAGCGCCTTGTTCAGCGCCCCGCGGTCGCCGACCGCGGTGACCTTGTAGGGCGGCGAGTAGACCCGGCCCTGCAGGATCAGGGTGTTGCCGACGCAGCGCACCGCGCTGGTGGAGATCAGCCGCTGGTCCATGACCTTGATCCCCTTGGCGCCGCCCTGCCACAGGGCGTTCACGACGGCCTGCAGGTCCTGCTGGTGGATGACCAGGTCGTTGGGCTGCGGCTCGGGGATGCCGGGGACCTTGGCGGTGGCGTTCGGCGGGGCATCGGTGAGCGTGACGGACACGCCCTGACCCTTGAGCTGCTTGGTGCCGGCGTTCTTCTCCAGCGCCTTGAGCTTGTCGCTCTCGGCCTTGGAGCTGCCGTGTTCGCGCTGCGCCAGGCCCTCGACGTCCTCGCGCAGGGTGGCGTTGCGTTCGTCGTGGGCGCCGTTCTTGTGGCTGCGCTGCTGGATGAGGTCGGAGAGCCGCAGCATCGAGTCGTCGGAGCGGAGGTTCGTGCCACGCGCGGTGTCGAAGCTCAGCCAGAACAGCAGTCCGGCGAGGGCGAAGACGGTGAGGGTGAGGATCCGTACCGGCCGCAGGTGGGACCGCGCGGGGCGGTCGGGGGAGTCAGCGGAATTGCTCAACGTACCCTTACTCCTTACGGCGCCTCGGAAGCACTACGCTAACGGACGCCCTGGGCGAGGATCCGCTCCCCGCCGCTTCCATCCGGCTCCCATCCCGTTCGTCCCCCGCGCGGAAGGGGGCACCTCCCGCTCGAGCGAAGTCGAGAGTGGGGGAGCAGCGCATCGACAGGAGAGTTCCTCGTGCCGAAGTCACGGATCCGCAAGAAGGACGACTTCACGCCGCCGCCGGCGAAGCAGACCACCAGTCTGAAGATGAATTCAGGCCGTAGCTGGGTCGCTCCGCTGATGCTGGCGATGTTCCTGATCGGCCTTGCCTGGATCGTTCTCTTCTACGTGTCCGAAGGCGATCTGCCGATCAAGGCCATGGGCAACTGGAACATCGTGTGCGGCTTCGGCTTCATCGCCGTGGGCTTCGGCGTCTCCACACAGTGGAAGTAGCGCAAGCCCTGCCCAAGGCCATCCACACGGTTATCCACAGCCGGGGAAAACTTCAGAAGATCTGTGGATAACCCTCCGGAGGTTGACGCCTGTGTGACCGGCGGCACCCGCTCCCGGTCCACGTCTCCCCCAGTCCTTCCTGGGGAAACGCAGGTCAGTGCGATCCGGAACGGATGTTCCGCACAGCTTGCACAAGATCCGCCACGCACTGTGGACAACTTGACCGGACGGGCCCCGGCGGGCTGATTACCCCCAGCCGCCGCCGGCCCCCGGCAGCCGCACGGACCCTCAGCCGCCCAGCTGCAGGGTCCGTACCCACACCACGGCGACGACCGCCAGCAGGGCCACCGCACAGGTCACGCCCTGTATCAGCGTCCGGCGATCGCGGGGCGCGTGCACCATTCCGAACGCCACCGCGGCGCCCACCACCAGGCCGCCGACATGGGCTTGCCAGGCGATATTCGGCCACAGGAACGTGAAGACCAGGTTGAGCCCGAGCAGGATCAGCACCGGCTTCATATCGGCGTTCATCCGGCGCAGCAGGACCGCGGTCGCGCCCAGCAGCCCGAAGATCGCGCCGGAGGCGCCGAGCGAGGGCTGATTCTCCGCGGCGATCAGATACGTCAGGGCGCTGCCACCGAGGCCGGCGAGCATATAGAGCGCGATGAACCGGATCCGGCCGAGCGCCGCCTCCAGGGGCGGCCCCAGCCACCACAGCGACAGCATGTTGAAGGCGATGTGCGGGATCTGCTGGTGCAGGAACATCGCCGTCACCAGGCGGTACCACTCGCCCAGCGCGACGCCGACGTTCCCGGCCGGGCCGGCGTCGGCCCGGCCGATCAGTTCGAGCTGGACGACGAGATCGTCGCCGGACGCCAGCACCGCGAGGAAGACCGCGAGGTTGAGCCCCAGCAGGATCTTGGTGACCAGCCGCGGATCGGCGGTGATCGTTCCCCCGGCTATCGTGCGCGGAACCGTCGCCTGCGCCGTGTGCCCGGTACCGCTGCCACCGCGTACGCAGTCCCGGCACTGGAAGCCGACCGAGGCGCTGACCATGCAGTCCGGGCAGATCGGCTTCTCACAGCGGGTGCAGCGGATGCCGGTCGTGCGGTCCGGGTGGGCATAGCAGCCCGGCAGGCCGTCGCCGCCCTGCTCGTCGTGCGGATGCTGTGGTTCCTGTGGGCTGCCTGGCACCTGGTCCATCGGTCCCTCGTCCTTTTCTCCGTCTCGGCGCGTCCGGTCCGACGCGTCCGTTCCGACGCGTCAACGCACCGCCCCGCCCGGTGTACGACCGGGCGGGGCGCAATGGTTCCCTCGGGCGGGACGCGGTCGGTCCGCGCGCCGGGCAAACCGGGGCGGACCGAGCGGGATCAGCCCTCGCGGGTCTCGATGACGACCGACTCGATGACGACGTCGTTGACGGGACGGTCGGTGCGCGGGTTGGTCTGGGTGGCGCCGATGGCGTCCACGACCTTCTTGCCGGCGTCGGTGGTGACCTCGCCGAAGATGGTGTGCTTGCCGGTCAGCCACGTGGTCGGCGCGACGGTGATGAAGAACTGCGAGCCGTTGGTGCCCGGACCGGCGTTGGCCATGGCCAGCAGGTAGGGCTTGTTGAACGCCAGGTCGGGGTGGAACTCGTCGGCGAACTCGTAGCCCGGACCGCCGGTGCCGTTGCCCAGCGGGTCGCCGCCCTGGAGCATGAAGCCGCTGATCACACGGTGGAAGACCGTGCCGTCGTACAGCTTGTCGGTCGACTTCTTGCCGGTCGCCGGGTGGACCCACTCCCGCTCGCCCTTGGCGAGCTCGACGAAGTTCTTGACCGTCTTGGGTGCATGGTTCGGCAGGAGCCGGATCTCGATGTCGCCCTGGTTGGTCTTCAGGGTGGCGTAGAGCTGTTCAGCCACGATCTACCTTCCATAAGTCTTCGCTGACGGTTCCCGATCCTCGCATGAACGGCCCCGCCCATAGCCCGGCCGCCACCCCCGGGCGCCCTTCGCACTGATTTCTTTCCGGGGTCTTCCCCCACCCTCATTCCGGGCGGGAGAGATCCCTGCGTGCCCGTTCCTGATCCGTACGTGCGGCTTTCCGCGCGCCGGGACCCGCGGAACAAGCGCGCGGCACGGCAAATCGTGGCATTGTCGTCACAAGGCTCCGGAAGGTCCCCAATGACCCGGATGCCCGCTCGCACATGCCGTACGACAGGTGAGCAGGCATGATCTTCAATCGGGTGGACAGGCGACACAGCAGGACATGGGGGACCAACCCCCAAAGCCCCGGACACGCCACCGAGGAGGAGGATCCCGTGACCCGCAAGGACAGCGTGCGCGCCGCGACCGGTACGGCCAAGGAGAGCGTGCGGCACGCAGCGGCGGCGGTGGCCCCGTATGCCGGTACGGCCAAGGAGACCGCCGTGCATTACGCACACGAGACGCGCATCCGTATGGCACCCAAGGTGAGCGAAGCGGCGCAGCAGGCCCGTTCGCAGTACGACGCCCATCTGCAGCCCCGTATCGAGCACGCCCGTGGCGCCCTGCCGCCCAAGGTGGACGCCGCCGCCAACCGCGCCGCCCGCCGGACGCGCGAAGCCGCCAAGCAGGCCGCCGAATACACCGCGCCGCGGCTGGAGAACGCCGTGGTGACCGCCCGCGCCGCCGCCGAGCCGGTGCGCGAGGAGGCGTTCGCACGCGGAAGTGCCGCGCTCGCCGCGCTGCGCGGCCAGGTGACGGCAGCCGAGATCGAGAAGCTCGCCAAGAAGCACAAGCGCCGGGCCAAGTGCGGCAAGTTCGCCAAGCGGCTGGCGGTGCTGGGCATCCTGGCGGGTGGCGCGGTCGCCGCCTGGAAGTGGTGGGACAAGCAGGCCAACCCGGACTGGCTGGTCGAGCCGCCGGCCCCCACCGAGGTCAGCGACCGCGGCCGGCTCAACGCCGTCGACGGCAGCGAGGGCGCCTCCCTCGACCCCGACGTCCAGGCCAAGCAGGCCGAGGCGGAGGCCGACGAGCGCCGTGGCGGCAGCACTGCCTGACCCAAGGCCGCCTGCACCCACGTATCCGCGTCGTGCCCGTCCCCCGCAACAGGGGGGCGGGCGCGACGCGTTGGTGGCCGCGAACAGAGCAGCGCGCCCTGCAAAAAACACCCCCGCCGACCGCGTTTCCGCAGATCAGAGAGGGTGTGTTGTGGAGCCTAGGGGAGTCGAACCCCTGACATCTGCCATGCAAAGACAGCGCTCTACCAACTGAGCTAAGGCCCCTTCGCGCACAAGGGTACCCGGTGTCCGGATGCTTTCCCGACCGGGTATCGCCGCGCCTGGTCGCTCTCCGTAGGATGCTTCGCGAGATTCGCGGCAGCGAAGCGCGACCGGGGAGAACAGGGGAGACGGTATGGACGCAGCACAGCAGGAAGCCACCGCGCGGGCCCGTGAGCTGCAGCGCAGTTGGTACGGGGAACCTCTTGGTGCGCTGTTCCGCCGTCTCATCGACGATCTCGGTCTCAACCAGGCGCGGCTCGCCTCCGTATTGGGCCTGTCGGCGCCGATGCTGTCCCAGCTGATGAGCGGACAGCGCGCGAAGATAGGCAACCCGGCCGTCGTGCAGCGCGTCCAGGCACTGCAGGAGCTGGCCGGACAGGTCGCCGACGGCAGCGTCAGCGCCGCCGAGGCGACCGACCGCATGGACGAGATCAAGAAGACGGCCGGCGGTTCGGTGCTCAACAACACCGCGCAGGCCACCTCGTCCACGGGTGCCACGACCGTGCGGCGCGTGGTGCGGGAGATCCAGTCGCTGCTCCGGTCGGTTTCGGACGCGGGAGACATCATCGACGCGGCGAACACCCTCGCCCCCAGTCATCCCGAACTGGCAGAGTTCCTGCGGGCGTACGGCGCCGGCCGCACCGCGGACGCGGTCGCCCACTACGAGGCGCACCAGAACTGACCGTCCCGTACGACGGCGGTACGGCGGTATCGGCCCGGCATCATCCGCCGCGGCGGTATCCGGGCACAGCGGAGCTTGCGGAGTTCAGAATGCGGACGGGGCGCAATGGGTGAGATCTTCGCCGGTCGGTACGAGCTGATCGACCCGATCGGAAGAGGCGGTGTGGGCGCGGTCTGGCGCGCCTGGGACCAGCGCCGCCGACGCTATGTCGCGGCCAAGGTGCTCCAGCAGAGCGATGCGCACACCCTGCTGCGCTTCGTACGCGAACAGGCCCTGCGGATCGACCATCCGCATGTGCTGGCCCCGGCGAGCTGGGCGGCCGACGACGACAAGGTGCTGTTCACCATGGATCTGGTGAACGGCGGCTCGCTGGCGCATCTCACGGGCGACTACGGCCCGCTGCCGCCTCGGTTCGTGTGCACGCTCCTGGACCAGTTGCTGGCCGGGCTGACCGCGGTGCACGCGGAGGGTGTGGTGCACCGCGACATCAAGCCGGCGAACATCCTGCTGGAGGCCACCGGCACCGGGCGGCCGCATCTGCGACTGTCCGACTTCGGCATCTCGATGCGCAAGGGCGAACCCCGGCTCACCGAAACCAACTACGTGATGGGCACGCCCGGTTACTTCGCCCCCGAGCAGATGCTGGGCTCCGAACCGGACTTCCCCGCCGACCTGTTCGCGGTCGGCCTGGTCGCGCTGTATCTGATCACCGGCACCAAACCGGACGCGGAGGCGCTGGTCCGCCACTTCACCGAGCACGGTGTGCCGAACGCGCCCGAGGATGTTCCCGAACCGCTGTGGCAGGTGCTGGCCACCCTGCTGCACCCGGACCCGGATTCCCGGTTCAGGACGGCCACGGGGGCACGCAAGGCGATCCTGTCGGCGGCCGAGCTGCTGCCGGACCCGACGATCGAGGAAGAGATCGTCGAGGTCTTCGACCACATCGGGCCCCTGCCCGCGGGGTTCGGCCCGAGCGGCCCCCTGCGGGCGGCGCCGGGCGGGGCAGGCGCAGCAGGGAACTCCGGGCGCAGCGGGGGCGGGGACGCCGGGTCCACGGGATCCACCGCGGTCGCCGGGCACGCGTCGGCGTCCGAGACGGGGAGCTTCCCGCTCGCGCCGCCCGCGCTCGGTTTCCCGGCGCCGCAGCAGCCGAGCACCCCGCCGACCCCGACTCCGACCCCGCTGCCCGGCGGCATGCCGCCCGCACAGGGCACCCCGCCGCCGGCCCCGGCGTACGAGCCGACGGCGGGCGTCCCACGGGACCACTCGGCGGGGACCCGCCCGTACACGGCCGCCCCGTATCCGGTTCCCGCCGACCCCCGGGCCGGCGGGCCCGGCGCCGGAGGTCCGGTGACACCGGCGGTGCATCCCGCGGCCTCTCTCGCCGCACCGGCCGGTCCTGCCGCCGGCAGCGGCATCGCCACCGCCCCGCTCAAGCGGCCGGGACCGCCCCCGAAGGTGGCGGTCCCGGTGCTGATCGTCGCGCTGCTGTGCATCGCCGTGGGCGTCTGGGCGCTGACGGCTGCCTGACGGTCCGCGCACGCCGCACTGCGGCCTCGGGGCAGCTCAGCGGCCCCGAGGCCCGCAGGGGCGTTACCAGCCCTGTGGAGGACCGAACTGCTGGGACCGCTGGTCCTGCGGGGCGGGCGGTCCCTGCTGGGGGAAGTGGCCCGCGCCCCTAGCGATACCGGAAGCGGCCGGCACGGTGGCCTGGGCCACCCTGCGGCGCGCCACCACCGTCCACACGGCCAGCGCCAGCAGCAGCACCACGCCCGCGCCGATCCCTGCGTAGCCGACCAGCTGCAGCGTGCCGCTCTTCTCGGCCTCCTGCTCGGTCTGGCCCTTGGATGCCATGTCCCGGTCCTCGGGCGTGACGGAGAAGTCGCCGGCCGGTCCGGCGTAGGCCGGCCCGGCCGTGGCCGTGCCGCGGACGTCCACCCGGAGCGTCAGGTCCGCGCCCTTGGGGAAGTACGCGGCGGTGTCGGGATGCAGGGTGACTTCCAGGTAGTACCAGCCCGCGAACCGCATCACGCTGATCGCGTCGGAGGAGTCGAAGCGGTTGCCGTACGCGACCGGCGCGGTGAACTGCTTCACCTCGGCCGGGTCCCCCGCGTACGAGACGAATCTGCCGCCCTCGACCATCCCGCGGGCGGGGTTGTAGACGTTGAGCCCCAGCGCGCCGCTGACGAAATCCTGCGAACCGGCCGTCGCATTCGGCAGCTCGGCGCTGAGGTTGAGCCGCTGCCCCCAGTCGGCCGGAACCCGGTAGAAGCGGCTCTCGCCCGGCTTGATCCGGTCCGTCCAGACGCCGTCGCCGACGGATCCCGCGTCGTTGAAGCCGGTGCCGCCCCGGGCCGCGTGCTTGACGGCGTCGGTGGGCGGGGGCGGTGTGACAGTGCTCCAGCTGCCTTCGCGCGGCTGCTGCGGGGCCGCGCCCTTGACGGCGGGCTCCTTGAGATAGCCCAATTCGATCGGCCAGGGCGTGGGGTCGGAGGTCGCCGAGCCCTCGCGGCTGACCACCACGTAATACAGCCCGGCCTCCTGGCAGGAGGAGATGTCGGGGCCGATCGTGCGGGTGGCGTAGTCGGCGATCGGGTACGCCGTGCCGTCGCCGCGGAAGGACTGCCGTGCCTGTGATCCGCAGACGGAGTTGTTGCCGTCCTTCACGGCGATGGACAGGCCGTCGCCGTAGTCCGCGACCTTGCTGCCGGGCTTGGGCGCGGCCACCGCCGAGAAGTAGGCGCTGCTCTTGGCGTCCAGGGCGACCGCGTAGTACTTCTCCTCACCGCGCTTGATGCTGTCGGTGTACATCCCGGGCTTGATCTGCGGCGCCTGGCTGGTGCGGGCGGCGCCCGTGGTCTTCGTGGCATCGGCGGCCGGCCGGTAGCCGGGCAGGTCGGCGGCGGCTGCCACACCCGCCGTCTGCGGCAGGACCGCCACGGCGGCAAGCGCCGCCAGCGCGGCGAAAGTCTGCCGAAGACGCCCCGGCCCGCTGTTCGTCGTGCGCCCCGTCACCACGACCCACCCCTCATAGGATCTGAATTTCCGTCGCTCGGCCGCTGCTTGCGGCGGGCCCGTGCGTACGCCACGGCCAGACCTGCCAGCAGCAGGACGCCGACACCGCCGACGGCCACCGCCGTCACCCGGCCCGGCGACCATCCTCCACTGCCGCCGGGCACGTTGTCCGCGCCCTTCCCCGAATCACGGGCGGTGGCACCGGCCTTGACCGGCGCCGCGCCGTTCTGCGGACCGGACTTCTCGGTGCCCAGCACCGCGACCCGCAGCACCACACCGATCTGCGGATTCCGCGCGATCTCGGCGGCCTTGGCCCCCAGCGTCACCGCGATGTAGAAGTCGCCCTTGTCGTGCACGGGCACCACGTTGGGGTTCGACTCGTAGCGATTGGTCCAGGCGACCGGAACCGTGCCCATCTCCACCGATGCCGGGCTCCCGTTGTACGACACCTGGGGGCTGAACTCGGCGGTGCCGCCACCGGCCGGGGTCCGGGACGGTGTGTAGACCTCGGTGCGCCCGAAGGACGTGGTCGCGCTGGAGGTCCTGACCGTCGGTTCGTTGGCGAACTCGACGTCGTAGCGCAGCTGCTGACCCCAGCCGACCGGGACCTTGTACCAAAGGGTCTGGGCCGGAAGGAGCGTGTCCCGCCAGACGCCCGTCCGCAGGGCGCGGGCATCGTTGAAGCCCGTGCCACCGGCGACGTCCTTGGGGGCCGTCACGGGCACTGGGGCGTCCTTGCCGCCCGCCCCGTACTCCGGTTCCGACTGTGCAGGCGTGACGCCCTTCTTCAGCGGTGGTTTCACGTGAAACGTGAGCTCCATCCGCCAGCGCGCGGCGTCCGATCCCTTGGCCGCCCGCCGCTCGACGACCAGCCAGTACCGTCCGGCTTTGTCACACAGACCGTCGCCGGCCTCCGAGGGGATCCGGCTGACGCCCGAGGCCAGCGGCGTCGCGCCCTCCTGCTGCCCGAACATCTCGGTGGCCGACTCACAGAAGCTTTCGCTGTCGTAGGCGACGTGAGTCTGCAGCGCGTCGGTGGGGTCGACGGCCGCGCCGGGCTGCGGCACCACGGTCGCCGAGTATTCGGCGGCGGAGGCGGCGTCGAGATCCGTGGCGTAGTAACGCGTTTCGTTGGGGCCGATGCTGTCCAGGTACTGCCCCGGAGCGATGCGGGGCGCGTTCCCACGGCTGGCCGTGCCGCGGACCTTCTCGCCCTTGAAGAGGTAACCGTCCGCGGAGAGTTGGCCGGCCCGCTGGAGCTGGCGGGCGAGCGCCTTGGCGTCCGGGGCGTCGTAGTACTGACCGTTGCCGGCCTTCGCCACGCACTCCAGTTGTTCCCGGGCCTTGCCGGCGACCTGGAAGCCGACGGCGTCGATATGCAGATCGACGCCGGAAGCAGCGAGTTGAGCGGCGGCCTTACATGGCGGCGGGGCCGCGCAGTTGTCCTCACCATCGGAGATCAGCAGGATCGTGCGCGTGCCGATCGCGCCGGGGGCCGCCCTGGGCAGATCGGCCGCGGCCTTGCGCAGGGAGAGTCCGATGGGGGTGTCGCCCTTGGGCTCGACCGCCGCGACGGCCCGCTTGATGCCCCCGCGGTCCAGTGCGGCGACGGGCTGGGCGAGCCGGGTGTCGTCGCAGCCCTTGGGTTTGTCCGCGCCGTAGACCCGCAGCCCGGTGGGATAGCCGGCGGGCAGCGCGTCGACGACGGTGCCAACGGCCTTGCGGGCGGCGGCGATCCGGGTGCTCCCCGAGCCGTCGTCCTCGGCCATCGAGCCGGACGAGTCGAGCACCATCACCATGCCGGAGCCGTCGGCGGGCCTGCCCGTCGTGGCGGCCGCCGGCGCCGGTACGGCTGCCGCCTGGAGCGGCGCGGCAGCGAGCGCGAGGAGCAGCCCCCCGAGCAGCGCCACCACCCCTCTGCGTGGTCGTCGGACCATGTCCCTCGTCCCCCTTGCGTCCCGAAGGTCACATCACACACATCAACTTTGCCACTGCAACCTAATCGTGTGCGTTAGCAAACTCAAGAGGGTCGGCGTCACGGTCCCACAACGACATCCGGCCAGCCGGCCGGCCCTGCCCCGGACGCACGAAACCCCGGCCGCCAGGGGCAACCGGGGTCCGTACGAAATGTGCTGTGCGTAGGGGTCTCACACACCCGAACCTGCGGGCACGGAGTCGGTCGCCTCCGTCCACAGATCCTGCTCGGCGCGATCCGCCTGGATCTGGCGGTACACGAGGAGCCCGCCGATGGCGGCCAGTGCGACCAGGAGAAGCTTCTTCACCGCGCGACCTCGTCTTTCGTTGACGTAGGGGACCTATGTCGGCCGATGATACACACCGGCCGATACCGATCGGTTACCTAGCCCGCAGTCGGCAACGCCCGATCCCGCGGCCCCGCGTCCGGCACCAACTTCCGCCGCCGCACCGCTGATCCGGCCCGGACAAACGCATCGGCCCGGCCGGAGTAATCTCCGGCCGGGCCGATGGTGCAGTGCGGCTACCAGGACTTGAACCTGGGGCCTCTTCCTTATCAGGGAAGCGCTCTAACCGTCTGAGCTATAGCCGCGCGTTCGCTGCACCGAAAGATTAGCGCACTTCTGAGGCGTTCCCAAAATCGGTTCCCGAAGCCCTCCGGAGACCCCCGGGAACGCCCTCCCACCAGGGGCTCACTCGTCCTCGGCGAGGGTGAGCTCCACACCGCCGACGAAGCCGGCGGACAGGTTGTAGATGAACGCGCCGAGCGTCGCCAGCGCCGTCGCCAGCACCACATCGATCACCGCGATGATCGAGGTGAACAGCAGCACCCGCGGCAGCGACAGGAACGACTGCAGATCGAAGCCACTGCCGTCACTGGAGCCGGTCGCCTCGCTGATCGTCCCGCCGACGGTGGAGAAGACGCCCATCGCGTTCATCACCATCCACAGCACGGCCACGGCCACGACCGTGCAGATCCCCAGCGCGATGGACAGCAGGAAGCTGACCTTCATCACCGACCACGGATCGGCGCGCGCCACCCGAAGCCGGGCCTTGCGCGTCCGGGGCGTCGTACGGGCGCCCGTACGCGGCCGGCGCACCGACTTCCCGCCGCCCTTGCCGCCGTCCGTGCTGTAGGCCTGCGGCGGCTGGTACGGCTGCCCGGCCTGCGTCTGGCCCTGGCCCTGCGGCTGAGGCTGCGGTTGGCGCGTATCGGTCACGGTTCCCCCCTGATCGGAGCCCTCCTTGCGGGGGCCGCCGGGCGCGGCAGAGCCACGGGCGCTGTTCTCCGTCACGGTCGCGGGTCCGGACGAGGAGCTCTTCCTGTCTCCTGATCCACCCGCCGTAGCGCCCGTGGCTCCACTCACGACCTACTCCTCGTGCTACTCCGCCGTGGGCTGCTCGCCCTCGGCCGCCGTGGGCTCGGTCCCCTCGGCCGCTTCGGTCTCGTCGGTCTCATCGACCCCGTCGACCTCTTCGGCCTCACGACCGGCCTCGGCGTTCCGTGCGATGCCGACGACGGCATCGCGCTTGCCCAGGTTGATCAGTTGGACGCCCATCGTGTCACGGCCGGTCTCCCGGACACCGTTGACCCGCGTACGAATGACGCCACCGCTCAAGGTGATCGCGAGGATCTCGTCGGTCCCCTCGACCACCAGCGCGCCGACCAGCGTGCCACGGTCCTCCACGATCTTGGCGGCCTTGATTCCCAGACCGCCGCGGCCCTGGACGCGGTACTCGTCGACCGGTGTGCGCTTGGCGTACCCGCCATCGGTCGCGGTGAACACGAACGTATCGGCGCGCACCACGTTCATCGACAGCAGTTCATCGCCCTCGCGGAAGCTCATGCCCTTCACACCGGACGTGGCTCGCCCCATCGGCCGCAGGGCTTCATCCGTGGCGGTGAACCGGATCGACTGCGCCTTCTTGCTGATCAACAGCAGATCGTCGGTTTCCGACACCAGCTCCGCACCGATCAGCTCGTCGTCCGAGCCGCCTTCCTGCTCGCGCAGGTTGATCGCGATGACACCACCCGAGCGCGGCGAGTCGTAGTCCTTGAGCGGCGTCTTCTTCACCAGGCCGGCCTTGGTGGCGAGCACCAGATACGGCATGGCGTCGTAGTCACGGATCGCCAGGATCTGCGCGATCTGCTCGTCCGGCTGGAAGGCCAGGAGGTTGGCGACGTGCTGGCCGCGCGCGTCCCGGCCAGCGTCGGGCAGCTCGTAGGCCTTCGCGCGGTAGACCCGGCCCTTGTTCGTGAAGAACAGCAGCCAGTGGTGGGTGGTGGAGACGAAGAAGTGGTCGACGATGTCGTCTTCCTTGAGCTTCGTGCCGCGAACGCCCTTGCCACCGCGCTTCTGCGAACGGTAGTCGTCGGTCTTCGTCCGCTTCACATAGCCGCCACGGGAGATCGTGACGACGATGTCCTCCTCGGCGATCAGGTCCTCGATGGACATGTCGCCCTCGAAGGGCACCAGCTTGCTGCGCCGGTCGTCGCCGAACTTCTCGACGATCGCGGCGAGTTCCTCGCTGATGATCTGGCGCTGCCGCTCCGGCGAGGCCAGGATCGCGTTGTACTCGTTGATCTTCCGCTGCAGCTCGTCGTGCTCGGCGGTGATCTTCTGGCGCTCCAGGGCGGCCAGCCGGCGCAGCTGCATCTCCAGGATCGCGTTCGCCTGGATCTCGTCGATCGTCAGCAGGCCCATCAGGCCCTCGCGCGCCTCGTCGACGGTCTGGCTGCGCCGGATCAGCGCGATGACCTCGTCGATGGCGTCCAGCGCCTTGAGCAGACCGCGCAGGATGTGCGCCCGCTCCTCGGCCTTGCGCAGCCGGAACTTCGTCCGCCGGACGATGACCTCGACCTGGTGGGTGACCCAGTTGCGGATGAACGCGTCCAGCGACAGCGTGCGCGGCACGCCGTCCACCAGGGCGAGCATGTTCGCGCCGAAGTTCGTCTGGAGGTCGGTGTGCTTGTAGAGGTTGTTGAGGACGACCTTGGCGACCGCGTCCCGCTTGAGGACGATGACCAGGCGCTGGCCCGTACGCGAGGAGGTCTCGTCGCGGACGTCCGCGATGCCGCCGATCTTGCCGTCCTTGACCAGGTCGGCGATCTTCTGCGCGAGGTTGTCCGGGTTGGTCTGGTACGGCAGCTCCGTGACCACCAGGCACTGGCGGTTCTGGATCTCCTCGACGGCGACCACGGCCCGCATCGTGATGGAGCCCCGGCCGGTGCGGTACGCCTCCTCGATGCCCTTGCGGCCCACGACCAGCGCGCCGGTGGGGAAGTCGGGGCCCTTGATGCGCTCGATCAGCGCGTCCAGCAGCTCCTCGTTGGAGGCCTCGGGGTTCTCCAGCGCCCACTGGGCACCGGCCGCGACCTCGCGGAGGTTGTGCGGCGGGATGTTCGTGGCCATACCGACCGCGATACCGGCGGAGCCGTTGATCAGCAGGTTCGGGAAGCGCGCCGGCAGGACCGTCGGCTCCTGGTTACGGCCGTCGTAGTTGTCCTGGAAATCGACGGTCTCCTCGTCGATGTCCCGCAGCATCTCCATGGAGAGCTGCTTCATCTTGCACTCGGTGTACCGCATGGCCGCGGCCGGGTCGTTGCCCGGGGAGCCGAAGTTGCCGTTGGAGTCCACCAGCGGCATCCGCATCGACCACGGCTGGGCGAGCCGCACCAGGGCGTCGTAGATCGAGGAGTCGCCGTGCGGGTGGTACGTACCCATGACGTCACCGACGACGCGGGCGCACTTGTAGAAGCCCTTCTCGGGGCGGTAGCCGCCGTCGTACATCGCGTACAGCACGCGGCGGTGCACGGGCTTGAGGCCGTCCCGCACATCGGGCAGCGCACGCGAGACGATGACGGACATCGCGTAGTCGAGGTAGGAGCGCTGCATCTCCGTTTCGAGCCCGACGGGCTCGACGCGCATGCCCACGCCTTCGATGGCTGCGGGCGCGCCCTCGGCGGTCACGCCGTCCGGGGTCACAGGGGTGTTCTCGTCGGCCATGCTGGTTCAAAGTCCTTTCGAGCTGCGGCTGTTGTACGGGCCGACAGTGCTCAGATGTCGAGGAAGCGGACGTCCTTGGCGTTGCGCTGGATGAACGAACGCCGTGCCTCGACGTCCTCACCCATCAGCACCGAGAACAGGTCGTCCGCGCGGGCCGCGTCGTCCAGCGAGACCTGACCGAGGACACGGTGGTCGGTGTCCATGGTCGTGATGCGCAGCTCCTCGGCGTTCATCTCACCGAGACCCTTGAAGCGCTGGACCGAGTCGTCCTTGATGCGCTTGCCGCTCCGCTTGCCGAGCTCGATCAGCGCGTCCCGCTCCGGGTCGGAGTAGGCGTACTCGAAGTCGTCCCGGCCCCACTTGATCTTGTAGAGCGGCGGGCGGGAGAGGTAGACGTGCCCGGCCTCGACCAGCGGCCGCATGAAGCGGAAGAGGAAGGTGAGCAGCAGGGTGTTGATGTGCTGACCGTCGACGTCGGCGTCCGCCATCAGAATGATCTTGTGATAGCGGAGCTTCGCGATGTCGAAGTCCTCATGGACCCCGGTGCCGAACGCCGAGATCAGCGCCTGCACCTCGTTGTTCTGCAGGATCTTGTCGACCCGTGCCTTCTCGACGTTGAGGATCTTGCCCCGGATCGGAAGGATCGCCTGGTACTGCGGATTACGGCCGGACTTCGCGCTGCCGCCGGCGGAGTCACCCTCGACGATGAAGATCTCGCACTGCGTCGGGTCGTTGGACTGGCAGTCGCTCAGCTTGCCCGGCAGCGACGCCGTCTCCAGCAGGCCCTTGCGGCGGGTCAGATCGCGCGCCTTACGGGCCGCGACCCGGGCCGTCGCCGCCTGGATGCCCTTGCGGATGATGTCCGCGGCCTCGTTGGGATTGCGGTCGAGCCAGTCCGTGAGGTGCTCGTGGACGACCTTCTGCACGAAGGTCTTCGCCTCGGTGTTGCCGAGCTTCGTCTTCGTCTGGCCCTCGAACTGCGGCTCGCCGAGCTTGATCGAGATGATCGCCGTCAGACCCTCGCGGATGTCCTCACCCGTGAGGTTGTCGTCCTTCTCGCGCAGCAGCTTCTTGTCGCGCGCGTAGCGGTTGATCAGACCCGTCAACGCGGCGCGGAAGCCCTCTTCGTGCGTACCGCCCTCGTGGGTGTGGATGGTGTTCGCGAAGCTGTAGACACCCTCGCTGTACTGGGTGTTCCACTGCATCGCGATCTCGACCGAGAGCAGGCGCTCCTTGTCCTCGGCCTCCACGTCGATGACCGTGGGGTGCACCAGCTCTCCCTTGCGGGAGTTCAGGTACTGCACGAAGTCGACGATGCCGCCCTCGTAGTGGTAGCGCACCGAGAGGGGCTTGCCCTCTTCGTCCACATGGTCCGCGCGCTCGTCCGTCAGCGCGATCGTCAGACCCTTGTTGAGGAACGCCATCTCCTGGAAGCGCCTGGACAGCGTCTCGAAGCTGTACTCGGTGGTCTCGAAGATGTCGCCGTCGGCCCAGAACGTCACCGAGGTGCCGGTCTCCTGCGTGGCCTCCTGCTGGGCCAGCGGCGCCGTCGGCACACCGAGCTTGTACTCCTGCGTCCAGCGGTGGCCGTCCGTGCGGACCTCGACCGCCACCCGCTGCGACAGGGCGTTCACGACCGAGACACCCACGCCGTGCAGACCACCGGAGACCGCGTAGCCGCCGCCGCCGAACTTGCCGCCGGCGTGCAGCACCGTCATCACGACCTCGACGGCCGGCTTGTTCTCCGACGGCACGATGCCGACCGGGATGCCGCGGCCGTTGTCGATGACGCGTACGCCGCCGTCGGCCAGGATCGTGACGTCGATGGTGTCCGCATGGCCGGCCATCGCCTCGTCGACGGAGTTGTCGACCACCTCTTGCACGAGGTGGTGCAGACCGCGCTCACCCGTCGAGCCGATGTACATGCCAGGGCGCTTGCGGACCGCGTCCAGGCCTTCGAGGACGGTGATCGCACTGGCGTCGTACGACTTCTCCACCGAGGAGTCGCCCATGACGCCGGCAGGAACCCCCTCTTCTGTGGAAGCCGTGTTGTTCTCGTTGAGGTCGCCGGAGTCGGCCACGAAGCGCCCTTTCTGGCACAGCACGAGCCCTTCCGCGCCTGCGGGGGTCACCCCGGATAAGACAGGCGGGAGCGGCTGCGTCGTTCGACATGTTCCGCGAGTGGGCGGGATTGCCACCAGTCTACCGGTAGCGCTGACACTCATGGGGGTTTGCAGGCACCTGAGTCGTCATGTGCCGCCCTGAACTCACGTCCGCCGACTCCCCATATCCGAGAAGGGGCCTCAGGACGCTCACACGGGCACTCAGCGCTTCGGGCTGTCAACCGGCCGCAACCGTGAGCGGAGTCTCACCCGCCCCACCCGTGAACTGACGTCATCCGCCGTGCCGCACGGCTCAGCCGTACGTGTCCCCCGGGCCCTTGCTGCCCGGCGCCCGCAAGGGCCCGTAGCGCCGCGCCGGCCCACCCGGACCCAGCACCTTGATCAGTTTTACGGTGCCCTGCCCCAGGTCCGCGTTGAGCCGCGCCACCAGCTGCGGCGCCAGCAGCCGCAGCTGCGTCGCCCACGCCGTCGAGTCGCACTGCACCGTCAGCACCCGGGCGTCCTCGTCGTACTTCTGCGGCTCGCAGTGCTGCGCCACCTCGGGACCCACCATCTGCGGCCAGCGCCCCATCACCCCGCCGACCGCCGCCGGGGTCTCCCAGCCGCGCTCGGTGATCAGGCGGTTGATCGCCGCACCGAGCGGCAGCGGATCACGGCCGTCCGCCCGCGCGCCCGAACGCAGCCCGCCCCGCTTGGCCTGCTTCTTCTGCTGCGCCGCCGCACCCCGGGCGCGCGCCTGCTCCTTGGCCGCCACCAGCGCCTGCCGCGCCAGATCGATACCGGACAGCTCCGGCGGCTTGGGCGGGTCGGGCGGCACGGACCCCTCGGCGCCCCCTTCGGGACGCTCCGAAGGCTGCTCACCGCTCACGATGTCACCGACGTCACTGCCGCACCCTCATCACGCCGCGACCTTCGTCGCGGCGCCGTCCGCGACCGCGAACCGCGCACCGGCCAGCACCCCCGGCACGTCGTCGTCCACAGCGGCCGTCACCAGCACCTGCTCGCCCGGCGCCACCAGCTCCGCCAGCCGCTCCCGGCGCCGCGCGTCCAGCTCGGCGAAGACGTCGTCGAGGACCAGCACCGGCTCATTGCCCTCGCCGCGCAGCAGGTCGTACGACGCCAGCCGCAGCGCCAGCGCATACGACCAGGACTCGCCGTGGCTCGCATACCCCTTCGCCGGCAGCTGCCCCAGCTTCAGCACCAGATCGTCGCGATGCGGACCCACCAGGGTCACCCCGCGCTCGATCTCGTTCTTGCGGGCCGCACCGAGCGCCTCCAGCAGCACGCCGTACAGCTCCTCGCGGGTCGCGGCCGCGCCCATGGCCTCGCCGGCCGACCCGCGGTACTCCAGCGCCAGCGGCCCGCCGCCGGGCGCCAGCTGCTCGTACGCCTTGTCCGCCAGCGGCTGCAGCGCGGCGATCAGATCGAGCCGCTGTGCCAGCAACTCGGCGCCCGCGCGCGCCAGATGCTGATCCCACACGTCCAGCGTCGAGAGATCCATCTGCCGCCCGCCGTGTCTGCGGGCCAGCGCGGCGGTCTTGAGCAGGGTGTTGCGCTGCTTGAGGACGCGGTCGTAGTCCGAGCGCACCGCGGCCATCCGCGGCGACCGCGCGGTGATCAGCTCGTCCAGGAACCGCCGGCGCTCGCCCGGATCACCCTTGACCAGCGCCAGATCCTCCGGCGCGAACAGCACCGTCCGGACGATCCCCAGTACGTCACGCGGCCTGACCTGCGAGGAACGGTTGATCCTGGCGCGGTTGGCCTTGCCCGGATTGAGCTCCAGCTCCACCAGCTGCTGCCGCTCGCCCTGCACGACCGCGGCCCGGACGATCGCCCGCTCGGCGCCCATCCGCACCAGCGGGGCGTCCGAGGAGACGCGGTGGCTGCCGAGCGTGGCCAGATAGCCGACGGCCTCGACCAGATTGGTCTTGCCCTGGCCGTTGGGGCCCACGAAAGCCGTGACGCCCGGGTCGAGCGGGACCTCGACCCGGGCGTAGGAGCGGAAGTCGGCAAGTGACAGATGCGATACGTGCATGGCTCCTGCCGACCTCCCCGGCTCTGCTACCTGGTGTTCCCGGTGTTCCTGCGCTTCCGGCCCTCCGGTTTCCCAGTGCTGCCGGCCGCTGCTACTTCTTGTTCTCGACCGCGTGGCCGCCGAACTGGTTGCGCAGCGCGGCGATCATCTTCATCTGCGGGGAGTCGTCCTGGCGGGACGCGAAGCGGGCGAACAGCGACGCCGTGATCGCGGGCAGCGGCACGGAGTTGTCGATCGCGGCCTCGACGGTCCAGCGGCCCTCACCGGAGTCGGCGGCGAAGCCGCGCAGCTTCTCCAGGTGCTCGTCGTCGTCCAGCGCGTTGACGGCCAGGTCGAGCAGCCAGGAACGGATGACTGTGCCCTCCTGCCAGGAGCGGAAGACCTCGCGCACGTCCGTGACGGAGTCGACCTTCTCCAGCAGCTCCCAGCCCTCGGCGTAGGCCTGCATCATCGCGTACTCGATGCCGTTGTGAACCATCTTCGCGAAGTGGCCGGCGCCGACCTTGCCGGCGTGCACCGAACCGAATTCGCCCTCGGGCTTGAGCGCGTCGAAGATCGGCTGCACCTTGGCGACGTCGTCCGTGGCACCGCCGTACATCAGCGCGTAGCCGTTCTCCAGGCCCCAGACGCCACCGGAGACGCCGCAGTCGACGAAGCCGATGCCCTTGGCCTTCAGCTCCTCGGCGTGCTTCTCGTCGTCGGTCCAGCGCGAGTTGCCGCCGTCCACCAGGACATCGCCCGGCGAGAGCAGCTCGGCCAGCTCATCCACCGTCGACTGGGTGGCGGCACCGGCGGGCACCATGACCCAGACCACCCGCGGACCCTTGAGCTTGCCCACAAGCTCTTCGAGGCTGTGGACATCCGCCAGGTCCGGGTTGCGGTCGTATCCGACGACGGTGTGGCCGGCGCGGCGAATGCGCTCGCGCATGTTGCCGCCCATCTTGCCGAGACCGACGAGACCGAGCTCCATCAGAGACCCTCTTTGCACGTAGTCGTTGCTGTTCGTACCCGGGTCCGAGCCTACGCCCGCAGGTGCGTGCACACCTGTGGGCTCAGCCGCTCATCAGGGCCCCGTCAGCCGGACGCCGCAAGGGCTCCGACCAGGGGCCGGGAGCCCGGACCGCCCGGCTTCGGACCGCCGTCAGCCGGACAGCCGCACCGGCATGATCAGGTACTTGTACGCGTCGTCCGCCTCGGCGTCCTTGGCCGGCCGGCCGCTGAGCAGCGCGGGCTTGGTCGAGGTCGTGAAGGACAGCTGTGCCACCGGGGAGTCGATGGCCGACAGGCCCTCCAGCAGGAAGCCGGGGTTGAAGGCGATCGAGATGTCGTCGCCGTCCAGATCGGCGTCCACCCGCTCCACAGCCTGTGCGTCGTCGCTGGAGCCGGCCTCCAGGATCAGCACACCCTGCTCGAAGCTCAGCCGGACCGGGGTGTTCCGCTCGGCCACCAGGGCGACACGCTTGACGGCCTCGACGAACGGGGCGGTCTCGATCACGGCGACGGAGTTGAACTCGGTCGGGAACAGCGTGCGGTACTTCGGCAGATCGCCTTCGAGCAGCCGCGTCGTCGTACGGCGCCCGGCACCCTCGAAACCGATCAGCCCCTCACCGGCACCGGAGCCGGACAGCGCCAGCGTCACGGTGTCGCCGCTGCTCAGCGACTTGGCGGTGTCCAGGAGCGTCTTGGCGGGGACCAGCGCGACGGCGGAGGCGTCCGGGCTCTCCGGCTTCCACAGGAACTCGCGGACCGCGAAGCGGTAGCGGTCGGTGGAGGCCAGGGTGACGGTGTCGCCCTCGATCTCGATCCGCACGCCGGTGAGCACCGGCAGGGTGTCGTCACGGCCGGCGGCGATGGCCACCTGGGCGGCGGCAGCGGCGAAGACCTCACCGGGGACGGTGCCGGTGGCGGTGGGCATCGTCGGCAGGGACGGGTACTCCTCCACAGGCAGTGTGTGGAGCGTGAAGCGAGAAGAGCCGCAGACGACGGTCACCCGTACACCGTCGGTGGAAATCTCCACCGGGCGGTTGGGGAGGGCTCGGCAGATGTCGGCGAGCAGCCGGCCGGAGACGAGGACGGTGCCGTCCTCCTCGACATCGGCTTCCACGGAGACCCGCGCCGAGACCTCGTAGTCGAAGCCGGAGAGGCTCAGGGTGCCCTCCTCCGCCTTCAGCAGCAGGCCCGCGAGGACGGGCACCGGCGGACGGGCCGGGAGGCTCTTGGCCGCCCAGGCCACTGCCTCCGCGAGTACATCGCGCTCCACCCGGATCTTCACCGGAAACCGCCTCCTGCTGTTGCTGGCTCTCGCCCTGCTGGCCTTCGTCGTCGGCTGAGTTGCCGGAGACCAGTCTGACGTACGCCACCGACAGTCGGTGCGGCTCGGGGTCAAGTCGACTCGACCGGTGTCGGGCACTCGTCGGCCAAGTTGTGCACAGGACCCGTTTCGAAGCGAGTTCCCCGGTAGATATCCGTGGTCGTAGTAGTAGGGGCTGTGGAAACCGTGGACAACTGCTTTTTCGCAGGTCAACGCGGATTTTTTGTCCACCGGCCCTGTGGGCGGAGGCCGTGGATAACTCGGGGGTTCTGTGGACCGCCCAAAGTTCTGCACACCCGATGCACAGGAGAGGGGTACTTCTCCCCAGCGTCGTCCCCAGCTTTACCCACGTTCCCCACAGCCCAACCGACCACCTTGGTGTGACGGCTTTCACTCGCTCCGGTGAGAGCGGGTGTTGCGTTGCCGAACAGTGGACAGGGGTGTGGAGAAGCTGGGGACAACACCGGCTCGCCTGTGGGCAGCCGGTGGACAACCCGAACACCCCCCTGTGGACGAAATCTTCATCCACAGCCTGTGGATCACGGTTGACCACAAATCCACACCCGGCTGACCTCGTCCGATGGCCCGTCAGGACACCGGCCTGTGGATCCCACAGGGATAACTTTTCAGTCCCCAGGGTGTGGACGGAAGATTTTTGCCCAATCTGTGGAGAGAGGCCGTGACCAGGCCCGGAATCGAACACAGGCGGCCCGTTCCACAGGTTTGGGACGGCCGCGAGAGGTGCCCGGGGGCGGTTCGAAGGGGCGGATCGGAGTGCCGGCGCCCGTCCTCAGGCGTCTTGAGCGAGTGCCGCAGGAGCCCGTACACGGAAGAAGGGCACCCCGGGAGTGGGTCCCGGAGCGCCCTGGGCGCGCCTGTGAAAGCCGGCCGCGCCCCCGCCCGTCAGCCGCTCGCCGGCTCCGTCAGCCGTTCTTGATGCGGTTCGTCAGCTCGGTGACCTGGTTGTAGATGGAGCGCCGCTCGGCCATCAGCGCGCGGATCTTGCGGTCGGCGTGCATCACGGTCGTATGGTCACGGCCGCCGAACTGCGCACCGATCTTCGGCAGCGAGAGATCCGTCAGCTCGCGGCACAGGTACATCGCGATCTGGCGGGCCGTCACCAGCACCCGGCTGCGCGAGGATCCGCACAGGTCGTCGATGGTCAGCCCGAAGTAGTCGGCGGTCGCGGCCATGATCGCGGTAGCGGTGATCTCCGGAGCGGCGTCCTCACCCCCGGGGATCAGGTCCTTCAGCACGATCTCGGTCAGCCCGAGGTCGACCGGCTGCCGGTTGAGCGAGGCGAACGCCGTGACGCGGATCAGCGCGCCCTCCAGCTCGCGGATGTTGCGCGAGATCCGCGACGCGATGAACTCCAGCACCTCGGGCGGTGCGTTCAGCTGCTCCTGGACCGCCTTCTTCCGGAGGATCGCGATCCGGGTCTCCAGCTCGGGCGGCTGGACGTCGGTGATCAGGCCCCACTCGAAGCGGTTGCGCAGCCGGTCCTCCAGGGTGACCAGCTGCTTGGGCGGCCGGTCGCTGGACAGCACGATCTGCTTGTTCGCGTTGTGCAGCGTATTGAAGGTGTGGAAGAACTCCTCCTGCGTCGACTCCTTGCTCGCCAGGAACTGGATGTCGTCGACGAGCAGGATGTCCATGTCGCGGTAGCGCTTGCGGAACGCGTCCGCCTTGCCGTCGCGGATGGAGTTGATGAATTCGTTGGTGAACTCCTCCGAGCTCACGTACCGCACCCGGGTGCCGGGGTAGAGGCTGCGCGCGTAGTGCCCGATGGCGTGCAGCAGGTGGGTCTTGCCGAGACCCGACTCCCCGTAGATGAACAGCGGGTTGTACGCCTTCGCCGGCGCCTCGGCGACGGCGACCGCGGCGGCGTGCGCGAAGCGGTTGGAGGCGCCGATGACGAAGGTGTCGAAGAGGTACTTCGGATTCAGCCGCGCGGTGGGCTCGCCGGGACCGGTCGCCGGCGCGGGCTGCGCGGCGAGCGGGCTGGGCGCACCGCTGGGTGCGGGCAGTCCGGAACGGCCGGGCGGCTGGTGCTCGGAGAGATCGCGGCGGTGCGGCGGCTGGTGCTGCTGGTCATAAGGAGAGCGCGGCCCGTCCGCATGCTGCGGAGGGCCGGAGCGGTCGGGAGCCTGCGAGCGGTAGTCGTTCTGCGGCTGCTGGTGTTGCTGGTGCTGCTGTGTGTGCGGGGGCGGCGGGGAGGCGTACGGATCGCGGTCGGGAAAACCGCCGAGGCGCTGCTGCTGCCATCCGTAGTCGTCACGGTGGCCGGGGCCGCCGCCCATCCCGGAGGAGTGCTGCGGCCAGGCGCCGGGCTCGTGCCGGGGCTGCTGGTGCTGCTGCTGGTAATCGGGATAGGCGGGCCGGACGCTGGGCAGGTCGTCGTTCTGCCGCCCGTAGCCCTGCCGGTTGTCGTGCCGGGAGTCGTGCCGACTGTCGTAGCCGTCGTACGCGTCGTGCTGCTGAGACTGCGGGTGTTGCTGCTGTGAGTGCTGCTGCTGCTGCGGCGACTGGTGCTGCGACTGCTGGTGCTGAGGCTGCTGATGTTGCTGAGCTGCGGGGGACCCGGACGGCGCCGGCGGTTCCTCCGCGGAGTCGTCCACGGTGATCGCGATCCGGATCGGCCGCCCGCACTCATGGCTGAGCGCTTCCCCGATCAGCGGCGCCAGCCGGCCTTCGAGCACGCCCTTGGCGAATTCGTTGGGGACGGCGAGCAGCGCGGTGTCCGCCACCAGCGCCAGCGGCTGGGTGCGCTTGAGCCAGTCCTGATCCTTCGGCTTGAGGCCGTCGGCGTCCGCGCGCAGGAGGTGATCGAGTACGCGGGGCCAGACTGCGGCAAGATCGGCAGGAACATCAGCCACAGGGCACGCTCTCTCACAGTCCCACGAATGTGTGATTCTCAGGACGGGCGGGAAGGAATCGGAGTTCGGCCACGGTAGTCAGGCCGGGCCTGGGGATTCAAGTTGTTGTCCACAGGCTGTGCATAGTGTGTCCTGACAAGGCCCCGTGTGGGCCGCGAAGTAGCGGGTTTGACCGGATGGCGCAGCCGCGCGTACCGTGACCAGGTCGAGTTGTCGATGGCTGCTGCCGCCTGCCTCCGATGGGCAAAGATCGCGCTCTTAGTGATCGTGTAGCGGTGCACTTAGGCGTTGCGAGCTACTCGTGGGCGCACGGTGACAGCCAGTCGACGCCCCACATCTGTCTCTCCCGAGACAACAAGCATTCCTGGAGCCCCCGAGTGAGCAAGCGCACCTTCCAGCCGAACAACCGCCGCCGCGCGAAGACCCACGGCTTCCGTCTGCGCATGCGGACGCGTGCCGGTCGCGCCATCCTGGCGACCCGCCGTGGCAAGGGTCGCGCCCGCCTGTCGGCCTGACAGCCAGACCTAGGTCCATGACGTGCTGCCTACCGAGTATCGGCTGAGGCGGCGCGAGGACTTTGCGACCGCGGTACGCCGGGGACGCAGGGCCGGGCGCCCGCTCCTTGTCGTCCATTTTCGTAGCGGTGCAACGGACCCGCACGCGTCGGGGGAACGTGTTTCCCCGACGCGTGCGGGTTTCGTCGTGAGCAAGGCCGTTGGCGTCGCTGTCATACGCAACAAGGTCAAGCGCCGCCTTCGCCACCTCATGCGCGACCGGCTGGACCGGCTGCCCGCCGGTAGCCTGGTTGTCGTACGGGCCCTGCCCGGCGCGGGTGAGGCGGATCATGACCAGCTGGCCCGCGACCTGGACGCCGCGCTGTCGCGGCTGCTGGGAGGGGTGCCGAAAGGCTGCAATCCCCCGGGGGCGGCGACCCACAGCGGCACCGCCGCGGGCCCCCGGAACCCCGGACGGGACCCGGGAGGGAGCGCACAGTGAAGTACCCGCTGCTGCTTTTGATCAAGCTCTACCAGTGGACCATCAGCCCCCTGCTGGGCCCGGTCTGCAAGTACTACCCGTCGTGCTCGCACTATGGCTACACCGCCATCGACCGGCACGGCGCGGTGAAAGGGACCGCGCTCACAGCCTGGCGCATCCTGCGATGCAATCCGTGGTCGCTCGGTGGCGTCGACCACGTCCCTCCCCGGAAGCGTCCGGTTTGGCATCAGCGGCTGAGGAGCCGCCTGGGCGGGCCCACCGTCCCTGAGCCTGTCGCCCAGCCCGAGACTCAGCCCAACGCCCAAGGAGCCTGATTCGTGGACACGATCCTCGGTCCCCTCTATATCGCTGTTTCCTGGATCATCGTCCAGTTCCACTCGTTCTACAGCCTCATTTTTGACCGGAACAGTGGCGCGGCGTGGGGTCTGTCCATCGTCTCGCTGGTGGTGCTGATCCGTATCTGCCTGATCCCGCTCTTCGTGAAGCAGATCAAGTCGACGCGGAACATGCAGGCGCTCCAGCCGAAGATGAAGGCGATCCAGGAGCGCTATAAGAGCGACAAGCAGCGCCAGTCCGAAGAGATGATGAAGCTCTACAAGGAGACGGGCACCAACCCGCTCTCGAGCTGTCTCCCGATTCTGGCCCAGTCGCCGTTCTTCATCTCGCTGTACCAGGTCCTCAACCACATCGCGCAGAACAAGACGGTCGGCGTCATCGACCAGCCGCTGCTGGAGAGCGCCCAGAAGGCGCACATCTTCGGTGCTCCGCTGGCGGCGAAGTTCCTGGACAGCGCGGAGAAGATCCAGAGCCTCGGCGCTTCGCTGGTGGACGTCCGCGTCGTCACGATCATCATGATCGTCCTGATGTCGGCGTCGCAGTTCTACACGCAGCGCCAGCTGATGACCAAGAACGTCGACCTCACGGTGAAGACACCGTTCATGCAGCAGCAGAAGATGCTGATGTACGTCTTCCCCATCATGTTCGCCGTCTTCGGTATCAACTTCCCCGTCGGTGTTCTCGTCTACTGGCTGACCACCAACGTGTGGACCATGGGCCAGCAGATGTTCGTCATCCGTCGTAACCCCACCCCGGGCAGCAAGGCCTTCACGGAGCGCCAGGAGCGGCTGCGTGCCCAGGGCAAGCTTGTCGAGGACCCGGCCGAGGTCGAGGCGAAGAAGGCCGTCGAGGAGGCGCGCCAGAACCGCCAGCAGCCCAAGCGGCAGTCGAAGTCCAAGCGCCACACGACGGCCGCCGGCGGTGCCTCCGGCCATGGCGCCGCGAGCGCCGGGACGCAGAGCCGCACGCGTGCCGGTTCGTCGGGCTCCGATGCGGACGGTGCGAAGAAGCAGTCGCTGGAGAAGAAGGCCCCGCAGGACAGCAAGGCGCAGGACAGCAAGAAGGGCGGCACCCCCGCGAAGGGCAGCTCCGCCTCCGGGTCCCGTAACACCAAGTCCGGACAGCGCAAGGGCCAGCAGCGCCCCAAGCACCCGTCCAAGAAGTAACAAGGAGTCCTTTCGTGACGGACACGACCCCTGCCACCAAGGGCACCGACACCCTGACGCGCCTGGAGCAGGAAGGCGAGATCGCGGCCGACTACCTCGAGGGTCTGCTCGACATCGCGGACCTCGACGGCGATATCGACATGGACGTCGAGGCCGACCGCGCCGCTGTCTCGATCATCAGCGACTCGTCCAGCCGCGACCTGCAGAAGCTGGTGGGTCGCGACGGTGAGGTCATGGAGGCGCTGCAGGAGCTGACCCGCCTCGCCGTGCACCGTGAGACCGGCGACCGCAGCCGTCTGATGCTGGACATCGACGGCTTCCGTGCGCGCAAGCGTGAGGAGCTGGCGAAGATCGGCGCGAAGGCGGCGGAGGAGGTCAAGGGAACCGGTGAGCCGGTGAAGCTGGACCCGATGACGCCCTTCGAGCGCAAGGTCGTCCACGACGCGGTGGCCGCGGCGGGTCTGCGCAGCGAGTCCGAGGGCGAGGAGCCGCAGCGCCGCGTGGTTGTCCTCCCGGCCTGATTTCTCAGCGCTCAGTTGTTCTTTGGCCCCGTCTGCTCGCAGGCGGGGCCAAATCTTGTCAGCGTTCTGTGTTATCCCGGGGCGTACTCCCGGGTTCCCGGCAGGAAAAGCAGTCAGAGGAAGGGGCGGTTCCCGTGACCGAGGAAGCAGCGGCGGAGCTCCCTCCCGCGCCGAAGGCGGCGCAGGAGGTATTCGGTGAGCGCCTTCCGGAGGCTGTGCGCTACGGCGAACTGCTTGCCGATGCGGGGGTGCGGCGTGGGCTCATCGGCCCGCGCGAGGTGCCTCGTCTGTGGGAGCGGCATCTGCTGAATTGCGCGGTGCTCTCCGAGGTGGTGCCGCAGGGTGTCTCGGTCTGCGATGTGGGCTCCGGGGCAGGGCTTCCCGGCATTCCGCTGGCGCTGGTGCGCCCTGATCTCAAGATCACGCTCCTGGAGCCGCTGCTGCGGCGTACGAATTTCCTCCAGGAGGTCGTCGAGCTGCTCGGCCTCGACCATGTGACGGTCGTGCGAGGGCGGGCCGAGGAGGTCATGGGCCAGCTTCCGCAGGTGCATGTGGTGACCGCGCGAGCGGTGGCGCCGCTCGATCGCCTGGCCGGCTGGGGCGTCCCCCTGCTGCGGCCCTACGGCGAGATGCTGGCGCTCAAGGGCGATGCGGCGGAGGAAGAGCTCAAGGGTGCGCGAGCGGCGTTGAGCAAGCTCGGTGTGGTGGAGACGTCGGTGGTGCATGTGGGCGAGGGGATCGTGGATCCGCCCTCCACCGTGGTGCGGGTCGAGGTGGGCGAGAGCCCCGGCGGTGTGCGCTTTGCGACCAAGCGGGCGAAGGCGGCGCGGGTCAGCCGCGCGTCGAGGAGCCGTCGACGGTGATGCCCTGATGCCGAAGAGGCGCAGGCCGGCAGTGATCGCGCGGGCGTGTCGTCGACGCGATGAAGGAAAGAGTGCGTTCCCTATCCGCTATCAAATCGGTGCAAAGCGGAGTGTCGCGGCTTAATCGGGCGTGACGCTGGCATCGTGTTTCACGTGAAACGTCGTTCTCTGCTGCAAGGGATCATCGGCCGTGGTCGTGCGGCCGCCGCGCCCCAGACCCGGAAGCCCGCAAGGGTGACGGAAGTATCCACAGAAGTGGATTCGTCCACAGGAGAGGGGACCTCACTGGTTCACGGCACCGAAAGCATGGCAGGCTCTGAACATTGCGAGCCTGATGTCGAGGAGAGTGAATCCGTGCGGTCCGACGCCAATATCGCGGGACCGATGACCGATCCGGTCCCCGGTCCCCGTACCGAGTCGTTCGGGGACGACGTTTCACGTGAAACGCCGCCCCCGATGGACGACACCCCGATCGGCCGCGCTGCCCAGTTGGCGGTAGAGGCACTCGGCCGGGCAGGCGAGGGGCTGCCTCGTCCCGAACAGACCCGGGTCATGGTGGTTGCCAACCAGAAGGGCGGGGTCGGTAAGACCACGACCACGGTGAACCTGGCGGCCTCGTTGGCACTGCACGGGGCGCGTGTTCTGGTGATCGACCTCGACCCTCAGGGCAACGCCTCGACGGCGCTGGGCATCGATCATCATGCCGAAGTGCCGTCGATCTATGACGTGCTGGTCGACAGCAGACCGCTCTCCGACGTGGTGCAGCCGGTGGCGGACGTGGAGGGGCTGTTCTGTGCGCCTGCCACGATCGACCTGGCCGGCGCCGAGATCGAGCTGGTCTCACTGGTGGCACGCGAGAGCCGGCTCGACCGGGCCATCCAGGCGTACGAACAGCCGCTGGATTACATCCTCATCGACTGCCCGCCCTCCCTCGGCCTGCTGACCGTCAACGCGCTGGTCGCCGGCGCCGAGGTGCTGATCCCGATCCAGTGCGAGTACTACGCGCTCGAAGGCCTGGGACAGCTGCTGCGGAACGTCGAACTGGTGCGAGGGCATCTCAACCCCAAGCTCCATGTGTCGACGATCCTTCTCACCATGTACGACGGGCGCACCCGGCTGGCCTCCCAGGTCGCCGATGAAGTGCGCAGCCACTTCGGCAAGGAGGTGCTCCGTACGAGCATCCCTCGCTCGGTGCGCATCTCCGAGGCGCCCAGCTACGGGCAGACGGTGCTCACCTACGACCCGGGATCCAGCGGCTCGCTCTCGTATCTCGAAGCGGCTCGGGAGATCGCGTTGCGTGGGGCTCCGCAGACCGGGGGCCAGGGCCTCAGCGTCAACTATGAAGCACAGCACAGCACGCCGGAGGGGACTCAGTGAGTGAACGACGTAGAGGGCTGGGCCGTGGGCTCGGTGCGCTGATCCCTGCCGCACCGCAGAGCACGGACAATGCCGGGCCCGCAGTGGGACGAGGAGCGACGTCACCGTCGTCCGTACCGGTCATGGACCCGGAACGAGGAGTGGCGGCGGCGAAGGTCGCTTCGCTGCCGGCGCATGGCGTTTCCCGTGAAACAGAGGCGCCGGTCGAACCGGAAGCGCCGGTCGCGGCGGAGGTAGCCGGCGCGCATTTCGCCGAGGTGCCGCTGGACGCGATCAAGCCGAACCCGCGCCAGCCACGTGAGGTCTTCGACGAGGATGCCCTCGCCGAGCTGGTCGCCTCCATCCGGGAGGTGGGCCTGCTGCAGCCGGTGGTGGTCCGTCAGACCGCACCGGAGAAGTTCGAGCTCATCATGGGCGAGCGCCGCTGGCGGGCGTGCCGTGAGGCCGGGCTGGAGAAGATTCCTGCCATCGTCCGGGCCACGGACGACGAGAAGCTCCTGCTCGACGCGCTTCTGGAGAACCTGCACCGGGCACAGCTCAATCCGCTGGAAGAGGCTGCCGCCTACGACCAGTTGCTCAAGGACTTCGCGTGCACCCACGACGAGCTGGCTGACCGGATCGGCCGGTCGCGGTCGCAGGTCTCCAACACCCTGCGTCTGCTGAACCTCCCGCCGTCCGTGCAGAACCGGCTCGCCGCGGGAGTGCTTTCTGCGGGACACGCCCGTGCCCTGCTTTCCGTGGACGACGCGGAGGAGCAGGACCACCTCGCTCACCGCATCGTGGCGGAGGGGCTGTCGGTGCGCACGGTCGAGGAGATCGTGAAGCTGATGGGCTCGGAGACCAAGAACGCGGGCAAGGCCAAGGGGCCCCGTGCGGGCGCCCGGGTGTCCCCCGCGCTCACCGGTCTTGCCTCCCGGCTGTCCGACCGCTTCGAGACCCGGGTGAAGGTCGACCTCGGTCAGAAGAAGGGGAAGATCGTCGTTGAGTTCGCCTCAATGGACGATCTGGAGCGCATTCTCGGCACGCTCGCTCCCGGCGAGGGTCGCGTCCTGGGAAAGTCGCTCTCCGACGAGAACGACGAAGAGCAGTGAGCTGACGCACCGGCTCCAGGGTGGGCCGTGTTCCGGAGTCCATACCGGAACACGGCCCACCCTTTGCTCTTGCACGGTACCCGTGCCCGTAAAGGGTGGATACGATGCGATCGGGTATGGCACGCATCCACACGGAAACCACCTCAGATCGAGGAGAGGGCCATGCGATCGGTGAACCGCACCGGACTGTTGGCAGCGGGGTTCGGCCTCGCGGCCGTAGGAGGGTTCGTCGGTGGTCTGCTCAAAGAGCAGGCGGCACTGACGGCACTTCGTGGTGCGGCGAGCGAGGGAAGTGAGGACCTGGCTTCATGGGCCGTCGGCTCGTACCGCTCACACTGGACAACCTTCCGGATCTCCCCAAGCGTTGCCGCTCCTGTGTCTTCTGGGAGCTCGACCCCGTCAGCGGTGAAGCCGCGGTAAAGGCGGGCCGGCCCGAGCTGGAGAAGGAAGCCTGGATTTCGGCGGTGCTGCTGGAATGGGGGTCCTGCGGGCGGGTTGTTCATGTCGACGATGTGCCGGTCGGCTTCGTGATGTACGCCCCGCCGGCCTACGTGCCGCGCTCCACCGCCTTTCCCACCAGCCCGGTGTCGCCGGACGCGGTACAGCTGCTCACAGCCCGGCTGATCCCCGGCTATCAAGGGCAGGGGCTGGGCAGGGTGATGGTCCAGACGGTCGCCAAGGATCTGATTCAGCGAGGCTTCAAAGCCATCGAGGCCTTCGGCGATGCCCGCTGGACCGAACCGGCCTGTGTTCTGCCAGCCGACCATCTCCTCGCGGTGGGCTTCAAGACCGTGCGTCCTCATCCCCGGTTCCCTCGGCTGCGCCTCGAACTGCGGACCACTCTCTCGTGGAAGGAAGACGTGGAGCTGGCCCTCGACCGCTTGTTGGGGGCAGTCCAGAAGGAGCCGGCCCTCCGCCCCCTGTAGGCCCTTGGCCATCTGCTCACGGCAGCAGAAACGGGCCCGCCCCTCGATGGGGTGGGCCCGTTTCCCGTGAAACGCTGCGGCGTGACTCAGGCGAGGTAGTCGGCCAGGTCCCGCTCGATCGCGGCCTTCGGCTTGGCACCGACGATGGTCTTCACGACCTCGCCGCCCTGGTAGACGTTCATGGTCGGGATCGACATGACGCCGTACTTGGCGGTGATCGCCGGGTTCTCGTCGGTGTTCAGCTTGGCGATGACGATCTCGTCGTGCTCCGAGGCGATGGCCTCCAAGGACGGGGCGACCTGGCGGCAGGGGCCGCACCAGGTGGCCCAGAAGTCGACCAGAACAGGCTTGTCGCTCTTGAGGACGACCTCTTCGAAGTTGTCGTCCGTCACGGTTACCGTGGCGCCGGCCATGGCACTCTCCTTACTGGGTGGGTGGTGGGAAAGCTGGGGTACGAGGGTCAGACGGAGGCGGTCTTCTCGGGCTCGGCAGCCTCGCCGTCCGTCAGTGCCGCCAGGAACCGCTCGGAGTCGAGGGCGGCGGAGCAGCCCGTGCCGGCCGCGGTGATCGCCTGGCGGTAGGTGTGGTCGACGACGTCACCGGCGGCGAACACGCCCGCCAGGTTCGTACGCGTGCTGGGCGCCTCGACCTTGAGGTAGCCCTCGTCGTCCAGATTCAGCTGACCCTTGAACAGCTCGGTCCGCGGGTCGTGGCCGATCGCGATGAACAGGCCGGTCACCGGGAGTTCGGAGGTCTCGTCGGTCTTGAGGTTGCGCAGCGTCAGACCGGAGAGCTTGTTCTCACCCTGGATCTCGGCGATCTCGCTGTCCCACACGAACTTGATCTTCGGGTCGGCGAAGGCACGATCCTGCATGGCCTTGCTCGCCCGCAGGGCGTCGCGGCGGTGGACGACCGTCACGGACTTGGCGAAGCGGGAGAGGAAGGTGGCCTCCTCCATCGCGGTGTCACCACCACCGATGACGGCGATGTCCTGGTCCTTGAAGAAGAAGCCGTCGCAGGTGGCGCACCAGGACACGCCGCGCCCGGACAGCTCGTCCTCACGCGGCAGTCCGAGCTTGCGGTGCTGGGAGCCGGTGCTGACGATGACGGCCTTCGCGCGGTGCACCGTGCCCGCGGTGTCGGTGACGGTCTTGATCTCTTCGGAGAGGTCGACCGAGACGATGTCGTCCGGCACGAGCTCGGCACCGAAGCGCTCGGCCTGGGCGCGCATGTTGTCCATCAGGTCCGGACCCATGATGCCGTCGCGGAACCCGGGGAAGTTCTCCACGTCGGTGGTGTTCATCAGCGCGCCGCCGGCGGTGACGGCACCTTCGAAGACCAGCGGCTTCAGGGACGCGCGGGCGGTGTAGAGCGCTGCGGTGTAGCCCGCGGGCCCGGAGCCGATGATGATCACGTTGCGGACGTCGCTCACGGGTGTCTTCCTTGTCTCTGCCGACTGCTTGCTGGGGCTCTCTCGGAACTCTCACCCCACCCAACGGATCCTACGGGTCGAGCATTCCCGGAGTGCCACAGCGCACAGCTCGTCGCTCAGTCTCGCCTGTACGAGTGGGTCAGCAGAACCTCTCCCGCAGCGGGCGGAGTGGCGGAGACGCACGAGGAGGCTACGACATACGCCGAGACGCGCGACGGGTCGGAGGGCGCCGGCAGCACGACGAGATAGGCGGCCTTGCCTTCGTAGGTGCGCTGGCTGGCGGCGAGTGGCGTCTCGGTACGGCCGATGCCCTGTCGCACGCACGACGGGACGGTGTCGGCCCCACCGCGCAGGGGCGTCTCGGGGGAACTGCGGGTGCCGATCTCCGGGGACTTGTGCGTCCCCTTGGACGCGAGCAGCTCCTGGACATGCGCCCCGAGGTTCGAGGCGGTGAGATCGGTCGAGCCGCTCGGGCTCCCCGGGGCGGACGCGGTGTGCTGGTCCTGGCTGCTTCCCTGATTTCCGTCGGTGGCGGAGTTCTGGATGAGGAAGCCGCCGAAGCTGAACACCGCTGCGGCCGCTGCGGTGCCCAGCAGAATGCGGGGCCAGCGCCGCGACCGGACGGTCCGGCTGCCCGGCGACTGCCTGCCAGGCCCGGACGTACCGTGCGGCCGACCGGCCGGCCGGGTCGCGGTGGCACCACGGGTGGCCACGGTTCCTTCCGTTTCACGTGAAACGGAAGCGGGAGTGGGAGTGGTTCTGGTTTCACGTGAAACCAGCGTTGCCCCGCTTGGAGTCGTGGCGTCGAGCAGCGCCTCGGCGGCGAGAGCCGCATCGATACGACCGGCGACATCAGCCGGCATCCGCGAGGGGCCCGGAAGTGTGCCGAGCAACCCTCGGATCTCCTCCAAGGACGCATAGACGTCTTCGCAGAGTGCGCAGGCGGCAAGATGGCCGCGCACTTCCGCGGAGCGGGACGGCGAAAGCAGTCCCTCTGTGAGATCGGAGATCTCCGAGACCTCCGGGTGTCCGTCCGTGCTGGTTGCCGACGTCACGCTCGCCCACCTCCGCCCTTCACGGCACCTGTGTCCTTCGGCTCTGCCGTCGGTGGGACGGATGTCCCCTGCGCCCGGTTCCTTTCCCGGCTCGCCGGTCTGCTATCCCCGCCGTCCGCGCGCAGATGGGTGACCAAGGGGAGGAGCCGGGCTCGCCCTCGCGAGCAGCGGCTTTTCACCGTTCCGGTGGGGACTTCGAGGATCTCGGCGGCCTCGGCGACCGGGTAGCCCTGCATGTCCACGAGGACGAGAGCGGCGCGCTGTTCCTCGGGGAGTGTGCGCAGGGCGCTGAGGAGCTCGCGGTGCAGATCCTGACGCTCGGCCGGGACAGCAGCGGACTCATGCGGCTCGAGAAGCTGTTCCAGGCGCTCGGTCTCGGCGATGGGTGAGGTGCGCCGGGAAGCGGTTTTGCGGGCCCGGTCCAGGCAGGCATTGACCGTGATGCGGTGCAGCCAGGTCGTGACGGCGGACTGGCCTCGGAAGGTGTGGGCCGCGCGGTAGGCGGATACCAGAGCGTCCTGCACGGCGTCGGCGGCTTCCTCGCGGTCACCGAGGGTGCGCAGGGCCACGGCCCAGAGCCGGTCGCGATGGCGGCGGACAATCTCCCCGAACGCATCGGGGTCGCCTGCGACATGACGGTCGAGAAGGTCTTGGTCGCTGCAGCCGTCCAGCGAGCTCACGTATGGGCCCCCTCCCCTTCATGCTGCCTTCGTGGCACCAAGATCGGTCATTCCGCCTGTGTGGTGGACCACCCTATGACACGACCGGCAATTAGGGACCCCCTCGTTTTGCGACTCCTTTTCGGGCGCCAGGCGGCGTTTCGGGGCAATTCCGTAATGTTCACCGACCACGGAAAGGCGAGGAAACGGTGTGCGCGGGGCATTTCGTCTGCCTCGGTCCTGCATCGCTGAGGACAGCTGTCCGAATTCAACGCTCGGTCGGCTTGGATCCAGGCTTGGCGGCCGCCTTGCCCAGGCGGGGGCGGTGCGCGGCACACGCTGCCACGCCGCCCCGTCGGCCGGTCGCAGGACCGGCCGGCCCTCAGCCGTCAGCCGGTCACCGTGATGTCGGAAATTCCGCCGCGATACCGCCCCGTCCCGTCGCTCGGGAGCTCGGTGACATGGACCAGTACGTACCGCGCCTTCACCGGCTTATCGAGCTTCACCGTCAGGTTGTTGCCGGATTTCTCCAGTTTGGAGAGACGCTGCGAGAAGTCGCTGAGCGACGACGGATTCGACGTGGACGACGGCGCGGCAAGAACTTCCGCGGTCTGGCCCCGCCGGTACATGGTGACCTTGACGCCGGAGAGCTGTTTCACGCTCCCGAGGTCTACGATGATCCCGCTGCCCTCCTTGCGGCTCGGCAGATTGCCGAAGTTCGCCCACCCCAGGAAACCTCCGGTCACCCAGGCGGTTTTCGGGTTGCCGTCGGTGGAGAAGGAGGCCTTTTCCCCGGAGAACGGGGCGGCGAGCGGCGAGAACTCCGTGGCGCTCTGGACCGCGAGCGGCTTCGAGGACTTCTGATTCGTGCCGTTCTGCGACTGCGGAGGGCGGGGATCGCCCTGATCGTTCTCGTTCTTCAGGAGGGCGTCCGCGAGCTGCCAGCTTCCCAGGCCCAGAGCGGCGATCAGCAGCCCGGAGACGCACCACTTGAGGGCGCGCCCGGTGCGGCTCTGCAGCGGGGGCGGCGGCGGGGGGACGGGCCGTGCGGCCCGCGTCGCCGGACCGCCGTTACGGGGCGCCGGCTGCCCCAGCGTGCCCTGCTGGAAGCCGGTGCGCTGGTAGGGCGGCGGGGAGGAGAAGGCGGTCTCCGGAGGCCGGATGCGTGGCATCGCCGCGACGGCCTTGGCCAGCTCCTCGGGAGTGGTGCACGGCTGCTCCTGGCGGGATGCCGTGGCGCCGTCGTTGATCACGGCGCGCATCGCGAGTTCCGAGAGCCCGCGGTGGATCCCCGCGCGGACCTGGTCGGGCGCGATCAGGCCGACGCCCTTGGGCAGGCCGGTGAGGCCGTATGCGTCGTTCTCGTACGGCCAGCGCTGGGTGAGGGCGGCGTACAGCAGTGCGCCGATCGCCTCGGTGTCCGTGCGCTGGGGGTGCTCGCAGGTGATGCCGCGCAGCGCGGCCATGACGGCCAGCCCGCGGATGCGGTACTGCCCGGACTCCGTGCGCAGCACCGATCCCGGGGTGATCCGCAGATGGGCCAGGCCTTCGCGGTGGGCCGCAGCCATGGCCTGGGACACCTGGCTCACGAGCTGGTAGGCGTCGTGCGGTTCGAGGGGGCCGCTCGCGAGCACGGTGGAGAGCTCGGTGGCGTCCGGCAGCCATTCGTGGACGACGTAGACGAGATCGTTTTCCTCGACCGCGTCGAGGACCTGGACGAACCGGGGATCGCCGAGGAGCGCCGAGGAACGGGCGGCAGAGAGCACGGGGCGGGCCCGCGGGTGATCGGCGGGCAGGATGTGCACGCCGACGGCCCGGCGCAACTTTTCGTCGACCGCGCGCCAGCTGCTGAATCCGTCCAGTCGAGTGACGCACTCCTCGAGGCGGTAGCGTCTGGCGAGTTTGTGGCCGCTGTGCAGCTCCGGCGGCCGGGTGTCGGATGTCTCGGCACGCTGCTCGTCGGCGCGTGCCGCGTCCTGTTCACCGCCGGATTCCTCTTCGGCCTTCGCACCGTCGTCCGTGGCCTTACCCGCCTTGGCGGTCAGCGGTTCCTCACCGCTCGTGTCGGCCACGTCGACGGCAGCCGTGCTCCGTTCCGCCACCGTCGTTCCTGCCTCCCCATCCGTTGCAGGCTCAATGAGCCAAGACAATTGTGCCCACAGACCGCCACTATGCACGACACACGGTGGAGGCCGATGGTTGTGCTCGGTCAGCGCCCAAGCTTGGCGCGAACCATGCCCACCAGGGCGTTGAGCTCCTGAATGCGCATCTTCCGAGCGGCAATGTAGAAGACCGCCAGAAGTGCGGCACTGCCGCCGATGAGGGCCGCGAGCGACCCGAGGAATCCGCTGCCGAGGCCGTGCATGATGCCGAACACCGCGGCCCCGGCAATGATCGTGGCCGGGATGCTGGCGCCGGCCAGCCGTGCGTACGTCCGGACGATGTGCGCGGTGTCGAGATCGCCGCCCATCCGCTTGCTCAGCCTGCGCCAGGCCACACCGACGCCGATGATGTAAGCGAGGCCGTAGGAGGCCGCCATGCCGACCACGGCCCAGCGCGCGGGCAGGACCAGGAAGCACAGTGCCGAGGCGACGGCGTTGACGGCGGCAACGATCACCGTGTTGTAGAAGGGGGTGCGGGTGTCCTCGTACGCGTAGAAGGCGCGCAGGACGACGTACTGCACCGAGAACGGGATCAGGCCGATCCCGAAGGCCATCAGCATGTAGCCCATCACGACGCCGGCGCCGGACGAGCCGTAGACCAGGGTGCAGAGCGGGATACCGAGGGCGAGGAAGCCGAACGAGATCGGGACGATGGCGACCGCGGAGGTACGTAGCCCCTGGGACATGTCGTCCCGGACCGCTCCGGTGTCACCGTCGTGGGCGGATCGCGCCAGGCGTGGTAGCAGCGCCGCCATCACGGAGACGGTGATGATCGCCTGCGGCATGTTCCAGATCAGCTGTGCACTGGCGTAGGAGATGAAACCGGTGCCCGGGTGGCCCTGCTGGGCGGCGGTGTTGCCCGCCCAGGTGGAGAGCTGGGTGACGACGAGGACGCCCGCCTGGTTGGCGAGGACGAACAGAACGGTCCACTTGGCGAGCCTGGCCGCCTTGCCCAGGCCGTGGCCGCGCCAGTCGAAGCGCAGCCGGAGCTTGAAGTCGGCGTCCCGCAGGTACGGGATCATCGCCAGGGCCTGGACGACGAGACCGAGGAGGGTGCCGAGCCCGAGGAGCCGGATGCCGTCGGCGGGGATGGTGGTGACGCCGATGTCCGAGGTCTTCGCGGTGCCGTAGACCACGATGAACAGGCCGAAGGTGGCGATCATGACGATGTTGTTGAGGACCGGGGTCCACATCATCGCGCCGAAGCGGCCGCGGGCGTTGAGGATCTGGCCCATCACGACATGCAGGCCCATGAAGAAGATCGTGGGCACGCAGTAGCGAGTGAAGGCGACCGCGACTTCGTTGGCCGCCGGGTCACGGGAGATGTCGAAGGAGACCAGCTTCACCAGGAGCGGTGCGGCAAACACCGCCAGGACCGTGAGCGCACCGAGGATCACGATGACCAGCGTGAGCAGCCGGTTGGCGTAGGCCTCGCCGCCGTCGTCGTCCTCCTTCATCGCGCGCACGAGCTGCGGGACGAACACGGAGTTCAGGCCGCCGCCGATGGTCAGAATGAAGATCATCGTCGGAAGCTGGTAGGCGACCTGCCAGGAGTCGCCGAGCACCGCGCCGCCCAGCGCCGCGACGATCAGCGCCGAGCGGATGAAGCCGGTGAGACGGGAGACCATCGTGCCCGCGGCCATCACCGCGCTGGACTTGAGCAGGCTGGAGGCCCGGCCACCGGACGGCTTGCCGGCGGCCGCCACAGGGGAGGGCTCCGGCGTCCCGGCCGGCTGCGTGGGTACGGCCTCAGTGCCCCCGTCGGCGGGCACGGGCGGGCCGACGGGAGGCGTCGCGGGGCGCTGTGGCTCGTACGGCTGCTGATCCCGGAAGAGATGCGCGAACGCGTCGGGCTCAGGACGCTCCTCCGCGGCCTGAGTGATCAGGTCGTCGACGCCCACGAACTGGGTCGTGGCGGCGGCATCGCCGTACGGGAGATTGCGCGTCGGGCCCTGCGGCTCGGGTGCCGGCGGAGCGGCCCACAACTGCGGGTCGGGGGTGTGCTGCGCTGCGGGAGGCTGGTGGTAGAGCGGGTGCGCGACCTGTCCGGGAGGCGGCGGGGGGTGTGCGGCCCGGTCGTAGAGCGCCTCGGTCACCGGGTCCTGGGCCGCCGGGTCCTGGGCGCGGTGCGGGTCGTTTCGGTACGCGTCCTGGAGATACGGATCCTGGACGTAAGGGTCCTGACCGTGCGGTTCCGGGGGGTAGGGGGCCTCGTGCGCGGGCGCCTGGGGCGTGGGAGGGACCGGCCCTGCCGGTTCGCCACCGGCGTCCCGGCCGCGGTCACCGTCGTACGGCGCATTCATCGCTGCCCCACCTCATCCGTCGCCGGCCATCCGGCCCCACCATGTATCAACGGTCCACTTTCTCACCTGAGCCGGAGGGGTCCGAGCTTTCCGAACCGGTGTCCGGCGGGGGGTCACTCGGCTGCTCGGGTGCGTCGCCGTCCGTGCCGCCGTTGTCGCCGTCCGAGCCTTCCTCGCCATCGGAACCGTCGCCGTCGTCGCCGTCGGTACCGTCCTCGCCGCCCTCGTCGGTCCCCCGCTTGCGCTTGAGGTAGATCCGCAGTCCGGCGAGAACCAGCAGCAGGACACCGCCCGCGATGACGAGCATGACGGTCACGGTGATCTCGGTGACGTTCACCTTGAACGTCATCGGGCCACCGTAGGGCTTGCCGTCCGCTGTGTAGAGCTGGGCGGTCACATATGCCCGGCCGTTGGCGTTCGCCGTGGTGTCGAACTTGAACGACTGGCTGTGGCCGCCTTCCACCTTGATCTGCTGAGGCTTCCCCGCGTCCAGACGGTTGGGCTGCGAGGAGGTCAGCCTCAGCGTCATGCCCTCGACGCCTTGGAGGAGGTTGTTCTGGACCGTCACCGGAATCGTCGCGCTACGACCGGAGAGCGTCGCGTCCGACTTCTGGATCAGGCGGACCTTCTTGGTGAGGCTGTCGAGGTAGTTGCGTACGGACTTCCGGAACGAGGCCGCGCCGGCGGCGTCACCACGCCATTCCGTCGACATCTCACGCATTATGGCGTTGCCGAAGGGGGTCACCACGCGCTCCGGCTGAGCCAGGATGACCCGGAATTCGTCCAGCGCGGACTGGGTGTCCTGGATCTGCCGGAAGGCTTCGACGGGGAGTTCCTGCCTGCGCAGCGAGGCCGGGTAGGACGCGGCACTCGGCACACGGCGGGTGGCTGCGGAGTCCGGCTCGGCCTTGGCGGCGCCGCTGAGGTTCAGCGGCTGTGTCCAGCGACCGCCCTCCAGGCTCCGCAGGGCGGTCGCCATGGCGCGCGCCTGGCTCGCGGACGGCATGCGCTGCGGCGCCACGACGATGCTGCGCTGCTTCTCCGGGTCCTGGAGACTGAGCATGTGGGTCTGGGCGAGGAACTTCTGGACCGCGTGGGTGGCCTGCCCGCTCTTCGACATATCCCCGTCGAAGGCCTGGGAGAGCCGCTCGTCGGCGACGATCGCCCTGTTGCCGCCGCCGATGGGCCGGGCGGCCGTCGGGGTGTACGGCAGGCCGCCGGCCTCCCGCAGGCTGTCACTGCGGGTGATGACGTTGTGTGCACCGGCCGACGTGGCGACATCAACGATCGAGGAGTCGATGGCTCCGTCGACGGGCCAGGCGAAGTCCGTACGCGGTTTGACCCCAAGGATCGTGTCCACGGTCTTCGAGGCCAGTTCTGTGGCGGGGCCGAGGTGGCTGAGCGAGCCCGGGACCGTCTTGCCGTGGTGAGCGAGCGAGGCCAGGTCGGGGTCGGCGAACGGCAGCGCGACCACCTCGTGCGTCTTCACCGCTTCTTCGAGGTCGTTCAGCCACTGCTTGGCGACTGCCTGGTTCTTGCCCGCGGGGCCGTCCGGGCTGCCGACCTTGTAGGTCCTGGTCATCGCGTCGACGGTGGCCAGCAGGTCGGGATCGATGACGAAAGTCACCGGCAGGTCCTTGCCCAGCGCGACCATCTGATGCAGCCGGCCTCCCGGGGCGAGTTCCGCGGCGAGGTCGTCGTTGCGGAAGACCGGGGTCTGCTCGGCGTCGGTGTCGGCGGCGGTCTCGGCGGTGAGATGGGTGGCGGAGATCAGCGGCCACATGTAGGTGAGCTGCGTCTTCTTGTCCGCGTCCGCTTCCTGCCAGGGCAGGAAGGTCCGGTCGAAGCCGAGGACCTGGTTGTAGGGGGCGGACTGGGTGCGCCCGGAGAGGGAGACGCCGAGCTGGTACACCCCGTCGTCATCGAGGTCGAGGTCCTTGACCGGCACGCTGATGCTGAAGGAGCGGCTGGCGCCCGGCTTCAGGGGGGCGATCTTCTCCCTGTGCCCGTCGACCTCTTCACCGTCCGTACCGGGCAGATACCCGGTGCGCCGGGACACGGTGTCGATGGAGCTGCGGCCGCTGAGCGACGGGCCGAGGTTCATCCCGACATGCGCGCCGGTGACCGTGCTGCTGCCGTCGTTGGTCAGCGTGCCGGAGAGCTTGACGGTGTCGGCTTTCGCGGGGGCGGACGGGGACATCGACTCGATGCTCACGTCGACGGTGCGCGAGCCCGTGGGGGCCGCCTGCGCGGAGGAGGTGTGCGGGACCTGCATCAGCACCACGAGGAGGGGCACTCCTGTGAGCAGCGCCACGGTCCTTCGCAGCCATCGACCACGCGGCCGTTCAGTCCCCTGGAACCCTGCCGCCTCGGCCACGCGCTCGCCCGTCCCTCGTCGTCGTGTGTGGTCGTCGGAATGTGCGTCCACGCATGGTAACGAGGCCCGCTGTGGCGTGGTGCCGGGGACTGCTCCACATGATCGTGGGAACGGCGGCCGGACAGCTGCCCCCTGTTTAACGTGACGCTTCGAACGGCTGGGCCACGTACCCTGTTCTGTTGTGCCGAACGCCAACAATGACATCGCCGCCCCGCAGCCCGAGTGGACTCCGCAGTCCACGAACACGCTGAGCCACGCACAGCGCCGCGCCGTGAGTGAGCTGCTGCGGGTGTCTCCCGTCGCGGACGACCTGGCCAGCCGCTTCCAGGAGGCCGGGTTCACGCTTGCCCTGGTCGGCGGTTCGGTGCGTGACGCGCTGCTCGGCCGGCTCGGCAATGACCTGGATTTCACCACCGATGCCCGTCCCGAGGACGTCCTGAAGATCGTCCGGCCCTGGGCGGACGCCGTGTGGGAGGTCGGTATCGCCTTCGGCACCGTCGGCTGCAAGAAGAGCTCGTTCGACATCGAGGTCACGACCTACCGCTCGGAGGCGTACGACCGCACCTCGCGGAAGCCGGAGGTCTCCTACGGCGACTCGATCGAGGATGACCTGGTCCGTCGTGACTTCACGGTGAACGCGATGGCCGTACTGCTGCCGCAGAAGGAGTTCGTGGACCCGCACGGGGGTCTCGAGGATCTGGCAGCCCAGGTGCTGCGGACCCCTGGGACGCCGGAGGAGTCCTTCTCCGACGATCCGCTGCGGATGATGCGGGCCGCCCGTTTCGCCGCTCAGCTGGACTTCGAGGTCGCCCCCGAGGTCGTCGCCGCGATGAAGGAGATGGCCGAGCGCATCGACATCGTCTCTGCCGAGCGGGTGCGGGATGAGCTGAACAAGTTGGTCCTGGCGCCCCATCCACGCAAGGGGCTGAGCCTTCTCGTCGATTCCGGGCTCGCCGAGCGGGTGCTGCCTGAGCTGCCGGCGCTGCGCCTGGAACGTGACGAGCATCACCGTCACAAGGATGTCTACGAGCACTCGCTGACGGTTCTGGAGCAGGCGATCGACCTGGAGGAGGACGGCCCCGACCTTGTGCTGCGGCTGGCGGCCCTCCTGCATGACATCGGCAAGCCCAAGACGCGTCGCTTCGAGAAGGACGGTCGGGTCTCCTTCCATCACCACGAGGTGGTGGGCGCGAAGATGACCAAGAAGCGGATGACCGCGCTGAAGTACTCCAACGACATGGTCAAGGACGTCACGCTGCTGGTGGAGCTGCATCTGCGCTTCCACGGCTATGGGACCGGGGAGTGGACCGACTCGGCGGTCCGTCGCTATGTGCGGGATGCCGGTCCGCAGCTCGGACGGCTGCACAAGCTGACCCGCTCGGACTGCACCACCCGCAACAAGCGCAAGGCCAATGCGCTGTCGCGGGCCTATGACGGGCTGGAGGACCGGATCGCGCAGCTTCAGGAGCAGGAAGAGCTGGATGCGATCCGTCCGGACCTGGACGGCAACGACATCATGCAGATTCTCGACATCGCCCCGGGGCCGGAGGTCGGCAAGGCGTACAAACACCTGCTGGAAATGCGTCTCGAGCATGGCCCGATGGGGCGGGAGGCCGCGGTGGCGGTTCTCAAGGAGTGGTGGGCCGCGCAGGGCTGATCCGGCCCCGGGCGGACCCGTGCGGTTGTTTCACGTGAAACCGGCGGCTGCTGCATCGCCGTGTTTCACGTGAAACACCGCTTCCCTCGGAGGCAGGGCCTTCGTCGGGCCCTACTTCTCGTTCGTCAGGCAGAGCACGAAGCGGGTGTCGGAACCCCGCCGGCGGTGCTGGCTCTCGGTGTAAGGGATCGTGCCCGCGGGGCACAGCGTGGCGTCGGTGGTGTCCGTGTGGACTTCCTTCACCTTGTACTTGGCCTCCGAGGTGCCGCAGTCGACCACCTCGAGATCCGGGTCGATCTGGTTGCCGTTGTTCTTCATGCAGTCGCCGGCCTCGGCGGTGTCCGCGTCGTTCCAGCTGCTCACCCAGAAGACCGCCGCGATGATCACGCAGATGCCCACGCCGATGCCCTTGAGGATCGTCTTGGGGGAACGGCCGCCACCCGAGCGCTGCGGGGGAACCGGCGCTCCGCCCTGCATGTAGGGCTGCTGCGGAGCCTGGGGGTATCCCGGCGGCGGCTGCTGCCCGTACGGCGCCTGCTGCTGCGGGTACCCATAACCACCCCGAGGCTGACCGTAGGGCGCTTGCGGAGCCTGCGGGTACGGGTTCTGTCCGTACGGCTGCTGGCCATACGGGTTTTGCCCCTGTGGCGGTGGCGGCATGGTCATGGGAGTCCCCCTGTTTTTTTGATGTTTTTCGGCGCGTGTATGACGCCCGTAAGGTATCTGGTCCGGTGGTGGCGTTGCAGCGGCTGGGTCCCCTGCCGGCGCGGAGCAACGACGCCTAACGGCGCCAAAAGCGGACCATTGCCGCGGCGACCACCGCGTAAAGGCCGGCCACAACTGCCAGGAGTGCGGCGGACCTTCCGTCCGGCGGCAGCATGAGGGCCGCGACTGCGGCGGCGCCGACGAAGGCGACATTGAACAGCACGTCGTAGATGGCGAAGATCCGGCCGCGGAAGGAATCGTCGACCGACGACTGCACCACGGTGTCCGTGGAGATCTTGGTGCCCTGGGTGCTGAGGCCGAGCACGAACGCCGCTGTCAGCATCGGTCCCGGCTGGAAGAACAGGCCCAGCGCCGGCGCCAACACCGCGCCCAGGGCGGCGCAGCAGGCGATCCAGCCGAATGCGCTGAGCCGCTCGACGGCCCAGGGGGTGACCAGGGCAGCCACGAGGAACCCGGCGCCCGACACCGCGACCGTGATGCCGAGCAGGGCCAGTCCGTCGGATTCGTCGTCGGCCCAGGCGTACCGGCACAGCATCAGCACCATGACCGTCAGAGCTCCGTAGCAGAAGCGGATCACGGTCATGGCCGCCAGGGCGCGGGCCGGGGTACGGCGTTCCGCGAGGTGGCGAAGCCCGGCGACGAGCCCCCGCACTGTGCTCAACAGTGCTTCTTTCAGGCGCGGTTGGAGTCGTGCGGGGTCCGGTCCGAGCAGGCCGGGTGTCATCCGTAGGGCGGTGAGGGCGGAGCAGAGGTAGAGGGCAGCGGCGAGCAGCACGACGACCGCGTCGACGTCCGAGCCGACGAGCCGGACAGCGAAGGCGAGGCCGCCGCCGGCCGTCGCGGCGAGCGTTCCGGCCGTCGGCGCAACGGAGTTGGCCATGACGAGCTGCTGGTCATTGTCGACGACTCGGGGGAGCGCGGCCGAAAGCCCGGCCAGCACAAAGCGGTTGACGGCTGTCACGGAGAGCGCCGACGCGTAGAAGAGCCCCTCAGGAACGTCGGCGACGATCAGCGCCGCGGTGACCATGGCCAGCACGGTGCGCAGCAGATTGCCGTGCAGGAGGACCTGGCGACGGCGCCAGCGGTCGAGCAGCACACCGGTGAAGGGGCCGAGAAGGGAGTACGGGAGCAGCAGGATCGCCATGGCGGAGGCGATGGCCGCAGGTGAGGACTGCTTCTCCGGTGAGAAGACGACGAAGGTGGCGAGCGCGACCTGGAAGACACCGTCGGCCGCTTGGGAGAGCAGCCGCGCGGCCAGCAGTGAACGGAAGTCGCGTAGGTGAAGTAATACGCGGAGATCGCTCACAGCATGCATGGGCCCAGCCTCACACAGCCCGCAGGCCTCCGGGCGAGATACCCGGAGGCCTGCGAAGGGAGGTGCGTCGGGTGCCTCAGCGCTCGACGTCGCCCCGGATGAACTTCTCGACGTTCTCGTGCGCCTCGTCGTCGAAGTACTGCACCGGCGGCGACTTCATGAAGTACGAGGAGGCGGAGAGGATCGGGCCGCCGATGCCCCGGTCCTTGGCGATCTTCGCGGCGCGCAGTGCGTCGATGATGACGCCTGCCGAGTTCGGGGAGTCCCAGACCTCCAGCTTGTACTCGAGGTTCAGCGGGACGTCGCCGAAGGCGCGGCCCTCAAGGCGGACGTAGGCCCACTTGCGGTCGTCGAGCCAGGCCACGAAGTCCGACGGGCCGATGTGGACGTTGTCCTCGCCCATTTCGCGGTCGCGGATCTGGGAGGTGACGGCCTGCGTCTTGGAGATCTTCTTGGACTCCAGGCGCTCGCGTTCGAGCATGTTCTTGAAGTCCATGTTGCCGCCGACGTTCAGCTGCATCGTGCGGTCCAGGATGACGCCCCGGTCCTCGAAGAGCTTGGCCATCACGCGGTGCGTGATCGTGGCGCCGACCTGGGACTTGATGTCGTCACCGACGATCGGGACGCCGGCCTCGGTGAACTTGTCCGCCCACTCCTTGGTGCCGGCGATGAAGACCGGGAGGGCGTTGACGAACGCGACCTTGGCGTCGATGGCGCACTGCGCGTAGTACTTCGCGGCGTCCTCGGAGCCGACGGGCAGGTAGCAGACGAGAACGTCCACCTCCCTGTCCTTGAGGACCTGGACGATGTCGACCGGGGTCTCCTCGGACTCCTCGATCGTCATCCGGTAGTACTTGCCCAGACCGTCGAGGGTGTGGCCGCGCTGGACCGTCACGCCGGCGTTCGGCACGTCGCAGATCTTGATGGTGTTGTTCTCGCTGGCGCCGATGGCGTCCGAGAGGTCGAGGCCGACCTTCTTGGCGTCGACATCGAAGGCAGCCACGAACTCGACGTCACGCACGTGGTAGTCGCCGAACTGCACATGCATGAGGCCGGGCACACGACTGTCCGGGTCGGCATCCTTGTAAAACTCGACGCCCTGTACCAGCGAGGCGGCGCAGTTGCCCACGCCTACGATGGCTACGCGAACCGAACCCATTCCGGTTGCTCCCTGTGTTCTCGATGAGGATCTGCACAGCAGAACCTCATGTGGTGGTGTCATCGGACGGATCCGGCCGGGTACCACCCCGGTGCCGGGGCAGGCCGCCCGTATCTCCTGACTGGTCCTTCGTGTCCTGCTCTGCGGGTTCCGGAGCGCGCTGATCGCGCCCGGCGCGTTCACTCTCGATGAGCTCGTTCAACCAACGGACTTCGCGCTCCACGGATTCCATGCCGTGGCGCTGCAGTTCGAGGGTGTAGTCGTCGAGCCGCTCACGGCTCCGGGCCAGAGAGGTACGCATCTTTTCGAGGCGTTCCTCCAGCCGGGTGCGGCGGCCTTCCAGCACGCGCATCCGTACGTCTCGCGACGTCTGGCCGAAGAATGCGAAGCGGACGCCGAAGTGCTCGTCCTCCCACGCATCCGGCCCGGAGTGGGCGAGCAGCTCCTCGAAGTGTTCTTTGCCCGCAGTGGTCAATCGGTAGACGATCTTCGCTCGGCGCCCTGTCAGCGCAGCAGCGGGTGCGCCCTCCGGGGGACCACCCGTCTCCTCGATGAGCCAGCCGCTTGCGACCAGCGCCTTGAGGCAGGGGTAGAGGGTGCCGTAGCTGAACGCACGGAATACCCCGAGTGAGGTGTTGAGCCGTTTTCGCAGCTCATAGCCGTGCATCGGGGACTCGCGCAGCAGGCCGAGGACGGCGAATTCGAGGATGCCTGAGCGTCGGCTCATCCTCTGCCTCCTTGGCCTCGTGCGTTCTTTATCTCGTGCTGATGTATCGACTCGATACATCCAGACGATAGAACGGCGGACCGGGTGGGACAAGCAGTCGGACGGTGAACGGCGTCACATCACTGATTCGTCCTACCCAACCTGACTGATTTGGAGTGAATTTCAACACTGGGGAGGTTTTGGCCGTGCGTAGTCTGTGCCGCATGCAGACTGCCGGGAACCGTGGGCCAATATGTGGCGTCCCTGTCCTCGGTGTAGTGCGGCTCGCGCGTCAGGAGCGGGTCGTGCATCGGGGGGACCTGAAGACAACTGCCGCCTTCAGGCGACGAGATAGCGCGCCTGCCCGAGGAGTATCCGTTCCATGAGCGAGCACCGTCGCAAACCGCCACCACCGCAGGGTGGCGGACGCGCCGCGGCCCGACGCGCCGCGCAGCAGCCACAAGGGCGCCGCGCGGCGCCTTCCCGCGGCTCCGCTGCCGGCCCTCCGCCCAACTCCGAGCCTTATGGGCAGGAGCGGCCGTCAGGAGGGCGGGCCGAGGCCCGCCGGGCGGCACAGCGTGGCAGCCGCCGACGGGCGCCCGACGCCGCTGAGATGTCATCCGGAGGCGGCGCAGGCGGCCACGGTGGTGGGGGCCGGCGCACCGGTGGTGGCGGAAGCGGTTCCGAAGGAGGCCGGGGGCGTGGGCGCGGCAGCGGGAAGCCGGCCAAGAAGCGCCTCATCGACTACCCGAGGGCCAATCGCTCCGGGTGGCGTCGCTTTGTGCCGTCCTGGAAGCAGGTCACGAGCCTGGCCATCGGGTTCGTCGGGCTGATCGTCGGGGCGTCCGGCGTGGCGTTGGCGCTCGTGCACGTGCCCGACGAGAGCTTGGCAGCCAAGCAGCAGAACAACGTCTACCTCTGGTCCAACGGCAAGGTCATGGCGCGGGACGGCAAGGCGAACCGGCAGAACCTCGACTTCGCCCAGATTCCCGTTTCGATGCAGAACGCGGCGATCGCGGCAGAGAACGCCACGTTCTGGGACGACTCGGGTGTTGACCCCATGGGCATCGCGCGTGCGCTGTTCAACATGGCCAAGGGCGGAGACACCCAGGGCGGTTCGACCATCACGCAGCAGTACGTCAAGAACGCGATGCTGAACCAGAACCAGACGCTCGACCGCAAGTTCAAGGAACTGTTCATCTCGATAAAGGTGGGCGCGGACGAGCCGAAGGAGAAAATCCTCCAGGGTTACCTCAACACCAGCTACTACGGTCGCGGCGCCTACGGGCTCCAGGCGGCTGCGCAGGCGTACTACGGCAAGGACGCCTTCGACCTGAAGCCGGACGAGAGCGCCATGCTGGCGACCGTCCTCAAGGGCGCGGACCTCTACGACCCGTCCGGTGGTACCGGGCCGAACTCCTCCAAGGCGGCGAACACCAAGCGCGCCAAGGCGCGTTGGTCCTGGATCCTCGACCGTGAGGTGGAGAACGGTCTTCTGTCGAAGGCGAAGCGGGACTCCTACCGGGGGAAGTTCCCGACGCCGGATGAGCCGAAGCCGGTGGCCAGCAAGAGCGGTCAGATCGGCTATCTGATGGACACCGCCAAGAAGTACGTCCTGAAGAACTCCAGCATCACTGAGCCGGAGTTCGACAGGGGCGGCTTCCAGATCCGGACGACCTTCGACGAGTCGAAGGTCAGCAAGCTCGAAGATTCGGTGAAGAAGGTCAACAAGCGCTACATCGATCCTGACGAGCGCGCGAAGGACAAGTATGTGCAGTTCGGCGCGGCTTCCGTGGTGCCGGGGGACGGGAAGATCGTCGCCCTGTACGGCGGTGAGGGCTATGACAAGGGCCACTTCAGCAACAACGCCGATACGTTCGGTGTGCCTGTCGGCTCGACCTGGAAGCCGTTCGTCCTCGCTGCGGCGATGAAGGACGGAACGCCGGCGAGCCAGCATCAGCCGCTCTCCGTGGACAGCAAGTACAACGGCAACGACCATCTCAAGGTGAAGAGCGCGGACGGCGACTACGTCCGGAAGCGAGACAACTCGCCCTTCTACCAGGAGAACGAGAGTAACCATCCCTGGGGCTACATCTCGTTGACCAAGGCGATGGAGCAGTCCGTCAACACCCCGTTCGTGCAGCTCGGCATGGATGTCGGGATGGACAAGGTGCGGGACATGGCGCACGCCGCGGGGATCTCGGAAGAGAGCTTCGACAAGAACCTCAACCCGTCCTTCGCCCTGGGCACGTCCACCCCGAGTGCGATCCGGATGGCCAACGCCTACGCGACGTTCGCCGATTCGGGGACGAAGGTCGAACCGTATTCGGTGACCGAGGTCAAGCGCGGGGGCGAGGTCGAGCAGGGGTTTGATCCGCCGAAGCAGGAAACGGCGATGGACCGCAACATCGCCAACAACGTGACCAAGGTGCTGCAGAACGTCATTCAGAACGGCACGGCGAAGGACGCGAAGCGGCTGGGGAAGCCGGCTGCGGGCAAGACCGGAACCACCGACGAGAACAAGTCGGCCTGGTTTGTGGGCTACACCCCGAAGCTCTCGACGTCCGTCACGATGTTCCGTGAGGACCCGAAGAATCCCCGCCAGCTCTCGATGAACGGCGTCGGTGGCTTCGACTCCATCCACGGTGGAGCACTTCCGACGGAGGTGTGGACCGAGTACATGCTGAAGGCGAACGTTCCGTACGCACAGTTCGAGCCTGCCCTGCCCCTCGGCCAGGTGGCGAACGAGGCCGGCATGCCGACGCCCAAGCCGACTCCCTCGCCGACGCAGAAGCCGAGTGAGACGCCGTCCGGGAAGCCCAGCGGTTCCTCTTCCCCGTCGAACAGTCCGAGTCCCACTCCGACCGAGACGTGCGCCGACTGGGACATCAACTGCCAGAACAACGGTGGGACGACCACTGGTGGCACCGGCGGACCGGGTGGCGATACCGGAGGGAACACGACTCCTCCGCCTGACCCGGGTACCAGCGGTGGAGATTCCGGCGGAGGCCTGTTCGGCGGCCCCAGCGGCTGACGCCAAAGATCGCCGACCGTTTCACGTGAAACACGTACGTCGTTTCACGTGAAACGTAGAGAGGCGAAGCCCCCGCCCGGCTTGACCGGGCGGGGGCTTCGCCGCGTTCGGTCAGGTGCAGTACGGCAGGATGGGCTCATGAAGAGCGTGGGACAGGACGAGCGCGTACGGCCGACGCGGCGGGATGAGGTGGCGGCGGCCGGCAGCGAGCTCATCGGAGGGCCGATCGGCAGGCGTGCGCTGCTCGGGACGAGCTGGCTGACGCCGGTGCGGCTGATCGCGCTCGTCGCCATCGGGATGTTCGCGCTCGGCATGGTGCAGAAGCTGCCTTGCTACAACGGCGGCTGGTTCTTCGGCGCCACGAGCCAATACACCCATGCCTGCTACTCCGATATCCCCCATCTGTATGGCGGCCGAGGCTTCGCCGACGGGCTGATCCCGTACTTCGACCGGCTGCCGGGCGACATGGAGTATCTCGAATACCCCGTGCTGACCGGCCTCTTCATGGAGGCCGCCTCCTGGCTGACGCCTCACCGGGGAGGGTCCCAGGACCACGCCCCTGAACAGGTCTACTGGCTGGTCAACTCCGGCATGCTGATGGTCTGCGCCGTCATCGTCGCGGTGTGTGTGGCGCGTACGCACCGGCGGCGGCCCTGGGACGGTCTCCTCGTCGCGCTGGCGCCCGCCGCCGCCCTCACCGCCACCATCAACTGGGATCTGCTGGCGATCGCTCTGACGGCCGCCGGGATGCTGATGTGGTCCCGCAGCCGCCCGGTGGCTGCCGGCATCCTGATCGGGCTGGCGACCGCGGCCAAGCTCTATCCGGCGCTGCTTCTGGGCCCGCTGCTGCTGCTGTGCTGGCGTGCGGGAACGTGGCGCCCGTTCCTGAAGTCCCTGGCCGGTGCGGTGGGGTCCTGGCTCGTGGTCAACCTGCCGGTGATGATCGCGTACGACGACCGGGCGGGGCTGCACATCCGTGAGGGCTGGGCGAAGTTCTACACCTTCAGCCAGGAGCGACCGATCGACTTCGGGTCGATCTGGCTGCTGATCTCCCAGCGCTTCGATGTTCCCCTCGACAAGGACACCGCCAACACCTGGGCCACGCTGCTGATGATCGTGGGCTGCGGGGCTCTGGCGATGCTGACTCTGTACGCGCCGCGTCGGCCGCGCTTCGCGCAGCTGGCTTTCCTGGTCGTAGCGCTGTTCATCCTCACCAACAAGGTCTACTCGCCGCAGTACGTGCTGTGGTTGGTGCCGCTCGCGGCGCTGGCAAGGCCACGCTGGCGGGACTTCCTGATCTGGCAGGCCTGCGAGGTCATGTACTTCCTGGGGATCTGGCTGTACTTGGCCTATACGGGCAACGAGGACAAGCATCAGGGCCTCCCCCTGGAGGGCTATCAACTGGCCATCGTCCTGCACCTGTTGGGCACGCTCTACCTGTGCGCGGTGGTCGTACGGGACATCTTGATGCCGGAGCGGGATGTGGTCCGCAGGGACGGTGACGACGATCCGTCGGGCGGCGTCCTGGACCGGGCACCGGATGTATTCGTGCTCGGCCGCGGACACCACGAACCCCGGCACGCGATGCACTTTCAGGCCGAGCCACAGGTGCGTTGGGGAGTGGCCCGGGACTGAACCACCGCATGGGCAAGGGCCCGGGGCCGCAGAACATGTCTGCGGCCCCGGGCCCTTTCGCTTGCTTGCGGAACCCGAGCGTTCGCTCAGCGGTCCACGATGCGGTCGAACTGTGTGGTGGTGTGCCGCAGATGGGCCACCAACTCCTCGCCCACCTGCGGTTCCGGTGCGTCCGCGGGAACGAACAGGATCGACACCTGCATGTGCGGGGGCTCCGCGAACCAGCGCTGCTTGCCGGCCCACACATAGGGGGCGAGGTTGCGGTTGACCGTTGCCAGACCGGCGCGGGCCACACCCTTGGCGCGCGGCATCACGCCGTGCAGGGCCTTGGGTGACTCCAGGCCGACGCCGTGCGAGGTACCGCCGGCCACCACGACCAAGTAGCCGTCGGAGGCCACCTTTTGCTGGCGGTAGCCGAAGCGGTCGCCCTTGGCGACACGCGTGACGTCGAGCACCGAGCCGCGGTACTCGGTGGCGTCGTGATCGCCCAGCCACAGCCGCGTACCGATCCGCGCGCGGAAGCGGGTCTGCGGGAACTGCTGCTGGAGGCGGGCGAGTTCATTGGCCTTGAGATGGCTGACGAACATCGTGTGCAACGGAAGGCGGGCGGCGCGGAGTTGGTCCATCCAGCCGATGACTTCCTCGACCGCGTCGGAGCCATCGGTGCGGTCCAGCGGCAGGTGGATGGCGAAGCCTTCGAGGCGCACATCCTCGATGGCGGTGGCCAGCTTCGGCAGGTCCTCCGGCTTGACGCCGTGCCGCTTCATGCTGCTCATGACCTCGATGACGACCCGGGCGCCGACCAGGCCGCCCACGCCCTCGACCGAGGAGACCGAACGGATCGCGCGGTCGGGCAGCGGCACCGGCTCCTCGCCGTGTCGGAACGGCGTCAGGACGAGCAGATCGCCGCTGAAGTAGTCCTTGATGCTGGCTGCTTCATAGGTGGTACCGACCGCGAGGATGTCGGAACCGAGGCGGGTGGCCTCATCGGCGAGACGCTCGTGGCCGAAGCCGTAGCCGTTGCCCTTGCAGACCGGGACCAGCCCGGGGAACTGCTGGAGAACGCTCTGGTGATGCGCCCGCCAGCGCGCGGTGTCGACGTAGAGGGTGAGCGCCATGGCCGGGCCCGGAACCTTTCTCGTGGCTGGGGTGTGTCAGAGGACGAACTGTGCGGTGAAGCGGTCAGCGGCGCGCCATATACATGTCGAACGCCTTCTGCAGAAGCTTGTTGAGCGGGAAGTCCCACTCCCCGAGGTACTCCGCTGCCTGCCCACCCGTGCCGACCTTGAACTGGATCAGGCCGAAGAGATGGTCGTTCTCGTCGAGCGAGTCGCTGATGCCGCGGAGGTCGTAGACCGAGGCGCCGAGCGCGTAGGCATCCCGCAGCATCCGCCACTGCATGGCGTTGGAGGGCCGGACCTCGCGCTTGTGGTTGGCGGAAGCGCCGTAGGAGTACCAGACGTGCCCACCGACGATCAGCATCGTGGCGGCCGCGACGTTCTCGCCCTCGTGGCGCGCGAAGTAGAGCCGCATGCGGTTGGGGTCCTCGGAGTTGAGGGACGTCCACATGCGCTGGAAGTAGCTGAGCGGACGCGGCCGGAAGTGGTCGCGCTCCGCGGTGATCTCGTAGAGCCGCTGCCATTCGGCCAGCTCTTCGTAGCTGCCCTGGACGACCTCGACGCCGGCCTTCTCGGCCTTCTTGATGTTGCGGCGCCACAGCTGGTTGAAGCCCTTGTGGACGTCCTCCAGCGAGCGGTTGGCCAGCGGCACCTGGAAGACGTAGCGCGGCTGCACGTCGGCGAAGCCCGCGCCGCCGTCCTCGCCCTGCTGCCAGCCCATTCGGCGCAGCTGGTCGGCCACCTCGAAGGCGCGCGGCTCGATGTGGGTGGCCTCGACGTCGCGCAGGCGCTTGACGTCGGGGTCCTGGATGCCGGCTTTGATCGCCGGGGAGTCCCAGCGGCGAATGATGACCGGCGGGCCCATCTTCACGGTGAACGCGCCCTGCTGCTTGAGGTGGCTGAGCATCGGCTGCAGCCAGTCCTCCAGATTCGGCGCGAACCAGTTGATGACCGGGCCCTCGGGAAGGTAAGCGAGATAGCGCTTCACCTTGGGGACCTGGCGGTAGAGGACCAGGCCGGCGCCGACCAGCTCGCCGGTCTTGTCGAACCAGCCCAGGCTTTCCGCGCGCCATTCGGACTTGACGTCAGCCCAGGCCGGGACCTGCATGTGGCTAGCCGCGGGCAGGCTCTGGATGTATGCCAGATGCTGCTCTCGGCTGATGGTCCTCAGGGTCAGGCTCATGCGGGGCGCTCCTCGGCAGGTGTGTCCCCAGGGTCGGGGCTCCGGCTCTCGCGCCGAAGCCTACTGGGGAGCGCCCCATGAGGGCGTACGGGCGCCGGGCCCGTGCGCGTACGGCCGCTAACCGATCAGGCCTCCGAACAGTCCGCCGTGCGCCATACCGAGGAAGAAGCCCACGGCCGAAGCCCCGAGCCCGATGATCAACAGGAAGCGTTCACCTGTCGTCGAGGAGATGAACTGGCCCCAGGCGCCGGTGCAGATTCCGACCAGTCCCGCCCAGGAACTGATCAGGTGCAGGCTCGGGGAGAACGTCGTGAAGATGGCGATCGCGCCGAGTACGACCGTCACGGCGACGATGGTGTTCTCGACGGGATGGGCCTTGCCGTCGCTGTTGAGAAGCGAGAGCAGACTGCGCTGGGTCCGTACTGCCTGTGCCATGCGGCACCTCCGATGACAGGGCGGCGCACTGTAACGCCGCTCACACCCGTTGTGTTCCAGATTGGGGGGTGCAGCGGTCGGATTTCAACCGGAAGCCCTGAGGCAGGTACTCTGTACGGTCTGCGCCCATGTCTGTCCGGATGATCCGGCCGGGCTCGGTGCGGAACGCATCAAGACCCTCCTGCCACGGAACGACCGTGGCCGCTGAGTCCAAAGGAGGTGGGTTCTACATGCGTCACTACGAGGTGATGGTCATCCTCGACCCCGATCTCGAGGAGCGCGCTGTCTCCCCGCTGATCGAGAACTTCCTCTCCGTCGTCCGTGAGGGCAACGGAAAGGTCGAGAAGGTCGACACTTGGGGCCGTCGTCGTCTCTCGTACGAGATCAACAAGAAGCCCGAGGGCATCTACTCGGTCATCGACCTGCAGGCCGAGCCTGCGGTCGTCAAGGAGCTCGACCGTCAGATGAACCTGAATGAGTCGGTCCTCCGGACCAAGGTCCTCCGTCCCGAGACCCACTGACCGCGTCAAGCGTTCAGCGGTAACCGGGTCCGAGTAGCAGCAACACCAGCAGCCAGCAGCACACCCGCCGAGAGGTTCCCCTAATGGCAGGCGAGACCGTCATCACGGTCGTCGGCAATCTTGTCGACGACCCCGAGCTGCGCTTCACCCCGTCCGGTGCGGCGGTCGCGAAGTTCCGCGTCGCGTCGACTCCCCGCACCTTCGACCGTCAGACCAATGAGTGGAAGGACGGCGAGAGCCTGTTCCTGACCTGCTCGGTGTGGCGTCAGGCGGCGGAGAACGTCGCCGAGTCCCTCACGCGGGGTACCCGCGTGGTCGTGCAGGGCCGCCTCAAGCAGCGGTCGTACGAGGACCGCGAGGGCGTGAAGCGCACGGTCTACGAGCTCGACGTCGAGGAAGTGGGCGCGAGCTTGAAGAACGCCACGGCCAAGATCACCAAGACCACTGGTCGCGGTGGTCAGGGCGGCGGCTTCGGCGGCGGTCAGCAGGGCGGTGGCGGCCAGGGTGGCGGCGGCTGGGGCGGCGGCCCCGGTGGCGGCGGCCAGCAGGGCGGCGGCGGTGCTCCCGCCGACGACCCGTGGGCGACCAACGCTCCTGCCGGCGGTGGCCAGCAGGGTGGCGGCGGTGGCGGTGGCTGGGGTGGCGGAAACTCCGGCGGCGGTTACTCGGACGAGCCGCCTTTCTAGGTCCCACAGCGGCTCGTGTCCGCGCGGTTTCACGTGAAACCGCGCGAGCAACGGCCGGGGCCTTGAGGGCGTCAGCATGAACTTCTTGAACTCACTGGAGAGAGATAATGGCGAAGCCGCCTGCTCGCAAGCCTAAGAAGAAGGTTTGCGTGTTCTGCAAGGAGAAGATCTCCTACGTTGACTACAAGGACACGAACCTGCTGCGGAAGTTCATTTCCGACCGCGGCAAGATCCGTGCCCGCCGAGTCACCGGCAACTGCACTCAGCACCAGCGTGACGTCGCCACGGCCGTGAAGAACAGCCGTGAGATGGCGCTGCTGCCCTACACGTCCACCGCGCGATAAGGGAAGGGTGACCGACAAATGAAGATCATCCTCACCCACGAGGTCTCCGGCCTCGGCACCGCCGGCGACGTCGTTGACGTCAAGGACGGTTACGCCCGTAACTACCTGGTCCCGCGTGGTTTCGCGATCCGTTGGACCAAGGGTGGCGAGAAGGACGTCGAGCAGATCCGTCGGGGTCGCAAGATCCGCGAGATCGCCACGATCGAGCAGGCCACTGAGATCAAGGGCAAGCTCGAGGGCGTCGACGTGAAGCTGGCCGTTCGTGCCGGCGAAGCGGGTCGTCTGTTCGGCTCCGTCACCCCGGCCGACGTCGCCTCGGCGATCAAGGCTGCCGGTGGTCCGGACGTCGACAAGCGCCGTGTCGAGCTCGGTACGCCGATCAAGACGCTGGGCGCGCACCAGGTCTCCGTGCGTCTGCACGCCGAGGTCGTTGCGAAGCTCGGCATCGAGGTCATCGCCGCGTAATCGCAGCTTCGCTGTACACGCCGAAGGGCCGTACCCCGGGAACGGGGTGCGGCCCTTCGCCGTGCTCCGCACACTGAAGGCGGCGCGTTCCCATCGGCTCCGGCGGCCTCAGTCCTTCTCCTGGGCGCGCCGGTAGAGCGTGGCGATGTCGTCGTTGAAGTACGCCGCGTAGGAGATGTCGTCCTCGTCGCCGCCGCCCTCATGGCCGCCGAGGACGCCGATGACCGTGCCCGTCTGGCTCTTGGGGTCGTAGTCGGCGAGCCAGGGGCTGCCGCTCGTGCCGCCTTCAAAATCGGTGCACTGTATCCGCAGCTGGGTGTCGCTGAACTTCGTCGTGCGGTTCCGGCAGGAGATGGGGGTGTCGCGGCTGCTGGGATAGCCGGTGATCTTGACCTCGTCGTCGAAGCCGCGGTCGATGCCGAGGGTGTTGCCGCCCAGCTCGTCCTGGATCTGCTTGCCGTCCTTCTTGTCGAGCACGAGGAAGGCGACATCGAAGTTCTCGTCGTTCGACTTGGCCCAGCGGTCGTCGACGACGACCTTCTTGACCTTCCACCGGCCGGTGGGTCCGTCGCCGTCGCGGTAGTCGGGGGCGAAGACGAGATCGTCCACGGGGGCTCCGGCATCGCTGTCGTAGGCGCAGTGTGCGGCGGTGATGAGCATGTTGCGGCCCTGGCTCTGCACCACGCTCGCCGTGCAGAAGTGCTCGCTGGGATCGCTCTTCTCGAAGACCGCGCCGATCCGGGCGTTCTGCTCGGTGTGACGGGGGGTGTAGGCGCTGCCGTCATCGGCGGGGGCCGTCGCGGCGGGGTCCTGGTCCTGGGGCGGCTGTCCGGCCTCGCCCGACTTGCCGTAACTGCTGTGCCCGGCGTCGTTGGTGTCGGTTTCCTCCGTGCCGTAGCCCACCACTGCTGCTGCCCCGATGACCACCAGGGTCAGGGGCAGTACCGAATTCCTGGCAAGCGCGCGCACCCGGTCATTATCTGCGGGCGCGCGGCGTTACGGGAAGGCTCAGCGCGAGGCCCCGATCACAATCCATGCGCCGGAGCGGGTGCGCAGCCACAGCGTCAGCATGCGGACGGTCATCATCAGGGCCATCGCCCACCACAGGGCGGTGAGCCCGCCGCCCAGAGCGGGGACGGCCAGCGCGACGGGCGCGAACAGGGCCAGCGTGATCACCATGGCCCAGGCGAGATACGGGCCGTCGCCCGCCCCCATCAGGACCCCGTCGAGGATGAAGACGATGCCGGAGACCGGTTGGGTGAGGGCCACGACCAGCAGCGTGGTCATCAGCGGGCCCTTCACGGCGGGGTCGGAGGTGAACAGGGGGATGAACAGCGGGCGGGCGAGTGCGACGAGCACGCCGAGGACCAGGCCGGAGGCGATGCCCCACTGCACCATGCGGCGGCAGGCGGCCCTGGCGCCGTCCCGGTCCCCCGCGCCGAGGTAGCGTCCGATGATTGCCTGGCCGGCGATGGCTATGGCGTCGAGGGCGAAGGCCAGCAGGGACCAGAGGGTCAGCACGATCTGGTGGGCGGCGACGTCGGCGTCACCGAGCCGGGCGGCCACCGCGGTGGCGATCATCAGCACGGCCCGCAGCGACAGGGTGCGGACCAGGAGCGGAACGCCCGCCTGGGCGGAGGCGCGGATTCCCGCGGCGTCGGGCCGTAGTGAGGCGCCGTGCCGTCGGGCTCCGCGGATCACGACGACGAGGTAGACGGCGGCCATGGCGCACTGGGCGAGGACGGTGCCCCAGGCCGAGCCGGCGATGCCGAGGCCGGCGCCGTAGACCAGGGCGACGTTGAGTACGGCGTTGGCGGAGAATCCTCCGATGGCGACGTACAGCGGGGTCCTGGTGTCCTGGAGCCCGCGGAGCACGCCGGTGGCGGCCAGCACGACCAGCATCGCGGGGATGCCGAGCGCGCTGATGCGAAGGTAGGTGGTGGCGTACGGTGCGGCGGTGCCCGATGCGCCGAAGATGTCGACGAGCCAGGGTGCGGTGGGGAGCACGACGGCTATGACGGCCGCGCCGAGGAGCAGGGCGAGCCAGATGCCGTCCATGCCCTGGCGGATGGCGGCGGAGAGGTCGCCTGCGCCGACCCTGCGGGCGACTGCCGCGGTGGTGGCGTAGGCGAGGAAGACGAAGACGGAGACGGCGGTGGTCAGCAGTGCCGCGGCGACGCCCAGGCCGGCGAGCTGGGGTGTGCCGAGGTGGCCGATGACGGCGCTGTCGACCATGACGAAGAGCGGTTCCGCGACGAGCGCGCCGAAGGCCGGCAGGGCGAGTGCGATGATCTCGCGGTCGTGGCGGCGGTCGGTGCGCCGTGGCGTCGCGGGAGCCTGGGTCATGCGCTCAATCTAATCTTCCACAGGTAACAGACGCAACTGCCTTGCAGTCCTTACTTTCCGCTGTGCGGAGTTGCCTTCTCCGCGCCGTTTGTCGCGATCTTGAACAGGTTGGCGAAGTTTTTCTCCCCCACAGCCTATGGATGAGAAAACCCCAGGTCAGAGAGGTGGTGTCGGGCTGATTGTGTGCTTGTCCACAGAAGTTTCCCCCGGCCCGTGCACAGGATCCGGGGGGTTCTCCACAGCTGGAGGCCCGTCATCCACACGGCCTGTGGATAACCAGATTGGCGGACGGTCCCGGCGGGCCTAACGTGGTCCGGCACCCGCCGCCTGTTCCGACCTGAGAAAACGTCCGAACTCGACGCGCCGTAACCGGAGTCGGGCGTATCGATTGTCAGAGCTGTGCCGTAAGAAAGAAGAGCACAGCAAGGTCCGCGTCGCGGACGGGAGGAGGTGCCGGGGTGAGCATGCCCGAGCCCATGGAGGACCCCTGGGTGGACTCCGGTCCGAGCGACCGGCTGCCGGCCGCCCGCTCCCCCCGCCGGGGCGACGGAAAGGGCCGGGGCCGCGGCGGCGACCGCCAGGACCGCGGCGAGGACGACGGATCGGGCGGCTCCTGGGGCGGCGCCTTCGAGCGCGTGCCCCCGCAGGACCTGGATGCCGAGCAATCGGTGCTCGGCGGCATGCTGCTGTCCAAGGACGCCATCGCGGACGTCGTCGAGGTGCTCAAGGGCGACGATTTCTACCGGCCCGCCCATGAGCTGGTCTATCAGGCGATCCTCGACCTCTACGCCAAGGGCGAGCCGGCCGACCCGATCACCATCGCGGCGGAGCTGACCAAGCGGGGCGAGATCGCGCGGGTCGGCGGCGCGTCGTATCTGCACACCCTCGTCCAGTCCGTCCCCACGGCTGCGAACGCCGAGTACTACGCCGAGATCGTCCACGAACGCGCCGTGCTGCGCCGCCTCGTCGAGGCCGGCACCCGGATCACGCAGATGGGATACGCCGCCGACGGCGATGTCGACGAGATCGTCAACAGCGCCCAGGCGGAGATCTACGCCGTCACCGAGCAGCGGACCAGCGAGGACTATCTGCCGCTCGGCGACATCATGGAAGGCGCCCTCGACGAGATCGAGGCCATCGGCTCACGCCAGGGCCAGATGACCGGCGTGCCCACCGGCTTCACCGACCTCGACTCCCTGACGAACGGCCTGCACCCGGGCCAGATGATCGTCATCGCGGCACGTCCCGCCATGGGTAAGTCCACCCTCGCACTGGACTTCGCCCGCGCCTGTTCGATCAAGAGCAACCTCCCCAGCGTGATCTTCTCCCTCGAAATGGGACGCAACGAGATCGCCATGCGTCTGCTGTCCGCCGAGGCCCGGGTCGCCCTGCACCACATGCGTTCCGGGAGCATGACGGACGAGGACTGGACCAGGCTGGCCCGCCGGATGCCGGACGTCTCCGCCGCCCCCCTCTTCATCGACGATTCGCCGAACCTCTCGATGATGGAGATCCGCGCGAAGTGCCGCCGCCTCAAGCAGCGCAACGAGTTGAAGCTGGTGGTCATCGACTACCTCCAGCTGATGCAGTCCGGCGGTTCGAAGCGCGCCGAGAGCCGCCAGCAGGAGGTCTCGGACATGTCCCGAAACCTCAAGCTGCTGGCGAAGGAGCTGGAGCTCCCGGTCATCGCGCTGTCCCAGCTGAACCGTGGCCCCGAGCAGCGTACGGACAAGAAGCCGATGGTCTCCGACCTGCGTGAATCCGGTTCGATCGAGCAGGACGCCGACATGGTGATCCTGCTGCACCGCGAGGACGCCTACGAGAAGGAGTCCCCGCGCGCGGGCGAGGCGGACCTGATCGTGGCGAAGCACCGTAACGGCCCGACGGCGACGATCACCGTGGCGTTCCAGGGCCACTACTCACGCTTCGTGGACATGGCGCAGACCTGAGTGGGCGGGTGTGGGGTCTCAGATTTCATGTCGGAATCTCAGGGCTGATGTCGGGTCAGAGTCCGATACGCCACGGCATGGAGACTCACAGCTCGGAGCGTTCACTCTTCCGGTTGGTGTGAGGGGTGACCTTTCCACGGGAGCGCGGTGTTCAGGCTCTCGGCGTAGGTGCCGTGGCCGTCGCCCACCATCCGACCATCGCTGTCACCGAGCAGCACGAAGGCGGCCCCTCCACCCCCGTTCAAGGGGGGAGGGGCCGCCTTCGTCCGTCACGTCGACGGAACTCCGGTGCGGGTGCGGCGTCCGGTCTCCGACGTGCGCGCGGCCGAGGAGACCGTGGCCTCGGTGGAGAGGGCCGGAGGTGACCCGCCCCGTGACTCAGCCCCGGTAGAAGACAAACATGGTGCCCGGGTCCTGGGGGTCGCGTTCGCAGTGGACGATGGTGACGTGGTGGCCCGCTCCCATGTCCATCTCCCGCTGGGTCGCCTTCGTGAAGCAGTCCGTCGCGGGGTCGCCCTGCGTTTCAACATAGGGGAGGTCGGCGGCCTGGGCGGCTCCGATGCCGATGCCGGAGAAGGCCAGGATGCTGGCGGCGGCGACTGCTGCGCGCTTGAACTTGCGCATGTTTCTCTCCTTTACGTGCCTACGTGAAGTGGTGCGTGCGCCTCTGCGGCGCACAGGCCCGCTCCTCGCGGAGCGCGGCTGGTGAACCCGCCCCGCGGTCGGCCGGAGTCGTGTCCGGCCGCGGCGAAGCGCCGCGTCGCGCTCCAAGATCTTTTCGGACACCTGAACCCCACCACACGTTCGAAAGACGCTTCAAGGGCTCAAGATCCTTTGTTACGGGGCTATCACAAGCTGGCTGGAGCCCTTGCTTTGCCCGACCCCTCCCACTGGCACGACCCCGCCCCCCACTGAGGAACAGACACGTCCCTGAGACAGCACCTCAGCGACACGACCTGAGACAACCAGAAGAACCGCAGGTCACGGCGCTGCCATCTGACAGCGAAGCTGAGACCCACACCGGCGGGCCATAGCGGCCGGCCCTTGTGCGGCCCGGATCGGGCCGCGGATGCTGTGCGGCGGAGGCCGTCAGGACGTCGGAGCGGTGAACTCGACGGCCACGTCGTAGAGCGACGGATTCACCGTGATCGGTGCCTCATGGCCCTCGCGTGCGGCGCGGGTGCGTGCGGTGAATTCGGGGTCCGCCGTGGCCGCTTCCCATGCCTCCTGGCTCTCCCAGTGGGCCACATTGACGAGCTGGAACCGGTCGTCCGAGGACCGTGCGCGGTGCAGCCGGGTGTCGATGAAGCCGGGCTTGGTGCTCATGAGGGCGGCGCGTTCCTGCCACTGGGCCATGAACGCCTCGACGCGGTCGGCGGCGATCTCGAAGACGTTGATGAAGGTGACGGACGAGTCCGAGGCGGTCACCGACTGGCTTTCTTTGGTCATGAGTTGGACCCTACCGACGCCGGTGACGAGGGCCGGTGACGAGGTTCGGCGGTCTGCGGAAGGGGGGCGGCGGGCGCCCCCCTCACGCGTCTACGGGGCCGCCGTCAGGACGATCTTGCCTGTGGTGCGGCCGGTTTCGCCCAGCGTGTGGGCCTTGGCGGCCTCCTCCAGCGGGATCACCGCATCGACGGCAGCCCGGAGCCGGCCGCTGTCCATCAGGTCGGCGATGGCACGCAGACCGGCCCGGTCGGGCTCGACGAGCAGGAACTGCGCGCGCACCCCGGCCGCCTCGGCCCGCGGGGTGGGGACGGAGTCGTCCGGCGGCAGGATGGAGACGAGGGTGCCGCCGGGGCGCAGCGTGCGCAGTGACCGTGCCCAGTAGTCGCCCCCGATGGTGTTGAGGACGACATCGACGTCCTGCACCGTTTCCGCGAAGTCCTGCTGCGTGTAGTCGACGAGCTCGTCGGCGCCCAGGTCGCGCAGGAACGCGTGCTTGGGCTCGCTGGCGGTGCCGATGACGTACGCGCCAAGGGATTTGGCGATCTGTACGGCCAGATGTCCGACGCCGCCGGCCGCCGCGTGGATCAGCACCCGCTGGCCCGGCTGTACGTCGGCGGTGTCGACGAGCGCCTGCCGGGCGGTCAGTGCCGCGAGCGGGACGGCTGCGCCCTGGATGTGGTCCAGGCTCGCGGGCAGGTGGGCGAAGTGGCGGGCCGGGCCGGTGACGTATTCGGCGTAGGCACCGGCGGGGTGGGGGAAACGGGGCATGCCGAAGACCCGGTCACCGGGCGCGAAGAGGGTGACGCCGAGGCCGGTCGCCTCGACCACGCCGGAAACGTCGAAGCCCAGGGTGAACGGCGGCTCGGCTCCGGTCATGAACGCGCCGTTGGTGCGGGTCTTCCAGTCGGTCGGGTTGACGCCTGCGGCATGCACCCGGACCAGGATCTCCGTCGGTCCCGGCACCGGCCGGTCGGTCGTGATCACCTTGAGGACTTCCGGGCCACCGGCGGCGTCCTGGCTGATGGCGCGCATCTGCGGGACGGCCGGGGCGGCGGGGGCGCCCGGGGTGGTGGTGGCGTCGTCGGACATGACATCTCCTTGGTACGGCTGTGCGTCGGTGGAATGCGGCGGTACGGCTGTGCGCAGGGGAAATGCGCGGCGCGTTCCGGCGTATGGCCATGTTTTCGCCTCCTGCGGCCGGACAGTCGTGTCCAGATGGCCACCGTTCGAAAGAATCAGGCCAGGAAGGGGGGCAGGCCAGGAAGAAGGGCCGGGTCGGGCAGCTCGGACAGGTGGGGAAGCCCGTGAGCGGGTGGCCAGGTGCAGGGCCGGGCCCTTCCGGCGGGCGTGCGGGGTGAGCGGGCAACCCGGCGTCGTGCCCGGTCGGGCAGAATCGAGGCATGCATCGTGTTGGCGTGCTGGCCCTCGACGGCGTGATCCCTTTCGAGTTGGGGATCCCGGCGCGGATCTTCGGCGCCGCGTTCAGCGACACGGGAGAGCCGCTCTACTCCGTCACCACCTGCAGCCTGGACGGCCGCCAGGTACGGGCCGAGGCCGACTACGACATCGCCGTCACCGCGGATGCCTCGGTCCTCGCGAGCATGGACACCGTGGTCATTCCGCCCTCGCATGCGCTGGGCGCGATCCGCACGGAAGGGCGGCTCCCCGACGAGCTGCGGGCGGCGCTGTCCCGTATCCGGCCCGGCACACGCATGGTGGCCATTTGCAACGGCGCCTTCGTCCTGGCCGCCGCAGGCCTGCTCGATCGCCGCCCGGTCACCACGCACTGGCAGGAGGCCGACCATCTGCAGCGGCTGTTCACCACGGCCCGCGTCGACCCGAACGTCCTGTTCGTCGATGACGGCGATGTGCTGACCTCGGCAGGCGCGGCCGCCGGAGTGGACCTCTGCGTCCATATCGTGCGCCGTGACCACGGCAGTGCCGTCGCGAACGAGGTGGCCCGATCGTGTGTGGTGCCGCCGTGGCGAGACGGCGGCCAGGCGCAGTTCATCCAGCAGCCGGTTCCGGCGCCGGCGGCCGGCGGCACCGCTGCCACCCGGGCGTGGGCCCTGGAGCGTCTCGGCGAGCCGTTGACACTGGCCTCGCTCGCCCACCACGCCAGCGTCAGCGTGCGCACTCTCAGCCGGCGCTTCCGCGACGAGGTCGGGATGAGCCCGGGGCAGTGGCTGGCCGGACAGCGCATCGAACGCGCCCGCCATCTGCTGGAGACCACTGACTGGTCCATCGACCTCGTCGCCCACCATGCAGGGTTCGGCACCGGCACATCCCTGCGCCAGCACCTCCACAGCGTCCTGGGGGTGTCGCCGCTGGCGTACCGGAGGACGTTCCGCAGCGCTGCTCTGACTGCGTGAGCATCCGGCGCACGGGTGCCGGGGGCGGACGCCGGAGCGGGCCGGCGGGTGGTGTCGCTGATGCGCAGCAGGATGGCGACCAGCGCCCAGTGGGTGATCACGCGCGCAGACGGTCGGCTGCGTCCGGATGGCTCTGGCGTCCGGGGCGGTGACCGGGAGAGGCTGAGCCGCGGTGGGCAGCCGCCTGCCGTAGAGCTGGATCGGCCGCTGAGGAGCACGATGACCATCGCACCGCCCGCGGAGTCGCAGGAACCCGAACCGGCCGGGCAGGCCGGGCCGGAACGCACGGTGGGATCTGCGCCCGATGCTCCCGGCGCCCCCGGCGCGTACGGAGAACTGCTGCCGCAGACCCGCCGGGAGCTGCTCCGCAGGCTGGCGGTCGGGCAGGCCGACGGGCGGGCACCTTCGATGATGGGGGCGGTCGTCCGCGGCGGGCGCGCGGTGTGGACCGGCGCCCGGACGTCGGTGCCGGGGGAGGCGCCGCACGGCGATGTGCAGTACCGGATCGGTTCGCTCACCAAGACCTTCGTGGCGGTGATGGTGATGAGGCTGCGCGACGAAGGGCTGCTGCGCCTGTCGGATCCCGTCGGTACGCACCTGGACGGGACTCCGGTACCGGACGCGACGATCGCCCAACTGCTCTCGCACAGCTCGGGGTTGGCGGCGGAGGCGCGTGGCCCCTGGTGGGAGCGGACGGCGGGTGAGCTGCGTCCCGAGCGGGCCGACCTCTTCGGGGACCGGCCGCAGCGCCTCCCGGCCGGTCGGCGGCACCACTACTCCAACCCCGGCTACGCGCTGCTGGGCGCGCTCGTCGAACGGCTTCGGGACGGCAAGGCCTGGGGCGACGTGCTGCGGCGCGAGGTGCTGGAGCCACTGGGCATGGGGCGTACGGCGTTGCGGCCGGAGATGCCGTACGCGGGGGGCTGGGCGGTACACCCGTGGGCCGACGCGCTGTTGCCGGAACCGGCGCAGGACACCGGGCTGATGGGCCCGGCGGGGCAGCTGTGGTCCACGTTGGATGACCTGTGCCGCTGGGCGGCGTTCCTGCTGCGAGGCGACGACCGGGTGCTGAGCGGGGCGAGCGTGGCCGAGATGCGGAACCCCGCGGTGGCCCCGGAGCACGATTCCTGGGATGCGGGCTACGGCCTGGGCGTGCAGCTCGCACGCAGCAGCGGCGGGGGGACGAGCGGTGGCGGCGCGGCCGGGGGCGGGCGGCAGCTGGCCGGGCACACGGGGTCGATGCCCGGGTTCCTGGCGGCTCTGTGGGTCGATGCCAAGGAGGACGTCGCCGGTATCGCGCTGGCTAACTGCACCTCGGGACCGGCGATCAGCTCGGTGGCCGCCGACCTGCTGGAGATCGTGGCCGTCCATGAGCCACGGATTCCGGAGCCGTGGCGCCCGTTGTCCGGACCGCTCGACCAGGAGCTGCTGGCGCTGACCGGGCCCTGGTATTGGGGCGCGCATCCGTTCGCCGTGCGGCTGAAGGCCGAGCGCGCGCTGGAGTTGGCGCCGTTGACCGGGACCGGCCGGGCCTCGCGCTTCCGGGCGGAGCCGGACGGCACCTGGACCGGTCTCGACGGCTACTACGTGGGGGAGACGCTGCGGGTGGTGCGCACCGACGACGGTGCGGTCAGCCACCTGGATCTCGGGACCTTCATCTTCACCCGCGGCCCGTACGAGCCCGCGGGGCCGGTACCGGGCGGAGTGGACGTGGACGGCTGGCGCGTCTGAGCGGGCTGCGGCCCATGCCTGGGTGACGGACGGACCGGTCCCGTCCAGGGCAGGCGCGGGCGCCGGAGTGCCGTGTGCCAGGCGCGACCAGGAGCGTGGGTGCGGCTCCGGGTGGGGCGGGCCCGTACGGCGGGGGCGTTGTGGGCGGACGTACAGTCGAGCCAGATGTCAGGAGCCGCCTCAGCGTGCGGCTCGCAACCGCTGGAAGGCCATTGTGACTGCCGTGACTGCGAACTCCGATGCACCGGTTCTGCTCGACCTGCCGCCGCTCGACGCAGCCCACTTCGCACGGATCGAGGACAAGGTCGCCGCGCTGATGCGCACCCGCAGCGATGTCGTCGCGATGCAGGGTGAGGCGCTGCTGCCGCTGGAGGCCTGCATCCGCTCGGCCGTCCGGCCCGGGAGCACCGCGCTCAACATCATCACCGGCCCGTACGGCGAGACGTTCGGCGGCTGGCTGCGGTCCTGCGGTGCCGAGGTCGTCACGATCAGCGCACCCTTCACGGGCGCGGTCGAGCCGCAGCAGGTCGCCGAAGCGCTGCGCGCACGCCCCGAGATCGACTTTGTGAGCCTGGTGCATGCCGAGGCGGCCACCGGCAACACCAACCCGGTCGCCGAGATCGGCGCGGTGGTGCGGGAACGCGGAGCCCTGCTGATGCTCGACGCGGTCGCCTCGGTGGGCGCGGAGCCGTTGCTCACCGACGAGTGGGGCGTGGACCTCTGCGTGATCGGCGGACAGAAGGCGCTGGCCGGCCCGGCCGGGGTCTCCGTCGCCTCGGTCAGCGCCCGCGCCTGGGAGCGCATTGCCGCCAATGAGCAGGCGCCGCGACGCTCGTACCTCTCCTTGCTGGACTGGAAGGAGCGCTGGATCGACGGTGGCCGTGCCGCGCTGCCGCACGCTCCCGCACAGCTGGAGATGCTCGCTCTGGAGCAGGCCGTGGACCGTATCGAGGCCGAGGGACTGGACGCCGCCATCGCCCGGCACCGTGCGGCCGCGGCGGCGATCCGCGCCGGTGTGCAGGTGCTCGGCGGGCCGGTGCCGTACGTGATCCGGGACGAGGACGCGGCGCCGGCCGCCACGACGCTTCGCGCACCCGCGAGCCTGGACGCCCGTGAGGTGGTGTCCGCCGCGCTCTCCGCCGACGGGTCCGTGCCCGTACAGGCGGGCGGGGGCGCGCTGGCCAAGGAAATGATCCGGGTGAACCACTACGGCCGTGCCGCGGACCGGGGCGTGGTGCTGGCCTCGCTGGCGGCGCTGGCAGCGGGGCTGCGGGCGTTGGGTGCGGCCGTGGACGAGGAAGCGGCGGCCGGAGCGGCCGGCCGGGCGTGGGATGAGGTCATCGCCGCGCACTGAGGTAGCCGCCGCGCCTGGCGGCGCTGGCGCAGCAGGGCCCGGGTGGGGTCGCGTTTCACGTGAAACGCGACCCCACCCTTTTGCGTGTGTCGTGGTCGACGAACGGGCGGTTCCTGCTCTCCTTCGTCCTCGCCCCGCGAGCTTGGCGGTGGCTCCCGGCCCGATTTCCCGCCGTTCACGGACAGCCCAACTCCCCTGGCCCGTACGCGAGTTGAGTGGCATCGTGAGTATGGCGGGCCGGGGGAACGCGACCCGGTGCGAGGTAACTGTGACGTCCTGCCAGGGCTGCTCCGCAGCGACAGCATCCTCCGATCACCGCCTCCTCCGATGACCGGGTGCGGCGCTTCGGTGCGGCGGTCCGCTGCGACGGGACGGTTGCGACGGACCGTCTGTGCGCGCCCGCGTGGAAGCCCCCGTGTGCGCGGCGGGCTGCGAGCGGTGAGGCAAGGCGGCGAGGCGAGGGCGGCGGCGGCCGGTCCGCGTTCGTTCCTCGTCCGGCGTGGGGTCGGCGGCCACTTTTTGCCCTCCGATAGAATCGGAATGGCCGACCCGCTTAAATTCTGGATGCGCTCCGCGGTGGAGCCGATCGGTTTCAGGAGGCGTGCACCATGGTCGACAGGGGGCTGGCGCCCTCGCGCGCGGACGCCCGGCGCAATCGCGCGCTGGTGCTGCAAGCGGCCCGATCCGCCTTCGAGGAGCGGGGGTTGGCGGCTCCGCTCGGCGAGATCGCGCGTCGCGCCGGAGTGGGTGCGGGGACCGTGTACCGCCATTTCCCGTCCAAGGAAGCCCTGTTCAGGGCATCGGTCGCGGACCGGATGCGGCTTTTCGCCGATACGGCAACGGACTTGGCCGATGCCGAGGACCCGGGCGGGGTGTTCTTTCGCTTCCTGACGTCGGTGGTGCGGCTGTCCGCACGTAACAAGGCGTTGTGCGACGCATTGGCAGCAGCTGGTGAGGCCGGCGAGTCCCGTGCGGCGGAGGCGGGCCGGGTCGGCGCAACCGGTGCGCCATCCGGAGGGAAGAGGGGCGCCGAGAGGTCGGGCAAGGGGACCGAAGAGGCCCTGGGGCGGGCACGTGCTGTCGTGCCGCCGAGGCCGGAGGAGGACTTCCTGGCGGCGCTGCACGTGTTGTTGGTGCGGGCCCAAGAGGCAGGCGCCGTACGGGAAGACGTCGAGCTGGGGGACGTCCATGCGCTGCTGGTCGGGTGCATGTCGATGGAGCGGCAGCGCTCGGGCTCGGGCAGCTCGGCGACGGCTCCGGGCCGGATGACGGCCCTGATGTGCGACGGGCTGCGGGCGGACCGCGCGGTGAGCCGCACCCCCACGGCACCCGTGACGAAACTGGCGCCCAGAGGTGCCGAAAACCGTAACGAAACAGGGTGCGCGGTGTGCGGACGCCCGGTCGCCGCCGCGCGAACCGGCCGCCCCGCGCGGTACTGCGGCGGCGCCTGCCGGCAGAAGGCCCACAGGGCACGGACACAGGCGCGGCGACGCCCCACGGACACGGCACGGGAATGAAGCAGGCCACGGCGGCGGGCAGGGACACCTGGACCGGGCGCGACCCGAACCCGCGCGCAGCAGGTGCGGAGTGCCGGGCGCATAAGAAAGGGCGGGCCCGTGACCGGACGCGCCGTCCCGCTCAGAGCTGCAGCTTGAACCCCAGGTGGGAGGCCTCGAAGCCCAGCCGCTCGTAGAAACGGTGCGCGTCGATGCGGGTCGCGTCCGTGGTGAGCTGCACCAACTGGCAGCCCAGCGTGCGGGATGTGGCGACGGCCCATTCGATCAGCTGGGTGCCGAGGCCGCTGCCGCGCTCGTCGGCATGGATACGGACGCTCTCGATGATCGAGCGGGTGGCGCCGCGCCGCGAGAGCCCGGGAACGACCGTGAGCTGGAGGGTGCCGACCGTACGACCCTCGCGGACCGCGACGATCAGGTGCTGCTGAGGGTCGGCGGCCAGCATCTCGTACGCCGCGCGGTACGGGGTCAGATCGTCCGGCGACTCGCGGGTGGCGCCCAGCGCGTCGTCGGCCAGCATCGCGACGATCTCGGGCAGGTCGGCTTCGGTCGCGCGGCGTATCTCGATATCGCTCATGGCGCGACCCTATGTCGCGCCCATATGACGCCGTACGGGCCCACGCCGTGGCGCCGAACGGCGGCCGAACCGGGCCCCCTAAGCGGCTCGACCCCCGCCCACGACGCACCCCCCACCCCCGGCGTGACCCCCACCCCACGATTCACTCCGCACCCCCGGCTCCCCCTGTCGCCCTCCCCACGCGGGCCCGGCTTTCGCGGGCCTCGGCCGCCTGTGCCGCGCGCAGCCGGCTACCGCGTGTGGTTGGCCCCCAGGGCTTGAGGACGGAGATCGCGGTCATGAAGAGATAGGTGGCGGTGGCGACCGACGGTGCGATGACCAGGTTGATGTCGGGCGTCGGGATGCCCGATGCCGCCTCGGCCGCCAGGTGGTTGATGCCCGGTCGGAGCGAGAAGACCGAGAGCAGGGTGGTGATGAGGGTGAGCCAGAACTTGGTGAGGACCCAGCGGTACCTGGCGAGCCCCCACGAGGTGCGGAGCGACAGCACCAGGCCGCTGAGCAGGGTCAACAGGGCCACGGGAAGGACCAGCCAGTCCCCGAAGATCTTCATCGCGCGGTAGGCGACGGCCGCTGTTTCGGGGGAGCCGGTCGTGTAGCCCGCAACGCCGAGGGTGAGCAGCCCGAGCGTGAGCCCGAGCCAGCCGACGGACACGGCGACATGGACGACGAGGGTGGCCCGGCGGGCGGGGCGGCTGAGCTGCTTCATGCGGTCCACGGTGGCGCGCGACGCCCGGCGGCACATCTGACGGAGGGAGTATCTGCGCGTACGCGGGGGCGAGTACGCCGCCGTCCCGCTGAGCCGCTGCCGTCCGACGCGGGCCCGCCCGCACGTTCCGCGACCGTGAGCCCTAGGCTCCGGGATATGGGGAAGCTGCATCTGTTCGATATGGACGGGACCCTGCTCTACGGGTCCGCGGCCGCCATGGAGATCTCCCGGCAGCTCGGCCTGGACCGGGAGATCGCGGAGCTGGAGCGCGGGTTCGCTGCGGGTGAGCTGACGCCGCCGCGGTTCGCGCAGCTCGCATGTGATCTGTGGGCGGCCGAACTGACCGAACGGCAGGTCGCGGCGGCGTTCGAGGGCGCGCCCTGGCTGACGGGGATCCAGGAGGTCTGGGCCGATATCCGGGCCCGCGGCGAACGCTGTGCGGTGATCTCGCTCTCGCCCGGCTTCTTCGTCGAACGGCTGCTGGCCTGGGGCGCCGACGCCGCGCGCGGGTCCCTTTGGCCCGCCGTCCCGATCCGGGAACGGGTGCGGCCGGCCGGGATCCTCTCGTCGGCGGCGAAGGTGCGGATCACCGATGAACTCTGTGCGAAGTACGGGCTGACGCGGGCCGACTGCGTGGCCTATGGCGACTCGATGTCGGACACCGATCTGTTCGCGGCGGTTCCGGCGTCGGTGGCCGTCAACGCGGATCACCACGTCAGTGACCTGGCCACTTTCGCCTACGCGGGGCGCGATCTGCGCGAGGCATACGACCTGGTGCGGGAGGTCCGCTAATCCCGGTAGTTACTGGCCGGTATTTCGGATCTTTCTACGGCGGATTCGTCCGCTCTCTGTACGGAAAATGCACTCTGTGGGGAGGATCACTGATATTGGCGAGGCCGCGCGGAGTGTTCCCAGATCAGGGCTTGTGGTTTCAACTACTGCCGGTATGGTCGAGTCCGGTTCGGCGGGGGTGAGGGCTTCCGTGGGCGCGCGAGGGGCAAGCAAAGCCCGCCAGCCTAGCGGCGAAGCAGCCCGTGACACCCGGACTTTCGACTATTTGTCCGTTGTGATGCCCTGGGGGTGCAGGCTGCTGAGGCGTGACCCGCTCCTGTTGATATAGATGATTGAGATTTGTCCGCTTTGAGCGGTGTTGCCGGAATGGCTTGAGCCGATGAAGAATTCCGGAGCGGGGCGGGGGAATTCCGGGCAGTTCCGATCCACGGAAGTGCGAAGACAACCGAAAGACGTTCGAGGCGAGGCAGACCATGGACGCTCCGACCACCACGTCGGCCGATAACGGCTCTTCTGGCGGGAGCAGTGGCGATTGGGGTTGGTTCACTCCTCCGTCGAAGAAGTCCTCCGAAGAACAGTCGGAGCGACAAGCCGGCCAGGACGGCCGGCAGGACCATGACGGCCGGAGTGAACACGACGACCGGCACGACCCCGAGGGCCGCAAGGCGCCCCATCACCGCGACAACGTTGACAGCGGGGGCCACCACGGCGACGCGCAGCAGCGCGGCGAGCGGGGCGGCCGGGAACGCATACCCAGCCGGCCGGTCAACCCCATCAGGCCCGTAGGCACCGCGGCCGACCGGGAGCGCGAGCCGGAGCCGGGGCCACAGGAGGCCTGGCAGCAGGCGCGTCCGGAAGCGCAGCAGCGGCCGCCGCTGGCCAACGAGCCGCACCAGGAACAGCAGCAGTACCAGCCGACGCGGCAGCACCAGCCCCAGCCGCAGGTGCCCGCACAGGGCGAGACCGGACGTCAGGCCGCCCAGGAGGCAGCCGCTCCGCGGTCCGCCCGCCCGTATGCCGACCGGCCCACCGGTGCCGCGCCCGCCGCGTCCCCGTACGCCGCGCCCGCGTACGAACCGGAGCCGGTGCACGAGCCCGCGCCCGCCCAGGCCGCACCGCCCGCGCAAGCCACACCACCTGCCCAAGCAGCACCGCCGCAGAGCGCACCGCCCGCGCCCGCCTCCTCCGTGTTCACCCCGGTGGAGCGCCCGGCCGCCGCGGGGCGTCCCGGCGCGCGGGAGCCCTCCCTGGGCGCGCTGGAGGCCTCGGCCTCTTCCGTCGCGCCCGCCTCTCCCGACGCGATTCTCATCCGGCGCACCATGGAGGAAATCGAGCCCGTCGCCGACAAGGTGACCTCGTACTTCTACGCGCTGCTCTTCGTCCAGCACCCCGATCTGCGGGCGCTGTTCCCCGCGTCGATGGACACCCAGCGTGACCGGTTGTTCAAGGCCCTGCTGACCGCCGTCAAGTACGCCGATGACACCGCCGTGCTCACCGACTACCTCTCGCATCTCGGCCGCGGGCACCGCAAGTACGGCACGCAGCCCGACCACTACCCCGCGGTCGGCGAGTGCCTGCTCGGCGCGCTCTCGCGCTATGCGACGTCCACCTGGAGCCCGGAGGCCGAGGCCGCGTGGGTGCGGGCGTACACCGCGATCTCGCAGACCATGATCGACGCGGCCGCCGAGAACGAGGCGGTCGCCCCGGCTTGGTGGCAGGCCGAGGTGGTCTCGCACGAGCTGCGGACCCCGGAGATCGCCGTGGTGACGGTTCGACCGGACCAGCCGTACCCGTTCCGCGCCGGCCAGTACACGAGCCTGGAAACACCCTGGTGGCCGCGGATCTGGCGGCACTACTCGTTCGCCTCGGCGCCTCGTTCGGACGGGCTGCTCGCGTTCCACGTGAAGGCCGTCCCGGCCGGCTGGGTCTCCAACGCGATGGTGCACCGCGCCCGTCCCGGCGACGTCATCCGTCTCGGTGCCCCGGCCGGTTCGATGACCGTTGACCACAACACCCGCAACGGCCTCCTGTGCGTCGGCGGCGGCACCGGTATCGCGCCGATCAAGGCGCTGGTCGAAGACGTGGCGGAACACGGCACCCGGCGTCCCGTCGAGGTCTTCTACGGCGCCCGCAGCGACCACGACCTCTACGACATCGACACGATGCTCCGCCTGGAGCAGACCCACCCCTGGCTCTCGGTCCGCCCCGTCGTCGCCGGAGGCTCCGCTCGCGGCGGGACGAACAGCGTCAGCGGTCAACTTCCGGACGCGGTGCGTCAATACGGGCCGTGGAGAGAGTACGACGCCTACCTCTCCGGGCCGCCCGGATTGATCCGGAGCGGGGTGGACGCGTTGGTGGGCGTCGGGATCCCCTCTGACCGCATACGTCACGATTCCATTGAAGAGCTGGTCTCGGCAGGAGATTGAGATCTTGGCAGCACAGGGTGAACACGGTCGGGCACGGGAGGGGCGGGGCATGTGGCGACAGGAACGCCCCGGGAGCGATGGCGAGCACCTGGTGCAGCAGAGGCTCGGTACGACCGAGCGCGCCGATCGGTTCTACGCGGACCAGGTTCTGGACCACCTCAACGCCCGCATGCAGGAGTTCGTGACCCGTCAGGAGATGTTCTTCCTGGCCACGGCCGACCGGCACGGTGACTGCGACTCGACCTTCCGGGCCGGGCCGCCGGGGTTCATCCAGGTACTGGACGAGCGGACGGTGGCCTACCCGGAATACCGGGGCAACGGCGTCATGGCGTCGATCGGCAATATCTCCGAGAACCCGCGGCTCGGCCTGATGCTGATCGACTTCACCCGCGACCGCATCGGGCTGCACATCAACGGCCGGGCGCGGGTGGTGATGGATGAGGACATGCGGGCCGCCTACGCCGGTCTGCCGATCGACCCCATCCCCGGACGGCGGGCCCAGCTGTGGGTGATGGTCGAGGTCGAGGAGGCGTACATCCACTGCGCCAAGCACATCCCGCATCTGCAGAAGGTGCCGGTGCAGGCGCGCGGTGCGCGGGCCTGGGGCACGGACGATCAGAAGCGCAAAGGCGGCGACTTCTTCGGGTCGGCGGCCGAGGCTGCCGAGCGGCCGGCCTTCCGCCGTCCGGAGCGCAAGAACGAGCATCTGCGAGGCGGGCTCCACGAGGACGCGGACGGGGACGCCGGGAGCCAGGGGGATGCCGCGGCGTACGGCGGCGGGCGGCACGCGCTGACGCCCGGCGGGCCCGGATTCCAGGTCCCGGAATCGGCGCCCCCGGCAGCGCGGATTCCACGGCCCCCGGTGCCCGGTCGGCAGACACCCGTCAGGGCAGACTTCGTGGACGAACTGAACGCGGAGTTCCTCGACCGGGTCGAGCGGGTGCTCGCGCGTGCCCAGCCCCGCCGCTCGGCGGAGGACGACTCGGAGTTCCGCGGCTGGTTCGGCTGAGGCCGTGCCGGTGTTCCTTCCCGATCAGCCCAGGTCGGGGGCGTGCATGGCCCGGACGCCCTCGATGTTGCCGTCCAGGTAGTGCCGCAGTGACAGCGGCACGACCTCGACGGAGGCGATCCCGACGCGGGTGAACGGCACCCGCACGATCTCGTACTCCCCGCACGGCTCCTCGACCTCGGGGCCGTGCCGGCGGGTGGGGTCCATCGAGTCCAGGTGGCAGACGAAGAAGTGCTGCACCTTCACACCGTCGATGCCCCCGTCACTGAAGTGCTCGACGGTGTCGACGAAGACCGGCACCACGTCCGTGATCTTCGCGCCCAGCTCTTCGTCCAGCTCGCGGTGGAGGGCGTCGATGACGGTGGCGTCCTCGGGCTCCACGCCGCCGCCCGGAGTGATCCAGTACGGTGCCCGGCCCGGCTTGGTGCGCTTGATCAGAACGAGGTCCGCGCCGTCGAGCAGAATCGCGCGGGCGGTGCGTTTCACGACAGGCCGTACGTTCATAGGGGACAGATGCCGCAGTCACGGCCTCGCGAAACCCGCACCCTGTCCTGCACCCCTGTACGACGCGGGGCGGCCTGCCGTCACCGGTCGGCGGTCCTGCGGTAGGGAATCCGAGTCAACTCCCTCTGATCGAAAGCCTGTTTCACGTGAAACGCTGCCGATCACGGGGGCGCAGGGGCAGCAGTCGGCCGCCGACCCACGCCCCCGCCGGTCCGTCCGTCAGCCGCCTCAGACAGCCCGCTGCGCCGCGTCCAGTGCCTTCAGGACGTCCGCGATCAGGTCCTCCGGCTCCTCGACGCCGACCGAGAAGCGGATGAAGCCCTCGGGAACGGCGTCGCCGCCCCACCGGGCCCGCCGCTCGGCGGTGGACCGGACACTGCCGAAGCTCGTCGCGTCGTCCACCAAGGTCAGCGCGCTCAGGAACCGCTCCGCGTGCGCCTTGTCGGGCAGCGTGAAGGACACCACGCAGCCGAAGCGACCGGGGCGCATCTGGCGCACGGCGAGGTCATGGGACGGGTCGGAGGGCAGGCCGGGGTGGCGCAGGCCGGTCACCTCGGGCCGCTCGCCCAGCGCCTCGGCGAGCGCCAGCGCACCGGCAGCCTGCTGCCGGACGCGCAGCGAGAGGGTGGCGAGTGAGCGGTGCGCGAGCCAGCTCTCCATGGGGCCCGGGATCGCGCCCACCGTCTTGCGCCACAGGCGTACGGAGTCGGCCAGCGTGCTGTCCCGGGTGCTGGCATAGCCCAGCAGGACGTCGCCATGGCCGGTCAGTGCCTTGGTGCCGCTGGCGACCGAGAAATCGGCGCCCAGGTCGAGGGGGCGCTGGCCGAGCGGGGTGGCGAGGGTGTTGTCGACGGCGACCAGCGCCCCGCGCTCGTGTGCGGCGTCGGCCAGCCGCCGGATGTCGCAGACATCCAGTCCGGGGTTGGAGGGCGTCTCGATCCACAGCAGCCGGGCGCCGTCCAGCACATCGAGTTGTGCGTCGTGCGCGGTCGGCGCGGTACGGACCTCGATACCGAAGCTCTCCAGGCGGGTGCGGACGGCCGGCAGCAGCTGGTAGCCGTCATTGGGGAGCACGACCGCGTCTCCGGAACGCAGTTGGGAGAAGAGAACGGCGGAGATCGCCGCCATCCCGGAGGCGAAGGCGACCGTCTGCACGGGCTCGTCGGGCGACTCGAGCGCGCCGATGGCCTGCTCCAGCAGGGTCCAGGTGGGGTTGGACTCGCGGCCGTACGTATACGGGCCGACGGCGTCACCGGGGAGGTGGAAGTGGGCCGCGAAGACCGGCCCGGGGAGGGTGGGTTCGTAGGCCGCGGGCTCGGGGAGCCCGGCCCTCACGACGCGGGTGCCGTCGCCGGTCATGCGGTCTCCTGCTCTTCGCCGGTCATGCGCGTTCCTTCGTGCTGGTGATCCCGTGGCTACGGGTGCTGGGGGTGAGGGTCGGCAGCCGCGGGCGGGGCCGTGGTGACGGCGGCGCGCACTGCCTTCAGCAGGCCGTCGCTCGCCGCCTCGACCATGTCCAGGCACTCTTCGAAGCCCTCGAACCCGCCGTAGTAGGGGTCCGGGACGTCGAGGGCGTCCGCCGCCCGCGTGCCCGTGTCCGCCTCGGCCGCGTACGAGCGCAGCAGGCGGACCTTGGCGGCGTCGTGTGCGGTGGGAGCCAGCCTGCGCAGTGCGCGCAGATGGCCGGAGTCGAGGGCGATGACCAGGTCGAGGTGGTCGAACCAGGAGGCCTGGAACCGGCGTGCCCGGTGCGTGTGCGGATAGCCGGCCGCGCCCAGTACGGCGACCGTGCGCGGGTCGGCGCCGTCGCCCTCGTGCCAGCCGTCGGTGCCCGCGCTGTCGACCTCGACGAGGCCGTCGAGCCCGTCCTCCGCGATACGCGAGCGGAAGACGGACTCGGCCATCGGCGAGCGGCAGATGTTGCCGGTGCAGACGAAGCAGACGCGCAGGGGTGTCCGGGCAGCCGGGTCGTCCGCTGTCGGCGGGTGCTCTGTGAGGGCGGTCACTGATCAGTCCTCGTCGGGCATGATCACGTGCAGCGCCCAGGACACGACGGAGACGATCAGGCCGCCGAGCACCGCCGTCCAGAAGCCGTTCACATGGAAGGCGAGGTCGGCCTGGCCCGCGAGCCAGGACGTCAGCAGCAGCATGAGCGCGTTGACGACGAGGGTGATCAGACCGAGCGTGAGGATGAACAGGGGGAAGGACAGCAGCTTCACGACGGGCTTGACGACGAAGTTGACCAACCCGAAGATCAGCGCGACGAGGACCAGGGTCAGCACCTGGCGACCGGTGTTGTCGCCGGTCAGTGTTATGTCCTTGAGCAGCCAGATGGCCACGGCAAGTGCCGCGGCGTTGGCGAGCGTCTTGACCACAAAATTCTTCATGGTGAGATCGTCGCAGACGAGTCTGAATCATTGAGGGGTGCGAACGGCATGAAGGCTTTCAGACTGGATGACCTGGAGGCGGAGCGCGCCGCGAACGATGGGGCGTATCTGCAGTTCCTCCGGGAGCGCAACATGTCGGTCGGGCTGTACGCGCTGGACGCCGGGACCACCGATCCGCAGCAGCCGCACGCCCAGGACGAGGTGTATCTCGTGGTCAGCGGCCGGGCGGCGATCACCGTGGGGATGGAGACGCAGTCGGTGGCGCGCGGCAGCGTGGTCTATGTGCCGGCCGGGGTGACCCATAAGTTCCATCACATCAGCGAGGACCTCCGGGTGATGGTGGTCTTCTCTCCACCTGAGAGCTGAGGGCCGGCCCCGCGACCCGTAGGGGAAGGGTCAGGGGAGGGCCGGGGATCCGAGGCCCCCGTAACGTCTCCCGGCGTCCTAGCATCGTGGGTGAAGGGGGAACCGGAGACGCGACGCGGAGACGCGCAGGGCGCGGACGGTGCCATCGACGCGACAGCGAAATGAAAGCAGGGCAGAGCAGTGGCTGGTAAGGGGATATTCGCAGGGCTCCCGTGGTGGGTCACCTGGGTCGTGGTGCCCGTCATCCTGATCGTTGTTTTCGGCGGACTGATCGCCAGCGCGGTCGGCTTCCTGATCGCTGTGCTGTTCAAGGTCCTGATCGCGGCAGCGCTGATCGCCGGAGTCATCTACCTCGTCCGACGGTTCACCGGCTCCTCGTCCTCCTCGTCGAAGGGCGAGTGGTAATCGCCGAACCGGCGGTTCATCCCGTCCCGCACGGCCCATGCCGTCCGACGATGCCCCGCTCCGCCCCGGAGCGGGGCATCGCACTTCCGTGACCGCGTGATCGCCCTCCTCATAGGACGGGTTGGGGAGGTCCTGAGCGGCCGCCGAGCTCTCGCCGGCGGCGGTGGGAACTCCCCGGAAGGCATGTCAGGGCAATACGGTCAAGAAGTCCGCCAGGGGAGTTAACTCATCAGGCTTTCCCCCTGCCGCCTCGACCCGCCCGGCTAGAGTGCGGATCGCAGGCGTCTTCCGGAGTTCGGGGTTCCGGAAAATACCGAGTCGGGTGGGTCGGGCCGGACGTCGTCGCCGGTGCCCCGGGAGACGCGCGCGGCGCGGGAGCGGGTCCCGCGACCGGGGCCTGACGCCCCAGTGCGAACCGGACCTGGGGGTTGGCGTTGGCGATCGTGAACGGTGAATCCGGATCTCATCCCACCCTGATCGGGTCGGTGCAGCGCGCGCTCCGCCTGCTGGAGGCGGTCGGCGCCCATGCGGACGGCGCACCGGCCAAGCAGCTTGCCAGAGAGACCGGGCTGCCCCTCCCGACGACGTACCACCTCTTGCGGACGCTGACCCACGAGGGCTATCTGCGCCGCGAGAACGGTGTGTTCGTCTTCGGCGCCGCGGCCGAGTCCATCGGGCAGGCCGGCGCCCGGCGCCGGCAGCGTGCCCATATCTCCGAGGCGTTGGCCGTCGCGGGCCGGGAGCTGGGTGCCGCCGTCTACTTCGCCGTCTACCGCGAGGGTGAGGTGGAGGTGGTGGCCGTGACCGACGATCCGGCCAGGCCGCCGGTGGAGGAATGGGTGGACTTCCGTACGACCGCACACGCCCACGCGATCGGGAAGTGTCTGCTCGCTCAACTCGATGACGCATCCAGAAAGGAACATCTGTCGCGTTATCCCGTGCAGTCGATAACGCCATTTTCCGTGCGATCAGAGGACGATCTGCTGCACCGTTTGGATACGGTGCGTCGCGGTCATGTCGCTTACGAACATCAGGAATATGCCTTGGGCACGGTATGTTCCGCCATTCCCATCCAAGTCGGTGCGGCTGCCGCAACTCTGGCGATTTCCCTCCCCGCAGGCGAGCTGTGCCGATTGCGTACCGTTACGGATCGACTACGGAAAATGGCGGAGGCGACGCTAACGACACTCGCCTTCTCTATCAGTATCTGAAAACTCACTCCTTGTGATCTGCTTGCACGTGACAGACGATGGCGTCAATAGGGCTTCGGGGGACGATTCCCGGCCATCTCCGATCTCAAGTGCGGGGCAGTGGTTGATGACCGACACAGTTCAGGCAGAAGTGATCATGAGCTTCCTCGTCTCGGAGGAGCTCGCGTTCCGGATCCCCGTGGAGCTGGACTTCGACAGTGCCGACCCATACGCCGTCCGTCTCACCTTCGACCTTCCCGGCGACGTTCCGGTGACCTGGGCGTTCAGCCGCGAACTCCTGCTGGACGGACTGAGCCGGCCGTCCGGTGAGGGTGATGTGCGTATCGAGCCGTCCTCCCCCGAGCACCTCAGTGATGTCTTCATCAGCCTCCAAGTCGGCCCGGAGCGTGCCCTGTTCCGGGTGAGCGCACCGCCGCTGGTCGCCTTCCTGGACCGCACGGACCGGCTGGTCCCGCTCGGCAAGGAAGAGGTGTGCGACACCCTGGAGGCCGTGTTGGACCGGATCCTCGCGGAGGCACCGGCCGGCTGACCGCCCGGCACTCACCTCATCGCTTACGGCGCTTGCCGCGTGCTCCACGGCGCCCGGACCTGCCGCCGGCGCCGGCTGTGGCGCCCGCCTGCCCCGGTACCGTCCCGGTGCCGGAACCGTCTCCGCCATGCCCCGGCGCGGTCCCCCTGCCCGCCGCACCGGAGGCGCCCTGTTCCTTGCGGTCCGCCGAGACGACCAGCGCCGCGAGCAGCGTCGTCAGCGGCACCGAGGCGACCAAGCCGATGCTGCCGACGAGCGTGCGCACGATCTCCTCGGCGACCACTTCGCTCGTGGCGACGGTGCCGACGCTGCTCTGTGCGATCGAGAACAGCAAAAGCAAAGGCAGTGCGGCGCCCGCGTACGCCAGCACAAGGGTGTTCACGACGGAGGCGATGTGATCGCGCCCGATCCGCATCGCCGCGCCGTAGAGCTTGCGCCAACTCGCCGACGGATCGGCCTCCTTCAGCTCCCACACCGCCGCGGTCTGGGTCACCGTCACATCGTCGAGCACACCCAGCGACCCGATGATGATCCCCGCCAGCAGCAGACCGCGGATCTCGATGTTCGGGAACAGCCCGTGCACCAACCCCGTCGTGTCATCCGTATTGCCGGTCAGCAGCGCCCAGCCGATGAACACTGAGCCGAGCAGCCCGATCAGCAGCAGCGAGGCGAGCGTGCCGAGCACCGCAACCGAGGTTCTGGCCGTCAGGCCGTGGCACATGTAGAGCGCGATCAGCATGATCGCGCTGCCGCCGACCACCGCCACCACCAGCGGATTCGAGCCCTGCAGGATAGCCGGGAGGATGAACAGCGTCAGCACCCCGAAGCTCGCCGCCAGCGCGACCAGCGCCAGCACCCCGCGCAGCCGGCCGACGAGCACGACGGCGAACGCGAAGATCGCGGCGAGCACCCACATCGGGAAGGTCCGGTCGACATCGCTGACCGAATACTGCAGATCCTTCGGCGCCTTGGGGGAGTAGGCGACCACCACTTCCTGGCCGGTCGTGTAGTGCCGCGTGGCCTCCGGCGTCACCACCGTCTGGAAGGTCCGGCCCGCGTTGTCGCCGGTCGTCACCTTGATCGTGACCTGCTCGCACTCCTTGCCCTTCGCCGCTCCCCCGGGCGGCGGCTGCCCCTGCGGCGAGGTCGGCTGCGGCTGCTGCTCGGCGTTGACGTCCGCGCAGTTCACCTCCTCGACCTTGACCACCCGGGCCCGCTCCGTGGGCTGGTCGAAGCCGACCCCGGACGGCTTGTGCGACGGTGCGCCACCCGGCCACAGCACGACCAGGCCGACCACCACGGCAGCCGCGAACGGGATCAGGACCGCCGCGATGACCTTGCGCAAATGACGGGAGACGGGCGCGGCCGGTGCATGGCCGTGCCCGTGCGAATGGCCATGGGAGTGCGTATGGGGCTCGGGGCTGCTCACCGCACGATCATCGCAAGAACTCCAGGGGCCCCCTGTTCACCGCGCCACATCGGCCGCTACCGTGGTGCCACCTTTGCAATCGCGGGAGCTCGGAGCACCGGGCTGAGAGGGCGCTGACCTTCGTCCCCACGGCGTTTCACGTGAAACGCCACGGACGGAAGCCGCTGCGTCGACCGCCGAACCTGTTACCGGGTAATGCCGGCGTAGGGAGTTGGGTCTTCATGACTCTGCAGGATGCACGCACGCCCGAAAACGGCGAGTCCGGCCAGGACGCCTCCGCCAAGGAGATCGGCTGGCACAAGGGCTACATCGGCGGATCGCGCCCCGATCTGCGGGTTCCGGTCCGGCGAGTGCACCTCACCAACGGCAAGGACGTGACGCTCTATGACACGTCAGGGCCATACACCGATCCTCATATCGACACCGACGTCCGCCGCGGCCTGGCGCCGCTGCGGGAGAACTGGATCATCGCCCGGGGCGACACCGAGGAGTACGCGGGCCGTCCACTGCGCCCGGAGGACGACGGGCTCAAGCACACCTCACCGCGCGGCGGCCTCAAGAACCTCGACGCGGTCTTCCCCGGCCGCCCCCGCCAGCCGCGCCGCGGCCGCAGCGGCGCGGCCGTCAGCCAGCTCGCGTACGCGCAGCGCGGCGAGATCACCGCGGAGATGGAGTACGTCGCCGTCCGCGAGAACGTCACGCCCGCGTTCGTACGCGACGAGATCGCGGCCGGGCGCGCGGTGCTGCCGGCCAACATCAACCACCCGGAGATCGAGCCGATGATCATCGGCAAGAACTTCCTGGTGAAGGTGAACGCCAACATCGGCAACTCCGCCGTCACCTCCTCCATCGAGGAGGAGGTGGACAAGATGACCTGGGCGACCAAGTGGGGCGCCGACACGGTCATGGATCTGTCCACCGGCCGCAACATCCACACCACCCGCGAGTGGGTGCTGCGCAACTCCCCCGTCCCCATCGGCACCGTCCCCCTCTACCAGGCTCTGGAGAAGGTCGACGGCAAGGCCGAGGAGCTGACCTGGGAGATCTACAAGGACACGGTCATCGAGCAGGCCGAACAGGGCGTCGACTACATGACGGTGCATGCCGGGGTGCTGCTCCGCTATGTCCCGCTCACCGCCCGCCGCAAGACCGGCATCGTCTCGCGCGGTGGCTCGATCATGGCGGCCTGGTGCCTCGCGCACCACCAAGAGTCCTTCCTCTACACGCACTTCGAAGAACTCAGCGAGATCCTGGCCTCGCACGACGTCACGTACTCGCTCGGCGACGGCCTTCGCCCCGGCTCCATCGCGGACGCCAACGACGAGGCGCAGTTCGCGGAGCTGCGGACCCTGGGCGAGCTGAACACCATCGCCAAGCGGCACGGCGTCCAGACCATGATCGAGGGCCCGGGGCACGTCCCGATGCACAAGATCAAGGAGAACATCGACCTCCAGCAGGAGATCTGCGAAGAGGCCCCGTTCTACACGCTCGGCCCGCTCACCACCGACATCGCGCCCGCCTACGACCACATCACCTCCGGTATCGGCGCCGCGATGATCGCTTGGTGGGGCACCGCGATGCTCTGCTACGTCACGCCCAAGGAACACCTGGGCCTGCCGGACCGTGACGACGTCAAGACCGGCGTCATCACGTACAAGATCGCGGCGCATGCGGCGGACCTCGCCAAGGGCCACCCCGGCGCCCAGGACTGGGACGACGCGCTCTCCGACGCCCGCTTCGAGTTCCGCTGGGAAGACCAGTTCAACCTGGCCCTCGACCCGGACACCGCCCGCTCCTTCCACGACCAGACCCTGCCGGCCGAGCCGGCGAAGACGGCCCACTTCTGCTCCATGTGCGGCCCGAAGTTCTGCTCGATGAAGATCTCCCAGGACATCCGTCGCGAACACGGCGGGGACCTGGCGATCGACGCGGAAGCGGGGATGGCCGAGAAGTCGAAGGAGTTCGCGGAGGCCGGAAACCGCGTCTATCTGCCGATCGCGGACTGACCCACCTGGAACGGCACTACGGCAGGAGCCGGCCCGAAGTCGCACCGTGTGCGTGCGACTTCGGGCCGCTCTGCTCTTCCGCGGGCCTCGGCTCCGGCCCCGCCGGTGTTGAGCCCGCTACTCCCGTCCGGCCTCCGGGCCCCCGTAGTCCGGGCTGGTGAAGTCCGGGCTGGAGTAGCGGGGGCGGGAGGTGTGGGAGCCGTGGTCGGGGCTGGTGAAGTCGGGGCGGGAGTAGCCGAGGGTGGGAATGCGGCTGTCGGAGTCGGAGGTGTGGCGGGGGACGTAGCGCTCCGGACTGCGGTCCGGTCCGGGGGCGGGGCCGGCGAGCGCTTCGCTGAGGAAGGGCAGCAGGCCGCGTTCCAGGAGGGCGTGCCGCCAGGCGTCGCGGGCGAGCGCGAGGGCCTCGTCGAGTTCACCTGCCGCGGTGGCATGCGGGGACGAGGCGCCGTTGCGCAGCGCCGTGATGACCAGGCCGCCCATCGCGACGAGGGAGCCGGCAGCGGTCAGGGCCGCGAAGATCCAGCCGACGCTGATCAGCGGCTGTGCGGCGGTCTTTTCGGGGCTGACGGTGCGCAGGACGTAGCCGATGAGGAGAAAGAGGAGAGCGGCGATGCCGGCCAGGAGCGGGACCAGGACGGCGATCATCGCCGCGAGTCCGGCGCCGGTGGTTTCGGTGGCCCCGCCCGTGGTGGAGGCGGTGGCCGGATCCAGGTCGCCGCCGGGTGGGTCGTCGTGCTCCTCGCCGTGGGCCGCCGGACCGCCGGGCGGGGCGGTGGCCGGCGCGCGGAGTTCGGCGCGGAGCTGTACGTAGTGTTGGTATTCGGCCGTCGCGCAGGCGGCGATGGCGGCGGAGGCGCCGAGTGCCATGGTGCGCAACTGCTCGGTGTTGAGGTGTTTTCCCGCGCCGGGCATGGGGTCGTCCGGGCGGTCTTCGGCGGTACGCAGCGCCTCATCGAGGATGCGCGCGAACTCCTCGCGATCCTCGTTCAGCAGGTGCGGAGCGCTGTTCATGTGCATCCCCCGATGCTCCGTAGGGCCGTACGGCCCGGCAAACCGGCCGGGCGGTGGGCGGAAACGGAGGAGAGCCTGCTACGGATAAGCCCGATGGTAGAGCGCCTTCCGCACGGGGTGACAGTAAGTTTGCGAAAATTGAGTCCTTCCACGGCTGGACCCTGCTTCGCCATCGCCCGTGAGCGACCTGCCGACCGCCTGCCGACCTGGCGTACGTCTGCCCGGATAACGCTCAGTCAGTCAGGGGAAGTTGCACCACGAGCAGCTTCCCGGCCATGGTGACGCCGCCGTCCATCGCGATCGCGAGGCCTTCGGCGTAGACATGCGGACCGTCGACGGCGATGCCGTCGCTCTCGCCCTCCTCCGTGCCGACCTCGCCCAGCAGATACGGGATCGGGCTGTGGCCGTGTACGACACGCTCGCCGCCGTAGGCGTCCAGGAGTTGGCGTACGGCCTGCGAGCCCGATTCGTCGCGGAAGGCGAAGCGCTTGGTGAACTTGCGGAACAGGTCCCAGACTTCGTCGGCCTCGCTGCGCGTGAGCACGTCGTGGACGGTGTCGTTGACGGCCTCGATGGAGTCGCCGTACTCGAGGTAGGCGGTGGTGTCGGAGTGCACGAGCAGATGCCCGTCCTCCTCCATCACGGCGTCCAGCCGGGCCATCCACTGGAGGTGGTGGTCCTCCAGGCGGTCCATGTCGGTCTTCTGGCCGCCGTTGAGGAGCCAGGCGGCCTGGAAGGAGGCGGTGCCCGCGCCGGACTGCACGGGGGTGTCACCGAACCGCTTCGCGCCGAGCAGCAGCAGTTCGTGATTGCCCATCAGGGCCTTGCAGTAGCCGCCGGACGCCGCGGCCTCGGCGGAGAGCTGCATGACGAGGTCGATGACGCCGATGCCGTCGGGGCCGCGGTCGGTGAAGTCGCCCAGGAACCACAGCCGGGCGTTGCCGGCCGCCCAGTTCCCGTCGGCGTCGATCAGGCCCTCGCGGGCGAGTGCCTCGCGCAGCTCGTCGTAGTAGCCGTGGACGTCGCCGACGACGTACAGCGGGCCCATCCCCTCGATGTCCTCGGCGGGCGCCGTCTCCTGCGCGGGGACGACCGCCGGGCGGTCGATGAGGGTGTCGGTCTGCTGCCCACCCGTGCCGATGACCGGGAGGTCGCGTGCGGTGGGGGTGTACTCCGCCGGCAGCTCGACCGGAGGGGCGGCAGACGGCACGACGGGTGCGGCGGGCGGCGCGACCGGCGGGCCTGCGGGGAGATGGAGGGGCGGTCCGGCAGGTGGCACGTGGGGTGTCCCGGCGGGCGCGCCGGGGGGTGGCTCGGGTGGCATGGCTGACGCCGATGTCTGTCCCGCCATGGTCCACACCATGGGTCCCTGACCGGCCCCCTGAGTCATCGACCCCTCCACCATCGCGCCGCCGTGCACCTCTGGGACCTTTGCCTGGTCGACGGCGGTCCGCGGTGTCGTGCGCCCATCATAGGAATGCCGCTCGCGGGTTGTGACGCACCCGGGGGTGGTCAATCGGCCGGAGCCCGGCGTTCACGGATGATTTATCCCGTGATCACCCGGTTTTTTCCTCACCGAAGTGGGCTCCCGGCAGCCGCCGACGCGCCTGGTCCTTCGTTCGTGGCAGCGCGCGCGGCAGGCTGTCAGTCGCCGGCCGGTCCTCTCGGGGGGCTGACGGTCGTCCGTGGAGAGCGCCGCTGGGACGAGGTCCGGACGATCAGATCGGTCGGTATCACCTGCTCGACGGGCCGGCCGTTGTCGAGTCCTTCGATGGCGTCGATCAGGATCTGGACGACCGCGGTGCCGATGCGGCGGGGCTTGAGCGAGAGCGTGGTGATGGGTGGCTCGGTGGTGGCGTAAACGGTGGACTCGCTGCAGCAGACCAATAACAGGTCCTCGGGTACGCGCAGGCCGTAGCGCCGGGCCGCCGCGAGCAGGTCGGTGCCGTTGGGGTCGAAGAGTCCGTAGACGGCGTCCGGGCGGTCCGGGCGCGCCAGCAGCCGGTCGGCGGCCACGGCACCCGCACACGGGTCGTGTGCCGGGTAGGACTCGTAGACCGGGTCCTGGCCGACGCGTTCGCACCAGCGCAGGTAGGCGGTGGTCGACAGCCGTGTGTAGGTGTCGGTGGTGTTGCCCGTGAGCAGGCCGATGCGGCGGGCGCCGGCGTCGGCGAGGTGGTCGAGCAACCCGAGAACGGCCGCTTCGTGGTCGTTGTCGACCCAGCCGGTGACGGGGAGGGTGCCGCCGGGGCGCCCGTCCGAGACGACGGGGATGCCGTGCCGGACGAGTTCGGTGACGACGGGGTCGCCGTCCGCGGGGTCGATGACGACGGTGCCGTCCAGGGCGACGTTGGACCACACGTCGTGGCGGGACGTCGCGGGGAGGATGACCAGGGCGTAGCCGCGGGCCAGCGCGGCCGAGGTGGCGGCTCTGGCCATCTCGGCGAAGTACGCGAATTCCGTGAAGGTGAAAGGTTCATCCCCGTACGTGGTCACGGTCAGGCCGATGAGCCCTGATTTGCCGGTACGGAGGGTGCGGGCGGCTGCGGACGGGCGGTAGCCCAGCCGGTCGGCCACCTCGCGGACGTGGCTACGGGTGGCATCCGGAAGCCGCCCCTTGCCGTTGAGCGCGTCGGAGACGGTCGTGATCGATACACCGGCTGCGGCGGCCACATCCCGGATGCCCGCCCGCCCCAGCCGGCGACCGGTGGACCGGCTCACCTGGTGCTTCCCTGCTGCTGTCATGGCGAGCCGATAGTAGGGCTCGACAGGGCCATTCGCGGGTGTCGACAGGCAGCCATGAGCAGGCACGTTTCTGCAAGGTGATTAGACGTCAAATCGCATGAATGCGAAGGTGGTTGAGGCATACGAAGATCATTATGGGCGTGATTCCGGGTCCTTGCCTGTCGATCGGCTCAGATATCGAAGAGGTCTCAAGTCACCTTCACGGGTGATGCGCGCCACGGCGTGAGCCACCGGCGCGCAGTGTTCCGTGAAGCGCGCCCCGCAGAGATCACGCGGGGCGGCGATATCGGCAGGGGCTGACGCCGAACGGGGTAATCCTCATAAGGTGTGCAGTATTGGAGTCGAGCGGGACGGTCGAGGAGGACCTGCGGTGAGCGAGAAGACCCCGAAGCTGCGTGCTGCGCTGGACGGCATCCCCACCTATAAGCCGGGCCGGCCCGCGGCGGCCGACGGCCCCGCCGCGTACAAGCTGTCCTCCAACGAGAACCCCTATCCGCCGCTGCCGGGTGTCCTGGAGAGCGCGGTGGCCGCGGCCGGGTCGCTGAACCGCTACCCCGACCTGGCCTGTACGGGCCTGATGGCGGAGCTGGCGGAGCGCTTCTCGGTGCCGGTCGAGCATCTGGCGACGGGCACCGGCTCGGTGGGCGTGGCCCAGCAGCTGGTGCAGGCGACGGCCGGACCCGGCGATGAAGTGATCTACGCCTGGCGGTCATTCGAGGCGTACCCGATCGTGGCGCAGATCTCCGGGGCCACGTCCGTGCAGGTGCCGCTGACCTCGGGTGAGGTGCACGACCTGGACGCGATGCTCGCCGCGATCACCGACCGGACCCGGCTGATCTTCGTCTGCAACCCCAACAACCCCACCGGCACCGTCGTACGCCGCGCCGAGCTGGAGTCGTTCCTGGACCGGGTCCCGAGCGATGTGCTCGTGGTGCTCGACGAGGCGTACTGCGAATTCGTCAGCGACGCCGAGGTGCCGGACGGCATCGAGCTCTACCGTGACCGGCCGAATGTGTGCGTGCTGCGCACCTTCTCCAAGGCGTACGGGCTGGCGGGGCTGCGGGTCGGCTTCGCGGTGGCGCACGAGCCGGTGGCCGCCGCGCTGCGCAAGACGGCGGTGCCGTTCGGTGTGAGCCAGGTCGCGCAGGAGGCGGCGGTGGCCTCGCTGCGCAGCGAAGCGGCGCTGCTGGAGCGGGTCGACGCGCTGGTCGCCGAGCGGGCCCGGGTGTTCGACGGGCTGGTCGGGCAGGGCTGGACGGTCCCCGAGTCGCAGGCCAACTTCGTGTGGCTGCGGCTGGGGGACCGTACCGCCGACTTCGCCGCGGCGTGTGAGCGTGCCGGGGTGGTCGTGCGGCCGTACGCCGGCGACGGCGTGCGGATCACGATCGGCGAGAGCCCGGCGATGGACCTGTTCCTGCAGGCCGCCGAGGAGTTCCGCAAGGCGTTGTAGCGCGCCTGGGCGGTGGCGACGGGCAGGGGCATGAGGCCGCGGGTCGGGTGACCCGCGGCCTCATGCCGTGCTGACGTGGATCGGATCGCCGTTGCGGACGGTGGCCAGCACGCGGGGGTCGCCGTCGACGCGGCCGAGCACGTTGCAGGGGGAGGCCAGGCGCGGCTCGTCGCCCAGGGAGATGGGCGTGGGGCCGTACGGCAGCGCGAGGGCGTCGCCCTCCGTCCAGAAGGCGACGGTGCCGGGCTCGACGACCTGGCGGGCGCCCGCCTCCAGTGCGGGAGTGATCCCGGTGTCGAAGTAGACCTCTTCGCCCCAGGTCTGGGCGGTGGCCCCGATCGGCAGTGCGGCGATCAGCGCCTCGCTGGTGGGCGTGTGGTCGAGTGTGGCGGTCAGCTGCCCTGCGGGCCATGAGATCCGTATCTTCATGGCGCCGAATTCAACAATATGTTGAAGGTTTGCGGAAGGGGTCGCGCGCCATGGATTCCTGCGTGACGGCAGTCACGTACCCCCCATAGGAAAGGTGGGGAGGCTATGCGCGATAATTGCTTGTGAATGTGAACGCGTTCACAAGCGTCCCCGCTTTGTTGTGCTTTGTTCTGCGCAAAGGGGACAAACTGCCGTAGTGCAGCGGCGACGTAAGGAGAGAGCGACGTGGAACTGGCGTTGGCGCCAGAGACTCTGGCGCGGTGGCAATTCGGCATCACGACCGTCTACCACTTCCTGTTCGTCCCCCTGACGATCTCCCTCGCCGCTCTGGTGGCAGGGCTTGAGACCGCATGGGTGCGAACGGCCAAGCAGAAGTACCTCAAGGCCACCAAGTTCTGGGGCAAGCTGTTTCTGATCAACATCGCGATGGGTGTCGTCACCGGCATCGTCCAGGAGTTCCAGTTCGGCATGAACTGGTCCGACTACTCGCGGTTCGTCGGCGACGTCTTCGGTGCCCCGCTGGCCTTCGAGGCACTCATCGCGTTCTTCTTCGAGTCCACCTTCATCGGGCTGTGGATCTTCGGCTGGGACAAGCTGCCCAAGAAGATCCACTGCTTCTGCATGTGGATGGTCTCGATCGGGACGATCCTGTCCGCCTACTTCATCCTGGCGGCCAACTCCTGGATGCAGCACCCGGTCGGCTTCAAGTACAACGCCGCCAACGGGCGCGCCGAACTCACCGACTTCTGGAAGGTGCTGACCCAGGACACCACCCTGGTCGTCGTCTTCCACACGCTGACCGCGGCCTTCCTGACCGGCGCCGCGTTCATGGTCGGCATCTCCGCCTTCCACCTGATGCGCAAGAAGCACATCAAGGTCATGCGGACGTCGCTGCGCCTCGGCCTGATCACCCTGGTCATCGCCGGTGCCCTCACCGCGATCAGCGGTGACCAGCTCGGCAAGGTCATGTTCCGGCAGCAGCCGATGAAGATGGCCGCGGCCGAGGCGCTGTGGGACAAGGAACAGCCGGCCCCGTTCTCGGTCTTCGCCTACGGAGACGTCGAGAAGGGCCACAACACGGTCGCCATCGAGATCCCGGGCCTGCTCTCCTTCCTCGCGCACGACGACTTCAGCTCGCCGGTCCCCGGCATCAACGACGTCAACAGGTCCGAGCAGCAGAAGTTCGGGCCCGGCGACTACCGGCCCAACATCCCCGTCGCCTACTGGGGCTTCCGGTGGATGATCGGCTTCGGCATGACGTCGTTCGCCATCGGGCTGGCCGGGCTCTGGCTCACCCGGAAGAAGTTCTGGCTGTCCCCGGAGCTGCGTACGGGGGACGAGGAAACTCCCCATCTCGCGCTGACCAAGAACAGGAAGCTCGGCGCCCGCCTGAGCAAGTGGTACTGGTCGCTGGCCTTCGTCACCCTCGGATTCCCGCTCATCGCCAACTCGTGGGGGTGGATCTTCACCGAGACGGGCCGGCAGCCCTGGGCCGTCTACGGCGTGCTGCGCACGTCCGACGCGGTGTCGCCCGGCGTCTCGCAGGGCGAGGTGCTCACCTCGATGATCGTCTTCACCTCGCTCTACGCGGTGCTCGCCGTGATCGAGGTCAAGCTGCTGGTGAAGTACATCAAGGCCGGACCCCAGGAACTCACCGACTCCGACCTCAACCCGCCCACCAAGATCGGCGGCGACTCCACAGACGCCGACCGGCCGATGGCCTTCTCGTACTAGGAGGCGGCAGTGCAACTCCATGACGTCTGGTTCGTCCTCATCGCCGTCCTCTGGGTCGGGTACTTCTTCCTCGAAGGCTTCGACTTCGGTATCGGCGTGCTCACCAAGCTGCTCGCCCGGGACCGGCGCGAGAAGCGCGTTCTGATCAACACCATCGGTCCCGTGTGGGACGGCAACGAGGTGTGGCTGCTCTCCGCGGGCGGCGCGACCTTCGCCGCCTTCCCCGAGTGGTACGCCACCCTCTTCTCCGGTTTCTATCTGCCGCTGCTGGTCATCCTCGTCTGCCTGATCGTGCGCGGGGTCGCCTTCGAGTACCGCGCCAAGCGGAACGAGGAGAAGTGGCAGCGGAACTGGGAGCAGGCGATCTTCTGGACCTCGCTGCTGCCCGCCGTGCTGTGGGGCGTCGCGTTCGGCAACATCGTGCGCGGCGTGAAGATCGACGCGCACAAGGAGTACGTCGGGACCCTTCTCGACCTGCTGAACCCGTACGCGATCCTCGGCGGCCTGGTCACCCTCACGCTGTTCACCTTCCACGGCGCGGTGTTCGCCTCGCTCAAGACGCTGGGCGACATCCGGGAGCGGGCGCGCAGGACGGCGACCGTCCTCGGACTGGTCACCGCCGTGCTCGCGGTGGGCTTCCTGAGCTGGACCCAGGTGGACAAGGGTGACGGCAGCAGCCTCATCGCCATGATCGTGGCGGTGGTCGCGCTGATCGCGGCGCTGATCGCCAACCAACTCGGGCGTGAGGGATGGGCGTTCGGGTTCTCCGGGGTCACCATCGCGGCCGCGGTCGCGATGCTGTTCCTGACGCTCTTCCCGAACGTCATGCCGTCGACGCTGAACGAGAGTTGGAGCCTCACGGTCTCCAACGCCTCGTCCAGCCCCTACACCCTGAAGATCATGACCTGGTGTGCCGGTATCGCCACACCGATCGTGCTGCTCTACCAGGGCTGGACGTACTGGGTGTTCCGCAAGCGGATCGGTACCCAGCACATCGCCGACGCCCACTGACCGTGGGACCCACCGGGGTGAGTGAGCTTCACGGGGCCGGCTCACCCCGGTGCGTCACCAGTGGTCCTCACCTGCCCCCGCAACAAGTTCTTCCACCGGCTCATCAGGACGGAAGTTTCACGTGAAACCGGTCGACCCGCGCCTGCTTCGATACGCCCGCGCCACCCGCGGCTTCCTCATCGCGGTGGTGGTGCTCGGGCTTGCCGGGGCGGGTCTGGTCGTCGGCCAGGCCATGCTCATCGCCGAGGTGGTGGTCGGCGCCTTCCAGCACGACCTGGACCTCGTCGGTCTGACCACGCCGATGGTGCTGCTTGCGGTCGTCTCTGTCGGCCGCGGACTGGTCTCCTGGCTCACCGAGCTGGCCGCGCACCGCGCGAGTGCGTCGGTCAAGTCCGAGCTGCGGATGCGGCTTCTCGAACGGGCCGCGCTGCTCGGGCCCGGCACGACCGTCCGCCGCCCGCAGACCGGGCCGGACGGCACGGACGCGGAGAGCGGACCGGCCGGCACGACAGGCGGGGCCGCGAATGCGTCGCAGATGCGGACCGGTGAACTCACCACGCTCGCCACCCGCGGTATCGACGCGCTGGACGACTACTTCGCGCGCTATCTGCCGCAGCTCGGGCTGGCGGTCGTGGTCCCCCTCGCGGTGCTGGCCCGGATCGTCACCGGCGACTGGATCTCGGCGCTGACGATCGTCCTCACCCTCCCGCTGATCCCGCTCTTCATGATCCTCATCGGATGGGCGACCCAGTCCCGGATGGACCGCCAGTGGAGGCTGCTCTCCCGGCTGTCCGGGCACTTCCTCGATGTCGTCGAGGGGCTGCCCACCCTCAAGGTCTTCGGCCGCGCCAAGGCGCAGGCGGCCGCCATCCGCACCATCACCAGCGAATACCGCCGGGCGACGCTGCGTACGCTGCGGATCGCCTTCCTGTCCTCCTTCGCGCTCGAACTGCTCGCCACCATCTCCGTCGCGCTGGTCGCCGTCGGGATCGGCATGCGCCTGGTGAACGGCCAACTCGACCTCTACACCGGCCTGATGGTGCTGGTGCTGGCACCCGAGGCGTATCTGCCGCTGCGGCAGGTGGGCGCGCAGTACCACGCGGCGGCCGAGGGACTGTCGGCCGCCGAGGAGATCTTCGCGGTACTGGAGACCCCGCTGCGTACTCCCGGCACGTCGCCCGCGCCCGAGGGCACCGCGCTGGCCGTCGAGCAGCTGGTCGTCCGCCACCCCGGACGGAGCGGGGAATCGCTCCCCGCGACCTCCTTCCAGGTCCGGCCCGGCGAGACCGTGGCCCTGGTCGGGCCGTCCGGCGCCGGCAAGTCCACGCTGCTCAGCGTGCTGCTCGGCTTCACCGAACCGTCCGAGGGCCGGGCTCTCGTCGACGGCCAGGACATCGCCACCCTCTCCCCCGAGAGCTGGCGGCGGCGGATCGCCTGGGTGCCGCAGCACCCGCACCTCTTCGCGGGCACCATCGCCGAGAACGTACGGCTGGCACGCCCCGACGCGACGGACGCGGCGGTGCGTGCCGCCCTGGGTGACGCCGGTGCGCTGGACTTCGTCGACGCGCTCCCCGACGGCACCGGGACCCGCCTCGGCGAATCCGGTGCCGGGCTCTCCGCGGGCCAGCGTCAGCGCATCGCCCTCGCCCGCGCCTTCCTCGCCGACCGCCCGATCCTGCTCCTCGACGAGCCGACCGCGAATCTGGACGGCGAGACCGAGGAGGCGATCGTCGCGGCGGTCCGCCGGCTCGCGGTCGGCCGCACGGTGCTGCTGGTCGTGCACCGGCCGGCCCTGCTGGCGGTGGCCGACCGCACGGTGCGGCTGGCGGGCCCGGCGGGAGACCCCGTGCTGCCGGGGTACACGGCGGAGCCGGGCCGCGCCATGGCGTCCGTGCCGGCGGCGACGCCGGAGCCCGCGCCCGTTCCTGTTCCTGCGGCTCCGGCCGAGCGCGCGGATGACGACGCCGTCCCCACGCGGGGTGCGGCGCTGACCCGGCTGCGGCGGACGGCCCGTGCCCGGCGGGCACGGTTCGCGCTGGCGTTGTTGCTGGGAAGCCTCGCGCTGGGCAGTGCGGTGGGCCTGATGGCGACCTCCGGCTGGCTGATCTCGCGGGCCGCGCAGCACCCGCCGGTGCTCTATCTGATGGTGGCGGTCACCGCGACCAGGGCGTTCGGCATCGGGCGCGCGGTGTTCCGGTACGCCGAGCGGCTGGTGGCACACGATGCGGTGTTCCGGATGCTCGCCGACGTCCGGGTGGCCGTCTTCCGGCGGCTGGAGCGGCTCGCACCGGCCGGACTCAAGGAGCGCAGCCGCGGCGATCTGCTGTCGCGGCTGGTCGCGGATGTCGACGCCGTCCAGGACTACTTCCTGCGGTGGCTGCTGCCCGTCGGCGCGGCGGTGCTGGTCGGGGCGGGCGCCGTCGGCTTCACCGGGTGGCTGCTGCCGGAGGCCGGGGTGATCCTCGCCGCCGGTCTGCTGCTCGCGGGTGCCGGAGTGCCCGCACTCTCGGGTGCGCTGGCCCGGCGGGCGGAGCGTCAGCTGGCGCCTGCCCGCGGGGTGCTCGCCACCCGGGTCGTCGATCTCCTCACCGGAACGGCCGAGTTGACGGTCGCCGGTGCCCTCACGAGCCGTACCGACGCGGCGCGCCGCGCGGACCGTGACCTGACCCGGATCGCGTCGCGTTCGGCCGCCGCGGCAGGGGTCGGCGCCGGGCTCTCCGCGCTGCTGTGCGGGCTGACCGTCGCCGCGGCCGCGGTCGTCGGTGTCCAGGCGGTGCACGCGGGACGGCTGGACGGGGTGACGCTGGCGGTGGTGATCCTCACCCCGCTCGCCGCCTTCGAGGCGGTGACGGGCCTGCCGCTCGCGGTGCAGTACCGCCAGCGCACCCGGCACGCGGCCGAGCGGGTTTTCGAGGTGCTGGACGCCCCGGCGCCGGTGCGCGAGCCGGCTGCTGCGGCCGCGGCTCCCGATGGGCCCTTCCCGCTGGTCGTTCGGGACCTGACCGCTCGCCACCCTGGGCAGGCCGAGCCCGCGCTGGACGGGGTCGGGTTCACCCTGACACCCGGTCGGCGGCTCGCCGTCGTCGGTCCGTCCGGTTCCGGAAAGACCACGCTGGCGCAGGTGCTGCTGCGCTTCCTGGACCGGGAGACGGGGACGTACACGCTGGACGGGACGGATGCCGAGGCGGTGGACGGTGACGCGGTCCGGCGGCTGGTGGGGCTGTGCGCCCAGGACGCGCACCTCTTCGACAGCTCCTTGCGGGAGAACCTCAAACTCGCCCGCCGCGATCCGGAAGCGGCCGGTCCCGGCGACCAGGACCTGTGGGACGCCCTCGGGCGGGCGCGGCTCGCGGACTGGGTGCGCGGGCTGCCCGAGGGGCTGGACACCATGGTCGGAGAGCACGGTGCCCACCTGTCCGGTGGCCAGCGGCAGCGCCTCGCGCTGGCCCGCGCGCTGCTCGCCGACTTCCCGGTGCTCGTCCTGGACGAGCCCGCCGAGCATCTGGACCTGGCCACCGCTGACGCACTGACCGCCGATCTGCTGGCCGCGACGGAAGGCCGTACGACGCTGTTGATCACCCACCGGCTCACCGGTCTGGAGGCGGTCGACGAGGTGCTGGTACTGGACCGTGGCCGTCCCGCGCAGCACGGCGGATACGCGGAGCTGGCGGCGGCCGACGGACCGTTCCGGCGGATGCTGGAGCGTGAGCGCGCGGTGGACGCGGCGTTCGCGGGAGCACCGGCCCCGGAGCCCGCACCTGCGCTCCCGGCAGCACTCTCGGCGCAGAGCCGGGGGCCCTCCCATCCCGCAGCTCAGGGCACAGTCATTACCTGACCTCTCGTCCGGATCGTGCCGGGTACGCGGGTCCGGCACCGCGCCTCCACGGCACCGGGCCCGCTCGCCGGTCCGGCCCGACCCGGCCTGATCCCCACGAAAGGCCCTGGCTCTCGCGGCACCGTCACCACCTGGGTGACGACGCGGACGCCACATAGCCGACCAACTGGACTTTCCTCGGAATAGTGCACTTATTAGGCTCGTGGCATGGCAGCCACGGCAGGACCTGAAGACCCCATGGACGCCGGGAGCACCGGAGCGGCCCCCGAGCCCATGGACGAGGGGAGGGCCGGCAAGATCCCCGACCCCATGGAGGCCGCCACCGAGGCCACCCGTAGCCTCCAGGGCCTGTCGTCCGAGCTGACCGCCCGGGTGCCGCAGCTGCTGGAGGCGATGCGGACGGTCGGCGCCGGGCTCGATCTGCACATCACCCTCGACCGGATCGCGCAGACCGCGGCCGAGCTGGCCGAGGCGCGCTACGCCGCGATCGGGATCATCGACGACACCGGCAAGGGGCTGTCGGACTTCGTGACGTACGGCGTGACCGGTCAGCAGCGTGAGCAGATCGGCAAGCTGCCGGACGGTCACAAGGGCCTGCTCGGCGCGCTGATCCACGACCCCAAGGCGCTGCGGCTCGCCGACCTCACCCAGGACGTCCGGTCGGCCGGATTCCCGCCGCGGCACCCGCCGATGCGGACGTTCCTGGGGGTGCCGATCAGGGTCCAGGGGGAGATCTACGGCAACCTCTACCTGACGGAGAAGCACGGCGGCGGGGAGTTCAGTGAGGAAGACCTGCACATGGTGCGGGTGCTCGCCACCGAAGCCGGCATCGCGATCGGCAACGCCCGGTTGTACGCCGCGACCCGGCAGCGCGAACGCTGGATCGACGGGTCCGTCGCGGTGACCACCGAACTCCTCGCGGGCAGCGATGTGGACGACGCGCTGGCCGTCGTCGCCGAACAGGCCCGCAAGCTGGCGGACTCGGCAGCCGGGATCGTGCTGCTGCCCGACGAGGACGGCGGGCTGGAGATCGTCGCGGTCTCGGCCGACGACCCCACCGGGATCCTGGGCACCCAGATCCCGCCCGACAGCCCCGTGACGGAGAAACTCCTCGCGGGCGAGCCGGTGTTCGTGGACGACTCCGCCACCGACGTCCGCATGATCACGGCCATCGCGCCGCGCTTCGGCCCGAGCATGATGCTGCCGCTCAAAAGCGGCGGCCGGGTCCTCGGCACCCTCGCGACGCCGCGGAATCGCGGCGGCCGCCCCTTCACCGGTGCCGAGCGGACGCTCGCCGCCCAGTTCGCCGCGCAGGCGGCGCTGGCGCTGGTGCTGGCCGACGCGCAACGCGACCGCGAACGTCTCGCCGTCTTCGAGGACCGCGACCGGATCGCGCGTGACCTGCACGATCTCGTCATCCAGCGACTGTTCGCGACGGGCATGATGCTGGAGAGCGCGCACCGCAGGTCCGTGGTGCCGGAGGTGCGGCGGGGCGTCGGCAAGGCCGTCGACGAACTGGACGTGACCATCCAGGAGATCCGCACCGCGATCTTCGCGCTCCAGCAGGGTCCCGCCGAAGCGCCGTCCGGGCTGCGCACCAGGGTGCTGCGGGAGATCGGTACGGCCGCCGTGCCCCTCGGCTTCCAGCCGTCGGCGAACTTCATCGGCGCGGTCGACTCCCGGGTCGGCGAGCTGACCGGCAAGAACCTGATCGCGGCGCTGCGCGAGGCGCTGTCGAACGCCTTCCGGCACGCGCAGTCCACGAGGATCGAGGTCGTGGTCGATGCGACGGTCACGCTGGCCGACGGTGTCGACGGCGTACGGCTGACGGTGGCGGACGACGGCATCGGCATCGCGGAGGGCGGTCGCCGCAGCGGCCTGAAGAACCTCGCCACCCGCGCGGATTCACTCGGCGGCTCCAGCGGCTACGGCCCCGGGCTCGGGGAGGACGGCTCGGGGACGACGCTGACGTGGGAGGCGCCGTTGTGAGGGGTGCTGTGGTGAGGTGACGCGGGCGGGCCGTGGCCGGTGCCGGTAGCCGGGGCGGCGGCCGACGGCGGCCGGTGACGGGTTCCGGACGCGCCCGTTGTCTGAGGCGCCCGTTGCCTGAGGCGCCGGTGCAGGGTGGCCGACTTCGACCGGCGGTGCACGAAATGGGCCGTTCAGGGCGTTGAGTGAGCAATGGGTGACCTATATACGGCGATTTGTGTCCGCTTCGGGCAACTATCGAGCCCATGCATTCATCCACGTGGCGGCAGGGGTGGAAGAGACAGCAGGGACGGCTGGGACAGAAGGGAGCGGGGCGGGGGCCCCGCAGGGCCGCGGCGCGCGTCGTGTGCGCGTGCCTGTGCGCGGTGGTGCTCACGTCGGAGCCGGGAGCCGGTCCACCGGCCACCGTGGCGGACGGACGAGCCCCCGCAGCCGGGGCGTTCACCCCACCCGGGCCCCTCACACGTGCCGTGACGACCGCGACCGGCTCCGTCCACAGCCCGATGGACGCCGCCACCGCCCCCGCTACCGTTCGCGGTCACGATTCCGCTTCCGCTTCTGATCGTGACCGCGCTTCCGCATCTGCTCCCGCTCCCGGCCATGTCTCCCGGCCGCGCAGTGCCGACGAGCAGCTGGCTGAGGCCAGCCTGGCGGTGATCCGGCTGGGCGAGGCGGCCCACCGCACGAGCAGGGCGTACGTGGAGGGGCGGCGCGCCGTACAGGCGGAGCGGGCCGAGCGTGACCGGCTCCGTACGGCGCTGCGCCGCGAACGCCGCACCGCCGGCAGCCTGCTTCGCACGGTGGGCGCGATCGCCGGCGAGCAGTACCGCGCCGGCAGCGTCGCCGCGTACACCCTGCGCGCGGTGGGCGCCCATCGCGGGAAGCCGCCGGCCACGGTGGAGCGGGTGACGAAGCGACGGGAGCGGGTGCTGGCCGCGCGGGCCCGTTCGGTACGGCGGGAGAGCCGCGCGCTGGCGGCCGACAGCGTGGCGGCGACGGCCCGCGCGGCGGCGCTCAGCAGCCGGCGTGACCGTCTGGAGAAGGCGCGGGAGCGGGTCGGTAGTGGGTTGCGATCGGCCCGCGACGCGTTGCGGCAGCTGGCCTCGGCGGCGTCCGCGCGGCAGTCCTGCGGCAAGCTGCCGCCCGCGGTTTCCACCGCTGCGCAGGGCGTCGCCCCGGCGGCGACGCCGGGAGTGCGATGGACGCGCCCCGTGGAGGGCTATGAACTGTCCGCACCCTTCGGAGGCGCGGGTGATCATTGGTCCGGCGGCCACACCGGCCAGGACTTCGCGGTGCCCGTCGGCACCCCCGTACGGGCCGTGGGCGCGGGTCGTGTGACGAGCCTGACCTGCGGCGACGGCTTCGGGATCAGCATGGTCATACAACACGGGGCCGGGCTGTACTCGCAGTACGCCCATCTGTCGGCGGTGATGGCGCGCCCCGGCGGGCAGGTCATGTCCGGCCAACGGATCGCGCTCTCGGGCGACACCGGCAACTCCACCGGCCCGCATCTGCACTTCGAGGTGCGCCGGAAGCCCGATCTGGGGTCGGGCGTCGACCCCGTGCCGTGGCTGCGGCTGCACGGCGTACGGCTGTGAGACCGGATGCCCCGGACTCGTTGCGCCGAGAGCGGGGTGTGCCGAGCCCGATGGCGCTGAACCCCCGTAGCGCCGTAATGCCGCAGCGCTGAGGCTGGATGCCCTGAGCCGTTGCCCTGAGGCCGGGTGACCTGACACCTGTAGCGGTGTGGCGGCAACGGTGCGGCCGGTTCCACCACCCCGCGCGGGGGGCGGGGCTTGCCCCCTAGCGCTCCTCAAGGATGCGTTCGATGACCGCGGCGACACCGTCGTCGTTGTTGGACGTGGTCTGACGGGTGGTGGCGGCCAGGACGTCCGGGTGGGCGTTGGCCATGGCGTACGAGGTCCCGGCCCAGGTGAGCATCTCTATGTCGTTCGGCATGTCCCCGAACGCGACGACCTCTTCCGGCGTGACGCCCCGTTCGGCGCAGGCGCGGGCAAGCGTGTGGGCCTTGCTGACGCCGAGCCCGCTGATCTCCAGGAGGGCGGAGGGACTGGAGCGGGTGAAGGAGGCAAGGGATCCGGCGGCCTTACGGGCCAGCGTGAGGAAGGCGTCCGGGTCCATCTCGGGGTGGTGCGCCAGCAGCTTGAGCACCGGCTGACCGGGGCCGGTGACGGTGGGAGCGGGGGCGCCGGCCGGGGCGGCCGTCGTGCCGGAGGCGCCGGCGGCCGTGGCGTGGCCCGTGGCGCCGTACGGGGCCGCCGTCGTTTCGGGGACCGTCGTGCCGTACGGGGTCGCCGTCGCGTCGGGGTGCACCGGAGGTGCGAAATCCTCGGCCAGCAGTTTCTCCGCCGACGCGGTCACCGCGGCCGGGTCGCGGAAGAACGGCGGGTACTTCGGCTCGTAATGGATGCCGCCGGTGCGTTCGACCGCGAAGGAGGTACCGGGCGCCACCTCGCGCAGCGTCTGAACGACCTGGAGGGCGATGGCGCGTTCCAGCGGGCTGACCTCGATGATGCGGCGGCCGCGGTGCAGATCGACGACGGCTGCGCCGTTCGCGCAGATCGCCAGGCCGTGTCCGTGCACATGGTCGCTGACCACGTCCATCCAGCGGGCCGGGCGTCCGGTGACGAAGAAGACCTCGATGCCGGCCCGCTCCGCGGCGGCGAGCGCGGCGATCGTCCGGTCGGAAACCGTCTTGTCGTCGCGCAGCAGCGTGCCGTCGAGGTCGGTGGCGATCAGCCGGGGCGCAACGGCCGGCTCGGGCACGCGGGGTGGTCTGGCGGAGGCATCGGTCACCCGTCCATCCTCGCGTATTGCCGTGCACAGACGTGCGGTGGGTCGCGCGCCTGAGCCGCGTGCCTCCCGTCGGCATCCCCTGGGCGGCTCCCCGGCTCCCGGCGTATGCCCGCGCGGGAGGCCGGGCCGCCACCCGTCGGGATCAGCCGAGCCGGCCGAGCGCCTCCGTGGCGATCTGCTCGAACACCTTCTGGTCGGCGGCGAAATCGGAGTCCGGTATCGGTGCGTGCAGCGCGATCTCGGTGAAACCGAGGGCGCGGTGCCGGCCGGCGAAGTCCACGAAGGCCTCCAGGGATTCCAGTGGCCGGCCGCCCTCCGGGGTGAAGCCGGTGAGAAGGATCTTGTCGAGGTCGTTCACGTCGCGGCCGATGTCCGTGCAGGCCTTCTCCAGCTTCTCGATCTGGCCCTGGATGGCGGTCAGCGACTGCTCCGGGGTCCCCGTCTTGGAGATCTTGGGGTCGCCGGTCGTCACCCAGGCCTGGCCGTGGCGCGCGGCGAGCTTCAGACCGCGCGGCCCGGTGGCGGCGACGGCGAACGGGAGGCGGGGCCGCTGCACACAGCCGGGGATGTTGCGGGCTTCATCGGCGGAGTAGTGGGTGCCCTGGTGCGTCACGGCGTCCTCGGTGAGCAGCCGGTCGAGCAGCGGCACGAACTCGCCGAAGCGGTCCGCGCGTTCACGGGGTGACCAGGGCTCCTGGCCGAGCGCGGTCGCGTCGAAGCCGTTTCCCCCGGCGCCTATGCCGAGGGTGACGCGGCCGTCGGAGATGTCGTCGAGCGAGATCAGTTCCTTGGCGAGGGTGACCGGATGACGGAAGTTGGGCGAGGTCACAAGGGTGCCCAAGCGCAGCCGGGAGGTCGCAGCGGCTGCCGCGGTCAGCGTCGGCACGGCGCCGAACCACGGGCCGTCCCGGAAGGTCCGCCAGGACAGGTGGTCGTAGGTGTAGGCGGTGTGGAAGCCCAGCTCTTCAGCCCGCTGCCACTGGTCGCGACCGCCGTCGTGCCAGCGTCGGACGGGGAGGATCACGGTGCTCAGGCGCAGTGGGTTGTTCATGCGACAAAGCCTAAGGCGAGGCGGCCGGGCGCCGCTGCGAGCCGGCCAGACCTGTGGACAAGCACCCCCACACCCTGTGGATAACTTTCCGCAGCCCGACTCCTGTCCGGTCGTTCCCGGTATGTCCGGGGACCCTCCTGGCCTGGGCTTTACTCCGTATATAGCCATCAAGAGGGAGAATCGGGACAGCGGCGCAGAATGCAGGGCGCGGCGCGCGGTGCAAAGACGGCGCGCGGATGGGTCCCGGCGCAACTGCGCGAAGCGAAACGAAGCCGCGCGTTGTGGAGGAGCCATGGCACAGACCCGATTCGCCCCGGACCGCGGGCTGACCTCGCGCATGGTCACCACGATGTTCTTCATCGGCCTGCTGTACGTCGTGGTCGTCGGCGTGCTGGTGGTGCTGCTCAAGGGCGCGTGGGTGGTGGTGCTGGTGCTCGCCGGTGCCCTGTTCGTCGCTCAGTTCTGGTTCAGCGACAAGATCGCGGCGTTCAGCATGGGCGCGCGGGAGGTGACACCGGAGCAGGCCCCTGAGCTGCACGGAGCCGTCGACCGGCTGTGCGCGCTGGCCGATATGCCGAAGCCGCGGGTCGCGATCGCCGAGTCGGATGTGCCGAACGCCTTCGCCACCGGGCGCAACAGGAAGAACTCCATGGTGTGCGCCACCACGGGGCTGCTGCGCCGGCTGGAGCCGGAGGAGCTGGAGGGCGTGCTCGCCCATGAGCTCTCCCATGTCGCACACCGCGATGTCGCGGTGATGACCATCGCGTCGTTCCTCGGCGTACTGGCGGGGATCATCACCCGAGCCGCCCTGTGGAGCGGCATCGGCCGCGACAACCGGGACCAGAACGCGGCCATCGCCGTGCTCATCGTGACCGCCGTCAGCGTGGTCGTCTACGCCATCAGCTTCCTGCTGACGCGGCTGCTGTCCCGCTACCGGGAGCTGTCCGCCGACCGTGCCGCCGCGATACTCACCGGCCGCCCCTCGGCGCTGGCCTCCGCGCTCACGAAGGTCACCGGGCAGATGGCACGGATCCCGACCCGCGATCTGCGTAAGGCGGAGCCGTTCAACGCCTTCTACTTCGCCCCGGCGTTCAACAAGGAGAGCGTCAGCCGGCTGCTGTCCTCGCACCCGACGCTGGAACAGCGGCTGGACCAGCTGGGCCGGATAGCGGCGGACCTGGGACGGCCGTGAGCGGCACCGCCGCCCGGCAGCAGCGGAACCCACCCGGATCGATCCGCCTGACCGAACCGGCTGGCGGACTGACGGACCCGGCCGGCGGACTGACCGACCCGACTGGCTCACCGACCCGACCGGCCTGATCAAGGAGTACGTCGCGCATGGGATTTCTGGACGCCATCCTCGGCCGCAGCAAGCCGGTACGCCCCGATCTCGATCAGCTCTTCGCGCTGCCGTCCGCCGCCGTGACGCTGCAGGCGGCGGCCGGATTCGTTCCCTCCGGCCTGGGGTCGGTGTGCTTCGCGAGCGTCGAGGGCGGGGCGTTCTCGCGGATCCAGGAGGAGGCGCGGGCGCTGCTGGACGGTTCGGTGGAGTTCACCCAGGACGCGTACGGCTACACCTGGCTGCTCGCACGGCATCCGCCGGAGGACGTGGCGGGCCTGGTCAACGACCTGCACGCGGTCAACACGTCTTTGGAGGAGGCCGGGTTCGGCCCGCAACTACTGTGCTCGCTGATCGGATTCCGGGACGAGCGGGAACGGTCGCTGGCCCTCGTCTACCTCTACAAGCGCGGCACGTTCTACCCGTTCGCGCCCCAGCCGGGCGCCGGCGAGAAGCGCGACAATCCGCTCGAACTCCAGGCCCGGGCGATGCTCGGTGACGATCTGACGATCGAGAAGGACCTGTCGCGGTGGTTCCCGGTGTGGGGTGCTCCGGGCCTCTGACACCGCCTGGGAGTCCGCCGCTGACTCCAGGCCTCTGATGCTCGGGGCGTGTGCCTCTTTGGGCGGTCTCCGCCTCCTTGTGTCCCTGACCTGCGTTGTACGCGTTCCGGGTGCGGCTTCTCAGACGCTTGCGGACGGCCGGGGCCTGCGGTTCCTCGCCGCTTCCGTTGCGCCGTGCCGGTGCCTTCTCTGGTGCCTCTCCGGTGTCCTCCCGGTGGTCAGCCGGGGAAGCGGAGGAACTCCGGAGGTACGCGTTCGGTCAGCCAGACGCCGTTGGCGCTGACCCTGAACTCGTGGCCCGCCCGGTGCATCGCCGCCGCGTCAATCGTCAGTACGACGGCCTTGCCGCGCCGCGCGCCCACCCGGGTCGCGGTCTCGCGGTCCGGGGAGAGGTGGACGGCGTGCCGGGACATCGGCCGAAGCCCTTCCTCCCGGATGGCGGCGACGCTGCGGGCCACCGTGCCGTGGAAGAGGTGGGCGGGTGGTTCGGCCGTCGGGAGATCGAGATCGACATGTACGGAGTGGCCCTGGTTGGCGCGGATCAGGTCGCCCTCGATGGCGTAGCGCTGCTTGTCGCTCTCGGCCACCACGGAGTCCAACTCGGCCCGGGAGAACCGGAACCCGTGCCGGGTGGCAGCTTCGATCAGCTCCGTCACAGGCACCCAGCCATGGGCGTCGAGGGTGATGCCGATCCGTTCTGGTTCGTGGCGCAGATGTTTCGCCAGATACTTCGAAATGCGCACGGAGCGCGGGCTGTTCATTCCTCCAGAGTGCCGTGCGGTGTACGCGGTGGCATCCGAATTCCTGTGTGGGGCGGGGGGGGGTGCCGGGTGGCCGGCGCTCACTCGGCGTGCGGCTGCTGGCGGCCCCCGGTCCCCTCTGCCGCGTTCCTGGCTTTGGCGCTGTTGATCTCCTCGGCGGCCCAGTGGGCCCATTCCTCCTGCATCGCGGACTGCCGGAGGCCGTACTCCAGCGCGATGCGCCCGTACACGGAGATCATGTCGTCGTCCCACGGAGTGGTCTCGTCGATCTCGACGAGCCCGGCGTGATCGCCGGCCGCCGCCTCGGCTCGCTGCAGGAGGTAGGCCCGTGCTTCCAGCGGGGTGAGTACGCCGAGGAAGAAGACCCGCAACAAGCCGTCGTGGCGGGCGTGTCCGACAGGTTCGACGTCGGTGAGCCAATGGCGCAGCTCGCCGAGCCCCCCGTCGGTGATGGCGTATTCCTTGCGGCCGCGCGGGCCCTCGGCGGCGACGGTGACCATGCCGGCGGCGGTGAGCTTCGTCAGCTCGCCGTAGACCTGGCTCTGCGTCGCGGGCCAGACGTTCGCGAGCGAGGCGTTGAAGGTCTTCATCAGGTCGTAGCCGCTGGCGGGGGCTTCCGCCAGCAGTCCGAGTACGGCATGTCGCAGGCTCATGACCCGCACTTTACCTTCCACTGTTGACATGTCAAAGCTGCACCTTCTATCTTCGACATGTCGATGTTGGAATGTTCCGGTGCGGGTCTGATCGCCGGGATGGTGCGCGACGGTCGCGGGCGAAGAGGTCGCCGACCGCCGAGAAGAGGTCGACGAACCGGTCGGCGAATCAGCTGACAAAGAGAAGTTGATGAAGAGGGGGATCATGAACTATCTGCGGAGCTTCATTCCGTGGCTCGTCTTTGCCGCGGTGGCCTCGTTCGGCTGGCAGTGGGGTGCGCTCGCCGCCCTGGTGGTCTCCGTCGTGCTGCTCGTCGCCGACCGCGCGGCCGGCCTCGCGCCGGGAGCCCGGCTGCTGGAATACGGCACGATCGTGTTCTTCGTGGCCCTGGCGATCCTGGCCTTCGCGCGTCCCGACAGCGGATTGCAGCACTACGGCGGAGCCCTTTCGACCGGCTGGCTGGCGCTGATCGCCTGGGTGTCGATAGCGGTCCGCCGGCCCTTCACCCTGCCGATCGCCCGCAAGATGGCGCCTCCGGAGGTGTGGGCGACCCCGCTCTTCCTGCGGATCAACGTCGTGATCACCGCCGCCTGGGCGCTGTCCTTCACTCTCACCTCCGCAGCCCAGGCGGCTGTCACGGCCTACGACCTGGGCCTGCTCGTTTCGCTCCCCCTCCAGATCGCCGGCTTCGTTCTGCCCATCCGCTTCACCGCCGTCTATCCGGACCGGGCCCGTGCCCGCTTCCAGAGGCAGGCCGGCCCCGACATCCAGGAAGGCATGGCCGCATGAGCACCAAGTCACCGACCACCGCATCGGCCTCATCCGCCCCGGCCCCCCACCTCGCCGGCAACTTCGCCCCGGTGATGGACGAACTGACCGCCTACGACCTGCCGGTCACGGGCACCATCCCGCCGGAGCTCACAGGCTGGTATCTGCGCAACGGCCCCAACCCGCGGGAAGCCGCCTCGCGGCACTGGTTCCTGGGGGACGGCATGGTCCACGGCCTGCGCCTGGAGGGCGGCAGCGCCCGCTCCTACCGCAACCGCTGGGTGCGCACCCCGACCTTCACCGAGGGTGCGGAGACCGTGGACGAGCAGGGCCGCCGCGATCTGACGGCAGGCCTCGCCAACACCCACGTCGTCCGGCACGCCGGCCGCACCCTGGCGCTGGTCGAGTCGTCGTTCCCGTACGAGATCGACTGCCGCCCGGGCCACGAGCTGGAGAGCATCGGGGCCCATGACTTCGGCGGCCGTCTCACCACCGCCATGACCGCGCACCCCAAGACCTGTCCGACGACGGGCGAGCTGCACTTCTTCGGCTACGGCCATGCCGCGCCCTACCTCACCTATCACCGCGCCGACGCAGCAGGGGAGTTGGTCATCAGCCGCCCCGTCGACGTCCAGGCGCCCACGATGATGCACGACTTCCATCTGACCGAAGGCCATGTGGTCTTCATGGATCTCCCGGTCCTCTTCGACCGCGGTGCCCAGGGGATGCCGTTCCGCTGGGACCGTGAGTACGGCGCCCGGCTGGGCGTGCTGCGCCGCGACGATCCGTTCGGCGCGGTCCGCTGGCTGCCCATCGACCCTTGCTACGTCTTCCACGCCCTCAACGCCCACGACGACGGTGACCACCGCATCGTTCTGTATGTCTCCCGCTATCCCGAATACAGCAGCGACGCCTCGGCGCATCTGTGGCGCTGGACCATCGACCTCACCGCCGGCACCGTGAGCGAGGAGCAACTGGACGACCAGTTCTGCGAGTTCCCCCGGGTGGACGACCGCCTCGCCGGCCTCTCGGCCCGATACGGCCACGCCACCTCCGCGGAGGCGCCCGGCACAGGCCCGGTTCCCGGCGCGCTGCTGCGTTACGACCTGCGGACCGGTGCTGCCGCCCGATACGACTTCGGTCCTGGGCGCACCCCGGGCGAGGCGGCCTTCGCACCCGCCGATGAGCGTCCGGGCGGTCCGGGCTGGCTGATCACCTACGTCTACGACGCTGCCACCGACAAGAGCGATCTCGTCGTGCTCGATGCGGAGGACATAACCGCCGGCCCCGTAGCCACTGTCCATCTCCCGCAGCGCGTGCCGTACGGCTTCCACGGCAACTGGCTGCCGGACCCGGTGCGTTGAGTCGAATGGAGTTGAGCCGAGTCGGGCCAAGTCGGGTTGAGTTGAGCTGAGTTGATGACACGAGGGGCGTGGGCCCGGGGGCTCCCTGCGGTTCGCCGAACCAGGAGGGGCGATGCCTGAGGGAGTGCTGGCGTGGCGCAGCACTGAGGGAGTGGGGTCGCTGGCCTGCGAAGCGGCGGTTACCGGACCGGTCGGCCGGCCCGGCGTCGGGTGGGCGGGTGGCGTGGTCGGAGGGTCGCATCGTGACCCGGATTCCGGCCCAGACCCCGGCCTCGGTCGCCCACCCAGGCCGCCAGGTCCTGGTCACCCAGCCAAACGGACTGCCGAAGCGCGTCCGGTCCGAACCTTGATAACTGAAGAGACTGAAAGAGGGCAGTGCAGCGCAGCGTCGTTGGCGCGGGATGGCGGACGGCGGACGGCGGATGGCGGAGGGCCGACGGAGCGCGGCAGGTGACTGGAGGCGCTCCGGGCGGGCTGCGAGCGGCCCCAGCAAGGCCCCCGAGCCCTGCCCGGCTCCCTCTCCCCTCCCCTCCCCTCCCCTCCCGTCCCCGCGAATGATGCGGGTGGTCAGGCCTGCGGCTCGCCCCCACCCATCTCGTCGTCCCGGGTGGAGGTGCCGCGGGCGGCCTTGGTCAGGGCGTCCATGGTGCGGGCCTGGACCTCCCGGTGTGCCGCCGCAGCGATGAAGGCGGCGGTGTGCTCGGGGCCCACCAAGTCCTGTACGGCACGCACGGTGGCGTCCGGCAGGGACACCTCCTCGGTGTGCGGCTGCTGGTCGCCTTCGGCCTCCGGGGCGGTATCGACACCCCGGGCGACCCCGGCGCGGCCGACCGCCGCGGGGCCGCCGTCCCCCGGGCCGCTCGCGGTGGTGCCGTCATCCGCTGGGCCGTTCGCGGTGGTGCCGCCGTCCGCCGTACGGGTCGCGCTGGGGCCGCCGTCGCTTCCGCGGCCTGCCGCAGGCCCCGCGCCGCTGGTAGTCGGCTGGGCCGCGTCGTCGCCGACGCCCCCGGGCGCGTGGGCTGTCGTCCCGGACTCAGGGGCTGCCATTCGGGAGAGAGGGGCCGGTTCCACAGGAGGGCGGGCTGACGTCCCGGCCGCGGCCTGGGCCCACTCGGGTGACTGACGCCGCTCGTCCGCCTGGGCCCAGGCCGGCTGCCCCCAACCCGTCGGCTGGCTTCGCCCTCCCGGGTGGCTTCGCCCTCCCGGCTGGGTCCACCCAGCCGCGTCCGAGGGGGACCGGAAGTCCGAGGGGGACCGGAAGCCGGAGGGGAGGGCTTCGGCCAGGTGGTGGCGCAGGTAGCGGGCAGCCAACGTGCGCATGGCGCGGGCGAGTTCGGCGTCCACGGTCTTTTGGGCCAGGGGGCGCAGCCGGCGTACGAGGGCGGCTGCCTCCACCGTCTCGGCTTCGGTCGGGGGGTGGTCCAGGTACGGCTGGAACACGTGCTCGGTGGTGAAGTCCAGGAACCGGGACGCGATGTGTTCCACCTGCCCCCGCACCTCGCGCAAATGGCCGGCGATCGCCTTCAACGGGACGCCTGCCGAATGCAGTTCGGCGGCGACGGCGAGTTCCTGCGGGCTGGGGACGTGGAACTCGTCGTCACTGTCGGGGACGCGTTCCAGGACGCCCAGGGCGATGGCCTCGGCCACGGCGGCATCGTCGGGAGCGCCGCCGAAGGCGGCGTCCAGGTCGGCGCGGCTGATCCGGGACGCCTCCTCGTCGGTCCACGGCCCGTCGACCTCGGCGACCAGACCGAGGACGCCGCCGAGATCGCGACCGGCGTCCCAGGCCTCCAGCAGTTCCTTGATGCTGGCGAGGGTGTAACCGCGGTCGAGCAGATCGGCGATCTGGCGCAGACGGGCCAGATGGGCGTCGCTGTAGACGTTGGCCCGGCCACGGCGTTCGGGCCGCGGCAGCAGCCCGCGGTCCTGGTAGGCGCGGATGGTGCGGACCGTGGCGCCGCTGATGTGGGCCAGGTCCTCGATGCGGTATTCGGCCGCCGGCGGCTGCTCGGTCACTGTGGTGCTCCTTATGCGATGCCGCGCTACGAGAGGGCGGCGCGGCCCACCGCGCCTGCCGCGGCCCGCGCGGCCGGGGAGGATGCCAGGTAGGCGACGGCCGTGCGCAGCGACCCTTCCTGCGAGGGATGGTACGACCGCCGCAGATAGCGCGGGATCGCCGAGCCCAGCTCACGCCAAGAGGGCAGCAGCCCCTTGCGGACGGCTCGGTTGTGCTCGCTCAGCGAGTAGCGGGAGGGGGCGGCGAGCTGCGGGTCGTGGCGGAGGAGGTAGGCCGCTCCCCAGGCCCAGAGGTGGAGCAGTACGGGTGCCGTTACCGCCATGCCGAGTATCCGGCGGAGGTAGCGGGCCGTGGCCTCGCCGCCGGTGTGTTCGTACATGTCGAAGGCGACCGCGCGGTGTTCGACCTCCTCGGCGCCGTGCCAGCGGAGCAGGTCGAGCATGACCGGATCGGGGTCGGCGAGGTCCAGCCCGTCGGCGTCCAGCACCCAGTTGCCCAGCACCGCGGTGAACTGCTCGATCGCGGCGATGAGGGACAGCCGGAAGCGGAGCCACTCCTGTTCGGGGAGCGGGAGGCCGAACGGGGGCTTCTCGCCGAGGAGGTACTCGAAGAGGAAGTCGACGTGCCGGGTGTAGGGGCCGGTGTCCAGGCCCTGCTGGGCCAGGTGGTCCAGGACGTAGGCGTGCTGGACGCTGTGGGTGGCCTCCTGGCCCATGAATCCCTTGACGTCCTTGAGGAGCTGCTCGTCGGTGACGAGGGGGAGTGCTTCCTTGAAGACTTTCACGAACCACCGTTCGCCGGCCGGCAGGAGCAGGTGCAGCACGTTGATGACGTGCGTGGCGGTGGGTTCCTCGGGTATCCAGTGCAGCGGTGTCCCGCGCCAGTCGAACGAGACCCGCCGTGGTGCGATCGGGTGGGGCTCCTGGGGGAGCGGTGCGGTCATGCGCGTCTCCTCACGTGCGCAGTTCTCCGGAGGGGCGTGCGGCGCCCACGCCCTCGGGCAGGCTGACGGGACTGACGGGACTGACGGGACTGACGGGACTGACGGGACTGACGGGACTGACAGGGCGGACGGGGCTCACGGGACCGGCGGGGCCGGGCCAGGCCCGGTCCGGCCGAGCCAGGTCCCGCGCAGTCCACGGGTCCGGTCCCCACCGGGCCGGCCCGGTCCGGACCGGGCCCCGCCGGGAGCCAGGCCGGTGCCGACCGACCCCGCCCATCCGCCCGGACCATCCGCCTGGACCATCCGCCCGGACCCATCCGCCCCGACCTACCCGACCTACCCGCCCCACCCGAGCCAGCCCGGACCGGTCCGCGCCCCCCCGCTAGTCCGCATTACCCGCATTACCCGCATTACCCGCGTTACATCGGTGGTTCGATGCGGGCGAGGGCGCGCAGGGCGCGCGGGGTGAAGCGGGACATCAGGTGGGCGCCGCGTGCCTCGGGGGTGACGGGTACCACCGCCTGGTTGCGGACCACGGCGCGCAGGATGGCGTCGGCGACCTTCTCCGGCGGGTAATTGCGCATGCCGTACAGGCGCGCGGCCTTGGCCTGGCGGCGCTTCTCCTCGTCGGCGGGGACACCGGTGAAACGCGCGGTGGAGGTGATGTTGGTGTTGACCAGGCCGGGGCAGATGGCGGAGACGCCGATGCCCTGACCGGCGAGTTCGGCGCGCAAACACTCGCTGAGCATCAGCACGGCCGCCTTGGAGGTGCTGTAGGCGGGAAGGATCTTGGACGGCTGGAAGGCGGCTGCGGAGGCGGTGTTGACGATATGGCCGCCCTGCCCGCGGTCCGCCATCCGCTTGCCGAAGGTCCGGCAGCCGTGGATGACACCCCAGAGATTGACGTCCAGGACCTTCTTCCAGTCCTCGGCGCTGGTCTCCATGAAGGAGCCGGAGAGCCCGATACCGGCGTTGTTCACCAGGACGTCGACGGTGCCGTATTCGGCGTCGACCTTGGCGGCGAGCTTCTCCATGGCCGCCTCGTCCGAGACATCGACGACCTCGCCCCATGCCTGCGGTGCGCCGATCAGCCGCGCCATGTCGGCGGTCCGCGCGGCGCCCTCCGCGTCCCGGTCGACGGCGATGATCCGCGCGCCGGCCTCGGCGAAGGCGAACGCCGTGGCCCGCCCGATCCCGCTGGCCGCGCCGGTCACCAGCACCAGCTGACCGCCGAAGCGGTCGGCGTGCGCGCCGGTGGCCGTGACCTGCTTCGCCGGATCGCCCTCCTCCTTGGAGGTGACGAACTCCGTGATCCAGGAGACCAGTTGATCAGGCCGGGTGCGCGGCACCCAGTGCTTGCCCGGCAGGGTGCGGCGCACCAGCTGGGGCGCCCACTGCTCCAGGTCGTCGTAGAGCCGCTGGGAGAGGAACATGTCGCCGGTCGGGGTGATGAGCTGGACAGGGCAGTGCGCGTAGGCGTCGGCGCGGGGGCGGCGCAGCCGCGCGCGGACGTTGTCGCGGTAGAGCCAGGCGCCGTGGGCGGCGTCCGACGGCAGCGACGCGGTTGGGTAGCCGTCGCCAGGCACCTTCTCCATGCGCCGGAGAATCGCCGGCCAGCGCTTGCCGAGCGGTCCCTTCCAGGCGAGTTCGGGAAGTACGGGGGTGTGCAGCATGTAGACGTACCAGGACTTGGCGCCCTGGTTGAGGAGCTGTGCGGCGCGCCGGGGGGTGGGGCGCGCCGCCCGCTTCTTGATCCAGTGGCCGAAGTGGTCCAGGGACGGTCCCGACATGGAGGTGAAGGACGCGATCCGGCCTTCGGTGTGCGGGACGGTGGCGAATTCCCAGGCCTGCACCGAGCCCCAGTCGTGGCCCACGACGTGAACGGGGAGGTCCGGGCTGACGGCGTCGGCGACTGCCAGGAAGTCGTCCGTCAGCTTCTCCAGGGTGAAGCCGCCGCGCAGCGGCTTCGGGGCGGTGGACCGGCCGCAGCCCCGGACGTCGTAGAGCACCACATGGAACCGGTCGGCCAGCCCGTGGGCGACGTCGGACCAGACTTCCTTGCTGTCCGGATAGCCGTGCACCAGCAGCACCGTGGGCTGCGAGGGGTCCCCGAGTTCGGCGACACACAGCTCGACCCCGCCGGTCCGCACCCAGCGCTCACGCGCCCCGGTGAGGCCGGCCCCGGGGCCCTTCCCCTGCTTCTCCCCCTCCGTCCGGCCCTGCCTCGGGTCCCGGTCCTTGTCGTTCTCACGTCCCGTGTTCACGCGGCCTTCTCCTCCTGCCAGCGCCGCACATGCGGCAGATCGTCGTCCAGCCAAAAGGCGCTTTCCTGCGGGTCCTTGGAGTCCGTGACGACCAGGATCTCCTCGAACTTCGCGCCGGTCCCCCGGAATCCGAGATGGGGTTCGACCGCCCACAGGCCGGGCTGCGGCGGGTGGTCGGAGAAGGTGTACGGGCTCCACAGCGGCGACCAGCCGTCGCGATGGCCGTGCAGCGCATCGGAGGCGAGGCCCTTGAGGGACTGGGTGCCGAACCCGAACAGGGTGGGTGACCAGCGGCGTTCCTTGACCCGGTCGATCTTGTGGGCGATGACGCCGAAAGGATAGGCACGGTGGCGGTTGGCGTAGCCCTGCCGCACCATCAGGCGTTCGACGTCCTCGTAGATCTCCCGCAGCGAGCGCCGCTCGCGGACCTCGCGCAGGATCAGCTCGCGATGTGCTTCGAGGTCGGCGAGCAGCCGGTCGTGCACGGGATTCAGACCGAGGCAGCCGGAATAGCCGATGTCGGCGGTGAATCCCTGATGAACCGGTGCCATGTCGAGGATGAAGGGCATCCCCGGCTCCAGCTTGCGGTGCGTGGGGAAGAACTGCAGGGGGAGGCGGAAATTGGCGAAGGCGGTGCGGTCGCCGAACCAGGCGAAGGGCAGATGGAACCAGTCCCGCACCCCGCGCTCCTGGAGCCATTCGCGCTGCATCCGTGCCGCCGCGCGCTCGGTGACCCCGGGCCTGAGCTGGCCGGCCACCGCCTCGGCGCAGGCGTAGGCGAGGCGCTGGACCTCTCTGAACCCCCGGAGTTCAGCGGTGAGTTGCCCGGCTCCCGCCGGGCCGGCTGATGTCGCAGAGGTCGCTGAGGTGACTGAGGCCATCGCCAACCGTCCGTCCGTAAGCAGTCCATTGCGGTACGCGCCCGTAACTTGACACTGATGAATGTGACAATGACCAGCGGCTGCGTCAAGGGGTGCGTACCCCGGGAGGGGAACCGCCTCGCGGTCCGAGGCCCCGGGGGCCGGTGAGCGCGGTGCAACCCCGACGTCCGATGGGCAGAAAGCATGAGGTCCCCTACGGGCCCGTACTCCCCGAGAGGTAGGGATATCCAGCCGCCTGGGTTGATGACCGGTGTGACGGACGCCTCTAACGTCGATGACGTGACTGTGATCGTGACCGAAAGCCTGAGCAAGCGGTTCCCGCGGGTGACCGCTTTGGACCGGCTGTCCGTTGACATCGCCCCCGGCGTAACCGGCCTGGTGGGTGCCAACGGCGCCGGAAAATCCACCCTGATCAAGATCCTCCTCGGCCTGGCCCCGGCCACCGAAGGGACAGCCCATGTCCTCGGCCTGGATGTGACCAAGGACGGCGGCACCATCCGTGAACGGGTCGGCTACATGCCCGAACACGACTGTCTGCCGCCGGACGTCTCGGCCACCGAATTCGTCGTGCACATGGCCCGCATGGCGGGCCTGCCGCCGACCGCCGCCCGCGAACGCACCGCGGACACCCTGCGCCACGTCGGCCTCTACGAGGAGCGGTACCGCCCCATCGGCGGCTATTCGACGGGCATGAAGCAGCGGGTGAAACTGGCCCAGGCGCTGGTCCACGACCCGCAGCTGGTGTTCCTGGACGAGCCGACCAACGGTCTGGACCCGGCCGGCCGGGACGAGATGCTCGGCCTGATCCGGCGCGTCCACACCGACTTCGGGATCTCCGTCCTGGTGACCTCCCACCTCCTCGGTGAGCTGGAGCGCACCTGCGACCACGTCGTCGTCATCGACGGCGGCAAGCTGCTGCGCTCCTCCTCCACGGACGAGTTCACGCAGGTCACCGCCTCCCTGGCGGTCGAAGTCACGGACACCGAGGAGCACCCCGACGGCACCGAGGCGTTGCGCGCCGCGCTGCTCGGCGCCGGCGCCGCGGTGACCACCGCCACCGGCTCCGGGGGCCTCGCCTCCGCCGGCCACCTCCTGTACGTCGAGGCGGCGGGTGAGGAGACCTACGACCTGGTGCGCGACACCGTCGCCGGCCTCGGCCTCGGCCTGATCCGGATGGAACAGCGCCGCCACCGCATCGCCGAGGTCTTCCGCGACGCGGACGCCGCGGCCGACGCCGCACGCACCCCCGCCATGGAGACCGCCACCAGCACCCGCACCTCCGCCACCGCCGGCGCGGGCGCCGCCTCCACCGCAGCCGCCCGCGCCCCGCACACGACCCAGGACGGAGGCGCCCCCGATGTCGCCTGAGCCCACGACGTCCGCGTCCCCCTCCACACCAGTGCCCGCTCCCGGGCGCGCATCCACCGCGCCGCAGCCCGCCCCGCCCGGATCCGCCTTCATCCACAACATCGGATACCGGCACTACGACGGCCCCCGGCTGGGCCGCGCCTACGCCCGCCGTTCGCTGTTCTCGCAGAGCCTGCGCGGCGCCTACGGCCTCGGCCGTTCGGCCAGGACCAAGGTGCTGCCGATGCTGCTCTTCGCGGTGATGTGCCTGCCCGCCGCGATCATGGTGGCGGTGGCCGTGTTCACCAAGGCCACGGCGCTCCCCGTCGACTACACCCGCTACGCCATCTACCTCCAGGCCGTCATCGGTCTCTATCTCGCGGCCCAGGCACCGCAGTCCGTCTCCCGCGATCTGCGCTTCAAGACCGTCCCGCTGTATTTCTCCCGCCCCATCGAGCGCGCCGACTACGTGGCGGCGAAATTCGCAGCGATGGCGAGCGCCCTGTTCGTCCTCACCGCGGCGCCGCTGCTGGTCCTCTACATCGGCGCGCTGCTGGCCGAGCTGGACTTCCTCGACCAGACCAAGGGGCTGGGCCAGGGACTCGTCTCCGTCGCGCTGCTCTCGCTGCTGTTCGCCGGCATCGGCCTGGTCATCTCCGCGCTCACACCCCGCCGGGGCTTCGGCGTGGCGGCCGTGATCGCCGTGCTCACCATCCCGTACGCCGCCGTGAGCGCCGTCCAGGGCATCGCCGCGGTTCAGGGCAGCGAGGCGGCCGCCGGCTGGCTCGGGCTGTTCTCGCCCATCACCCTCATCGACGGTGTGCAGACCAAGTTCCTCGGCGGCACCAGCTCCTTCCCCAACGGTCTGGAGCCGTCCACCGCCGCCGGATTCGTCTATCTCCTCTTCACCCTGGTCGTCATCGCCGGCTGCTATGCCCTGCTGATGCGCCGCTACCGGAAGGCCGGGCTGTGAGCGCCCGCCCGTCGCCCACCACGACCCTTCGAAGGAATGGGCTGCGCCCATGAGCACTGTTTCGATCGACCATGTCTCGCGCTGGTTCGGCAATGTCGTGGCCGTCAACGACATCACGATGACCATCGCCCCCGGCGTGACGGGCCTGCTCGGCCCCAACGGCGCCGGCAAGTCCACCCTGATCAACATGATGGGCGGCTTCCTCGCCCCCTCCAACGGCTCCGTCACCCTCGACGGCACCACCATCTGGCGCAACGCCGGTATCTACCGCCACATCGGCATCGTCCCCGAGCGCGAGGCGATGTACGACTTCCTCACCGGGCGCGAATTCGTCCTGGCCAACGCCGAGTTGCACGGTCTCGGCCGGGCCGAGGCGGCCCGCGCACTGGCCACCGTCGAGATGGAGCAGGCCCAGGACCGCAAGATCTCGACGTACAGCAAGGGCATGCGCCAGCGCGTGAAGATGGCGTCCGCGCTGGTCCACGACCCGTCCGTGCTGCTGCTCGACGAGCCGTTCAACGGCATGGACCCGCGCCAGCGGATGCAGCTGATGGAGCTGCTGCGGCAGATGGGCGATGAAGGCCGTACGGTCCTGTTCTCCTCGCACATCCTCGAAGAGGTCGAGCAACTGGCCTCACACATCGAGGTGGTGGTGGCCGGCCGGCATGCCGCCTCCGGCGACTTCCGCAAGATCCGCCGTCTGATGACGGACCGCCCGCACCGCTACCTCGTCCGCTCCGACAACGACCGGGCGCTGGCCGGCGCGCTGATCGCCGACCCCTCGACGGCCGGCATCGAGGTGGACTTCGCCGAGGGCGCGCTGCGTATCCAGGCGATCGACTTCACCCGCTTCACCGAACTCCTGCCGCGGGTCGCCCGCGACCACGGCATCCGCCTCCTGACGGTCTCGCCCTCCGACGAGTCGCTGGAATCCGTCTTCTCCTACCTCGTAGCGGCCTGAGGCCCTGAAAGGAGCCCTGACGCATGTCCACGACCTCCCCGACCACCGCCCCGCCCGCCTCGCCGGCGGCCACGCCCCCTCCGAAGGCCGTGTTGTTCCACCCGACGGTCGCCCGGCTCACCTACCGCGCGCTGCTCGGCCGGCGCCGCGCCCTGATCCTCTTCGCGCTGCCCGCCCTGCTGGTGGTCATCGCCCTCGTCGTCCGCGCGCTGACCGGCGCGGATGACACCACCGCCGGCAACATCCTGGGCGGTTTCGCGCTCGGCACGATGGTGCCGCTGATCGGCGTCATCGCCGGTACGGGCGCCATCGGCCCGGAGATCGACGACGGCTCGGTGGTCTATCTGCTGGCCAAGCCGGTGCCGCGGCACACGATCATCTTCACCAAGCTGCTGGTCGCGATCGGTGTGACGGTGGTCTTCTCGGCCGTCCCGGTGCTGGTCGCCGGCTTCGTCCTGAACGGCAACAGCCAGCAGATCGCGGTGGCGTACGCCCTCGCGGCAGCGGTCGCCTCGGTCGCCTACAGCGCCCTCTTCCTCCTCTTCGGCACGGTCACCCGGCACGCCGTCGTCTTCGGCCTGGTCTACGCCCTGGTCTGGGAGGCCCTGGTCGGGTCGCTCATCCCCGGTGCGCGCACCCTCAGCATTCAGCAGTGGGCCCTGGCCATAGGCCAGCGGATCGGCGCGGAGGGCGCGATCACCTCGGAGGTCGGACTGCCGCTCGCGGTGGGCCTGTTGGCGGTCGTCACGGTCGCCGCGACCTGGTACGCCGGCCGCCGCCTGAAGACGCTGACACTGGCCGGTGAGGAGTAGCGGCGGCCCTGGCCGGGGCGGAGCGCGCCAGGAGCGGGAGGCGGTTCAGCCGGCCGCTTCCTGGGCCTCGTTGAACTCCCGGACGTTCTTGAGGTGTTCCTGGTAGTCGGCCGTGAAGCGCGTGTCGCCCGGTTTGACGGTGACGAAGTACAGCCAGTCACCCTTCGGCGGCGCCCCGGCCGCCTTCAGCGCGTCCGCTCCGGGGTTGTTGATCGGGGTGGGCGGCAGGCCCTGGTGCTTGTAGGTGTTGTACGGGCTGTTCGTCTTGGTGTCGGAGTGGCTGGTGTTGAGGGTGCTGCGGCCGAGGGCGTAGTTGATCGTCGAGTCCATCTGCAGCGGCATGTTCTTGGCGAGCCGGTTGTCGATGACCCGGGCGACCTTGCCCATGTCGCCCGGCCGGTCCGCCTCCGCCTGCACGATGCTGGCGATCACCACCGTCCGGTACGAAGCGATGCCGTCGTCGGCGAGGCGCCGGTTGGCGGTGTCGACCATGTAGGCGATCAGCGACTTCGGGGTGGTGTCGGAGTCGATCGGATAGGTCGCCGGGAAGAGATAACCCTCCGGGTTGCCCTTCGCCTCGTCCGGCAGCGCGAGCCGCGCGGAGGTGGCGGCCTTCGCCGTGCTGCCGGAGGCCAGATGAAGCGCCTTGTCGGCGGCGGCGTAGACCTGCGACGCCCGCTGCCCTTCCGGGACCGTCAGTCTCTCCGCGCGCTCCGGACCGCCGCCCAGCAGCCGGGGGACGATCAGCACGGCGAGGATCACCAGGACGCACAGTGCGGCAACGAGAAGGAGCCGGCCGGTGCGGCTCAGCCGCGGCCCCGGCCGGCGAACGGTGCGCTCACCATCGCTCATGAGGGCACCGTAGGCCAGTCCGTAGGGTTGCCGGGTGACCTCATCCGGATCTTTGCTGATCGCGCAGATCGTTCACCATTACGACGCTCCGGGGGCACCGGCCCGTCCCGCGCTGCTGTGGCGGGCGGGCCCCGGCTGGCGCATGATCTCCAGCGCGGTCCTGGGCGGCGGCATCGGCGAACGCAGCTGGGTCCTGAACGCCCAGGTGCCGCACGGCTATACGCGCCGCGATCCGCAGATCCACCTGGCGGAGATCGCAGCGGGAGCGGGAGCGGGAGCAGAAGCGGGCACCGGCCCCGCCCCCGGCACGGGCCCCGCCCCCGGCTCCGGCCACGGCCGCGGGACCGGGGGGCCGGTCGGCGCGGGTGTCGGCCTGATGACCGCCGCTGACATCCTCGGCACCCGCGCACATGCCGCCGACGAGGGCGTGGAGGCGCTGGTCACCGCGGGGACCGGGGTGTCCGGCTGGGCCGCGGTCCCGCCCGCCGACGCCCTTGTCCACCAGGGCCCCGGCACGATCAACACCGTCATCGCGCTGCCCGTCGCGCTCAGCGACGCTGCGTTGGTCAACGCCGTGGCCACCGCCACCGAGGCCAAGGTGCAGGCGCTGCTCGACCACGGCCAGGACGCCTCCGGCACACCGACCGACGCCGTCTGCGTCGCCGCCCGCATCCCCGGTCCGGGCACCCACGTCGAGCAGTTCGCCGGTCCGCGCTCCCTCTGGGGGGCCCGCCTCGCCCGCGCCGTCCACCGCGCCACCCTGCGCGCCGTCACGCGGGAAGCGGAGCTACGGCGTGGCGCGCCCGCCGGGCCCGGCGCGCCACGTGAGCCCGGCGCGCCGCCAGCGGGAGTGCCCTACGGCGCGGCCCGGAGCGAACCGGCCCCCACCACCGCGCCCGCCTGACCTCCCGCGCACCCCGGCCGGCGACGCCACGCCCCGTCCCCACACCGGCGCCCCATCCCCCGAGCCTGTCCTTACGCCTACGCCTACACCTGCGCCTACACCTGCGCCCCGTCCCCGATCCGCCGGTCGCGGCCCGCGCCCATGCCCAGCAGGGCCAGTCCCGCGCAGACGAGCAGCAGCAGGACGATCGGGACGGTCCACCCGCCGGTCGCCTGGTGGACGGCGCCGAGGACCAGCGGTCCTGCCGCGGCCAGGAGGTAGCCACCGGTCTGCGCCATGCCGGAAAGACGGGCGGCGGTGTGCGCGTCGCCGGAGCGCAGGACCATCATCGTCAGGGCCAGGCCCAGTGCCCCGCCCTGCCCGATGCCCAGGATGACGGCCCACAGCCAGGCGCCGGCCACGGGCGCGACCAGCAGTCCGCCGACGCCGCAGGCCATCAGCGCGGAGACACCCACGCCCAGCAGCCGCTGGCGCCGCATCCGGCCGGCGAGCATCGGCACCACGAACGAACCGGCCATCTGCAGCAGGGTGCTGAAGGCGAAGACCAGGCCCGCCTCGCCCTTGGCCATGCCGTGGTCGGTGAAGATCGTCGGCATCCAGGCGATGACCACGTACGCGATCAGCGACTGTGAACCCATGAAGAGCGTGACCTGCCAGGCCAGCGGGGAGCGGCTCAGTTTCGGGCCGTTCTCGGTGGTGTGCACGGGCTGCGCCGCGGCCGCACCGTGGTGGGTGCCACGCCGCGCGATGACCGCCTGCGGGATCCAGGCGAGGGCGGCGACGGCGGCCAGCAGCGACCAGGAGACCAGCGATCCCTGCCAGCCGCCGAGGGCGTTCTCCAGCGGGACGGCGGAGGCGGCCGAGACCGTCGCGCCCATGATCATTGCCGTCGAGTACAGCGCGGTCATGCCCGCGGCCTTCTCCGGGAAGTCCCGCTTGATGAGGCCGGGCATCAGCACGTTCAGCAGGGCTATCGACGCGCCGACCACCGCACAGCCCGCGAACAGCGCGACGACCGGCGGCGCGATCCGCAGCACGATGCCGCCGCACAGCAGCACCAGCGCGCCGCACAGCACCGCCTCGGTGCCCCAACGGCGGGCCAGTTTGGGCGCGGCGATCGAGCCGAGTCCCATGAAGACCAGCGGGATGGTCGTCACCAGGCTGCTGGCGGTCGCGGCCAGGTGGAAGTGGTCGCCGATCTCGCTGAGCAGCGGGGAGACTCCGGCCAGCGCCGCCCGCATGTTGAGGGCGGCGAGCACGATGCCGACCAGTACGAGGGCCGGGTGCGCACGCAGCCTGCGCCGGGCCACGGCGACCTGCGGTGCCGCGACCAGATCCTCCTCGGCGTCGATCAAGGGGGCATCGGATCTGGTTTCTGGCATGCGTGCGTACCTCATCAATCGACCGCGGGGGAAGGGGAGTGGAGACGTGAGGGGACTTGAGGAGTGAGGGGGGAGCTGAGATGTGAGGGGGGGAGCTGAGATGTGAGGGGGACTTGTGATGCGAGGGGGGAACCGGAAGGGGCGGGAGGGGCTCAGCGGGTGGCGAGCAGGGCTTCCACGGCGCGTTTGGGCTTTTCCAGGAGCGCCCGGGTGGCCCGTTCCGCGCCTTCCGGGTCCCCCGCGGCGATCGCCTCCATGACGGCCCGGTGATCGCCGTGCACGATCTTCGGCATCGCGTGGTCGTCGAGTGCGGTGACCAGCGCCTCCCGTACGGAGCTGCTGAACCAGCCGTACGTCGCCGTCAGCGCGGTGTTGTGCGCGGCCTCGACGACGGCTTTGTGGAACGCGATGTCGTGGTCGGCGTAGAGCTCCAGGCTTCCGGCGCCGGGCTGCCCCTCGTCGTCGGCCAGTTCGGCCTGGGCGTCCAGGGCCGCCTGCATCCGCTCCAGATCGGCGGGCTCATGGCGCAGTGCGGCGAGCCGGGCGGCCTCCGCTTCGAGCGCGATCCGCAGCTCCAGTACGTCGCGGATGCCGGCCCGCTGGACGCCGCGCATGATGTCGCCCGGGTCGGCGGTGGACACCACGAATGTGCCCTCGCCCTGCCGTGAGCGCAGCATCCCGGCGTGTACGAGGACCCGGACCGCTTCGCGGACGGTGTTGCGGCCGACCTGGAGCTGTTCGGCGAGGGCGTGCTCGGTCGGGATGCGGGCCCCGACCTTCCACTCCCCGGCGGCCAGCTGCGCCCGCAGTGCCTCGACGACGGTGTCCACCAGGGACTGCCGTCCCGCTGCCTGCAGCGCCATGTCCGTCCGCCCGTCCTTCCGGTCGCTGGTCCGGTGGGACGCCTGGACGGCGGGCCGGCGGCCAGTTGCCCAGTCATCCTACAACTGATGTGTTGAGCGTACACGGAACGGCACGGTAGGACACCGTAAGAGGGGTGGAGTGAGGAACCCCACCCCCTCACCTCGCGTCTCCGGCTTCCGCCTCACCGGCTCACAGGCCGATGTCCCGCTCCTGGATGTCGGCCAGGGACTCCCGGCGTACGAGGAGCCGGGCGCGGCCGTCGGCGACGGCGATGACGGGCGGGCGGCCGACGAGGTTGTAGCCGGAGGCCATGGAGAGGTGGTACGCACCGGCCACCGGGACGGCGAGCAGGTCACCGGGCCGGATGTCGCCCGGGAGCAGGACATCGGTGGCGAGCACATCGCCCGCCTCGCAGTGGCGCCCGACGACTGTCATCGGCTCCGGGGTGGCCGACGCGCTGCGGCCGACGAGCCGGGGCGCATAGCGCACCCCGTACAGCGCCGGCCGCGGGTTGTCGCTCATCCCGCCGTCCACCGCCACGAACCGGTGGCCGGCGGTCTGTTTGACGGCCAGTACCCGGTAGAGGGCGACGCCGGCAGGCCCGGCGATGGCGCGGCCGGGTTCGACCGCGAGCCGTGGCACCGGGAGGCCGGCGGCCGCGCAGCCGCGGGCGAGTTCGGCGCGGATCCTGGCCCCCAGGACGGCGATGTCCAGGGCGCGTTCGCCGGGGCGGTAGGCGACGCCGTGGCCGCCGCCGAGGTCCAGTTCGGGCAGTGTGATGCCGTGCTGCTCATGGACCCGGGCGAGCAGTCCGACCATCCGGCGTACCGCCGACAGATAGGGCTTGACGGTGGTGATCTGGGAGCCCAAGTGGCAGTGCAGTCCGACCAGTTGGAGGCGCGGTTGGCCGATGACCCGGGCGATGGCGTGCTGAGCGGACCCGTCCGCGAGGGACAGGCCGAACTTCTGGTCGTCGGTGCCGGTACGGATCTTGGCGTGACCGCCGGCCGCGATGCCGGGGACGACCCGGACCAGGACCTTCTGCCGGGCGCCCGCGGGGAGGGCGGCGGCCAGCCGGGTGATCTCCGACGTGCTGTCGATGACGATCCGCCCGACGCCGAGCCGCAGCGCGGTCCGCAGGTCGTCCGGGCTCTTGGCGTTGCCGTGCAACACGATCCGGTCGGGCGGGAAGCCGGTGGTGACGGCCAGCTCCAGCTCGCCCGCCGAGCAGACGTCCAGTCCGAGGCCCTCCTCCCGGACCCAGTGCGCCATGGCGCGGCACAGGAACGCCTTGGCCGCGTAGTAGACATCGGCGTCCGGAAACGCCTGGAGGTAGCTGCGGCAGCGGGCCCGGATCTCGTCCTCGTCCAGGACGTACGCCGGGGTGCCGAAGCGGTCGGCCAGACCGGTCAGCGGTACGCCGCCCACGGCGAGGTCGCCGCGCGCGAGCGGCCCCGCCGACCGGGGCCAGACGCCGGAGTGGCTCTCGGTCTCCGCTGCCCCTTCGGGTGCCGTTCCGGTGCGTGCCTCATGGGCGGCTTCGTGTGCCGTCCGGGGCAGTGTGCTGTGGCTCATGGTGGGGTGGCCCTCCCTCTCAGGCGGCCCGTAGCCGGGCGGTACGGGTCCTGCCCCGGCTGCCGTGCAGCGTGAGCCTGGGGGAGAGATCAGGGGTCGCATCGGGGGACAGCCCCGGGGTGAGGCGGGGGTCGACGGTCACGGTGGCCGCCCCCACCGGAGCGGTCAGGGCGCGCAGCGCGGGCTCGGCGAGCCGGACCCACGGCTGGCCGTTGCCGAGCGCCGCGGCGAGCCGCTGCGGCGAGGTGAAGCCGACGGCGGTACGGCCGCCGAGCGGGGTGCGGAACAGACGGGCCGTACAGCCCGCGGGGCCCGACCGGACGGGGACGAACAGCGGTCCGGCCGGGATGCGTTCGGCAGGTTCCGGATCTTCGGCGGGGAGGGTGTGGGACACGGCGTCGCTCCTAGGTCCTGTCCGGTGGGACAGCGGCCCCGGGCCGATGGGAAACGCGTGTGCCGGGGCTCGTTGCTGACGCTATGCCCGGAAAACCGGTGGCCCGGCCCCCTCCATACGCATCATTGACGTCCCGGGGACGGGACTTGACGCGATGCTGCCGCCCGGTGGCCGGTGGATTGCCCTCATCCCGCGCGCCTCATCCCGCACGCCTCGCCCCTCACCCGTCCCCGGTCCCCCGCCCCGCCCCTCCCCACCCGGCAGGGTTCAGCCCCCGGCCGGTGCGCCCTCCCGCGCCGGGGCCGCCGACGTGCCGTCCGCCGCACCGGTGCGGCCACCGGCGTCCGGGGTGCCCGCGGCGCCGCCACCGCCGTCCGCCGCCGAGCGTCGTACGACCGCCAGGACCAGCAGTCCGGCCGCGAGCGCCACCAGGCCGGAGATCAGCGTGATGCGGTGCAGTCCGTCGAGGTACGCGGCGCCGATCGTCCGCCCCGGGCCGCCGGGTCCGGCGTCGTGCAGGGCTGCGGCGAAGACCGTGCCGAGCACCGCGATGCCGAAGGCGAAGCCCAGCTGACGGAAGGTGTTCACGGCGCCGCTCGCCATCCCCGCACGCTGCGGGGGCGCCGCGCCGAGCGCCGCCGAGACGAGAACCGGCATCGCCATCCCGACGCCGAGTCCGCTCACCGCGAGCCCGGGGATCAGCGCCGCCCAGCCCGCGCCGTCACCGAGCAGGGCGACGTGCAGCAGAGCACCCGAGCCCACCAGCAACAGGCCGATTCCCACCGGCAGTTGAGGCGCCATCCGCTGGAGCAGCCGGCCGCCCAGCGCGCCGACCAGCAGGGACGTCCCCGCCAACGGCAGCACCGCGAGGCCCGCCTGCACCGGGCTCAGGCCCAGGATGTTCTGCGTCCACAGCCCGACGAACGTCAGATACGGGAACGCCGCCGCCTGCAGCAGCAGGGCCGCCACCATCAGCACCGCGAACGTGGGGCGGCGCAGCAGCGCCAGGTCCAGCAGCGGCTGCCGCACCCGCCGCTCCACGCCGACGAAGACGAGCAGCGCCAGCACGGCGACGGCCAGCGAGCCGAGCGTCCCGGACTCCGTCCAGCCCTCCTCGCCGCCCCGCATCAGGCCGTACGTCAGCGCGCCCGCGCAGACCGTGAAGGACGCGGCGCCGGGCCAGTCGATGCGGGCCGTGCGGTCGCCGTGCGACTCCTGGACGTGGCGCAGCGTGATCCCTACGGCGATGGCGGCCAGCGGCAGGTTGACCAGGAAGATCGCCCGCCAGTCGACGTATTCGGTGAGCAGGCCGCCCAGCACCGGGCCGACGGCCGCTGCCGCGCCGCTGGTGCCGCCCCAGATGCCGAACGCCACGCCGCGGTCCCGGCCGCGGTAGGCCGCCATCAGGAGCGGTGTGTTGGTGGCGAACATCGCTGCCGCGCCCACGCCCTGGACGGCGCGGGCCGCGATCAGGGTGCCCGCGTCGGGGGCGAGTCCGCAGGCGAGCGAGGCGAGCGCGAAGAGCGCCAGCCCGGCCACGTACAGCTTGCGCCGCCCGAAGAGGTCGGCGGCGGAACCCGCCACCATCAGCAGCGCGGCCAGCGCCAGCGCGTAGATGTCCATCACCCACTGCAGGGAGGTGAAGGAGGCGTTCAGGCCGTCGGATATCCGTGGCAGTGCGGCGTTGACGATCGTCACGTCGACGAGCAGGACGAAGTTGCCGAGGGTGATGGCGACCAAGGGCCACCACTTGCCGCGGACGTCCGGCGCCCGGCCGCTCGCCGCGGACCCCCGCTCCGGTGCGCTGTGCATGGTCATTCCTCCGTGGTGATGCGTGGTGAACGGTGTTGCTCGACCTCACCGTCCGTTCCGCACCCCCGGATCTCCCAGCCAGTGCGCTTGCCGCGGCGCGATCCGACACGCGTTAGCCTCCAGTGGTGAAATCCGACCGGAAGGCTCGACGCGGCACCGGCCCCGGCACCACCCGCCCCGGTGGCGAGGATTCCCGCCCCGCCGCCGGGTCCCGGCGTCCCGGCGGCGATGCCTTCGACGTCCTCGACCATCAGCTGATCCATGCCCTGCAGATCGACGGACGGGCACCGTTCAGCCGGATCGCCGACGTGCTCGGGGTCTCCGACCAGACCGTCGCGCGCCGCTACACCCGGCACCGCACCAGCGGGGCGATCAAGGTGCTCGGGCTGACCGACGCGCGGGCGCTGGGGGAGGTCGAATGGCTGGTGCGGGTGCAGTGCGCGCCGGACGCCGCGGTGCCCGTCGCCGAGGCGATCGCCCGCCGCCCGGACACCGCCTGGGTGAGCCTGATGTCGGGCGGTACCGAGATCGCGGCGGTCTGCCGCGCGGCGAGCAGTGAGCACAGTGACGCCCTGCTGCTGCAGAAACTGCCGCGCACGCCGAGTGTCGTCGGCGTCACCGCGCACTGCCTGCTGCACGAGTTCTACGGCGGCCCGCAGAGCCTGATCAGCAAGTCGGGTGCCCTGTCGGACGCGCAGATCGCCCGTTTGAGCCCGCCGGCCCCCGCCACCCCCACCGCCCCGGCATCCTCCCCCGCCACCCTCACGGACGCCGACCGCCGCCTCTTCGGCGAGCTCGCCCGCGACGGCCGTACGCCGCTCGCCGAGCTGGGGACCGTCACCGGCTGGTCGCCCACCACCGTCCGCCGCCGGCTCGCCGAACTCCGTGCGGACGGGGTCCTCTACTACGACGTCGACTACGACCTGCGGCTCTCCGGCTACGGCGTGATGGTGGCCCTGTGGCTGTCCGTCGCACCCGCCGAACTCGCCGCCACGGGCGCGGCGTTGGCCTCCCACCCGGAGGTCGCCTTCGCCTGCGCCACCACCGGGCCGAAGAACCTGTTCGCCTCCGTGCTCTGCAAGGACGTCGGCGCGCTCTACACGTATCTGACGACGCGCGTTGCGGCCCTGCCGGGGGTCGCCACGATGGAGAGCGCGCCCCGCATCCGCCATATCAAGGGCGCGGGGCCGCTGGTGGTGACGTCATCGCCCGGCGCACGATACGGCCGCTGACGGCCACCGGGCCACCTGGCCGCCTGCCCCCTGCCGCGCAAGGCCAGGGACTTCGGATCCTCAAGAGCGGGAGCGCACCCTCGCATCCCCGCGGCCCCCGCCTCACGACGGGTAGAGCCGCTCCAGCACCTTCGCGATGCCGTCCTCCTCGTTGGAGGCGGTGATCTCGTCCGCGACGGCTTTCAGCTCGTCATGGGCGTTGGCCATCGCCACGCCGTGCGCGGACCAGGCGAACATCGAGATGTCGTTGGGCATATCGCCGAAGGCGAGGGTGTCCGCGGCCTTCATGCCCAGGCGGCGGGCTGCCAGCGACAGACCGGTGGCCTTCGTCAGGCCCAGCGGCAGCAGCTCGACGATGCCCTCGCCGGAGACCGTGACGCCCACCAGATCCCCGGCGACCTGGCGCGCGGCCTGCGCCAGAGCGTCGTCACCGAGCGCCGGGTGCTGGAGGTAGAGCTTGTTGAGCGGCGCCGCCCACAGCTCGCCCGGGTCCTGGATCATGACGTTCGGCAGCGGGCCCTCCTGGATGCGGTAGCCGGGGGCCACCAGCACCTCGCCCTCCAGACCGTCCCGGCTCGCGGCCAGCAGCAGCGGGCCGACCTCCGCCTCGATCTTGGACAGCGCGAGACCGGCCAGCTGTCGGTCCAGGGTCACCGACGTCAGCAGGCGGTGCTCACCGGCGTGGTAGACCTGCGCGCCCTGTCCGCACACCGCGAGCCCGTGGTAGTCCAGGCTGTCGAGGATGTGCCGGGTCCAGGGCACCGCACGGCCGGTGACGACGATATGCGCCGCACCCGCCGCGGTGGCCGCGGCGAGCGCCGCACGGGTGCGTCCGGAGATGGTCTCGTCGTGCCGCAGCAGGGTCCCGTCGAGATCCGTCGCGATGAGCTTGTAGGGCAGCGCGGAAGCAGTGCCGGGGCCGGGAACGGTCACTTGGCGACGGGCTCCAGGATCTCCCGGCCGCCGAGGTAGGGGCGGAGCACCTCGGGGACGCGCACGGAGCCGTCCGCCTGCTGGTGGTTCTCGAAGATCGCCACGATGGTGCGCGGGACGGCGCAGAGCGTGCCGTTGAGCGTCGCCAGCGGCGAGACCTTCTGCCGGCCGTCGACGTTCTCGCGCATCCGGACCGAGAGGCGGCGGGCCTGGAACTCGTCGCAGTTCGAGGCCGAGGTCAGCTCGCGGTACTTGCCCTGGGTCGGGATCCACGCCTCGCAGTCGAACTTGCGGGAGGCCGACGAGCCGAGGTCACCGGTGGCGACGTCGATCACCTGGAACGGCAGCTCCAGGCTCGTCAGCCACTGCTTCTCCCAGTCCAGCAGGCGCTGGTGCTCGGCCTGCGCGTCGTCCGGCGCGACGTAGGAGAACATCTCCACCTTGTCGAACTGGTGGACCCGGAAGATGCCGCGGGTGTCCTTGCCGTAGGTGCCGGCCTCGCGGCGGAAGCACGGGGAGAAACCGGCGTAGCGCAGCGGCAGCTTGGCCGCGTCCACGATCTCGTCCATGTGGTACGCGGCGAGCGGGACCTCGGAGGTGCCGACGAGGTAGTAGTCGTCCTTCTCCAGGTGGTAGACGTTCTCCGCCGCCTGGCCGAGGAAGCCGGTGCCCTCCATGGCGCGCGGGCGCACCAGCGCGGGGGTCAGCATCGGGGTGAAACCGGCCTCGGTGGCCTGCGCGATGGCGGCGTTGACGAGCGCCAGCTCCAGCAGCGCGCCGATGCCGGTGAGGTAGTAGAAGCGCGAGCCGGAGACCTTGGCGCCGCGCTCGACGTCGATCGCGCCGAGCAGCTCGCCGATCTCCAGGTGGTCCTTGGGCTCGAAGCCCTCGGCGGCGAAGTCGCGGGGGGTGCCGAGGGTTTCCAGGACGGTGAAGTCCTCCTCGCCGCCGACCGGGACGTCCGGGTGGACGAGGTTGCCGAGCTTGCTCAGCAGGGCCTGGGTCTCGTCCTTGGCCTCGTCCTGCGCGGCGTCGGCGGCCTTGACGGCGGCGGACAGCTCACCGGCTTTCTTCAGCAGCACGGCCTTCTCGTCGCCGGCGGCCTTGGGGATGAGCTTGCCGAGCGCCTTCTGCTCGGCTCGAAGCTCGTCGAAGCGGACGCTGGACGACCTGCGCCGCTCGTCGGCGGAGAGAAGCGCGTCGACGAGTGCGACGTCCTCTCCACGGGCGCGCTGGGAGGCGCGCACACGGTCGGGGTCCTCACGAAGCAGGCGAAGGTCAATCACCCCACCAGGCTACCGGGGCCGGGCACCGGTGCTCGACGCCATATTCACCGGCATGGCAATTTGTCCGCTTTGGGGTTATTTATTCCGAGAGGGTGAGATGCCGGCCGGAGGTGCGGAAAGCGGGAAAGGGGGCGCGCGGGCCGGACGGGGTGAGGGAAATGGTGCGGGGAATTCGCGCGCATTTCCCGTGCGGGAGCATTCGGGGAGCCCGGTCGTCCGGCCGCTCCGGCCCTGTCCGCGGGCCGCAGGGGCGCGAGTTGTCCACAGGGGGCGGGGGTTCGGGGATTCTTATCCACAGGGTGTGTGTGAGATCTGTGGAAGTCGGAACTGATCATTCCGATCCCGGAATGCTCGGCTATGGATTCCCCGCCAAAACCCACTTCACACACTCTTTCGTGTGGGATTGGCTCGCTCTAAAGGATTGATCACGTGAATTGTGCTGACGCGGTGCGAGGTATGGCGCTGTGCGGCTGTGTGGGAGCAGTAGGGGGATTTGTCGATTCCGTCCGACTCCCATGTCGACTTACCCACAGGTCGAGAACTGCCCCTGTGGATAACTTTGTGGACAACTTCGCGACCCGCAAAGCCGCAGGTCGTGACCGCGGACCGGCGTGCTCGACCGCTGACGACCGCTGACCGACCACAGGCCGACCGCACCACCGGCCGACCGCTGCCGGGTGGCGCGTCAGTTCCGCCCGTCCAGACAGCGCGCCAGCCAGTCCGACGCCTCGCCGAACGCCGAGTCGGTCATCTCCGGCCGGATCGTCGGCGCCACCTCGTCCGCCCGCGGATACGAGCCCAGGAACCGCACGCCGCGGCAGATCCGCTTCAGGCCCATCAGGACCTCGCTGACCCGGCGGTCGGTGATGTGCCCCTCGCAGTCCACCGAGAAGCAGTAGCGGCCGATGCCGTCGCCGGTCGGCCGGGACTCGATCCGCATCATGTTCACGCCGCGGACCGCGTACTCCTGCAGCAGTTCCTGGAGCGCGCCGGGGTGGTCGGCGGCCAGCCACAGCACCACCGAGGTCTTGTCGGCGCCGGTGGGCGAGGCGGGCCGGGCCGGGCGGCCCACCAGAACGAAGCGGGTGGCGGCGTTCTGCGCGTCATGGATGTCGGTGACCAGGGGCTCCAGCCCGTACGTCGCCGCCGCGAACTCACCGGCGAACGCGCCGTCGTAGCGGCCCTCCTGCACCAGCCGCGCGCCGTCCGCGTTGGACGCCGCCGACTCCCAGACCGCTGCGGGGAGTTGCTTCGCCAGCCACTTGCGGACCTGCGGCTGGGCGACCGGGTGTCCGGTCACCGTCTTCACGTCCGGCAGCGCCGTACCGGGGCGCACCAGCAGCGCGAAGGCGATCGGCAGCAGCACCTCGCGATAGATCATCAGCGGCTCGCCCGAGGCGAGTTCGTCGAGGGTGGTCGTCACCCCGCCCTCGACGGAGTTCTCGATCGGCACCAGGGCCGCGGCGGCCTCACCGGCCCGCACCGAGTCCAGGGCGGCCGGCACCGACACCATCGGCACCAGCTCGCGGGTGGCCGCTTCGGGGAGGGTGCGCAGGGCGGCCTCGGTGAAGGTGCCCGCGGGCCCCAGATAGGTGTAGCGGCTGGCCGACATACAGGTGACTCCCTCGCATCATTGCGGGGGCGCCCCGCCGATCTTCTCCCTGTCCTTCACGATACCGAGCCCCACGAGGGCGGGCGGAAAGTTCCTCATCCCGTGGACGGCCCCCTGGGCGGGCCCCCGGATATCCGGCGCGGCCTCAGCCCTCCAGCAGCGGCTGGCCCACGTAGCCGTCGGGGGTGGCGGCCGGCGGCACCGCGTACAGGCCGCTCGCCTCGTGGCGCAGGAACGGCGACAGCGCGTCGCCGCGGTCCAGCTTCCGCTGGATCTGGGTGAAGGCGCGCAGCGGATCCGCCTGCCAGCAGATGAAGAGCAGACCGGCGTCCGGGGCACCGTCGTCGCGGAACCCGTCGTGGAAGGAGTACGGGCGGCGCAGCATCGCCGCGCCCTGGTTGGACTCCGGGGCCGCGATCCTGGCGTGTGCGTCGGCGGGGATCACCGGCAGGCCGTCGGCGCGGTTCTTGTCCAGCCGCATCGGGGTCGACTCGGAGCCGCCGGTCAGGGGTGCGCCGTCGTCCTTCCGGCGGCCGATGACCTTCTCCTGTTCGCCCCGTGACCGCTTCTCCCAGTCGTCCAGCAGCATCCGGATCCTGCGCACGACGGCATACGAACCGCCGCGCATCCACTCCTGGTCCGTGTCCCGCCCCACGAAGATCCGCTCGTCGAAGTCCTTGTCCGAGGGCTTGGGGTTGTTGGTGCCGTCGACCTGGCCCATCAGATTGCGGGTGGTCATCGGGTGGGCGGTGGCACCCGGAGTGCGGTTGAAGCCGTTCATCTGCCACCGCAGCCGGGCGCTGCCGGCCGCGTCCTTCTGCAGGGCCCGCAGCGCGTGGAAGGCGACGAGCGCGTCGTCCGCGCCGATCTGGATCCACAGATCGCCGTTGCTGCGCCCGGCGTCCAGCGCGTCGGCGGAGAAGTCGGGCAGCGGATCGAGCTGGAGGGGGCGCCGCTTCTTCAGGTCCGTACGGTCGAAGAAGCTGTGGCCGAAGCCGAAGGTGACGGTCAGCGAGGACGGACCCGCGTCGAGGGCGACGCCGGTGTCGCCGTCCGGCGCCCGCCCGGACATCAGCTCCTCGGCCGTCCGCGACCAGCGCCGCAGCAGTGCGGCGGCGGCCTTGCGGTCCGCGCCCGGAGCCAGGTCGAAGGCGACGAGATGGCCGCTGGCCTGCAGCGGAGTGGTGATGCCGGGCTGCTGCCCGGCGCGCTCCCGGCGGAAGGCGACCTCGGTCGCGCCGAGAGTGGACAGCGCCTTCGGGGCGTCGCCCTCCGCGCCGACGGCCCCGATGGCGCCACCCGCCCCGCCGACCACGAGGCCGGCCGCGCCGGCCGCGCCGACGGTGCCGAGCAGCCGGCGGCGGGTGAATTCCAGGGAGGGGGCGCCGCCGGTCGCGGCCGGTTCGGCGTCGGCCGGGCGGGACGTGCTGGGGGAGGTCTGCTTGCTCATCAGCCGATCTTCACGTTCTTGGTCTCGGTCACCTGGTCGATGTCGGAGGTCCGTACGAGCAGCGAGACCTGCCACTGCCCGGGAACCGGCAGCTGGACGCCGCTCTTGCTCCAGTGGCCCACGCTCACGTGCCGGGGGACGACGGGGAGCGGCCCGAGCTTCCTCGCCTTGAGGGTGAAGGAGACCTTCACCTCGGGGACGTCCATGGTCTTCCCCGACGGGTCGGAGATCCGCAGGTGCAGGTCGTTGGCGACCCCGCTGCGCCCCGGGTCGAGGTCGAGCCGGGCGGTGCCCTTGCCGTTCTCGCCGCCCGTGTCGAACGGGAGGGTCAGCACCTTCGGCTGGTTGGCGGCCGCGGACTGTGCCGCGACCCCCTTGACCGCCTCCTCCGTACGGGCCGGCTCGGTGGCGGTCAGCACCGTGGTCACCACGAGCAGGACGACGGCGACCGCGGTCTCGGCCAGTACGGACCTGCGCAGCCCGAGCCGCTCGGGATCGGCGTCCCGCATCCGCTTGGTCCGGGCCGTGCTCAACGCGGCTTGCTGCCGGGCGAGTTGAGCGGCGCGGTCGGCGGTGACGCCGGGGGCGGCCGGGTCGGGGGAGGCGGGAGAGTCGGTGGCGCCCGTGGAGTCGGCGGAGTGGGAGTCGGTGGAGGTGGCGATGGAGTCGGGGGAGGTGGTGGCGGTGGCGGTGGTGTCGGCCGTCACGGCCGCAGGTTCGAGCGCCGCCTCCGCCTCCGCTTCAGCTCCTGCCCCGGCCTCCGTTTCCCCGTCGGCCTCCGCCCTCCGCGTCCGGACCTCGCCCAGCCGGGCCGTCCACCGCCGTGACATCCCGGCGATGCCGACGAGCAGCACGACCAGGCCCGCCTTGAGCAGCAGCAGTTTCCCGTAGGTGGTGTCGGTCAGCGCGTGCCAGGTGCCGACCTGCCGCCAGGACTGGTAGATGCCGGTGGCCACCAGCACCACCACGGAACCGAACGCGATGCGCGAGAAGCGGCGTACGGCGTCCCGTTCCACCGGCGGGCCCCAGTACAGGGACACGACCAGGGCCGTGAGCCCGCCGAGCCAGGTGGCGACGGCGAGGAGATGGAGGACGTCGACCGGCATGGCGATGGCGGTCTGCAGACCGGTCGAGGCGTGTTCGGCCATCGCCCAGGTCGCGGCGAGCCCGGCGGCGACGATCACCCCGCCGACGGAGAGCCCCAGCGTCAGATCCTTGCGCAGCCGGGCGGCGGCCTCCGGCGACGGGCTTTCTTCCGAGGGTTCCCCCGGAGCCGCTTCCTCCGGTGAGGTCTCCCCCGGCGAGGTCTCCGCGGGCTCCTGCGCACGCGCGTACGCCCCGAAGAGCACCGCCACGAACACCGCCGAGGCGGCCAGCAACAGCATCCGGGAGATCAGCGCCGCTCCCGGCTTGGTCGTCAGGACCGCCTTGAGGCCTGCCAGATCGACGATGTCGGCGAGGTCGCCGGACCCGGTGTACGGGTTGCGCAACAGCAGCATCGCGATGGTGGTGGCGGTCAGCACCGCCCAGCCCTGGACGACCAGGCGCTGCACGGACCGTACGCCGGCGCCCGCCGGGCGGCAGGCAAGGACGAAGGCCACGCCGCCGACCAGCAGCACGAAACCGGCATAGGCGAGATAGCGGGCGATGCCGTAGAGCGCACCCACCAGCCCGCCGCCGGCCTCCTGTTGCGGCACCGCAGCGGCCGACTTGGAGGGTGCGCCCACGGAGAAGGTGAAGGCACCCGAGACGGGGTGGCTGTCGGCCGATACGGCCTGCCAGGCGACGGTGTAGGTGCCGTCGGCGAGGCCGGGCGGCAGCCCCGCCCCGTATTTGACGGTGCTCCCGCTGCACAGGTTGCGCAGCTTGCCGCGGTCCACCCGCTTGCCCTGCGGGTCCAGGACGCGGATCGAGTCGTCGCCCAGCGCGACACCTTCGGAGAAGGTGAGCGAGACCTGCTCGGGGGCACGGTCCACCACCGACCCCTGCGCGGGGTTGCTGCCCGTCAGCGCGGCGTGCGCGGACGCCGGTGCGGCGCCGCCGAGCAGCGCGCCGAACAGCGCCGCGGCGACGACCAGCAGACGCAGCGCAACGGACCGCCGCGGCAAGGAGCCGGTGATGGCCATGGTCGGTGCTCCCCTCACTTCACTTCAGTGCGTGTCCTGTTACTGCTTCTTACTTCTGCTTCTTCGGTTCGAAGCCGGCGGACTTCACCGGGACGTCCACCTTGATAGGGCCGGCGGTCTTGAAGTGCAGCTCGACGGTGACCTTGTCGCCCTCGACGGGCTTGTTCTTCAGGCCCATCAGCATCAGGTGATTGCCGCCGCGCGCGAGGCGGAGCTCGCCGTCCGCGGGCACCTCCAGCGACGGGACCTCCTCCATCTTGTTGCCGACCGTCTTGTGGATCGTGATGTCCTTGGCGAGATCGCTCGTCACCGAGGTGAGCTTGTCGGCGGTGCCGCCGGTGTTCTTGATGACGAAGAACGCGCCGGCCATGTCCTGGGTGACCGGCTGCGGCATGTACGCGCCGGAGACCTTGAGCTTCGGGGCGGAGTCCGCGCTGTCGCAGCCGGCGAGCGCGAGCCCGGCGGTGAGGGTGACGGCGGCGGCGAGGGTTATACGGCGGTTCACGGGTTCTGCCCCTTGATGATCTTCGGAAGTACCTTGGTGTAGTTGGCGGAGGTGGCGTCCTGCATGCCCATCCAGTGGATGCGGTCGTCCTTCGGGGACGTCAACAGCACCTGGGCACCGTGGGTCGACACGACGTCGCCGTTCTTCTTCTTGACGGGCTTCTCGATGCCGATGTTCACGCTCCGCGCGCCGCCCTGAATGGTGGCGAAGTCGCCGGTCAGGCCGGTGAAGTTCTTGTTGATGCCGCCGAGCCACTTCTTCAGGGCGGCCGGGGTGTCGCGCTCGGGATCGGAGGTCACGAACAGCACCCGCAGGTCGTCCTGTTCGGCCTTCGGCAGCTGCTTGACCGCGACCGCGATGTTGGCCATGGTCAGCGGGCAGACGTCCGGGCAGTTGGTGTAGCCGAAGTAGATGAGGGTCGGGTGGCCCTTCGTCTTCTCCAGCAGGTCGTACTTCTTGCCGTCGGTGTCGGTCAGCTGGAGGTCCGGCTTCTCGATCGGGCTGTCGAGCGTGATGATCGGCTTGGAGGCCGGGCCGGAGACGTCGGCGGCGGACGTGCCGTCGTCGTTGCCGCACGCGGTCATGGTGAGAGCCGCGGCTGCCGTGAGGCCGGCCGCGAGCAGGGTCCTTCTACGCATTGCAGATATGTCCAGTGGTTCGGGAACGGGTGCCGGGCCGGCGGGATCACCGGCCGGCCCGGCAGGTGATCAGGCGCTGCGCCGACGGCCGGCGAGCACGCCGAACCCGACTCCGACGATGCCCACGACGATGCCGACGACGGCCAGGATGCGCGCCGTGCTGTCACTGTCGGAGGCGTCCGTGGCGGCCGTGGTGGTGGCCTTGGCGCCATCCTTGTGGCCGTTCTTGGCGTCCGCGGCGGTGGCCGTGGCGCCGTGCGCGTCGTCACCCGCCGCCGTGAGCTTGAGCACCGGCGCCGGGTTCTCCGGCTCCGGGGCGCCCTCCTTCGTCGGCTCGATCCAGCGCACGACCTCCTTGTCGTCGTACGTCTGGAGGGCCTTGAAGACGACCTGGTCGGCGTCCTCGGGCAGCTGGCCGACGGAGACCGGGAACTGCTGGAACTGGCCGGGCTCGACGCCCTTGTCCTCGGCGGTCCAGGTGATCTTCGAGGGCGCCTCGGTGATCTTCTCGCCGTGCATGTCGATCGGCTTGGCGAGCTTGGCCTTGGTGACCTTCACCGACCAGCCCGGCACCGGCTGCGGCATGGCCGACGCCAGCGGGTGGTCGGTCGGCAGGTTCACCTCGAGCTTCACCGTCGAGGCGTCGTCACGCTCATTGGGCACCTTGAAATTGACGGTCGCATAGCCACCCTTCTCGGCCGCGTCCGGCTGCACGCTGACGTGCGCGAAGGCCGGGACGGCGAGCAGCAGCACACTGCCGGCGGCGAGAGCACCGACGATCGGCAGCCGCCGGGCGAGCCGGCGCGCAGGGCCCTCGGGGCGGTCGTCCGCGGCAGAAGCGGAGGAAAGGGACGAGGGGTGCGACAGGTTCGACATAAGCGCAAACACTCCCAAAGAGGAGAAGGTCGGGTGACGGTGCTGTTCTGGCGCGCGTGCGGCGACGGCGCGAGAGCCCGTCCCCTCCTGTGGGGGCGTGCTTCGCGTGTCGTCAGGCCGCGAGGGCCAGGGTGGGTGGCCCCCGCCTGACGACACTGTGGTGGAGTGCGAGTGTCTGCGGGCCGGGTTTGTCATCCCCGTACGAAACGGGGGCGCGCGGCGCATCATCGTGCGCCGTGCCCAGGCCCGTGAGCAGGGCGCGAACGAGCTTGAGCGTGCCGCGCAACACACCGACGAGCGCCTGGGCCGCCACCTCACGCGCCGCGGGAGCGGACAGCCGGACCAGCCGCCACAGCGCCGCCTCGCCCCGCCGCAGCAGCCAGCCGATGGCGAGCGCCGCGAGCAGATGCCCCAACAGCATGGGCAGCGACGGCGCCAGACAGTGCGCCATCGTCGGATCGGCCGCCGCGCCGGCGCCCGGATGGGCTCCCGCCGCTCCGGCCGTCGCGGCGGAATCGAAGCCGCCGGAATCCACGATCCGGCGCGCCTCGCCGCCGTCCACCCGGCCCGTGCCCAGGCCGCAGGTCATGTGCCGGGCCAGCGCGATCGCCGCCTGATCGGACAGCCGGCCGGAGCCGTCACCGCCCATCGACGGAGCGGACATCGGATGCCGGCTCATGGCGAACAGCGAGTGCAGGGCGAGCTGGCCCACCGCCAGTCCGGCTGCGATGCCGGGCAGCGAGCGCTCCCGCCCGGCCAGCGGCACGGCGAGCGCGAACACCGCGGCGCACGCGAGGCCCAGGGTCCACAACGGAACGGCGGAGAAGGAGGCAGCCATGTGCCCGGCCGCGGACAGCGCGACACAGACCGCGGTGAACACCGCGGCCCTCAGCAGCCGCAGATCGGCGGCCGCGCGCGCTGTGGAAGCAGGCGGGGCAGTCATGGCGGCGCCATCATCCCACTGCCCTTAACCGCCGCCTACGGCAGGGCGCCGCTCATCGCCGCGTTCCGGGGACGTACCGGGGGACGGCGGGGCGCGCGGGGGCGCGCAGGGGTATCGCGGCCTACACCGATGCGCTCGGAGTCCGCATCCGCCGAATGAGCGGTGTCACGCCCCGGACAGGCTTACGGACCATGTGGGGCGGCAATACGTATCGGTATGTCGAGCCGCGGCCAGGAAGGCTGGAGCGATGAGCATCTGGTGGTCCCTCCATCTGCGCCGCGAGCCTGCGAGCGTGCCGCTCGCCCGCCGTCTGCTGCTGGGAACGATGGAAACGGCGGGCGTCGACCCGGATATTTGCTACGACCTGTCGGTCGCCCTCTCCGAGGCCTGCGCGAACGCCGTCGAACACGGCGGTGACGCCGCCACCGAGGACTACCGCGTCACGGCCTTCATCGACGGCGACACCTGCCGTATCGAGGTGACCGACTCCGGCCCCGGCTTCCGCACCGCCCCCCGGGACCCCGCGCCCTGCCCGCTGTCCGTCCCCACCCCCGCGGCCCCCGCCTACGCCGAGGACGGCCGCGGCCTCTTCCTCATCGAGGCCCTCACCGACCACGTCCGCTACCGCAACCGCACGGGCCGGCGCGGCGCGGTCGTCAGCTTCGACAAGATCCTCAAGTGGCGGGAAGGCGCGCCGCTTCCGATGGCGTCGTGAGGCGGCGACGGCGGGAGGCGACGAAGGCGGGAGCCGCGGCGCTCAAGTGCCCCGCCCTCAGCCGGAGTTGTCACTGAGCTGCAGGATGTGTGCCGAGGGGCGCGAACCGCACTTCCCCCGGCCGCCGGTCACCCCTGTGCCGACGAGTGCACGGGCGCAGCCGGCGAGGCCGGCGTTTCCCCCGGCGCCTCCTCCGCGCCCGATGCCGCCATCGCCCCCGGGCCCCGCCCCGTTCGCGGCCGTACCCAGAAGTGGTGGACGGCGGTGAGGAGGGCCAGCCAGACAGCGCCGACGACCAGGGCGATGCGGGTGCTGTCGTAGAAGGCGAGGAGCACCATGACCGCCGCCATGAAGGCGATGGCGGCGAATTGGCCGTAGGGCCAGAACGGCACCGGGTAGGTGAGGGCGGCCGATTCCTCGGGAGACATCCTGCGGCGGGCCCTGACCTGAGTGAGCAGGATCATCAGCCATACCCACACGGTGGCGAAGGTGGCGATGGAGGAAATGATGAGGAAGATCTTGTCGGGCACCAGGTAATTCATCAGCACACCGAACAGCAGCGCCCCGATCATGATGACGACGGTAATCCAGGGCACGCCGTTGCGGGAAAGGCGCCGCATGGCGGTGGGTGCCTGGCCGCGTTCGGCCATTCCGTACATCATCCGGCCGGCGGCGAAGATATCGCTGTTGATGGCGGAGAGCGCGGCGATGACGACGACGATATTGAGGACGGTCGCGGCGGATTTGAGGCCGACCGTCGCGAAGATCTCGACGAACGGGCTGCCGGAGGAGTCGACGTTCTGCCAGGGGTTGAGCGACATGATGACCGCGAGGGTCAGCACGTAGAAGAGGACGATCCGCAGCGGTATGGAGTTGACCGCGCCGGGGATGGTCTTCTCCGGGTTCTCCGCCTCACCGGCCGTGACCCCGATGATCTCGGTGCCGCCGAAGGCGAACATGACGACGGCGAAGGAGACGATGAAGCCCTGGACGCCGTTGGGGAAGAACCCGCCGTTCTCCCAGAGGTTGGCGATCCCGATGTGGTGGGCGTGACCGCCGCTCGTCACGCCGAAGATCAGGATGGCGATGCCGGCCACGATCATCGCGCCGATGGCGATGATTTTGGCGAGCGAGAGCCAGAATTCCAGCTCGCCGAAGACCTTGACGCTGAAAAGGTTGAGCGCGCCGATGACGAGGACGGCGGCCAGCAGCCAGATCCAGCGGGGGACGTCCGGGAACCAGAAGCCCATATAGACGCCGAGAGCCGTGATGTCCGCCAGGCAGACGATGACCATTTCGAAGGCGTAGGTCCAGCCGGTGGTGAATCCGGCCAGCGGGCCGAGGTGCTTCGTCGCGTATTCACCGAACGACCCGGCGCACGGTGATTGCACGGCCATTTCGCCGAGCGAGCGCAGGACGAGGAAGACGGCGGCCCCGCCGATCAGGTAAGCGAGCAGGACTGCCGGGCCGCCTGCTTTGATGGATTCGGAGGAACCGTAGAAAAGGCCGGTGCCGATGGCCGAGCCGAGGGCGATGAAACGTATGTGCCGGGACCCGAGTCCCCTGTTCAAGCTCGTTGTGGCGGTGGTCAACGGCTGCCTCCCTTGGACTGCACGTCCCGGACGTGTGACGGGGCGTTCGTGACCGGCCGGATCGGCTGTCGACGCCACTGCGAGCCGCCTGTATATTCCTGTATATACAGGCGTGTCAAGAGGTGGTCCGATGAGTGAACGCGGTGCGACATCCAGTGCCTCACCGGCAGTTGGGCGGGCGCTGGACATCCTGCTGTACCTCGCCGGCCGGCCCGGTCTGGTCCAGGCCGGCGCACTGGCCAGGGACCTCGACATCCCCAGGTCGTCGGCCTACCACATCCTCGCGGTGCTGGCCGATCGCGGCTTTGTCACCTATATCGCCAAGGAGCAGGCGTACGGCCTGGGCGTCGCCTCCTTCGAGGTCGGCTCCGCCTACCTGCGCCACGAACCCCTGGAGCGGCTGGCCCGGCCCCTCCTGCGCAGCGTCGCCGGCAAGCTCGGCCAGACGGTGCACCTGGGGATCCTCAACGGCGCGGAGACGGTCTACCTGCTCAAGGAACGCCCGGCCGCGCACCGCGCCGGCGAGGTCGACATCGCCCTGGTCACGGACGTCGGCGTACGGCTGCCCGCCCACCTGACGGCCAACGGGCGGGCGATCCTCGCGCACTCCCCCGAGGCCCAACTGCGGGCGCTCTTCCCCCGACCCGGCGACCTCACCACCCGTACGGGCAAGGGCCCGCGCTCGCTGGCCGAACTCTTCGGCCTGCTGCGGCGGGACCGGGAGCGCGGCTGGTCGGAGGAGGTCGAGCTGGTTTCCGAGGGGTTCCGCTCGATGGGCGTCGCGGCCTTCGACCACCACGGGCGCCCGGTCGCGGCCCTCAGCAGCACCTGGCGCCGGCACCATGCCCGGCACGACGCCCACGAGGTGCGGGACGTGCTGCGGCAGGCCGCGGGCCGGCTCACCGCCGCGGTGTCGGGACGCGCCCCGGCCACGACGGACGGCGGTCAGTGAGTGTCGAAGGTGCCTTCGAGGCGGTAGCGCGACCCGGGGTGCAACAGCCGCGCGATGCTCACCAGCACATCGCGTGACCAGGTGCGGCGCTGGATGAGCAGGCACGGCTCGGAGGGCTCGACGGCGAGGAGCGCGCACTCCTCGGGGGACGGGACCGTCGCCTCCACGATGTGCTCGCCCCTGCCGAGCGGCGCGACCTTCGACAGGAACGTGAAGGGCGTCTGCCGGGTGAAGTCCTGCTCCAGATAGCCGGGTGCGAAGTCCGGGTTGACGTAGCGGTCCTCCAGCTGGACCGCCGCGTCGTCCTCGAAATGCACCACTTGGGAGTGGAAGACGGGCCGGCCCGCCGCCAGACCGAGCTGCGCGGTGATCTTCGGCGCGGCATGCTCCTCGCGCAGGCACAGCACCCGGGCGTCGTAGCGGTGGCCGCGGGCGCGCACCTCGTCGGCGATGTTGTGCACCTCGACCAGGCCGGAACTGCCCTTGCTCACCGCGACGAAGCTGCCCACGCCCATCACCCGGCGGATCACGCCCTGCGCGGCCAGCTCACGCAGCGCGCGGTTGATCGTCATCCGGGACAGGCCCAGCGCGTCGACGAACTGGCTCTCCGACGGCAGCGCGTCGTCCTCACGCCAGTGGCCGCCGGTGATCTGCGCCGAGACCAGGTCCTTGACGCGCTGATAGGCGGGCGTGGCGGCCGAGGCGAGCTCCTCGTACAGCCGGGCGAGATCCGCCGCGTCCGCGCCCAAGCCAGTTCACCGTCCTCGTCAGCCAGCGGCCTCGCACCCCGTGCCGTCCGGGCCGCGCGGGCCGTACAAGCGGAGCGTCCTCCGGAATTCTAGGGCGTGGGCACAAAACCAGCGGTCGCAAGGACGCTCCCGGCCGCCCGGCAACCGTCCCGCCGGAATCGGTTTCTCGGATCCGAGAAACCGGGGGAGCGGCGCTGGTTCCGGCCGCGCGCCTGACGTGTCATGGCACCACCACCGCTCCACCGATCCACCAGGAGTCCAGCATGACCAGCCCTTCCCCGGACGCCCCGCGTATCCGTGCCCCCCGCGGCGCCGAACTGAACTGCCTCGGCTGGCAGCAGGAGGGCGCGCTGCGGATGCTCATGAACAACCTCGACCCCGAGGTGGCCGAGCACCCGGAGGACCTGGTGGTCTACGGCGGTACCGGCAAGGCCGCCCGCAACTGGCCCGCGTACGACGCCATCGTCCGCACCCTCAAGACGCTGGAGAACGACGAGACGCTGCTGGTGCAGTCCGGCAAGCCGGTCGGCGTGATGCGCACCCACGAGTGGGCGCCGCGGGTGCTGCTCGCCAACTCCAACCTGGTGGGCGACTGGGCGAATTGGGAGCAGTTCCGTTCGCTGGAGGCCCAGGGCCTGACCATGTACGGGCAGATGACCGCCGGTTCGTGGATCTACATCGGCAGCCAGGGCATCCTCCAGGGCACGTACGAGACGTTCGGCGCCGTGGCGCGCAAGAAGTTCGACGGCACGCTCGCCGGCACCATCACCCTCACCGCGGGCCTCGGCGGAATGGGCGGCGCCCAGCCGCTCGCCGTCACCATGAACGACGGCGTCGCGATCTGCGTCGACGTCGACCCGAGCCGGATCCAGCGCCGCATCGCCCGCCGTTACCTCGACATCGCCGCCGACGACCTGGACCACGCGCTGCGGCTCGCCGTCGAGGCCCGTGACGCCCGCCGGCCGCTGTCCATCGGGCTCGCCGGCAACGCCGCCGAGATCTTCCCGCAGCTGCTGGCCGCGGGCGCGCCCATCGACATCGTCACCGACCAGACCTCGGCGCACGACCCGCTGGCCTACCTGCCCGTCGGCGTGAGCCTCGATGAGTGGCACGAGCAGGCCCGTAAGGACCCGGAGGACTTCACCGTCCGCGCCCGCGCGTCCATGGCGCGGCACGTCGAGGCGATGGTCGGCTTCCTCGACGCGGGCGCCGAGGTCTTCGACTACGGCAACTCGATCCGCGACGAGGCGCGCAAGGCCGGCTACCAGCGGGCCTTCGACTTCCCCGGCTTCGTCCCGGCGCACATCCGCCCGCTGTTCGAGGAGGGCCTGGGCCCCTTCCGCTGGGCCGCGCTGTCCGGCGACCCCAAGGACATCGAGGCCACCGACAAGGCCATCATGGAGCTCTTCCCCGACAACGCGCATCTGCACCGCTGGATCAAAATGGCGGGCGAGCGGGTCGAGTTCGAGGGCCTGCCGGCCCGTATCTGCTGGCTGGGCTACGGCGAGCGGCACCGCGCCGGACTGCGCTTCAACGAGATGGTCGCCTCCGGCGAACTGTCCGCACCGGTCGCCATCGGCCGCGACCACCTCGACTCCGGCTCCGTCGCCTCGCCCTACCGCGAGACCGAGTCGATGCTCGACGGCTCCGACGCCATCGCCGACTGGCCGCTGCTCAACGCCCTGGTGAACACCTCCTCGGGTGCCTCCTGGGTCTCCATCCACCACGGCGGCGGCGTCGGCATGGGCCGCTCCATCCACGCCGGCCAGGTCTGCATCGCGGACGGCAGCGAGCTCGCCGCCCGCAAGCTCTCCCGGGTGCTGACCAACGACCCCGCGATGGGCGTCATCCGGCACGTCGACGCCGGCTACGAGCACGCCGCCGACGTCGCCAAGCAGCGCGGGGTGCGCGTCCCGATGACCGAGGACGAGGCCAAGTGAGCACTGTCGCACCGACCCCGGCTCCCCCCGTCACCGTCGCGGATGCGGCACCCGAGCCGTGGACCGGCCGGGACGACGGCCCCGGCGCCGACAATCTGCGCTGGCACCACACGGTGAGCCTCGGCGCGGAGCACGCCGAGCCGGGCGATGTGGCGTTCGTCGGCTTCCGCAGCGACGAGGGCGTACGGCGCAACAAGGGGCGCCAGGGCGCCGCCGACGGGCCGGGCGCGCTGCGCCGGGCGCTGTCCTCGATGGCGCTGCCCGCGCCGTCCCGGGCGGTCGACCTCGGCGACGTCGAGGTGGCCGGCGGCGACCTCGAAGCCGGGCAGCGCCGCCTGGGCCGGGTGATCACCCCGCTCGTCGACCGGGGCGGCCCGGTGATGGTGCTGGGCGGCGGCCACGAGGTCGCGTACGGCAGCTACCAGGGACTGGCGGCGAGCCGCGCGGTGCGCGACGGCGCCCGGGTCGGGGTGCTCAACCTCGACGCGCACTTCGATCTGCGCGACGACGTCCGGCCCAGCTCCGGCACCCCGTTCCTGCAGATGGCCCACGACGAGCAGCGCGCCGGCCGGAGCCTCAACTACTGGGTGTTCGGGGTCAGTCAGCCGAGCAACGCCGAACGGCTCTTCCGGACCGCCGACCGGCTGGGGGTGCGCTACCTGCCGGACACCGCCTGCGGGGTGCTCAACCTGGCGGCCGTCGACGCCTTCGTGGCCGACTTCCTCGCGAGCTGCGACCTGGTCCACCTCAGCATCGACCTCGATGTGCTGCCCGCCGGCGCCGCGCCGGGCGTCAGCGCCCCCGCTGCCTACGGGGTGCAGATGGACATCGTCGAGCACGTCTGCGCCGCCGTGGCGGCCAGTGGCCGGCTCGCGGTCTGCGATGTCGCCGAGCTGAATCCGGACCTCGACGTCGACCAGCGCACCGCGCGGGCCGGCGCCCGGCTGATCCACCGGATCGTCACGGGCCGGACGGCGGCGGCCCGCCGGGCGTAACCGCGCGTCGCACGTCCCGGAGGGGGCCGGTCGGTCCGCGAACCGACCGGCCCCCTCCGAACGGACTCCGAACGGACTCCGTTTCGGACTCCGAACGGACTCCGAACGGACTCCGAACGGACTCCCTTCGGACGCCGTTCGGAAGAATCGTCCCGCCCGTCAGGCCTCAGGCCAGTTCGGTGAGCGTGACCACGGCCAGCACCCCGTCGATGCCCACCTCCACCGCCTCACCGTCTCCGCCGGACAGCAACACGGCGTCCAGGCGGCCCAGTTCGACGCCCGACCGGGACAGCACGGCCGACCCGGCGAGGGCGACCACCAGTACCCGCACCCCCGGCTTTGACGCCACCTCGACCCGCTCGCGCGCGATCCGTACGCGCGCGGCCACGGCGCCACCGCGCACCATCACATTGAAATCGGTGATCGGCCCGCCGACCAGCGCACATTCGGTGCGCGCCCCGCCGGGGAACGCGAAGGGCACATACGGGTCGGTGACCGTGTGCGCGACCCCGTCGACCGTCAGGACCATGCCGTCCCCGTCGACGAGGGTGATGATCCGGTCCACGCCGTCGAACGCGGAGAACGGCCCGCTGTCCGCCACCTCCGCGACACTCACCCGCCAGTCGAAGTCCCCCGGCCCGGCCCCCGCCGGCTCCGCGGCGACCTCGGACGTGACGCCGCCCCCGTTCTTCCACGGCGCGGCCTGCCGCCGCGCCGCCCGCAATACCTCTGTCGCCACTGGCTCTCTCCTCACAGATGCGTGGACGAAAACGCCCGGCGGCCCGGCAGGAGTATCGCTACTCCTGCCGGGCCGGGCGGGCGGACGCGGATCAGACCAGCGGGCCGGTGACCGACTCGGCGGCGTCGACCGCGCGGCCGGAGACCACGTACTGCACGGCGGCCTCGATCTCCGGGGCGAGGAAGCGGTCCGGGCCGGGGCCGGGCACCGTCTCGCGCAGCCCGTCGCGCACCGCGGCGGTGGCGGGGGACGGGGTCAGCGGGGCGCGCATGTCCAGGGCGCGGGCGCCGGTGTAGAGCTCCACGGCGAGGACCCGGCCGAGGCCGTCGAGCGCGCGGCGCAGCTTGCGGGCCGCGGACCAGCCCATCGAGACGTGGTCCTCCTGCATGGCGCTGGAGGGGATGGAGTCGACGGAGGCGGGGGCGGCCAGCCGCTTCAGCTCGGAGACGATCGCGGCCTGCGTGTACTGGGCGATCATGTGGCCGGAGTCCACGCCCGGGTCGTCCGCCAGGAAGGCGTTCAGACCGTGGTTGCGGGCCGGGTCGAGGAACCGGTCGGTGCGGCGTTCGGCGACCGAGGCGAGGTCGGCGACGGAGATCGCCAGGAAGTCCAGCACGCAGGCGACCGGCGCGCCGTGGAAGTTGCCGTTGCTCTCCACCCGCCCGTCGAGCGTGACGACGGGGTTGTCGACGGCGCTCGCCAGCTCGCGCGAGGCGACCAGTTCGGCATGCGCCAGGGTGTCCCGTACCGCGCCGTGCACCTGCGGCGAGCAGCGCAGCGAGTACGCGTCCTGGACCCGGGTGCACTCCGGGCCGCGGTGGCTGGCGATGACGCCCGAGTCGGAGAGCAGCGCGCGCAGGTTGGCGGCGCTGTCGGCCTGCCCCGGGTGCGGGCGCAGCGCCTGGAGGTCGGCGGCGAAGACGGCGTCCGTGCCGAGCTGGCCCTCGACGCTCATCGCCGCGGCGATGTCGGCGGTGCGCAGCAGCCGGCGCAGGTCGTGGGCGGCGAGCAGCAGCATGCCGAGCATGCCGTCGGTGCCGTTGATGAGGGCGAGGCCCTCCTTCTCCTGGAGGACGACGGGCGTGATGCCGGCGGCGGCCAGCGCCTCGGCGGCGGGCTTGAGCACACCGCCCGCGTCCCGGACCTCTCCCTCGCCCATCACGGCGAGCGCGCAGTGCGCGAGCGGCGCGAGGTCACCGGAACAGCCCAGCGAGCCGTACTCGCGGACGACCGGGGTGATCCCGGCGTTGAGCAGCGCGGCGTAGGCCTCCGCGGTCTCGGTACGCACTCCGGTGCGGCCGGTGGCGAGCGTCGACAGGCGCAGCAGCATCAGCGCGCGGATGACCTCGCGCTCGACCTCCGGGCCCGACCCCGCGGCGTGCGAGCGCACCAGGCTGCGCTGCAGCTGGGTGCGCAGCTCGGCCGGAATGTGCCGGGTGGCAAGTGCGCCGAAACCGGTGGAAACGCCGTAATGCGGCTCCACGTCGTCGGCGAGGCCCTGGATCACCTCGCGGCTGCGGGCGATCTCCTTGAGGGCCTCGGGCGCGAGCGCGACCGGGGCGTCGAGACGGGCAACGGACACAACTTCGTCGGCGGAGAGCGGACCGACACCAACAACAACAGTCATAACCCCATGAAGCCCCAGGTCGGGGCCGCACCGCGAGAGGCATCGGCAGCTGAGTGTCTGGAATCCCAGACGATCACGAGGCCGGGCCGGGGTGATCCGATCCCGCCCGCCGCCGGATTACCCTCACCGCATGACCATCGTCCCGGCCGCCGCCCAGGTCCTGGCCGTCCTGCGCTATCTGGCCAAGCAGGCGGCGCCGGTGCCGGCGGCGGCCATCGCCCGCGATGTGGGGCTGCCCCGCTCGACCACCTACCACCTGCTCGACACCCTCGCCTCGGACGGCTTCGTGGTCCACCTCCCGGAGGAGCGGCGCTACGGCCTCGGTGTCAGCGCCTTCGAGCTGGCCTCCGGCTACGAGCGCCAGGCCCCCTTCCAGCGGCTGGCCCGGGTCCCGCTGGCCACGCTGGTGGACCGTACGGGCCACAACGCCAACCTCGCCGTGCTGCACGGCCGGGAAGTCATCTACGTCATCGAGGAACGGGCCCCCGGCCGGGCCCCGCTGGTCAGCGAGGTCGGCGTCCGGCTGCCCGCCCAACTCACCGCCAGCGGCAGGGCGTTGCTGGCGCACCTGCCGGCCGCCCAGGTCCGTGCGCTGTTCCCGGACCGCTCCGCCTTCGTCCTGCGCAACGACGCGGGGCCCACCTCGCTCAGCGCGCTGCGGCCGCTGCTGACGGAGGTGCGGCGGCGCGGCTACGCGACCGAGGAGGGGGAGATCACCGGCGGCCTGTCCTCCGTCGCCGCACCCGTGCTCGACCATCTCGCGCACCCGATCGCGGGCGTTTCGGTGACCTTCCCCGGAAGCACGGCGGACGCCGCCGAACGCGACCGGATCGCGGGCCATGTCACGCAGACCGCAAGGGAGTTGACGCGCCGGGTCGGAGGTTTCTCCGGCGCGCAGCGCTGACGCCGGCGGGGCGCAGGGCGAGGGCCGGTGCGCGGTACGCACGGCGGGCAGTGGTCAGGAGGCGCGGTCGGCCGCTCCGCGCGGCGCACGGTGATCGGCGGGTGGGAGCCCGGCCGGAGGTGCGGGGCGGTCGATCCGGGCCGGTCGTCGGCGTTCCAGACGATGGCCGAATCACACCCCCTCAGAGGGCGGGCAGCGCGGTCTCGCAGGGAGAGGACCTCCCCCGCGGCGTCCCCTGTACCTGCAAGACCAGCGCGAACCAGGATTAACGCGAAGTTGCTCGCGTTAATCTGTCCTGGACAATACTTGGCGTGAACCCGCACTGCAATCCGGAGCTCCCGTGACGACAGCGCAGCAATCCCCCGGTGGCAGCCGCCCGGGCGGACGTACAGCCAGGACCCGGCAGGCCGTACTGGACGCCGTCTTCGAGGAGTTGGGCCAGGGCGGGTTCGCCGCGCTCAGCATGGAAGGGATCGCCCAGCGCTCCGGAGTCCACCTCGCGACGCTCTACCGCCGCTGGCGCTGCGTCGAGGGTCTGGTCTGCGAGCTGCTGGCCGACCTGAGCGCCGGTGTCCCGCTGCCCGACACCGGCACCCTGCCCGGCGACCTGCGCGTGCTGGCCCGCTCGGTCGCCGGTCTGTACGCGGACGAGCGGATGCGCAGCCTGATCGCGGCCGTCGTCTCCGCCGCGGCGCGTGATCCGCAGGCCGCCACCGTGCTGCGGGACGTCTTCGACGACCGGCTGAAGCTCGCCGCCGACCTGGTGCGGCGCGCCGTGGAGCGCGGCGAACTGCCCGCCGAAACGGACCCGGAGGCGGTCATGGCGGCCCTCGGGGCGCCCTTCTACTACCGGATCCTGATCGCCCGCCGGCCCGTCGACCCGGCGCTGGCCGAATCGGCGGCCACCGCGGTCTGGGCCGCGGCCCGCGCGGGCGCGTACGCGCATGCCGACGGCCGGTGACCCCGCGGGTCACCGGCCGTCGTCACACACACCTCGCGGCTACTTGCCGAGCAGTCCGGACATCCAGTTCTCGACGTCGGAGGACGTGCGCGGGAGGGCGGCGGAGAGGTTCCGGTTGCCGTCCGCGGTGACGAGGATGTCGTCCTCGATGCGGACGCCGATACCGCGGTACTCCTCGGGCACCGTCAGGTCGTCCGCCTGGAAGTACAGGCCGGGCTCGACGGTGAGCACCATGCCGGGCTCCAGGGTGCCGTTGACGTACGCCTCGGTGCGGGCCGCGGCGCAGTCGTGGACGTCCAGGCCGAGCATGTGGCCGGTGCCGTGCAGGGTCCAGCGGCGCTGCAGCGCCAGCTCCAGCACCCGCTCCACCGGTCCCTCGACCAGGCCCCACTCGACGAGCTTCTCGGCGAGCACCCGCTGCGAGGCGTCGTGGAAGTCGCGGAAGTTCGCGCCGGGCTTCACCGCGGCGATACCGGCTTCCTGGGCCTCGTACACCGCGTCGTAGATCCTGCGCTGGAGGTCGGTGTAGCGGCCGTTGATCGGCAGGGTGCGGGTGACGTCGGCGGTGTAGAGGCTGTTCGTCTCGACGCCGGCGTCCAGCAGCAGCAGATCGCCGGAGCGGACCGCGCCGTTGTTGCGGACCCAGTGGAGGGTGGTGGCGTGCGGGCCGGCGGCGCAGATGGAGCCGTAGCCGACGTCGTTGCCCTCGACGCGGGCGCGCAGGAAGAACGTGCCCTCGATGTAGCGCTCGGACGTCGCCTCGGCCTTGTCGAGGACCTTCACGACGTCCTCGAAGCCGCGGACCGTGGAGTCGACGGCCTTCTGGAGCTCGCCGATCTCGAACTCGTCCTTGATCACCCGGGCTTCGGAGAGGTAGACCCGCAGCTCTTCGTCGGTCTCGGCGGTGACCTTGTCGGTCAGCGCGGCCTCGATCCCGGCGTCATGACCGCGCACGACCCGGACCGGTCCGGTGGCGTCGGTCAGCGCGCCGGCCAGCTCGCGCACGTCCTTGCAGGGAACCCCGAGCAGCTTCGCGGACTCGGCGAGGCTGTTGCGGCGGCCGACCCACAGCTCGCCCATGCCGTTGAGCCAGAACTCACCGTTCTCCCGGTCGGAGCGGGGCAGCCGGTGGACCGTCGCGTCGTGGCCCTCGGCGCCGTCCGCGCGCGGCTCCAGGACGAGCACGCTGTCGTCGGTCTGGTCGCCGGTGAGGTAGACGTACTCCGTCGAGGCGCGGAAGTCGTACTCGGTGTCGTTGGAGCGGGTCTTGAGATTGCCCGCGGGGATCACCAGCCGCTCGCCGGGGAAGCGCCGGGACAGCGCCGCGCGGCGGCGGGCGGCGTTCGGGGCCTGCTCGATCGGCTGGAGGTCGCGCAGCTCGGTGTCGGCCCAGCCGCTCTTCATGCTCGCCGCGAGCTCGTCCGACACTCCCGGGTAAAGGCCGTTCTTGCGCTGCTTGATCGGCTGCTCGTCCGCATCCGGGGTCTCCGGCGTGAGCTCGTCGGTCACAATGCCTCCTTTTAAGAGTGAACCGCCTTCCATCGTATGTGCGGAGGGAAGACGGTCCAGGGCGGGCAGCTGTGACCTGTGGAGCACCGGGTGCGGACGCGGTCGCCCGCCCCGCGCCACCGGCCCCGTGCTACTCGTCGAAGTGGGCCGCGAGCAGCACCACGTCCTCCTCGGAGGCGGGATCGTCCAGGCCCTGCGGCAGCATCGTGCGCACGATGTGGTCGACGACGGCCTCCGGGTCGTGCCGGTCGGCCCGGGGGATGCCGGCCGCCGCGGCGTGCAGCCGGGCGAACGCGCGGTCCATCGCCTCACCGGTGCGGTGCAGCAGCCCGTCGCTGTAGAGCAGCAGGGTCTCGCCGCGGGCCGGCGAGATCTCCACGCTGGGCGCTTCCCAGCAGGCCAGCATGCCCAGCGGCGCCGAGAGTGAGGTCTCCACGAACTCGGTGCGCAGGTCACCGACGATCAGCGGCGGGCAGTGACCGGCCCCGGCGAGCACCAGCTTGCGCGGGAACGGATCGGTGATCCCGGCCGGCATCGCGGGCGCCGGCGGTCCGCCGGGGGCACCCGGCGGCGGCTCGGTGAAGGCGAAGAGCGCGGTCGCGCTGCGGGCCGGTTCGGTCAGCCGCAGCAGCAGTTCGAGATCGGAGAGCACCGCGACGGGGTCCTCGCCCTCCATGACGGCGTACGCGCGCAGCGAGGCCCGCAGCCGCCCCATGGCGGCCACCGCGCTCGGCCCCGAGCCGGTGACGGACCCGACGGCCAGGCCCAGCGCGCCGTCCGGCAGCGGCAGCGCGTCGAACCAGTCCCCGCCGCCGCGCGGCCCGGTGCTGTGCCGCACCGCGAGGCGTACGCCGGGGACCCGCGGCAGCCGGCCGGGCAGCAGCTCCTCGCGGAGCGTGGCGGCGGCCCGGGTGCTGCGGTGGAGTTCGAGGAGCCGGGCGAGGTGCTCACAGGCGTGCGCCCGGTAGAGACCGACGAGGTGGCGCTGCCGTTCGCCGGGTTCGGCGGGCTCGTCGTAGAGCCAGACGGCGGCGCCGATCCGTCCGATGGGGTCGGCGGCCAGCGGGACGGCGTAGCTGGCGGCGTAGCCGAGGCGGGCGGCGACCTCGCGCAGCCGGGGATCGAGGTCCTTCTCGCCGGGGATGTCCGGTTCGGCGATCTCCGTACGGGCGTCGGGTGTCCCGGTGGAGGCGTCGTCCGCGGCGCCCGGCTCGGGGAGGCCGTCCAGTATCCGCGCGTACGACAGGGCGCGGCGGGGGATGGTCTCGATGTGGCCGATATCGGCCTGGCCCAGGCCGAGGCCGATGGTGGTCTCCGGTCCGAGGCCGTCGGACGGTGCGAGCACGACCAGCCCGCGCTGCGCGCCCACCAGGGACGCGCCGGCCCGCAGCATCTCCTGGAGGGCGTCCTCCAGGGTTCTGGTGCGGGCCAGTTGTTCGGTCAGGTCGTGCAGCGTGCTCAGATCGGAGATCCAGCCTGCCAGCCGGTCCTGGACGGCGACGAGCTGATCGACGGGCGACATCTCGGGCGCGGCGCCGCGGGCGGATTCCCTTCCGCTGCCGGGCGGCGCTTCGGTGGCCGCGCCGGGCTGGGGGTCCGCCGGGCCGTCCGCGCAGCCGTTCGCCGCGGGTGGGTCGGCAGTGTGCGCGGGGGCGGGAAGGGTGGGTTCGATTCCAGCCACATTCGGCACGCGAGGGGCGGTCATGACCGACGGCTTCCGTCGGATCTGACATTTCCCCAGGTCAGGCCGGGTTCTGGTAGGGAGTTCGGCATTTTGTTGAGTGATGTTGTGCGGTAAGGGCGGCCGCTCAATTTCCTCAATAGCATCGCAAACCCCCATGTCATGCTGCTCCGCTATTAATGCCTCCACATGTACACGCACCCACGACGTGATGTCCAGCATTGTCCCCATGGGGTTTGTGGTGTCAACGAGGTCTGTAGATTGGCCTGAAAATTTCCCCCCGAGGGTTAATTTGCGGTCGACTGACGGCGATCGACAGCGCGTCATCTCCACAGTGGCGGGTACGTACTCGGATAGGTGCGGGGCCAGTTGGGGCCGCACCGGAACTCTCCGGCGGGCGCGGGCGTCCTATACAGCGACGACCGCGACGCACTCCCATGTGGCGGGATTGCACTACGGAACCGCAAGCGCCAGGCGCGCGCCACCCTCCGCCACGTTCCACGCTCGGCGTACGGCGTGATGCGCTGCCTTGTACACGCGGTGACCAATGATCCACGTGGCGTGATCGGCTCCAGGCTGCATGACCAGGTCGCATGATTCGCCACATCGCGGCATGAACCGGCATGTAGTGCGATGGACATAGCCCTCGGCGTTAACGGAAAGGAACGAGCGCTCATGCGCGAGATCCTCGGAAGGCGACGCAAGCTCCTGTTCCGGCGCGGCGGAAGGTCGGCGCTGCTCGGTGCGGCGCTCCACTGCGCCACCGAGTGGCAGTGGCCCGTACTCCCGGGCGTGGGGACCGGCTCCGCCGGGCGGCCGTCCGGCACCGGCCGGCTCGGCCTCGGCGAGCGGACCGCCCGCCGGTGCAGCTGCCCCGACCCCGAGTGTGTGGTGCCCGGTGCGCACCCCTTCGACCCCGGCCTGCTGGCGGCCACGACCGATGCCCGGATGGTGCGTTGGTGGTGGGCCAACCGCCCGGACGCCCCGATCGTACTGGCCACCGGCGGCAGCGCGCCCTGCGCGATCAGCCTCCCGGCCGTCGCCGGCGCGCGGGCCCTGGCGGCCCTCGACCACTTCGGCGTCCGCCTGGGCCCCGTCGTCGCCACCCCCACCCGCTGGTCACTCCTCGTGGCGCCTTACGACCTCGCGGAGTTGGGCGAGCTGCTGCACTCCCGGGACTGGGTGCCCAGTTCGCTGCGGTTCCACGGCGAGGGCGGCTATGTCGTGCTCCCGCCGTCGCAGATCGGCGCCGGCAAGGTGCGCTGGGAGCGCCCCCCGGCCGCGACGCCGGCGGCCCCCTGGCTGCCCCAGGTGTCCACGATCGTCGACGCGCTGGTCACCGCCAGCACCAGCACCCCGGACGGCGGCAGCCGGCTCGCGTACTGACCCCGCGCGCCCCGGCTCCCGCCGCTCAATCCCCCACCGCCGCACCCGTATTGAGGCAGCGGCGCAGCCCGTCGCCGCCGGTGCTCGCCGGCCCCGTGTGCCGCCCGCCGGAAAGAACGCGCGGGCGGTTCACCCGTACGGGTGCGAGCGGCCCCGACCACTACGGGAAACGGGTGTCCTTGCGCGGGGGAGACCCTCCTCGGGGCGGTAGGTTCGGCCCACCGTCAAGCCGTCGTCGGCAGTTCGAAGCCCGATGGCGCATCTCGATCGCGAGTGGGTCCCATGCAGCGTGCGCCGAAGCTCCGCCTGATCGCGCTCGCCGGCACGGCCGCGCTCGCCATCGCCGTCCCCCTGGCCGCCGCCACGGCAGGCCCGGCCGACACGGCGCACACCCCGATGCCCGGTAAGCGGCCGACAGGGAAGGCCGGGTCGTCGGGCCCCGCCACGGCGGACGGCAAGCCCGGCGCCGCTTCCGGTGCCGACGCCCGCCACCCGGCGCCGCTGGTCGATCTCGGCCTCCCGCTGCTCTCCGCCGAGGGCCGTACCGCCCGCTGCGGCCCCGAACTCGCCTCTCCGCAAAGGATCGAGGCGCAGACCTGCGTACTCGCCGAACAGGGCCGTACCTGGGCGCGTACGTACTACCGCAACCCGACGGGTAACCCGCTGCGTGCCGTCCTGACGCTGCTGCGGCCCGACGGCACGACCGTCCAGGCGCACTGCGCGCTGCCGGCGGCGGACGCGCCGGGCGTGTGCGAGACGCCCGCGGGGCCGACGGCGCACCTGGACGGGGTGCCCTACGGCGCGGTGGCGGAGGTCTCCGACGTGGTGGGGGAGCGGCTGCTGCTGCGCTCCGGCGGCAACTCGGCGTAGGGCGCCGGTCGTTCGGACCAATGGCGGGCGTTGCGCGGATGCGGCGTACGCCGGCGGGCGGGAGCGGTGCGGCCGGAGCGCGGAGGCGGGAGCGGTCCTGACCCGGTCCGGCCGGGACGACGCGTCCGGCGCCGGACATGGAAGCGCCCGGTCGCTGGCGACGGGGGATGCACCAGCGACCGGGCTCCAAGAACCGTAACAAGAGATCGGCTGTTAGCAAATTCGATCGTGGAATTCCGGACGCCTATTTACCGGCAGGTAGAGGGAGTTGTGACAGGAGTCACGCATGAGGCGTCCAGGTCGTCACTGTCAGCTCAACGTGACCTGACGGTTGGTGAGTCCACCGCGCGCCCGGCGCTCCTCGGGAGTCAGCGGCGCGTCCGAGGCGAGGGCCTTCGTGAGCCGCTCGGCGAACGCCGCCGCCGGCTCCGCGACCTCGTCGGCCCCCATCGAGGAGGGCAGGTCCCAGACGGGAACGACCAGGCCGTGCGCCCGGAACGACCCGACGAGGCGGGTGCCGTCGCCGAGCGAGGAGGTGCCCGCCGCGTGCAGCCTGGCCAGCGCGTCGAGCAGCTGCTCCTCCGGATACGAGGTGACCCAGCGCAGGTGGTTCTTCCCCGGGGCCTCGCACCAGTAGGCGCCTTCCAGGCCAGGGATCCGGGCGGCCGGGATCGCCGCGGCGTTGGCCCGCTCCAGGGAGGCGGCGACCTCGCCGGTGGCGTTCTCGGCGTTCTCCACCCAGAACTCGAAGCCGCTGTGCACGTCCGGCGCGAAAGTGGCGTCCGGGTCGAGCAGATCCTGCAGCCGCGGCCCGTCGGCGGCGGTCCGGCCGGCCGCGACCGGATTGCCCGGCTCGGCGGTCAGCGCACGCTGCAGGGTGTCGGCGAGGTCGCGGCTGATGTCGCCGGAGGCGGTGTCGTTCTGCAGGCCGATCAGGACCGCGCCGTTGTCGCGGCGCAGGGCGGGCCAGGCCATCGGCAGGACGGTCGCGAGCGTCACGGACGGCACGCCCTCGGGCAGCCCGCCCTTGAGCGTCAGCTCGACCGTGGCGGCCGGCACCAGCTCACGCAGCGCCACCCAGTCGCATTCGCCGGCCAGGCCCTCGAAGGGGCGCTGCACCAGCTCGGTGGCGGCGTGCGCCGCGCTCCGGCCGTGACAGGCCTTGTAACGGCGGCCGGAACCGCACGGGCAGGGCTCGCGGGCGCCGACGACCGGCACCTCGCCGTCCTTCATCTGCGGTGCTGCGGCCTGGGTCTGGGGGCGGCGCTTCTTGGCCATGGCGGCGGTGTCTCCTGGTCGATCCGGGGCGTGCGGACGCGTTTCGGCGCGAGCCTAGACGAGTACGAGGGCGCGTCCGGCCGCACCTGGCCGCCGTGCCGGGGCCGACCGGCTAGGGGAGGTCGTCGAAGTCCGCGAACGCCAATTCCGGCGGCAGGCCGGAATCGATCCCTCGCACCGGCGAAGGTGGTAGCCCGGCGGCCAGGTCCCCTCGGGGGGCGAAAGCGTCCTGGAGGGGGAGGACGGCCCAGACCGTCACCTCGCCCGCGAGCGTGTCGCGGACGCCCCAGTCCTTGGCGAGCGAGCGGATGATCGCCAGCCCGCGGCCACCGCGCGCCGTGACGGACGGAGTGGCCGGAAGTGGCCGGGTCGGGCCGCCACCGTCCGTGACCGCGACGGTCAGCCTGCCCTGCGCGTCGATCCGCCAGGACGCGCGAACGGAAGCCGACGGGATGCCCCGCGCGGCCTCGTGTACGGAATCCGGTGATCCGTTTTCGTATATCGGACGCGCATGCCTACACGAATTGCTCAACAGTTCCGAAAGGATGAGGACCGCGTCATCGACGACTGTGTCCTGAACTCCACTTGCCAACAGCTCTGCTCGCATGCGCCGTCTGGCCATGCCGACACCCACTGGACCATGAGGTACGGCCATGATCGACGACGTCGGCACCTCTTGTGCCACCACCAACGCCACCCCCGAGACCTCCTTTGCCCCACGCCAGGGGATGAATTCCCCAATGGACTGGACCGGAAACCGGCCAAGCGCTGTGCGGTGACGCACTCGACACCGTGGAATACGGGCCGAATGCGCCGGTGCACACCCCGTGAGGGGCTTTAGTCAAGGCCGAGTTGCTTTCGTACCTGTTTGGGGCGGTTCGTGATGACGGCATCCACGCCAAGGTCCCGGCACAGTTCGATGTCGGCCGCCTCGTTCACCGTCCAGACGTGCACCCGGTGGCCCGCGCGGTGCGCCCTGGCGACGTAATCCGGATTCGCCCGCAGGATGCGCATCCCGGGGCCCGCGATGCCGACCCCGGGGGGCAGCCGGCCGTCGCGGTGCCGCGGCGTGAGGAATTGCATGAGGTAGACGCCCGGGATGTCCGGCGCGGCGGCCCGTACGCGGTGCAGCGAGCGGGCCGAGAAGCTCATGACGCGCACCGCGGGAGCGCCGTCGCCGGTGGCGGGCGGCCGATCTCCGTTGGTGGCCGGTTTGGTGTGCCCGAACCGTCCGAGCAGCTCGACCAGCCGCTCCTCCACCTGTCCGGCCCAGCGCGTCGGGTGTTTGGTCTCGATGGCCAGCTCGACCCGGCGGTCGGCGTCCGCGACCAGCTCCAGCAGCCGCTCCAGGGTCAGCACGGAGGTCCGCTCGGGGTCCTCGTGCTGCCGGTCGGGGGCCTCGGCGTCGTCGGCCCCCGCCTTCCACGAGCCGAAGTCGAGGGTGGCGAGGTCGGCCAGTTCCAGCGCGGAGACGGCACCGCGCCCGTTGGACGTGCGGTTCACCCGCCGGTCGTGGACGCAGACCAGTTGGCCGTCGGCGGTCAGCCGGACATCGCACTCCAGGGCGTCCGCACCATCCTCGATCGCCTTCCGGTAGGCGGCGAGAGTGTGCTCCGGGGCGTCCTCGGAGGCGCCTCGGTGGGCGACGACGGAAATGGCGGGAGAACCCGGACGGACGTCCTGGGCGGGGCGTGCATAGGTCACCGCGTTATCGTGCCATCCACCGCTCGGCGGCCGTGTGCGCGGTGCCTGATGTGGATCACAGCGGATGCGCCTGATTTGTCCGGCATAAAGGATGAGGGAACAGTCACAGCCTCGGCTTACGGTGCGCTGACGCGCTGTGGGAAAGGCTGGGGAACCGAGACTCGCCCGTATCGCCCGGATCCTGAATCCTGGGGTCAGGGGTAGTGGGCACAGGAGTTCTGGGTACCGGTAACCCTTCCGGTGCCCGGACCCGGTACCGGGTCCGCCAGGGATCCCTGGTCCCCGACGGAACCGAGTACCAGGGAAGCCAGAAGCCAAAAGCCAGAGAAGGCCAGAAAAGGCCAGAGAAACCGACGAATCAGAGGAAACGGAAGGCCAGGACGGCCAGGAAGGCCCGGAAGGCGCACGGGGTTCGTACGGCCCGTAGGAGCCGTACGAAGCCGATGAGCCCGAAGGACCCGCCGGGCCCCCCTTGCCCGACGAGCCCGATGACCGCAAGACACGGCCCAGGGCCGTGGGCCGGCACAGTCGTGAAGCTGAGGAGAGAGCTGTGAGCACCGAGAACGAGGGAGCCACCGGCCCGTCGGAGGCCAAGCCGCCGACGGGGCCGCAGGCATCGGAGCGCACGCCCGCGTCCGCCTCCGGCGCCCAGACTCCGGACGCCCCGCCCACGCCGGCCGCCCCGCCCGCGGCACCCCCGCCGCCGGACTTCGCCCCGAGGACCGAAGCGGCCCCGCCGGGCGGCGGCCCGCAGCAGGGCTCGCACCAGGGCGACCCGTACGCCGGCGGCCGGCAGGCCCCGGGCCCGTACGGCGCTCCGAACGGACCGGGCGCCGACCCCAGGGGCGGCCACCCCGACCACACCGCGCAGCTGCCGACCTACGCGGCGTCCTCGGCATCACCCGGCCACGGTCCGGCCGGCCACGGCCCGTCCGGACACGGCCCGTCCGGCCCCGGTTCCGGCGGCTGGGGCCAGCAGCCGCCCTACGGAGGCGGCGACCCGTGGGGCGCCCCCACTCACCCGGCCCCCAGGAAGCGCAACGGCGGCCTCGTCGCCGCCGTCCTGGCCGCGGCGCTGGTCGCGGGCGGCGTCGGCGGCGGTATCGGCTTCTGGGCCGCCGGACGTGACGACAACGGCTCGACGACGGTCTCCGCCTCCGGCAACCCCGAGGCACTGAACCGCAAGCCCACCTCCGTCTCCGGGATAGCGCAGAAGGCGCTGCCCAGCGTCGTGACCATCGAGGCCCAGGGCGCGACCGGCGAGGGCGGCACGGGCACCGGCTTCATCTACGACAAGCAAGGCCACATCCTCACCAACAACCACGTCGTCGCCAGCGCCGCTGAAGGCGGCGGCAAGCTCACCGCGACGTTCTCCAACGGCAAGAAGTACGAGGCCGAGGTCGTCGGCCGCGCCCAGGGCTACGACGTCGCCGTCGTCAAGCTCAAGAAGGCCTCCGGCGCCCCGCTCAACCCCCTGCCGCTGGGCAAGTCCTCCCACGTCCAGGTCGGCGACGCCACGATCGCGATCGGCGCGCCGTTCGGCCTGTCCGGCACGGTCACCACCGGCATCATCAGCGCCAAGGACCGCCCGGTGGCCTCCAGCGACGGCGGTGGCACCAGCGCCTCGTACATGAGCGCCCTCCAGACGGACGCGTCGATAAACCCCGGTAACTCCGGTGGCCCCCTGATGGACGCCGGCGGCAACGTCATCGGCATCAACTCCGCGATCCAGTCGGCCAGCGGCGGCGGCCTGGGCGGCGAATCGCAGCAGTCCGGCAGCATCGGCCTCGGCTTCGCCATCCCCATCGACCAGGCCAAGCGCGTGGCCCAGGACCTGATCAAGACGGGCAAGCCGGTCTACCCCCAGATCGGCGTCCAGGTCGGCATGAAGCAGACCGGCGACGGCGCCACGATCGCCCAGACCGGCAACAACGGCTCCGACGCCGTCACCGCCAACGGCCCGGCCGACAAGGCGGGCCTGCAGCCGGGCGACACCATCACCAAGCTCGACAACACGGTGATCGACAGCGGCCCCACCCTGATCAGCGAGATCTGGCAGCACAAGCCCGGCGACCGGATCACCCTCACGTACAAGCGCGCCGGCAAGGAGCACACCACCGAGGTCACCCTGGGCCAGCGCACCGGCGACAAGTGACGCTAGGCTGATCCCCGCGACACCGCCCAGCGGCGCCGCGGGGAGGCTTGCCCGAGCGGCCTAAGGGAACAGTCTTGAAAACTGTCGTGGCGGCAACGCCACCGTGGGTTCAAATCCCACAGCCTCCGCAGAGGTCAGCGAACTAGCTGGTCAGAAGGGGTGCCCGAGAAAATCGGGCACCCCTTTTGCGTTGGGGCTGTCTCACCCCGGTTCGCCTGTATCCCGCCGCTGACCAGGGGGTACGGGCCAGCGGCGGGCCAGGATTTCGATGGTGGCCGGCGACCTCACCCGCCCAGCTCCTGCTCGATCAAGGCGTTCGCTCGCGTCTGCGTGCCGTGCAGCACCTTGGCGTAGAAGCGATAGAGCACGGCCACACTGTGGCCGGCCCGCCGGGCAACCTCCACCGGGTCCACGCCCGCCTTGATCCACAGCGAGACGATCGCGTGCCTGAGCGAGTAGGGCACCGCTGCGAGAGGAGAGGCCAACTCTGCTGGAGTGAGCGCTGTCTCGCGCGCTCGCTGCCAGACGGTCGTGTACTCCGTGGATCGAATACGCCCGCCCTGCGAGGCGCGGAAGAGACGGCCGTCCTCAGCCGTTCCGAACTGCTTCAGATGCTGCCTGAGCATCTTCACCAGCTCGGGCGGGATGGGGATGGAGCGAGTGGTGTTGCGGGCCCTCCGCTTCAACCCACGCGCCTCGTAGGACTTTCCGTCGTTCGTCCACCCTGAGCCGACCTCTGGCCGGCTGTTCGCTAGGACCAGCTCGCCCCACCCATCCGCCGGGAGCGTGCAGGCCTTCTCATCCAGTGCAGCGACTTCGGACGGTCGCATGCCGGCGTAGTACACGCACCCGAAGAAGCCGGCGAGGTGCTCCCCTCGGTCACCCTGCCCGCGAACTGCCTCAAGCAGGGCACGGGCGAGCCGGGCGTCAGGTACGAAGCGGAAGTCCACTTCGTCGTCGTTCGGAGGGGCCGCCCAGTCGACTCTCTGCAGTGGGTTGGCGGGGAGCAAGCCCCTCTCAACGGCGAAGCGGAGAGCGTTATTCAGGACCGTGCGTTTCCTCCGAATCGTGGTCTGAGCTGCGGTGTCGCCATCGAGCTTGAGCGAGAGCGCATCGAGCGCCTTCCGGAGCTGGTCAGGCTTCGCTGCCTCGTTCAGCTTCAGCGAGTTCTTCGCCAACCACACCAGCGCTGCTTGAACTTCACCTGGAGGCGCTTCGCCCAGAGCGCGGGGCATCAGCTGGCCGTTGGGTGTGCGAATCGCGCGGTAGGCCCACTGATGCAGCGCCACCCGCAGCACGGCCGGGGCGGGGGCACCGCGTGAGGTGGAGACGAAGACGGGGGTGACCGTAGCGAGAGACTCTGCGATGTTCGCTCGCTGCTTTGCCGCAGCCTGCGGCCACTTCATGAGGGCGTACGCGACGCTGTGGTCGTACCAGGTCGGGCTGTTGAGGGCGTCCAGTTCGTTGGCCGGCATGCCGCTGTCCTCGTCGAACTGCTGCCGGTCTCGGAGAGCAGACAGCAACTCGGACCTGCGACCGTCGGCCTGTGCCTTGGTCTTGTAGCTCTTTGAGTGCGGCCGAGTGCCGACGCGCCACCGCAGCTCGAACGGCTTGGGGCGGTTCTTGCGAGAGCGGATGGACCAGATTTCGACTTCGTAGGTGAGCACGGCTCTCCACAGGGGCGCGAAGAAGGGGCCCGCCGAGTGGCGGGCCCCTTCAGGGTGGTCACGGGATCAGGCGGCGGTTTGCTCGCACTCCGCCCACCAGGCGTCGAGGTCCGTCCTCCGAACGCGCAGCTGGCCGTTGGGGAGCTTGATGAGCTTGGGTGCCTTGCCGCGGGCGCGCATGCGGTAGAAGGCGGCGCGGCTCATGTCGATCTCTTCGAGTACTTCAGTGAGCTTGAGCATCTTCCGGCTGGACACTGAGGTGCTCCTTCGTCATGGGCTGAACTGGGTGAGTGCCAAGGGGCCGCAACACAGAAACCACGAAATACACAGAAAGCCGGGGCAGGTGTCCTGACCTGCGGGAATGCGATGCCTGGGGCCTGCGGGTGGACTCACACAGAAATCGCAGAAAGTCACACACAAATAGGTGCGGGCTCCCGCCGTCCTCGTTCGCCGCGTCGGTCCAGCGGACGATCCGAGCGCTAGGCGGGGCCGAGGCTCATTTTGTGTGTGACTTTCGCGGATTTCTGTGTGAGCGCCGAGCCGTCCCTCCCTGCGGTCGTTGCCGCAGGTCAGGCGCAGGGTCCCCTTATTTATGTGTTTCTGTGGTTTCTGTGGCGGGGGTCAGGTTGCCGGGGTGCTCAGTCGGGGGTGGGTGAGGTAGCGGGGGGAGGGGGGCCGGCCGCGTCCGCCGGTGCGCTGGACGGGCAGGGCTCGGAGGTAGCCGTGGTCTTCCAGGAGGCCCAGGGCGGGGTCCAGCGCGTCTGCGGTGGGAAACTCGGATCGGGAGACCTTGAGCATCAGCTCTCGCTTGCTGAACTCGCCCCAGCCGTGGGCCCGGAGGGTTTCAAGGAGGCTGGTGGCGCGGTCGGCGGTGGGGTCGGCCCCCATGACGTCGAAGGCGGCCAGGCTGTGGCTGGTGAAGTACTCGCCCAGCTCGATGGCTCCGCGCATCGTCTCCTCGCAGATGGGGAGCGTGGGGCCTGCTTCGAGGTGTTCGGCAAGGTGCAGCAGGCCGGCGATGCGGGCGGTGGCGCCCACGACCTTTCCCGCCCAGTCGTCGATGTGCCCCAACGCCCCTTCCCGCTTGCGCAGTTTGGGCTCCACACGGTCCATGTAGTCCCGCAGGGTCCCGTACGCCTCGCGGCTGAGTTCGATGGCGGCGGGCTCGGCCTGGTCGGCCAGTGCCAGGGTCAGGTCGATGATGTTGCGGCTGTAGGTGGCCCGGACGTCTTCGGGGATGGGGTCGGGTTCCGACTTGCGGTAGCCGACCAGTGACTCCGGCAGGGAGTACAGGAACCTCCCGAGCAGGCCCCGGCCGCGGGCGGCTTCGTTGCGGCCGATGGCTTCCAGGACCTGGGGCTGGACGCAGATCCCGATGGTCACGGCGGGATCTTCGATGTACTCCTTGCGGTTTTGCCGGTTGACCTTGTGCCGGTCCCCGGCGTGTCCCTTGAGGAAGACGCCCAGGTTGGGAGCGCCGCTGGAGTAGCGGCCGGCCATGATGTCGAAGATCTCGCCCTCGGCCGACATCACGGCGATGCGGTTGCCCTGCTCGGCCAGTGTGGTGGCGACCGTCTCGGCGGTGGCATCGTCCGCCAGTAATTGGGGCTCGGCCGGTACCCGCACTGACGCTGCCGTCTGTGCCAGAGCCTGAGCCGACTCCATCAGGGCGTCGCGTTCGTCCGGCCCGGCCTTGGCAGCTTTGGAGGCTGCGTGCTCGGCGGCCTCCTTGGCCATGCTGGCGGTTACCTGCGCTTCCACGATCGCCGGCGTGGCGGCCTCTACGAGCCGCTTCTCGGCGTCGTAGAGCGGATCCGTGAGCAGCGTGAACACCGCGCTCTTCCGGTTCGCCGGGGGCAGGGCCACCGCCACGTACAGGTTGGTGGGCTCCTTCCACGACCCGCGGACGTGGACCTGACTCCGGCCGCCAGCCGCCGTCGCCAGCACCGACAGGGCGAGACTCCCTGCCAGGTCGGCAGGGGTCTGGGTCTCCTCGGCGACGGCGGCGACGAAGTCGCGCAGCCATCCGGGCAGGGCGTGGACGGGGAAGTCTGCGAGGGCCCGCTGCCCTTTGAGGGGGGCGGGTTCCTCCCAGGGGGCGGTGGTGGCCTGTTGGGTGTCGAGGGCGTTGAAGCCCTCCCACAGGTCCGTGTCCACAGGCTGTGTGCTCATGCGACGTTCCTCCTCTCGGCGAGGCCGGTGTGATGGGGGCAGGCCGTCTGGTGGTTGGTGAAGTCCTCGACGATCCGCAGGACAGCGGCGCGGCCCTTGCCCTGGCGCCGATAGCCGCACCGGCACGCGGCAGTGGCGCTGGTGGCAGCCGAGAAGCTGGGCGGGGCGATGATGTGCAGGCCGAAGAACACCCACTCCGGCTCGTGCCCGGCGGCCGGGCGCGGGTCAGGGCGAACTGCTGAAAGGACGCCTTCGGCGCCTCCCTTCGGCGCACCACTGCCGGTGGGAGCGGGGGCAGGTTCGGCGGAGCGGGGGTTGTGGGTGGTGGTCATGCCGCGTCGCCTCCTCGGGCGTTGGCGGTGGCGCGGCGGATGCCGTCGCGGATGCTGGCGGCGACCCGCGAGGGGGCCAGGCCCTTGGCCAGTCCTGCGTCCGTAAGGCGGTCGTTGACTTCCTGCTCGGTGAGGGTTCCGGCCGCGATCAGGCGTCCGAGGGCGTAGGCGGCTTTGTAGAGCGTGATGTTCTGCGTGCCGGTCGGGGCGTCGTTGACCTTGGCGACCTCACCGGCCAGGGCGGCATCCGCGTAGCGGTCCTTCCGCTTGATGCGGGAGCGGAGCGCGGTGGCGCTGGCGGGCTTGGGTGCGGGTGGTGGGGTGAGCAGGTCACCAAGCCACGTGGGGAGGCGTGTTGGGGGCGCGTCGTGGATGACTTCGTACGGCCGGCGGTGGACGGTGCTCCCTGCCGCGACCACGTATCCGCCCCAGGCTCGGGTGTCGACCTTCCACCCCAACCGCCCTGCGCTCCCACGTAGCCGCTTTCCCTCAGGCGCGGTGAAGTACAGGTGCAGTCCGCCACGGCCGGTGCGCACCGTGTACGTCTCGGTGGGCATGGGCTGCCCTGCGCGCTCGCACAGGGCAGCGAACACGTCCATCCCGTCCGGCATCGCCGCCCACTCCGGCGGAGGGATATCGTCCGCGTCCTTGGGCACGTCCAGGTCGACCACGACCAGCCCGGCCGGACCGGTGGCGATACCGACGTTGTAGGGGTGTGCCCGCCAGCACCGTTCGATAGCCGCTCGGTCCGTGGTGGCGCGCTGCTCCGGGGTGCGATGACCGTCCGCGCATCGGCCGGCGCCGGGGCAGCGCGCCTCGGCGTGCCCTGCTGGCCGCTTGTCGCCGGGGCGGAGTGGGAAGACGGGCCAGCCGCGCCCGGCAGCATCCAGGGCTGCCTTCACGAGGTGCTCACTCATGCCGCCACCTCCAGCGCGGCCTGGGCGAGGAAAGCGCGGCCGAGCCACTGGCCGTAGGCCGGCGGGATGGCTTCGGCGATCTCCTTGCGGACGCTGGTCCAGTCGATGCCCATGGCCTGCTGCCACTGGGCGACGGTGCCCTTGCCGCCACCCTCGCCGTAGACAGCGAAGTACGGACCCTTGTGCCAGACCCCATGCCGCATCCCCGCGACACGGCCCCGGTGGGGCTTGTGAACCGGCTTGGGGGCGGTCCAGTGGCCGAGTTCGAAGTTGCGGTGGCGGAGGACGGCCAGGCCGAACATCTCGCCGCACAGCGTCACGTCCACCCGCATCCGCTTCGAGGCACGGCCGGGCGGCTGCTCGATCACGTAAGGCCGACCCGTGGACTCCAGGGCCGCGCGGGTCGGCTCCAGCAGGTTCGGGTAGAGCGAACGCTTGGCGGCGTTGGTGCCGGCGGTCAGGGTGCAGTCGAACTGGCACGGCGGCCCGGCGTGGATCAAGTCGTACTCGTGGCCGTGCTCGCGGATGAACTCGACGGCGTCGCCCTGGTGGAAGGCGTCGCCGATGTAGCGGGGCTGCGGGTTGCTGTCCACGCCAGTGACGTGGAATCCGCGCTTTCGGTAGCCGTCGCTGTCTCCGCCGACGCCGCAGAAAGCCGCCAACAGGCGGGGGCAGGCTCGCCGGAGGGGGGCAGGTTGAGTCATGCTGGGTGTCTCCTCTTCATGCTGGAGCTGGAGACCAGGGCGGGCCGCGATCATTGGCGTGAGAGGCGGCCCGCCCTAGCCATGGCTAGGCGCAGGTGCAGTCGGTGTACTGGCTGGACCCGTCGGCGCCGCAGCAACAGCAGTGCGCGTAGGGGTAGGGCTCGCTGCCGTCGCTCGGCTCGCACAACTCGCAGGCGCTGAACAACTCGTCGTCCTCATACATGCGGTTCTCCTAGCGGTGGTTGATGGTTCCGTTGGCGCGGCCGAACATGCCGCTGGCGGTGATGTGCTGGGTGATGTGGGGGCGTTGGGCTGCGCTGATGCGGGCGCGGACACGGCCGATGACCGCACCAGCGACGACACCGCCAGCAGCAATGGCGGCAACCGCGGACCACAGGACATGGCTCACGGCGACCAGCCCGGGGGCCGCAGCCGAGAGTCCGACCGCCGCGATCGCGATGCCGCCGCCGACAGTCGGCGCGAGCAGGGCCGTGGACTTGGCCCAGGCCGGGATCGGCTGCGCGACCGGCGCCGCCGGAACGGCGGGCGACGGCGGTGGGGTGGTGGGGCCGGTGCTGTAGGCGAGTGCGCGTTCGCCGTTGGGGAGGATGACTTCCTGGACGCCGGGCGGGACCTCCTCGGCGCGCATCGGCGGGGTGTTGGTGTGGGTGCGTTCGGGGCTCATGTGTACTCCGGCGGCCGGGTCAGGCGATGAGGTGGGTGAGGGCGTCGGCTATCGCCTGGCACAGGGCGTTGATGGGCTGGTGGGCGCCGGTTCCGGCGACGAAGAAGCCGAAGAGGAACACGACGACGGCGCTTCCGGCGGTGACGGAGCGGCTGCGCACCATGGCGATGGTGAGGATGCCGAGCAGGACGACGGCGGAGAGGGTCACAGCCATGGGGGCTCCTGTGGTCAGTGTGTGGGCGGACGCGTGAGCCCCCGGCCGGCGGTCCGGTCCAGGGGCTGAGGTGGTGACGGTGCGTGCTTGTAGTGGCTTTGTTGTCGCTTGTAGCGACAACAAAGCCAAGGGGGTTCAGGGCCTCAGAGGGGGGTCGGAGGGGGGTGTGCTTGTTGTCGCTACAAGCGACAACAAGCACACGTTGGTGACGCTCAGTTGCCGCCCTGCTGGTTCGTGGCGTAGCTGCGGTGGACGTAGTACGCCTGGGTTCCGGTGCCCATCTGGCGGACTTCGGCGGAGGCTGCCCACACGCGCAGCCATCCGGAGATGGTGGTGCGGTGGGTGCGGTAGCCGAGGGTCTTGAGGTCGGCTTCCATGCGGGAGGGCCCGGTGCCCTCGGGCCCCGCGTCCAGCAGCAGACGCATCGCGGCGTCCTGCGCCGACGGCATCGGCGCGGACGACGAAGCAGGCTGCGGCGCGGCCTCCTCGGTCTGGTGCTCGGCCGGCGGCTCCTTGTCCGCCGTGTCGTTCGCCTCCTGGGGCGTTTGGCCGGTGTTGTTGACTACGAGCCGCAGCGACTTGCCGGGCCCCTCTCCCTGGGCGCCAGGTGCCTGGGTGTTGTTGGTGGCGCGGTTGGGGAAGAGGCGTTCCCATGCGGGGCTGCCGGGCTTGATCTCGGCGCCCGGCCCGCCCGCTATGGCACCCGTCGCCGGGTTCGTACGGACCGTCGAGCCCGGGGCGCCTGCGGTGGGGACGGGTACGACGGTTACGTCGGTGTAGGGCCGGGTGACCGGGTGCAGCGTCTCGCCCTCATACAAGGCGGGCAGGACGCGCGCCCAACGGGACTCGTAGTAGCGGCCGTACGGCACGCTGCGGGAGATCTCATCCAGCACCGGGCGCCGTGCGGAGACGGCGGCGGCGATCTGATCCATGCGGTCCGGATCCAGCACGAACGCCTTGAACGGCCGCGGCTTCGTCGATCCGTAGGCGTTGAAGCCACACCCCGGCCACGGGGCGTCGGCAGGGTCAACCTGCTGAAACCCGGAGAACAGGTACGACAGTTCCTCGGGGTCGGTGACGTACATGCCCCAGCGCCACTTGGCGCGCTTCTTGACCGCCACCGGAATGGAGTCGGAGGTGGCGCGCAGGGAGGAGACCAGGACCCGCACGCGCACCGCGCGGCCGGTGTTCATGACGGTTTCGATCTGCTGCTTGATGTTGCCGGGCAGGTCCGCGGTCTCGTCGACCACGATGATGATCTCGGGGACGTCGGTGCGGGCGGGGAGTTTGGTGTCGTTGGCCTTGCGCATGAGCTGCTGGTAGCGGCGCTTGCGCACCTCGATGATCTCGATGGCCATGGTGAGCATGGCCCGCGTCTCGTCGTGCGTGTGGGCGCTCCAGTCGATGACCGGCCGCTCGTGCGTGCCGTTCAGTGCCCAGGAGGTCAGCCACGGCAGGGACAGGCCGGCGCCGGTGGTGTCGATGTGCCACACCATCGCATCGACGGTGCGTACGAGCTGGGCGTTGATGACGTTGAGGGTGTTGGTCTTGCCGGATCCGGTGTCGCCGATGCCCAGTCCGCAGATGAAGGCCAGTGAGCCGAGGGCGGGGGTGCCGTCGCGGTGCAGGCCGATGGCGAACTCGCCGTCGATGCTGGTCGGCGACAGATCCAGCGGGAAGGGCAGATCGTTCTGCATGACATTCACGGTGGAGACGCGGATGATGGCCGTGCCCTTACGCCGCCCGCCGGCCACCTCGACGCCGCAGCCTTCGTCCAGGCGGAGGTCGGAGCCGAGGGCGTCCTCGAAGCGCTTGAGCTGGCCCCAGGTAGCACCGCCGGGCAGGTCGACTTCGACGGTGTAACCGGTGTTCGCCGTCCACGGCTGGATCGCCACGACTTTGCAGCCTTCCAGCTTCGCGATGCGGGCCAGGCGGTCCTTCCACTGCTCGCCCCATGCATCGTGCCGCTCCTGCCTCTCCGCCTGCGCAGCCACCTCGGCGGCCTTGCGGCGTCGCAGTTTCTCGGCGCTCTCATAGCGGCCAACGGCGTTCCAGGACAGGCGCCCGGCCAGCGCAGCACCGGCGAGTGCAGCCAGGGTCGGCAGGGACCAGGGCGGGCCGCCGGCGGCGGCCCAGGAAGACCAGCCCCCGGCCGCCAGCCAAAGACCGGCCCGATAGGCGAGTGTCCCGCCCAGCCGTCCGCGCCGGGCACCGTCGGCCGCGGCGCCCAGGGCGCCGCCCGCGGCGACGGCCATGTCCCACATCGGGTGCACGCCTGTCGCGTAGGTCAGGGACGAGACGGCGAGTGCGGAGGTGACGGCGGTGGCGGTGGCGGTGTTGAGGGTGTGGCTACCGTGCCAGTCGAGGTCAGGCATGTGCTCCTCCGTTCTTGGGTGCGGCCCACATGTGCTCGTTGTTGCGGGGGTTTTCGTTGTGGTCGATCTCCTCGGAGTGCAGGCGGCGGAAGGCGGGCTGCAGCTCCATCGCGGCGGAGATGGCCTTGCGCAGGCCGTGGACGACGTCGGCGACCATCTCGGCGATGCACGGATCGACCGGGTAGGTGTCCGCGGACCGCGTGGCCAGAGAAGTGACGGCTTCGGCGAGGTGTTCCAGGCCGACGGGCAGGCCCTCGTACTCGGCGCCGACCGCCATGGCGGCGCTGTCGCCCATGCCCTCGGGCGACCAGGACTGGTAGACGCCGCGGACTTCCTCGGCGGCGGTGGCCAGGACGGAGGCGGTGGCCCACAGGGCTCCGTCGCCGTCGATGCCGCCGACGTTCCACCAGTGCTCGTTGACCCGCGGGTTCTCCAGCCGCATCACGTCGTGCTCGTGAACCTGCCGGAAGGTGGGTTCGATCTCGTCGGCGTAGGCGGCGGTGGCTTCCAGGACCTGCGAGACCTGGGAGACGCCTTCTGCCATGGCCGGGTCCATCGGGTAGATCGTGGCGGAGTTCTCCGCCAGGGCCATCACGGCGTCGTTGACGAAGCGGATGGCGTCCGGCAGGCCCTTGTACTCGGCCGCGACGGCGGCCATGGCCGGCGGGTCGTAGGCGGCGTAGGCGCCTGCGACCTCCTCCGCGCTGGTGGCGAAGACGCTCACGTGCTCTCCCCTCGTGGTGGGTTCCTCGGTGACCGGGCCGGTGGTGGCGCCGGGGTCGTCGCAGACGTGCCCGACGTGGTCGGCGTCGGAGGTGATCGGGGTAGCCATGTCGGCCAGTTGGGAGTTCAGGCGGCGGCGGGAGGCATCGGCGAGCTTGCCGAAGACCTTCCGGGCCACCCGCCCCGGCCACGACATCCCGGCCCCCGTGAAACGGAACCGCTTACTGACGGCCGCTGGGACGTTCGCGATTGCCCCGACGAACAGGGAGGCGGGCATCACCGCGAGGGCCGCGACCGTGGCGAAGAACGCTGCAGCCGCCAGCCGCAGGTAATGCCGCAGGCGGGCATACGCCCGGCGGCGCAGGGGCTTCGTGGCAGCCCAGAGCCGGGCGGCCTTGGGCTTTATCCAGGCCCACGCCTTCGCACCCCACGCCCGCAGCCACGTCCCAGCCCGCTCACGCCACTGGTCCAGACGCTCCCCGGCGGAAGCGATCAGGCGGGCGGTGCGGCTCTGTGCGGCCGCCACCGTCTCCCGGCCCGTGCCATGCGCCCGACCGGCAGAGCCGACACCGGCGCCGGACGCGCCCCCTGCAGACTTCCCGCGCCCGCCATCAAGAGCGCTGCCCTTACCTGCGGCTCCGTGGCGCCCGCCACCCCGCGCAGAATCCCGCCGCGCGCCAGACCTGGGCGTGCCGAAGCCCGAACCCTGCCGCTTGCCAGGGGTGTTCGCGCCCGTACCGGATGCGCGGGCGGCGTGCTTGCCGAGGCCGACGGAACCGAGCCCCGACGCATCATGACCAGTACCCGCCCGTCCCTGGCCGGCACCGCCGGCCGCTGTCGTCTGGCGCCGTGCACCGCCGCGACCTGTGCCGAGGCCGCTCGTACCTGTCCCGGCACCGCGGCGGCGCAACAGGCCACCCCGGCCGCCACCGCTTCCGGCACGCCCGCCAGCAGCTCGACCGGAGCCTGCCCGACGGTCCGCGCCAGAAGCACCCCTGCCGGCGGAGCGGCCACGGGATGCCCGGCCGGAGCGTCCGGCGCCGGTCGTGGTCGCTACTGCCGCCCGTCGCTGAGCATTGCTGCGAGCGGAGCGGAATGCCGCGACGCCCAGGGCGCCTACGCCAGCCGCAGCCACTCCACCGGCCACCAGTGCGCCCACCGGGCCCACGGTGTTGAGTGCACTGCACACCCCGACCGTGGACAGGTTCACGGCGTTCGCCAGAAGCGGCGCCGCCGGCAGATCCCTCTCAGGGGCATCCTCCTCCTCTGCTTCCTCCTCCTGGTCGTCCTCGTCCGGCTGGCTCGGCTCGTAGTTCTCGTCCGGGCCAGGGACGGGCAGGTTCAGGACCTTTCCGTCCGTCTCCTGCTGCGGCAGGAGCGTGGTGTCGTCAGTGGCGGGTGTGGGGGTGATCTCCTCGGCCTGCTCGGCCGTGGTGGTGTTTTCCGGCATGCTGAACGGGCTCCTCTCAAGGAGTCAGAAAGGCGCCCCCGGCCGGGCCCTGGAAAGCGGGCCGGGGGCGCCGTGCGAACGACCCAGTCAGGGCCGGTATGAGCTACTGCATGCGGCGGCGCTGGAGTTCGTTGTGCTCGGCGAGCAAGCTGCCGGCGCTGGGCTTCCGATGGCGGCCCTCGCAGTCCTCAGCCCAGGACTGATGCGAGTAACAGGTGACCCGGTCGTCGGCGTGCATACCGGCCTCTTCACGCTCGTCGTCCCGCTTGAGCGCGGCAGCCAGCTTCTTCGTCAGGCCCATGGCAGTCCTTCGCAGAGGAGGTGAGGTCACGCGGCGAGTTCGGGGGCGTCCGCGCAGGGCACGCAGACACCGAGCGACGTGGGGATGGTGTAGCCGCGATCCAGGCCACAGCCAGGGCACACCCGGCGTGCAGCAAGTGCGGCAGCGACGGCCTGCCATTTGGCGGGCGTCATCGGTCGGACGGGCTTGGCGAGGTCGACGCGGTAGAGGTAGGCGACCAGCGGACCTCGACGGCGGCGGCGCCGCTCCAGCTGAGCGATGACCGGCTGTCCGCCGGGGCGCAGCCCGAGGGCGCGGAGTTGGCGGCGGGTGGCGAGTCCGTCCGGTGCCAGGCGCCACCGGTAGACGGGGATCGTGCTCACGACGCGGCCCCTTCAAGAGCACGGGGCGCTGCCGGCTGGTGGTCGCGCAGTTCCTGGAAGCGGGTGGAGACCCACCCCGTAGACCAGCCACACAGCTCTGCGGCCGTCCGCACCGGGAGCCCGGCGTGGAAGGCCGCGGTCACGGTCTGGCGGGCGCGCTCCTCGGGCTGCTTCTCGCTAGCGGGGCCGGCGGCGAGCAGTTCAGCGCGTTCACGCTCGGCCTGCTCTTCGCGCTGGCGCTGTTCACGCGCTCGGGCCTCGGCCCGCTCGCGGCGCTCGCGCTCGGCTTGTTCGGCGTCCTGGCGTTCACGCTGTTCACGCTCGCGCCGCTGCTGTTCACGCACCTGTTCAGCGCGTTCACGAGCCTCCCGCTCCGCCCGCTCCCGGGCGGCTGCCTGGTCGCGCTCATCGCGCTGGAGACGCTCTTCGCGTTCGGCCTGTTCACGGGTGAGCTGGGCTTCGTGCTCACGCTGTTCACGAGCCAGGGCCGCAGCGTGCTCGCGCTCCTCCTTCCGCTCCCGACGGGCGGCTTCCTCCCGCGCACGCACGGCCGCCTCTCGACGCTCGCGCTCGGCCTGCCGCTTGTCTTCCAGCGCGGTCACGGCGTGGGTGATGGCGCGCCGGTAGGCGAGTCCGGTCTCTGCCGTGACGATCAGCAGCAGCGGCGCCACAGAGTGGACGGCGACTCCGACCAGGTCTTTCTTCAGGGCGGAGTCAGCGACGTTCAGGGCCAGGGTCATGGCGCCGGTCATCCACCGCAGGGCGATGGGCCACCGGCCACCGTGCCCACCCAGACGGGCCAGCACCGAATCCAGACGCACCACGATCACAACCGCGGCGTCCACAACGAGCGGCAGGATCGGCGCCGTCCAGTCCCACTCATCCGGCGTGTGAGCGGCCATGAGCGGCGTCACCGTCAGGATCGAATAGAGCATCGCGCCCGCCACGATCAACCACGTACCGACCGACAGGGCGCGCTCTGCTGAACGCACTTGAACACCGTTCACGCCGCACCCTCCGAAGGCTCGATGGAGGGTGCGGTGACGCTGCGGAAGTAGTCGCGGCCAGCGTCGTAGATGAACGGCACGCACCGCCACGGCACCGCCGCCGCAGGGCGTTCATCCGCCAGGCGCCAACCGCTCAGCGGGGCCCCCAAGGTGGCCGCGTAGGCGTAGGCGGCGGCCTGGTCGGGGTGGATGCTGTGGGGCTCGCCGTAGTGGAGCAGCAGCACCATGAACGCGCCCTCGGCCGGAGCGCTCAGCTCCTGAACGCGCTCCGCCATGTCGGCCAGCTCGGCGCGGGCCTTGGCCAGTTTGGCGGCTGTGTCCTCCAGCGCGATCGCAATTAGCCGAAAGTTCCGGCTGGCGTTTTCGGCGCCCTTCTCGGCGTCCTCGGCACGGGCGGTGAGCGCGAACACCTCCCGGATGTGGGAGCCGTAGGCGGCATCCGCCAGCCCCTGCACCTCCCGGACACGAGCGTGAGCGTCGTCTGCCTGCTCGGTCAGGTGAGCGAGATGGGTTCGGGTGACGATGCGGATCATGCGGCACCGCCCGTCTGCGCAGTGGCGCTGTTGAGCAGGTCCCGACGGGCAGCAAGCACCCGGCGACGGGCCCGACGCAGCCGACGCTCGTCCAGCTCCGAGGCCGGCCGGTCCAACAGGCTGATCTGTACGTCCAGCAGCTCAACCTCAGCGGAGATGACCGGCATCTCCGCCTCGATCGCATCCAGCTCAGCGGCCGTCGGGCCACCGACGGGCGGGTTGGCGGTAACAACCGCCTGAAGTGCAGCGATAGTCCTCATGGGTCGTTGTCTCCTCACAGTGGAACGGCCCGAAGCGGCCCCGGTGGTAGGACACCGGGGCCGCACGCCGTTGACGGGTGAAGCAGGAATGGACCTCCGGCTCCCCTCAGCCCCGCCCGTACGGCCCTTTAAGGGGCCGAACGGACGGAGGAGGCAACCGACCGAAGCGTGAAGCGCTCCGGCAATCGAGGTGGCGCGCGTGGCCCCGCCAGAGGCCACACAGGTCTCGCATGGACGCGGCCGTCCTCGGTCCGGGGAGACCCCTCCCGGACGTCATGGCGACGAAAGGTTGATGCCGCGTCGTTCTTTTACGTCGTGGGGTGTCGGCCCTCCGTACTTGCCATCAGCAATGAGCGCCTGGTTGGTACTGCACCAGGCCGCCCACAGGTGCTGGGCGTCTGACGGTTCTTCGCACGTGCCGACTGCCATCACCAGGGGTAATGGCGCCACACGACGGGTCTCCACTCACCTCCGGCCGGTGCCGTCACGGTCGGTGCTGCGGTGGTGGATCACGTTGTTCAGTTCTCAAGCAACGACCGCTTCCTTTCGACCCGTGTCACGGGGCCGTCTGGGCGGTTGGGGGTGCGTTTGAGCAGGTCAAGCCAGCGCTGTGCGGTCTTCTTCAGTCACTCCGTACGGGGTGACCAGCACTGAGACTGTTCTAGCACGACTGACACAACCAGTACAACAGTCTGTGCTGGGTGTGCCGGTTGAACTGATGGAAGAGGCGGCTAGCATCGCTGTATGACGCCCACCGTTGACTCCTCGCGCCGAGTGAATGAGCAGATCGCGGACGCCCTCCAGAGGGACATCGAGTCAGGCCAGCTGAAGGCCGGTGCGAAGCTGCCGGCGGTCCGGTCGATTGCCAGCCGCTTCGGGGTGGCACCCGGTACGGCGACCAAGGCGCTGCAGTTGCTCACGCAGCGGGGGGTAGTCCGGCCTGATTCAACTCGCGGCTACTTCGTCAGTGCCCGGCAGGAGACCACAGAGGGGGGCGAGCCGAGCCCTGAATTCACGGCGATCATGCAGGAGATCGAATCGATCCGTTCCCACCTGTCTCGCCTGGACGATCGTCTGCGTCAGCTGGAGGGCGGGGAGGATGCCCAGTGACTCCGGCAGGAAGTCTCTGTGCTCTCCTCGACATAGCGTCCAACTCCGAAGAGAGTTGCTCAAGCGCCGTCGTGACTTGATCCCGCTCCGACTCCGTCAAACCCACAGCTGTGCCCCCTAGTTCTTGGCTCAGGGCGTCTCACCCTGTACGTCTCGAAGCTATGGCGTGGGCCGCCGAAGGCCCCGGAAAATCCTTCCGGGGTCCATCTGCGAACTGAGGTGAAGCTGAAGCCATGCGAGGAATGACGCAGCACCTAACGACCGGCGAGCGCGTTGCCTGGTACCGCCATCGCCGAGGCTTGTCGCAGGAAGTACTGGCTGGACTTGTCGGCCGCACCGCCGACTGGCTCGGGAAAGCGGAGAACAACCGCATCGAGCTGGATCGCCTCTCGGTAATCCGCACCCTTGCACACGCTCTGGACGTTTCCATCGGCGACCTCATCGCCGAGCCGACGTTGCTGGAGTGGTCCAAGGACAGTGGCCGGCGCACAGTCCCGGCGCTTCGTGAAGCCCTCATGGACTACCGGCTGCTGACACCACTCATCGGGACGCCAACGGATGGTGAGCCACCGACGATGGAAGCGCTGCGGGCCGACGTGGGTGAGGTCTGGGACGCCTACCAAGCATCGCGATATGGCTTCGCGGCGCGGCAGTTGCCGCTCCTGCTGGCCGACGCGCTGCTGGCGGTCCGTGCCTACACCGGGGACGAACGCGACGAAGCGAACGGCCTGCTCGCCATGACGTACCAGGGTGCGGCCATGGTGCTCGGCAAGCTCGGTGAGAACGAACTGGCGTGGATCGCAGCCGACCGTGGGCTGGCCGCGGCACAGCAGAGCGGAAACAACACGATCACCGGGTCGCTGTTCCGGTCCGTGACGCATTGCTTGCTGTCCACGGGGCGCTTTGAAACGGCAGCCCAGCTTGTGAGGGACGCCGCCGGATTTCTGCAGTCGGGCCTTGCCGAGCCGACCCCCGCGTACCTGTCCGTCTACGGCACGCTTTTCCTCACAGGTGCGATGGCAGCCGCCCGAGCGGAGGACCGCGCGAGCACGCAGGAGTTCCTCCGGGAAGCCGAGAGCGCGGCAACGCGCCTAGGAGCGAATGGCAACCACATGTGGACAGCCTTTGGCCCCACAAACGTGGAGATCCATCGGGTGGCGACGGCCGGCGAACTGGGGGACATCCAGATCGCGGCTGAGCTGGGGCCGCAGGTGGACACGAGTGGCCTACCGGTTGAGCGTCGGGTACGGCACAGCTTGGAGGTGGCGCGAGCGCTGAGCGCGTGGAACCGGACGGACGATGCACTGGCCGTCGTCCTGGACGCCGAAGAGCTTGCACCTGAGCAGGTCAGGCACCACTACATGAGCCGGGAGCTGGTGCTCGGCTGGATTCGCGGCACCCGTGGCCGCCCGACCCGCCCCATTGCAGATCTGGCCGACCGGCTGCGCGTGGTGTGATCCGATTAGGCTCGTTCGCATGAGCGACAACGAGCACGAGGCGAAGATGGCGCGCCCGAGGATGGCCTCGGGCGCGTTGTTTTTTGACGATCAGGGTCGGGTCATGATGCTTGAGCCGACGTACAAGGACTACCGGGAGATCCCCGGGGGCTACGTCGAGACCGGCGAGTCACCGCTTCAGGCATGCGTACGAGAGGTACGCGAGGAACTGGGCATCTCGCCGGAGATCGGCCGCCTGCTCGCCATGGACTGGGCGCCGAGTCCCGCCGAGGGCGACAAGGTGCTCTACCTGTTCGATGGGGGCGTGTTGCCTCCGGAGCTTCGGGAGCGGATCCAGCTCCAGGCCGAGGAGATCGGAGGCTACGACTTCCACCCCGTGGACGCAGTAGCCAGCTGCACGATCCCGCGGCTTGCTCGACGAATCGAGGCCGCAGTGGTAGCACGGGCCGAAGGGCGCGTGGCCTACCTGGAGCACGGGCGCGCCGTTTAGCTCGGCGGCCCGAAGCGCCCGCCGCTGAACAAAGGCAAGTCAGCCAGCAGCTCAGTCATCGGGGGTTCCGTTGAGGGCGCCGCACGACCAGCAGTCCCACTCCCCTGGAAGTTCGTAGTGAGTCGTCGTCCAAAAGCCCTTGGGCCTCCCCTTGATGACGTTGGTCTCCCAACATCGCCAGCACTCGAACTCGAAATCCTCCATCTCCCGAGGGTGGCGCTTTGAGTCTGTGCCCAGGGGCCAGTTGCGGAAGTCCGTCTTGTTAGAGGTCAGCCCGTCGCCCGTCGCCCGTCGCCCGTCGCCTAGGGGCCGTGCGGCGATACGTCGGCGTGTGGGTCATGCACACCCCTCAGCAATACGCGCACGTGTTCGAGTGTGGCGGTGGATGCAGGAGTGCGGGGGGCACTTCACCCGCCCGGTGCAAACGCATGGTTCCTGCCGATCTAGGTGGGATGCGCGATGGCTTCCAGCCAGAGTGATGCATTGTTTCCTCGCCATCAGAGTCGTCCTGCGATCCTGCGTCGATTGAGCGCGACAAAGCGTCATTACCTGCAGGTCAACGGGAGGAATGAGAGCCAGTGAGTGAGCACGCGCAATTGGTGGCCGTAGCCGGCGCTGCCGCGGCAGCGCTAGTGGCAGAGATGGCGAAAGACAGCTGGTCCGCCATGCGATCAACTGCTGGCCGGCTCTTCCGGCACGGGGGAGAGGCTGAAGAAGAGCGCCAGTTAGGTCGGCTGGATGCTGATCAAGCGCAGCTGGACAGTCTCGACCAAGCGGAGGTGCGCGACCGCTGGCAGCGGCGACTGCTGACTCTCGTTGAAGACTTCCCCGGGGCAGAACGGGATCTGGCTGTTCTGGCGAGCCGCAATGCAGACGATCAACACGGCGGCGGAAGTCAGACGGCGACGGGCAACACCGGGCCGGTCATCCAAGTCGGGAGGGACAACTTCGGCGGGCTCAACACGGGGAGGTCCTGATCATGTCGCAAGGGCTTCCACCTACCCCGCCCTCAGGGCAATCAGCTTCCAACAACAGTGGACCTACCGTCCAAGTGGCTGGGCACAACACAGGCCCCATCACCATCACGCACCGCCCGAAGCTACCGATGTCACCGGTATCGCCCACCGAAGTCACCGCTGCCACCGAGCCGCTGTGGGCTCACACTACGACCCCTCAGCGCGCCGCCGACTCTCTCGCCGCACACGGCCTCGCTGTGATTGTCGGGGAGACCGGAATGGGGCGGCGAATCTCCGCCGTCCGCGCGCTGCAGATCTGCCTAGCCGGTCGCTTCGAAGCCACACAGCTCTACAATCTCGCCGCGGACTGGGACGACGACGAAACCCCAGAACGTGAAACGCTGCCAGAGCCGATCCCCGGGCATGGTTACTTGATCGATGCGACGGCCCGTGCGTTGTCCCCATCAGCTGCTCTTGCCCTTACGGCCTGGTCGGAAGAACTCCAAGGGGCCGGCGCCTGTGTGGTGATCACGGTAAACCAACGTGACTGGCGGGGGGACAGCCGGTTCGAAGTGCCGGCAGTGCGGCCGGACGCCATTCAGGTAGCGCGCAACCACCTCGCCGAGCGGCTTGGGAGCCCGGTGCAAGCTGATTGGCTACAGCCGGGGCTGAACCGGCCGGTAAGCCGCAGCCTGTTACGAGGCCCTGCTGCCCCCGACCCCACTGCCGGTTTCTTTTCTGACTTGATCACCCGGACTGTCAGTCCCACCGACGCAATCGCGATCGCTGAACGCCTCCACAGGGTGAAGCCTGAACGCCTCACCAAGGCCGTTGACCAGCTCAACGACAAGCAGAACGAGGCCGACGCTCAACAGCAGGCTGCGCGCGAGATCAGGGCCATCCGGGAAGAGGTGCTGCTATGGACCGACTTCCTCGAAAGCACACTCGCCGAGACAGGTACTCGCGGCCAGGACCGGGTGATGCTCCTGTCCGCTGCCTACCTCGAGGGCGCACCCCTCGAATTGTGCATCAAGGCGGCCGCCGAGTTCGACCCCCGCGACGAGCCAGCTTCCCGGCGATTCCGTGAAGGGCGCAGCCCCCGGCGTCGTATGCGCGATGTGGGCGTGGACGTCACATCCGACGACAAAGCTGCCTTCGAAAGTCGGCCGGGTCTTGCTCTCTCCGCTATCCGCACGGACTGGCACCACTGGGCCCACGAACGCCAAGCAACCAGGGAATGGATCGAGCGGATTACTGCCTCCGGTGGGGCAGCCGAGCACTGGGCTAAACAGGTCGGTGAACGCCTCCTGGAGCTTTCCCGCACTGAGGTGGACCCGCCCTTCTTCGACGTCCTCGATCACTGGACTACAGCCAGCCCTCTGGTCGACCCTCAGCGGATCCGCATCGTCGCTCAACTCCTCACACGTGCTGCCCAAACCGATGAACTTGGCCGAGATACCCACAAGAAGCTGCTGGACTGGGTGACAAGGCCAAAGAAGAACCCGTACCAGCGGGAAGCTGTGGCCCGTGTGTGCAGTGGCAGCTACGGCCAGCGCTGGCCCCACACAGCACTCGTTCGGCTGCGGCATATCCTCGGCCACGATGATGCCGCCACCGAGATCGCGGAGGATGCTCTGGTGGCGCACGCCGCAAGCGGCGGTCGAGGTCTTACCCATGTTGTGGAGACGGTCGAGTCCTGGCTAGTCAAGTACCCCGGCCATCCCGCTGGCCCCCGGGCCTTTCTTGCATTGGCTGACCCTTCCAGGCCCAACAGCGTGTTGACGTCCCTGATCACCATTGCCCAGGCGTCGCCAAACATTCGCGACTTCCTCATCAGCGGCTGGTACACGACCCTGGAGCAGCCGGAGGTGCGCGAGAGGGCGCACCACGTCCTGGTTTCCTGGGCACAAGCGGTCCACGAAGATCGTCTGAGCAGGGACTTCACCTTCGGCGTGCTTACCGACGTACGCAACGCCCATGAACCCGTGGACGCTATGTCTCGCTTCCTTTATGGAAGTCCAGACCACGAAGATCCTGCGCTGATCGCTGCGCGATTCGCGCTGGCCAACCTACGTGCGTGCACCCACACGCAGTGCCCCCGCCCAGATTGCCCCCTCACGCAATCACCGATCACCGACGACGGCGAAAGCAGTGAGGCAGTCCTGGGTGAACCGGAGCATTGAGCCCCTTGCGCCGCGCCCGAAGTTTGCCAAGATCCGCTGGCTCTTGGCACCTGTTACGACCTGGCGAGCCCGCAGGCTTGTCATCACATACGGGCCTCCTATGGATGCACGCACCGCGTGGGCACTCGCTCGATTAGGCAGCCATCCGGAAGAGATCGCACTGGCCATGCACCACCTGCGAGACCCGCGGATGGAGTGAGGTAGTGAGGCCCCGGCGAGGTGGACGAGAATGACGCGATCACGGCTGAGGCTCCGAGGCTGCCGGAGTGGAAGGTGAGTGGGCCGGTCTCAGCTCGCCCGGTGCGCCTACGAGTGGGCTGGAGCCGTATCCCCAGACGAAACCGAGATCCCTCTGGGGCCGGGCGCACTCGCCCGTCAGCCTGTGCGGGCCATGTGCGGGCCAGCAGCGACAGGTTGGCCCGCACCAGATCGATAGGCACAGGTCAGGGTACTGACAGGCCGTACAGCCGGAACGCTCTTGAAAACTGTCGTGGCGGCAACGCCACCGTGGGTTCAAATCCCACAGCCTCCGCAGCAGAACGGCCCCCGACCGGGGAAACCGGGTCGGGGGCCGTTCCTTTTCCTGGTCGCCGTTGATCCGGTGGTGGACCGCTCTTGGCCGCGTGTGGCCGCTCCGTCTGGCACGGATGGGGCACGTACAGGGAGCGATTCGGCCTCGTACGGTGTCGGCCGAAGATGAACCGGCACGTCGCGAAGACGCAGCGCTGCGTGCTCTTCACCGCGTGATCGAGAAGCCTGGCGGACGACGGCGGCCGGCTGCGCCACGTGCCCGTCCGGCCGGGTGCAATACCGCTGCGGGGCGCCACCGTCTCGGTGCAAGCACAGCAACGCGTCCGCGAGGCGGCCGAAGACCTCACCGCCCTCGGAGTGCAGAACGTCGGCGGGGACCGGACACCGGCGTTCGGACGGGCAGGCAAGGGCGCTATCCCCACCGTCGATGACCTGTGCGGACACTGCGCTTCGGGGCAATGTGCGATCGGTCGGACGGCAGTGTGTGGCCGTGCGTCCTGGGTTGGTTCATCGCTGTCGGCAACGTCCGTACTGCCCGCTCGCAAGAGCTGTTGCCCGTGCGCGCCCTGTCCCATCGGTGGGCCACGGCGCCCCTCGGGGAGGGGTATTGGGCGCGGTTACGATCGGCACACCCGCGGGAATCGCTGGACCGAATCGTAGGAGCACGCACATGGCTGATCACGGCGACGACTTCGACTGGTGGCTGGAAGAAGGCGACACCGAAGCCGTCCAGCGGACAGAGGAGGACTGGGACGTGATCGCTCGACATGTGCGCCATGCAGCGAACAAGATCGGCCCGGCTCTGCCGCTCTGTCTGCCCGGAGAACCGCAGGAATGCGGGCGTAGCGCTCAACAGCACGTGCTGGCTTGGTCGGCGGCGGTCAAGGCTGCTGCTCAACACCTCATCGAGCAAGCCGCGCCCTCTCCGGCGCGAGCGGCACATGTAGCGGGGCCGCTGTACGAGAGGCGGCTGGAGGAATTGCGTGAGCAGGACGTCTCTGTCGCCGACTCCTTTATTGGGGACGCGTATCTGACGGCGTGACGACAGAGCGAGTGGGGGAACTCGCTTGGTCGGCAACAGGGACCTGCCCGGCTGTGCGCTACGGCCGGACGGGGCTCTGCTGCAACTTTTGTGATCGCGACTGCGTCCTGGCCGGACTTTGTGAGCAGCCCCTCGGCGCAAGCTCGTCAACGCACCTGAGGGACACGGGGCACTGAGAGTGCAGGATCGCGGCAGTCGTCACCGCGAAGCCGCACCTTTGAACAGCTCGGCTGCCGCGGCGGCTTTCGTCTGGCTTCAAGGCCTTGCCGAATGCGGCGAGTTCGTCGCGTTCGCCGCAGGTTTCCCTGCCGGTCACTCCTTGCACGACCTGGTCGACACGGTTGTCGGTCACCGGCTGGCCGGTGGTATGGAGATGGTCGTGGGCATCCCCGGGGCGGTTGGGGCCTCGCCGGTTCAGAGTGTCGGCGGGTACGGCCAGGAGATCTCCGACGCGCTGATCGAAGTGACGGCCTGGGAGTGGGCGTTCGGCCGCCGCGCCGCGCTGGACGCGGCGGCGTGCGGGCTGGGGCATCGCACCAGCGTCTTGAAGGGCTCCGGCCGGTGGACCCTGTTGACGCTGGATTTCGCCTCGCGGAAGCCGAGCTCAGCGCTCCCCTCACCCAATCTTCAGCGCCGAACTGACCCCGGCCCAGGCCAGGTGGCTGCACGGCGAGGGTGCGCCGCTCAACCAAGTCCCCGACGGCTCGGCGCGGGTGAGTGCGAGCCGGCTGACGTGGCGGGCGAGGGTCGTTCTCGGCGGACGGCTTGCGGAGGGGGTACGGGTCTCGTACCTGCACCACACCCTGGCCGCTGACGAGGGCGGGAGCGCGGCCGCCCGGTTCACCGGAGCTGTCGACGTCGTGGTCCGTCGGGTCCTGGAGCGCACTGGGATGCGTCTCGCTCCAGAGATCGATTTTGTCGGCGACTGGCCTCAATGGCTGGATACTGCGTCCCAGTCCTTGACCGGTGTGGCCGGCTGGTGCCGGTGGGTGAGTGGGCCAGTCCGTTTACGGGTGGGGCGGAGAGAGGCCCACGGGCGCGTGTGGCGCGGGGTGCGGGGGCTTACGGGTGGTACTTCTCCTCGACCGTCTCGGCGGCGCCGGACTTGGTGTCCATGGTGACGCGGACGGTCACGCTGCCGGTCTTCGCGGCCTTTTCCAGCTGGTCCACGGTGCACTTGGCGGTGCCGTAGCCGTCATCGCCGATGGACACGCTGCCGCTGTCGTCGTCGGAGCAGATCGAGGCCGCGCCGAGGACCGTGGTGGCGTTGGCGACGAAGAATGCCTGGTCGGTGCCGCCGCCCTCGGGCTTGACGATCAGCTTGCCGGGCGCGAGGTACTCCAGCGTGCCGACGATGGTGCGGTGGTTACCGGCGTTGGCGGCGCCCCCGCCGGAGGCGGATCCGCTGCCGGCGCCGGCAGCGGACGACGGCGTGGCGGTTTTGCCGCCGCTCTGGCCCTGCGCGCCGGAGTTGCCCGAGGAGGAGCCGCCGCTCGTGGACTGGGACGAGCTCGGGGCGGGCTGGGAGTCGGAGGCGGTCGACGAGTCCGAGGAGCCGGCGGCGCCCGCCGAGCCGGAGTCCGGTCCGCAGGCGGTGGCCCCCAGGCCCAGCGCCGCGGCGGCGAAGATGGCGGTGGCGATGCGGCGGCCGGCGCGGCCGCGGAAGCGGTTGGTGGCGGTGTTCATGGGTACTCCCGTGCTCTGTTCTCTCGTCTCGTTCCCGGACGATCATCAGTTTGCAAGATCGGGTTGGTGTTCCGCTAACGGACGACTAATGCGACGGCGGGAGGCGGGAGGCGGGAGGCAGGAGGCAGGCGGCAGGAGGCGGGCGGCGGATGTCCTGGCGTTGAGGTGTGAGCGGTTGCGACGAATGTCCCTTGGCGCCGGTTGGGCGCGAGAGGTGGGGAGTTGAGCGGTTGGAGCGGTTGGGACGGCTGCGGTGTCCGGGTTCCGGGAGTGCGCGGACGGGGCCTGGAACGGGCGAAGGGGCCGCGTCCGCCGGACAGTGGCGGGCGCGGCCCCTTCGGGCTGCGGGGGGGGGGGGAGCTTCAGGCAGGTGGCCTGGTGCCGTTGTCAGTCGTTGTCGCCGTCGTTGTCGTCCTGGTCGTCCTGGTCGACGTGCTGGTTGAGGACCTTGCCGTTGGCGGCGTCGATGGTGACGTCGTGGTTCTTGTGGTCCTTGCCGAGGACGTCGACCTCCCAGACGGTGGAGCCGTTGCGGTCGTTGTCGTCGAGGCTGTAGGAGACGACGGTGCCGGGGACGGCCTTGAGCGCCTTGGCGGTGGCCTTGTCGTGGCCGATCTTGTCGGCCTTGACCTGGGCCTGGGTCTCGGCGGCGTCCTGGGCGGCGTCGTCGTCGCGGTCGGTGTGCTGGTTGAGGACCTTGCCGTTGCCGGCGTCGATGGTGACGTCGTGGTTCTTGTGATCCTTGCCCAGGACGTCGACCTCCCAGATGAGGGAGCCGTTGCGGTCCGCGGTGTCGACTTCGGCGGACGTGGCGGTGCCGGGAACGGCCTTGAGCGCCTTGGCTGTGGCCTCGGACTGGCTGATCTTGTCGGCCTTGACCTGCGCGCGGTCCTTGGCGGTGTCGTCCAGGTGGCGCTCGTGCTGGGAGAGCTGGACCGAGGAGTGCGGGGTCGGGCCGTCGTCGTCCGCGAAGGCGGTCGCGGCACCCGTGCTGCCGATCAGTGCGACGGCGGCGGCCGTGGCGAGGACGATGGCGCGGGGGGTGAGCGTGCGCTTGGCGGTGGCCTTCATGGGAGCGTTCCTCCGGATTGTGTCGCGGTTTCGTTCCGTCGGCCGGGCCCCTGTCGCGCCCTTCCGACATTCACCACAGTGCCGAACCGAACCTGAACACAGCCTGAAGTCCTGAAGCGCTCTTCAGGTTCGGTTGGGGAGGGGTGGGGGACCCCCTCCGTCCGAGGGGGGTCCCCCACCCGGAATCCTCGCGGGCGGCGGGCGGCGGGCGGCGGGCGGCGGGCGGCGGGTGGCGGGCGTGTGTCGGTGCGTCCGGGTGCCCGGGCACCCGAGTGCCCGGGTGTCCGGGTGTCCAGGGGGTTGGAAGGGAGCGTGAGGCGGAGGGGTGATCGGGCATGGCCCAGGGCGAGTTGGTGAGGTCGGCCGTGGGAAACGGCAAGGCCGTCGTGCTCGACGTCTGGGGGCTCGACGTGCGGTCCATGTGTGGCCGAGGCGCCCGACTTCGCCGCTGTCGCGATGGATACCTAGGCCAACGGCGTCCGGTTCGTCGGCATCAATAGAGCCTCCCCACCGCCACCGCCACCGCCATCGCCATTGACGGGCAAGGGCCGGACTGCTGCCCGTTCGCTGGGGACGCTCGCCGGGGCGATCTGCGGAAGCGGAGGGCGATCTGCGGAAGATGATCGCGCCGTTGATCGCCGAGAAGTGAGCTGGTCGGGAGCGGGGTTTCGGGTGCCGGCCGGCGCTTCCGTGCGGGCTGCTGATTGTCAGTGGTCGCTGGGAGACTTGGCGGTATGAGGGGAAGGGGCGGCGGGCCTCGCGTCGGGAGTAGAAGAGTGCAGGTCAGAGGATGCCTGAGGGCGCTCTCGCGGGCTGCGCTCAGCCTAGGTACGGGTACTCATGTGTGAGCGTTTGGGGGAATGCCAGGGTGGGGTGAACGAGGCGTGATCCAGGGGCATTTGGGCCCGCGACCGCCCAGCGCGGGTTGCTGGGGGCCGAAGTGCCGTTCTGGATCGTGCCCAGTCGTATGCGGGTGGTGGAGACCGCGCTCACGCCGGAAACGGTCGGTGAGTGGCCGCCCCCGTGCGATCAGCTGCGGCTGTTCGCGGGCCTGGTCCGCGGCCACGGGACCGAGCCTGCGGCAGGCCGCTGAGTGGTGCCCGTTCAGACGGCTGTTGCCGGGGCCGGGCTCGGATTAGGGGGAAAGATGACCGTGTCCTTGCGTGAAAAGCCTGCTGCGCTCTGTCCGTACGAGGAGCGTGGCGGTGGTCCGCTCGAAGGTCCGGTGGACTTGGCGCAGTTGACCGATCGCGAGCGGCAGGTGCTGCTGCTGCTCGGCGGCGGTCTGTCCAATGGCGAGCTGGCGCGGCGGCTGCGGATTTCTGAGCGTACGGTCAAGGCGCATATCTCGCGCATATTGATGAAGATAGGTCAGAGCTCGCGGTTGCAGGCGGCGATGGTCTCCGCGCTGAACCACCATCTGCTGTGTCCGTCAGCTGGGTGCCGGTGGCATCTGATGGCCGTGCAGGAGTCGTCATCGGATGAGGTGGACTGGGCGGCCCAGGCGGTGCCTGACCATCCTTGAAGAACCGCCCGTGATCGAACGCTCGTGACCGACCACCTGTGATGCACCGCCTGTGAGGGACCACGGGTGAGGGGCCGCCTGTGGTCGACCGCCTGTGAAGGGCCAGGGGTGATCGACGGCACGTGGCGACTCGCCCGTCGCGAAGCGGCTGATCGTCCCTGGTGGAGCGTGGGCGGCTGACCGACTGGCTGACCGACTGGCTGGCTGACCGACTGGGTGAGCGCCGGTGGAGTGCCGGTCGTGGTCGGGCAGGGCGGAATGCCGGCCGCGGTGATCCCGGACCGGTGGCCATCGCGCGAACGGGCCCGCCGCACGGGGGCGTGCGGCGGGCCCGTCGTCGTTCGTCCCCGCCCTTGGTCAGGGGGCGGGTGCGGTGCCCTACTGGACGCCGCCGAACGCTTTCTTCCCCTTCTTCGGGTAGCTGAAGGTGAAGTAATAGTTGCCGGCCGAGAGCTTCTTGTAATTCGCCATCCACGACCCGCCGTTGTCCTTGCCCTTGAGCGTCTGGATCAGCGGGTCCTTGCCCTTGACCTTCTTGTAGAGCCTTGCACTGAACGTGGTCTTCCCGTTGCCGGTGATACCGATGTGCAGGAAGTGCTTTCCCTTGGAGACGTGGCCGGCCTTGGACGTCTGCGTCTTCCCGCTCGTCGTCCACTTGGTCTGCCAGGCGAACGCGTCAGCGGCGCTGCCGAGGCCCAGAGCGACCACCATGGCGGCCACCGCAGCCGCCTTCGAAGCCTTATGAGCCTTCAAGGAACCCCCACAGCTAGAAATGCGCCACGGTGTATCACCCCGTGCGAGCCGGGTCGGTCATACCGCGGACCCATGGCCAACATAAAGGGCATTGTCCTCCCCGTGCGACGTCCTTGAGGGAGGTGTACCAAAGGGCAAGTCTCAAGGTTCAATACCGCGAAACCCCTGCCATTCGTACGCTCTTATCCCTTACGGGCTCGACTTACGAGATCGACGAAAGGCAGCACGAATGCGCATATCACGCGCCACCTTTGCCTCGGTTGCCGGAGCGGGGATCATCACGGTCGCGGCAGCGGCTCCGGCCCTGGCGTCGAGCCTCGCGGGTGGTACGGCACCGGACCGCGCGCCGTCCGTCCGCAGCACCCAAGCCGTCCAGGCCACCCAAGCTGCCCACGCCGCCGACCACGGCCGTACCGCAGTGGCGGGGCCGAGCAAGAAGGCCAAGCTCAAGCGTCTGTATCCGATGACTCGCTCCTCCTCCCGGAGTGCCGGCGACTGGCGCTTGCTGCGTGCCCAGCAGAAGTCAGGCAACAATCCCTACGGATTCATCTGGACAACCGACTACTGCACGCGGCTGGCCGACAAGCCCGGTGGATTCAATTTCAAGCTCTCCTGTGCACGACACGACTTCGGATACCGCAATGACAAGGCACTGATTGGCAAGACGGCGTTCAAGGGCTCCACCCACGAGCGGCGTATCGATAAGGCCTTTCTGTTCGATATGAAGCAGCAGTGCCATACGCAGTCCGGCAAAACGGAAAAGCAGCGTGCGAAGTGCCTGAAGACTGCCAAGGCCTACTACGAACGAGTCAGTTAAGGTGCCGGCGGGGTGCCGCTGAGCCCTGACGAGGCAGTGCAGTACATCGCTGACCAGTGGTGAGCCGTGCAGTGCAGTGCAGTGCAGAGCAGAGCAGTCAAAACGTGAATTCTGGGGCGCGTTGACCTGGGCGTCCGAATTCCGCCAGCGGGGGGAGGGGCGGGGCGTCGACGCTGGGGGGCATGACTGCATACGTACCTCTCCCCATCCCGCCCGCCGCGCTCAAGGAACTCCGCGACGTCGATGACGCCGGGCGGGCAATGCGGCCGTATACCGCGCGTGAGGACGGCATTCCCGTCGATTGCGTGGGCAGCCCGCTGCGCTGCTGCCTGCGGTCCATCGAGGCCGGTGAGCGGGTCGCGCTCGTCTCGTACGCGCCGCTGCGGCGCTGGGCGGCGGCGGCCGGTGCGGAGCCCGGGGCCTATGACGAAGCGGGGCCGGTGTTCCTGCACGCCGATGAATGCGAGAAGCCGTGGGGAGGCCGGGACGGCGGGGGCGGCAGGGATACCCGGGATGGTCAGGGAAATCCGTCGGCGCAGGGATATCCCTTCGCCCGGCCGGGGGCGCTGCGTACGCTCCGCCGGTACAACGCCGAGGGCCACATCGTCGGCGGGCGGCTCTTCGAGATCCCCGTCGACGCCAAGGCGGGGTTCGACCGGGCCTTGGGGGAAGCGTTTGCCGACCCGGAGGTGGCTCTGGTGCATGTGCGGGCCGTGGAGTACGGCTGCTTCCAGTTCGAGGTGCGTCGGCCGTAGGGCGTGATCTTCGGGTGGTGGGATGCGGCGCACGCTCGTCGGCGGCCGGTGTCCTGCCCGGGGGTCGGTCGGCTGCTTGTGCTTGGACCCCGCGGCCCTTGCCTCGCGCTCTCGGCGGCGGGGTTGGTGCTGGTCAGGGCAGTACGGTGGTGGGGGGGAAGAAGACGGGGAGCGGGCGCGAGGGCGCGTGCGGGAGGTGGGCAGTGGGTGCGAAGGCGTTCCGCAGGGCGGGGCGGAGGAGCAAGGCGGCGCTGCCGGTAGTGATCCGTCGGGCGCATGCACGGGATGCCAAGCGGCTCACGCGGCTGGTGCGGGGTTCCAGTGCCTACGAGGGGCCCTTCGCGGCGATGGTCGACGGGTATCGGGTGGGCCCCGACTACATCGAGGCGCACCGAGTCTTCGTGGCGGTTGAGGGGGTTGAGGGGGTTGAGGCCGGTGCCGGTGCCGGTGCCGGTGCCGGTGCCGGTGGTGAGGGTGAGGGCTACGGCTACGGCGACGGTCGTGGGGACGGCCACGATGCGGATGGCGGCGCGGGCGGCGGTGTGGTGCTCGGGTTTTATGCGCTCGTCGTGGAATCTGCCGAGTTGGATCTGATGTTCGTCGCGGACGCGGCCCAGGGGCGTGGCATCGGTCGGCTGCTCATCGAGCATATGAAGGGCGAGGCACGGAGCGCCGGGCTCGATGCCGTACGGATCGTCTCGCACCCGCCGTCGGAGGGCTTCTACCGGAGTGTGGGGGCGCTGCGCACCGGCACGCTGGCGGCGGCTCCCCCCGTCGTGATGTGGGACCGTCCTGAGCTCACGCTCCCGGTGACGGAGCGGGCCGACGGCGGTACGTCGACGGGCTGAGCAGCGGCACCAGCACCAGCACCAGCACCAGTACCGGCAGCGACGGAGGCCTAGCGGTCCGGGTCTCCGTACTCCTCGTCGAGGGTCTCGAAGATGTTCTCCCAGAGGTCGGTCGGCTCGGGGTCGCCGTCGAACTCGGCGATGAGGGTGCGGAACTCCCGCAGGGCGGCCCGGGAGTCGGCGCCGGTCAGGGCGTCTTCGTGGAGCGCCAGCAGCCCCAGTGCGCCGGCCAGCTCGGGCAGGGAGCGGGCGGCGTATCCGTCGTAACCAGCCGCGTGGTCCCAGCCGTTGGGGTCGTAGAGGCTGATGCTGCCGGTGTCGCCCATCATCATGAGGTAGCTGCCGTATTGCTCGCCCATGCGGTAGGCGTAGCGCTCCGGAGGGGAGTCGTCATCCGGGTAGCGCTCGCCGAAGAGCTCGGCGGGATCCGCCTCCCACATGCCTTCCTTGAACAGGTCCGTGGTGTCGACGGAGGCGAAGTCGAGGCGCACGGCCGGGAAGCCGACGGTGGTGAGGAACCTCCGCGCTTCCTTGTCCTCCAGGCGCGCGGGGAGCTCGTCATCGGTGGGCCGCCAGAGCGATCCCGCCCCGAAGATGGACTCCAGCCATGCGGCCGTCGGCTCCTTGGCCGCGGCCGGCAGGGAGGAGCGGTGCGGGCGCCGCTGCGAGGCGAAGCTCTCACGGTCCGGGATGTCCTGCGCCGACCACTGCGAGGGTGCGTCGATCACGGTCTGGGCGGGGGCGTGCAGCGGCTCGAGGAAATGGACGGGTGGTGGGGCCTGGCGTCGGTGGTGCGGTGAGTCGCGGAACTGATCGGTCATGGGCTCTCCCCAGGCCTTGCCTGCGCGGCGCGATGTGTGGTGACGGCCGCTCAGCTATCCGTTCGGCTGCCGGTCAAGTGCCAGTCAAGCGCATGGCACTGACAATCGACCGACCGGGCTTGGTCCTGGGACGACCGGGCTTGGTCCTCGGCCGACCGGGCCTGGTCCTGGGACGACCGGGCTTGGTCCTCGGCCGCCCATCCCCGTCAGCCCCATCCCCGTCAGCCCCATCCCCGCCGGCCCCTCGCCACGCGCTCAGCCCCCGCTGCCGGCCCTCTCCCTTCCCCTCCCCTCCCTCCCTGCCGGGCCTGGTCGTCTGCTTCTGTGGGTGGGGAGCTGTGGGTGGGGAGGGGGAGCTAAATCGTTGGCGTGGAGTGAGTTTTGCCGTGATTATGCAGGTATGACGCGAAGTTTTGATGATCTGGTGGACGAGGCCGATGCCGTATCGGTGGACGGCTGGGACTTCTCCTGGCTGGAGGGACGGGCCACGGAGGAGCGGCCCTCGTGGGGGTATCAGCGGACGATGAGTGCGCGGCTGGCGGAGGCGTCGGCGGCGCTGGATGTCCAGACGGGTGGCGGCGAGGTGCTCGCCGGGGCGGCGAAGCTGCCGCGGCTGATGGTCGCCACGGAGTCCTGGCCGCCGAACGTCGCGAAGGCCACGCAGCTGCTGCATCCCCGCGGCGCGGTCGTGGTGGCCGACGCGGACGAGCCGCCGCTGCCGTTCGCCGACGACGCCTTCGACCTCGTGACCAGCCGCCACCCGGTGACCGTGTGGTGGTCGGAGATTGCCCGGGTGCTGCGCCCGGGGGGCAGGTACTTCTCCCAACAGGTGGGTCCGGCCAGCGTGTTCGAGCTGGTTGAGTACTTCCTCGGACCGCAGCCGGAGCAGGTGCGGCGGGCCCGTCACCCCGAGGACGCCCGCAGGGAGGCGGAAGCGGCCGGCCTGGAGGTGGTGGATCTGCGAGCGGAGTCGCTGCGCACCGAGTTCTTCGACGTCGGGGCGGTCGTCTACTTCCTGCGGAAGGTGATCTGGATGGTGCCCGGATTCACCGTCGAGCAATACCGGGACCGTTTGCGGGAGTTGGACGCTTTGATTCGCGAGCGCGGATCCTTTGTCGCGCAGACGACCCGCTTCCTGATCGAGGCGCGCAAGACCGGCTGAACGAGGTCGGCGGCCCAGGGTCTGTCGTGTGGATCATGCCGGGCTCGCGGGGTGATCCACACGACAGACCCTCGCTGTCCCGGGCACCGCGCCGGCCTCGCCGTCCCCGGCCGCCCTCACCGGCGCGGAGCCGTGGCGCGTAGGGCTGCCGAACTGATCGTCGCTCGGGCTTCCCGTTCCGACAGGCCGGTGTGGCGGGCGGCCGCGGTGAGCCGTGCCGCGAGCTCCTGCCCCAGACCGGATTCGTACGCGCGGCAGGCTGCCCAGAAGAGCCGGGCGTTGCGCTGGCCGACGGGGGAGGTGCGGACGAAGTGTACGAGGGCCGGGGCGGGGTGGGGCGACGTGGTGGAAGCCGCGCCCCGGGCCGGGGTGTGCGGTGGGGGCGTGAGGAGGGCGAGCAGGGCGCGCGGTGCGGGGGCGGGCCGGGGCGGTGAGCCGGGGGCGAGGGTGTAGCGGCCGCGGGAGGTGAGCGATCCGGGGCCGATCAGATAGCCGCCGGCGCTCCGGATGTCGATGCCCGGGGCGAGGCGGCCCACCGAATTGGGGACGGGCGGCGCCGGTGGGGACGGCGGGCCGGTCAGCCAGAGGTGGCGGCCGCCGCTGGGGGTGAGGACCGTGACGGTCGGCGGCAGCGGGAAGCGGTGTTGCCCGGCGAGGAGCCGGAGGGCGGTCAGTGCGTCGGCGCCGTTCTTGACGTCCAGGTCGATGCCGATGAGGTGGTGCGGCGGCAGCCCGCAGGCGATGCCGTAGCCGGTGGCCCAGGGGGCGGCGGCGAAGAGGCGGCGGACGCCGAGAGGGTCGCTGGTCGCGTCGTGCACGCCGTGGCCGATGCGGCCGCAGGCGCCGCGGCAGGGCGGGGCCTCGGGGTGCCCGCGGTGCGGGGAACGGACCGCGGGGAGCTTGGCGCGGGTCAACGGGAGGACGGCGTAGCCGCGTTCGGCGGCGGCGAGTGCGTGGCCCAGGACGGTGGTGTGCGGGTCGAGGTCGCGTGCGGTGGTGTGCGGGTCGGTGCGGGGTGTGGCGGTGGGTGGTTCGGCATGGCTTCGGGGCGTGGCCATACGTTCATTTTCGTACAGATGTTCGACAAAAGGAAGAGGGGAGGGGGGTGGGGTGGAGGAGTCCCGGAGGGGCGGGCCGGGAGCCGGAGGGGCCTGGGGTGCCTGGGGTGCAGGGGGTGGTGCTCGCTTCGCGGTGGTCGGGGGCGGCGCGGCTCCCGGTCGGCGTGGTCGGAAGTGCGAGGGCGCCAAGGGGGGCGCGAAAGGGGGCGCCGGGGCGTGGGTTCGGGTTTACCCGGGGTTCCTCATGCTTGCGAGGGAATCGACCCTTCGGCACGTATTTGCCGGGGATTCGTTGGGCAATCCTGAGTTCGCGACGCCGAGAGAGGAAGCACCAGGGGGCGGGCATCCGTCAACTGCCAAGCATTGGGGAGGAGTTCGGCCAGGCGGTTGCTGGGCTTCCACAGCATTCGCACTCTCCGCAAGCTCCACAGGGGCCCCGACAGGCCCGGCGATTGTGTGGAGTCGGCAGATCCAGAACGTGTTCCGTTGGTTTCCGTAGGAGGAAGAAACATGGCACGCACCCGTATTGCCCGCGTCATTGCCGTCGCCGCCGCACTGCCGTTCGCGGCCGCACTCTGCGTCGGCGTGGCGCAGGCGGACAACGGTGGCTTCGCGAGCAACGGATCGAGCGCGGCGTCGACAAGCCAGTCGGGCACCGGCGTCGGCGGCAGCAACCACGGCAACTCGACCACCACCCAGCAGGTGGCCAATGGGCCGGGCGCGTCGAACAAGAACAACACGGCGAGCGTGAACGGCTCCGGCTTCACGCACATCGACCAGGACGAGACCACCGTCAACTTCACCCACCTCTGGTGACGTACCCCGCCGCATGGGGAGCGGTGGTGGAACGGCCATCGGCCGACAGGTGACCGGTAGCTGATCGACGGATGGGGGTGGGATTCGAGGCACGGCGTGGGGGCGTTGGGGCGCTCTGGGGTTCACCGCGCCGGCCTTGACAGCGCGAGGGTTTCTGACGGACAGTCAGAAACCCTCGCGCTCGTTCGTGCGCCCGGGACGTCTCCCGAAGTCGTGTACCCGGGACGTCCCGTTCGTGCGCACGGGACGGACCCCGCAGAAGGGTAGGCCGCTGACGTGCACCTCGCCCCCACCGCGCGCCAGCAGCGGTTGCGCAGCGAACTCCGTGCATACTTCCGGGAGTTGCTACCGCACGGGCCGATCAAGGGAGCCGCCGGACAGCGTGCGCTGCTCCGCCGGATCGGCGCCGACGGCATGCTGGGGCTGGGCTGGCCGACGGAGTACGGAGGCCAGGGGCGCGGCCCCGACGAGCAGTTCGTGTTCTTCGACGAGGCGTACCGCGCGGGCGCGCCGGTCTCGATGGTCACCCTCAACACCGTCGGCCCGACGCTGATGAAATACGGGACCCGGCGGCAGAAGGACTACTTCCTGCCGCGCATCCTCAGCGGCGACCTCGTCTTCGCGATCGGCTACACGGAGCCGGACGCCGGCACCGACCTCGCCTCGCTCCGTACCCGGGCGGTGAGGGTGGCGGGTGGCGAGGGGAGGAGCGACGGCCGGGGGGCGGGGGGCGGCCGGGCGGTGGGGGATGCCGCGGGGGCGGAGGCCGACTGGCTGGTGGACGGCAGCAAGAGTTTCACCAGCAACGCCCAGCAGGCGGACTGGATCTGGCTGGCCTGCCGCACCGATCCCGAGGCGCCGAAACACCGGGGCATCTCGATCCTCCTCGTGCCGACCGACGCGCCGGGCTTCTCGTGGACCCCGATCGAGACGGTCGGCGGGCTGACCACCACGGCGACGTATTACGACGGCATCCGCGTCCCGGCCGGGAACCTCGTCGGCGAGGAGAACGCCGGCTGGGGGCTGATCACCAACCAGCTCAACCACGAGCGGGTCGCCCTCGCCGCCCTCGGCATGCAGGCGGAGGACGCCCTCGACGCGGCGCTCGCGTACGCCCGCACCCCGGACCCGGAAACCGGCGAGCGGGCCGCGGACCAGGCGTGGGTACGGTCCCGGCTCGCCGAGGCGCACGCCCGGCTGGCCGCCACCCGGCTGCTGAACTGGCGGCTGGTCGGCGACGTGGGCGCCGGGACGCTCAGCCCCGGCGATGCCGCCGGCGTGAAGTTCGCCGGGACGGAGAGCACCGTCGAGGTCTACCGGATGTGCCAGGAGGTGATCGGCGACGCCGCCCTCGTACGGGCCGCCTCCCCGGGCGCCTTCGGGGACGGCGAGGTGGAGCGGATGAACCGTGCGGCGCAGATCAACACCTTCGGGGGCGGCGTGAGCGAGGTCCAGCGGGAGATCGTGGCGACGATGCGACTGGGGATGCGGAGGGGACGCCGGTGAACGGGCAGCAGCGGGGCGAGGAGGTGTCGGGGCGGCGGCTGTACGAGCGGCTGAAGGCCTTCGAGGGGCGGGCCGCGGCCACCGAGGGCGTGGCGAAGGACGCCGTCAACGAGCCGATGATCAGGCACTGGTGCGAGGCGATGGGCGACACCCACCCCGCTTACCGGGGCGCACAGGCCGTCGCGCCGCCGACGATGCTGCAGGCCTGGACGATGGGCGGGCTGTCCGGCCACACCGACCGCTCGGGGGCGCACGACGAGCTGTTCGGCCTGCTGGACGGCGCCGGCTACACCTCCGTCGTCGCCACCGACTGCGAGCAGGAGTATCTCCGGCCGCTGCGCCCGGGGGACCGGGTGACCTTCGACGCGGTCATCGAATCGGTGTCGGAACGCAAGACCACCAAACTGGGGACGGGGCACTTCGTCACCACGCGGATGGACATACGGGTGGCGGGGGAGCCGGTCGGTACGCACCGCTTCCGGATCCTCAAGTATGCGCCCGCGCGGCGGAGTTCAGCGGACGGTCGACTGTCGGACCCCTCTTCGCCGTCCCCCTCGCGCGCCCCGCTGGACGCTCCGTCGGAGGGCGCCGCGGCACCTCCCCGGCCGCCCGCGGAACGCCGCCCGCGTCCGGTCGTCAACCGGGACAACGCCGGGTTCTGGGCGGGCGTCGCCGCCCGCCGCCTGCTGATCCAGCGCTGTACGCGCTGCGCGGTACTGCGCTTTCCCTGGCTTCCGGGCTGCAACGGCTGCGGCTGCGCCGCATGGGACACCGTCGAGGCGAGCGGCGCCGGGACGGTCTATTCGTATGTCGTGATGCACCATCCGCCCTTCCCGGCCTTCGACCCTCCCTACGCGGTCGGCCTGATCGAGCTCGCCGAAGGGGTGCGGATGGTCAGCGAGGTGGTCGGGGTGCCGTACGACGAGGTGCGGATCGGGATGCCCGTGCGGCTCGAATTCCAGCAGGTGGACGAGGAGTTGCTGCTGCCCGTCTTCCGGGCCGGGGCCGGCGGCGAAGGGGGCGCGGGCTGATGGACTTCACCCCCACTCAGGAGCAGCGGGCCGCGAGCGGGCTGGCGGCGGAGATCTGCGCCGACCTGTCCACGCCCGAGCGGCTGGCCGCACTGGGCCCGGCGGCCGCCGACACCGAGCTGTGGAAGGCACTGTGCGCGGCCGGGCTGCCGGGTGCCGTCGAGGACATCGGGCTGCTGGGACTGGTCCTGTTGCTGGAGGAGCAGGGCCGTACGACCGCGCAGGTGCCGCTCGTCGCCACCTGCGCCTTCGGCCTGCTGCCCCTCGCCGCGCACGGCACCGCCGACCAGCGCGAACGGCTGCTGCCGGGCCTGCGGGAGGGGACGGAGGTGGCGACCGGCGCGTTCGGGCGGGGCGGCGGGCCGCCGGGAGTGCGGGAGACGGCCCCGCCGGGTGCGGGAGCGCCCGCCGGCCGGGCCCGGCTGACCGGGACGGTCCCCCTCGTCCCCTGGTTGTGCGAGGCCACGCTGGTGCTGGTCCCGGATGCCGGGCGCCGGCTGTGGCTCGTACGGGCCGGTGACCCGGGCGTCGGGGTCGAACCGGTGGCGACGACGGCGCCCTGGTCGGCGGGCCGGCTGACCCTCGACGCGGCCCCGGCCGAGCCGCTGGGCGGCGGGGCCGGCAGGTCCGGCGGGCCCGGTGGCGAAGCCCGCATGTCCTCGCCCCCTTACGACGACGTCCTGGCCACCGCCCGCACCGCCTTCGCCGGTCTCCAGGCGGGGGTCTGCGCGGGCACGCTCGCCCGCGCCGTCCGGTACACCTCCGAGCGGCAGCAGTTCGGCCGTCCGCTCTCCGCCAACCAGGGCGTGCTGCTGCGTGCCGCCGACGCCCATATGGACACCGAGGCGATCCGGGTCACCACCTACGAAGCAGCCTGGCGGCGTGACGCGGGCCTGGACGCCGCGCCGCATGCGCTGACCGCCGCCTGGTGGGCGGCCGAGGCGGGCACGCGCGTGGTGCACACCGGCCAGCATCTGCACGGCGGGATCGGCGCCGACGTCGAACACCCCGTCCACCGGCACTTCCTGTGGGGCAGGCAACTCGCCGCGTATCTCGGTGGCGGTGCGCAACTCCTCGATGAGCTGGGCCGGTTGCTCGCCCGGGATGAGTCCGCGAACGAGAAGGAGGCGACCGTATGAAGACCGGCGATCAGCTGCCCGCGCTCAGCATCCCGATCACCCGCACCCTGATCGTCGCCGGGGCGGTCGCCTCGCGCGACTACCAGGACGTGCACCATGACGCCGAGGCCGCCAGGGAAAAGGGCTCCCCCGACATCTTCATGAACATCCTCACGACGAACGGCCTCGTCGGCCGCTACCTCACCGACCACTTCGGCCCGCACAGCGTCCTCCGCAAGGTCGCCATCCGGCTCGGTGCGCCCAACTACCCGGGAGACACCATGGTGTTGACGGGGGAGATCGCCGCGGTCGGCCCTGCCGACCAGGACCACGGCACGACGGTGGAGGTACGCGTCACCGGCGCCAACGGCATCGGCCACCACGTCACCGGGACGGTCACCGTGACCGTCCCGGCGGCGGAGGGCGCACCCGCACCGGGGGCCGCCCCCGCCTCGGAGTCCGCCCCCGCCGCCGCGGAGGGCGTGCCCGCCCGGGAGGGTGCCGTATGAGCGTGCACCGTTCCGATTCCCTGGGCGGCCGGGCCGCCATCGTCGGCATCGGCGCCACCGAGTTCTCCAAGGACTCCGGGCGCAGCGAGCTGAAACTCGCCGTCGAGGCCGTGCACGCGGCCCTCGACGACGCGGGCCTGTCCACGGCCGACGTCGACGGCATGGTCACCTTCACCATGGACACCAGCCCCGAGATCACCGTGGCCCAGGCGGCCGGTATCGGCGAGCTGTCCTTCTTCTCCCGCGTCCACTACGGCGGCGGCGCGGCCTGCGCCACCGTGCAGCAGGCGGCCCTGGCCGTCGCCTCCGGCCTCGCCGAAGTCGTCGTCTGCTACCGGGCGTTCAACGAGCGTTCCGGCCGCCGCTTCGGCTCCGGAGTGCAGCGGCGGGAGCCGTCCGCCGAGGGCGCGGCACTCGGCTGGAACCTCCCCTACGGGCTGCTCACCCCGGCCTCCTGGGTGGCCATGGCCGCCCGGCGCTACCTCCACACGTACGGGCTGACCCCCGAGGCCTTCGGGCATGTCGCCGTCACCGACCGCCGGCACGCGGCCCGCAACCCCGCCGCCTACTTCTACGGCAAGCCCATCACCCTCGCCGATCACGCGGCTTCCCGCTGGATCGCCGAACCCCTGCGGCTGCTGGATTGCTGCCAGGAGACGGACGGCGGCCAGGCGATCGTCGTGACGACCGCCGAACGGGCCCGTGACCTGCGCCGACCGCCTGCCGTGATCACCGCGGCCGCGCAGGGGGCGGGCCGCGCCCAGGAGCAGATGACCAGCTTCTACCGTGACGATCTGACCGGCCTGCCCGAGATGAACGTGGTCGCCCGGCAGCTCTGGCGCACGGCGGCGCTCACGCCCGCCGAGATCGACGTCGCCATCCTCTACGACCACTTCACGCCGTTCGTGCTGATGCAGCTGGAGGAGTTCGGCTTCTGCGGGCCCGGCGAGGCCGCCGGCTTCACCGCCGCGGACACGCTGCCGCTGAACACCCACGGCGGCCAGCTCGGCGAGGCCTATCTGCACGGCATGAACGGCATCGCCGAAGCGGTGCGCCAGCTGCGCGGCACCTCGGTCAACCAGACCCCGGACGCCGCCCGTGTCCTGGTCACCGCGGGCACCGGCGTCCCCACCTCGGGCCTGATCCTCGGCAGGGACGACGGTTAGGCCACCGGACAGCGACCAGGCCGCCACCGGGGCGTGACCGGCCCCCCGCCGCCCGCCGGGGAATCCGCTCTCCGGGGGCGGGCCTCAGGGACACCCCCTACCCCTGTCCGCCCTGAGGAGGTGGGGTCAGCACCCCCCGTACAACTTGAGGCGGAGAGCGCTTCGGCACCTTGGGCCGATCCCCGCGACCCACCCTCGCTTCTAGCGTGGAGATATGACCACGCCAGTGTGCACAAGCGCTTCGAGCCCCGCTGTGTTCCCGTCGTTCTCGTCCTATGTACGGGCCCGGGGGCCGGTGCTGCTGCGCACCGCGCGGTCGCTCACCGCGAATCCCAACGACGCGGAAGACCTGCTGCAGACCGCGCTCACCAAGACGTACGTCGCCTGGGAGCGCATCGAGGACCACCGCGCCCTGGACGGCTACGTCCGCCGTGCGCTGATCAACACCCGCACGTCCCAGTGGCGCAAGCGCAAGGTCGAGGAGTTCGCCTGCGACGAGCTGCCCGAGCCGGACCCGCTGCCCGCCCCGGACCCCGCCGAGCTGGAGGGCCTGCGGGACGCGATGTGGCGGGCCGTGATGCGGCTGCCCCCCAGACAGCGGGCGATGGTCGTGCTCAGGTATTACGAGGACCTGAGCGAGGCCCGGACCGCCGAGGTCATGGAGGTCTCCGTCGGCACGGTCAAGAGCGCCGTCTCGCGCGCCCTGGCCAAGCTCCGGGAGGATCCGGAGCTGGGCCTGTCGGCCTGACTCACGCGCGAAGAGCCCGGCCGGCCGCTTCGAGGTCGTCGATGCTCCCGGACATGACCGTCCGTACGTGCCAGGTGAGGTGCTCGGCAGGCCAGTCCCACCATGCGACGGCCAGCAGGCGGGCGATGTCCGCGTCGCTGTAGCGGGTGCGGAGGAGCTTGGCCGGATTGCCGCCCACGATGCCGTAGTCCGGCACGTCATCGACCACGACGGCCCCTGACGCGATCACCGCGCCGTGCCCGATCCGTACGCCCGGCATCACCATCGCCCGGTAGCCGAACCACACGTCGTTGCCGACCACGGTGTCGCCCCGGCCGGGCAGCCCGCTGATCAGGTCGAAGTGGTCGGCCCAGGACCCGCCCATGATCGGGAACGGGAAGGTCGACGGCCCGTCCATCCGGTGGTTGGCGCCGTTCATGAGGAACCGCACGCCCTCGCCCAGCGCGCAGAACTTCCCGATGACCAGCTTCTCCGGCCCGTAGTGATAGAGCACGTTCCGCGTCTCGAACGCCGTCGCGTCCTCCGGGTCGTCGTAGTACGAGTACTCCCCGACCTCGATCAGCGGCGAGGTCACCAGCGGCTTCAGCAGCACCACCCGCGGCTGATCGGGCATCGGGTGCACGACGGTCGGGTCAGCGGGGATCATCGCCTCATCCATTCCATGAAAGGTCGCTCGGCCTGCACTCGGGTACGCGACGCTCTCCGCCCCAAGGATGGGGCCGGAGGCGAGTGGAGGGGCGCCGGTCGGCTGCGCGTCACGGATAGGGATGGTACGAGCAGCGGGCCGCGACTTCGACGCGTTTTTTTTAGCTTCCGACCCGTCGGCCCGGTCCCTCGTCAGCCCGTCGGCCCGTTCCCCGTCAGCCTTCGGCCCGCACCCGCCTGACCGGAACTCAGGCGCCCCGCCCCGCGACCAGTCTTTCCACCGCCTGTTCCAGGTCGGCGATGCGGTCGGCGAGGCCGGCCGGTTCGGGGCCGTCCGTCTCGCGCAACAGGAGTTCGACCTGGGCCAGCTGGCCGGCGACATCGGCCAGGCGAGGGGTGTCGGCGGGGGTGGACGGCTCCCCGGGGTGGGCTTCCGCCGTCAGCAGTCGCTTCAACTGCTCTGCCTGCGCGGCGAGTTGGCGGTTCTTGCGGTGCAGGTCCAGGAAGACGTTGACCTTGGTGCGCAGCAGCCAGGGGTCGAACGGTTTGATCAGGAAGTCGGCGGCGCCGACGGTGTAGCCGCGGTAGGCGTAGTTCGGGTCGACCTCGGCGCCGGTCAGGAGGATCACCGGTACGTCCTTGGTCTGGTCGAGCCCCTTGATGTTGGCGGCGGTCTCGAAGCCGTTCATCCCCGGCATCATCACGTCGATGAGGACGACCGCGAACTCCTGGCGCAGCATCGCCTTGAGGGCCGTCTCGCCGGAGTGCGCGCGGACCACCTGGGCGAGCGAGCCGAGGACGGCTTCGAGGGCGACGAGGTTTTCCTCCATGTCGTCGACGATGAGGATGCTGGAGGTGGTGTCCGGCGTTGATGTCGTCATGAGCGTTGCTCCGGCGTGCCCTTGTCGTCGGTGTCCCTGGCGTCCGTGACCTCCGTCGTGTCCGGGATGTCGGTGGCGTTCGCGGTGGTGACGACGTCCGCGGTGCCGGCGGGCCCGTCGCTCTCGGGGGCGGGGTCGAGGAGCCGGCAGATGACGGACAGCAGGCGATCCACGTCGACCGGCTTGGGGATGTAGTCGTTGGCGCCGCTCTCGATCGCCTTCTCGCGGTCGCCCGGCATGGCCTTGGCCGTGAGGGCGATGACCGGGAGGTTCGCGAAGCGCGGTGCGTGACGGATCGCCTGGATCATCTCGTAACCGTCCATTTCCGGCATCATGATGTCCATCAGGACCAGCGACACATCGGGCGCCCGGTCGAGGACCTCAAGGCCTTCGCGGCCGTTCTCGGCGTACTTCACGCTGATGCCGACCCGGCCGAGGACGTGCGTGAGCGCGAAGACGTTGCGGATGTCGTCGTCGACGATGAGGATCCGGCGGTTGGCCAGCACATGTCCGGCGCGCCCGGTCAGCCATTCCTTGAGGCGGGTCGTCTCCGGCCAGGTCACATCCCCGCCGTCCGCGGACGGCGGGGGAGTACGGGTCAGGCCGCCCTCCTGGGTGCCGAGCGCATCGGAGGCCGGGTACGTGGGCAGCGGCTCGGGCGGGGCCTGGGGCAGGGGCTCCGGCTGGGCGGCGAACTGTTCGGCGAGGTTCGGGTGCGGGGACTCGTCGGAGGAGGCGCCCGGCGGTTCGAGCGCGCGGGGCTCCTCCCTCTCCTCCTCGGGCATGTCCAGCGCCACCGACGGGCCCGAGTAGTGCGCGGGCACGTAGAGGGTGAAGGTGGAGCCGACGCCCGGCTCGCTCTCGGCGGTGATGCTGCCGCCGAGCAGGTCGGCCATGTCCCGGCTGATGGAGAGGCCGAGGCCGGTGCCGCCGTATTTGCGGCTGGTGGTGCCGTCGGACTGCTGGAAGGCCTCGAAGATCCCGTCGAGCTTCTCCTGCGGGATGCCGATGCCGGTGTCCTTGACGGCGAAGGCGATGACGGCGTCGGCGTGCCGCAGCGACTCCTCGGTGAACTCGGTCCCGGCAGCGCGTTCGACGACGAGCTCGACACCGCCCGCCGAGGTGAACTTCACGGCGTTGGAGAGCAGGTTGCGGAGGATCTGCTGGAGGCGCTGTTCGTCGGAGAACAGCTCGCGGGGTACGTGCTCGCCGACCTTGACGTCGAACGACAGGCCGCGGTCGCTGGAGAGCGGCCGGAAGGTCGCCCGCACGTAGTCGAGCAGCTTGATCAGCGGCAGCTTCTTGGGGTGCACGTCCATCCGGCCGGCCTCGATCTTCGAGAGGTCGAGGATGTCGTTGATGAGCTGGAGGAGGTCGGAGCCGGCGCGGTGGATGGTGACGGCGAACTCCACCTCCTGCCCGGAGAGCCGGCCGTCGGGGTTGTCGGCGAGCAGCCGGGACAGCACGAGGAGGGAGTTGAGCGGGGTGCGCAGCTCGTGCGACATGTTGGCCAGGAACTCGGACTTGTACTGCGAGGACGTCGCCAACAGGGCTGCCTTTTCCTCCAGTTCGGCGTTGGTGAGCTGCAACTCATCAGAACGCTGGCGCAGTTCGGCGGTGAGGCGCTGGGACTCCGAGAGCAGCGCTTCGGTGCGGGAGTTGGCGATGATGGTGTTGATGGAGACGCCGATGGTGTTCACGAACTGGTCGATGAAGGCGAGGTGGACCTCGCTGAACTTGCTGAACGACGCCAGCTCGATGACGCCGAGCACCTGGTCCTCGAAGAGGACCGGCAGGATGACGACGCTGGCCGGGGCCGAGGCGCCGAGGCCGGAGCTGATGTTGATGTAGTCCGGGGGTACGGCCTCGACGAGGATGCGGCGCTTCTCCATGGCGGCCTGGGTGATCAGCCCCCAGCCGGGGGTGCCGAGCCGCATCCGGGGCAGCTGGCGGCGCCCTTCGGCCTGCCCCGTGCCGTAACCGGCGATCAGCTCCAGCCCCTCGCCGGGCTCGGCGCCCGCCTCGGCGAGGAAGAAGGCACCGAACTGCGCGTTCACCAGCGGGGTCAGCTCGCGCAGGATCAGGTCGGCGACCTCGACGAGGTCGCGGTGTCCCTGCATGAGGCCCGCGATACGGGTGAGGTTGGACTCCAGCCAGTCCTTGGCGCGGGTGGTCTCGCGGAGGTTCGCGACCATCAGGTTGATGTTGTTCTTCAGGGCGGCGACCTCGCCCTCCGCCTCCACCGAAATGGAGCCGGACATGTCGCCGGAGGTGACGGCGCTCGCGACCTCGGCGATCGCCCGCACCTGGGTGGTGAGGTTGCCGGCGAGTTCGTTGACGCTGGTGGTCAGCCGCTTCCACGTCCCGTAGACGCCCTCGACGCGGGCCTGGCCGCCGAGCCGGCCCTCGCTGCCGACCTCGCGGGCCACGCGGGTGACCTCGGAGGAGAACGACGAGAGCGTGTCGACCATCGTGTTGATGGTGGTCTTGAGCTCCAGGATCTCGCCGCGCGCGTCGACGTCGATCTTCTTCGACAGGTCACCGCGGGCGACGGCGGTCGCGACCTGGGCGATGTTGCGGACCTGGGAGGTCAGGTTGTCGGCCATGAAGTTGACGTTGTCGGTGAGGTTCTTCCAGACCCCGGACACGCCGTGGACCTGGGCGCGCCCGCCGAGCCGGCCCTCGGTGCCGACCTCGCGGGCCACGCGGGTCACCTCGTCGGCGAACGCCCGCAGCTGCTGGACCATCGTGTTGACGGTGTCCTTGAGCTCCAGGATCTCGCCGCGCGCGTCGACGTCGATCTTCTTCGACAGGTCGCCGTTGGCGACTGCGGTGGTGACCTGGGCGATGTTGCGGACCTGGGAGGTCAGGTTGAGGGCCATGAAGTTGACGTTGTCGGTGAGGTCCTTCCAGACCCCGGAGGCGCCCCTGACCTGCGCCTGACCGCCCAGGTTGCCCTCGGTGCCGACCTCGCGCGCCACCCGGGTCACCTCGTCGGCGAACGCGGACAGCTGGGAGACCATGGTGTTGATCGTCGACTTCAGCTCCAGGATCTCCCCCTTGGCCTCCACCGTGATCGTCTTGCCGAGGTCGCCCTCGGCGACGGCGGTCGCGACCTGGGCGATGTTGCGGACCTGGGAGGTCAGGTTGTCGGCCATGAAGTTGACGCTCTCCGTCAGGTCCTTCCAGACCCCGGATACGTCCCTGACCTGGGCCCTTCCGCCGAGCTGCCCCTCGGTGCCGACCTCGCGCGCGACGCGGGTGACCTCGTCGGCGAACGCGGACAGCTGGTCGACCATGGTGTTGATCGTCGACTTCAGCTCCAGGATCTCGCCGCGCGCATCCACCGTGATCTTCTGGCTGAGGTCGCCGTTGGCGACGGCGGTGGTGACCTGGGCGATGTTGCGGACCTGCCAGGTCAGGTTGGACGCCATGAAGTTGACGTTGTCGGTGAGGTCCTTCCAGACCCCGGACACGCCCCTGACCGTGGCTCGTCCGCCGAGCTGGCCCTCGGTGCCGACCTCGCGGGCCACGCGCGTGACCTCGTCGGCGAACGCCCGCAGCTGATCCAGCATCTTGTTGACGGTGAGCTTCAGCTCCAGCAGTTCGCCGGTGGCCTCGACCGTCACCTGCTGCGTCAGGTCGCCGCGCGCCACCGCCGTCGTCACCACCGCGATGTCGCGGACCTGCGCCGTCAGCCGCGACGCCATCGTGTTGACGGCCTCCGTCACATGGCGCCAGTCACCCGAGAGCCCCTGCGTCTTCGCCCGTCCGCCCAGCCGCCCCTCGGTGCCGACCTCGCGGGCCACGCGGGTCACCTCGCCGGTGAACAGTGAGAGCTGGTCGACCATGCGGTTCACGCCGCTGCCCAGGCGGCGCAGATCGCCGCGGAGCTGGCGGGAGCCGTCGTGCAGATCGACATGCTGGGTCAGGTCGCCGTCGGCCACCGCGTCGAGCACCCGGGTGGCCTTCGCGACGGGGACGACCAGCGCTTCGAGCACCGTATTGGCGGCCTCGGTGTTGGTCGTCCAGCCGCCCTGACCAGGGCTTGCCGTGATCCGCTCGTCCAGCCGCCCCTGCCGGAGGATTTCCCGGCGCACCCGCTGGAGCTCCGACGACAGATGCGCGTTGCGCGCCACGATCTGGTTGAGGACGCCCGCCATCTCGGCCGGTACGCCCTCCTCCACGCCGTCCACCCGGACGGTGAAATCCCCGTCGCAGAGGGCGTGCAGGGCGGTGAGGAGCGGGCGCAGGTCGGCCTCGCGGACCCATGCTCCGCCGGGCGGCGCAGGGCCGGAATCGGGCGGGGGAGCAGGCGGGGGTTCGGGTCGGGAATCGGGCCGGGAATCAGGCCGGGTCGGGTCCTCTGCCATGGCACACCATCCCCCCACTGATCCATTTGGACACACCGGCGTTCCATATGCGCATGTATGTCATAGTATAAAGCGCTCGCACATACTGCTCGCACTGACCTCTTCCCAGGCGCATCGAGGGGGCGGAGTGGCAACATCGTCCGCTCGCGTGACGGAGTCCGTGACCGAATCCGTGTCCCGGAAGGGCCTGCCGGCGAACCAGCTGGCAGCCTCCGGGGCCCGTCGATTTGTGCGCGCCGCACTCTGTGACGGGCTCGCGGACGGGCCCGGGGACGGGCTCGCGAAAAGTCCCGCGGAAGGGCCCATGGGGGAACTCGTCGACGACGCCGTCCTCCTTGCCAGCGAACTCGTCACCAACGCCGTCATGTACGCGGGCACCGACATCGAGGTGCTCTGCCGCCTGGAGGAGCGGCCCGGCGCGGTCGGCGGCAGCGCTACGGACACCGGCATCGGCGTCGTCGTCGAGGTCGTGGACCGGCATCCCGCCAGGAGGGTGCGCGGCGGGGTGGACGCCCGGCGCGGGGAACACGGCTACGGCCTCCAGCTGGTCACCGCGCTGGCGGAGTCCTGGGGCGTGACCTACCGGCGGGCGGAGAAGAAGGTCTGGTTCCGCCTGGAGGCCGAGGCCCCCGCCGAGCCCTCCGCCGAGCCTCCCCCCGACGACACCCCTGCGGGCCCGCCGCCCGGCACGCCCGCAGCGCCCTCCCCGGCCGCGCCCTCCCCGGCCCTTCCGGCCGACGCCACCGCGGGCGAAGGCTCCCGAGGTGACGACTCCCGGGCCGACGCCGCCCCGGCCGAGCCGTCCCCGGCCGCCGACGCCGCTTCCGCTCCCGCCCACGCCGCCCCGGCACCCAAGGTGCCCCTTGAGCGCCGGGCGCCCCGCGTCCGCCCGCGCCGCTTCGCCGCCGAGTGGGCGGACCGCGGCGGGCCGTCGTTCCTCGCCGAGACCAGCGAGCTGCTGGCCGGACAGCTCGACCAGGACATGGTCACCTCCCTCGCCGCACAGCTGCTCGTCCCCCGGCTCGCCGACTGGTGCGCCATCTGGCTGAACACCGAGGGCGGCGGAATGCAGCTCTCCCGCGTCTGGCACGTCGACGAGCGGCGCATCAATCCGCTGCGTACGGAGCTGGACCGGGACCCGCCGACCGAAGGGGTCGGCGGCGCGGGCACCCCGTGGCCCTGGCCGGAGAGCGCCGGTGCCGACCACACCGGCGGCTCGGCGCTGGCCTTCCCCCTCGTCGCCCGCGACACGGACCAGGGAGTGCTGCTGCTCGGCCGGGCGGGGCAGCTGCAGATGACCGACACCGTGGTGCGGATGATGGAGGACGTGGCGCGCCGCGTGGCCCAGGCCGTGCACACCGCCCGCCAGTACACCCGGCAGACGACCATCAGCCGGGCCCTCCAGCGCCGGCAGCTGCCCGCATCGCTGGCCAGCATCATCGGCGTCGACACGGCGATCGTCTACGAACCGCACGGCGAGGGGCAGACCGTCGGCGGCGACTTCTACGACATCTTCCCGATGGGCGAGCGCCGCTGGTGCTTCCTGCTCGGGGACGTCCAGGGCAAGGACCCGGAGGCGATGTCCGTCACCGGCCTGGCGCGGCATCTGGTGCGGCTGCTGGCCCGCGAGGGCCACGGCGTCGAATCGGTGCTCAGCAGGCTGAACGCCGCCATGGCGGAGGAGAGCGCCGAGGCCGTGGAGGTCGGCGGCGAGCTGGCCGGGCCCCGCTTCCTGAGCCTGCTCTACGGGGAGCTGGAGGTCGACCCGGGCGTCGCCGGGGCCCACTGCACGGTGGCCACCGCGGGCCATCCGCCGCCGCTGCGCCTCTTCGTCGACGGCAGGGTGGAGGCGGTATCGGATCCGCAGATGCTGCTCGGCATCGACGAGGGCGCCGAATTCCAGGCCAGCTCCTTCGACCTCGCACCGGGCGAGACGCTGCTCTGCGTCACCGACGGCGTCACCGAACGCCGCTGCGGAACCTGGCAGTTGGACGACAACGACGGCCTGGCCGACGTCCTGCGGGACGGGCTGGGCCTGGGCGCGAAGGCCCTGGCCGAACACGTCCGGCGAGCGGCCCACGACTTCGGCACCGGCCCGGTCGAGGACGACCTCTCGGTCCTGGTGCTCCAGGCGGTCGCGGGCACGGCGGGCGCGCGTCCGCGGGTGTGACGGGGGCACCGGGTAGGGCAAACGCCTCCGCGAGCGGGAAAGAACACACTTCAGGGACGTGACATACCGATTGGTATGCGTCGACAATCGCTGCACGACTACCCGCCCGTAACACAGCGGAGGCACCCGGTGCTCAGCACGATGCAGGACGTACCGCTCACGGTCTCGCGAATCCTGGCCCACGGGTCGACGGTCCATGGGGACTCGCAGGTCATCACCTGGACCGGCGCGGACCCGCACCGGCGCACATTCGCCGAGGTCGGCCGCCGCGCCGCCCGGCTGGCCCACGCGCTCGGCGACGAACTCGCCGTCACGGGCGACGAGCGGGTGGGCACGCTCATGTGGAACAACGCCGAGCATCTGGAGGCCTACCTCGCGATCCCCTCCATGGGGGCCGTGCTGCACACCCTCAACCTGCGGCTGCCCGCCGAGCAGTTGTCATGGATCATCAACCACGCCGAGGACCGCGTCCTCCTCGTCAACGGCACCCTGATCCCGCTGCTCGCCCCGCTGCTGCCGCAGCTCGCCACGGTCGAGCACCTGGTCGTCGTGGGCCCCGGCGACCGCTCCCTCCTCGCGGACACCCCGGCGCGGGTGCACGACTACGAAGAGCTGCTCGACGGCCGGGCGGAGAGCTACGACTGGCCTCAGATCGACGAACGGCAGTCCGCGGCGCTCTGCTACACCTCCGGGACGACCGGCGACCCCAAGGGCGTTCTCTACAGCCACCGTTCGCTGTTCCTGCACTCGCTCCAGGTCAACAGCGCCGAGGCCTTCGCACTCAGCGCCGCCGATATCGCGCTGCCCGTCGTGCCGATGTTCCACGTCAACGCCTGGGGCCTGCCGCACGCCGCGTTCATGGCCGGCGCGTCGCTGCTGATGCCGGACCGCTTCCTGCAGCCGGGGCCGCTGGCCGAAATGATCGAGACCCTGCGTCCCACCATCGGCGCCGCCGTGCCCACCATCTGGCAGGGCCTGCTGGCCGAACTGGACGGCACCAAGCGCGATGTCGCCAGCCTGCATACGGTCATCATCGGCGGCTCCGCCTGTCCGCCCGTCCTGATGCGCGGCTTTCAGGAGCGCCACGGCATCCGCGTCGTGCACGCCTGGGGCATGACCGAGACCTCACCGCTGGGCACCGTCGGGCACCCGCCCGCCGGTGTGAGTGGCGAGGAGGAGTGGGCCTACCGCGCCACGCAGGGCCGCTTCCCCGCCTCCGTCGAGGCGCGGCTGGTCGGCCCCGGCGGTGACCACCTCCCCTGGGACGGCGAGTCGGCCGGCGAGCTGGAGGTCCGCGGGCCGTGGATCGCGGGCGCCTACTACGGCGGGGCGCAGGGCGAACCACAGCGCCCCGAGGACAAGTTCAGCCCGGACGGCTGGCTGCGCACCGGTGACGTCGGCACCATCACCCCCAACGGCTACCTGACCCTGACCGACCGTGCCAAGGACGTCATCAAGTCGGGCGGCGAATGGATCTCGTCGGTCGATCTGGAGAACCACCTGATGGCCCACCCGGATGTCGCGGAGGCCGCGGTCGTCGCCGTACCGGACGACAAGTGGGGCGAGCGGCCGCTGGCAACGGTGGTCCTGCGCGAGGGCGTCACCCTCGGCTACGAGGAGCTGAAGGCCTTCCTCGGGGAGCGGATCGCGCGCTGGCAGGTTCCGGAGCGGTGGGCGGTGATCCCGGCGGTGCCGAAGACCAGCGTGGGCAAGTTCGACAAGAAGGTGCTGCGCCGGCAGTACGCGGACGGGGAGCTGGACGTGACGCGCCTGGGGTGAGGCGCGGCCCTGTGGGGCACGGCACGAAGAGGGGTGGGCGCGGCCGGGTGGCCGGCCCGCCCCTCCGTCAGTTCGTGCCGATCTTGGCGAGCAGGTCGACGATCCGGGCCTGGACCTCGGCGCTCGTGGAGCGCTCCGCGAGGAAGAGCACGGTCTCGCCCGCCGCGAGCCGCGGCAGCTGGGCCGGGTCCATGTCGGCGGAGGTGTAGACGACCAGCGGGGTGTGGTCGAGCAGCCCGTTCGCACGCAGCCAGTCGACGATTCCGGCCCGGCGGCGGCGTACCTGCATCAGGTCCATCACGACCAGATTCGGCCGCATCTGCGTCGCGAGGGTGACCGCGTCCGTGTCGGCACCGGCCCGTGCGACCTGCATGCCGCGCCGCTCCAGCGACGTGGTCAGGGCGCCCGCGATGGCGTCGTTCTGCTCGATCAACAGCACCCGCGGCGGGTGCTGTTCGCTGTCCCGCGGCGCGAGCGCCTTGAGGAGCACGGCCGGATCGGCGCCGTATGCGGCCTCCCGGGTGGCCTGTCCCAGACCGGCGGTCACCAGCACCGGGACCTCGGCGGCGCCGGCCGCCTGGCGCAGCGACTGGAGGGCGGTGCGGGTGATCGGCCCGGTCAGTGGGTCGACGAAGAGCGCGGCGGGGTACGCCGCGATCTGCGCGTCGACCTCCTCCCGGGAGTTGACGATCACGGGGCGGTAGCCGCGGTCGCTCAGCGCCTGCTGGGTGGAGACGTCCGGGGCCGGCCAGACCAGCAGCCGCCGCGGATTGTCCAGCGGCTCCGGCGGCAACTCGTCATCCATGGGCGGTTGTTGACGGTGCATCACCTCTATGGCGCCATTCGGCCCGTCCAGCGGCTCCGGACCCTCGCTGCCCTCGTCGGGCGCGGAGATCGCGAAGGCGCGGCCCTCGCCGGCGTCCATCAGGTGGGGCTGCGGCGCAGGCTGTGCCGGCGGCTGGTGCTGCGGCTTGGGCGGGGTGTGCGGCGGGACCTGGTGCGGCAGCGGCTGCGCCTGCTGGTGCGGCCCCGATGTGCCGTCGGCGGCCGCGCCGCGCTCGCCCTCCTGCGGGGGCGCGGCGAGCTTGCGCCGCCGGCCGGAACCGGCGGACGTACCGCCGGGGGGAGTGCTGCCGGGGGGCGCCGCCGGACGCCGCTGGTCGGCGATCTGCTGCGCGAACGGCACACCCTGCCCGAGCGTGCGCACGCTGAACGCCCGCCCCTGCGAGTGCCCCGCGTCGTGCCCGCCGTCCTGCGCCGGGCCGCCGTCGTCCTCGGTGGGCGGCAGCGGCTGCCGGGCGGCGGCCGCACGGGCCGGGGCCTGGCGTTGCGGCGGCACCGGGGCGGTGCCCTGCGGGGGTACGGCGGTGGCGCCCGGTGCTGCCGGGTCCTGTGCTGCGGAGTGCTCGGAGGCGGCGGGGAGCTCCGGGGTCCGGGCCGCGTGCTGGTCAGCGGGCTCCTCGGCCGGGCTGGGGCGGCCGCGCCGCCGGCCCGTCGGTGCGGGGGCGGCAGCCGTGGGTGCGGCGGCCGTCGCGGAGTCCGCAGCGGGGGCGATGCCCGGCGCCGTGCCCGTCGCCGTACCGGTCTCATCGGACGGCTCCGTCGGCTGCGCCACAAGACCCTCCGGGCCCGCGACGAAGGTGCCGGACGCCTCCGAATCGGCCATCGCGGCCGCCGCGCGCTCCTCGGCGGCGGCCCGCCGGGCGCGCCGCTGACCGGTCGGCTCCATGCCCCAATCGCCTTGCGGCGCACCGGAGTTGCCGGCCGCCTCCAACTCGAAGCCGGTCGCACCGCCGGGCATCTCCGCGGTCCCGCCGGCCACCTGCCGGCGCGCACGGCGCCGGCCCGTACCGCCGCCGTCCTGCGGACCGGCCGTCTGCGCGGGCACCTGCCCGGCGATCGCGGGCAGCGCCGGGAGCGGCTGCGGTGTCTGATCGGCGGCGGCGGGCGGCAGCGCGAAGGGGGTACGCGGGCCGGCCGGCTGCTGCTGCGCTCCGGGGCGCAGCCCGTGCGCGCCGGACTGCTGGGTGCCTGCCGGATCGTTCGTCCCGTTCGGCGGGGTCGCCGCGGAGCCCTGCGTACGCCCGCCGTTCTGGGCGGACCGCTCGGGCGCCTCGGCCAGCGCGCGTCGCGCCCGCCGGCCGCTCGGCTGCGCCGTCGCCTGACCCCCGCCCGGCCAGGGACCGGCCGCCGGACCCGACCCTGAATCCTGACCCTGGCCCGGGTGCTGGGCCGTGCCCGGAGCCTGCGGCTCGGCGGTCCGCGTCCCGGACATCTGCGTCCCGGAGGCCCGCGCAACGGAAGCCTGCGCAACGGAAGCCTGTGCTCCGGCGGGGACGTGCCCCGCCTGCCGCCCGGCCGCGGAATCTCCCGCGCCGGACGTACCCGACGTACCGGCAGGCAGTGCGGGCAGCGCGCCGCCCTCCGCAGATCCCTGCCGCGCCCGCCGCCGACCGCTCGGCGGTACGGCCTCGGCGCCCGCCATGCCCGGCGGCAGCCCCGCACCGTCCGCGCCGGGCCGCCCGCCGCCCTGCTGCGGCTGCGCACCCCGGCCATCGTCCGACGCGCCGGAACCCGTCCCGCCCTGCGGGCCGTCACCGGCCACGCCGTGCGGAGCCGTACCGTCCGTGCCCGCGTCCTGCTCGGCGCCGCCACCGGCTCCCGAGTGCCGGGCACGCCGCCGCCCGGTCGGCTGCGGACCACCGGCCTGGGCCGGCACCCCCGCGCCACCGTCGGCTCCGTCGCCCGTTTCCGTGCTCGCGCCGCCTTCGCCACGGCCCTCGTCCGGCCCGTCGCCCGTCGCCCCGGACGCCGGCCCGCTCCGGGGAACGGCCCCGGCCGAAGCCGCGGGGTCGACCGCCGCCCCGGCCGCACCGTGCTGCGTTCCGCGCACGAGGGCGGCCGGTACCGGCATCACCGTCGTCTCATTGCCCGTGATCTCGAACGACCCGTCGGCCCGGTCCGCGCCGGCGGTCCGGTCAACCCGCTCGCCGGCACCGTCCGAGCCGTCCGACCCGGCAGCCCCGTCCGCCCCGGGCGCCTGCGCCCCCTCATCCGTCCCGGACGGCGTCGAGCCCTTCGCCGCCACCGGCAGTTCCAGCACATACGCGCTGCCGCCCGCGCCCGGCGCGCCAGGCACCTCGTGGGTCTGCATCAGGCCGCCGTGCTGCCGCACGATCCCGCGCACGATCGGCTCGTGCACCGGATCGCCGCCGCCGTACGGCCCGCGCACCTCGATCCGTACGACGTCGCCGCGCTGCGCCGCCGCCACCACGATCGTCGAGTCACCGGGAATCGGCCCCATCCGGGCAACGCCCGCCCGCCCGTCCTGGCCGGCTCCCGCGCCGCCGTCACCCACCGGCATCCGGCCCGTCGAGTCCACGCCCGCGACATCGGCGATCAGATGCGACAGCGCCTGAGCGATCCGGTCGGCGTCCACCGTGGCCTCGATCGGCGGCGCGTGCACCGCGAACTGCGCGCGCCCCGGGCCGATCAGCTCGATCGCGCCCTCCACACCCGCGGCGACGACGGTGTCCAGCGAGACCTTGGTGCGATGCAGCCGGTCCGTGCCGGAGTCCAGCCGCTGATAGCTCAGGACGTTGTCCACCAGCGTCGTCATCCGGGCGTGCCCGGCGGCGAGGTGGTGCAGGATCTGGTTGGCCTCGGGCCACAGCTGCCCGGCGGGGTCGGAGGCGAGCGTGCTCAGCTCGCCGTTCAGCTCCTCCAGCGGGCCGCGCAGCGCCTGGTCGAGCACGGCGAGCAGCTGGGCGTGCCGGGCCGCCAGCGCGTCATACGGGCGCCGGTCGGTGAAGGTCATCACCGCGCCGACGAGCTGATCGCCGTCCCGCACCGGCGCCGTCGTCAGGTCAACGGCCACCGCCCGGCCGTCCTTCGCCCACAGCGCCTGCCCGCGCACCCGGTGCTTGCGCCCGGACTTGAGGGTGTCGGCGAGCGGGGTGTCCTCCCACGGCAGCGGCGAACCGTCCGCCCGCGAGTGGTGGATCAGCGGATGCAGCTCCTTGCCGCCCAGCTCGCTCGCCCGGAAGCCCAGGATCTGCGCGGCGGACGGATTGACCAGGACGACCTTGCCGTCCGCGTCGACCCCGACCACACCCTCGGCAGCGGCCCGCAGAATCATCTCGGTCTGCCGCTGCTGGCGGGCCAGCTCGGTCTCGGTGTCCAGCGTTCCCGTCAGGTCGCGCACCACGAGCATCAGCAGCTCATCGCCGGTGTAGCCGGTCCGGTGGTCGGCGTACGCGGCCTCGAAGGCGGACTCGTACGGGGTGCGGCCGTCCTCAAGATTCGCGCTGGTCACCTCGACCAGCAGCTCCGTGCCGTCGGTGCGCCGCGCGACCATGCGGGTCGGCTTGGTACGCGGGCCCTCGGTCTCCTCGTCCCGGCGCCGCATGGAGCCGGGAATGCGCTTGGAGTCGAAGGACGGCAGCAGATCGAGGAGGCCGCGCCCCACCAGGGCCGTGCCCGGCGCCTCGAAGGTCTCCAGCGCGATGGTGTTGGCGTTGACGACCGTGCCGTTGCAGTTGACGAGCAACAGCGCGTCCGGGAGGGCGTCGAGTATGGCTGCGAGGCGAGCAGCGCCTCGGGATGGCCTGCTGCTCACGACGACGCTTCCTCCCTGTTACCGCACCTTGCCGACCCACCGTGGCGGATCGCTGGTCTGGAGTCTACGGGCACTTGCCCCAGGCGTGGAGGCGGATGACGAGGAGGTAATGCCACGGTCCGGTGCGACTCACCGCACGCCGGACATGTGCCCCGCGTCCTGACCTGGCCCGCTACTCCGCCACGAACCGGGTCAGGAAGTGGTCACCGGGAGCAGAGGTTCGAAGCGTCCCCAGCGGCTGATCTCACATCCGTTGGTGCGCCGGAAGTCGGCGTTCACCGGGCGTCCGGCCCAGGTCCCGGTGACATGCGCGGTGGCCGGACCGCCGTACATCATCGTGCAGCGCGCCCCCTGCCGAACCGGGGCGAACGGGTCCTTTCCCCACTTCGTCTGCCGGTCGACCGCGTCGCAGGCGGCGGTCGCGGCGCGATGGCTCCCGCCGTCGGGGTGGCAGTACAGCTCGTACGTGCCGTCGGTCCGCGCCGAACCGGAGTCGGTGACGGTGACCGTGAGGTGGTCGGTGGGGGCCAGGACGCCGATCACCCGGTCGCCGATCACCCGGTCGCCGATGACCCGGTCGCCCACGGGCAGCAGGGAACCGGCCGCGAACGTCCGGTGCTCGGGCAGCGGGATCGGGGCGGCGGTGGCGGCGGGCGTCGTCAGGGCGAGCGCGGACACGGCGGAAACGACGGACACGGCGGCGGTGGCGGCCGCGGCGTAGAAGGACCTGCGGGACCTGCGGGAGGTGCGGGGCGCGAAGGGGGTCCGGCGGCGGTGCGGCATCACAGACTCCAGTGAGACGAGTGCGGGGCGGTACGCGGTGCGTACACGCCGGGGCGCACGGCCGTCCTGCCGTACGTTCCCGACACCCCTAACGCGCCGACAGGCCCGACGTTGCGCCGCAGGAACGTCTTTGCGGGCCGGTGCGCGCGCCTAGTACGGTAGGGGGCGATTGGTGACAGCCCGCAGAGCTGTGCCATCATCTGGACACACCACAGCGCGTTTGCGCGCGTGGGGTGTGTGGAGGCGTCGCCTAGTCCGGTCTATGGCGCCGCACTGCTAATGCGGTTTGGGGTTTACCCCCCATCGAGGGTTCAAATCCCTCCGCCTCCGCTCCTCTTGTCAGGCCCCGGTCGTCCGCGACCGGGGCCTGACGCGTTCCGTGCGCACCGCGCACGCGCCGGCCCGCCGCCCCGCGCACTACGCTCCGGGCCATGCCCGAGACCACCCCCGCGCCCGCTCACGCTCCCGGGGCCGCCCGCCGCATCCTCATGCTGGCCTTCGAAGGCGCCCGACTGCTGGACGTGACGGGCCCGTTGGAGGTCTTCAGCGCCGCGGCACGGCTCGGCGGGCACTACGAGATCCGCATCTGCTCACCGGACGGCCGCGACATCACCGCCGCCTCCGGCACCCGCCTCGCGGTCGACGCCGCCGCCCACCTCTCCCCTCCGGCCGACACCGTCCTGGTCCCCGGCGCCGAGGAACTCACCGAGGGACGCTTCCCGCCCGGCCTGCCGGACGCCGTACGCACCCTCGCCGCCCGCTCCCGCCGGACCGCCTCGGTCTGCGCCGGGGCGTTCGCGCTGGCGGACGCGGGACTCCTCGACGGGCGCCGCGCCACCACCCACTGGCGCCACACCGGCACCCTCGCCGCCCGCTACCCGTCCGTCTCCGTGGACCCGGACGCCCTCTACGTCCAGGACGGCACCGTCTTCACCTCCGCCGGCGTCTCGGCCGGCATCGACCTCGCGCTGGCCCTGGTCGAGGCGGACGAGGGCCCGGATCTGGCCCGCGAGGTGGCCCGCGACCTGGTCGTCTTCATGCAGCGGCCGGGCGGCCAGTCACAGTTCTCGGTGCCCGCCCGCACCCCGCGGCCCCGCCACGACGCCCTGCGCGCCCTCCTGGACGCGATCGCCGCCGACCCGGCAGCCGACCACTCCCTCGCCCCGCTGGCCGCGCGAGCGGGCCTCAGCACCCGCCACCTCAGCCGCCTCTTCCGCGAGCACACCGGCACCACCCCGGCCGGCTACGTCGAAGCCGTACGCCTGGAGGCCGCCCAGACCTTCCTCGCGAACGGCGAATCGGTCACCGCCACCGCCCGCCGCACCGGCATCGGCAGCGACGAATCCCTGCGCCGCCTCTTCCTCCGCCGCTTCGGCGTCACCCCGTCCGCCTACCGCGCCCGCTTCCACACCACGGCCCGCTGACCGACCGCCGCGCGCCACGCCCCTCGGCCTTGTCCACATCTGTGGGCCACCCGTCCCGATCACACCGGGCGCGGCTCGCCGCCCCGCGCGACGCTGAACCCATGACACACCAACCCCGCCCCGAGCCCATCACTCCCGACATCCCTCACATCTCCGACATTCCAGATATCCCCGGCATCCCCGTCCCGGACAGCACGCTCGCCCGGGAGGCCACCGAACTCATCCGCGACGTCACCGACGACCTGATCTACCACCACTCCCGCCGCGTCTACCTCTTCGGCGCCCGCCACGGCCTGCACCACCGCCTCGACTTCGACCCGGAGCTGCTCTACGTCGGCGCGCTCTTCCACGACCTCGGCCTGACCGGGAAGTTCCGCAGCTCCCAGCAACGCTTCGAGCTCGACGGCGCCGACGAGGCGCGGGCCTTCCTGACCTCCCGCGGCATCCCCGAGGACCGCGCCCGCCTCGTCTGGGAGGGCATCGCCCTGCACACCACCCCGGAGATCCCGCACCACATGGCCCCCGAAGTGGCGCTCGTGACAGCCGGCGTCGAACTGGACGTCCTGGGCATCGGCTACGACACCCTCCCGCCGAAGACCCGCGAGGCGATCGTCGCCGCCCACCCCCGCCCCGACTTCAAGCGGCGCATCCTGCACGCCTTCCACGCCGGACTGGCCCACCGCCCCCAGACCACATTCGGCAACGTGAAGGCCGACGTCCTGGACCGCTTCGAAGAGGGCTACACCCGCCCGAACTTCGTCCGGATCATCGAGGACTCCGCCTGGCCCGAGTAGCTCCCCAGAACCCCCTGAGGAGCCATTTCCCCAGGTCAGAGGCGGTCCGGCGAATGGATTTCACCTCACGGCGCAGGTCATGTAATGTTGTTCTCGCAACGCCGACCGGCCAAGAAAAACCGCCGGAAAGCCAAGCGCTCGTAGCTTAACGGATAGAGCATCTGACTACGGATCAGAAGGTTGCAGGTTCGAATCCTGCCGAGCGCACACAGGTCAAAGGCCCCCTGGACATCGTCCAGGGGGCCTTTGACATCAGCAGGTGACATCAACGCTGACGCTGACGCCCGTCACGCGGCCGGCGCAGAGCCCGGCTCCCCCTCCTCGTCGTCCTCCAGGTCGTCAACCCCAAGGGCGTCGTCCATCCGGTCGGCCGCCGCCTTGAGAGTGGTCTGCATCACGTGTGCGTAGGTGTCGAGCGTCATGGTGATGGTGCTGTGGCCGAGCGTCTCCATGATCGTGCGCGGGTCGACGCCCTGGGCCAGCAGCAGTGAGGCGCAGGTGTGCCGGAGGTCGTGCACGCGGACCCGGCGCACCTTGGCGTCCCGGCACAGGATCGTGAGCATCCGGTTGAGGCTGCGAGGGTCGGTGGCCCGGCCGGTGGCCGTGGTGAAGACCAGGCCGCTCGGGTGGCCGGGGACTGGCTGCCATTTGGCGCCGGCCACCGTTCGTTCCTTCTCCTGCTGCGCCTGGTGGGCGATGAGGGCCGTCACACACTTCCGAGGGAGCGACACCGTCCGGAGCGAGCGTGCCGTTTTCGGCGTGCCGAAGAGCAGCTCGCGCTTGATGCGCTGGAGGTTGCGACGAACCCGGAGCTGGCCGGCCTCCAGGTCGATGTCCGACCAGGTGAGTCCGAGGGCTTCTCCGCGCCGCAGGCCGGTGGAGAGGAGCAGCAGCCATAGGGCGTAGAGCCGGTGGTTGCGGGTCGTCCTGAGCAGGATTCTGGCCTCCGCAGCGTCCAACGGACATACCTCCTGGCGTTCGACGGTGGGTGTCTCGACGATGCGGGCGACGTTGCGTGCGATGAGTTCTTCCCGGACGGCCTGCTGCAGCGCGGAGCGGAGCACGGCGTGGACGTACTGGACGGTGCGGGCCGACGGCCGGCGCTTGCAGCACTTGTTCACGGCGCAGCACGTCCGGTCTTCCTTGGCGCGCGCTGCGTCGACTCCACGGAGGCAGCAGAGACAGCCGCCCTTGAACTCCGCGAGGAACAGCCGGATGTCGGTGGGGGAGAGGCGGTTGAGCTTCTTCTTGCCGAGGGCGGGCTTGATGTAGAGCCGGGACAGGCCCTCGTAACTGTTGAGCGTCGCGGGCTTGAGGCGGGTGGGGGCGATCGCTGCGAGCCAGTAGGTGAGGAAGTCGCCGAACGGCATGGCCGAGGTGGCGGCCGGGATGCCCTGCCGGGTCTTCTCCTGCAGTTCGATGAGTTTGTTGCCCACCTCCTCGCGCGTCTTGCCGTAGACGAACTTGCGGACGCGGGTGCCGTCGGGCCGGTAGACGTACGCGGCTGCGTGATAGCGGCCGTCGGTGCGCTTCGTGATGGTGCCTTCTCCGTTGGCACGCCTCTTGGCCATCAGGCAGCCTCCTCAAGCTTGTTGTCGATGTAGGTGCGGAGTGCGTCGAGGGGGATGCGACGGGCGCGGCCCTCGGTGAAGCTCGGCAGGGTGCCGGAGCGGATCAGGTCGTAGACCTTGCTGCGGCTGAACCTCAGAGCGGTCATGACCTCCGGGACGGTGAGGGCTTGCGGGTCGCTCGCGACGACGGTCAGCACGTTGAGACCTCCGGAAGAGGGCTGGAACTGCGAATGGAGTTGGTTCGGGGGCTTCTTGGGGCCCGCGCCTGTCCGAGATGTGGATTTCTGCGTCATCGCGTCAGGCACGTCATTTGTGGCTCTGACCTGTGGTTATGCGGTGACGCGGTCAGCTCGGGGCGTGTCACGGGGCGGGGCGGAGTTCTGTCACCGGTGACGCGGGTGACGTGGGCTGACGCAGGTTTTGCCGTCTGCGTCACCGCTGTCACCGCTGGTCAGGGGCCGGGTTGAGCTGGCTGGTGACGTGGGTGACGCAAGATCTCTTCTCTTAGGAAAAAGAGGGTGGTGTCTGTGGTGGTGCGGCGCGGCTCAGGACGTGAAGAAGGAGCCGCTGCGCGGCACGTCTTGCGCAGCGGCGGCAAGCCGCCGGAACAGCAAGAGGAGCACGCCCATCGCGATGGGGGTGCTCCTCTTGCTTGTTCAGTGCGGCGCCGTGACGGCGCGGGTCAGAACGCCGCTTCCTGCTGCTGCGGGGGCAGTGTCGCGGGGCGGGTCATCTCGATGTAGCGGGCGGCGCTGGTGCGGCCCCAGTCGATGAGGACGCCGCGTGCGGCAAGGGTCGGCTGCAGGCGCTTGAGGCGGTCGGAGAGGACCTTGCCGGTGGTGGGCCAGCCCTTGGGCAGGGGACGGCACTCCTCGCCGCTGTAGAGGCTTGTGAGGCAGTGCAGCCACTCCGAGGACGTCATACGGACTTCCGTACCCGCGTCGAGGCCGGCCGCGTGGTTCAAAACCGTCTGCGCCAGTAGGTCACCTTCGATGACGTCGTCGTTGAGGTCATCGAGGCTGGCCCGGTACGCGGCCAGCGAGCCGAAGCCGGTAGCCGCGTCGAGCTGCGCGCACAGGTGGGCGAAGTCGGCCATCCGCAGGTCGGTGGGGGTGTCCGCCTGGGCGGCACGCACCTTGACCGTCAGGTCCAGCAGGGAACCGAGCACGGCCGGCAGGATCTCCGCGTACTCCGTCCACAGCTCTGCCTCAGTGCGCCGCACCCGGGGCCGCACGAGACGGAGCGGGAGGAGGCGTTCGGCGAGGTCCGGGCGGATGACGCCGACATCGATACCGGTCAGGAGCATGGGGCGCCGGTAACGGGAGCGGACGACATCGCCGTCGGTGAACAGGGCGCGCTTGATGCTCTCGGCGCCGGTCACGATGCAGCACATGAGGTCGGACAGGTCCGGGGGCAGGTGAGAGAGGTTGTCCAAAGCGGTGACCCATCCGGCAGCGACGGCCGTGATCATGTTCTCCTCGTCCTTCGGCGCCCGGCGCAGGTCACCGCTCATCCCCTCGATGATCCGCACCAGCATCCGGCCGCCGGTGGACTTTCCCGCCCCTTGGGGGCCGGTGAGGAACGGGGCGGGCACGGGCACGGACGGCTCCAGGCAGCCGATCAGCCAGGCGATGGCCAGGCACTCGGTCTCGGCGCTGGCGAAGTTGCACAAGCGGAGCAGGAGATCGATGCCCTTGCCGTTGGTGTCCGCGGCGGGCAGGGGGAGTTCGCCGGTGAGCTGGGTGCGCCGCCAGCAGACTTCCTGCGGGTCAGGGGTGAGGACGTCCCAGCCGGTGGGGTGGATGCGGACGGACTTGCCGTCGTCGCGGCCCAGGTCGAGCCAGGTCGCCCCGTCGAACCCGGGCGCCACGCGGATGTGGGTGGGCTGTACGTCCTCGGTCAGTGCGAGTGCTTCGATCAAGTCCAACGCCTCCTTGAGTGCCGTTCCGTTGAACACGCCGACCCCGTCCCTGTACAGGCCGACCATGAGTTCCTGGCGGTGGCTTCCAGTGGTGCCCTGGGAGCGGATGGGCCGGGCCACAGGGTGGCCGTTCTTCTGCGCGTACACGGTGCCGTCGATGGTGCGGAAGTACCGGAAGTGCGCTTGTGCGTAGTCGGTGATGATCTGGCGGGCCGGCGTCTTGTCGTCCTCGGACATGGCTCACATCCCCAGGGCAGTGCGGGCGTTGGTCCACGCGTCGGCGCAGTGCCGGGGCGATTCACCCTTAGCCTGCGCGGCGGTGAACAGCCGCGTGACGTGCGCGTCGGTGAGGCAGCCGCACCGGCCATGGGTGGAGAGCACGGCGAGGAAGGTCCGGTAGACGGTGGTGTGCACCGCGCTGCTCGCCTCGGAGATGCGCTGCTCAGCCATCGCGATGCCCCGGGCCAGATAGGTGGGCGTGCGGTGGTGGCATTCCACGCCCCCGACCGGCACGGGCACGGCGACGGCGCCCCTCGCGGGCCGGACCGACGACGGCTCCTTGACGATCAGGGCGCGTACGGCGTCGGGCAGGGCGGTCATGGTGCCAGTGCCGGGACCGAGCCACCGGGCGTAGGACATGGTCGACTTGATGTCGACACCGGGACGCACCGCGTTGGACGATCCCATGTTGCCTCGGTAGATCCAGTGCTCACCGCGTGTCGTCGACACGGTTCGCGTGGCGGGCAGAGCCGTACGGGCCCATGCGATGGCGTCCGCGTTGTCCAGGTCGACCACGGTCAGGCCGGCGCCGCCGGGGTGGTAGCCGACGCACACCGCCTGCCGCCACGCCGCTGCCCACGGGGCCGAGGTAATGACGGCCGGGTCGGTGGTGGCGGCGGCCCACGCGTGGCATACGCCGGGGCACCGGCAGGGACCCGCAGACTTCATGTTCGGCCGGCCGCCGCACGCGTTCTTGGCGCAGGAGCGGCAGTTGCCGAACGGCACCTTGCCCCGCCGCAGGGGCAACACCGGCACGCCGGACGACGCGAGGCTCAACGCGGTGTGCAGGGAATGCGGCGTCTCGCTCATGCCGCCACCCCCAGCGTGGCCGTGGCGAGGAACGCGGCGCCGATGTGCTCGGTGTAGGCCGGGGGGATGGCCTCGGTCAGTTCCTCGCGCACGTCGGTCCAGTCGATGCCCATCGCGGCTTGTAGCTCCGAGATGGACGGTTTGCCGCCGCCGTTGCCGTAGGCGGCGACATACGGGCCGTCGAAGTACTGGCCGTGTCGGTAGCCGCGCACGCGGCCTCGGTGCGGGCGGTGGGCGGGCTGCTCGATGCTCCAGCCGCCGGCCTCGAAGTTGCGGTGCCGGATCACTCCGAGGCCGAACATCTCGCCGCACAGGGTGAGGTCTTTGCGGATCTTCGCGCGGCCGTTGGGCTGCTCGATCACGTACGGCAGGCCGGTGGCGTCCAACAGCTCACGGGTGGGCGCGACGAGGTCGACGTGCGCGCGTCCCCAGCCCTGCGAGGCGTTAGTGCCGACAGTGAGTGCGCATCCGTGCTGGCAGGGCGGGGAGGCGTGCACGAACCCGTACCGTCGGATCTCGCCGGTGGCGATGAGGCGGGCGAGGTATTCGAGGGCGTCGCCCTGATGGCAGATGAACGGGTAGTTGGGGCGTTCGGCGATGTCGCAGCCGTGGACGCGAAACCCGGCGCGGGCGTAGCCCGTGGCGGCACCGCCGGCGCAGGAGAACAGGTCCAGCAGCAAGGGCCGGTGGTCGTCTCGCCGGATGTCGGTGGTTTGGGTCATGCTGGAGACCTCCAACAGGTCTGTTGAGGACGGTTGGGCAAGGGCGGCCCGGTTCATTGGCGTGAGAGGGGCCGCCCTTGGTGTTACTGCTGGTTGTTGGTCTTGGCCCACACGCCGGTCGTGCGGCTGTGGACGGTGCGCCGGTCCTGGTAGACGGGGCCTTGGTAGTGGTGGTGGATGTCCGGGGCGGGCTTGGCGCGCTTGGCAAGCCGGGCGAGGGCGAGCACGAGGGCCGTGGGGGCGCCGAGCACGAGGCCGCACACGACCGGGTCGGCGAACTGGGACACGTACATCAGGACGGCTGCCGTGCCGCCGACCATGGCGGTGGCGGTTCCGCCGGCGAGCATGAGCACGCTGGCATCGGTGGCGCCCTGGCTCATCGGGGGCCGTCCGGGCTGGGCGACGGGCGGGGTGTCGCCGTGGGCGGGTACCGGGGTGTCGTCGCGGTAGGCGGTGGGCCGGTAGGCGTCGGCGATGATCCGCCGGGCTTCGTACTCGGCCTGAGCCTCGCTCAGTCCGGCGCCCGCGGCGGCCGTTTGGGGGGTGGTGTCGGGGTGCATGCGGAATCCCTTCCGGCGCGTGGCCAGGGAGGCACAGACACCCCCCTTCCGGGGGCGTTGTGGAGGGGGGTTCGGAGGGTCTGACCTGCGGGCCTCCCTGACTCCCTGCACGATCATTTGTGCAGGTCAGGACCATGGATGCGGGTCAGGGAGGCGGTCAGGGAGTTCTCCCTGCCTCCCTGACCCGTCGCGCGTCGTCTCCCTGTCATCCGTCGGCGGAAACGGAACCCTCGTTGTCGCGGTTGGCGAGGGCGCGGGCGACGCGGTCGCGGGCGACGACCATGACGCCGTCGGACTTGTACGGCTCGGCGCCGGCGTCGTCCAGGACCCGCTTGAGGTCGATGAACGACCAGTCGCCGTAAGCGTCCGCGTTCCGCGCGGCGAGCCGCGCCAGCACGTCCTTGGTCCGCACGCGGGACGCGTCGCCGACGACGGCGGCGATGTCGGCGAGCGGGTCGTGCTCCTCTTCTCGTTCGATGGCGTGCAGGGTGGTGACGCCGTCGCGCAGGGCCTTGGCCCGGTTGGTGATCGCTTCGGCTGCATCGTCGTCGATGTAGTGCGTGCGCACCGTGATGGACGACTGTCCGGCCGGGATGGTGATGCCGTCGGAAGCGACGACCAGGGTTCCCCGGTCCAGGCCCGGACGCAGCAGGTTCGGAGCCGCCCCGCCGTCAACGGCCTTGTCCCCCAGGGCCATGCGGGCCTGCGACTCGGTGCCCAGAGCGAGGGAGGCGCGTGTGTGGGCGCCCTCGCGGACCAGCTTGGGAAGGTTCTCGTTCGTCGGGTCCTGGGTGCCCTGCCACATCAGCACGTTCACGGCCCGCCCCTGGTTGTGGATCTTCCGGACGGCCATGAAGTACCGGGAGTTCGCCTTCGACCCGCCGTACGGGCGCTTCTCGTCGTCCTTGGCCGGGCACATGAACGCCACCTGCGCTTCGTCGACCAGCACGATCAGCGGCGGGAACACCGTGCCGGGCGGCGCCTGGATACGGCGGTTCATCTCGTCCACCGCCCCCTCGACCATCTCGGTCACCTGGATCACGTGCTCATCCGTCGGCCCCTGGATCAGGGTCGTGGCGAGACCGTCGAACATGGCCCAGTCGCCCACACCCTTGAGGTCACCCATGAGGAACTGCACCGACTTGTCCAGCGCGAGCCACAGGGCCAGGGAGCGCAGGGCCACGGTCTTGCCCTGGTTCGACAGACCCGTGATCAGCAGGTGGCGCTGATACAGGCTCAGCGCCGCCGCATCCCCGCGCAGGTCCTGCCCCCAAGGGGCGCGTCCCTTGGCGTAGTCGGCGGTCATCGACTCGTCGGTGACCAGCGGAGACGGGCCGATCGGCTCGTCCAGCGCACCCGAGTCGGCCACCCACAGCCGGACCGTGCGCGCCGCCTGGGGGATGGTGATGAACACTTCGTGCTCGTGCCGGGTCAGGTTCTCGGCGAGCTTGCGGCGCTTGCCCTGCACCTCGTTGGTCGACACCCCGGAAGGCAGGGTCACGTCGACCTCGACACCGCATCCGGCGATCCGGATGGGACCGAGCATGCTCGCGCCGGCGTCGCCCATTTCCTTGATGGCTCGTGCCAAGGCGGGTACTCCGAGGTCGCGCAGGGCCTTGACCACGATGGACGGCGTGATCGGCTCCCCCTCATCCGATCGAACGTTGGCGGGCAGTGCCCAGGAGGGGGCGGCGTGCTGCTTGCGGCCCACCGACCACAGGGCCAGCAGGGCCAGGAAGGGGCCGATGGAGAGCGCCGGGCCCCATACGACCTGCACGATCCGGATGAGCAGGGCGATGAAGTCGACCGTCGCCGACAGCGGCGTGATCACGTCGCCGACGTGCCCGGTGTTGATGGCCATGACGACGCCGAGGGCGACCAGGACGCCGATGCTCATGCCGGCGCCGACGGCCACGCCCTTGGCGGCCTCCACGGGCGAGTGCAGGAGGTCCATGCGGCGGTGGTGGCGGGCGGCGCGGAAGCGCTGCAACCGCTCCTCCCACTCTTCCGCCGCTTCCAGGTTCCCCGCGGCTTCCGCCGCCCGGATCATCCGCTCGTAGCGGGACCCGGTACGGCCGTCCCAGGCCCGACGGGCGGCAATCCGGCCGCCGTTGAGGGTGTAGAGGCTGTGGCGGGCCGCCGCCCGGACCGTGGCCCGGGTCGACTCGTGTGTGGCGGCGGTCTTCACGGCGCGTCCGGAGCGGACCCACAGCGGCACGGGCCGGGCCGGCGGCGCCTCGGGCACGACCGTGAGCACGGTGGGGGCGGTGTCGGGAGTCGGGGGGGGGTGGCGGGCTTGTGGAGGTGGACGATGTTCTCAGACATGCTGGAAGTGCTCCTGACTGCCCCCTCGGGGGGCGAGAGTGAGCGGGAGAGCCGGGGTGGCCGTGTCCGTGGAAAGAGGCGGCCGCCCCGGCACCGAAAGGGGCTGGTCAGAACCAGCCGGAGGACTTCTTCTGGGCCTTGTCGCGGGCAGCCTCGGTGATGAGGCGTTGACGCTCGCTGTACAGGGCGGTCAGTTCCGCGTTCAGCCGCGTCTCGGCAGCGCTGCCGAGGGAGTCGATCTGCTCTTCAGCGCGGCCGGTGCTGCGGCCCCGGGCGGCGCGGTAGGAGCCGCCGGCCAGGGCGCGGGCCATGGCCCGGCGCTCGCTGCCGTTCATCGGCCACGACTCGCCCCGGCGGACCGCTTCCAGCTTCTTCTCGGTGGCCCGGATCTCGCGGTCCATGCGGCGGATGTCGGAGTTGCCCATGTCAGGTGCTCCTCGGGGAGTGCGATGGGTCGAGGTAGACGGCCAGGCCAAGCCGCGTCACGCGGCGACGCGCTTCCATGCGGCCCGCAAGCGGACCTCGGAAGCGGAGTGGCCGGCGGCGCGGAAGCGAACGGCCATCTCGCGGTACGACAGCGGCGGCGCCTCGCTGTACCGGATCTCGTCGACCAACGCGTCCAGCGCTTCGTCAGTGAGGCCGGGCGCCGCCTCCGGGAGTGCGGCGACCGCCTCAGTGGGGCCCCAGACGGGGAGTTCCCAGCGGGCCGTGACGCCGGGCGTGACGGGGGCCGTCACGCTGGTCAGCGCCGGTCCGGTGTCCTCACCGTCCCGTGCCGTCTTCAGCGTCGACCATGCGCGCGAGAGGGTCTGGGCGGTCTTGGCCTGGACGTGTGCGACACGCGCCCCGGCCGCCGTCACGGCCGTCAGCCGCGTCTCCTCGGTGACCGCCTCGGCCCGCAGTCGGGCGCGTGCCACGGCCGCTTCGTCGCGGGCCTCTTGCTGGATGCCCCGGATCGCTCCGAGCGCGCCGGGGGTGAGCGCGGTGCGCTCCCACAGGCTGTGCACCAGCCAAAGGGCCTTGGCGGCGATCGGCAGCCATGTCACTGCCAGCCACGCGCCGGCGGAATTCTCGGCGGTGAGCGCGTGGGCGACCAGGACGCCGGCGGCGAGCAGGCCGAAGCACCAGCCGACGGCGGTGACCGCGCCGTTGTGGTCGCCTTGGGCTGCCAGGCGGCGTTCGTAGGCGAGGGTGGCCAGCCACCCTCCGTCGATGCCGAGGCCGACGACCAGGGCCACGGGCCAGGGCACCGAGGTGCCGAGCCACATCACGACGACGGCCAGGGTCAGGACCATGGACACCGCCGTCATCGCGACGGCGGGCAGGACGGTCTTGGTGGTCTTGGCGTTCATGCCGCGCCCCCCGCCTCGGCCTGGTTGGCCAGCTCACGGCGGGTGGCGAGCACCTTGCGCCGGGCCCGGCGGAGGCGGCGGGCGTCCAGCTCGTTCGGGAGCCGGTCGAGCGTCATGATCTGCGCGTCCAGCAACTCGACCTCGGCGGAGATGACCGGCATCTCCTGCTCGATCGCGTCGAGTTCGGCGGCGGTCGGCTCCAGGTCGATCGCGGTGGCGGTGAAGTGGTCCTGGGCGGGGAGAATGAGCTTCATGGGTCGTGGTTCCTCTCGAAGTGACGGCCCAACAGCGGCTCCGGTGTTCCAGCACCGGAGCCGCGCCGTCGTGTGGGGTGGATTCAGACGGTGGCGATGATGAGTGCGGCGACCAGCAGCCACAGGTGGTGGAAGGACTGGTCCAGCGCGTAGGCGCCGGTGCCGAGGTGAGCGGCCGGGCCGCCCTTGGCGGTGACGGGGTGCGCGGGGTGGGCGGCGGTGCCGAGGCTGTAGAACTCGGCCTTGCCGGTGACCTTGGCCAGCCACGCCAACGTGCTGCGGCGGTCGGCCCACCAGTGCGTCACCGCGTCCACGCCCATACCGACGGTCAGTCCAAGAACCGAGAGGTTCAGGCCCAACAGGGCGGCGGCGGGGAGGAGTAAGGCGAGCTTGGTAGCGGTCAGGGTGGCTACGTGCCGGGCGCCGGCCAGGCGGCCGATCCATCCCGGCTTGCCCTTGTCGGCGGACTGGCAGGAGGTCTGCACCCAGTGGTCGCCCACGCTGTGAGCGACGTACAGGGCAATGAACACGGCAGCGAACGCGGTAGCGGACATCGAGGCTCCTTGGGAGATAGATCCGGACTGTCCGGCTCCCCTCAACCCCGTCCGTACGGCAGTGAGCCGCTCGGGCGGAGGAGGCAACCGGCCGCCGCACTGGAGCGCGGCGGGTGAGTGTGGTGGTGCGTGTCTCCTTCAGGCCAGCAACTCCCTTACGAGGTAGAGCCGTTGTGCCTGGCGAAGGCGTATGGAGACATGACCTTTCGGTCTAAGCCCTCCGGTGAATGACAAGGCGCCGGGTCGCCTCCCCCCGTCCGCTGCGGGGCTCCTGGGTGGTGCACTTGGGCGCCGGTGAAGGCGTCCAGGCAGGCAATGCACGGGACCAGTGGCCCCTGAACTCCTTCACTCATGTACTTATGTGCAGGAGTTGCTGCCATGAGAATGCCCAACTCCTGTACATGAGTCAACCCGCCGCGAGAGCTTTCTTCGCGACGGGCTGGGGGAGGTGAGGCTTCGTCAGTCTCCGGCGGGGATGCGGTAGTCGAGAACGAACTGGTCAGCGGCCATGACGGTGTCGCAGACCTCGACCACCCGGCCGTCCTCGCTCTCCGCGTTCCGGACCAGGTGGATCACGGGCGAGCCGGGGCTCAGGCTCAGGGCGCTGGTCTCCTGCTTCGTCGCGAGCCGGGCCCGAACGGTCTCTGTGAACTCCTTCAGCATGTGCCCGTTCTCTTCCAGGCGGGCGTAGATGCCGCCTCCCCCAGGGTTCTCCGCGAGCAGCTCGGGGATGTCCTCGGCGATGTCCCACGGAAGGTACGACGTTGCCTCCTCCGTCGGCGTCCCGTTGCTGAAGTACAGGCGCCGACGCGCCAGCACCTTCGTGCCGGTGATGACGCCCAGCCGTTCCGCGATCTCCTGCGGCGCCTCGGTGGGGCCGACGTACAGCACGGTGACGCCAGCGGTCTTCCCGGCCTGCTCGGACTCCGCGAGGTAGGCGGCCTTGCCGGCCTTGCGGTGGGACCGGCGGAAGCGGTCGGACGACTTACGGCGTACCGGCGGCTGGCTCTTCACGAACGAGCCCTTGCCGTGGTGGGTGTCGATCAAGCCGGTGGGCCGGAGCTCCGCCACGGCCTTGCGCGCCGTGCCCTGCGACACGGAGTAGCGGGCCATGAGCTCCGACTCGCTGGGAACCTTGGCTCCTGCGGGGAGGACTCCGGACCTGATCTGCTGAGCCAGGTCTTCCGCGATCTGTAGGTACCGTGGCTGACCTGAGTCTCTAGAGGCTGCTGTGCCCATGTCCTTCAGTCCTCCTATGCTCCTGTACATGAGTAACGCTAACCGGGAGGGCCGGTCAATGTCGCTTCACTCGGTTTCGGTGGCCGGCGTGGTGGTCCGCGAGGACGGCCGCGTTCTCGTGATCAAGCGTGCTGACAACGGCGCCTGGGAAGCCCCGGGCGGCGTCCTCGAACTGGACGAACGCCCCGAGGACGGCGCCTGCCGAGAGGTCTTGGAAGAGACCGGAATCAAGGTCGAGACGGAGCGCCTGACCGGCGTCTACAAGAACATGAAACGCGGCGTCGTAGCCCTGGTCTTCCGCTGCCGGCCCGTCACTGGCGAGGAGCGCACATCAGACGAGTCCGTTGACGTGCGCTGGTTCACCCGCGAAGAAGTCGAGAGCCACATGGTGGAGGCGTACGCGGTGCGGGTTCTTGACGCCCTCGATACCAGGGAGCCGCGAGTTCGTGCTCACGACGGACGTCGGTTGCTGGCAGCGGACTCATCGACAACCTGATGAGGGGCACCCTGGTGGGCAAACCTTCGCTCGTTCTGCCACAAACTTGCAGTACCGGAGAACTACGTCCGTAGCATTGAACTCCCCCACGGTGTACCTGGATGATGATGTGGGTGGACTACGACCTTACCCGTCTCGGCACACGAGAGTTCGAACACCTCACCCAAGCCCTTGCGTTACGCGTGTTCGGCGCGGGCGTCGAAGTCTTCGGTGACGGCCCCGATGGAGGGCGGGAGGCAGCCTTCCGCGGACGCACACGGTATCCCGCCCCAGATCCTGAAGAGCCGTGGGATGGATACGGTGTCCTTCAGTCGAAGTTCCGGGCCCGGCCTATGGGAACTGAGATGGATACGGCATGGTTCCTGTCAGAAGCAAAGCGAGAACTCAACCACTGGGCGAATCCGCGATCGAAGCGCGCCAAGGAACGTGAACTTCCCCAGTATCTATTGTTTGCCACCAACGTAGTACTGTCGCCCGTCGCCGGGTCTGGTGGCATCGATACTGTGAAACGTGAGATCGAAAATCTCATCACGGAGCTGAAGCTCCCAATCGAGGGATTCAAAGTTTGGCATTTTGATCAACTCTGTGCCTTTTTGGACCTCTATCCGGAAATCCGCCAACCGTACGAGGCGCTCGTCACGGCAGGCGACGTCCTGGCTCATCTCCGTCGACTTATGGAAGGTAGTGGCCACGCGGATGTAGCTGAGCGCGCAACTACCTACGCCGTCATGCAGCTAGCTGCGGATCGACGGGTGCGTTTGCATCAAGCAGGCGAGGGTGACAACCAACGGTTGGATCTCGCCGATATCGCAATTGACCTGAAGGTGGTTCTTGAAGACCTTCCCAGCACTCAGTCATCTGTTGGCGCAGCGGCTGTCGCTCTTGGTAAAGGAGATAGAATCCTCCGGCCAAGTCGACTCGAAGATGTCGGCAAACCGCATTGTGTAATTCTCGGCGGACCCGGCCAGGGGAAAACTACGCTCAGCCAGTTGATTTGCCAGGCATACCGTGTTGCTTTTCTGTCAGATAGTCCAGAATTGCTTTCTGCTGCACAGCAAGCGTATCTGAATAAGATGCAAAAGCATCTTATTCAGATTGGGCTACCCATCCCCAGCAATCACCGGTGGCCTGCCCGTATCGACTTGGCGGCGTACAGTGACATGATTGCCGGCGGCGAGAGTGTAAGTATCCTGCAATATCTGGCACAGCAAGTTAACAAAAGTGCCCCAGAAGTAAACGCCAATCAATTGCGATCTTGGTTGAGAAAGTGGCCTTGGCTTTTGGTGCTGGATGGGCTCGATGAGGTTCCGTCGAATCACTCACGCCAGGCCGTTATCGAAAAGCTTGACGAGTTTTACACGGAGGCACACCAACTCGATGCCGACCTCTTCGTCGTGGCTACTAGTCGGCCACAAGGTTATAGAAGAGAATTTGATGGGGCTAGGTACGAGCATCTAGCGCTGCTGCCTCTTGAGCCAAATGAGGCGATATCCTACGCCGAGCGCCTGACAGAGGTGCGCTTTCCGGGAGACCCTGAGAATGCTCGTCAGGTATTTGAGCGGCTGAAGATGGCGGGCTCCTTTGACCTAACAGCCCGCCTTATGAGATCGCCCTTGCAGGTCACAATCATGTCCGTGCTTCTTGAGCGACGCGAACGTGTGCCTCAAGAGCGATACCGCTTGTTCGATGCTTATTATGAGACGATCTATGGTCGTGAGGTTGGGAAACCGGGATCCACGGGCAGGCTTCTCGATCAACACAAGGTCACCATCGATAGAATCCATCAGTTGGTTGGATTGAATCTCCATGTTCTCGCCGAAAGAGTCGGAGAACATGACGCTTCGATCTCCTTTTCTCAGCTTGAAGAAATCACTCTAAAGGTTCTCGGGAATGCCGGCTACGACGATCCGAAGAGTGCTAATAGGCTTGCCACTAAGCTTGTAACGGCCGCGACGACTCGTCTGGTTCTCCTCTCCCCACGCGGAGAGGGTGTAGGTTTTGACGTTAGAAGCCTGCAGGAATTTATGGCAGCGCAGGCTCTCGTGCGAGATCAAGCCGCAGACATCTCTGAGCGCCTAAGTGTTATCGCTCGTTCCGCTCACTGGCGTAACACTTGGCTTTTGGCTGCGGGAAACGTATTTTTCCATCAGGGGCGCCAACGGCACAACCTGATGAGTCTCCTGCGTGAATTGCAGACTGACGATGACGTCTCGAATGCCTCGTTTCTCGTTAAGCCCGGATCTGTTCTGGCGTTAGAACTTCTGGACGATGATGTGGCAGCCGCCACTCCTCGATTCCGGCGTCTCCTTCTTCTACAAGCTCTAGAATTGCTCGACTCTCCACCTGAGGTGCGGATCATAGCGACGCTCGCCCGTGCTCTAGTTGATGCCATTCGTTCGGACCCTGGGTGCAAGCAGCTAATTTTTCAAGAGATCGAAAAGTCCCTAGCTTCGACAGGTGTTTCCGCTGTCTGTGCCCTTGCGTTGCTGACTGAATTGAAGGCTAGTACTTCGGAGACAGGTTTCCACGCGAGAAGGCTTCTGGAGGAAGCGCGAAAGGGCGCTTCACCCGCGCTGCTCGCTGTTGGTGAAATTGCGCTAGAATGTTGGCCACGCGGAAAATCGGAAGAGTCGAATCGCCTGCTCGCCGAAGTGCTGGGGCTGGATGATTCGACGGATTCTGCGGATGCCCTTTGGGCGTACACGGAATGGGCTAGGGATCATTCTGTCGATTTCGTGAAAAATGACCGAGATGTTTGGGTGGCTGATTTGGTTACCGGGTCCGGAGGGGATCCGGCACGGCAGGCCGAAATCCCGGAAATTCGGACACTTATGGTGGAGAGTGCGAACCGGATGTCGGTGGAGAATGCAGTGATTTCCGTAGTTTTGCGCAATTGGTTGGCTGGTTGGATGGAGCGCCAGCCCTGCGGCTCCGACCTACTCGAAGTGTTTTCCCGAGATGAGGAAGAAGAGTAGCTTTCGCGACCGAGGCGATGCCTAAGCTAGGCACGATTCGGTCGGCTGACATCAGTGGCTGACATCAACACAAGCGAACGCCGCCGCATGGTGGCATCATGAACGGCACCTAAGGTGCCTTGCAGTTGCTGGCTGTCCTCTGAAGATCCGTGCAGGGCACCCGCCTACGGATCAGAAGGTTGCAGGTTCGAATCCTGCCGAGCGCACAGCAGATCAAAGCCCCCGCCGGGTTCTCCGGGCGGGGGCTTTGTCGTGGGTGGGTGGTGTCTCTCGTTCGGTCGCTGTCGGGGTTTGGTGGCTGGGCGGTCAGCAGGGGCGGGGCGTGGGAGCATCCGTGGATGGAGTTGCGACTGCCGTTCGGGGATGGGTTGCAGGCCGTGCTGGGGGAGCCGCGGAGTTTTCGGCGGTTGAGCAGCAGTCCGCGTTCGCGGGTGTGGCGGGTGGAGCTGGACCGCGGGCCGGTGGTGGTGAAGCAGATCGTCGGCGGTGCGGATGCGGGGGAGCGTTATGCGCGGGAGGTGGCCGCGCTGCGGATCGCCTCGCGGGCCGAAGTGCCTGTGGTGCCCGCCGTGTTGGGTACCGAGGCCGGCGAGCGGGTTCTTGTCCTGCGGCATCTGGAGCACCGGCGTCCTTCCGGGGACTGGATCGTCGGCTATGCCGAGGCGTTGGCCCGGCTGCATGCCTGTGCCGGACCGGAGGTCGTCGACGTGCTTCCGCGGTGGGCGGGGCCGGACGAGGGGGATGTGGGTGCCTTTCTGCGGCTGGCGGAGGCGTTGGAGGCGTCCGTCGGTTCCGGTGTGGAGGCGGAGCTTCATGCGCTGACCGGGCGGCTCGGACGGGCTTCCGGGCAGGCCCTTCTGCACGGGGATCCGTGTCCCGGCAATGATCTGCACACCGCGGACGGCGTGCGGTTCGTCGACTTCGAGCAGGCGTCGTGGGGCAGCGGGCTGATGGAACTCGCCTATCTGCGGATCGGCTTCCCGACGTGCTGGTGTGTCACTGCCGCCTCCGCGTCGCGGCTGAGCCGGGCGGAGGGGGCCTACCTCGCGGCCTGGCGGGCGGCCACCGGCTCGGACGGGTGGGATGGCGCGGCGGTGCGCGAGGGGCTCGTCGAGGCGTGTGCCGGTTGGCTGATCAGGGGTGATGCCCTGGTCCAACGGGCTCATCGGGACGGGCGGGACCATCTGGCGCGGATTCCGGATGAGGACTGGGAGTGGGGCACGGTGAGCGCCCGGCAGCGGCTCGCGCACCGCCTCGGTGTCGTCGGTCGGATGGCGGCCGGCCACCCGGCCCTGGAGGGGCTGGGCGCGCTCAGCAGGGAGATGCGCCGCCGGATGCTTGCCCGATGGCCCGGAATCGGGCCGGTTCCGGCCGAGCGTCCTTAGGGGCGCCCGGCATCTGTAGCCGTTGGCGGCGTCTGGGGGCTTCCGGTGGGGGCGGTGCGGATAAGGATTAGGCGTTGGGTGGGGAGTCGCGTAGTGTCTGACCTACCGACGCGGGGTGGAGCAGCTCGGTAGCTCGCTGGGCTCATAACCCAGAGGTCGCAGGTTCAAATCCTGTCCCCGCTACGAACGCCGCAGGCCCAGTGGAGTCTTCTTGATTCCGCTGGGCCTGCGGCTTTTTGTGTTCCGGGTCGGTGTCCCGTTCCCGGGTCGGTGTCCTGTTCCGGGCCGGTGTCCGCTTTCCGGCGCCCCGTTCCCGGCCCCCCCGTTTCTGCCAGCGATCCGTGCCCCGCGCCCCGCTTCTCTCCGCGTCCCGTTTCTCCCCGCGCCCCGTTTCACCCGGCACACGGGTTCACCCGGTGCCCCGTCCCGTTCCCGTTCGTCGTTCCGGTGGTCAGGTGTGGGTGGTGCTGGGTGGGGTCGTGTAGTGGGCGGCGGGGCCGTGGTGGGTCGGGGTGGACAGGTGGGGGTGGAGGAGGAGTTCGTCGTCGTAGTCGCCCGCGTTCTGGTGGCGGAAGGGGAGCGGCTGCGTGGTGGGGAGGGTGTGGAGGCGGTCGCGCAGGCGGGCGGCGGCCGTCTCGTAGGCGGCGGGGGTGGCGCGGTCGGCGCCGGGGATGAGGAGGGGCGGGGCGACGGTCATCCCCGTGTACCAGAGGGTGCCGTGCTGGAGGGGGAAGAGGAGGTCGTTGAGGTCGCCGTTGACGCCGCGCGGGCCGAGGGTGGTGGCGCGGGCCCCGGCGGTGACGAGGACCATGGCGCGCTTGCCGGTGAGGTTGCCCTCGCCGTAGCGGCGGGGGCGGCCGGTCGCGGGGTCGGTGACGCCGAAGGCGAAGCCCTTGACGAAGACGCGGTCGAACCAGCCCTTGAGGAGGGCGGGCATGCCGTACCACCAGAGGGGGAACTGGACGACGAGGGTGTCGGCCCAGGCGAGTTTCTGCTGTTCGGCGCGGATGTCGGGGCTCAAGTGGCCGTCGGCGTAGGCGCGTTCCGCGGCGGGGCCGACGAGGAGGCGGTCGGCGGGGTCGTGGTCGTAGTCGTCGGCGTCGACCACCGGGTTCCACTTCATGGCGTACAGGTCGGAGACGCGGTGCTGGTGGCCGTGGGCTTCGAGGGTGCGCAGGCCCTCGTCCTTGAGGGCGGCGCTCAGGGAGCGCGGGTCGGGGTGGGCGAACAGCCAGAGGACCTTCATGACGTCCACTCTCGGAGCTTCGGCGGCGGCGGACGAGTGGCCGGATGGCCATAGTGTGCAAGGATCGGGCCATGAGTGGACGTAGGGCAGAGGCCGGGGAGATGCGGGGTGCGCGGCGGCATCGGGTGGTGGTGCTGGTGCGGGCCGGGATGCTGCCGATCGAGGTGGGGATCGTGCACCGGGTCTTCGGGGAGGCGCGTTCGGCGGCGGGGGAGCGGCTGTACGAGCTGGTGACCTGTGCGCTGGAGCCCGGTGAGGTGCGTACGGACACGGACTTCACGGTGAATGTGGCGCACGGGCCGGAGGCGCTGGAGGAGGCCGACACCGTCGTCGTGCCGGCGTCCGGGATCGACTACGACCCGGGGACGGAGCGCAGCGCCGGGCGGCTGAGTCCGGCGATGGCCGCGGCGCTGGGGCGGATCAGGCCCGGAGCGCGGGTCGCGTCGATCTGCACGGGGGCGTTCGTGCTGGCGGCGGCGGGGCTGCTGGACGGGCGGCGGGCGACCACGCACTGGCGGTCGGTGGACGACTTCCGGCGGTTGTTCCCGGCGGTCCGGCTGGATCCCGACGTGCTTTACACGGACGAGGGCGAGGTGCTGACGGCGGCCGGCGTCGCCTCCGGGATCGATCTGTGCCTGCACATGATCCGGCGGGACCACGGGGCGGCGGTGGCCAACGATGTAGCCCGCCGGACGGTCGTACCGCCGCACCGGGAGGGCGGCCAGGCGCAGTACATCCAGCGGCCGGTGCCGGAGCCGCAGCTCTCCTCGACGGGTGCCGCGCGGGCCTGGGCGCTGGAGCATCTGGACCGGCCGCTGAGCCTGCGGGAGCTGGCGGCGCGCGAGTCGATGAGCGTACGCACCTTCACCCGGCGCTTCCGGGAGGAGGCCGGGATCTCGCCGTTGCAGTGGCTGACCCAGCAACGGATCGAGCGGGCGCGGCAGTTGCTGGAGGAGACGGAGCTGACCGTGGACCGGATCGCGGCGGATGCGGGGTTCGGGACGGCGGCGTCGCTGCGGCAGCATCTGCAGTCGGCGCTGGGGGTCTCGCCGCGCGCGTACCGCGGCACGTTCAGGGGGCCGGAGCCGCGGGCGGGGGACCGCCTCGCGGCCGTGGCCGAGGAGGGGCCGTGAAGGGGCTGCTGCCGCGGTCCGAGGGCGTTGTCATACCCGGGTCGTAGGCTGACGGCGTGTGGCGATGTACGGGACCGCGCTGGTCAGGTGGCGGATCGGGGCCGGACGGCGGGTATGCGCAGCGGCTCGGCTGGTGGTGCGCCGAGCGCGCTGAGACGCGGGTGAGCATGCTTCCCGCGGGCAAGGTGCTGGCGTTCGCCGCGCAGGGGGAGCGGCGCTGCCTGGGCGTCTGGCGGGCCGGTGGCCGGCTCGTGTGCCCCTATGCGGCGGTGCTCGACGGGGCGGCGGCGAAGGACCAGTGCGCGCGGTGCGCCCAGCTCGACCGGTCGCGTTCGGTGGCCGCCGACACCATGACCGACGACCCGCGCCCATATGCGGTCTATCTCGCGTACTTCGGCCCCGGGCTGCTCAAGGTGGGGATCACGGCGGCCGAGCGGGGGCCTGCGCGGCTGGTGGAGCAGGGCGCGGTGGCGTACGCCTGGCTGGGGCGCGGGCCGCTGATGGCTGCCCGGCGGGCGGAGGCGCTGCTGGGGAGCGCGCTGGGGGTGCCCGACAGGTGCGGGAAGGCGGCGAAGCGGGCGGCTCGCGGGGCGTTGCCGCCGGCGGCGGAGCGGGCCGCGGAAGTGAGTCAACTGCACGCGGCGGCAAGTGCGTTGGAGGGGTGGCCGGAGACGTTGGAGCCGGTGGGGTTCCGCTGTGGGGATCATGCGGAGCTGTTCGGGCTCGACCGGATTCCGGCAGGGGTGGCGGCGCTGGGCGGGATGACGGCCGGGGCGGAGATCGTGGGGACGGTGCTGGCGGGGGCCGGGTCCGATGTGTATCTGCGGCTGGCGGGGGAGGGCGCGGGGGCCGGGGCCGACGGCGGTGGGCCGGTCGCGGTGCTGGATGCCCGGGTGTTGTCGGGGTGGGTGCTGGGGGCCGCCGCGGGTCGGGTGACGACCGTGGCGGTGCGGGAGGCCGGGCCCGTACGGGATGCGGGGGAGGGCGGCGGAGGCGGGCAGGCGGGGTTGTTCTGACCCGGGGAGCGGTGGGGGCGGTGGGTGTGGGCCGGGATTCGGTCCGCCGGTGGGGGTGCCGTGCGGGGGGAGGGTCTGGTAGGTGTGGGCGGGGCAGGTAGGTGCCCTGTGCAGGTAGCTGGGGTCGGCCGGTGTGGTGAGGGCGCCCGTCCTGTGCGGTGAGCGGGACGGAAGGGGCGGGCATGGCGGAGGGTGATGAGCGGGTCGAGGCGTTCTGGCGGGAGTGGGAGCTGCCGGGGCTGATCGACGTGCATACGCATTTCATGCCCGAGCGGGTGATGGCGAAGGTCTGGGCGTACTTCGACGCGGCCGGTCCGCTGGTCGGGCGGCCGTGGCCGATCGCGTACCGCTATGAGGAGGACGAGCGGCTGGCGGTGCTGCGCGGCTTCGGCGTACGGGCGTTCACGTCGATGGTCTACCCGCACAAGCCCGGTATGGCGCGGTGGCTGAACGCCTGGGCGGCGGATTTCGCGGCCCGTACGCCCGACTGCCTGCGGACCGCGACGTTCTTCCCGGAGGACGGCGCCGCGGAGTATGTGCGGGCCGAAGTGGCGGACGGGGCGCGGGTGTTCAAGGCGCATGTGCAGGTCGGCGGCTACGACCCGGCGGATGCGCGGCTGGACGCGGTGTGGGGCGTGCTCGCGGAGGCCGGGACGCCGGTGGTCATCCACTGCGGGTCGGGCCCGGCGCCGGGCAAGCACACGGGGCCCGAGCCGATCGCGCGGCTGCTGGCACGGCACCCCCGGCTGCGGCTGGTCATCGCCCATATGGGGATGCCGGAGTACACCGACTTCCTCGACCTGGCGACGCGGTACCGGGAGGTGCACCTCGATACGACGATGACCTTCACGGACTTCGCCGAGCAGGCCGCGCCGTTCCCGCGCGGCGAGCGCGGGCGGCTGGCGGAGCTGGGCGACCGGGTGCTGTTCGGGAGCGACTTCCCCAACATCCCCTACGGGTACGCGCACGCGCTGGAGGCGCTGACCCGGCTGGAAATGGGCACGGAGTGGCTGCGCGGGGTGTGTTACGGCAACGGGGCGCGGTTGTTCGGGGTGTGACGCGCGGCGGCTCCCGGCGCCTGCGCGGCTTCGAGGGCCTGCGGGGCTTCCGGGGCCTGCGGGGCCTCAGGACGCCGTGGCGGAGCGCTCGTTCGCCGCGGCCGTCAGACGGCCGACGGCCGTCCGCAGGTCGGCCAGGGTGGCCTCGTCCGTGACCCGCTGGGTGGCGGGGTCGGTCTTCGGCCCGATGGCGGGGAGTTCACGGCAGGCGGCCGTGATGACGTCTCCGGTCATCATGCGCAGCGTTTCGCGGAGTTGGGCGTTGGCGTGATCGCCGCCGGTGGGGAAGGGCGAGGCGGTGATCACCGCCACCGGCTTGCCGACGCACTCACCGCTGCTCACCAGCCAGTCCAGGGCGTTCTTGAGGACGCCGGGGACGCCGTGCGCGTATTCGGGGCTGACGATCAGGACGGCGTCGGCCTCGGCCACCGCGGTGCGCAGCGCGGCCACCGGTGCGGGGGGTGTGGCGCCCTCGCCGTCCAGGTCGGGGTTGAAGTGCGGGAGGGCGCCGATGTCCGCGGTGCCGGAAGGCCCGGGGTGGAGGTCGAGCACGGAACGCAGGACGGCGCCGTTGGAGGAGCGGGCCCGCAGGCTGCCGGAGAGCGCGAGGAGTCTCATGGCGGCGAGGTTACGGGCCGGCGTCGGGACAGGGCCGCCAAGGACCGGCGGGGCGCGGCGGGCCGACGGTTTCTCAGGAGATTCACAGGAACCGGAAAGGGCGCTCTCACGGTGGCGGCCCATGCTCGGCGGCATGACCGTGACTGAGTCGTCCTCCGTTGTGACTTCGGCCCGCGCCGCCTCCGCCGGGGCCGCGCCCGCTGCTTCCCGCGGCGCGGCGGCGCGCGCGCCGGGCCATCGGCCCGAGTTGCTGCGGGCCGACGGCAGCCCGGTGCGGGTGCTGGTCGTGGACGACGAGTCCTCGCTCGCCGATCTGCTGTCGCTGGCACTGCGCTATGAGGGCTGGGACATCCGGGCGGAGGGGGACGGCGCGGGCGCGCTGCGCTGCGCGCGCAGCTGGCGGCCGGACGCGGTGCTGCTCGATGTGATGCTGCCGGACATGGACGGGCTGACGGTGCTGGGGCGGCTGCGCCGGGAGCTGCCCGAGGTGCCGGTGCTGTTCCTGACGGCCAAGGACGCCGTCGAGGACCGGATCGCGGGCCTGACGGCGGGCGGCGACGACTACGTCACCAAGCCGTTCAGCCTGGAAGAGGTGGTGGCCCGGCTGCGCGGGCTGCTGCGCCGGGCCGGTGCGGCAGCGGCGCGCAGCGAATCGCTGCTGACGGTCGGTGACCTGGTCCTCGACGAGGACAGCCACGAGGTGTGGCGGGAGGGCGCGGAGATCCATCTGACGGCCACCGAGTTCGAGTTGCTGCGCTACCTGATGCGCAATCCGCGGCGGGTGCTGAGCAAGACGCAGATCCTGGACCGGGTGTGGAGTTACGACTTCGGGGGCCAGGCCAATGTCGTCGAGCTGTACATCTCGTATCTGCGGCGGAAGATCGACGCGGGGCGGGCGCCGATGATTCACACCCGGCGTGGTGCGGGGTATCTGATCAAGCCGGGCGGGTAGCGGGGCGATGGCGTTCCGAGCCCCGAAGGGGCCCCGTGCCGCCGCCGCCCGTGGTGGTTCCTCCCGGCGCCGGTGGACGCTGCGGACCCGGCTCGTGTTGTCGGCGGTGGCGCTGATCGCCGTCGTCGGAGCGGTCATCGGCACGGTCACCACCATCGCGCTGCAGTCCAAGCTGGAGAACCAGCTGGACCAGCAGTTGCACGAATTCGTGCACCGCTCGCAGGGGCCTGGGCCGGGGCCGCACGACCCGAGGCGGCCCGGGGCCGGCGGCGAGCTCGACTTCGTCGCGATGGGCGGCTCACCGCCGGCCACCGTCGGCGGGCGGGTCGGGCCCGGCGGGGAGATCACGGAGGGGGCGAAGAGCAACAAGTCCAACGGCCGGCTGCTCGCCGACCGCCACGACCCCCTGAACGGCGCGCAGACCGCGGCGCTGAACTCCGTCCCGCGGGACGGCGCCGTGCACACCGTCGAGCTGCCCGGCCTCGGCGACTACCGCGTGCAGTCGGCCGAGGACGGTTCGCTGGTGCTCGGGATGCCGCTCGGGCGGCTCCAGGAGACCGTCGGCGCGCTGGTGCTCGTCGAGGTGTGTGTGACGGGCGCCGGGCTGGTCGCGGCCGGTATCGCGGGTGCCGCCATGGTCGGGATAGCGCTGCGGCCGCTGCGCCGGGTCGCCTCGACCGCCACCCGCGTCTCCGAACTCCCGCTCCACCAGGGCGAGGTGGCGCTGCACGTCCGGGTGCCCGAGGCGGAGGCGGACGCGCGGACGGAGGTGGGGCAGGTCGGGGCGGCGCTGAACCGGATGCTGGGGCATGTCGGGTCGGCGCTGTCGGCGCGGCAGGAGAGCGAGACGCGGGTGCGGCGGTTCGTGGCCGACGCCAGCCATGAGCTGCGGACGCCGCTGGCGTCGATCCGGGGCTATGCCGAGCTGACCCGGCGCGGGCAGGAGCAGCCGGGGCCCGCGACACGTCATGCGCTGGGGCGGATCGAGTCCGAGGCGGAGCGGATGACGGGGCTGGTGGAGGATCTGCTGCTGCTCGCCCGGCTCGATTCCGGACGCCCGCTCTCGTACGGGAGCACCGATCTCTCGCCGCTGGTCGTGGACGCGGTGAGCGACGCGCGGGCGGCCGGTCCAGGCCACCGCTGGCGGCTGGAGCTGCCCGACGATCCGGCGCTGGTGCACGGCGACAGCGGCCGGTTGCAGCAGATCCTGGTCAACCTGCTGGCCAACGCCCGTACCCACACGCCGGAGGGCACCACCGTCACCGCCCGGGTGCGGGGCGCCGGTGCCGGCACCGCTGTGCGGATGGAGGTGCAGGACGACGGCCCCGGCATCCCGCCGGACCTGCTGCCGCACGTCTTCGAGCGGTTCGCCCGCGGCGACGCCTCCCGCTCCCGCGCCGCCGGGAGCACCGGACTGGGCCTCGCCATCGTCCAGGCGGTGGTCGCGGCGCATGGCGGGACGGTCGGCGTGGAGAGTGTCCCCGGCCGCACCGTCTTCACGGTCACCCTCCCGGCAGCGGCAGCGGCAGCGATCGCGACCGCGGCCACGGACCGACCGCCGTCGGCCCCACTGACCCCGCCCACCCCTCCCGCCCCCGACTCACAGCCAGGGCACAGGCTCAGCACACAGGCGTGACAGGCCACTTGGCGAGTGTCGTCGGTATGACGACGACACCGCCGGCCCGCACCTCACCGCAGGGCACTCCACCGCAGGGCACTCCACCGGCCCGTACGCCCTTGGGGGCCCTGCCGCCGCGGGAGCATCTGCGCCTCGGCCAGACCGAGATCGTTCTCGATGTCGTGATCCCCGTCCACAACGAGGAGCGGGATCTCGAACCCTGTGTGCGCCGGCTGCACGACCACCTCGCCCGCACCTTCCCCTACGGCTTCCGGATCACCATCGCCGACAACGCGAGCACCGACCGCACACCGGAGGTCGCCGCCCGCCTCGATGACGCGATCGACGAGGTCACGGCCGTACGGCTGGAGCAGAAGGGGCGCGGGCGGGCGCTGCGCACCGTATGGACGCTCTCCGAGGCGCCGGTGCTCGCCTACATGGACGTCGACCTGTCCACCGACCTCAACGCGCTGCTGCCGCTGGTCGCGCCGCTGATCTCCGGGCACTCCGACCTGGCGATCGGCTCGCGGCTGGCGCGCAGTTCGCGGGTGGTGCGCGGACCGAAGCGGGAGTTCATCTCCCGCACCTACAACCTCATCCTGCGCGGCTCGCTCGCCGCCCGGTTCTCCGACGCGCAGTGCGGATTCAAGGCCGTACGCGGCGATGTCGCCGAGCGGCTGCTGCCGATGGTCGAGGACTCCGGCTGGTTCTTCGACACCGAGCTGCTGGTGCTCGCCGAGCGGGCGGGGCTGCGCATCCACGAGGTGCCGGTCGACTGGATCGACGACCCCGACAGCACCGTGCACCTCGTCCGTACCGCCACCGACGACCTCAAGGGGGTCTGGCGGGTGGGGCGGGCCCTGGCGACCGGCGGGCTGCCGCTGGACCGGCTCGCCCGGCCCTTCGGGGACGACCCGCGCGACCGCGAGCTGTCCGGTGTGCCGGGCGGGCTGGCCCGTCAGCTCGTCGGCTTCTGCGTGGTCGGCGCGCTCAGCACCCTGTTCTACCTCGCCCTCTACTCCCTCTTCCGGCTCGGCGTCGGCTCCCAACTCGCCAACGCGGCAGCGCTGTTGGTGTCCGCCGTCATCAACACCTCCGCCAACCGCCGGCTGACCTTCGGGGTGCGGGGGCGGGAGAGGGCGGTCCGCCATCAGGCCCAGGGACTGGTCGTGTTCGCCATTGGGCTCGCGCTGACCAGCGGCTCGCTCGCCGCCCTCGACATCGCCACCGGCACCCCGACGCACGGCACCGAACTCGCGGTCCTCGTGACCGCCAACCTGGCGGCGACGGTGCTGCGGTTCCTGCTCTTCCGCGCCTGGGTCTTCCCGGACGCGGAACGCCGGGCCGACCTCGACGCCCCGCAGCCCGCCGCCCCCACCGGCCCGGACCACCACCCCGGCACACCGAACGACCTCACCAGGAGCGCCCGATGACCCCGCCCCGCCCCGGCACGCCGACACCGGCGGACGCCGCGTACCCCACGGGGCCCCTGGGGCCGCCCGCCCCACCCCCGCCGGCCCGTCCCGTACGGCGCCCCGCACCCCGCCCCGGGCTGCGCGGGCTGCCCGAGCGGATCGTGCGCGGCAGGCCGCAGGATCCGCGCTGGGCGCGCCCCGCGCTGCTCGCGCTGCTGGCCGTGACGGCCGTGCTCTACCTCTGGGACCTGTCCGCGTCCGGCTACGCCAACCAGTTCTACTCGGCGGCCGTGCAGGCCGGCGGCGAGAGCTGGAAGGCCTTCTTCTTCGGCTCCTCCGACGCGGCCAACTCCATCACCGTCGACAAGCCGCCGGCCGGACTGTGGCCGATGGCGCTCTCCGTACGGCTCTTCGGGCTCGGCTCCTGGGCGATCCTGGCGCCCGAGGCGCTGATGGGCGTCGCGACGGTCGGTGTGCTGTACGCGGCGGTACGGCGCCGGTTCGGTGCGGCGGCGGGGCTGCTCGCGGGCGGGGCGCTGGCACTGACGCCGGTCGCCGCCCTGATGTTCCGCTTCAACAACCCCGACGCGCTGCTGTGCCTGCTGATGGTCGGCGCGATCGCCGCCGCACTGCGCGCCCTTGAGGACGGCCGGACGAAGTGGCTGCTGCTGGCCGGTGTCTGCTTCGGCCTGGGCTTCCTGACCAAGACCCTCCAGGCGTGGCTGATCCTGCCGCCGCTCGCCGTGGTCCACGCCTGCTGCGCCCCGGTCGCGCTGCGTCGCCGCTTCGGCCAGCTGCTGCTCGCCGGGCTGGCGATCGTGGTGTCCGGCGGCTGGTGGGTGGCGCTCGTCGAGCTGTGGCCGGCGGCCTCGCGCCCGTATATCGGCGGTTCGCAGAACAACAGCTTCCTGGAGCTGACCTTCGGCTACAACGGCTTCGGCCGGATCACCGGCAACGAGACCGGCAGCGTCGGAGGCGGTGGCGGTGGCCGGGGCGGCGGTGGCGGCGGCTGGGGCGAGACCGGCATCACCCGGCTGTTCTCCTCCGACATGGGCGGCCAGATCTCCTGGCTGCTGCCGGCCGCGCTGATCCTGCTGGTCGCGTGCGTGGGCCTGCTGTGGCGGGCGCGGCGGCGCACGGACGCCGCAGTACAGGCCGCACGGACCGTGCCGACCTCGCCGGTCGGGCAGATCTCCCCGGCCGAACAGGACCGTGAGGCGGCACAGGCCGAACAGGACCGTGAGACCGCACAGGCCGAACAGGCCGTTCAGCGGGCGGAGTTCCTGGTCTGGGGCGGGGCGCTGCTGATGACCTTCGTGACCTTCAGCTTCATGTCCGGGATCTTCCACCAGTACTACAACATCGCGCTGGCGCCCTATATCGCCGCACTGGTCGGCATGGGCGGCACGCTCCTGTGGCGGCGCGGCGGACGCCTCGCGCCGATCGTCCTCGCCGTGACGGTCGTCGCGACCGCCGCCTGGTCGTACGTGCTGCTGAACCGCTCGCCGGACTGGCTGCCGTGGCTGCGCTGGACGGTCGCGGCGGCCGGTCTCCTGGCGGCGCTGGGCCTGGTGTGGTCGGGCGTGACGGGCCGCCGGACCGCGGGTCCGACGGACCGGCCGGCTGGCGGCGGAACGCCCCGCCGGCTCGCGGTGCTCGCCGCGGGGCTCGGGGTCGCCGCGGCGCTGGCCGGGCCGCTCGCGTACACGCTCACCACGGTCGACACCCCCAAGGGCGGTTCGATCATCACCGCGGGCCCGTCCGTCCAGGGCGGTCGCGGCGGTCCGGGCGGCGGCTTCCCCGGCGGCGGCCCGGGCGGCGCCCCCGGCGGCAAGGGCCGCGCCGGCGCCATGCCGGGCGCCCCGGGCGGTCAGGGTGCGGGCCAGGGCGCACCGGGCGGCGGCCGGGGCGCGGGCCAGGCCGCCGGCCGGGCTCCCGGCCAGGCCGCAGGGAAGGCGCAGGGGCAGGCGGGCCAGTGGGGCTTCCCCGGCCGGGGCGGTCCCGGCGGCTTCGCCGAGCGCGGTGGCCGGGCCGGCGGTATGGGTGGCGGCATGGGCGGCGGTATGGGTGGCGGTATGGGCGGGCTGCTCAACGGCAGCACCGTGAGCGCCAAGGCCAAGGCGCTGATCGAGAAGGACGCGGACCGCTACACCTGGGCCGCGGCCGCCATCGGCTCCCAGAACGCGGCGAGCTACCAACTGGCCACCGAGCAGCCGGTGATGGCGATCGGCGGCTTCAACGGGAGCGATCCGTCGCCGACCCTCGCCCGGTTCCAGGAGTACGTGCGGGACGGCAAGGTGCACTACTTCATCGCGGGTGAGCAGGGCGGCCGGGGCGGTCCCGGTGGCGGCCGCGGCGGATCGTCGAAGATCACGTCGTGGGTGGAGAAGACCTTCACGAAGGTGACCGTGGGCAGCTCCACCTTCTACGACCTGACGGACCCCAAGGCGTGAGGGAGCCCTAGGCCCACCGGACCCCAAGGCCCAGCGGACCCCAAGGCCTGACGGCCCCCGAGGCCCCATGGGCCAGGGCCTGAGGGAGCCCCCCGCCCCCCGCCCGATAAGAAATGTACGACGTATAACACTCCCTGTACGGTGTAAGCCTGCCCCCGCTCGCCCGCACCGTACAGGGAGTCCGTATGCCCGCCGTGGCCAGAGACGCCACCACCCTCCAGCCGCCCGGCCGGCATGCGACCCGCTGGCTGATCCTCGCGGTCATCTGCATCGCCCAGCTCACGGTCGTCCTCGACAACACCGTGCTGAACGTCGCCGTCCCCTCCCTCACCGAGGAGATGGGCGCGACCACCGCCGACGTCCAGTGGATGATCAACGCCTACTCGCTCGTCCAGTCCGGCCTGCTGCTCACCGCCGGCAACTCCGCCGACCGCTACGGCCGCAAGAAGATGCTCGCCGTCGGCCTGGTGCTGTTCGGCATCGCCTCGCTCGGCGCCACCCTCGCCCAGTCGCCCGGCCAGCTGATCGCCGCCCGCGCGGGGATGGGCGTCGGCGGCGCGCTGCTGGTGACCACCACCCTCGCCGTCGTCATGCAGATATTCGATGACGCCGAGCGCCCCAAGGCCATCGGTATCTGGAGCTCGGTCAACTCCCTCGGCTTCGCCGCCGGGCCGCTGATCGGCGGCACCCTGCTCGACCACTTCTGGTGGGGCTCGCTGTTCCTGGTCAACCTCCCCGTCGCGGTGATCGCCCTGCTGGCGGTCCTCGCCCTGGTTCCGGAGTCCAAGAGCCGTGGCGGCGAGCGTCCGGACCTGCTGGGCGCGCTGCTGTCCATGATCGGCATGGTCGGCGTGGTCTTCGCGATCATCTCGGGGCCCGTCTCCGGCTGGTCGTCGGGCAAGGTGCTGATCTCGGCCGCCGTCGGCATCGTCGGGCTCGCGCTGTTCGCCCTGTGGGAGCTGCACGTCCCGCATCCGATGCTGGACATGCACTTCTTCCGCAACCGCCGCTTCATCGGCGCCGTCTCGGGCGGCATCCTCGTCGCCTTCGGCATGGGCGGCTCGATGTTCCTGCTGACCCAGCATCTCCAACTGGTCCTCGGATACGGCCCGTTGGATGCCGGACTGCGGATGGCGCCGCTCGCCGTCACCGTCATCCTGATCAACTTCACCGGCCTGGGCGCCCGGCTGATGCCCAAGGTCGGCACCCCCGGAATGATCGTCTCCGGGATGACCCTGCTCGCCGCCGGCCTCGCCGCCATCGCCACCCTCGGCGGCGACAGCTACGGCGGCATGCTCACCGGCCTGATCGTGATGGGTGTCGGTGTCGCGTTCGCGATGCCGACGATGGCCAACGCCATCATGTCGGCGATCCCGCCCGCCAAGGCCGGAGTGGGCGCCGGCGTCAACGGCACCCTGATGGAGTTCGGCCAGGGCCTCGGCGTCGCCGTGCTCGGCGCCGTCCTCAACTCCCGTTTCGTGGCGCTGCTCCCGCTGGTCGCGGCCGGCGCCGGGTCGGTCCCCGCGGCCCTCGCCAGGACCCGTACGGACGCCGAACGCACCGCCGTCCATGACGCCTTCGCGAGCGGTATCGGCACCAGCCAGCTGGTCGGCGCCGCCGCGGTGTTCCTCGGCGGGCTGGTCGCCGCGGTGCTGCTGAGCCGCGCGGCGCGCAGCGAGCGGGCGGACGGGGCGTCAGCTGCGGCGGATCCGGCGCCCGCCGCGGCGGAATAGCATCGACAGCGCAGTGCACGCACGGTGAAAGGGAGGGGCGCCATGGCAGCGAACGACGGCCGCGCCGAAAAGCGGCCGAAGAGCGTCTGGCTGACCGAGAACCCTTCGCTGAAGCCGAAGCGGAAGGCGGACCAGCCCGCCGGACTGGACCTCGACAAGATCGTCGATGCGACGGTCCGGCTGCTGGACTCCGAGAGCCTCGCGAAGTTCTCCATGCGCCGGCTCGCCGCCGAGCTGGGCGTCACCGCGATGTCGGTCTACTGGTACGTCGACACCAAGGACGACCTGCTGGAGCTGGCCCTGGACTCGGTGGCCGGCGAGATGCCGGTTCCCGACGCGTCCGACGCGCGGTCCGACTGGCGCGACCAGCTGCGGGCGCTCGCCGTCGCCTACCGCGACATGCTGCTGCGGCACCCCTGGACGGCCCGGCTGCTGGGCGAGTACATCAACATCGGCCCGCATGCGACGGAGTTCTCCAACGCCACCCAGCGGGCGATGCGGCGCAGCGGTCTGACGCCGGATGCCATGGGCGGCGCGCTCGCCGCCGTCTTCCACTTCGTCTACGGCTTCTCGACGATCCGGGCGCTGCACGAAGAGCGCTGCCGGGCCGCCGGGATCAGCCTGGACGACTACTTCGCCCAGGTCTTCGCCGCCCTCTCGGACCGCCCCGAGTTCGCCGAGGCAATGGATCTGTCCACCCGGGCCGGCTACGCCCGCGCCGATCGAGGTGCCCTGGAGATGCTGGATCGGGACTTCGCGGTCGCCCTCGACCTGCAGATCGCGGGGATCGAGGCGATGCGGGACCGGGGCGCCGGCGGCTGACGCCGGGCCGGGGCCGCCCGCCGCGCACGGACGCCAAGAGCTGGACGCACGGACGCCACAGCGCGACGCACGGACGCCGGAAGGGCGGGGCCGATTCGGCCCCGCCCTTCCGCTTGTTCCCGTTGCTGCCGCGGCCGGTGTCAGCCCATCGGCAGGCTGTCGCCCTGCACCGCCTGGATGTCCAGCTCGACCTTCAGCGTCGTGCCGATCGCCGCGATACCGGCGGCCACGACCTGGTTGTAGTTCATCTTGAAGTCCTCGCGCCGCAGTTCGGCGGTGGCCTTGAAGGCCGCGCGCACCCCGCCCCACGGGTCCGGGCCGCTGCCGAGGTAGCTCAGGTGGAGGTCCACCGGCCGTACGACGCCGTGCAGCGACAGCTCGCCGTGCACCGTCCAGCGGTCCGGACCGGCCGGCTCCAGGCCGTTGCTGCGGTAGGTGATCTCCGGGTACTGCTCGACGTTGAGGAAGTCCTCGGAGCGCAGGTGCCCGTCCCGCATGCCGTTGCCGGTGTCGACCGTCGCGGCCTTGATGACCGCCTCGACCCGGGACTTCTCCAGGTCCTCGGCGATGTCGATGCGCCCGCTGAATTCGGTGAACCGGCCGTGCACGCTGGAGATGCCCAGGTGCTGGGCGACCGCTGCCACCGTCGAGTGCATCGGGTCGATGGTCCAGGCGCCGGGCGGCGGCAGCTCCGCGCCGCCCTGCCGCGCCAGCACCACAGTGCCGACGTCCATCCGGCCGCTCGCCGTCACGATCGAGCTGGAGGCGACCGGGGCGTACCCGACGGCCGTCACGATGACCGTGTACGGGCCCGCGGGCAGCGGCTCATGGCTGCGGACGGCGCCTTCCTCATCGGCGGATGCGCGCAGCACCTGCGCGCCCGTCATGTCGGTGACGGTCAGTACGGCGTGCTGGACCGCCCAGCCGTCCCGTGTGCGGACCTGCGCACGTAGTCCCGCAGCTCCCGCGCCCGTCGAAGTCATTGCCTCTCCTGAAATTGCTCATCGGGGTCCCCCTGCTCCGGCGAAGCCGGGAGGTTGGGGGAATGTCGGGCCCCGGACGGCGGTGTGCAGGCCGTCCCCTGCCTTTGCGCACAGCCGCCGCCGGAGCCCTGGGGTCCGGACCGGGACGCGTCTCCGCTCAACGCGCGCCCCCGTCCGGGGTTTCTGTGTCAGGGGCGGGGCCGATCGCGCGAGGCGCGACCGACCACGGCCCCTGCCGTGCTCACTCCGGCTAGCTCGCGTCCCCGGGGTGTGCGAGCTCGACGTCGTAACCGTCGACCCCGCGCGCGTCGACCGCGAGGCCGGTGGCGACCGGCGGGTAGCCGCTCGCGATGACCGTGTAGTCGCCGGCGTCCAGGTCGGTGAAGGCGTACGCGCCGTCGTCGCCGGTGGTCGAGGTGGCCACGACGTTGCCCGCCGCGTCCACCAGCGTCACCCGGGCGTCGGGCAGCGGCCGCCGGTCGGCGCCGGCCCGCACGATGCCCTGCACCCGCGCACCGGACAGCAGCTCGACCTCGATACGGGTCGTGCCCTGGCCGCCGACCTCGACCGGCAGGGCGGTCGGCCGGAAGTTCTGCGCGTTCACCGCGACCGTGAAGGTGCCGGTGGCCAGCTCGGCGAAGGCGAAGTAGCCGTCCTCGCCGGTCTTTCCGGTGGCCAGCACCTCACCGCGGACGTCGGTGACGACGACCATCGCACCGGCGACCGGCTCGCCGTTGACCGCGCTGCGCACCTGGCCGCCGAGGCCACTGGTGCCGCTGAGCAGGATGTCGTAGCCGTAGGGCTGGTCGCCCACGACGACCGTGGACGCCTGCGGCTGGTGACCGTCGGCGGCCGCGATCAGCACGTACGAACCGGCGCCGGGGGCGGTGAGGACGTACGAGCCGTTGGCCTGGGCGACCGAGCGGCCCAGCTGGCGCCCGCTGAGCGAGATCAGCGTGACGGCGGAGCGCGGTACGGGGTTGCCCTCCGCGTTGCGCACGAAGCCGTGGATCGCGGATCCGGCGGGGGTGGCGTCACCGCCACCGGCGGACGCGTATGCCGCCAGCGGCTGGGTGGCCGTCGCCGCGGCCGGCTGCGCCCAGGACGGGGTGTGCTCGGTGCTGTCGGAGTCGACCGAAGGGGCGCCCACCAGGGCGGGCTCCAGGTCCTCGACCGGCGCCGTCGCGGTGTCGGCCGGGGTGCCCACGGGAGCCGTGGAGTCCGCGCCGTCAGCGCTCTGGGACAGTCCGCCGCGGGTCTTCAACGCGACCTCCTTGATGAACAGGGTGAAGAGGAAAGCGAGCAGTGCGCAGGGCGCCGCGTAGAGGAAGACGTCGGCGACGCCGTGACCGTACGCGCTCTCCATGATGGTCCGGAAGGGTGCCGGGAGGGCGTCCAGGTCCGGGATGCCGCCACCGCCGGCCGAGGCGGCCTTCGCGGCTGCCTTGGCGGCCTTGGGGCCGAGTTCGGCCACGCCGTCGTTGACGTAGTGCGTGACGCGGTTGGCCAGCACCGCACCCAGCGCCGAGACGCCGACCGCACCGCCGAGGGAGCGGAAGAAGGTCACGACGGACGAGGCGGAGCCGAGGTCCTGCGGGGCGACCTGGTTCTGGGTGGCCAGCACGAGGTTCTGCATCATCATGCCGATGCCGAGGCCCATCAGCGCCATGAAGATCGCGATGTGCCAGTAGGTGGTGTCGTAGCGGATGGTGCCCAGCAGGCCGAGGCCCGCGGTCACCAGCACGCCACCGCTGACCAGCCACGCCTTCCAGCGTCCGGTCTTGGTGATGACCTGTCCCGAGACGGTCGAGGAGATGAACAGTCCCGCGATCATCGGGATCGTCATCACACCGGACATCGTCGGCGACTTGCCGCGCGCCAGCTGGAAGTACTGGCTGAAGAAGACGGTGCCGGAGAACATCGCGATACCGACGAACAGCGAGGCGAGCGACGCGAGGGTGATCGTCTTGTTGCGGAACAGCCGCAACGGGATGATCGGTTCCTTCGCCCGGGACTCGACGAAGATGAAGATCGCGCCGAGCACGACCGCCCCGCCGACCATCGCGGCCGTCTGCCACGACATCCAGTCGTACTTGTCACCGGCCAGGGTCACCCACACCAGCAGCAGCGAGACCGCCGCGCTGATGAAGAAGGCGCCCGCCCAGTCGACCTTGACGCCCTCGCGCTTGACGACGGGGAGCTTCAGGGTCTTCTGCAGCACGATCAGCGCGATGATCGCGAAGGGCACGCCGACGTAGAAGCACCAGCGCCAGCCGAGCCAGCTGGTGTCGGTGATGACGCCACCGAGCAGCGGGCCGCCGACGGTGGCGACGGCGAAGGTGGCACCGAGGTAACCGCTGTAACGCCCGCGCTCACGCGGGGAGATCATCGCGGCCATCACGATCTGGGCCAGGGCGGAGAGACCGCCCACGCCTATGCCCTGCACGACCCGGCATGCGATCAGCATGCTGGTGTTCTGCGAGAGTCCGGCGACGACCGATCCCGCGACGTAAATGATCAGCGCGAACTGCACCAGCAGCTTCTTGCTGAACAGGTCGGAGAGCTTGCCCCACAGCGGGGTGGTCGCGGTCATCGCCAGCAGCGACGCCGTCACGACCCAGGTGTAGGCGCTCTGGCCGCCGTCGAGGTCATGAATGATCTCGGGCAGCGCGTTCGACACGATGGTCGACGACAAGATGGCGACGAACATGCCGAGCAGCAGCCCGGACAGCGCCTCCATGATCTGACGGTGCGTCATCGGGGCCGCGCCGGAGGGGTCGTGACCGCCTCCGTGCTTGGCGTGGCCGCCCCGCACACCGGCTGGTGTGGTCGTAGCCATGTAGTTCCTTTTCATCCTGCGGGTGTACGGGTGGGGGAGTCGTGATGCGCCCGGGTACGGCAGTCGCCGAAGCTCGTACGGAGCCTGGCGAGCAGCTCGATGAGGTGCCCGACGTCGGTGTCGGTCCAGTCGTCCAAATACCGGGCGAGCGATTCGGTGTAGCGCTCGGAGAGCTCCAGCAGGAGCTCCTTGCCGCTCGGGGTCAGGCGCAGCAGCCGCGACCGCTTGTCCGCCGGATCGGGCTTCCGCTCGATCCAGCCGCGCTCAGCGACATGGGCGACGTGCCGGCTGGTCACCGACATGTCGATCGCGAGCAACTCGGCGAGCTGGCTCATCCGCATCTCACCGTGCCGGTCGAGAAGCGTGAGCACACCGGCCGAGGCGGGCGGGCAGTCCTGGGGCAGGATCCGCCCCATTTCGCGCTTGACGGCGCCGATGGCGCTGAGTTGCCTGGCCAGCTCTTCGTACTGACTTTGAGCGGCCACGGGCTCCTCCACGCATCAATCACACATCTTTTGTTGCTTAGGGCAACCATAGGCAAGTTGGTTGCTGAAGGCAAACTGTTTCCGGCCATCGGGGGTAAAGGGAGCGAAAAGTCTGGACCGTGAGCCGGTCAAAGCGCGTGCCGTGCCACGTAAAGCCACAGGTCAGCCGCCCGTGCACGCTGTGTGCGGGCTGAGCGCTCCCTGTGCGCACCCCTAAACCACGCCATACGCACCCGCACCCCTCCGCCGCGCACCCGCCGTGCACTCCGCGCGCGCCCCAGGGGTGCCCGACGGCCCTTGGTTCGCTAGGGTCCTTCCCCATGGCGACCAACCCGCAGAACCAGCCCGACGGCAACTACGACCCGGCGGGCAACACCCAGATGTTCCGCGCCTTCGTGGACGAGGGCGGCACCCCCCAGGCCGGCGCCGGAGCGGGCCGCCGGGCCGCCGCCCCGCAGCAGGCCGCCGGCGGCCCGCGCGTGGGCCTCATCCTCGGCGTGATCGTCGCCATCGTGGTCGTCGCGGGCGCGGCCTGGCTGGCGCTGTCCTGACGCGTCGCCCGTCAATCTTTCGTTCCGTCTGCGGGGCCCGGCACTGCCATGCCGGGCCCCTTCGCTGTCTGCCGCCGCCCGCTATGCCGGGCGCCCTCCCCGGCTCTCGGCCACCCGCAGCGCGTCCCGCAGCGCCTCGCACAACCTGTGGACACAGAAGCGGAGTTCGTCGGCGGACGCGGGGGCGGTGTCCGCGGTGAGCAGCTCCGTGACGTGGTCGAGAAGCTCCGCGCCCGTGTCGAGCTGCACCTCCTCCATCTGGTCGGCGAGCGTCGACACGAAGCCCCCGCTCTCGTCGGCGGAGACATAGCACCGCTGTCCGTCCGGCCCCGCCCAGGGCAGCAGCCGCATCCCGGTCCCCTCCTCCCTCACGACGCCACCGCCATCTCGCGAAGGAGCGCCTGCTCACGCCGGGCCTCCGCGTCCTCGTACGCGAGGAGGTAGGGACGTACGAGGGGGGAGGCATCGCCGTCGAGAGGGGATTCGGGCGGGCCGAGGCGGAGCGGGCGGTGGAGGGGCGGCCTCGGTGGCCGGTAAGCGACGGTGGGGGCGGGGTGGATCCGGCGCTTCCTTAACCGGGTGGTGAGGCGGCGCATAAGCTCGCGCATGTCGACCTGCTCTCTTGAGGCTTCAGGTTGGCCATGCCCCGGGGGTGTTGCTGCACCCGCCGGGGACTTTCGTGAGTGTAGGGGAGGTATTCTATGGTGCGCTAGGTATTCGACAAATCGCGTGATGTGCCATACCGCGCCTAGCGTGGTCAAGTGATCGAATTTGCTCCCGACCGACCTCGATGGCGCCAGGTCGCTGACGTCATCCGTCAGCGCATCGCCGACGGTACGTACCCGCCCGGTACGCGCGTCCCGTCAGTGATCCAGCTTCAGGAGGAGTTCGGCATCGCCGTGGCGACAAGCCAGAAGGTGAACAGCGGCCTGCGCGCCGAGAACCTCATCTACACCGAACCCGGCATGGGCTCGTTCGTCGCGAAGAACGCCGTGGAGATCCTCAAGAACGCCGGTCGCGGCGCGGACACCGCCTAGGACACGTCCTGGCACCGCGGAGCGATCGCGGTTCCGGCCGTCGCGCGGATACTGGTGATGTGCGAGGTACGGATTCCGGGCGCTACGGCGAAGACGTGTTCCGTCCGGACGAGAGCGGCGAGGCCGACCGCATCGACCTGGGGGCGCTCGCCTATGACGAGATCAGCGCGGCGCGGCTGACGGCGCTGGGCGCCGGCCCCGGCTGGCACTGCCTGGACGTGGGCGCGGGCACCGGCACCCTCGCACGATGGCTGCTGCAGGGGGCGGGTGTCACCTCCGTCCTCGCCGTGGACCGGGACATCCAGTTCCTCGCCGGCGATCATCTCAAGGGGCTGGTGGCGCAAGCCGCCGACATCACGGCTCCGGACTTCGACCCGGGCCGGTTCCATCTCGTGCACGCACGGTTCGTGCTGATGCACCTGCGCTCCTGGCGCCGCATGATCTCCACGCTCGGCTCACTGCTCGTGCCCGGTGGTGTGCTGGTGCTCAGCGACGCCGTCGACCTGACGACCGCCGACGCACCGGCGTCCCCGTACGCCGACGTGATGCGGGCGATGTGGCAGGGGCTGCGGGAGACCATCGGTACGGACGTCTCCTGGGTGCCGGACTATCCCCGGCTGCTCCTGGAGGAGGGCCTGAGCTCCGTGGCCGCCGAGATCCACGTTCCGCCGCTGGTCCCCGGCAGCGCCGTCAGCCGCTTCTGGGCCGACACCTGGCAGCGGTCGCGGGCGGCGATGCTGGCGACGGGGCAGGTGGACGACGCGCGGATCGACCGCGCCCTGCGCGATCTGGCGTCGCCGGAGCGCGCCGCCCTCGCCCCCGGGATGATCACCGCTTGGGGCTGGAAGCCTCCGCTCACCGGCGGGGCCGCCCGCGCGTGACGGTGGGGAGTCCCGGGGGTGAGGGCGACCCGGGACTCCCCACCGGCGGGCACGGCGGTCAGGCCCCGTCCGCCGCCGCCTGGAGCGCCGCGATGTCGATCTTCTTCATGCCGAACATGGCCGTCATGGCGCGGGCCGCGCGTGACTGGTCCGGGTCGTTGAGCATCTCCGCCATACCGCCGGGTGCCACCTGCCACGACAGGCCGTACTTGTCCTTCAGCCAGCCGCAGGGGCCCTCCTCGCCGCCCTCGGACAGCTTGGCCCAGTAATAGTCGATCTCGTCCTGGTCGGCGCATTCGACCATGAGCGAGATGGCTTCGGAGAAGGTGAACTGCGGTCCGCCGTTGAGCGCGAGGTAGCCCTGGCCGTCGAGCTCGAACTCGACGGTCAGCACTTGCCCGGCGGAGTCCGGCACCGCCTCGTTGTAGTAGGTGACGTCCTTGATCCGCGAGTTCGGGAAGACCGAGCAGTAGAACTCGGCGGCCTCCTTGCCCTGCGTGTCGAACCAGAGGTTGGGCGTGATCGTGGGCATGGCGTTCTCCTGGCATGTGTGCGGGCCGGCCTCGGGTCGGGATGGGCCACTGTGTGTATTGACCGCGGCGGCGGGCGCAATTCATCGGTGCTCGCCGAACGGGTGTGTCCGGCCCGCGCGTCACCCCGATGTCCCGCCCGCATGCCGCCCGGCAGCCGCCCCGCAACGCCGCCCGGCGTCACTTCCAGGCGAAGGTCACGTCCTGGGTGTCGAGGTGCATGCCCAGCGGCACCCGCCAGGCGTCCACACAGACGCGCCAGCCGGCGGTCTTCTTCTTGCCGGGGGCGAGCGGGAGCGGGAGCTCGTGGGTGGATTCGCGGGTGGCCCAGTCGACGCCGAGGCCGCCGATGATGTGGGTGCCGAAGGTGACGGTCCCGGTGGTGACGGGGCGATCGCCGGTGTTGAGGAAGTCGAGGGTGACCTTTTCGCACCAGCGGACGTCGGTGTCGGCGAGGTCCGGCTTGCCGATCAGGAGGCCGGCGGGGGCGCCGGGACCGGCCGGGATGGTCGGAGAAGGGGGCTTCGGGGCGGGGGAGTCCGGAGAGTCCGAGGGGCCCGAATCGCCCTGATGCGGGGGCGAGTTGGAGTGGTCGCCGGAGGGTGCCCCGGGGGCGCCGCCGGAGTCCTCGCCAGGTCGGCCGGAGCGTCCCGGCGCGGCGCCGCCCGGTGCGGTGCTTCCGGATGTGGCGGGAGTGGCGGAGGGGGCGTCGTCGCCCGGGGTGCCGGGGGCGGTGCCCGGGGGTGATCCGGCGGGCGGGCCGGGGGCGCCGGAATCGTCACGGTCGCCGTCCAGGGGCGTCAGCTCGACGTCGCCGTCCGGTGGTACGGCCTTCTTGGGGGCGCGGGCGTCACCGGGGCCGGCCGCGCCGACCGCGGCGTACCCCGTCTCCGGCGTGCTGCCGCAACCGGCGAGCAGCGCGCCCAGGCAGAGTACGGCCGCCGAGGTGGAGGCAACCGTCGTCCTCATCGTCCTCATCCGTCGCATCGGGTCAGTGTCACTGACGATGCGTCAGGAGTACAGGGACGTGCGGGGTCCGGTGGCGGAGGGGCGAGATCATCACCCGTCAGGCCGGGTCCTTACGGTTGTCCGCCGAGCGACGCGTGGTGCGCTGCCTCCCGGCGGACCGTTCCTCAGTCGGCGATGAGTCCCTCGCGCAGCTGCGCCAGGGTGCGGGTGAGCAGCCGGGAGACGTGCATCTGGGAGATGCCGACCTCCTCGCCGATCTGCGACTGCGTCATGTTGGCGAAGAACCGGAGCATGATGATCTGGCGTTCCCGGGGCGGGAGTTTGGCCAGCAGGGGCTTGAGGGACTCGCGGTACTCGACGCCCTCCAGCGCGGTGTCCTCGTAGCCGAGGCGGTCCGCGAGGGAGCCCTCGCCGCCGTCGTCCTCGGGGGAGGGGGAGTCGAGGGAGGAGGCGGTGTAGGCATTGCCGACCGCCAGGCCGTCGACGACGTCCTCTTCCGATACCCCGAGGGCCAGGGCCAGTTCGGGGACGGTCGGGGAGCGGTCCAGCTTCTGAGCGAGCTCGTCGCTGGTCTTGGTGAGCGCGAGGCGCAGCTCCTGGAGCCGGCGCGGCACCCGCACCGACCACGACGTGTCGCGGAAGAAGCGCTTGATCTCGCCGACGACGGTCGGCATCGCGAACGTCGGGAATTCCACGCCGCGTTCGCAGTCGAAACGGTCGATCGCCTTGATCAGGCCGATCGTGCCGACCTGGACGATGTCCTCCATCGGCTCGTTGCGGCTGCGAAAACGCGCGGCGGCGTAGCGCACCAGCGGGAGGTTGAGTTCGATCAGGGTGTCGCGGACGTACGTACGCTCCGCGCAGTCCTTGTCGAGCGTGGCCAGCCGCAGGAAGAGGGAGCGGGAGAGCGTGCGGGTGTTGATGGCGTCGTCGTGCACGTGCGGTGCAGGCGCGGGAATCGCGGGAAGCACCTTCGAGCTGCCCAGTTCTACGGACATGCCACCCCCTTGAGGTCGCGGGTCGGGTCGCTGCAGCCACCCCGGACCGAGGCGGACCGAGGAGTTATGCCACCACCTGAATACCGGAGGCAGGGCCACGGCAAACGCGGTTCCTGCAGAATGTCACATGTCGGCAACACGCTGTAGCGCCAAGTCGACATATCTGCGCAGGTTGTACGGGTACGCGTCGCCCGTCCCGGCTAGGCCTCGATCCTGTTTGCGGATCTCAAGCGGGCGAAGCTCCGCGACAGTAGCCGCGAGACATGCATCTGCGACACCCCCAGCTCCGCACTGATCTGTGACTGCGTCAAGTTGCTGTAGTAACGCAGGAGGAGGATCCGCTGCTCACGCTCGGGGAGCTGGACCAGGAGGTGCCGCACGAGGTCGCGGTGCTCGACGCCCGCCAGTTCGGGATCCTCGTATCCGAGGCGGTCCAGCAGGCCCGGCAGGCCGTCGCCCTCCTGGGCGGCCTCCAGGGAGGTCGCGTGATAGGACCGGCCGGCCTCCAGGCAGGCCAGCACCTCGTCCTCGCCGATCCGCAGCCGCTCGGCGATCTCCGCCGTGGTGGGGGATCTGCCGTGAAGCACCGTCAGGTCCTCGGTCGCGCCGTTGACCTGCACCCACAGCTCGTGGAGGCGGCGCGGTACATGGACGGTGCGGACATTGTCTCGAAAGTAGCGTTTGATCTCACCGACGACGGTGGGCATCGCGAAGGTGGGGAACTGGACGCCGCGGTCCGGGTCGAAGCGGTCGATCGCATTGATCAGCCCGATGGTGCCGACCTGGATGACGTCCTCCATCGGCTCGTTGCGGCTGCGGAAGCGGGCGGCGGCGTACCGCACCAGGGGCAGGTTGGCCTCGATCAGGGCGGCACGGACCCGGGTGTGCTCCGGGGTACCGGGGTCGAGGCCGGTCAGTTCCGCGAACAGCACCTGCGTGAGCGCCCGCGTGTCCGCGCTTCGGCTCTCGCGGGATGGAGCCTTGGGCGCAGTACGGGCCGTCACGGTCACGCCACCCTTCACAGTGCATGTATCCGGCAAAAGCGGTCATAGCATCACAAGACATGTGCACTGTGTGCAAGCACCCCCATAACGCCGTGTTGAGTAGCGAGTTGAATGGGTTCGGGGACAGAGTCCGCGCAGCGCGGGGCGCTGCGAGCGGCCGTTGTGGGGGCGTTCGCGGGCCGGGTGGATAGAGGTGGGGGACGGGGTCGCGTACGGGCCGCAGAGGGGCGCGTACCCGGGCGGGCGGCGCACGACGAAACCCCCCGCCGGGAGGGCGGGGGGTTCGGTGGACGACGGGCGGCCGTGGTGCCGCGGTCCGTGGGCCTTGGCGGGGGTGCGGAGGGCTCAGAACTCGTAGTCGGCGATCACCCAGGTGGCGAATTCGCGCCACTGCTTGGCGGCAGCCTGGTGGGCCGGGTGCTCGATGTAGCGCTTGAGGGCGTCGGCATCGGCAACCGCGGAGTTGATCGCGAAGTCGTGGGCGATCGGGCGGTCCGTGATGTTCCAGGCGCACTCCCAGAACGTCAGCTCCGGAATCTGGCTTTCCAGTTCCGCGAACGCACGGGCGCCGGCCTGCACCCGGTCCTCGTCGCGCGAGACACCTTCATTGAGCTTGAACAGGACCAGGTGGCGGATCACTGGGGCCTCCGTGCGGCGAACGATGGGGGCCGGCACGGCGGCCGACCGGGGCGCCGGACGGGCCGGCCCTGTCCGACCGCGGACGTCCGAGGGCCTAGCTGACCAGCTGGGTCATGAACTCGCCGACTCCCTGAGCAGCGGACGAGATGCCCTCGAAGCCTATCTGGACGAGGTCGGCGGCCCGCTGCGGGGACGTGATGATCGTGTAGAGCACGAAGACGATGACCAGATACACCGCGATCTTCTTCGCTTGCACCATCAGTCCTGTCTCCCTACGGCAGTACCTGCAGTTCCCGCATGCAGTCGGGCGAGTGTAACCACAGGTGTTCGATCACGGCAGCTGTGTCCGCCCCATCGGCCGCCGGGCTGATCTGCTCTTTAAGGACCAAAGGCCCGCCAAGCGGGGCCCTTTGCCCGGCTGTTGGGTGTGCGGGGAGAGGCAGGATGGAGGTGCCCGGCGGATCTGGCAGGAATCCGCGGGGCCCGGGACCGTGACCTCACTGCGGGGTGCACGCCGCTCATGTCCCCCCGACTGCGGCGCGCACTTGGAGGTCCGGCCCTCAGCGGGGGAAGCGGCCTGTCCCCCCGACGCCGCTTCCCCCGACCGACACCAGGAGCCCCGGCTCCGGGCCCACTGGACAGGGCCCGGAGCCGGGGCTTTCCGCGTTCACCTGGCGTTCGGCTTCGTTCCGCAACCGGTGGGCAGGTGCCCCGCGTCCCTGTTCGCGTACTCCACAGGGGAGGATCACCTAGGCATGTACGCGACAGAATGAGGGCGGGGCCGGGCGCGCGGTGGCGGCACGGGACGGCGAGCGGATGACGGAAGGCGCAAGGCGGCACTGTGAAGATCGACTGGGACCGGCGTACCTGCGCCCGCCGCGGGCACATCACCTACCTCCCGCAGGAGGAGCACCTACGGGAGAAGCTGCGCGCCGACACCGCGCTCGGCGAAGCGTGGCGCTGCCTGCGGTGCGGTGACTTCGCCCTGGGCGACCCGCACGGCTCCGGGCCGGCCGCCGACGCCCCGCTGGTCCCGCGCGGCAAGGTCCTGCGCGATCTGTTCATCCTGCGGTTCCTGGCCGTCGAGCGGGCGATCCGCGGCGTGTTCATCGTGCTGGCGGCCCTCGCCGTATGGCAGTTCAGCAACCGCCAGGACGCGGTCCGCCGCTTCTTCGACGAGAAGCTCGCCCTGATCCGCCCGGTGGCCCGGCACTTCCACTACGACCTGGACCACTCGCCCGTCGTCGGCACCATCCAGCAGGCATTCGGCTACCGGCACTCCACACTGCTGCTGGTCGCCGGGCTGCTCCTCGTCTACGCCCTGGTGGAAATCGTCGAAGGCGTGGGACTGTGGCGCGCCAAGCGGTGGGCGGAGTATCTGACGGTGGTGGCGACGGCGGCATTCCTGCCGCTGGAGATCTACGAGCTGACGGAAAAGGTCAGCTGGCTCAAGATCGCCACGCTGCTGGTCAATATTCTCGCGGTGCTCTATATCGCGCTCACCAAGCGGCTGTTCGGGCTGCGCGGTGGCCGGACGGCCTTCGACGAGGAGCGGCACAGCGCCTCGCTCCTGGAGGTCGAGACATCCGCGGGCGTGCCCGAACCCGCACGGAACAGCTGAATCATCCCAACCCTAGGGGGAAACCACCCATGACACCCACCATGAACTCCGAGAACCGGCAGTCCGCTTCGCGGCCGCCGCGCCGCCGCCCGGCCGTCGTCCTGGCGCTGCTCGTCGGCCTGCTGGCCGCGGCCGCCGCGCCCGCCGTCGCCGCGGGCGCCGAGGCCGCGCCGCGCACCGTGGCCGCCGCCGGTCACACCACGGCGGACACGCGCACGGCCGCCGCCGGCAGCGGGGCGTCCGAGGGCGCGAGCCGCGTCGCCGCCGCGCCGTACCGCTCGCACTCCGTCCACCACTCCTCCACCCACGTGGCGAAGTCGGTCTTCAAGTCCAAGAAGTCGAAGTGGAAGTCGAAGGCCAAGAAGAAGGGCAAGAGCTTCTTCAAGAAGCTCGGCATCATCGCGATCGTGATCTTCGTGGTCTTCCTGGTCCTCGCGATCCTGGTGATCTGGCTGATCGTCAGCTTCTTCCGCAAGCGCCGTAACGCCTGATCGGACTCAGTAGCTGCACGTGGCCGTCGCGTGCGGCCCGGTGGCCGTGGCCGTCTTCGCCTCTTTGCCGTCCACGGCCACCGAGCAGGTCGCACTGCCGCCCCGCGCCCCGAGCGTCACGGTGAGCGCGCCGCCCCGCACGAGCCCCTTGGCCTCCACCTTCTTGACCCACGGCAGGCCCGCGGCGGTCGCCTGGCTGGTGGAGAGAGTGCCGTCGCGCCAGGTCGAGTACCCGATGGCGACGTCCTTCGCGTCCCCGGTGACCTGGTAGGTGACGCCGAAGGTCTTCGAGACGTCGTCCGAGACCTCGTCGACGAACACCGCGACGACGGCCGCACACCCGCCGACCAGCAAGAGGCAGACGACCAGCACCACCCAGGGCCACTTCCTGCGCCCGGGTGGCGGAGCCTGCGGTGTGCCGTACGGAGCGCCTGCCGCCCGCGGCCCCCAGGGGGCGCCGGGCGGTTTGGACGGCCTCGGGATCCGCCGGGGACCCCATCGGCGGGACTCGGGGCCCTGACCCGGGCGCGGCTCGCTCATGCCTTCAGGGTCGGCCGGTTTCCCGCGGCCCGCGACTTCACGCCCGGCGCGCGGCGGCGAACCCGGGGCGAGGACCGGGGCCGGACAAAAGAAACACCCCTCCGGTCCGCGTTTCCACGGACCGGAGGGGTGTTGCAAGCGGTAGCGGTGGGATTTGAACCCACGGAGGAGTTGCCCCCTCACGCGCTTTCGAGGCGCGCTCCTTCGGCCGCTCGGACACGCTACCGAGAGAGAGCTTAGCCCACGTGGGGCCGTGCTCCGAAATCGGTTAACGGGAGCGGCCCGCAAAGGCCTTCCGACGGGGCGGCGGCGGGGTCAGCGCGCGCGGAAGAAGCCGGTGAGGAGGGCGGCGCAGTCGGCTTCCAGCACGCCGGTGATGACCTCGGGGCGGTGGTTGAGACGACGGTCACGGACGACGTCCCAGAGGGAGCCCGCGGCGCCGGCCTTGGCATCGCGGGCGCCGTAGACGACCCGGTCCACCCGGGAGAGGACCAGCGCACCCGCGCACATCGTGCAGGGCTCCAGGGTGACGACCAGGGTGCAGCCGGTCAGCCGCCACTCCCCGACGGCGCGGGCCGCGGCCCGCAGGGCGAGGACCTCGGCGTGCGCGGTCGGGTCGCCGGTCGCCTCGCGTTCGTTGTGGCCGGCGCCGAGCAGCGTGCCATCGGCGGACAGCACGACGGCGCCCACCGGGACGTCACCGGTCCCGGGGGCGCGCGCGGCCTCCTCCAGCGCCTGCCGCATCGACGCGTTCCAGGGATCGCGCAGCGGATCGGGCGGAGAGGAGGGGGGCAGGGGGGCGGATGGAGGGACGGTCATGTCCCCAGTGTCGGGGACGTGACCGGAGGGCAGGGCCCGTCACGAGGACAGCGGCCCGCCAGGGCTCAGCGCACGGCTTCCAGGACTTCCGTGCAGCCCAGGGAGTCGGCGATGGTGGAGAGCGCTTCGCCGTCGAGGGCCAGCAGCTCCTTCTCGCTGACGCCGAGGTCGGCCAGCAGCTCGGGGTCGCCGAGCGGTCCGGGTGGCGGTGCCGGGCCGTCGGAGCCGTTCACCGCTTCGTTGTCGTCGTTGTCGTCATCGCTGGGTTCCGCGTCCGATTCGGGTTCGCCGTCCTCCGTGCCGTCCAGGTCGAGGCTGTCGAGGTCGGCTGCATCGTCCTCATCGCGGCCGAGGAGCTCGTCGGTCATCATCGCGCCGTACGAGCTTCGGGCGGCGGCGGCCGCGTTGGAGAGGAAGACCCGTGGATCCTCCTCGCCATCGACCCGGATGACGCCGAACCAGGCGTCCTCCTGCTCGATGAACGCCACCACCGTGTCGTCGTCGACCGCCGCTTCCCTGGCCAGGTCGGCCAGATCGGCGAAGGTCTCCACATTGTCGAGCTCCGTATCGCTCGCTTCCCACCCGTCTTCGGTGCGCGCGAGCAGTGCGGCGAAATACACCGTGACTCTCCCACTGGTCATAGGCGTGCCGGGCCGGGCGGGGCGGCGCTGCACGCCGCGGGACCCGCCCCTTCGGAATCGTGGCAGAAACAACGCGCTCGCGCCGGGTCTTCGGCGCTGTGCCGTGCGGAGGTTGTGCGAGATGTCGCTCACGTGCCGGAGCGCGGGCGGGGGCGCGGAGGCGCGCGGTTACCAGCGGAAGGTGCGCATTCGCATGGCCTGACGCATCCTGGCGGCCCGCGCGCGACGCGGCTGCACGCGGTCCCGCAGCTCCTTGGCCTCGTGCAGTTCCCGCAGGAACTGCACCCGACGCCTTCGGCGCGCCGCGGCGTCGTCGATGCCCCGGGCGCCGGTCGGGACGTCCTCGGCGCCGTCGGTCCGCTTGCGGTCAGGCACGCTGCACACCACCTCGGGCGAGAGCCTGGCCCGATGCCGGGACGACGAATCGGGCGTACGTGCCCACTTTCCCTCGTTTCGGGGGTTTGATGCCAGCGAGGCCCGTACTGCCGCGGAAACGTCGCGGCCGGGACCGGGGGCTGCGGGGCGGGCGCCGGGGCTCTCCGGCTCGGTTACTGTCGATGTCATGCGGATCCACGTCGTCGACCACCCGCTGGTGGCGCACAAACTCACCACGCTGCGCGACAAGCGCACCGATTCCCCCACTTTCCGGCGGCTCGCCGACGAGCTGGTCACCCTGCTCGCCTATGAGGCCACCCGTGATGTGCGCACCGAGCAGGTCGACATCGAGACCCCGGTGACGTCGACCACCGGAGTGCGGCTGTCGCACCCGCGGCCGATGGTCGTCCCGATCCTGCGGGCCGGGCTCGGCATGCTCGACGGCATGGTCCGGCTGCTGCCCACCGCCGAGGTCGGCTTCATGGGCATGGTGCGCAACGAGGAGACGTACGAGGCGCAGACGTACGCCACCCGGATGCCCGACGACCTGTCGGGGCGCCAGGTCTACGTCGTCGACCCGATGCTGGCCACCGGCGGCACGCTCGTCGCGGCGATCCGCGAACTGATCAAGCGTGGCGCGGACGATGTCACCGCGATCTGCCTGCTGGCCGCGCCGGAGGGCGTCGAGGTCATGGAGAAGGAGCTGGCCGGCGCGCCGGTCACGGTCGTCACGGCGGCCGTCGACGAGCGGCTGAACTCCGACCGCTACATCGTGCCGGGGCTCGGTGACGCGGGCGACCGGATGTACGGCACGGCCGCGGGCTGAGCGAGCCCCCGGACCGGCCGGCAGGGGCGCACTTTCTTACCGAGCACTCGGGCCCCGCACCGTTGGACGGTGCGGGGCCCGAGTGCGTTTCAGGACTGCCGGGCGGGTGCGGTCAGCATTTGCCGGTGCCGCCCGGGGGCGGGGACGGGTGGGCCAGCAGGGCCAGGGACTTGCCGGCGTCCTTCGGTGCGGTCAGGTCCTTGAAGGTGGTCCCGATGATCAGGTCGAGCTCGGCGCCCTTGCGGCCGTCGGTCTTCTGCTCGGCTCCGGCGAGCTGGGTGGCCAGCACCTTGAGCGGGCCTGCGGCCGCCGCCTTGGGGCCGAGCAGTATGCCGGTGCCCTTGACCTTCTTGTCGTAGGCGGCCGGGGCGTTGCCCACCTTGCCGATCTTGAAGCCGCGCTTCTGCAGCTCGTCGGCGGTGCGTTTGGCGAGGCCGGCGCGCGGGGTGGCGTTGTAGACGTTCACCGTGAGGGCGCCGGGCTTCGGCAGCGGTTTGTCGGCCGCGGGCTCGGCGTCGGACCGGCTGGACGAGCCGCTCTCCCGGCATTTCTTCTTGTCCTGGGCGGCCTGGGCCGTACTGCCCTTGCCACCGAAGACGTCGATGAGCTGCAGGGATCCCCAGCCGATCAGGCCGAGGACGCAGACCGCGGCGACGAGGGTGAGGGCGATCCGGCGGCGGTGTCGGGGACGGCGCATCCTCGGGTACCTGTCGCCCGTGATGCGGTACTTCTTACCGCCCATGCCTGGGGGCGTCAGCATGCTCATGGGCGCAGCGTAATGCTGCGGAGGGGCCATGCCTACTAAATGATCAACGCGTGGCGCGAGAGCCAACCCGAAAGGATCAATTCGGGCAGGGATGGTGGGGAATCGTTACCGGGCAGGAGGCGTGTCATGACCACTTCAGGGGCAGGAATGACTGCCTCCGCAGACCGATGGCGGGGAATCCGAACCATTAAGGGGTTCACCTGCCGGCCGAAGCGCGGCGGCCGGTACACCGTGGTGGCGCGGCTTCGCGGCGCGGGGAGCACGCACCAGGTGATTCCGCGCAGCCCCTTCGTCCGGATGCCGTGACGCAGGGCTTCGCGAGGGGATCTCGACCCTGAGCCGGGCGGCCCACCGGTGGGCCGCCCACTTGCGGGTGTCCGTGCCGGCGAGGTCCGGAGGGCCGTCAGCCCAGTTCGAGCACGCGGGCGTGCAGGACCTGGCGTTGCTGGAGTGCCGCGCGCACGGCGCGGTGCAGCCCGTCCTCGAGGTAGAGGTCGCCGTCCCACTTCACGACGTGCGCGAAGAGGTCGCCGTAGAACGTCGAGTCCTCGGCGAGCAGCGTTTCGAGATCGAGCTGCTGCTTGGTCGTCACCAACTGGTCGAGGCGTACCGGGCGCGGGGCGACGTCCGCCCACTGGCGGGTGCTCTCCCGGCCGTGGTCGGGGTACGGCCGCCCATTTCCGATGCGCTTGAAGATCACACGGAAAGCCTACCGGGCGAGCGGCTCCGGGCGCAGCCATGCTTCAAGAGCGCGAAGGTGACGAACGGCGGCAAACCGGGAGCGATCACTGCGCGACATGTCGAGGCGCTCGGGCCGAACGCGGTGCGGGGCCGGGCGCGGGCCGTGGGCGCGGGCCGGTTCTCCGCCGAGGCGGGATTCGACACGAATGAGCTACCGGACCGGCGGAGCCGTTGTGCGGACGGCGCGAGCCGGATGAGGCGGCTGCGTGAGGGGGGGGCGGCGCCGGCGCGGCGTACGGCTCCGGCGGTGCCGGGGTCACCACTTCAGGGCGTCGGCGCGCCGGGACTGCCAATGGGTGACCCTCGCGGCTCTCGGGTCGAGGCGGACCGGGGCGCCGCTGTCCAGGCCGACCTGGGTCGGTTCGGTGCCGGTGGCCAGGGCGACACCGAACTGAGAGATCTTGCCGCGGGTCCGGGGCGTGGCGGCCGGAGTGCCGGGGGCGGCGGAGGTGGTGATGCCTGCGTACGCGGTCCGGTCGGGCGCGAGGGTGACGGCGGCCCGGGGCCTGCTGGCCTCGATCGCCCCGATGGCGGGCCGCCTGCCGTCGCCGAAGTGCAGGAGCGGGTAGGGCTGCGCGGCGAAGTCGCAGGGCCGGTCGGAGTAGTTGGTGACGGACAGGAGCATCCGGCCGGCCGGCTGCCCGGCCGCACCGGCGTGGAAGCGGAGCATCTCCGGGGTGCAGGGGACCGGATCGCCGGACCGGTGGCCGAGACCGTCCGGGCGGTGGACGTCCGGCCGGAGGGAACCGGCAGACGCCTCGGCAGCGGACGGGGAGGGGGCGGGGGAGGCCGCCTCGGCCGTGCCGCCGTCGCTCCGGCAGCCGCTGAGCACCGGCGCGGCGGCCGCCAGGGCGACGCCGATCAGCACGGCGACGGCGACCCGGTTGGCGCGGCCGGAGGCATCGGACCCGGTCCTGGCGGGGGGTCCGTCCATGGGTCTGTCCGTCGATCTGTTCGTGGATCTGGCGGTGCTCTCGGTGCGCGGCATGCGGGTCCCCCGGGCGTCCGTGCGGCTGGTGCGAGGCGTGGGCCGGTGCGATCGGCGACGCCGCGTGCGGCGGCCACGAGCACGATCTTCGGTGGGGGCGCTGGCGATCGGCTAACGCGCGGCTAACGGGACGCGGGGCCGTTCTTGGGGGAGGGGGCGGCCGAGCCGGACGGGTCGGAGGAGGGCGCCGGGGCGGAGGCGGTGGCCCCGCCGCCCGGCCGCTCCGTGGGCGGGGGCGTGGGGACGGGGGTGCCGGGCGGGGTGCGCCGGGACGTTCCGGGCGCGGTGGAGGGGGACGGGGAGCCCGGACGGGAGGGCTGGGCGGAGCGGTGGGGCTCGGCCGGGGGCTCGTCGGGCGGTTGCCGCGTGGTGCTCGGACCGGGGGTGGGCGTGGGGGACGGGACGACGGGACGGGGCGACGTGGCGGGGGAGGGGCGGTCCGGGCCGCCGTCCGGGACGAGGGTGAGAGCGACGGCCACCGCGGCGGCAGCGGCGGCGGCCGCCAGCGGCAGGGCGAAGCGGCGCGCCCGGATCTGCCGCAACCAGCGAGCGGTGAAGGGCTGTTGGTGCCGGTCGCCGCGGCGCAGCGGCGTGCGGCCGGGTGGGTCGGCGGGGCGGAGGTCGCGGAGGTCGACCGACGCGGCGCGGGCCGCGAACGCGCGCCGCAGCCGGTCCTCCACGGGCCGCTCGGGGGCGGCGCCGCGGCCGCCGGGAACGCCGTCAGCCGGCCTGCCGTTGCGGTGTCCGCTGCCGTGGCTGGTCATGACCGCGCCTCCAAGATCTTCTCCAGTGAGTCCAGGGCGCGGCTGGCGAGGGACTTCACCGCACCGCGGCTGATGCCGAGCGTCGCCGCGATCTGCGCTTCCGTCAGGTCGCCCCAGTAGCGCAGCACGAGGACCTCCCGGCGGCGGGCGGTCAGCCCGTTGAGCGCGGCGAACACCTCGCGGTGTTCCTCGTCGAGCACGATCCGCTCCTCGGCGGACGGCGCGTCCGCCTCGTGCGGCGGGGTGTACTCGCGTGCCGTACGCCGGCGTCTGAGCACCGAGCGGGCGGCGTTGACGACGGCGGTACGCAGATAGGCGAGGGCGTTGTCGACGTCGCCCAGCTGCTCGCCGTGGCGTTTGTAGAGCGCGGCGAACGCGTCCTGGACGACGTCCTCCGCGGTGGCGCGGTCGTCGACGAGCATGACGGCCAGCCGGACCATGGTCAGCCGGTGCGCGTGGTAGAGCTCGGTGATCGTCGGCCGGGGGTCCGGGGGCGGGGGCCCGTATCCGGGGTCCGGGCGGATGCCGAGGTGCTCGGTGCGGTGGTGGGGCGGCGCGGACGGGAATCCGGGGCGCGGTGTCTCGCGGTGCGCCGTCGCGGGGCGGGTGGCGCGCAGCAGCCACCGCCACAGTCCGTGCCGCGGCCCCGGTACGGCGAACCGTACCGGGGCGCTGTGCGGGCTGGCGGAGTACTCCATCAATTCCTCGGGGCCGGTGCGGCGCGGGCCCTCAGGCGCGCCGGCGGCGGACCGCGTAGACGGTACCGCCGCCCACGGCGAGCAGCACGGCTGCGCCGCCGCTCAGCGCGACGGTGGTGGCCGGGGAGGCACCGGTGCGGGCGAGTTCGCCGGATCCGCCGCGGGCGCCACCGGGTGCGGCGCTGGGTGCGGCGCTGGGTGCGGCGCTCGGCCCGGAGCCGGGCCGGGACGGCTCCGCGCTCGGCTCGGGGCGCGAGGTGGACGGGGCGCTGGGCGCGGGGGTGCTGCTGGATCCGGGCTCGGGCGCCGCGGTGGGGCGGGCCGGGCTCGGGGTCGCGGGGGCGGGCGCCGGAGCCGTGCGGGCGGGCGTGGGGCGCTCCGCCGAGGGCTGCGGGGAGTCGGCGTACGCGGTGCCGGCCGCCGACAGCGAGGTGAGGGCGAGCGCCGCCAGCAGACCGGCGCCGGCCGCGCCGCGCAGGCGGCGGACGGCCGGCCGGGACGGGGCGGAGCCCGGCAGCGACGGACGGCAACTGGGGGCGGTGCGGGAGAGGTTCACGGTGACTGCTCCACGTTCGACGGGGCGGCGCCTGGTGGCGCCTTCACCTGTGACGACGTGCGGCGGGGGCCGGGGTTGCCGCCAGGTACAAGAAACTTCCGCGGGCGGGCCGGATGGGCTCGCGCCGCGGGCCGGCCCGGGACCGCGGCGGAGCGTCCCGCCGCCCCCGCTGCCCTCCCGCCCCCGCTGCCCTCGGCCCGCGCTCCGCGGCGCGGTGTCCGCGTCCCGGTCCCGCCGTCGGCGCCGACGCCGCTGGGCGGACCGGTGGCCGTCACGGGAGAGGCGACGGGCGCAGGAACGGAATGCGGCGGGAGCGGCGGCCGGGTGCCAACTACGCGACCGCGGCGGCGGGTTCGTGGTCCGGGGTGGCGCTCCGGTCGCCTTCGTGGTCGCAGGTCCCGTCCTCGGTGCCGGTCACGTCCCATGCCGGGAACGGGTCGTCGGTGGGTGCGGGGGCCGGCTCCCCGGGTGCCAGGAGGCAGGCGGTGAGGGCGGTGTGCAGGGGTTCCGGGCGCAGTCCGACACCGATGAAGACCAGCTCCTGTCCCGGCAGTTCCTGTCCGTGTGCCCCGCCGCTGCCGCCGTCGCCGGCGAGGACGCCCGCGGCCCCGTCGGCGTCCGCCGCGCCCACGCCCGACGGCTCGAAGCGGGCGACCGCGCCGGCCTGGGACCACAGGCCGGTGACGCGGGGGCGGGTGGCGAGCCGGAAGAAGCCCTTGGAGCGCAGGATCTGGCCGTACGCGCCGCTGTCCAGCCGCTCGGTGACGAAGTGCCACAGGCGGGCCGGGTGGAAGGCGCGGTCGGCGCGGAAGACGGTGCTGGAGATGCCGTACTCCTCGGTCTCCGGCACATGGTCGCCGTTGATCTCCCGGACCCAGCCGGGCGCCTGCTGGGCGCGTTCCAGGTCGAACCGCCGGGTGCCCAGCACCTCGGCGGGTGCCACCCGGCCCTGCCGGGCGGTGAGGATCCGGGCGGCCGGGTTGAGCCGGGTCAGTGTGGCCCGCAGGCGTATGACGGTCCCGGTGTCGACCAGGTCGGTCTTGTTGAGCACGATGACGTCGGCGAACTCGATCTGGTCCATGAGCAGGTCGCTGACCGTGCGGTCGTCGTCCTCGTACTGGTCGAGGCCGCGCTCGGCGAGGCCGTCGCCGCCGGTGAGTTCCGGCAGGAAGTGGGCGGCGTCGACGACGGTGACCATGGTGTCGAGCCGTGCCAGGTCGCCGAGGGTGGCGCCGTCGTCGCGCGGGAAGGAGAAGGTGGCGGCGACCGGCATCGGCTCGGAGATGCCGCTGGACTCGATCAGCAGGTAGTCGAAGCGGCCGGCGTCGGCCAGCCGCGCGACCTCTTCGAGCAGATCGTCGCGCAGGGTGCAGCAGATGCACCCGTTGGTCATCTCGACCAGCCGTTCCTCGGTGCGGGACAGTGCCGCGCCGCCCCCGCGCACCAGCGCGGCGTCGATGTTGATCTCGCTCATGTCGTTGACGATGACGGCCACCCGCAGGCCCTCCCGGTTGCCCAGGACGTGGTTGAGCAGGGTGGTTTTTCCGGCGCCGAGAAATCCGGAGAGCACGGTGACGGGGAGGGGCGGGCGGACGGCCGCCGGTCGCTGCGTCATGGTGGTCAGCCCGTCGGGCCGGTCGGGTCGATCAGCCCCAGCCGGTATGCCTTCACCAGGCGGCGCGGCACCTGGTAGACGGATCCGTCGACGGTGACGGGCACCAGCGGGGGCGGGGTCGCCTTCCACTGGGCGCGGCGGTGGCGGGTGTTGCTGCGGGAGAGCTTGCGCTTGGGTACGGCCATGGGTCCGGGGCCTCCTGGAGACGTGCGGGCGTCGGGAGGCGCCAGGCTATATGAATATGGGTACCGTTTTCAATAAGACGAGTCGCTGCCTCCGCCGCCACGGCGAACGCCCGGGACGGCCGTCGTACGGCCGTCCCGGGCGTCCACGTGGTCGAGGCGCCGACCCGGATCACCGACCCGGATCACCGACCCGGATCACCGACCCGGATCGGCGACGCGTCGATCAGATCGTGGAGGTGTCGATCACGAAGCGGTAGCGCACATCGCTCGCGAGCACCCGCTCGTACGCCTCGTTGATGCGGTCCGCGTCGATCACCTCGATGTCCGCGGCCAGTCCGTGCTCACCGCAGAAGTCGAGCATCTCCTGCGTCTCCTGGATGCCGCCGATCAGCGAGCCGGCTATCGACTTGCGCCGCTGGATCAGCGCGAACGGCGTGACGGGCAGCGGGTTCTCCGGCACGCCGAGCTGGACCAGGGTGCCGTCGGTGCGCAGCAGGCCCAGGTAGTCGTTCAGGTCCAGGTTCGCGGAGACCGTGTTGACGATCAGGTCGAAGGTGCCCGCGAGGTTCAGGAACGTGGCCGGGTCGGAGGTCGCGTAGTAGTGGTCCGCGCCGAGGCGCAGGCCGTCGTCCTTCTTGCGCAGCGACTGGCTCAGCACGGTGACCTCCGCGCCCATCGCGTGCGCGATCTTCACGCCCATGTGCCCGAGGCCGCCGAGACCGACGACCGCGACCTTCTTGCCGGGTCCTGCCTGCCAGTGGGCGAGCGGGGAGTAAAGGGTGATGCCGGCGCACAGCAGCGGGGCGGCGGCGTCCAGCGGGATGGTCTCCGGGATGCGGAGCGCGTAGTTCTCGTCGACGACGATGTGGGTGGAGTAGCCACCGTGGGTGGGCTCGCCGTCGCGGCCGGTGGCGGCGTAGGTGCCGACGTTGCCGAGGTCACCGGTGCAGTACTGCTCCAGGCCGTTGCGGCAGTTCTCGCATTCGCGGCAGGAGTCGACGAAGCAGCCGACGCCGACCCGGTCGCCCGCGCGGTAGCGGGTGACCTCGGAGCCGACCTCGGCGACCAGGCCGGCGATCTCGTGGCCGGGGACGATCGGGAACGTGCCGCCCTCGCCCCACTCGGCGCGGACGGTGTGGATGTCGGAGTGGCAGATGCCGGCGTACTTGATGTCGATCAGGATGTCGTGGGCACCCAGTTCGCGGCGCGGAATCGTGGTCCGCTCCAGCGGGGCCTTCGGTGCGGGTGCGGCGTACGCGGCGACAGAGGTGTGTGTCATGCCATCCAGCGTGCGGTCTTCCGATACGCGTAACCAGTGCACCCTTGTACGTATGCATGCCCTTCCTACCACTGGCGGGACCACCCAGCCCGACCGTGACCGGACGCATACTGCGGTCATGGACCAGCGCACCGAATTGAGCGAGTTCCTGCGGTCCCGGCGGGCCCGGCTGCGCCCGCAGGACGTCGGACTCCCCGACCACGGCCGGCGCCGCGTCCCCGGGCTGCGGCGGGAGGAGCTGGCGCAGCTGGCCGGGGTCAGCGTCGCCTACTACATCCGCCTGGAGCAGGGCCGCGGCCAGAACGTCTCCGCCGCCGTGCTGGACGCGATCGGCAACGTCCTGCGGCTGACCGGTGCCGAACGCGACCACCTCACCCACCTCGCCCGGCCGGTCTCCCGCCGGAGGCGCCCCGCCGCGGGCCGCCGGCCGCAGCGGGTGCGCCCCGCGCTCCAGCAGATGATCGACACGATGGACGGCATGCCGACCTACGTCATCGGGCGGCGGCTGGACGTCATCGGCTGGAACCGCCTCGCCTGTGCGCTGCTCGGCGACTTCGCGGCACTGCCGCCCGAGCGCCGCAATCTGGCCTGGCATGTCTTCCTCGACCCCGCGGCGCGTGACCTGTACGAGAACTGGGACGCCAAGGCCGCCGATGTGGTCGGCTATCTGCGGCGCGACGCGGGCCGCAATCCGGACGACCCGGAGCTCGCCTCGCTGATCGGCGAACTCTCCCTGAAAAGCGTCGAGTTCAGGAAGCTCTGGGCCGCGCACGACGTCCAGGACAAGGGCTTCGGCGTGAAGACCCTCAACCACCCCCTGGTCGGCCGGCTGACCCTGGCCTACGAGACCCTGACGCTCCCCGCCGACCCCGACCAGCAACTGATCACCTACCACGCCGAACCGTCCTCTTCCTCGGCCGAGTCCCTGCGGCTGCTGGCGTCGTGGACGCTGGAGTCGCCGGAGGGGGCGCGGGGAGCGGCGCAGGGCGTGTCACCGGAGGGGACGGACGCGGCCGAGCGCTGAGGCCGTCCCGGCGGCGGGACGGCCCCGGGGCGACGCCGTGCGGATCAACCCCGGCCGTGCTGCCCCGGGGGGTCGTTCCGCGCCCGCAGCACCCCCGCGATCCGTTCGCACCAGTCGCGCGTCTCCTGTTCGAAGCCGAGGCCGCGCAGGCAGGTCAGATACGGGCCGATCCGGGTGCCGTGCGCCAGGAAGGCGGCCTCGTCCAGGTCGCCGCGCAGTCGCGCGAGGATCTTGGTGAAGAGTTCCGCCTTGGCGGCGGCGAGCGCGGCCCGCTCGTCGAGCTGCCCGATCACCGCGGTGGCGTCGATGTGGTCCACCGCCTGCACCTTCACCAGCAGGTCGTCCCGGATGAACGACGGCTTGGACGAGTGGGCGGCGAACCGCTCCAGCTCGGCGAGGCCCGCGTCGGTGACCTGGAAGAGCCGCTTGTTGGGCCGGGTCTCCTGCACCACCTGGCGTCCGGCGACCAGCCCGTCCGTCTCCAGCTTGGCCAGCTCGGCGTAGAGCTGCTGCGGCATGGCGTGCCAGAAATTGGCGACGCCGACGTCGAAGGCCTTGGCCAGTTGGTAGCCGCTGTACTCGCCGTCCAGCAGCGCGGCCAGTACCGCGTGTTTGAGCGCCATCGCGGCGACCCCTTCCCTTACTCAAGAATATGACTAATCATAGTGGTGACTATGCGAGTCGGTGGGCAGGTGCCTGTGGGCGCGGCGAACAGTGAGGAGTCATCATGGCGACGGCGACGGCGGAACGCTTCAGGGCAGCGGTGGAATCGGGCGAACTCGGCGCGCTGGACGAGCTGTTCACCGAGGACATCCGCCTCTACAGCCCGGTGAAGTTCACCCCCTTCGAGGGCCGTCCGACGGTGCTCGGCCTGTTCGGCGTGCTGCTGCGCACCTTCGAGGACTTCCGGTACGTGGGCGAGCTGGCCGGTGAGGCGCAGACGGCGGCAGGGCCGGACGGCGGGGAGGCCGCGTCGACGATCCTGATCTTCCGGGCCACCGTCAACGGCAAGCAGATCCACGGCATCGATCTGCTCCAGTACGACGAGGCGGGCCTGATCAAGGAGTTCACCGTGATGGTGCGCCCGCAGTCCGCGGTGCAGGCGCTGGGTGAGGCGGTGCTGTCGGGCCTGGTCGCGGACGGGCTCGTCCCGCAGGGGTAGGCGGGGGCAGCCGTATCGCCGGGCCGCCGGGCGGGCGGCCGGGTGGTGCGGTGCGCCGCTCAGCCGGTGAGCAGCTGCTGCAGGGCCGGGGCGTAGAGATCGGCCAGCCTGTCGGGCGCGGCCAGCGACGCGGCGCCGGTGCGGTGGATGCTGAGGGTGGCGCCCAGGCCGAGCAGCTGGCCGGCGATCAGTTCGGCCCGCAGGGCCGTGTCCGGGCCGGTCAGCAGGGTGGCGAGCCGGTCGGTGATCTGCTCCTGGAAGCGGTCGCGCAACAACGAGCGTTCATCGCTGATGCCCAGCGAGAAGACGACCCGCAGGAGCGGATCGCCCTGCTGGGCGCGGCGCCGGCCGACGAGCGTGAGCACCAGATGGCGGCCGAGTTCGGGGAGCGGCGCGGAGAAGAGCTCATCGGCGGCGGGGCCGAAGTCGGCCACGGCGGTGAACAGGTGCTCCTTGCTGCCGAACCGTTTGACGATCAGCGAGGCGCTGACCCCCGCGTCGGCCGCGATAGCGCGCAACGTGACCTCGGCGTAGGGGCGGAGCGCGAAGGCCCGGCGGGCGGCCCGCAGGATGGCGATGCGGCCCGGGGCCGTGTCGGGGCCGGGGGCGGCCTGAGCGGTCATGCGTCCTCCTGGGTGAGCGCCGTCCGCCCAACGGGGCACGGCCGCAGGCCTTTTCCGGCCATACCGGTCACGGCTTCCGTACCGTACCGGTCACGACGGCGCCACCGCCCGCCGTCTTTGTCCCGGCGCCCAGGGCCGTACGGTCCGCCCCCTCCGAGGGGTGAGCCCGGCGGCCCGGCAGGCACAGGGTGACGGCGAGGGCGAGCAGCGCGGCGCCCCCGGCGATGAGGAAGACCAGCAGGTACGCGTGCAGGGTCGGCGCGGTCCGGCCGCCCGCCCGGAAGGTGACGTTGGCCAGTACGGCGGCGACCGCCGCGCTGCAGAACGCCTGGCCGACCGAGCGCATCAGGGTGTTGAGGCCGTTGGCCGCGCCCGTCTCGCCGGCCGGTACGGCGCGCATCACGAGCGCGGGCAGCGCGGAGTAGCCGAGGGCCGTGCCGGACGCCACGACCGTGGCACCCGCGATGATCATCCAGAGTTCGTGGCTGGTGAAGAACCGTACGGCGTAGCCCACGGCCATCAGCGCGGAGGCCAGCGCCAGCGTCACCTTGGGGCCGTGCTTCGCGGAGATCCGGGCCGACACCGGGGACAGCGCCACCATCGACAGCCCGCCCGGCAGCAGGCACAGCCCGCTGACGACGATCGACGCGCCCAGCCCGTAGCCGGTGCTCCGCGGCTCCTGCACCATTTGCGCGGTGGCCAGCGAGTTCGCGTAGAAGGCGAAGCCGATCAGCAGCGCGGCGATGTTCGCCAGCAGCACCGCGGGACGTGCCGAGACCCGCAGATCGACCATCGGCGAGACCGTACGCAGCTCGTACGCGCCCCAGAACAGCGAGATCACCACGGCCGCGACGAGCAGCCCCACGGTGCGCACCGACATCCAGCCCCAGTCGGCGCCCTGCGTCACGGCGAGCAGCAGGGCGACCAGGGCGCAGGTCAGCCCGAGCGTGCCCAGGACGTCGAAGCGGCCGCGCGAGCGCAGCGGCGACTCGGGGACGCAGCTCAGCACCAGCACGATGTCCAGCACCCCGAGCGCGCCCGACACCCAGAACATGGTGTGCCAGTTGAAGTGCTCGATGACCAGCGCGGCGACCGGCAGGCCGACGGCGGCGCCGATGCCCAGCGTGGAGCTCATCAGCGCCACCGACGACAGGACGCGTACCGGCGGCAGTTCGTCGCGCATGATGCTGATGCCCAGCGGCACCACCGCGAGCGCCGCGCCCTGCAGCGCGCGACCGGCGATCAGCACCCCGATCTGCGAACTGACCGCACACAGCACGGAGCCGAGCACCAGCACGCCCAGCGAGATCAGCAGCACCCGGCGCTTGCCGTACATGTCGCCCACCCGGCCGAGCACGGGGGTGCAGATCGCGCCGGTCAGCAGGGTGATCGTGACCAGCCAGCTGGCGGTGGCCGGGGTGGCGCCGGTGAGTTCCGGGATGTGCGGCAGGAGCGGTACGACGAGCGTCTGCATGAGGGCCACGACCACGCCGCAGAACGCCAGGACGGCGACGAGTGCGCGGGGGTGGTGGGTCTCGGGGGTCTCGGGCGGCTCGGGTATGGCTCCGGGTGCGGCTCCTTCGGTCATGACTCCTCCGGGCATGGCTCTCCGTACGGCCGAGGGCGGGCCGGGCGGGCGGGAACGCGGACAGGGGTGCACATGCGTTCACCCCGAGTTCCCAGGGTAAACGCATGTGCACCCCCATAGGGCCGCGTATGCCGGACTTCCGCGTCAGAGCCCCTTGGCCGCACGGCGGGGCGCCGGTGGGGCGCCGTCCGGGCTCACACCCGTTCGGCCTGCTCCACCGCTATCGCGGCGGCCGGACAGATGGCCGCGGCCTCGTGCACCGCGTCGTGCAGATCGGCCGGCGGCTGCGCGTCGAGGAGGACGACGATGCCGTCCTCGTCGCGCTGGTCGAAGACGTCCGGCGCCGCCAGCACACAGCTTCCGGCGCCGCAGCACTTGTCCTGGTCAATGACGATGCGCATGGTTCGCTCCATGGTTTTGCCGGCCGTCAGCGGCCGGGCGAGCAGGGGATACGGGCAGGGGCGAGGAGGCCGGTGTGCGGCGGCGGCCCCGGTGGGACCCGGGTGCGGCGCTCACCAGGCGATCGGCAGGGCATGGACGCCGTAGACGCCCATGTCGTGACGGAACGGGATCTCCTCGAAGGCGGCGTCCAGCCGCAGGCCGGGCAGCCGGCGCAGCAGCGTCTCCAGCGCGATCTGCAGCTCGATACGGGCGAGCGGCTGGCCCAGGCACTGGTGGACGCCGAAGCCGAAGGCGACGTGCCGGCGGGCGTCGCGGCCCACGTCCAGCGTGTCCGCCGCGGGGAAGGCGTCCTCGTCGCGGTTGGCCGTGTTGATCATGCACAGCACGCCCTCACCGGCGGGGATGGTGCGGCCGCCGACGGTGACGTCCTCCGTGGCGACCCGGGAGACGCCGTTGTGGACGATCGAGAGATAACGCAGCAGCTCCTCGACGGCGCCCTTGATGAGCGTCGGGTCGTCACGCAGCTTGGTCAGCTGCGCGGGGTTGCGCAGCAGCGCGAGGATCGACAGGGCCGTCATGTTCGCCGTCGTCTCATGGCCCGCGACCAGCAACAGCCGCCCCATGGAGGCGATTTCCTCGAAGTCGAGCTCGCCGCGGGCGACCAGCCGGCTGACGATGGCGTCGTCCGGGTCGCGCTGCTTGGACTCGGCGAGGCGGACGAGATAGCCGAGCAACTCGTCCTGCGAGACGCGTACTTCCTCGGCCGTCGAGCGGAGGCTGAGCAGGATCCGGCTGCGCTCCTGGAAGAAGGCGTGGTCCTCGTACGGGACGCCGAGCAGCAGGCAGATCACCAGGGACGGCAGCGGCAGCGCGAACTCGGGGACCAGGTCGGCCGAGGTCCGCCCGTCGGTCATCCGGTCCAGCAGGTCGTCGGCGATGCGCTGTACCTCCGGGCGCATCGCCTCCACCTTCTTGACCATGAAGTCGGCGGTGAGCATGCGGCGCAGCCGGGCGTGCGACGGGTCGTCCATGCGGATGAAGCTGGGGCTGCTGCGGCCGACGAGTTCCCGCAGGCCGGCGGTGAGGAAGGGGAATCCGGGGCGGGTGGCGTCGGCGCTGAAGCGCGGGTCGCCGAGTACGGCCCGTACGTCCTCGTGGCGGGTGACCAGCCAGCAGGACGAGCCGTCCCAGAGGGTCGCGCGGGTGACCGGCTCCTCCCGTCGCGCCTGCTCGACGGCGGGTGCCGGATCGAAGGGGCAGCCGCCGGCTCGGGGGGCGGGGACGGAGAGGGGGGCCGGGGCCTGTCCCGGGGCCGCTGCTCGGTTCGGTTCGGTACGTTCTGCGGTCGTCATTCGGCTGGTCCTTCCACGATCGGGACACGGTGCTGCCGTGCCGAACGGTGCGGGTTACGCCACTCTTTGACGGGCCGTCACCTGGAGGGTGAGGCTCTTCAGAATTCATTACCTAACTTAAGCAAGTAAGTTGTTTCACACGGTAACCCACGTCTCGGCGGGCGGGGAAGGGGCCGCCGGGGCATGCGTGAGGTTGGCTCAATCCCGACCGACGATCACGGTGACCGTCCCGTCGGCGAGGGCCGCTAAAGTGCCCCCATGCCGGACCCCGCGAGAGCCCAGGACCCCATCGTCGCGCTGCAAAGAGTGCTGGCCACGCTGTCCTACCTCGTCACGCGGTCGCAGTCGCACGAGCGCCAGGCGGCCCTTGCCGGGGTCAAGGCGGGGCGCTCCGACCTCTATTTGCTGATGGCCCTGGACAGCAAGGGGGGCGGCAGCCGGGTGGGCGATCTGGCCGCCCTGCTGATGGTCGAGCCCTCGCATGTCACGCGCCAGATCGGCCAGTTGGCGGCCCAGGATCTGGTGGAGCGCACCCCGGACCCGCAGGACCGCCGGGCCCGGCAGGTGGCGATCACCCCGCGCGGCAAGGCCGTGCTCGAACGCCTGCAAGAGGCCGGGCGGGCCATCCTCCACCAGGCCCTGGACGATGTCGGCGACGCCGATATCGCCACCACCGTCACCGTGCTCAACCGGCTCGTGGACAAGGCCCGAGCGGTCGGCACCCATGACCCGGAGCAGGCGGGGGCGGGGCCGGAGCAGGCCTAGGGTCTGTCGTTGGGATCACGCCGGGCCCGCGGGGTCCGGCGTGATCCCAACGACAGACCCCAGCCTCCCCGGTCAGCCCGAGGGGGCCGGCAGGAGGCATCCTCCTGCCGGCCCCCTCGGGCTGACTGACCACCGGATCGTGCCGCTATTCGATCTCGACGCGGCCGTTGCCCGCCTTGCCGGAGTTCGGCCGGCCGGCGTCGCCGTTCCTGTCCGACGCGCCCTCGGGGGCCGGGGTACCGAGATTCCGGCGGACCGAGTCGAGGATCGTCAGACCCTGGCCGACCAGGCCCGCGGCGATCTCGCCGAGCCCGTCCGTGCCGTTGAGGACGTTGACATTGGCGCCCGCCAGGCCGGCGGAGGCTTCCTTGACGATCTGCGGGAGCTGATCGATGATCATCCGGTCCAGCGCCACCCGGTCGTACGAAGCGGCGGCCTCGGCCTGGATCTTCATCCGCTCGGCCTCGGCCATCGCCAGCAACCGGATCCGCTCGGCCTCCGCCTCCGCCGGCTTGACGACCTCCGCGACCAGCTCCTGCTGACGCAACCGGGCCGCACGCTCGGCGAGTTCGGTCTGCGCGGCGAGCACCTCCTGCTGGGCGTGCGCCTGCGCCAGCGGGCCCGCCTGCGCGGCCTGTGCCTGCGCGCGGTCGACCTGGGCGGAGTACTCGGCCTGGACGACGGCGGTCTGCCGGGAGTACTCGGCCTGGTTACGCGCCGCCTCCTGCTGCGCCTCGACCGATGCCTGGGTGGCCTGGGCCTGGGCGATCTGGGCCTGCCGCTGGATGGCCGCCTTGTGCGGGGCGGACATCGCGTCGATGTAGCCGGTCTCGCCGTCGTCGATGGACTGGATCTGGAGCGAGTCGACGATCAGGCCGATCTTCGCCATCTCGGTCTTGGAGGTTTCCAGGACCTCGGTGGCCAGCTTCTGCCGCTCCGTGACGATCTCCTCGACCGTCATCGACCCGATGATGGACCGCAGATGACCGGCGAAGATCCGGCCGGTCAGCACCGACATCTGGTCCTGGTCGGAGAGGAACCGCTGCCCGGCGTTGACCACGCTCTCGGTGTCGTTGCCGACCTTGAAGGCGATCACCGCGCGGACCGTCAAGGCGATGCCCTGCTTCGTCACGCAGGTCTCGGCGACCTCGGCCTCACACATCGACAGGGTCAGGAAGCGGACCTTGCGGAAGACCGGCAGCACGAACTTGCCGTGCCCTGTCACCACCCGGAACGGAGCGCCCCCCTGACCACGCCTGCCTCCCGAGATCAGCATGGCTTCATCGGGGGCAGGAACGCGGTAACCGAACATCCTTCGTCTCCTCAACCTGCGTTGCCGGCATCACCGGTCAACGCGTCCAACGGATCAGTCCACTCGATGACGTCGACCTGGCGGCTGCCACGGGACTCGATCACGAGCACGGTCGCCCCTGCGGGGAGGGGCTCGGCGGACCAGGCGAGGAAGGCCTCCGAGCCGCCCCTGATCCGCACCAGAACCTCACCTGGGCCTGCCGCCCCGCGAGTGCCGATCAGCAACTCCCCGGTACAGCCGATCACGGCTTCGTCCTGCGCCATCAAGGCTGCCTCTCCCCGTTCCGACCCTGAAAAAACGACCTTAGCGCTCCGGCGAGCGGCGGCCTATGCCGGGACAGGGCGAGTTGGGAAGCCGTGCGGCGGTGGGAAAAGTACCGGTTGGCGGGGAGGGCAAAGGGGGGATAAACGGGTGGGCAAGAACCCGTCTTTTCGGGGGGATCGGCTGCCGGGCGGGAGCGCGGCGGGGCGAGATCCCGGAGCCGGAGCGGGAGCCGGTCACCGCATTCGGTGGTGAAATCCTGGAACGCTCATTCCAAGACAGGGCCAAGCACGGTTCGTGCCAAGGGAGTTGGTACGAGACCCGGCCGACCTCACCCACCCCGGCGACCGGGCCGGCCCCACCCACCCCGCCGCTCTCTCCGATGCGGCCGTCGCCGCGGCGGCCCTGGCCGGGGGAGTGAAGGTGCAGCCGCTGTCCTGGCGCGGCCAACGCCCGTCCCGCCCCGGCCTCGTACTCGGCTACGCCGCGCGCTCCCCGTCGGAGATCGCCGAGGGCGTGGCCACCCTCGGCGCCCTCGTCCGACGACCGGGCTGAGCGTGCCGGGCAGGGGCGAGCGGTGCGTCGGGCGTGCTCACCGGACCGGGAGCGGAGCCCCCTTCTCGGAATCCGGTCGCGGGCCGAAGATCCGCCGCTCGGACTCCGTGATCGCGACGTCGTGGATACCGGCCTCGCGGCGGCTCATCAGCCCGTCGCCGGAGAACTCCCACAGCTCGTTGCCGTAGCTGCGCCACCACTGCCCGGCCGCGTCATGGCACTCGTACTGGAACCGCACCGCGATCCGGTTGCCGCCGAACGACCAGAGCTCCTTGCGCAGCGCGTAGTCGCGTTCGCGGTCCCACTTCTGGCGCAGGAAGGCCACGATGGCGGCGCGGCCGGTGAGGAAGGTGTCGCGGTTACGCCATACGGAATCCTCGGTATAGGCGAGCGCGACGCGCTCGGGGTCCCGGGTGTTCCACGCGTCCTCCGCGGCCTGCACCTTCCGCAGCGCGCCGGCCTCGTCGAACGGCGGAAACGGTGGGCGTGACGGCGTCGTCATGCCGGGCTCCTCTCGTGGGCTGGGACGGCCATTGTGGGCCCCCTCCCCGCACGGATCCCTCTTCCGGATCCCGCCCGCGCACCCCCCTTCCGGCCGGCTTTCCGCCCCGGCTTCCCGGCGGCCTTCAGCTCCGCTTCAGGATCACTGCGCCATGGTGTGCCGCAGGTGCTCACCGAGCGCCCCCGGCGGCATCACGACCACACCGGGTCACCGCCGTCATGACCCGACCACACCACGCGCCCACGAGGGCGAGTAGGAGGCAGGCCACTCCATGCAGCAACTCACCGCGCACGCCCGTACCTTCGAGCGCCGGTGCGCCGATCGCGCCGAGGAATTCCGCCGGTTGGGCGCCGGGCAGTCCCCGCAGGCCCTGTTCATCACGTGTTCCGACTCCCGCGTCGTGCCCTCGCTGATCACCGGCGCCGGCCCCGGCGACCTGTTCGAGCTGCGCACCGCGGGCAACATCGTCCCGGCGTACGGAAATCCGCACCCCGCGGGCGAAACCGCGACCATCGAGTACGCGGTGCGGGTGCTGGGCGTACGGCACATCGTCGTCTGCGGGCACTCGCACTGCGGGGCGGTCGGTGCCCTGGTGCGCGGCGACGACCTGAGCGGCGCGCCCGCGGTCCGGGGCTGGCTGGAGGCCGCCGCCCCGGAGCGGCCGCACGGGCCGGCCAGGGACGCCGGAGCGGTGGACGTGGCCGGGCCGGACCTCGCGGACGCCGTTCAGCGGCACGCGCTCGTGCAGGGCGAGCGGCTGCGGGCCTACCCGTGTGTGCGGGAAGCGATGGAGGCCGGCCGGCTCTCCCTGGACGTCTGGTTCTACGAGGTGCACACGGGCGCCGTCCGCAGTCACCGCCCGGACAGCGGGACCTTCCAGCCGCTGTAGCCGCCGCGAGCCTCACCGGCCTCACCGGCCACCCCACCGCACCGTCACCCCCACCCTCGCTCTCCCCTCACTCCTCACCCCTCCCGGAGGGATCGAAGACCCATGCCGTCCTCAGCCACCACCCCCACCACCTCCCCGCCCACGCCCCCACCGCCGTCCAGGTTCCGGCTCCCCCGGATGAGTCCCACCACGGTGCGGCGTGACGTCCTCGCCTCGCTCGTCGTCTTCCTCGTCGCCGTCCCGCTGTGCGTCGGTGTCGCCGTCGCCTCCGGCGTGCCCGCCGAACTCGGGCTGCTCACCGGCATCGTCGGCGGCCTCGTCGTCGGCTGCCTGCCGGGCAGTTCGTTCCAGGTCAGCGGCCCGGCGGCCGGGCTGACCGTCCTGGTGCACGAGGCGGTGCAGCAGTACGGGCTGGGGGCGCTCGGTGCGATCGTGCTCGCCGCCGGCGTCCTGCAACTGGCACTCGGCGCGCTGCGCTGCGGACGGTGGTTCCGGGCGATATCCGTCGCCGTGGTCCAGGGAATGCTGGCCGGTATCGGCCTGATCCTGGTCCTCGGCCAGGTCTACGCGATGGCCGACGCGAGCCAGCCGAGCACCGGACTCGCCAAGATCACCGGGCTGCCGGGGCTGGTCGCGCACCTCGTGAGCACTCCCGAGGCCGTCTCGGCGTTCGGCATCGGCGTGGGCACCCTCGCCCTCCTCGTCCTGTGGAAGCGGCTGCCGGCCAAGGTGCGTCTGGTGCCGGGACCGCTCGCGGCCATCGCCGTCGCCACCCTCGTCACCGCCGTGTTCAAGCTGCCGGTCGCCAAGGTCGAGGTGCACGGTCTGCTGGCGTCCATCCAGCCGCCCGACGCGGGCGCACTCGGCGGGCTCGCGCAGCTGTCCGTCATCGGAACGGTTCTCGCCTTCGCCCTCATCGCCTCGGCGGAGAGCCTCTTCAGCGCCGCCGCGGTCGACCGGATGAAGGACGGGGCGCGTACGGACTACGACAAGGAGCTGATGGCACAGGGCGCGGGCAACGCCGTGTGCGGGATGCTCGGCGCGCTGCCGATGACCGCGGTGATCGTACGCAGCGCGGCCAACGTCCAGGCAGGCGCCCGCACCAAGCTCTCCCGGATCCTGCACGGCGCCTGGCTGCTGCTGTTCGCCGCGCTGCTCCCCACCGCGCTCGGCATCGTCCCGCTGGCCGCGCTCGCGGCCGTGCTGGTGCACGCCGGGGCGAAGCTGGTGCCTGTACGGCAGGTGTCGCAGCTGTGGCGGGAACACCGGGGCGAAGCGGTGATCCTCGGGGTGACCGCGGGCGCGATCGTCTTCACCAACATGTTCGAGGGTGTGCTGCTCGGGCTGCTGCTCGCCGTCGTGAAGACCGCCTGGGAGACGTCCCATGTGCAGGTCGAGGTGCGGGAGCCGGCGGACGGCCGGGGTACCGTCGTCGCCCTCAGCGGCAACGCGACCTTCCTGCGGCTGCCCAGGATCCTGGACGCGCTGGAGGCGCTGCCGCACGACCGGGCCGTCGAACTGGACCTGACGCGGCTGCGCCACCTGGACCACGCCTGCCGCACCGCGCTGGACGGCTGGGCCGCGCAGCGCAACGACGCGGCGCCGGTGGCGGTGTCCGAGCCGGCCGGGAGGGCCGGGGCGGGAGTCGGCTGACCCTGCCGTCGTCCGCCGCCCCGGCCACCGCCGCCGGGAGCTACGCCAGCGCCCGCTCCAGGCCGCCCAGTGCCGACTCCAGCTCCTCGCGGGTGATCGTGAGGGGCGGGGCCAGCCGGATGGTGGAGCCGTGGGTGTCCTTGACCAGGATGCCTTCCTTCATGAGGCGTTCGCTGATCTCCCGGCCGGTGCCGAGGGCCGGGTCGATGTCGACGCCGGCCCACAGGCCGCGGGCGCGGAAGCCCGTGACGCCCTTGCCGGTCAGCGCCGCCAGCCCGGACGTCAGCACCTCGCCCAACTCGGCCGCCCGGCGCTGGAATTCACCGGTGGCGAGCAGCTCGATCACGGCCGAACCGACCGCCGCCGACAGCGGATTGCCGCCGAACGTCGACCCGTGCTGGCCGGGGCCGAGCACCGCGAGCACGTCGCGCCGGGCGACGACGGCCGAGACCGGGACGATGCCGCCGCCGAGCGCCTTGCCGAGCAGCAGGACGTCCGGGACGACGGATTCGTGGTCGACGGCCAGGGTGCTGCCGGTGCGGCCCAGGCCGGACTGGATCTCGTCGGCGATGAAGAGGCATCCGGCGCGGCGGGTCAGTTCGCGTACGCCGGTGAGGTAGCCGTCGTCCGGGATGACGACGCCCGCCTCGCCCTGGATCGGTTCGATCAGGACGGCGGCCGTCGTCTCGTCCACGGCCGCTTCGAGGGCGGCCAGGTCGTTGTAGGGGACGATGCGGAAGCCCGGGGCGAACGGCCCGAAGCCGGCGCGGGCGGTCTCGTCGTTGGAGAAGCCGACGATCGTGGTCGTCCGGCCGTGGAAGTTGTCGGCGGCCACCACGATCGTCGCCCGGTCGGCCGGCACGCCCTTCACGTCGTACGCCCACTTGCGGGCGACCTTGATGCCGCTCTCCACCGCCTCGGCGCCGGTGTTCATCGGCAGCACCATGTCGAGGCCGGTCAGCTCGGCCAGGCCCTCGGCGAAACCGGCCAGCTTGTCGTTGTGGAAGGCGCGGGAGGTGAGGGTGAGCTGGTCGAGCTGGCGGTGCGCGGCCTCGATCAGGGCCGGGTGGCGGTGGCCGAAGTTGAGGGCGGAGTAGCCCGCCAGCATGTCGAGGTAGCGGCGCCCCTCGACGTCCTCCACCCAGACGCCCTCGGCGCGGGCGACCACGACGGGCAGCGGGTGGTAGTTGTGCGCGAGGACCGGGCCCTCGGCGCGGATCAGGTCCTCGGACGAGCGCGGGGCGCGGGCACCGGGGGAGTCGGTGGCGGGGGCGCTGATGCGGGTGGGCGCAGTCATGAACGGATCTCCTGAGTGCAGCACTTGATGCCGCCGCCGGCCTTGTGGAACTCCGACAGGTCGACGGGGACGGGGACGTAACCACGGCGGGTGAGCTGGTCGATGAGGCCGCTCGCCCGGGGTGCGACGAAGACATGGCGGCCGTCGGAGACGGAGTTGAGGCCGAAGGCCATCGCGTCCTGCCGGGTGGCGATCACCGCCCGGGGGAACAGTCGTCGCAGTACCTCGCGACTGCCGTACGAGAAGGCCTCGGGGTAGTAGGCGATGTTCGCGTCGGTGCGGCCGCCGGTCCCGTCAGCGCCCTCACTCCCGTCCGCGAGGACGAACAGGGCGGTGTCCAGGTGGTAGAAGTACGGGTCGATCAGCTGGAGCCCGATCGTGGGCACCCCGAAGAACTCCTGCACCTCGTCGTGCGCCGCGCGCGTCGTGCGGTAGCCGGTGCCCGCGAGGATGTACGGGCCGACCGGGACGAGATCGCCCTCGCCCTCGCACAGCGACTCCGGACGGTAGACCTCGTACCCCGTGGCCTTGAACCAGGTGTCGTACTCGGTCGACTCCGGCCGGCGCTGCGGGGCGTGGAAATTCGACCCGAAGACCCGGCCTTCCACGACGAGCGCGGCGTTCGCCGCGAACACCATGTCGGGCAGGCCGGCGGCCGGCGGCACGGACTCCACCGTGTGGCCGTGGGCGCGGTAGGCCTGGATCAGGGTCTCCCACTGGGAGGTGGCCAGTTCCGTGTCGACCTGCGCGTCCTCGCGCATCCAGGGGTTGATGGCGTACTGCACGTCGAAGAACCGGGGCTCGCAGACCAGATAGCGCCGGGGGCGCGGCGCGCGGTCCGGACGGGGTGGCTCCGGATTCGTCGATACCGGCCCTGCCGGTACGGGATTCGTCGGCACAGAAGGATCCCTTCGCTTCCTACGGGTGACCGGGTGACCGGGTCGGTGGCGCGGACCGGGTCGGCCGGGGGTGGTGACCGTTGTCCGGTGAACGCCGGCCGTTATGCGGCGGCCGGTCACCGGAAGTGACCTCGGGTGCACTCAACGGTAAGGAGCGAGGGAGGCGGACGACAAGGAGGAAAGGCTGCTTTCAGGCGCAGGAATGCTGCGTGAAGAGCCTGCTCAGGAGTGGTTTGCTGCGCCGTTCAGCGCGGAGTGCCGGGCGCCGGCCTCCGGCGCCTCCGGCAGCAGGTGCGACAGCACCATGTAACTGATCGTCTTGCGGATGAACGGCTCCGCCCGGATCCGCTCCAGCACCTCCTCGAAGTGCCCGACGTCGGTGGCCCGCACATGCAGCAGGGCGTCCGCGCCGCCGGTGACCGTCATGGCCGCGGCGATCTCCGGGTGGTTGCGCACGACCTCGGCGATACGGCGGGGCGGTGCCGCGCCGTCGCAGTACACCTCCACATACGCCTCGGTGAGCCAGCCCAGCGCGGCCGGCTGGACGGTGGCGGTGAACCCCGTGATCACGTTGTTCTCCCGCATCCGGTCCACCCGCCTCTTGACCGCGGTGGCCGACAGGCCGATGGCCGTACCGATCTCCGCGAAGCTCGTCCGGGCGTTCTCGATGAGCGCCGCAACGATCTTGCGGTCCAGGTCGTCGAAAGGTGCGGGCCTGTAACTCATGCGGCGCGGGCCTCCTGCTCCGTCTGCTCCGTTGCCGGGGTGGTCGCCTGATCCTGCACCGGGGCCGGTGCCGCCTCCGGTGCCTGATCCTGCGCGAGTTCCGCGATTGTCTCTTCCCGCCATGCGGTATCGGCGCGACTCGTCGCACGGGCAGCAACAGCATTCCCCCGCGGAGTGTCCCGCGTCGGCCGACCGGTGGCGTATCCCGCCGACCGGTCGGCAAACCTCCAGGTCATGGCATCATCGCAGGTCAAAGACGGTGGCGTAACGTCGCGGCAACATTGCTCGCCTAGCGTCGGTATCCGTCCGGCGGGCACACAGCCCGCGTGGCCGGGCCGCATCCGATGTCGGTACCCGTGTGGGTACCTGTGCCCGTGCGTTCGTGCCCATGATCGTGACCGTGTGAGCGAGGAGGGGCCATGGACGAGCCGACGCCGGGCGGCGGGGCCGGTGAGCCGCTGACCCGGGCCGACCGGGCCCGTACGGTCGCGAACGTGCTGCGCCGGCAGGTCCTGCGCGGCGCCTTCCCCGCGGGTGTACTCCCCGACGAACGGGCCCTGATCGCCGAATTCGGCACCACCCGCAACACCGTGCGGGAGGCTCTCGGCCTGCTGCGCGACGAAGGGCTCGTCGAGCGCCGCCGGGGCGTGGGCACCGTGGTCGTCGGCCGCGCGTACGAGCATCCGCTCGGGGAGCTGTCCGGCCTCGCCGAGGTCCTCCAACGGCACGGCGCCGTCGTCAACGAGGTGCGCGCGGCCCGCACCGTGCAGCCACCGCACGCGGTCGCCCGGCGGCTGGAGCTGCCCGAGAAGAGCCCGGCCGTCTACCTGGAGCGGCTGCGCCGGGTCGACGGCACGGCCCTGTCCCTGGACTGCACCTACCTCACCCCCGAGGTGGGCGACCCGCTCCTGGCACTCGTACGGGAAGCTCCCGACACCCTGGAGCGCCACGACGTCTTCGACCTCATCGAGACCGCGGCCGGTATGCCTCTGGGCAGGGCCGAGATCTCCGTACAGGCCATGGTCGCGGACCCGGCGACCTGCACCGTGCTCGACATGCCCTCCGGCGGCGCGGTCCTCGCCGTCGAACGCCTCACCCGACTCGCCGACGGCCGCCCCGCCGACCTGGAATTCATCCACCTGCGGGGCGACCGTCTGACCCTGCACGCCACGCTCGACCGGGCCAAGGGAGCGCCGCGCGCGGCCGGCGCCGAGGGTGCGGAAGACCGTGCCCGCCGCACCTGACTCCTCTCCCCGGCACGGGCGTTGAAGGAGGTCTCTCCCTTGGCCCGCTCCGACCCTGTTCGTGTCCCCGCCCCTGTCCCGGACCCCGAACGGTCCGCAGCGTCACCCTCATCAGCCGCGGCATCCGCATCGGGCACACCATCCGCCCCTCCCGTGACCACGTCCGCCCACGGCCGTCCACCGCTCCTCACCACGCTGGCCATGTGCCTGTGCGTCACCCTGGTGGTCGGCATGGTCTCCGCCGTGAACCTGGCCATCCCCGACCTGTCGGCGGGCGAACTGCACCCGTCCGCCGAAGCGGTGGTGTGGGTCGTGGACGGCTATGTCGTCCTCTTCGCCTGCCTGCTCGTGCCCGCCGGTGCGCTCGCCGACCGGCGGGGCCGCAAGGGCACACTGATGTGCGGCATGGGAGTCTTCACGCTCGGCGCCGTGATCTGCGCCGCCGCCCCGCACGTCTCCGTACTGATCGCCGGACGCATGATCAGCGGCATCGGCGCGGCCGCCGTACTGCCCACCACGCTCGCCCTGCTCGTCGACGGCCTGAGCGACCGGCCGCGGCGCCGGGCCATCGCCGTCTGGGCGTCCATGACCGGCCTCGCCGCCGTCCTCGGGAACGTCGGGGGCGGCGCGGCCCTCCAATTCGGCACCTGGCGCACCCTGTTCCTCTGCCTGATCCCGCTCGCGCTGGCCGCGCTGCTGCTGGTGGCCGCCGCGGCCCCGGCCACCGCCCGCCATCCGCGGCCCGCCGCGCCGCTCGGCAGCCTGCTGCTGACCGCCGGATTCCTGGCCCTGCTGTACGGCATCGTCTCCGCGCCGCAGTCGGGCTGGTCGGATCCCGCGGTCCTCGGCCCGCTCGCCGCCGCGGCGCTGCTGCTGACCGCCTGGGCCCGGCACGAACTGCGCGCCGCCCACCCCTTGCTGGACCCCCGGCTCTTCGCCCGGCCCGCCGTACGGGCGGGCGCGCTGGGCATGGCCGCCCTGTTCACGGGCATGTTCGGGCTCTTCTACCTCAACGGCCAGTACCTCCAATACGCCAAGGGATACGGGCCGTTCGGCGCCGGGGTGCGGCTGCTGCCGATGGCCGTCGCGCTGCTGGCCGGGCCACGCTGCGGCCTGCTGCTGGAGCGGGTCTGCGGCCGGCGGGGCACGGTCGTCGTCGGGATGCTGGTCCTCGCCGGCGGACTGTGCACGGTCTCCGCCGCCGACGCCCGCACCCCGTACGCCCTCTACGCCCTCGGCGCCGGGCTGACCGCCCTCGGCTGCGGCATCGCCACCCCGCTGCTCTCGCACACCATGATGGCCGCGCTGCCACCGGACCGGGCGGGCACCGGATCCGGACTCCAGAGCCTGGCGAGGGAGGTGGGCAGCGCCCTCGGCATCGCCGTGACCGGCACCCTCACCACCGCGGTCTTCACCGCCCGGCTGCCCGCACCGCTGGCGGGGCCCGGCCACCCGACGACGGTCGCGGCGGCCTGGGCCCGGACGACCGACGCGGAACTGCACGCCGCGGTCATCGATGCCTTCACCGCGGGCCTGCACACCGCGACGCTCGCACTGGCCGCCGCCATCGCCCTGGTCGCGGTGGCCGTCGCGCGGTGGATCCCGGCGGGGCGGTGAGGTGGGCCCCGGGGTGCGCGTCCGCCCCGGGGCCCACGCCGTCCGCGCGTGTCCTGTTCGCCGTCGCCCTGATCCAGGGCCCGTTGCCGCAGTGACGGCCAAGGGCGGTGGGGCGCCCGCCCGGGGGAGTGCCCCCGGGCGGGCCACCGGTCGGCGTGCGGTCGGCACGCGGCCGGGTCACCTGGCCGTCGTCGGCTCCACCCGCTGAAGGTCTGCCCGGCGTACGACCTCCGGGCCGACCTCGGCCGCCCGCGCCACCAGGGCCGGGCCGTCCCAGTCCCGCGGCCAGCCCTTCCACAGCCGGAGCTTGCCGTCCACCACCACCGCGGTGATCTGATCGCGGTTCGCCAGGCGGACGAGTTCCCACTCCAGGTCCCAGGAGGGCGTCATCTCCGGGACGTTCACGTCCACGACGAGGAAGTCGGCGGCCTTGCCGGCCGCGATCTCACCGGTCACCTTGCCCAGCCCCAACGCGTCGGCACTGAGCGACGTCGCATGCTCCAGCCACATCCGGCCCGCGCCGCACGAGGAGTCGCCCGACGCCATGCCGTACGCCAGCCGCTGCGCGGTCTCCGCGGCGTCGACCAGCCGGAATCCGTCGCCACGGGTGCCATCGGTACCCGTACCGAACCGCACCCCCATCGCGGCCAGCATGGTGGCGTGCGCGACGGCATTGCCCTTCCAGGCGCTGGCCACCGGGTTGTAGCTGATCGCCGCGCCGGAATCGGCCAGCATCCGCATCTCGCCGGGAGTGAGCAGTGTGGCGTGTGAGCCCAGGGTGTGCGGACCGAGGGCTCCGAGGTGGTGCAGATACTCGACCGGGCGCCGGCCCACGCTCTTCAACGACCGTTCCACGGACGCGAGATGCTCATTGACGTGGATCTGCAGCACCGCGCCGGCCTCGCCGCACAGATCCGCCGTCCGCTTGATGACCTTCCCGGTCGCGTCCTCGGGGACGGCGATCGCCAGCGACGGATGGATCAGCGGATGCGCCTCCCACCGCCCGAGATGCTCCTCCCCGCCCTTCCCCTGGGAAACGATCTTGGAGAGCACGCAGCGAACACCGGCCTCCTCGGCCCCTTTCGCCACCACCGCCACATCCACCGGGGCCCGCGTCCCGGCATCCGCGACGGTCGTGAAGCCGCCCCGCAGCGCCTCCAGCGCGGCCAGCTTCGCCGAGAGATAGGCGCTCTCCCCGTCGAGCGCGTGCTCCAGCGGCTCCCATATCGTCTTGAAGATCTCCGACGGCTGCCCGAACGACTGGGCCTTCCCGAAGCTCTGCGTCAGATGGTGATGCGCGTCGACGAATCCCGGCATGATCAAGTGCCCGTCCAGCCGCACCGGTTCCAGCTCGCGGTGCGCGGCGATGAGCTTGCGGGCCGGCCCGACCTCCCGGAACTTGCCCCCGTCGACGAGCACGGCCTGCCCCCGCACCGGCCCCTTGGGCAACATCAACCACTCCGGCACGAGCAGCTTCTTCCCGCTCCCGCTGAACTGCCCCGGCCGCACCGCCTCGCCCGGCTTGCCACTCCCCGCACCCACCCCCGCAACCCCACTCCCCACACTCGTCCCCACACTCGTCCCGGCACTCGTACCGGCACTCATCCGCGTACTGGCACTCGCGCGCGCCTCGGACGACGCCCCGAGCAGCCCTCCCGCCCCGGCCACCCCCACCCCGACCAGAAAACCGCGCCGCCCGACCCCACCCGCCCCGGCGGACCCACCGTCTCCCTGCCGCCCCAGCTCCTGCCCAGGCCCCAGCTCCTGCCCAGGCCCCAACTCTCGCCCGGACACCGCTTCCCGCTGCTGCCGCTCTTCCGGCCCCCGCGCCTCGTCCCGCTCTTCCGGCCCCTGCTGCCGCCGCTCATCCGTCAAGTCACTCGCCCGCTTCCTGCTCCGGCTCAACGCGCCCGTCATGAGGTGGACCTCCGCCCACGAGCGGCAGCGGATGCGCTGCGCTCGCGGCGGAGCCCGAATCACCCGTGAACGAGGTCAGCCGCGCCGGGTGGCCCGACCCTAGAACCACCCACCAAGCGGAACAAGCCTTCCGACATACGGGAATCGCACACGAAGCCCACAGGTGGCGCAACCTCACCCGCCCACCCGAAACCCCCAGCTCACGCCCTACGACCAGCACTCCACAGGTGGCGTAACTTCACCGAAACACGCGCGGGTTCCGGCCCGGCACCTCTCTGGGCCACCGGGCCGGAAGGGGGACGCGCGGAAACGGAAAACTCGGTCACCGGGCCTGCCCCGCCCCGCCACATCCCCGCACCCCCCACCCCCTCACCCGCCCGCGCACTCCTCCAGGCCCGCCAGCGCCTGGGCGCGCTCGGTGGGGTGTGCGTCGGCTCCGGGGAGGGCGAGTGCGGTGCGGAACTCTTCTCGGGCCTCGGCGACGCGGCACGCCGCGGAGTAGGTACGGCCCAGCCGGTAGCGGATGTGCATCTCCAGCCGGTCGTAGTGGGGTGCGGTGACAGGGGACAGCTTCCGGTGCTGGGAGAGGGCCTGGTGGTGGACGGCCGTGGCGGCGGTGAGGTTTCCCTCGCCGTGCTCCGCCGTGCCCAGGCGGGTGAGGGCGTGCAGGAAGACGTCCCCGGCGCGCTGCATCAGCTCGGCGGCGGGGCGGAGCAGTGCCTCCGAAGGCACGCCTCGCCGTAGCGGCCGAGTTCGAGGTGGACGTCGGCGAGGCAGACCAAGGCCCTGCTGATCACGCGGGCCGGCCGTTCGTCTCGGCGTGGGCACGGGCGGTGGTGAAGCAGGCCAGCGCGTCGTCGTGCCGTCCCTGGCCGTGGTGGACCAGGCCCAGCAGGCCGAGCCCCATCGCGACGAGCCAGTTGTCGTCGAGCGGCCGGGTCTGTTCCAGCGCCGTGGTGAGGCGGACGACCGCGCTGCCGGACCGGCCCGCATTCAGGTCGGCGGCCCCCAGCCCCACCCACGCCCGCGCCCCTTCGCGCCGGTCCGCGCGGCGCCGGGCGCGGTGCAGTGCCTCGGCTGGCCTCCCCATACGCCGTTGAGCAGCTGCTCATGGCTGACCGGCGGCCCCGGACGCAGCACCAGCGCGGCCGGCACCGCCTGCCGCCGTACCGGCCCCAGATCCAGCGGCGCCGCGTCCCGCCAGGCCGACACCGGCCCCAGCACTGCGATCCGCAGCCGCGAAGAAGACCCCCCGTCCATCCCGAAGCCCCCCGCTCCCGCGCACTCATCGAGATTTCATCGGCATTTCAGCGTCTCCCGCGATGGTTGGCATGTCACCACCGCGGACCGCTGGGACGCACGGGGAACGGCCCGGGAGGAGGGCACCGGGCGCTGCGCACAGCCTCAGCCCCCGGCACGCCGGGGCGTCGCGCCGTTCCTCCCGCCGAGGCCGATCTGCGCCCCGCGCCCGGGGAGCTTTCCTGATCGTCCGCGGCCCGCTGCCGCGGCGTGGCAGGACACAAGCAGGCACCGATGACGTACCCGGATGTGCTGCGGCAGGCGCACCGTTCGTACCACTTCCCGACCAGGAGGTCATGTTGAGCGAGCACCACTCCACCCGCAGAAGTGTCCTGAAGGCCCTCGGCGGAGTCTCCGCGGCGGTGGCCCTCGGCGGCGCGGGCACCCTTGCGACGGCGTCCGCGGCACATGCGGCCGGCGACGGCTCCGGGCTGCGCATCGTGGACCGCAAGGAGAACGACCCCCGCATGTGGTACTACCGGTTCGCGACCGACGCGATCGGCTGGGAACCGTCCGTCAACGTCCTGCTGCCCGACGACTACCACACCAGCGGACGCACCTACCCGGTCCTCTACCTCTTCCACGGCGGCGGTACCGACCAGGACTTCATGACCTGGGACCGTGCGGGCATCCGCGGCCTGACCGCCGGCAAGCCGGTCATCGTCGTGATGCCCGACGGCGGGCACGCGGGCTGGTACTCCAACCCCGTCAACTCCCACACAGGCCCCCGGAACTGGGAGACCTTCCACATCGCCCAGCTGCTCCCGTGGGTCGAGGCGAACTTCCGGACGTACGCCGAGTACGACGGCCGGGCCGTCGCCGGGTTCTCGATGGGCGGCTTCGGCGCGCTGAAGTACGCGGCCAAGTACCACGACCGCTTCGCCTCGGTGAGCGCCCATTCCGGCCCGCCCAGCCTGCGCCGCGACTTCGGCGCGGTCGCCAACTGGGCCAATGTGTCCGCCGCCGCCCTGGACCTGGCCGGCGGCACGATCTACGGCGCGCCGCTGTGGGACGAGGCCAAGGTCAGCGCCGACAACCCGATGGAACACCTCGCGAGCTACCGGAACAAGCGGGTCTTCCTGGTCGCCGGCACCAGCCCCAACCCGGTCGACCCCTTCGATCTGCTCAACGAGTCCGAAGTGCTCGCCGGACAGCGGGAGTTCCGCGCCGCCCTCAGCGACGCCGGCATTCCGCACGAGGCGCACGAGGAGACCGGCGGACACTTCATCCGCCCCGAGATGTTCACCCGTGACCTCGACGGCATCATCGACCGCCTCCGCAAGGCGTAGAGGGGGCGCGGGGGCTCAGGGGACGGGGCGATACGCGGGACGTAGGGAACGGGGGGCGTAGGGAACGGGGGGCGTAGGGACGCAGTCACACCCGCCACATGGTCGTGTGCGTGCGTGTATGCGTGTATGCGTGTATGCGCGTGTGCGTGCGTGCGGGTCAGGCTGCGAGCAGTGGTCGATGCAGGCGCCCGGCCGGGGATTCCCGGCCGGGCGCCTGTGCGTGCGTGGTCGGCCGGGAGGCCCCGCCGCACGTGCTGCCGGGGGTTTCTTGGATATGCGTGAGCTGTGCGTGGAATGTGCGTGGAATATGCGGCGGGGGAATTGTGCCGATTACTCGCCGTTTTCTGAGAAAACCTCAGACGGTATTCATTGAACCTTCAGGAGTTTCGGCACTCCCGTGGCTTTCCGGCCGGTAGTTTTTTCCTCGTCAGGTGGCGCGGGTCAGGCATTCGCGGCACACAAACAGAGCGAGGAGGCCTCATGTCCTTCACGAAGATTGTTCCGCTTCCCAAGCCCAAGAAGAAGCACCCGAAGCCCCCGAAGGGTCACGGCCACGGACACGGTCACGGCCACGGCCCCAAGCCCCCGAAGAAGCCGCTGCTGACGCACGGCCAGCGCTGACCAGGCATGACGTAAGGGCTGCCGCTCCTGGGTGACCGGGCGGTGTGAGGGCCGACGGCCGTGTGGCCGTCGGCCCTCTCCTTTGTCCGCGTACGGGTTGTCCGCTTGTGGGAATTCCCGGCGACGGCCTGCATGATCCGCCTGTGAAAACCATATGCGTGACCTTTGCCAGGGATATGAATCCGGCAAAATTGAGATGCCGGATGCCGGATGCCGGATGCCGGATGCCGGATGCCGGATGCCGGATATCGAGTGTCGGGCGTCGGATGTCGGGATATTAGCGATCGCAAGGGTTTCGCCGGGCCGGTATTCGCCGGCCACCAGCGGCATTCATTTCGTGATCCGCTCCTCATCGGGGCCGCGGCGGAAAGAGGGAGAAGCCGGTGACGGCGAAGCTGACGCGTGACGGAAGGAGCCGACGTGGCCTGCCCGAGAACGACTTCGCGACGATGCGGCTGCGGCGGATCCCGGCCGAGGCGAGCCCCGCGCCCGGGGCCGTCCACGGGCGACACCGCCGCGGCGGCAGGGCCGAGCCCCCGTACGAGCAATCCCCATACGACGAGGCTCCGTACGACGAGGCCCCATACGGCGAGCCCCCCAACGACGAACCTCCCTACAACAGACCTCCCTACGAGGAGGACGACGGCCACGGCACCCCCGCCATCCCGGCCCGCACCGCCTTCCGCCGCTTCTGGCCGCTGAGCAAGGGGCTGCGCGCCCGGCTGGCACTCGTCTGCCTCTGCGTCATCATCGCCGCGCTCGCCGAGACCGCCGCGATCCTGCTCTTCAGCGACCTCACCGACAACGCACTGCAGCGCGGTTCGCTCGACGCGTTCTGGGGGCCGGCCGCGAAGTGGCTGGGCGTGGCCGTGGTCGGCGCGGCCGTCGGATACGTCGGCAACTCCCTTGCCGTAGGGGCCTCGGAGCGGTTCGTGATGCGGCTGCGCGCCCGGGTCTTCGACCACGTGCAGCGCATGCCGCCGCACTTTTTCCAGCGGCACCGGCAGGGCGATCTGCTCTCCCGGCTCACCGGCGATGTCGAGGCCATCGAGCAGATGATCGTCTCCGGTGTGATCGGCGCGGTCTCGTCGGCGTTCAGCGCGGTCTTCTACGCCGTTGCCGCGTTCTGGCTGCGCTGGGACCTGGCGGTGGCCACCTTCGTCCTCGCGCCGCTGTTCTGGCTGGCGGCCAAGCACTTCGCCGGCAGCATCAGATCCGTCGCGCGCGACGAGCGGGTGGCCGACGGCGCGATCACCTCCGTCGTCGAGGAATCGCTCGGCAACATCGTCCTGACCCAGGCATACGGCCGGGAGGACGCCGAGCGGGCGCGGCTGGACCGGGAGGCACGCGCCTGGTTCACCGCCTCCGTCCGCGGAGCCCGGCTGAGCGAGTTGTACGAGCGGCTGGTCGAGGTCATCGAGACGGTCTGCGTGCTGAGCGTCATCGGACTGGGCGTGTGGGAGATCTCCGCCGGCCGGATGACACTCGGCCAACTGCTCGCGTTCGCCGCCTTCCTGGGCTACCTCTACCCACCGATCCGGGACCTGGGCCAGCTCGGCCTGACGGTCACCACGGCGACGGCGGGCGCCGAGCGCCTCATCGAACTGCTCGACGCGCGACCGTCGGTGGACGACCCACCGCCAGGACCGCCCCAGAATTCCCCGCCCACCCCGGCATCGGCCGACCCGTCAACCACTCGACCGCCGGCCCCGCCAGGTCCCGCGCCCACCGTGTCCGTACTCACCGGCCCCATGCGCCCTGTGCGCCCCAACCCCCGTGGCACGGTGCAGTTCCACGACGTCGGTTTCCGCTACCCCGGCGCCGAAGCCCTCGACGCGCCGGCCCTGTCCCGGATGTCGTTCACCGCCCGCCCCGGTGAGCTGCTGATCGTCACCGGGCCCAGCGGCGCGGGCAAATCCACCGTCTCCAAACTGCTGCTGCGCTTCTACGACCCGGATACCGGCACCGTGGCGCTGGACGGCGTGCCCCTGACGCACCTCCCGCTGGCCCGACTGCGGGAGCAGGTGACGCTGCTGCCGCAGGAGACCCTCATCCTGCACGACACCATCCGCGCGAACATCGCCTGCGGACGCCCCGGCGCGAGTGACGACGAGATCGCCCAGGCCGCGCGGGCCGCCGACGCGGACGCGTTCATCAGCGCACTCCCCGACGGCTACGGGACCGAGATCGACCCCCACTCGTCCCGGCTGTCCGGCGGCCAGCTCCAGCGGCTGGCCATCGCCCGCGCCATGCTGCGTGACGCCCCCGTCCTCGTCCTGGACGAGCCGACCACCGGGCTGGACGCGCTCGCCGCGCGCCGGATCGTCACACCCCTGCGCAGACTGATGCGCGGCCGCACCACCATCATGATCACGCACGACCTCAACCTCGCCCCGGACGCCGACCGCATCCTCGTCCTGGACGGCGGCCGCATCGTCGAGACCGGCCGCCACGAGGCGCTGATGTCCCGCGCGGGCGGCGCGTACTCCCGACTCCACCGCTCCCAGAACAACGCGACCATGGACACCGGAGAACTACGCCTCCCCCTGTCCGACGACGGCCGCCCACTGTTCCGCGACGAGGTGTGACTCCCCGGACACGCCCCTGAGAGCGCGCCCGCACCACGGATACGCAGACGGCGGGAGCAGTTCCGCGGTGCCCGCCGCCCCCCTGGCAGGCCCCCTGCGGGGGCGGGTCGTCGACATCAACCGGCCTGCCCCGAACCGGCCCTGGCCTCACATGGTGCCCGGTGCCCGACGCAGGGGGCCGACCGGTCTCAACGATTGTGCAGGTCGACGCACGCCTTCACGCTTGATCCCTTGAAGCGGGCGCAGAGAGCCCCGTTGGAGAAGTTCGTCCCGTAGGAGTTGTAGCTGCCCTTGATGGCGTCACCGGAGCGCTTCGCCGTGACCTTGACGCTGGCTGCGTAGGTGCTGATGTAGGCGGTGGCCTTGTGACGGCTCTTGGGCGGGTTGGTCCAGGTGGCGGTGATCGTGCCAGGGTAGGAGGAGCCGTCCGGACCCGAGATCGCGATGCAGACCTGCGGGCCACTCCAGTTGTGACTGCAGGCCGAGGCCGCGGCGTTCGCCGCAGGAGCGGCAAGGAAAGTGGCACCTGCGACCGTGCAGGCCACGGTCAGCGTGCGAAGGATGCGCGATCGGCGCATGTGGGGATACCTCTCATCGGCGGACAACACAAAGGCCGCACCACCGAGCCCCTGCGGTACGGGCCGGTCGTCACCTTATTGATCATCAGCCACGAATAGCCAACCGCCTGAACAGGGACAACGGCCGATACGTCCTGATTCTCCCGGGCGATGAGGCCAATGAATCCAAGGCCGTCCGCGCCCGCACCGCGCAGCTGCGTCGCCGGCCTCCGGTTCACCAGCCCGACACCCGCAGGCGGCTTGTGGCGACCGTTCCTGGTTGGCGCTCGTACTGCGAGCCGTGGCCATTTCGGCGAGCAGGCTGCCGTCTGGATCAATCACGGGGTCCGGCTCATCGCGGTGCACTATCAGGTCATCTGTCCCGTCAACCTGAGTGCGCGGGGCCCGCGGGCCTGACGCGGCGTTGACAGCGCTCGCTGATACCGCTGCGAGCACTGAGGAACGTTCGGGTTGGTCAGGACCGGCAATCGTGCGTGGGGCGGTTGGCGAGGCTCTCTGGGCAGAACGGCAGGGTGATCCCGCTTCATTCGTCCTTCCCGTGCCGTTCACCCTTGCCAGCGCATGCAGGGGCTGGTGTGGATATCGCCCGCCATGGCGGTGAGCCTCCCTTCGTTGGTGGAACGACAGGAGGCGAGCACATGTCCTTATTGCCTTCGGCAGACGTCTTGAGGTCGATTGAGCTGCAGGTTTCGCAGCTCCTTCGTGGACAGCTGATCTGTCCGCATGCGTCAGGGGAAAGATGTTCCGCGAGTGAGCACCTGACGCTCTCTGAGGCGAGGGAAGCAGCGGCACGCGATGCTGCTGACCGTGCACTGCGCAATGCCCTGTGGCGGTGTGTGGGGCGCGATGCCCACAGCGACGTTCCGAACTTGGCTCGCCAGAGCCAGTTGCTCGCGTTGTACTTCGTCGTCCCCTACCTGCGGAAGTCAGCCGCGAAGGTATCGAGGAGTCTCTGCGTCGACGTGGCGGATGTGAGGTCCGCCATGGTGTTCGGTGCGTTGTGCGGGCTTGCTCTGGTGGCCGACCACGACGACGTACGCAACGAGGTCGTGCGAGCCGCCAACGCCGCCGGTTGGGCAGTGGATCGGGCGGACACGGCGGAGCGCACCACGGATCCGCACATTCTCGTTGACCGAGAGGGGCGATATGGGGAGGACTACTCACCCATCCGAAAGGAATCGGACGTCCAAGTGGTCACCGAGGTGGACGCTTCGTTGCGGGAACGGATCAGCGGTGAGCGCTTGGGCGCGACCTTGCATCATCTTGGACTCGTGGACGAGTTCCTTGCCTCGGATGCGGGGCGGGCGGCCGAGGGCGAGCCCGACAAACTCTCCGGACCTCAGGAGGAAGTCGAGTGAGCCCTCGCGCACATCGGTTGTCGCAGTGGCTCTCCGAGCCGATGCCGCTACGGAAGGTGGCAGATCTCCTGGGCCTTGACGCGTCGAAGGCACCTGGGCTGGTGCGAGCCGGCCGATTCCCTTGCCGCGTCACGAAGGTGAAGGGAAAGTACGTGGCCTCTGTCACGGACGTGATCGAGGCCATGGGGGTCGAGGATCCCGTCGTGCGGCCCGGCGACCTGCTGGGCGGAGCCGAGTTCGCGAGGCGATGGGGCTGAGTTCCCCGTCCGCCGGCGGTTGCCGGTACGGGAGAAGCCGGCTGAGACGGAAAAAGAGCCACACAACGACGAAGGCCCCGGCCGGTTTCCCGGTCGGGGCCTTCGTTCAGCCCGGTGAGGCTGGGCGGAGGATACGAGATTCGAACTCGTGAGGGGTTGCCCCCAACACGCTTTCCAAGCGTGCGCCCTAGGCCACTAGGCGAATCCTCCGCCGCAAACAATACAAGACGTTGGGGAGTGCTCGCGAACATGATCCGGGGGCGGGGGTGAGCCGGGGGAGGGCGAGGGGGTCGGGCGGGGGTCGGGGTCGTTTCCGGGGTGGGGGATCCGCTACTGTGGTGCGCAGCCCCTCACGTGGCGCTATCTGACTGAACTCCCCCAGGGCCGGAAGGCAGCAAGGGTAGGTTGGCTCTGGCGGGTGCGTGGGGGGCGCTTGCGTTTGCGGGGCGGGTCGGTTGTCAGTGAGGGCCGATATCGTCGTATGCGTGTCGTCCCTTGCGCTGTACCGCCGCTACCGACCCGAGACCTTCGCCGAGGTCATCGGGCAAGAGCACGTGACCGATCCGCTGCAGCAGGCGTTGCGGAACAACCGCGTCAACCATGCGTATTTGTTCAGCGGGCCCCGTGGCTGTGGCAAGACGACCAGTGCGCGGATCCTGGCGCGCTGCCTGAACTGTGAGCAAGGTCCCACCCCGACGCCCTGCGGGGAGTGCCAGTCGTGCGTCGACCTGGCCCGCAACGGCCGGGGCTCCATCGATGTCATCGAGATCGACGCGGCCTCGCACGGTGGCGTGGACGACGCCCGTGAGCTGCGGGAGAAGGCGTTCTTCGGGCCGGCGTCCAGCCGCTACAAGATCTACATCATCGACGAGGCGCACATGGTCACCTCGGCGGGCTTCAACGCCCTGCTGAAGGTGGTGGAGGAGCCGCCGGAGCACCTGAAGTTCATCTTCGCGACGACGGAGCCCGAGAAGGTCATCGGGACGATCCGGTCGCGTACGCATCACTACCCCTTCCGGCTGGTGCCGCCCGGGACGCTGCGCGAATACCTCGCGGAGGTGTGCGGACGGGAGGCCGCGGCGGTCGAGGACGGGGTGCTGCCGCTGGTGGTGCGGGCCGGTGCCGGGTCGGTGCGTGACTCGATGTCCGTGATGGACCAGCTGCTCGCCGGTGCCGGTGAGGCCGGTGTGACATACGCCATGGCGACGGCCCTGCTCGGGTACACGGACGGGTCGCTGCTGGATTCGATCGTCGAGGCGTTCGCCTCGGGGGACGGGGCCGCGGCCTTCGAGGTCGTGGACCGGGTGATCGAAGGCGGAAACGACCCGCGGCGCTTCGTCGCCGACCTGCTGGAGCGGCTGCGGGATCTGGTGATCCTGGCCGCTGTCCCGGATGCCGGGGAGAAGGGGCTGATCGACGCCCCCGCGGATGTCGTGGAGCGGATGACGGCGCAGGCGTCCGTCTTCGGCGCCGCGGAGCTGAGCCGGGCCGCCGATCTGGTCAACACCGGTCTGACGGAAATGCGCGGCGCCACTTCGCCGCGGCTGCAGTTGGAGCTGATCTGCGCCCGGGTGATGCTGCCCGCGGCGTACGACGACGAGCGGTCGGTCCAGGCGCGGCTCGAGCGTCTGGAGCGTGGCGCGGGCGGCGCGGGACAGGGCGGCGCGGGGGCCATGGGACCGATGGCCGGTGCCGGGGGCGGTGTCGGTCCCGGTGGCCCGGTGGTTGCTTCCGGGGGCGGGCCGGCGGCCGGGTACGTGCCGGGGCCGGAGGCCCATCCGGTGGCGGCTCCGGCGGGCCCGTCCGGGCCTGCGGCAGCGCGTGCCGCGGTGCGGGGCGCGGCGGGTGCGCAGCCGACTGCGGGGCGTGAAGAGGTTTCCGGGGCGCCCGAAGGGGCGTCTGCCGGTGTTCCCGGTGTTCCCGGTGCCCCCGGTGGTGAGGGCGCGGTGGCGCCGCAGGCTGGTGGGCCCCAGGCCGGACCGCAGTCCGGAGCGCAGGGGAGCGCTCCGGGGGGAGAGCGCGGGGGTGCCGCTGCCCGGCCCGGCGCGTGGCCGGGCAGCGCGGGCGGCGCCGGTGCAGGTGCCGGTGCAGGTGCAGGTGGTGCCGGCGGCGCCGGTGCGGGTGCCGAGAGCGGGGCTTCAAGTGGTGAGGGTGCTGCTGCCCGGCCCGGCGGGTGGCCCACCGCCGCCGGTGGCGGCGCAGGAGCCGGAGCCGGCGGCGGACGTCAGCCCGGTGGCTGGCCGTCGGCCGTGGCGCCGGGGCAGGGCGGCGGGGCGCCCGCCGCGCCCGTACAACAGCAGCCGACCCAGCAGCAGCCGCAGACCCGGCAGCCGTCCCCGCCGCAGCCGCAGCAGGCCGGGGATGCGCAGGGTGCCGCGCAGGTGCGGCAGATGTGGCCGGACATCCTGGACGCGGTGAAGGGCCGCCGCCGGTTCACCTGGATTCTGCTGAGCCAGAACGCCCAGGTGTCGGGGTTCGACGGCACGACCCTGCAGATCGGCTTCCCCAACGCCGGTGCGCGCGACAGCTTCGCCAACGGCGGCAGCGAGGACGTGCTCAAGGATGTGCTCGCCGAGAAGTTCCAGGTGCAGTGGCGGGTGGAGGCGATCGTCGACCCGTCGGGCGGCACCAACCCCCCGGCCGGCGGCGCCCCCCGTAGCGGTGGTGGCGGCTACGGCGCCGGAGGCGGCGGTGGCTTCGGCGGTGGGGCGCCCGCCGCTCCGCCGCAGGGCGCGCCTGCGCCCCCGCCCCGGCAGAGCGCCCCGCCGGCGCCCGAGGACCCCGGTGGCCAGGGGCAGGGCGGAGGCGGGTCCACCGGCGGCGGGCAGGGCGCGCGGATGGCGCGGGAGGCCGTGTCCCCGTCGGCGTCGTCGGGGGGTGGCTCGGGCGCTTCCGCAGCGGAGCCCTCGTACACCCCGCCGGAGCCTCCGCCGATGTCGATCGAGTACGACATGCCGGCCGAGGACGACCCCGATCTCGTCGACTCCGCGCTCAGCGGACACGACCTGATCATGCGCGAACTGGGCGCGACGGTGGTAGAGGAGTTCAACAACAACGAGTGAGGGGGCGGGCGCGGGAGACGGGTGGGGGAGACGGGCGCGAGCGGTGAGTGAGGGGAAGGCCGCGGGGACGGCCCGTGTGCGGGGCGCGGCCCCGGCGGGCGGGCTCCGGGCGGGCCGCGGGGCAGGCGTCTCGTACGGGCTGTTTTTCGCCGTTTCGGGTGGACTGCGGGGTGTGTGAGGCGCGCCTGACGTACACCGGGCGTACATCCGTGCTCCTTCGTACGGCGTAGGGCGCGTCGCCCGTGAAACACGTAGGCTCGGGCTACCGCACAATCGTTGTCGTATGGCAGGAGTCACGTCGTGATCCCCGGTGGTCAGCCCAATATGCAGCAGCTGCTTCAGCAGGCTCAGAAGATGCAGCAGGACCTCGCGGCCGCCCAGCAGGAGCTGGCCGAGACGCCCGTCGAGGGTTCCGCGGGCGGCGGTCTGGTCAAGGCGACGGTGACCGGCTCCGGCGAGTTGCAGGGCCTGGTCATCGACCCCAAGGCGGTCGACCCGGAGGCCGGTTCGCCCGAGGAGACGGCCGAGACGATCGCCGACCTCGTCCTCGCGGCCGTACGGGACGCGAACGCCAGCGCCCAGCAGCTGCAGCAGCAGAAGCTCGGTCCGCTGGCCCAGGGTCTGGGCGGCGGCGGAATCCCCGGCCTTCCTTTCTGATCAATCCCCGGTCTCCCCTTCTGAGGAGTAGCCAACTAGCGTACGCAGCACGGCAGAAGAGAAAGAAGACGTTCCGTGTATGAAGGCGTGGTTCAGGAACTGATCGACGAATTGGGCAGACTGCCCGGCGTCGGTCCCAAGAGCGCGCAGCGGATCGCCTTCCACATTCTTCAGGCCGAGCCGACCGATGTCCGCCGGCTTGCGAACGCGCTGATGGAGGTCAAGGCGAAGGTCCGGTTCTGCAGCGTGTGCGGCAATGTCGCGCAGGAGGAGCAGTGCCGGGTCTGCCTGGACCCCAGGCGCGATCGGGCGGTCATCTGTGTCGTGGAGGAGCCCAAGGACGTCGTGGCGATCGAGCGGACGCGGGAATTCCGCGGCCGCTATCACGTCCTCGGTGGGGCGATCAGCCCGATCGAGGGCGTCGGCCCCGACGACCTGCGGATCAGGGAACTGCTGGCCAGGCTCGCGGACGGCACCGTCACCGAGCTGATCCTGGCCACCGACCCGAATCTGGAGGGCGAGGCCACGGCCACGTACCTGGCCCGCATGATCAAACCCATGGGGCTGAGAGTGACGCGACTGGCCAGCGGACTGCCGGTCGGAGGCGATCTGGAGTATGCCGACGAGGTCACGCTCGGGCGGGCCTTCGAAGGGAGGAGACTTCTCGATGTCTGATGCCACGCTGCACAACGCGACGCAGGACCCGGACGACTTCGCCGTATCGATCTCCGACTCGATCGAGAGCTTCATCGTCGCGGTCACGGAGGTCGCCAAGGGCGATGAGCCGGACAGTGCGGTGCCGTTCCTGCTGCTGGAGATCTCCCAGCTGCTGCTCACGGGCGGCCGGCTCGGCGCCCACGAGGACATCGTCCCGGACGAGCGGTACGAGCCGGACAGCGGCCCGGAGCCGGACGTCGACGAGCTGCGCGAGCGCTTCGCCGTGCTGCTCGACCCCGTGGACGTCTACTCCGAGGTCTTCGACCCGTACGTACCGCGCAGCGAGCCGGTGCCCTGCCGGATCTCCGACGACCTCGCGGACATCGTCACCGATCTGCGGCACGGCCTGGCGCACTACCGCGCCGGCCGGGTCAGCGAGGCGCTGTGGTGGTGGCAGTTCTCCTACCTCACGAACTGGGGCCCGACCGCCTCGGCCGCACTGCGCGCGCTGCAGTCGCTGGTCGCCCACGTGCGCCTCGACCAGCCGCTCGTCGAGCTGGACGGCCTGGACACCGACAGCGACGCCGACAGCAACGAGGAGCGGCTCGCCGAGGAGGCCGGCAAGGTCATGGCGGCGGAGATCGCCGGGCCGCTGGGGCTGCGCGGAGTCTGAGCGGAGAGCCGGCGCGGGGCCCGGGAGGGCGCGGTCGGCGCGGGTCCTGCGGGCGCCGCGTGGGGACTCGCGAGGCGCCTTCGCTTGTGACGTTTGTGTGTGACCTGGGTTACGTTCCTGTGTGCCCGGCCGGGGAGCGGGCATGTGCTCGCCGAGCGGGCGCGACGTGGCGCCGCGCGGATCCGCATCCGGACCCGGAGAGCACAGTGATCGTCATGGTCACAGCGATCACAGCGATCACGACGATCACAGTGTGAATTCCGTGTCTCACGATGCGATATCAGCGGGGCGGATTCCGCTTGCTCGTTAGACTGAGTCGACCGCAGTACCCCCATTTCCGGGGGTCCGGGAGGAAACTCCCGATGAGACAGTTGCGAGGAGCGCACGTGGGCCTTGTCGTGCAGAAGTACGGCGGCTCATCCGTTGCGGATGCCGAGGGCATCAAGCGCGTTGCCAAGCGAGTCGTCGAAGCCAAGAAGAACGGCAACCAGGTTGTCGTAGTGGTTTCGGCGATGGGCGACACGACGGACGAGCTGATCGATCTCGCTCAGGAAGTGTCCCCGATTCCATCGGGGCGCGAGTTCGACATGCTGCTGACCGCCGGAGAGCGGATCTCCATGGCTCTGCTGGCCATGGCGATCAAAAACCTCGGTCACGAGGCGCAGTCCTTCACCGGAAGCCAGGCCGGTGTCATCACCGACTCCGTGCACAACAAGGCACGGATCATCGATGTGACGCCCGGCCGCATCAAGACGTCCGTCGACGAGGGCAACATCGCCATCGTCGCCGGATTCCAGGGTGTGTCCCAGGACAAGAAGGACATCACCACGCTGGGGCGTGGCGGTTCGGACACCACCGCCGTCGCGCTGGCGGCTGCCCTGGACGCCGATGTCTGCGAGATCTACACCGACGTGGACGGTGTCTTCACCGCCGACCCCCGGGTCGTCAAGAAGGCCTCCAAGATCGACTGGATCTCCTTCGAGGACATGCTGGAGCTCGCCAGCTCCGGATCCAAGGTGCTGCTGCACCGTTGCGTCGAGTACGCACGCCGATACAACATCCCGATCCACGTCCGCTCCTCCTTCTCGGGGCTGAAGGGCACGTGGGTCAGTAACGAACCGCAAGGGGACCTTCCGATGGAGCAGGCAATCATCTCGGGCGTCGCACATGACACCTCCGAGGCGAAGGTCACGGTCGTCGGAGTGCCGGACAAGCCGGGCGAGGCCGCACGCATCTTCCGTGCGATCGCGGACTCCGAGGTCAACATCGACATGGTCGTGCAGAACGTGTCGGCCGCCTCGACCGGACTGACGGACATCTCCTTCACCCTCCCGAAGGCCGAGGGCCGCAAGGCCGTCGCCGCACTGGAGAAGACCCGTGCGGCAGTGGGCTTCGACTCGCTGCGCTACGACGACCAGATCGCCAAGATCTCGCTGGTCGGCGCGGGCATGAAGACCAACCCCGGCGTCACCGCGACGTTCTTCGAGGCGCTGTCGAACGCGGGCGTGAACATCGAGCTCATCTCGACCTCCGAGATCCGCATCTCGGTCGTCACCCGCGCCGATGACGTCAACGAAGCCGTGCGTGCCGTGCACACCGCCTTCGGTCTCGACACCGAGAGCGACGAGGCCGTGGTCTATGGCGGCACCGGACGATGATTCCGGCCGAGGCGGGCCGTCCGTCCCACGTGGTAACAGCGGGGGCGGACGCCCGCACGGCCCGTAAGCCGCATCTCGCCGTCGTCGGTGCCACCGGCGCCGTCGGCACGGTCCTGCTCGGCATCCTGTCCGAGCGGGCCGACATCTGGGGCGAGATCCGGCTGATCGCCTCCCCCCGTTCGGCCGGCCGCAAGCTGACCGTACGGGGCGAGGAGGTCGAGGTCGTCGCACTGAGCGAGGACGCCTTCGAGGGCGTCGATGTCGCGATGTTCGACGTACCGGACGAGATCTCCGCGCAGTGGGCGCCCGTCGCGGTGTCCAAAGGCGCGGTGGTCGTGGACAACTCGGGCGCGTTCCGGATGGACCCGGACGTGCCCCTCGTCGTGCCCGAGGTCAACGCGCACGCGGCGCGGCTGCGCCCGCGCGGCATCGTCGCCAACCCGAACTGCACGACGCTCTCGATGATCGTCGCGCTGGGCGCGCTGCACGCCGAATACGGCCTGAGCGAACTGATCGTCTCCTCGTACCAAGCGGTGTCCGGGGCGGGCAAGGCCGGTATCGACACCTTGCGCGCGCAGCTGTCGGCCGTCTCCGGTACGGAGCTGGGCACGACGCCGGGCGACGTACGGCGGGCCGTCGGCGACACCCTCGGGCCGTTCGCGGCGCCCATCGCCCTCAATGTGGTGCCCTGGGCGGGCTCACTCGAAGAGGGCGGCTGGTCCTCCGAGGAGCTGAAGGTACGCAACGAATCCCGCAAGATCCTCGGCCTGCCCGACCTGCGGGTCACCGCCACCTGCGTCCGGGTGCCGGTGATCACCACCCACTCGCTGGCCGTCCACGCACGGTTCGAGAACGAGGTCACGGTCGCCGGCGCGCACGAGATCCTGGCCGCCGCGCCCGGGGTCGTCCTCACCGACGACCCGGAGGAGGGCGAATTCCCCACGCCGTCCGACGTGGTGGGGACGGATCCCACCTGGGTGGGGCGGGTCCGGCGGTCGCTGGACGATCCGCGGTCGCTGGAGCTCTTCGTGTGCGGGGACAACCTGCGCAAGGGGGCGGCCCTGAACACCGCGCAGATCGGCGAGTTGGTGGCGGGGGAGCTGGGCGGTGGCCCGGCGGGTGGCCCGCTGCGGTGAGGCGGTGGCTTGTTGGCGGGATTGGCCGTCGCGGGCCCCGGCGCTCAGGAGATACTTTGGTGGACGTGTGAAGATCCCGTGAGCGAATTGTTGGTCCGAACCACTTGATCTGGGCTGACGATCTGTTCGACCATTCGCTCCCCGCCACACTGCAACCGGCAGTTGGGCGGGGAGCGTCTTTGTGGCCGCCCCTCATTGGCGGCCCGGGACGTCCGTGGGCCGCTCGGGGGCCCTCGGGTATCGGGGCGAATGCGTCGGGATAAATGGGGCATCGGGGAAGAGCTGGTACGCATGAGGGCATTTAATGCGCCGTCCAAGACGGCGCCTTACGCGTACAACCCTTATGGGGGGAAGCGTGTCCAACAAGCGTGGCAGAGGCATTCGGTTTCACCATCGCCCCAGGGGGCGCAGCAGGCGCAACAGTGCGCCCGCACCGCTCCCTTGCGTCAGGCGGCATGCCAGTGATCGCCCCCTGGCCCACGACGCGTCCCGCGCAGATTCCTTCTCAGCGTGGGGACACTGACGACGCGATGGCAGCGGGCACCACAGTCGACCATCTGACCGAGACCTATCGCGCGCACTACCGCTCACTCCTCGGGCTCGCCGCGCTGCTCCTCGACGACACCGCCTCCTGCGAGGACGTCGTCCAGGAGGCGTTCATCCGCGTGCACTCCGCGCGCGGACGGGTGCGCGAACCCGAAAAGACCCTCGCCTACCTACGGCAGACCGTCGTCAACCTCTCGCGCTCCGCGCTGCGCCGCCGCATCCTCGGACTGAAGCTGCTCTCCAAGCCGATGCCCGACATGGCGAGCGCCGAGGAGGGCGCGTACGACCTCCTGGAGCGCGACCAGCTGATCCAGGCGATGCGCGGACTGCAGCGCCGGCAGCGCGAAGTGCTGGTGCTGCGCTACTTCGCCGACATGACCGAGGCGCAGGTGGCCGAAACGCTCGGCATATCGCTGGGCTCGGTCAAGGCGTACGGGTCGCGTGGCATCGCGGCGCTGCGCGTCGCGATGGAGGCTCCGGCATGAGCGGGAGCGGAAGCGGGCGCGGTGCCGGAGTGGGGCGCGGGGCCGGGCGCGGTGGTGGCAGCGGCGGGGAGTTCGGTTCTTACGGGGCGCACGGATCGCACCGGTCCCATGGGGCCTACGGGTTGCACGGGGCGTACGAGGCGCAGGGATCCGGCGGGTCGTACGGTTCGGGCGGGTCGGGGTCGGGCGGGCCCGGTCCCCGCAGGCCGTTCGGGCTGTACCTGGTGCGTGAGGCCCAGGAGCCCGGGACCGGTTCCGGCGGAGCACCGCGTGACGAGACGCGCGGGGCGACGGACGCCGGGCAGACCGGACAGCGGCCGGAGTCCGGCCGCCTCCCGGGTGGCGTGAACGACAGGCACGACACCGCCGACCCGGGCAACGACGGGGCGATCCGCGGCGCAGGCGATTTGGGGCGTATCCACGGCACAGGCGATCCTGGTGATCCCGGCGGTCCCGCCGGCATGGGCGGTCCCGACGGCATCGGCGAACTCGGCGGCGAGGCGGAACTGAGGCAGCTCCTGCAGTCCCGCGTCAGCGACCTCGAACCCGCGCCGGACGCACTGGAACAACTGCGCCGCGCGGTACCGGCCCGCCGCCGGCGCCGCCGCCATGTCGTCGTGGGCGCGGCCGCCGCGCTGCTGCTCGGCGGCACGTCGATCCCCGCGATGGTCCACGTCGCGAACCTCAACGACGGCGGTGACGACCGGCCCGCCAACGCCGCCAGCAGCCAGAGAGCCCACGGCGGTACGCAGGGCACACACGGTGAGGGCACCGAGAGCGCCGGACCGCAGCCCACCGGCAAGGACGGCGCACACCCCGGCCAGGACACGCCGGCCGGCAAGGGCGAGGCACGCGGGCAGGACGGCGCCGGGCAGGACGCGGGCGCCGGCTCGCCCGGCCCGGACGCGACGATGGATGTCACCTCGCCGGTCTGCGGGCGCGAACAGCTCGGGCAAGGTGTCGGCTCGGTCGGCCGGCCGGACTCCGAGGGGCGGGTCTACGGCGCGTTCCGGGTGGTCAACACGTCCGCCGCCGCCTGCTCCGTCGAGGGCGGCGGCACCGTCGGACTGACCGCGCAGGGCACCACCCACGCCGACCGGATCCATGTCGTCGACCACACCTCGGGCGATGAGGCCACCGGCCTGCCCGATCCGGCCACCACCCCTGACCAGCTGGTTCTGAAACCGGGCCAGGCATACGAGGTCAAGTTCGCCTGGATCCCCGACAGCGACGGCGGCCCCACGGGATGCGTCAAGCCGGGCCCCTCGACCTCGCCCGAGCCCCCCAAGGACCCGGCCAACTCCGCGGACGCGGGCGCGGGCGCGGGTGACGGCGGTGGCCAGGCGGGCGGTGACGGCGGCGCGGGCGACGGCGGTGGGGGATCCGGGGGCGGGTCCGGTGCCGTCGTGCTCAGCCACACGCCGGAGGCCGGCGAGCCCACGGTCGCGGATACCAAGATCACGGATGCGTGCGCCGGAACGGTGTACCGCACCGAGGCGCTGTCGGCCGGATAGGCGCGTCGGACGCGCGGGCGCGTTGTGCGGGGGGCGACCGTGCCGGCGGGGCGGGCGGACGTGCGGGCGGGGCGGGCGGACGTGCGGGCGGGCGGACGTGCGGGCGCGTCCGGCCGACCGGCGGTGTCGTGCCACGGACGGCGCGTACAGGGCGACAGCCCAGGTCCCCACGGCCGGGGCCGCACCGTGGAGGGGGCGGTGCGGCCCCGCCGTTCGGGCCCCGTACCGTGGTGGGGTGTACCGGTTCCTGCTGACCCCGCGGTGGTGGGGGATCAACGTGTTCGCCGTACTGGCGATTCCCTTCTGCATTTTCATGGGCAGTTGGCAACTGAGCCGCTTCGAGGACCGCGTCGACACCCACCATCAGCAAGAGGACCGCTCCGCCGACGCCAAGGTCGCGGCCGCCCGCCCCCTGGACAGCCTGCTGCCCGTCGACACGGTCTCCTCCGGCCGCCAGGCCACCGCCCGCGGCCACTACGACACCCGCCACCAACTGCTCGTACCGGACCGCACGTTGAACGCCGAGCAAGGCGGAGAGCAGGGCGGAAAGCCGGGCGGACAGCCGGGCTTCTACGTCCTGACGCTGCTGCGGACGGACCACGGCAAGGCCCTGCCCGTCGTACGCGGCTGGCTGCCCGGCGACGCGGACACCAAGGCCGACGCGGCAAAGGTGCCGGCGCCGCCGAAGGGCGAGGTAACGGTCACCGGGGCGCTGCAGGCCTCCGAGAACCAGGGCACCAACGGAGTACAGGCCGAAGGCGGACTGCCGCGCGGACAGCTCGGCATGATCAGCGCGGCATCGCTGGTGAACATCGTGCCGTACCCGGTCCACGACGCCTGGATCACGCTCACCGACGCCCAGGCACCGCTGCGCGCCGTCCCCCCGGCAGCCGCCGAAGGCAGCGGGCTGGACCTGAAGGCCTTCCAGAACCTCGGCTACACCGGCGAATGGTTCGTCTTCGCCGGCTTCGTCGTCTTCATGTGGTTCCGCCTCTTCCGCCGCGAGGCCGAAGCCGCCAAGGACGCGGCACTGGGACTGGAGCCGCTGGACTCGCTGGGGACGGCGAACACGCTGGGGGCGCCGAACACGCTGGGGACGGCGGAGGCGGTGGAGGCGGTGGAGGCGGTGCAGGCCGTGGACGCGGCGGAGACCGCAGGGACGGTGGCGGAGGGGGACGCCGTGGAAGGGGACGCGGCTGTGAGGGATGCGGCTGAGGAGGGTGCGGCTGAGGGGGATGTGGCTGGGGCCGAGGCCCGGCCGGGGGCCACGTCGCGGGGCTGAGCAGGCCTGGGGCCACGTTGCGCGGCTGAGCAGGCCTGGGGCCACGTTGCGCGGCTGAGCAAGCCTAGGGGCTCAGAAGCGTCGGGGCCCGATCCGCGGCTCCGGTGGGCTCCCCCCCCGCCCCCTCCCCACCCCACCCCCATCTCGCCGAACGACGTCTGAAGCCGCCACGAGGACCGGCAAGCGTGAACCGGCGCCCCCGGACCGGCGCCCCCGGACCCGCGCACCTGGACCGGCGAACCCGGTCCGGCGCACCCACGACCTGCGCACCCGGCCCCCGCGGACCTGGACCCGCGAACCCGGTCCGGCGCACCCGGTCCGGCGAACCCGGACCCGCGAACCCGGACCCCCCGCACCCGGACCCGCGCACCCGGACCCGGCCCGCCCCGCCCAACGGCTCCGGCCCCGCCCGCGCTCGGCCCAGCCGCCTCGCTCAGCGCCGCGCCTCAGCTCCCCTCAGACGACGCGGCCCGCCCCCCCGGCACTCCTCTCATACCTCACGCTCAGCCCCAGGCAGCAGCTGTCGCCCGCCATATCGGTCCCTCGGGCCTCACGCTCACACCTAGGCCGCAGCTGTCGCCCGCCCTATCCGTCCCTCGGGCCTGCCTCGCGTCCACGCCCAGGCCGCAGCGGTCACCCGTCACACCTGTCCCTCCCACCTCACCCCTCAGACCTCACCCCTCACGCGTCATCCCTCGCGTCTGCCTTCACGTACCGCTGGGCGAAGTCGAGTTCCAGGCGGACCTGCTTGATGCGCTCCTCCACGACGAGCGAGCCGTGTCCGGCGTCGTAGCGGTAGACCTCGTGCGGGTGGCTGCGCTGTTCCAGGCGCTGGACGTAGTTCTCCACCTGCTGGATCGGGCAGCGCGGGTCATTGACGCCGGCGGAGATGTAGACCGGCGCCCGCACTGCGTCCACATACGTCAGCGGTGACGAGGCCTCGAAGCGCTCCGGGACCTCTTCCGGTGTGCCGCCGAGCAGCGTCCGGTCCATGGCCTTCAGGGCTTCCATCTCGTCGTTGTACGCCGTGACATAGTCCGCGACCGGGACCGCGGCAAGACCCACCGCCCACGCCTCCGGCTGCATGCCGAGTCCGAGCAGGGTCAGGTAGCCGCCCCATGAGCCGCCCGCCAGCACCAGCCGCTCCGGGTCGGCCAGCCCGGAGGAGACCGCCCACTCGCGTACCGCGGCGATGTCCTCCAGCTCGATCAGCCCGACACGGTGCTTGAGCGCGTCCGTCCAGGCGCGTCCATAGCCGGTCGAACCGCGGTAGTTGACGCGGACGACGGCGAAGCCGTGGTCCACCCATGCGGCCGGCGACGAGGCGAAGGCATCGCTGTCGTGCCACGTCGGGCCGCCGTGGATGTCGAAGACCGTCGGGAAGGGGCCCTTGCCCGCCGGCTGCTGCACCAGCGCATGGACGGTGCCGCCGGGGCCCTCCACCCAGGTGTCCGTGACCGGCACCGAACCGGGCGCCTTCATCCCCGGCGGGTCCAGCACGACCTTGCCGCTCGTCGAGCGCACCTCCGGCGGCTGTGCCGCCGACGACCAGAGGAATTCCACCGTCCCGTCGGGCCGGGCCGTGGCACCCGAGACCGAGCCCGCCGGGGTGTCGACCCGGGTCAGTCGCTCGGGGTCCTGCCCCGGCTCGCTGAGGTCATAGCGCCACAGCTCGCTCCGGGCCTGGTACTCGTGCTCCACCAGCAGCGCCGAGCCGTCCGGATACCAGTCCGCGCCCACATCGCCCGGCAGGTCGATCGCCAGGGGCGTTTCCGTCCCCGCCAGCGGATCCCAGATCATCGGCTCCCAGCGGCCCCGCCGCTGATGTCCCACCAGCAGCCGGGCGTCACCGTCCACCGGCGCGAAGCCCATCACCGACAGACCCAGCTCCTCGGTCCCGCCGTGGGTGTCGTCCAGCTCGGCGACCGTCGAACCGTCCGCCCGCACGACGCGGATGGCGGAGTGCATCGCGTCACCGTGCTCGGTGTGCTCGATGGCGATCAGCGAACCGTCGTGCGACAGATCGCCGACGCCCGCCGACTCACGGTGCCGGTAGATCTCGGCCGGCGCCTCCCCGGGCCGGATGACGTGCACGGTCGAGCCCTCGTCGTCCGTGGAGCGCCCGATGACGGCGCTCCCGTCCCTGCCGATCGCCAGCCCGCCCGGATACGAGGCCGCCAGCCCCGGGGCGGCCGGCTCATCGGTGCCGCCCGCGAAGGGCTGCCGCATCCACACACCGAACTCGTCCCCGTCGGTGTCCGAGAACCACCAGATCCACTCGCCGTCCGGCGACAGCGTCCCGTCCGTCGTGCCGTTCGGCCGGTCCGTCGCCTGCCGCTGCCCGCCCGTCGCGCGGTCCCAGGCGTACAGCTCGAAGGTGCCGGTGGCGTTCGAGACGAACAGGGAGTGGTCCGGGGCGTCCTCGGCCCATTCCGGCAGCCCGATCCGCGGCGCGCGGAACCGCTTCTCCCAGTCCGGCATGTCCGCCCCGGAGCCGCCCGGACCCGCCGCCGGGCCGCTGGGCGCGCTCCCGCCCGTCTCGCCGGTCCGGCCGGACGGGGCCGCGGCACCGGCGGCGGGGTCGGCGGAGCGGGGCGGGTGATTCGGGTCGGCGGGGCGGTCGGCGGCTGTGGTCTCGTCAGTCATGGGCCCATTCTGCGCCCGGCCGGAAAATTACGTTGGCGAGGCCGTCAGCCTGTGGATAACTTCGTCGTATGCGAGCTCACACCGGCCCCGCCGATTGGCGTGAGGCCAACCGTCTGAGGTGGGACGAACGCGTCGCCATCCACACCACGAGCGACTATTACGACCAGGACGGATTCCGCCGCGGCAAGGACGCCATCCGCGACTTCGAGACCGCGGAGGTCGGCGATGTCACCGGCCGGACCCTCCTCCACCTCCAGTGCCACTTCGGGCAGGACACCCTCTCCTGGCTGCATCGCGGTGCGTCCCGGGTCGTCGGCCTGGACTTCTCCGCGCCGGCTGTCGAGGCCGCACGCGATCTGGCCGCCGAACTCGGTTACGGCCCGGACCGCGCGTCCTTCGTCGCCGCCGATGTCTACGACGCCGCAGAGGCCGTTCCCGACACCTCGTACGACGTCGTCTACACCGGCATCGGCGCCCTGAACTGGCTCCCCGACCTGGTCCGCTGGGCGCAGGCAGCCGCCTCGCTCATCACCCCGGGCGGCTTCCTCTACCTCGCCGAATTCCACCCGCTGTGCGACGCGCTGGACGATGAGACCGGCTCGCGCGTCACCCACGATTACTTCAGCCGCGAGGCCTGGGTGGAGGAAACCCCCGGCACCTACACGGACTTCGCGGCACCGACCGTCAACAACCGCAGCGTCGAATGGCAGCACCCGATCAGCGACGTCATCAGCGCCCTCGCCGGCGCCGGGCTGCGCATCGACTTCCTGCACGAACACGACATGACCGTGTTCCGGCGGTTCACCGCGCTGCGCCTCCACGACGACGGCTACTACCGCCTCCCCGAGGACCGCCCCCGCATCCCCCTCATGTACTCGCTGAAGGCGACCCGGCCCGGCCGGTGACCGCGCGCCGGGCCCTCACCCACAGCCGGCGATCAACGGCCGTTGGCGGCTTCCCGCCGGAGCCCGGGGTGGTGCCGCCCGCCCCGGCGGGGCCGGTTACTCTGTCGCACCGGTTCGGCCACGAGGCCCGACCGGAAGCCTCGACCAGTGGCAGGACACCCCGTATCCCGTCTCCCGTTCTCCGTACCCCGCACCCAGTACGCGGGTTGCGACGTCCGCGCGTCTGAGCGCCCGAGTGCCCCAGCACTCGGGGCGCTCGGTGCGCTCGGGCACGCGGGGCACCCGGGCAGGGGGCTCCGCGCGCCCGGGTCAACGAAAACAACGGGGAAATCATGCGCGTACAGAGACGCCTGGCCGCTGCCGTGAGTGCGAGTGCGCTCGTACTGCTGGCCACAGGATGCAGCGGTACATTCGCCAACGAGAAGGCGACGACCGCGGACAAGCCCGCGCCCGCCGCGCTCGCCAAGCCGCTGTCGATGGTGTCCACGCCCAAGTCCGCCGTCTGGACCGACACCGGCGAAGCCAAGCACCAGCTGCGGATCGCACCCACGCGGCTGGCCCGTGGCGCGGAGTCGGACATGGCGCACATCCAGCTGGACGACGACCTCAAGGGAATGGTGCCGTACTACCTCACCTTCTCCTTCACCAACACCGGCAAGGAGACGATGAGCGACGCGGATCCGACGCGGAACCTCTCGGTCAACACGGTGGACGGCCAGGCCGGCCACGGGGTCTCGCTGTTCCAGAGCAACCCGCTGGCCACCGGCTCGGGGCTGCCGGCCGAGTGCCGCGAAGCCGGCAAGGCCAAGCTTGCCGCCGGGGACACGACGGCGATCTGCCAGATCTTCATGCTGCCGAAGGGCCAGCAGCCGGCGACCGTCTCGTACAGGGACGACGGCAGTGACACGCTCATCTGGCAGGTCGACGGGGCCAAGGCCGGCGGCACCGGGGTGCTGCCCGCGGACAAGGCCGCCGACGCCCCCACCCGGGACAGCACCAGCCATGCCGTCACGGTGCACATCACGCCGAAGAGCGTGCGGCCCGGTTCCGTGGCGGACCTGAGCCACTTCGACCTGGACGCGGACGAGAAGAAGCTGACCCCGTACTACGTGACGATGGAGTACCGGAACACCGGCAAGTACGACCTGCTCCCCGACCTGAACGAGAACGTGCTCGTGCGGACCGCCGGCGGGCAGGAGTCGAAGCGGATGATCCTCCTCAACATCGGTGGCCCCGGGGTCAGCCAGTGCCCCGACGCCGTCCCGAACGACATGCTGAAGCCGGGCGCCAAGGTCACCTCCTGCTCCATCCACATGATCGCCAAGGGCGACCGGCCCGCCTCCGTCGTCTTCCAGGGCAAGGGCAGCTCCCAGCCGGTCATCTGGAGCGCGACGGCCGCAGCGGACGGCGAGAAGTAGAAAGAGAAGGAGCAGGAGAAAGAGGAGGAGAAGGAGAAAGAGGAGGAGAGGCGGGGCCGGGGTGCGGTAGCCGTCCCCCCCCCCGCAGGGGGCCCGCGTGCCAACGGGCCCACGGCCGGCGGTGGAAGGGCTGCCGTCGGCCGGGGCGTCTGCGGGTTCCGTCACGGGCCGTCAGGGGCTCGTCAGGGGCGGGGTGTGCGTCCGGTGTCCCGGGGAGCTACGTGACGGTTCTCGTGGTGGCCGGGGGGTGTTCCGGGCCAGGGGCGGCGTCCGTCGGGGGGCTCTGGTCGCGCAGGCGGCGGCAGACGTCCTCCAGGGCGACGATGGAGGGATTTCCGTGGTCCGACACCGGCCAGACGACGCCGAACGTGCACGGCGCGAGGTCGTCCACGGGGAGGTAGCGCACATCCGGGCGGGGGTAGAGCTCCGCGGCGGCGGCGGGGAGGAAGGCGATCGCCCCGTCGAACGAGACGGCGGACAGCAGTGATTCGACCCGGCTGACGTGGTGGTCCGTGTAGCGGACGGGGGACCCGTCGGGCCGGGGGTCGATGGCCCAGAACTCGCGCCCGGCGAGGGAGACCTCCGGCGTCAGTCCGGCCACGGCATGATCGGCGAGCTCCGCGAGCTGCACCGAGGACCGCTGGGCGAGCGGGTCCGAGGCGGAGATGCACACCACGCGTGGCTCCGTGGTCAGCGGCTGGACGTGGAACCCTTCGGGAACGGGCAGATAGACGAAAGCGGCGTCGATCTGCCCCGCCGCCAGGGCGGTTGCCTGCTCGACGAGGTCCACCACCCGGAAGTCCAGTTCGAGGCCCGGGTACAGGGTCGTCAGGGCGGCGATCACCCGTCGCGTCGACGCCAGCGCGGCGGCGCAGTCGGTCAGGCCCAGCCGGAGCGTCTGCCCGTCCTTGCCGGCGAAGGAGGAACGCGCCGCGTCACGCAGCTCGTCCGTCGCGCCCACCGCGTTCTTCACCAGAGGCAGCAGTGCGTGGCCCATGGGCGTCACCTCCACCCGGCGGCTCGTCCGCGTGAACAGCTTGACGCCCAGCCGGTGTTCGAGGTTGCGGATCTGCTGGCTGAGCGCGGGTTGGGTGAGGTAGAGCCGCGCCGCGGCACGGCCGAAGTGCAACTCTTCGGCCAACGTCAGGAGTGAGCGCAGTTGATGAACCGTTGGATCATCAACACCAACCATCGCCGGTGCCTCCCATCGATCAATCGATCGTGCCCGTCATCCATCACGCATATCTATCGATGCATTATTGCGCGGACCATTATGCACAGGAGAGGGTGACATCACTTCGGCGTGCTTGCGGGGGCTCTGACGCTGAGCGACGGTGGTGGCTGAAATTGATCTGTCGCCACATAAACTCTGTCCCGCCCCTCCCGCCATGCGGAAGCGCTCTCCAACACGATCAGCCGGAAGTGGCTGCCGGAGTCAAGTGCAGGGGGAAATGTTGCAGCAGCAACCCAGGGACGATGGTGCGGTATTGGCCGCTTCCCCCGATCGCCACGACTGCGGCATAGGGCCAACCGGGCAGTAACCGATCGCAAAACCACTTGGAAGGCCCTCGTGCACGGCTGCGCGCTGCCCGTGAACCGGGCGGGCGCGGTTTCGGTGGCGCCTGCACAGGCGCGCCTGAAATGCCGTCCAAGTCGGCCCCGCATGGGCAAGAAAGACCTGGTTATACAGGAAACATTCATGCATCATGGAGGAACGTTGATGGGCATAATGACGGGGGAATCCACCGCCACGCAGGTATCTCACAGAGTTCTTGAGCTGCTCTACAGGTATCAGCGGGTGGACGAGGCGTTGGCGGCCGACAAGGCCGGTGAGACCGAAGGCGATGACACACCGGGGAGCGCACACTGTCCGGCGTGTTCGGAAGTACATCAGGCACGGATCGAGCGTTTCATCGAACGCGAAGAGCCGCTGCACTTCGTGGTGCCGGCATTTCCCGCGAAGTCGCCGAACCAGAGCAAGGTGCTCGGCGCGCTGCCGGATCTCGGGGAGCAGGTGGCACTGGGCTTCCTGCAGTCGATGTGTGACTACGTCGCCCACTTCTACAGCCCCGGAGCCCGGGTCACGATCTGCTCGGACGGCCATGTGTTCGGCGATGTGGTCGGGGTGAGCGACACCGCGGCGACCGACTACCGGGAATCCCTGATGGGCATGATCAGCGCGTCGCACCTGTCGTCGCTGGACATGGTCGGGCTGGACGACGCCTTCGGCAGCATGGCCTACCCGAAGATGCGGCAGAAGCTGGAGGAGGACTACTCCTCGACTCTTCAGGAGCTGAAGGAGGACGTCCGCAGCAACGAGAGCACCCGCGCCCTGTTCAACGGAATACACCGCTTCATGTTCGAGGACGCGGTGGCCCGGGGCGGCGGCGAGTCCTCCAGGACGAAGCTGCGGAACGACTCGAAGGACACGGCGTATCAGACCATTCTCCGCAGCAATGCGTGGAGCCGGGTGGTCGCCGAGATGTTCCCCGAGGCGATACGTCTCTCGATTCATCCGCAGGCCCCGCATTCGGAGAAGTTCGGGTTGCAGCTCATGCGGACAAGGGACGGCTGGCTGACCCCGTGGCACGGGGTGGTGCTGGATGACGGCGTCAACCGTTCCCTGGTCAAGCGGTGGGAGGCCGAGAAACTGCAGGCCTCCATCGTCTGGCGGGACGGCCGGCCCAGTCACTTCGTCGCTCCGCATCTTGCCGTCAATTCCTAGAAGGGTGTGTCCGAGATGACGAATTCGACGACGACGATCGATTCGATGAACCATGTGCCGCTGCAGCCGTTCGGCCGTATCGTCGAGGCGCCCGGCGGAAGCAAGATCACCGACATTCCGGTGGACGTGCTCGCGCGCTGGACCGAGGAGTCACGGGTTCTGGTGCTGCGCGGTTTCTCCACTCTGGAGAAGCAGGAGTTCGCCGATTACTGTCGACTCTGGGGAGAAGTCCTCAAGTGGGAGCCCGGGGAAGTCATAGACCTGATAGTCGAGGACAATCCGCGGAACTACCTGTTCGCCAGCGGAGATGTGCCGTTCCACTGGGACGGGGCATTCGTCGAGGCCGATCCGCGGTTCTTCTTCTTCCAGTGCCTGGACGCCACGCCGGACTCCGGCGGAGAGACTGTCTTCTCCGACACCACCGCGGTCTACCGGGATGCCGGCACCGAACTCCGCAAGGAGTGGGAGCGCATCAGCGTGACCTACTCGACGGAGAAACTCGCCCACTACGGCGGGCAGGTCACCGAGCGGCTCATCTCCCGGCACCCCAGCACCGGAGTGCCCGTTCTCCGGTTCGCCGAGCCGCTGGACCCGGCCGTCTACAAGAACCCGGTGCACGTCACCGTCGACGGTGTCGAGGAATCCGAGGTCGAGGACTTCCTCACCGCCATGGCCGAGCGGCTGCACCGGCCCGAGTACTGCTACGCGCACGACTGGCAGCCGGGCGACCTGGTGATCGCCGACAACTTCGCGCTGGTGCACGGCCGTAACGCGTTCACCGGTCCGACGACCCGGCATCTGCAGCGGGTCGAAGTGATCTGACCGTCCGTCAATCCCGGGAGGGGCCATTCCCAGCACAGGTGGAGCGAGAAGATGAGCATTGGCATTGTGGGCACCGGGATCTCCGGTCTGCACCTTGCGCTTCGGCTGCAACAGTTCGGGATCGAAGCCACGCTGTACACGGCTCAGGAGCCGGACGGCATCCGTCAGGGGCCGCCGTTGAATTTTGTCACTCGTTTCGACTCCACCAGGGAACGGGAAAAAGCCCTCGGCATCACCGAATGGGCATCCAGCGCCTACGACAACGCATCGATGCAGATGCATATCGAAGGACCTGGCGGCCTGTCGTTCGGCGGAAGGCTGCCGCGACCGGCGAGTTCGGTGGACTTCCGGATGTACCTCGCGTCGCTGCTGGAGGAGTACGGAAAACGTGGCGGAAAAGTGGTGCATCGTGCCGTCGCCGACCGGACCCAGCTCACCGAACTGGGCGCCGGGCACTCCCTCCTGGTCGTAGCGGCCGGCCGGGGCGCGCTGGTGGAAACATTCCCGCGCGTCCCGGCCCGCTCGCCGTACGTCTCGGCGCCGCGGCAGCTCGCGGGGGGCCTGTTCCACGGTGTGCGGCCCTCCGACCCCCCGGGGATGACCATGCACATGGTCCCTGGGGCGGGGGAGATCCACGCACCGGCCTATCACTCCTTCGGCGGCCGGCTGTCCGCCGTCCTGATCGAGGCATTGCCGGACGGCCCGTTCAGCGCGGTGACCGGCGGCGACTACCGGGGGGACAGCGACCGGTTCGCGAAGGACGTCCTCGCGCTGATCACCCGGCACGCGCCGGCACTGCGGGAACGGGTGGACGAGCGGGAGTTCGCCCTCGCCCGGCCCGTGGACATGCTGCAGGGCGCCGTCCTGCCGGTGGTGCGCAGCGGCTGGGCCGAGCTGTCCGACGGCACCTTCGCGCTGGCCATCGGCGATGCCTGGATAGCCAACGATCCCTTGACCGCCCAAGGGGCCAACCTCGGATCGAAGGTGGCCTTTCAGCTCGCGGACGCCCTGCGCGCCAGGGGCGGGGCGTACGGCGAGCAGTTCTGCCGTGTGGTCTCGGAGCGGATGTGGGCGACCGCCCGGCCCGTCGTCGACTGGACGAACATGTTCATCGGTGAACCCCCGCCGCAAATGGGCGCCCTGCTGGCCGCCGCGGCGGCCGACCAGCGCGTGGCGGACGCCTTCATCGCCAACCTCGATCGCCCGGATGACATGTGGCACAGCATCTGCCGCCCGGAGAACACCGACGAGTTCATCGCACAGGCACGGTCAGTGAGGAGCGGGGTATGAGCGTCAAGGTCGGTCTGGTCTGGGACGCGGTGGGTGAGATCGAGGCCGGGCGTGGGCTGCTGGAGGTGGCGCGCGCCGCCGGCCTGGACACCTTCCTGGTCTTCGACCACCTGATGAACGTCTTCCCCCGGCAGGTGTGGGACAGCGACTTCACGTACATGGCGGCAGGCATGCCGACACCTGACCGATGTCTCGACTTCGCCACCGTGCTCGGCAATTTCGCGCCGCAGGCCGGGCCGGTCCGGCTCGCGATCGGGGTCACCGACCCCAACCGCCGGCACCCCGCGGTGCTGGCGCAGACGGCCCTGACGCTCGCCCACCTCACCGAGCAGGCGCCCGTTCTCGGCATCGGCGCGGGCGCGCTGGAAAATCTTCAGCCGTACGGAGTGCCTCACGACCACCAGGTCGGCAGGGTCGAGGAAGCGCTGCAGATGCTGCGGATGTTCTTCGACGGTGAGGGGCCGCACGACTTCCGCGGCAGGTTCTTCACCCTGGACAAGGCCCTGATGGGCATGCAGGCCCCGGAGGGTCGTACCCCGCGCATCTGGCTGGGCGCCAACCGCAACCGGATGCTGAAGCTCGCCGGCCGTTACGCCGACGGCTGGCTGCCGTCGGAGCTCATGGCCCCGGAGGAATACGCCCGACGGCTGGCCGTGGTGCGTGCCTCGGCCGCGGAAGCGGGCCGGGACCCGGGCGGCATCGTGGCCGCCGGTGGGGTTCCCGTCGTGGTGGCGGAGACCGACGCCGCGGCCGAGGAGCTCCTGCGGGCGAAGCCGATCCGTTTCCTCGCGCTGCACGCGGGAGCCGAAGCCTGGCGCAGGCACGGGTGGGACCACCCGTTCGGGGCGGACTACCGGGGGCTGGTGGAGCTGCTGCCGCACCTGCTGACCCGCGACGACGTCGACCGGGCCATGGCGGCGGTCCCCGACGAGGTCGTCGCCGCGCAGGTGATCGCGGGGTCCCGGGAGACGGTGCTGAAGCGGATCAACGAACTCCTCGACGCCGGGATGCAGCACCCCATGCTGATCCCCGCTTCGGCGATGGCCTCGCCCGAGGCCGCCCAGTACACGGTGGAGTCGATCGGCTGGCTCGCCGCCCAGCTGCGTGCGGGCTCCGCCGCCGAGGTGGCGTCATGACGCGCGTGGGCATCATCGGTGCCGGCATCTCCGGTCTGCAACTGGCCCTCAGGCTGCAGCAGATGGGGGTGCACGCGACGGTGTACTCGACGCAGGACATCGACCAGCTGAAGTCCGGGCGGCCGCGGAACTTCCCCGCACGGTTCGGCCGCACCCAGCAGCGTGAGGCGCAACTCGGGGTGTTCGACTGGGAATTCGCCGACGCGCAGGTGCGGCACTGGAGTGTCACCGTGCACAGCGGCGGACCCGACCTCGAATTCGTCGCGGACCTCACACCGCCCTCCAGCGTGGTGGACTTCCGCATCTATCTGCCGCACCTGCTGAACCAGTTCGTCCAGCGCGGCGGGGACCTGGTCATCGGTGACCGTCCGATCGAGGAGACGGCCCGCCACCACGACCTGCTCGTGGTCGCGAACGGCAGCCGCGCGCTGCGGGAGCTGTTCCCGGTGGACGCCGCGCGCTCGCCGTACCGCACTCCGCAGCGCATCCTGTGCAGCGGCCTCTACTCCGGTATCGGCGAAGAGGTGCCGCACTCGCTGGATGTGCACTTCCTGCCCGGTGTCGGCGAGATCTTCCGGATCCCGTTCCTCACGCTGTCGGGGCGCGCGGACGTGCTGGCTTTCGAGGCGGTACCGGGCAGCCCCTTGGAGGCGGTCAGCCATCTCGACGCCGACGCGGATCCGGTGGCGTTCCACCACGATGTGCTGAAGCTGGTGGGCGAGTACGCGCCGACCCTTCGCGAGCGCATCGACAGCAGCGCGTTCTCGCTGATCGCGCCCGGCGAGGTGGCCCAGGGCGGGATCACGCCGGTGGTCCGTCAGGGCTGGGCCGCACTCGACGACGGCACCGGTGTGCTGGCCATCGGTGACGCCTGGATCACCAACGATCCGCTCACCGCGCAGGGCGCCAACCTCGGGTCGCACACCGCGTTCGCGCTGGCCGATCTCCTCTCGACGGCGCAGGGGCCGTTCGACGAGAAGTTCTGCCGCACCGCGTCCGCCCGGCTGTGGGATCACGCACGGCACGTCGTCGAGTGGAGCAACGCGTTTCTCGCCGAGCCGCCGCCGCATGTCGCCGAACTGTTCCTGCACGCGGCCGGCGACAAACGGGTCGCGGACGCCTTCGTCAGCAATTTCAACGACCCGGTCACGATGTGGAAAACGCTGTCCAGCCCGGCGGGAACGGAGTCCTTCCTCGCCGGCTGCCGGCGGACGGCGCCCCTGCCGTCCCGGCAGTGAACGACCGGATCCGAAAGCGGGTGGCCGGCGCCCCGGTCACGATCCTCGAAAGGAGCACGATGTCATTTCCGGATATGGCGCGCGACGAAAAGGGGCGCCTGATCCCCGAGTCCGAGCAGACCGCGGTATGGCTGCTCGGCGGTCTGGCGCAGGTACGGGTGCCCGGGTCGGCGACCAGGGACACCTACACCGTCGTTCAGCACACCGGCAACCGCGGCTACAACACACCGCTGCACGTCCATGACTACGAGGACGAGGTCTTCATCGTCCTGGACGGCACCCTGCGCATGATCTGCGACGGCGAGGAGCAGATAGCGGAGGCCGGCTCGACGATGATCGTCCCGCGAACGATCCCGCACGGATTCGTGACGACGTCGCCGAACGCCCGGTTCCTGACCATCCACTCGACGCCGCAGCCGGACCGCAAGCCGCAGTTCGACCTGTTCCTGGACGCGGAGATCCCGCACGCCAAGGCCCTGACGCTGCCGACCGAGGACGTCGGCGGCCCGGACCTCGACCACATCATCGCCCTCGGCACCACCTACGGGTACGGCTTCGCGGGTCCGCCGCCCATGCCGTAGGCCCGGCCGGCCGATCGACAGACCCTTCCCCCTGACAGAAGAGACACCATGCCGTTGAAACTCATTTCCCTGATGCTGTGCGTGTTCGGCATCACGACCGGTGAGTTCGTCATCGCCGGCATCCTCCCGGATGTCGCCAGCGACCTCGATGTGTCCATCCCCTCCGCCGGGCTCCTGGTCACGGCGTACGCCATCGGGATGATCATCGGCGGCCCGGTGATGACGGCACTCACCGCGCGCTATGCGCGCAAGCCGCTCATCGTGGCCCTGCTCGTGATCGTCGTGGTCGGGAATCTCGCGTCGGCCTTCGCGCCGGTCTACGCCGTCCTGTTCGTGGCCCGGATCATCACCGCGCTGGTGACCGCCACCTTCTTCGCCAACGCGATCGTGATCGCGGCGTCGACGGCCCCGGAGGGCAAGCAGGCCTCCACCGTCTCCAAGCTGGTCTTCGGAATGAACCTGTCGATGATGCTCGGTGCGCCCATCGGGACGGTGATCGGCAACAACTTCGGGTGGCGGGCCACCTTCATCGTCATCGCCGGGGTGTGCCTCCTCGGACTGCTGCTCGTGCTGCAGCTGGTGCCGAGCGTCGAGGCCTCCACGCCCGGCACCTCCGCGGTGGCGGAACTCCGGGTGTTCCGCAGCCGCAACGTGCAGCTCGCCATCGTCATCACCGCCGTCGCCAACATGGGGCTGCTGATGGTGTTCACCTATTTCGCACCGCTGCTCACCGACGTCACCGGCTTCGCCTCGGGTGCCGTCGCCATCCTGCTGCTGGTGTACGGGGTGGGTGCGGCGGTCGGCAACTTCGTCGGCGGCTGGCTGTCCGACCGCGCGCTGATGCCGTCCCAGATCGGGCTGCTCGGCCTGCTCACCCTGGGCCTCCTGCTCACCTGGGCGGTCAGCGGCAACATCGCCGCCACCGCGGTCATGGTCTTCCTGATCGGCGCGCTCGGATTCTCCGTCATTCCGGGCATGCAGACCCGGGTCCTGAACACCGCCAGCTCGGCACCGACCCTGGCCATCGCGGTGAACGCCTCCGCCTACCAGGTGGCCGCGGCGCTGGCGGGCTGGCTCGGCGGCCGGGTCATCGACGGCGGAATGGGCCTGCGGTCCGTCTATCTCGCGGCCGCTGCCGTGACCGTCGTGGGCATCGCCCTGAGCTGTTACGCGTGGTACCGGGACCGCGCGATCGCCGGGAGCACGGCGAAGCAGGAGGCGGCGCAGACGTCGTCGGCATGACGTCCGGCCCGGCGGGGGCGGCGTTCTTCGTCGTTCTCCGTCCCTGCCGGGCCGGCCGGTTCCGCACCCGCACACCGCACCACCCTGCGCACCAGATCTGAGGCTTTGCCGGGACGCTCGTAATCACCAGGGGGAACGATGAGCCGTGAATCCGTCTTGGTCACCGGGGAATGGGCCGAGAACCACCTCGACGCGGACCATGTGGTCTTCGTCGAGACCGGAAATGAGGAAGCCGACTACCGCAAGGGCCATATACCGGGCTGCGTCTGGATCAGCTGGAGCGCCTTCCAGGACGATCTCGAACTGGGCGTCATCGGGCGGGAGAAGTTCGAGCGGCTGCTCCGTTCGAAGGGCATCGGGAACGACGACACCGTCGTCCTCCTCTCGTCGAGCGCCAACCTGCACGGCGCCCTCGCCCATTGGTACTTCACGCTCTACGGCCACCGCTCCGTGAAGCTCCTCGACGGCGGCCGCAAGAAGTGGGAGCTGGACGGCCGCCCGGTCAGCGCGGACGCGGTGGACCGGGCGGCCAGTACCTACCGGGCGGCGGCGCCGGATGCGTCGGTACGGGCGATGCGGGACGAGGTGCTCGCCGGCATCGGCACCGCCCACATCGTCGACGTGCGGACCCCGGAGGAGTTCGCCGGCCGGATCTTCGCGCCCGGTTTCGCCGGCGACGAGTTCGCGCCCGGCGCCAACCCCCACGAGGTGGCGCAGCGAGCGGGCCATGTGCCCGGCGCGGTCAACCTCCCCTGGGAGAAGGCCGTCAACGCCGACGACACCTTCAAGACCGACGAGGAGCTCCGGGCGCTGTACGCCGGGCTGGACACCACACGCCCCGTCGTCACCTACTGCTGGGTCGGCGCGCGTTCGGCGCACTCCTGGTTCGTCCTGCGGGAGCTGCTGGACCACCCGGACGTCAAGAACTACGACGGCTCCTGGGCGGAATACGGGTCCCTGGTCGGCGTGCCGGTCGCACGCGGCACCGGCGGCTGACCGGGCCCCGGCTCATTTACTCACCTGTTCATTCACCCGCGCACATCCCCGAAGGGAGTAGGGCCGGCCATGTCACGACGGCCCGATAATCCATGAACGACAGCAAGAACACACCCTCTGCCGACGGCACGACCGCTCCGGGCCGGCTGCACGGCAAGGTCGCGCTGGTGACCGGGGCGAGCTCCGGCATCGGTGAGGCAGCGGCGAAGGCGCTGGCCTTACAGGGCGCGAGTCTGGTGCTGGCGGCCAGGCGCCAGGACGCGCTTGAACGGGTCGCCGGTGAGATCACCGCCGCGGGGGGCGCCGCGATCGCCGTACCGACCGACGTCACGGTGGACGACCAGCTCGCGGCCGCGGTGCGCGCCGCCGAGGAGCACTACGGCGGGCTCGACATCGCCTTCAACAACGCCGGCGGTCTCGGCACCATGGGGAAGGTCGCCGAGCAGCAGCCGAAGGCCTGGGCCGAGGACATCAACAACGTCCTGACCAGCGTGTTCCTGTCCATGCGGCAGGAGATCCCGGCCATGCAGCGGCGGGGCGGCGGGACGATCGTCAACAACGCCTCGCAGCTCGGCGTGGTGGGATTCGGCGCCGGCATCAGTTCGTACGTGGCCGCCAAGCACGGCATGGTCGGCCTCACCAAGGCCGCGGCCCTCGAATACGCCCGCGAGAACATCCGCGTCAACGCCATCGCGCTGGCGTCCGTGGACACGCCGATGTACCGCTCCTCCGTGGGCGGGAGCCAGGAGATGACGGACATGTTCGTCGGCCTGCACCCGCTCGGCCGGATCGCGAGTGCGCAGGAGGCGGCGTCGGCCGTGGCCTACCTCGCCGGGGACGAGGCGGGCTTCTTCACCGGATCGGTCCTGGTCATGGACGGTGGCTGGACCGCTCAGTGAGCTGAGCGACCCCGAGGCCGCCGGCGAACTCACCGTTCGCGGGCGGCCGTTGTGAGGCAGCGCGTGCACCCTGCCCAGGCGAAGGAGAGACCGGCATGCTGATCGAAACCCACTCCGCGGGCGGACTCGACCGTGTTCCGGATCGTCTCCCGGGCGTCGTCGGCGCCGACCTGACGGTGCCCCTGGTGACCGGCCGGCGGGTGCCGTACGCGAATCTGGACTACGCGGCGAGCACGCCCTGCCTGACCGAGGTGCACCGGGCGGTGGACAGACTGCTCCCCTGGTACAGCAGCGTCCACCGCGGCGCCGGATTCCCCTCCCAGACATCCACCCGGACCTACGAACGGGCCCGGGACGCGGTCCGGCGTTTCGTGGGCGCCGCCCCGGACGCCACGGTGCTGTTCACCCGCAACACCACCGACGCCCTCAACCTCGTCGGGCGCGCGCTGCCCGAGGGCACGACGGTGTTCCGGTTCGCCACCGACCACCATGCCGCGCTGCTGCCCTGGCGCGGGTCCCGGGTGTGCGGGCTGGGGGTGCCGGCCGGCCCGGCGGACGCGGTGCGCCTGCTGGCCAAGGCCCTGGGCGACGCACCGCAGGGGCCGAAGCTGGTGGTGATCAGCGGCGCGTCCAATGTCACCGGGGAGCTGTGGCCGGTTGCCGAACTCGCCGAGGTCGCCGCCGGCCACGGCGCCCGCACCGTGCTCGACGCGGCCCAACTGGCCGCGCACCGGCCCATGGACATCGCCGGGTGGGGCGTGGACTGGGTGGCGCTGTCCGGGCACAAGATGTACGCACCGTTCGGCTCCGGTGCGCTGGTGGGCGCCGCCGACTGGCTGGCCGACGCCGCGCCCTACCTGGCAGGCGGCGGGGCCACCGCCCGGGTGACCGAGGTGGCGGACCAGGCCAGTGTGACCTGGGCCGGGCTGCCGCACCGGCACGAGGCCGGCTCCCCGAACGTGGTGGGCGCCCACGCGATGGCCGTCGCCTGCGACACGCTGACGACGGCCGGCTGGGACGCCATCACCGGACACGAACAGGCCCTGGCGGCCCGGCTGCGCGAGGGGCTGGCCCGGATTCCCGGCATCCGCATCCTGCGCCTGTGGGACGACGAACGCCCCGGACTCGGCGTCGTGTCGTTCAGCGTCGCGCGGATCGGCCACGACACCGCGGACCAGCGGCTGGTCGCGTCGGCGCTGTCCGCGGAGCACGGCATCGGGATACGGGACGGGGCGTTCTGCGCCCACCCGGCCGTCCGCGCCCTGCTGGCCGAGGCCGGCGGGCACGACCCGGACCGCGCCCTGCGGGCCAGCATCGGCCTCGGCAGCACCGCGGAGCACATCGACCGCCTGCTGGCGGCGCTCCAGGATCTGGTGCGGCACGGGCCACGATGGACGTACGGGCATCCGTCGGACGGCTGGGCCCCCGTACCCGACCCACGCACCCTGCCGGAATTCCTGCACTGACACGGCACTCCAGCGATATCCGCACCACAGAAAGGTGGCAGCAATGACGCGTCCGGACACGGCCGGTGGTCAGCCACGACGCAGTACCCCGCACGACGGGCAGCGAGCCGTACCGGCCCGGCAATTCGGCGTCATGGTCTATCCCGACCAGCCGTTTCCCGTGCTCGCCGAACGCCTGAGATGGCTGGAGAGCCTCGGATTCGACCAGATCTACTTCCCCGACCACAGCGCCGACCTCCGGGATCCGCGCGGCACCTGGTTCGACAGTTGGACGGCCCTGGCCATGGCCGCGCTGTGCACCGAGCGCATCCGGATCGGCACCCTCGTCGCCAACCAGATCCTGCGGCCGCCCGCGCAACTGGCGAAGCAGGCGATCGCCCTCGACCATCTGTCCGGTGGACGCTTCGAGTTGGGGATCGGCGCCGGGATCTTCCCCTGGGACCACCACAGCGTCGGTGAGATTCCGTGGGCGCCCAAGGAGCGCGCCGAACGCTTCGCCGACTACGTCGCGATCGTCGACGGCGTGCTGCGCGGCGGGCTGTTCAACCACACCGGCACCCGCCTGTGGGCCAAGGACATCGCCACCGTTCCCGGCTCGCTGCAATCCCCCCGGCTGCCGCTCACCGTCGGCGGCCAGTCCCCGACCCTGGTGCGGGTCGCGGCCGAGCTGGCGGACACCTGGAACACCCACGGCCCGCCCGGCGCGAGCGCCGCGGAGGTACTGGCCATCACGGCCGAACAGAACCGCAGGATCGACCGCCTGGCCGCCGAGGCCGGCCGGGACCCGGCGGGCATCCGCCGGGCGTACACGCTCTTCGGCCCGTGGGACCCCAGGAGGGGCACGCACGGCTACGAGGAGGTCTTCGAGCGCTTCGGCACGGCCGGCGTCACGGACTTCGTCCTCGACTGGCCGGGGGAGGGGCATCTCGAAGAATTCGAGCGGATCGCGCGGGACGTGATTCCGCCACTGCGCGGGTAACCGGCGGCGTGGCCCACGGAACGCGGGCACCACGCCATCCTGACGCCTCGGCCGGCGGTACCGGTCGAATCGCAATTCGGCACGGGGGATCACACAGAGAACTGGCAGCAAATCCTCTTTCAGGGCGCCTGCCCAGGATTTGCGTGAACGAAGGTGTGAAAAGAATGAGCGAAGCGACAACGGGGCAGACCGGCGAGGCGTCCGGGAGCGCGATATCCGGGAGCGCGGTACCCGGCACCGGGGAGCGCCGGCCCGCCGGCGCGGTCTCGGTGCGGGCGGCCGACCAGCAGTACGCCGACCTGGTCAGCGGCCTCAACCAGCGGTACATCGCCACGCCCGAATCGATACGCATCGTCAATTCGACCCAGCAGGTGGTCGAAGTCGTCCAAGAGGCCGTCGACGCAGGAAAACGGCTCGCGGTGCGGTCGAGCGGGCATTGCTACGAGGATTTCGTGCACCACCCGAGTGTGCAGATCATCCTGGACATGTCGGGGATGCATGACATCTCCTACGACCGGCGTCTGAATGCCATCGCGGTCGAATCGGGAGCCACCAACCTCAAGACGTACCAGACCATTTACCCGGAGTGGGGCGTGGTCGTCCCCACCGGATTCTGCTATTCGGTCGCCATGGGCGGACATGTGAGTGGCGGCGCATGGGGGCCGCTGTGCCGGATGCACGGCCTGGTCGTCGACCATCTGTACGCGGTGGAGGTGGTCGTGGTCGACGCCCGTGGCCGGGCCCGCGCGGTGATCGCCACCCGGGACGAGAAGGACCCGCACCGTGACCTGTGGTGGGCGCACACCGGCGGTGGCGGCGGCAACTTCGGCGTCGTCACCCGCTACTGGTTCCGCTCACCCGGCGCGAAGGGCCACGACCCGCGCGAGCTGCTGCCGAAGCCGCCCGCCGAACTCCTGGTCGGCGCGGTGAGCTGGGCATGGAGCGAGCTGAGCCGGGAGGAATTCAGCAAACTGGCGCACAACTACGCCACCTGGCACGTCGACAACGCCGCACCGGACAACCCCCACCGCGCCCTGATCAGCCAACTGGTGCTCAACCACCGCTCCGCCGGCCAGATCGGGATGCTCGTCCTGGTGGACGCGTCCGTCCCGGACGCCGAGCAGATGCTGACCGGCTACCTGAAGCAGATCAACGACGGCATCTCGGTCGAACAGGGCGCGATGAGCACCCACATGGGCGACCTTCCGGCCCTCCCGCAGTTCGCTGCGCCCCGCAGACTGCCCTGGCTGCAGGCCATCCGGATGCTCGGCACCACCAACCCCACGCTCAACGACCCCACCCTGCGGGCCGAGTACAAGTCGTCCTTCATGCGCGCGGACTTCCCCGAGCACCAGCTCACCGCCCTCTATGAGCACCTCACCCGCGACGACATCGACAACCCGAACGTCGGCGTGCAACTGACGTCCTACGGCGGCCGGATCAACGCCGTCGCCCCCGGCGCCACGGCGTCCGCGCACCGCGGGGCGGCCTTCAAAATGCTCTGGCAGGCATTCTGGAACGACCCGGCCGACGACGAGACCTACGTGAACTGGGCCAGGGAGTGCTACGGCGAGGTCTACGCGGACACCGGCGGCGTCCCCGTCCCCAACGAGGTCACCGACGGGTGCTACGTGAACTACCCGGACATCGACCTGTCAGACCCCCGCTTCAACACCTCGTCGGTGCCCTGGCACGACCTCTACTACAAGCAGAACTACGCCCGCCTGCAGCAGGCCAAGCAGAAATGGGACCCGCGGAACGTCTTCCGGCACGGCCAGTCCATCGAACTGCCCGAAGCGTGAGCAGCGCCGCGCCGGGCGCCGTCCGGCCGACCGCACAGGAGTCCCAGATGGCCTCTCTGCTCGCCATATCCGGCAGCCCCTCCGCGGATTCGCGCACCGCGCTGCTGACCGGCCACCTCGTCCAGCAGCTCTCCCTCGCCGGATACCCGACCGGGCACCTGCGGGTACGCGACCTGCCGGCGGCGGACCTGCTGGCCGGGCGGACCGGCAGCCCCGCCCTGCGCCGGGCACTCGACGCGGTCGCCGCTGCGGGCGGGCTCGTGGTGGCGACGCCCGTCTACAAGGGGGCGTACAGCGGCCTGCTGAAGTCCTTCCTCGACCTGCTGCCGCAGCACGGCCTGGCGGGCAAGACGGTGCTGCCGCTGATGACCGGCGGCAGCACCGCGCATGTCCTCGCGATCGACTACGCGCTGAGCCCGGTACTGGCCGCGCTGGGGGCCCGGCACATCGTGCGGGGCGCGTTCGTCCTGGACCAGGCGATCCAGGTCGCCGCGGACGGCACGCCGCACCTTCCGCACGACACCCGGACCCGGCTGGAGCAGGCGGTGGAGGAATTCGTCGTCGCCCTCGGCCCCAAGGAACGGCCCGACTCCTGGCCGCCCGGACCAACGGAGCGGGGCGACGGCGGTCGTCCCCGTGTCCTGAGCCCGGGGGAGGGCGGCGCGGTGGGCGCGTAGCGGGGGCACGCCACCCTCCCGCCCCTCATAGCGGGGGGCGCACCCCCCTCCCGGCCCCTCGCAGGCCCGCGACCTCGGCGTGGAGTGCCACGTCGGCCGCGTGTCCCGCCAACTCCGCGCCGTCGCAGCCCAGTTACGTCACAGTTTGTTGCCGCTCACCCCCCCCGGAACCGACCGTTCGGGCCCCGCGGGCACGTCCTGGGGCCATACTCGACACCCGGCCACGGAACCCCGGCCACCCGACACCTCACCGACAGCCGTATGAAGGGCGAGGCAGATGCATCACACCGCACCCGAGGGCCACACCAGCGTCGCGCCGTGGGTGGTCACCGACGACACCGGTGCGCTGCTCGACTTCATCACCGCCGCCTTCGAGGGCGAGGAGCTCGCCCGGGTGGCGGTCGAGGACGGCACCATCGGCCACGGCGAGATCCGGGTCGGCGACACGGTCGTGCTGGCCTTCGACCGGCGCCCCGACTGGCCGGCGATGCCGTCGCTGCTGCGGATCTACGTCCCCGACGCGGATGCCGCCATGGCCGCGGCCGTGGCGCACGGGGCGCGAGTGATCACCGAGATCGCCGACAGTGCATGGGGTGACCGCGGCGGCCGGGTGCGGGACCCGTTCGGCAACATCTGGTGGGTGATGAGCCGGGGCGAGGCCGTCGCGCCGGACCAGGTCTGGCAGCGGATGGCCGAGCCGAAGTACGCGGAGGCCATGCGCAACGCCCAGCAGACCCTGGACGCCGAGCTCAGCGGCCGCGCGTCGGGGGTGGCGAGCACCCCGCAGCGCCCGGCCCCCTGACCGCCCGCCTCCGGCCGGCCGGCGAAACGACAGGCCCTAGCGGAACCACCCCAGAGCGCCGTCGAGCGACCAGCTCTGCCAGCTCACCGCGGCCACCGCCACCACCGAGATGAGCATCATCATCAAGTTCTGCCCCTGCTCCGCCCAGTCGTGGATCATCAGCACGAGGTAGAGCAGGTTGAGCAGCAGGCCGCCGACCAGGGCCACGGGCGTCAGCAGGCCGAAGATCAGGCCGAGGCCGAGCGCCAACTCGGCGTAGGCGACGACATAGGCCATCAACGCCGGGCGCGGCTTCACCACGACGTCGAATCCGCGGCGGACGACGGGCCACCGGTGCTTCTCGGCGATCCCGACAGCCCATGTCACCCCGCCGCCGGCGAACCAGGTCTTCTTGTCCTTGTGGCGCCAGCTCTCCAGCCACCACAGGCCGAGGCCGATGCGGAGCACGGCGAGCCATTCGCCGCCACTGAGCCAGATCGTCTGCATCGCGCACCCTCCCGCGGAGTCACCGGGAGCCGGCGACCCAATTTCTGACGGATCGTCAGTTCAACCCATCCGGCGCGACGCCGCAAGGGTGCGTGCGGACATGCGTGCGGACATGCCTGCGGACACCCCTGCGGCCCGTCGGTGCGCACGGGGGGCGGCCCCACCCCGCGTCCACGGTGCCGAACGGCTTGCCGCCTCGGGGCGTCCTCGGTACCGTCGATCTGACGGATCGTCAGATCCGCCCCCAGGTTGCATCCGTGGAGAGGCCCCCATGACTGGCGAGACGAACGGCACGGCCGAGATCCCCCGCGTCATCAGCGTGGATGACCATGTGATCGAGCCGGCACACCTCTTCGACACATGGCTACCGGCGAAGTACCGGGACCGCGGCCCCAAGCCGCTGACCGCCGGTATCGGCGAACTGGCCTACGTCGGCGGCAAGTACAAGTTCACGACTGACCCCGAGGGCCAGCAGACGGACTGGTGGCAGTACGAGGGCGACCTCTTCCCGTACAAGCGCATCATCGCGGCCGTCGGCTTCTCGCGGGACGAGATGACCCTGGACGGGATCACCCGCGAGCAGATGCGCCGGGGGTGCTGGGACCCCAAGGCGCGGCTGGCCGACATGGACATCAACCATGTCGAGGCATCGCTCTGCTTCCCGACGTTCCCGCGGTTCTGTGGCCAGACCTTCGCCGAGGCGCGCGACAAGGAGGTCGGGCTGGCGTGCCTGCGCGCGTACAACGACTGGATGGTGGAGGAGTGGTGCGGCGACAGCGGCGGGCGCCTGATCCCGCTCTGCCTGATCCCGCTCTGGGACGTCGACCTGGCCGTACAGGAGATCCGCAGGAACGCGGCCCGCGGGGTGCGGGCCGTGACGTTCAGCGAGATCCCCACCTACCTGGGACTGCCGAGCATCCACTCCGGCTACTGGGACCCGTTCTTCGCCGAGTGCGAGGCCACCGGTACCGCGGTGTGCATGCACATCGGCTCCAGCTCGCAGATGCCGGCCGCGTCCCCCGACGCCCCGCCGGCCGTCCAGGCGTCACTCAGCTTCAACAACGCCATGGCGTCGATGATGGACTTCCTTTTCAGCGGCGTGCTGGTGAAGTTCCCCCGCCTCAAACTCGCTTACGCGGAAGGCCAGATGGGCTGGATCCCGTACGCCCTGGAGCGCGCCGACGACGTCTGGGAGGAGCACCGCGCCTGGGGCGGCGTCCGCGACCTGATCCCCGAGCCGCCGTCCACGTACTACTACCGGCAGATCTTCTGCTGCTTCTTCCGCGACCGGCACGGCATCGACGCCATCGATGTGGTCGGCGTCGACAACGCGACCTTCGAGACCGACTACCCGCACGTCGACTCCACCTGGCCGCACACCAAGAAGGTCGCCGCCGAACACGTCGCCGGCCTCTCCCCGGAAGTGACGTACAAGCTGCTGCGGGGCAACGCGATCCGGATGCTCGACCTGGACTTCGACAAGGCGCGCTGACCGGGCGCGGCCGTGCCGCGGGCGCGAGGCGGCGGCCGTACCGGCGGGTGTCGGTACGGCCGTGTCACGGGCGGGCCCGGCCCCTCCGCGCGGCTTGGGGCCCCTCGAACCGCCAGCCCGCCATCGACGCCAACGCCCGTGCGCGTGCCTCCGCCACCGCGAAGCGTGCCGCCCGCTCCACCCCGTCGGAGTGCGCGGGCGCGCTGGTGACCTGGCCCGGCCACTTGCGGTACAGGAGCCCCGTCTCCGCCGAGAACCAGCCGCGGCTGACCGCGTTCAACGCCAGAAGGAGCCCGGTGTCCTCGGACGCCGGCAGGGCCATCCAGCCGCCGAGCGCCAGCAGCAGATCGCGGCGTACGCACAGCGTCGCCGGGTGCACCTGCGCCAGGTAGTGATGCTCCCGCCAGTGCTGGAGCACCACGCCCCGTTCGAGCGGGCCCTCGGGCGGGTCCGCGAAGCCGGCGGTGGAGCCGTCGGGCAGGTAGTCGAGCGCGCGGCAGGTGGCCCAGCCGATCGTCGGGTCGTCCGTCAGGGCCGCGAGATCCCTGGCGAGAGCCCCGGGCGTGAGCATGTCGTCCGCGTCGAGCACCTTCACGAAGCGGCCCTCGGCCCGCGAGAGCCCGAGGGTGCGTGCCATCGCCGCGCGGCCCTTGCGCCCCTGTCCGAAGCTGATGCGGCGGTCCTCGGGGACATGCCGGGCGACGTCGTCCGTCTCGCCGTCTTCCTGGATGACCCACTGCCAGTCCCAGCCGGCCGGCAACTCCTGTTCCAGCAGCGACGTGTAGGCATCGGAGAGAAACGGGGCGGACGGCGGGTGCACGGCGGTGATGACCGTGATCCGCTGCGCCGTCATCGTCACCACCTGGCCAGTGGGGTCGTGAAGACGAGTTCGGTGCGGTCGCCGGGGATCAGCAGGTCCGAGACCTCCACGGTCCTGCCCCGGGTGTCGATCGAGATCTTGCGGAGCCGGATCACGGAGACGCCCTTCTGAAGACCGAGCTCCTCGGCCTCTTCCCAGGTGGGGGGCCGGGCCGTGACCCGCTCGACGACCCGGTCCACCTCGATGCCCAGCGTGAGGAGCTGGTTCTGTGTGCCGCCCGGCCACGGCTCCTTGGTCTCGTCGAGGAGATCCGGGTTGGACGCGACCACGGCGTGGACGAGATACGAGGTGGCGAGGTGGAAGGGCGCGTCGCCGTCGCGGAGGAAGGTGCGGTAGCTCCGGCGGAGCAGCCGGGTGCCCACAGGGACGGAGAAAACGGCCGCCAGGTCCTCGTCGGCCCGCACTTCGCGGTAGTGGGCCCGGAACTCCAGCCCGGGTGCGGTCAGGCCGGTGTCGTGCTCGGTGGTACCCGTCTGCAGGCGCTCGGTTTCCCGCAGCCGCGCACGGTCCTTCTCCCACTGGTGGCGTGCGTTGCTGCGCTCCACCCTCTGCCGCCGCTCACGGACGAAGTTGCCGACGCCGTGCCGCTTGTCGATCAGCCCCTCGGCGAGCAGTTCGGCCAGCGCGTCGCGCATCGTCGGCACGCTGGTGTGGTGCTCCTTGGCGAGGGCGGTCTCGGCCGGGAGGCGCTGCCCCGGCTTCATCCGGCCGGTGCGGATCTCCTGCCGCAGCGCATCGGCGATCCGCTCATACGTCTTGGCCATGTCGCGCGCACCGTCCCTGATCGTCGGACGGATCCAGTCTAGTCCTCAAGAGGAGTTGATGACGTACGCGCGCTCACCACAGGGCGCCTCACCGGCCGAACAGGCGCCTCACCAGGGGCCCGGGGCATGAAAACGCCCGATCGCTGGCGACGGGGGATGCACCAGCGATCGGGCTGTGGCCAAGCCTAGCAAGGCTGCTTCGTCTGTGGGAGCCGACTGCCCAGCTGCGACGAGGAGTTGTGATCGGCGTCACGCGCCGCGCCGCACCCGGAAGACCCCGCCGCGCCGTGCGCCTTCACTCTTCGCCGCACGGCGGCTCGTAGGAGAGGTGGGGCAGATACTCACGCCATCTCTCCCGTGTCAGCACGCCCCGAGTGGTCGAACAAATGCGGTCGATCGCCCTGTCGGAGTCCAGCTTCCACAGCCGTACGGTGCCGGCGCCGCTCGACACCCCGAGCATGTGGCTCTTGGGGCTGAACGACAGGAAGTTGCCCGCCTTGGCGTTTGGGCTCGTCGATTGGCCGATGGGTGAGGCCTTGGAGGGCAGCCTGACATTCCAGAACCGGATCGTGTTGTCGTTGCCGCCGCTCGCCAGGGTGCGGCCGTCCTTGCTGAAGGTCAGCGAGACGATCGCCTCGGTGTGGCCCGTGAGCGGGGCGCCCAGCCGGGCCGCCTTGCGAGGGTCGGCCATGTTCCAGAGCCGGACGGTGTTGTCGTCGCTGCCGCTGGCCAGGGTGCGGCCGTCCGGACTGTAGGAGAGCGCGTTGACGGGGCCCAGGTGTCCCTTGAGGGGCGGCCCGAGCCGGGCGGTGTGACGCGGATCGGCGGTGTTCCAGAGCCGGATGGTGGCGTCCGCGCTGCCGCTGGCGAGCGTACGGCCGTCCGGGCTGAAGGCGAGGGTGTTGATGTAGCCCTTGTGGCCGGTGAGCGGCTTGCCGAGCCGGGTGGCGTGGGAGGGGTCGCTGACGTCCCACAACTGGAGGCTGTGGTCGTCATAGGCGGTCGCCAGAGTGCGCCCGTCCGGGCTGTACGCCAGCGCGTTGGGACCCATGAAGCGGGTCCGCAGGGTGAGGAACCGTGCGTAGGGGACCGGCCGGGACGCGTCGGTCACGTTCCACAGGTGCACCGCCCGGTTGCCCGTCAGCACCGCGAGGGTGCGGCCACCGGGGGAGAACGCCAGCGCCCGTGGGCCGCCGTCCCGTGCCATGAAGGGTTTGCTCAGCGCCTCGGGCCGCTCGGGAGTCTGCACGTTCCACAGCCGGACACGTCCGTTGCGTGCGGCCGTGGCGAGCACCCGCCCGTCCGGGCGGAAGGCACCGCTGCGCCCGACCATGTTCGACGCCGGGATCGACCACAGCCGGACCTTGCCGTCGCCCGTCCCCGTGGCGAGGGTCCGCCCGTCAGGGCTGAAGCCCACCGCGTACATCTCGCCGCTGCTGCCCGCGAGGGGCTCGCCGACCTGCGACGGGTACCCCGGATCGGTGACGTTCCACAGGCTCGCCGTGCTGTCGGCGCTGCCGGCGGCGAGCATCGTGCCGTCGGGACTGAAGGTCACCGACCAGACGGGCCCCTTGTGGCCGGTGAGGGGCACGCCGATCTGGGTGGCCCGGCCGCGGTCGGCCACGTCCCAGAGCCGGACGGTGTTGTCCGCGCTGCCGCTGGCGAGAGTGCGGCCGTCGGGGCTGAAGGCGACGGAGTGCACCGTGTCGGTGTGTCCGGTCAGCGCGGTGCCGACCGGTTTCGGATGACGCGGATCGCCGAGCTCCCACAGCCGGATCGTGTGGTCGTCGCCGCCGGCCGCAAGCGTGTGCCCGTCCGGGCTGAACGCCACCGAGCGTACGGCGGCGGTGTGTCCGGTCAGGGCACCGAGCGACGTCGGCCGGTGCGGATCGTCCACGTTCCACAGGCGGACGGTGCGCTCTTCGGTGGCCGAGGCCAGCGTGTGCCCGTCCGGGCTGAAGGCGAGCAGCGAGATCGTGCCGTCATGGCCGGTCACGGGCGGCCCGAGCGGGCGCGGGTGGCGGGGGTCGCGCACGTCCCACAGCCGGATCGTGCCGTCGTCCGAAGCGCTGGCGAGGGTGTGCCCGTCCGGGCTGAAGACGGCGGTGCTCACCCAGCTCGTATGGCCGGTGAGAGGCTTGCCCAGGGGGTGGGGCCGGGTCGGGTCCGCCACGTCCCACAGCCGGACGGTCCGGTCGTAGCCGGCGGTCGCCAGGAGCCGCCCGTTCGGGCTGAACGAGGTGAGGTAGACGGCGCCGGTGTGGCCACGGAGCGGCGTGGCCAGCGGCGCGTTCACTATCGAGATCAGCCGGTTGTTGGTGCCCTCGTCCTCGGGCCGCAAGCCGTGCGCCACCAGGTCGAGCTGAGCCGACAGGGACGGGTCCGTGTACTGGGCGCGATCGGCCTGGGCCAGCACCTGCTCGAAAACGGTGTCGTCCCGCTGCTGCCACGCGACCACCGCTGAACCGACAGCCAGCATCGCCATGACGACCAGCGCCGCCACCGCACCACGGCTGATCCAGGCGGTGCGCTTGCGCAGCCGGTTCGAAGCAGCCAGGAATTCCACCGCGCAGCGGGTCAGGAAGGTGTCACCGGCCGATTCCGACCAACTGCGGGCCTGTTCCAGGCGGGAGCCCCGGTAGAGCAGCGACGTGTCGCGGTGCGAGCCCTCCCAGGCCCTGCTGTCGTCCTCCAGGCGCTGGCGCAGCAGATTGCCGTTGCGGTCCTCGTCGATCCAGTCGCGCAGCCGCGGCCAGGCGTGCAGCAGCGCCTCATGAGTGATCTCCACGGCCTCCGCGTCGAGGGTCACCAACCGCGCGTGCACCAGCGCTTCGAGCGATTCCTCCGTCTTGTTCGGATCCGTCGACTCGTCCGCCAGTTGGCGCCGCGTCCCCCGCCTCCGGGTGGCCTGGGTGTCCTCGCCCAGCCGGACCAGCCTGAGGAGCAGCAGCCTCGCGGCCGTGCGTGCCGTCGGGTCGAGGCCGGACCAGGCCCGCTCGGCGGTCGCCGCCACGGCTCCCTGGATCCCGCCCGCCGCGCGGTAGCCGGACAGCGTCAGCCGTCCCGCCTTCCGGCGCTGCCAGGTGGCGAGCAGGGCGTGGGAGAGGAGCGGCAGCACCCCCGCGTCGTGCGTCCCGTTCGGACCGTCCGCGCTCACTTCCCGGATGATCAGCTCCGCCAGCCCCGGTTCGAGCTCCAGCCCCACGGCCTTGGCCGGGCCGGTCACTGCTTCGCGCAGCTCCGCGGTGGTCAGCGGCCCCAGCACCATGTGCCGGTGCTGCAGCGCGTCGGCCAGTTCGGGATACCCGAGGCACTGCTCGTAGAAGTCGGCGCGTATGCCGAGGATGACGAGCAGCGGTGCCGGTTCGCCCGAGTCGGAGGGCGTGCACGCGGCGTGCAGAATCTGGAGGAAGGTGCGCCTGACCGCCTCGTCGGAGCAGAGGGTGAACGCCTCCTCGAACTGATCCACGATCACCACCGGACGCGCGGCGGACGACGTCTCGCGGCGCGCCCACGCGGCGGCGGCCTCCCGCACCGCCTGCGCGAACTGCGGAGTGCCGGGCTCGGCCGCGGCCGGCTCCTCCGCCGTAGGGACGAGGCGGGCGAGCCCGGGGATGCGGCGGGTCAGCTCCGCGAGCGGATCGCCTCCCGGTACGAGCTGCAGGACCTCCCGCTCCCGGCCGTCCCCGTCACCCAGTGACCCGCTCTTCACCGCGGGCGCCAATCCGGCATTCAGCAGCGACGACTTGCCCGCCCCAGAGGCGCCCACCAGCATGACCAGGCCGCCGGTCCGCTCCGTCGCGCGGAGTTGGGCCGCCAGCGCATCGGTGCTCCGCTCCCGGCCGAAGAACCACCGGGTGTCCTGCTGACGATACGAAGCCAGCCCCCGGTACGGGCACACACCGGAAACGGACGCGGTGTCGGCCGGGGGGTGTTCCTCCTCCTGCGCGGCCGCCGCGGCCCGGTCTCCCACCGGGTCGGCGACCGCCCGCTGCCACAGGCGCTCCCACTGGGCCAGGTCGTACAGGCCCGCGGACACCGGCACGGGCCGCAGGCGCCGGGCCGGGGGGATCAGGATCTGCAGCACCGCCGCCAGGGCGGCGAACTGCGCAGGGACGTTCTTGGCCCGCCGCCAGTCGCTGATCCGCTGCACGGACACCCGTACGGGCCGCCCCCGCTCGTCGACCCGCTGCAGCCGGACGACCGCGTCGGCCACCTTCTTCAGGGGAGGGTTGCCGGCCTCCTTGTACAGCAGCGCGAGACGTTCCGCGAAGGCTGTGCGTGCCCCTGAGTCGGAACTCAAGGCCTCCACCCCTTACTTCCCCCGCGCTTGGACATCCGGACCGGAAAACTCACCTTAGCTGGCTGACCTGTGGCGAAGCCGCTGCTCCGAAACCGGAACCTCCTCGCCGGGAGCCACGGCTGGCAGGATCATCACCAGCAGCGCACCATCCGGGCGTTGCCCGGAAAGACCAACAGCCAAGCGCTCGGAACGACATCTCCCCAGGCATGTTCCCCGTCCTCTTCCGCAGGATCCACCAGCCGGCGGTGAAGGTCTCGGCACATGAGCGCGAGGGATCTGTGGAGACGGATCCCCCACCGACTGCTGGCGCGCCGACCACGGGTCCGGCCGCGCCGGCACCGCGCCACCACGGCGCGGACCGCAGCCTGCGCCGTTCGGCACCGGTCCCCACGAGGGGAGGGACCGGTGACGAACGGCGCGGAGTTGCTTCCGCCGCGATCCCTGCGCGATCCCCGCGCGTGCCCCTGCCCGCGCCTCTGAGCGACCCCGGCACATTCCCGCACGCGTTCCGCTGAGCGGTTGCCTGAGCGGTTCCCTGCGCGGTTCCCTGCGCGTCCCAAGATCCTTCCCGACCCGCTCCGATGCGCTCCACGCCCACGCGATGTGTCCCACGTCACTGCCGCCGCGCGCGAGGGACTGCCAGGGCGCGCGGGGCGAAGGGGCGATCGGGGGGCGAGCTGAAGCCAGGACCCACGATCTTCTTCCGGCCCCCTCGCAGGGCCGCTCTCCGCCGTCCTCGCCGTGGCCCCGCACCGACCGTTAGTGATCACTTAGTGATCCATTAGTGGGGCCGGGCAACGTGGTGGTCGTTCACGGAAGCACTTCGTAGGAGCGAAATATGCGCAAGAAGCTCGGCAAGGCAGCTGTCGTCCTGGCCGCCGTAGCGGCGGCCACCACGATCAGCATGGGGGCGGCGCAGGCGGCGGACGAATACCGTGGCTTCCCCACGGAGAAGGCGTGCATGGACAAGGGGGCAGCGCTGACGAACAACGGTCACACTGCCGGCTACATGTGCTCCCCCCAGAGCGACGGCTGGCTGCTCGAAGTGGGCAACGACTGACAAGCGCCTCGTGATGAGTGCCCCTGCACTCTCCTTGGTACCCAACGGGCCCGAATGTTCCGCCTCGCATCGCGGCGGGCTCTGAACCAGAACCAACGACTTCCCCGGGCCTCCACGGCGGCCCGGGGAAGTCGTGTTCGTCTGCCGCTGCATGCCGCGCGCTGTGGATGAGCCCAGTGCCCCGCTCCCGAGGGCCCGTTCGGCCTTCTGCCCTGTCGTGTATGGGCGTGACAAGCCTCTGAACTGGCGGCCTACTTCAACACCGGCTCTTCGGGGGGCGCCTGGGGGGATCACTCCGCTCCTCCCCGAATGAGGTCCGGCGAGAGGCCATACCGGTCCCGCCCGGCATACGCGCAGGTCATGCTGTCGGCATGAGCTCGGCAGTGCGGTCGCCGCGGGCGTCGGCATGCGAGGGGGAACTCGTAGGTCTGGAGACCGAGTTCGTGCGCCGGCTACCGCATCATCGGCGCCCCCACCCGACTGACCGGCCTGCGTGTGTCCCACGTCACCCGTCGCCGTGGCCAATGAGTTGCTGCGGGCCCGCTTGGAGGGCGCGGCCGTAAGGGCTGCTCGGGAGAAGAAGTCCAAGATCTTCCCCCAACTTCCCCCAAGCCGGCCGGGAGAAACGGCAAGGGCCTGATCCTCAGTGAGAATCAGGCCCTTGCTCTGTGTTCCTTCAGTCGGGGTGGCGGGATTTGAACCCACGACCTCTTCGTCCCGAACGAAGCGCGCTGCCAAGCTGCGCTACACCCCGAAGCAACGAGCTCTACTTTAGCGGACTGATCCCCGTAGGCGAAATCCGGTTGTTGTGGAGCCGGAGAGAGGGCCTGACCTGGGCGATCGCGGTGGATCGCGGAGGGAATCAGAAGACGTACGGGCGGCGGAAGCGCCGGGGGCGGGTCAGGAGCAGCCAGTCGGCGAGGGCGGCCAGAGGGGTCACCGTGTGCGGGAGGTGATCCGCGGCGCCGGGGGCGAGGGCCGCCGGGGCGAGGTGAGGGACGAGGCCGGTGAGGGCGATGAGGAGGACGACGCCGGCCGTGATGCGCGGGGAGACGGGGCGGCGGCCGGTCCAGGCGCGGTGGGCGGACCAGGCGAAGGCCACCATCACGGCGAGGTTCGCCACCACCGTGAGGGAGAAGAGAGGGCGGGGCCGGGCCGGGAGGGTGAGGCCGGTGAGGGCGGCGGTGGTGATGAGGAGGCGGGCGAGCGCGGCGACGGGGAGGCGGGACGCGGGGGCCACCGCTGCTGCCGGGGTGCGGGCGGAGGCGCCGATCGGGCCGGCAGCGTGGCGCGTGGACTGCGAGGTCCGGGTGGGGTCGGGCATTCCTCCACGGCAGGGGCCGGGCACGCCGGTGAGGAGGGCGTCTGGCCCGTCCTCACCGGCCGTAATTCCGTTCCCGGGGCGCCCCCCGCCCCTCCGGAGATCTTCAGTCGCGCGCCGTCAGGGTCAGCAGCGTCGCCTCAGGGGGGCAGGCGAAGCGGACCGGGGTGTAGCGGTTGGTGCCGCAGCCGGCGGAGACGTGGAGGTAGGAGGTCCGGCCTTCGGCGGTGTGGGTGGAGAGGCCCTTCACGCGGTCGGCGTCGAGGTCGCAGTTGGTGACCAGGGCCCCGTAGAAGGGGATGCAGAGCTGGCCGCCATGGGTGTGCCCGGCCAGGATCAGCGGGTAGCCGTCGGCGGTGAAGGAGTCCAGCGAGCGCAGGTAGGGGGCGTGCACGACGGCGAGGGAGAGGTCGGCGCCGGCTTCCGGGCCGCCGGCCACCTCGGCGTACCGGTCGCGCTTGATGTGCGGGTCGTCCAGGCCGGTCAGGGCGATCTCGATGCCCTCCAGCTTGAGGCGGCCGCGGGTGTTGGAGAGGCCGACCCAGCCGGCGGCGTCGAAGGCGTCGCGCAGGTCTTCCCACGGGTTGTGGACCACGTTGACGGCCGGAGCGTTGCCGTTCAGGCCGTGCCGCCCCTGGAGCCGCTCGGTCAGGTAGCGGGCGGGGTTGCGCAGCTTGGGGCCGTAGTAGTCGTTGGAGCCGAAGACGTACGCACCGGGGAACTCCATCAGCGGGCCGAGCGCGTCCAGCGCCTCGGGGACGCCTTCGGGGTCGGAGAGGTTGTCGCCGGTGTTGATCACGAAGTCGGGACGCAGCCCGGCGAGCGACTGGAGCCAGCGCTGCTTCTTGCGCTGTCCGCGGACCATGTGGACGTCGGAGACCTGCAGGACGCGCAACGGCCGCATGCCGCGGGGCAGTACGGGCACGGTGACGCGCCGGAGGCGGAAGGAACGGACTTCGAAGCCGGCGGCGTAGGCCAGGCCGGCCGCACCGACTGCGGTCAGGGTCAGGGGTACTCCGTATCGCGCGCGCATCCTCCCATCGTCGCAGAGGAGAGGGGGAAGACGGGAGCCGAAGGGGGCCGGAGAGGAGACAGCGGGCGGGGGCGGCGGACGGGGACCGGGTGGCGAGGCGGGAAAAGGCGCGCCGGTTGCCTGTGGGGGCGGGCATACTCGACGTCATGACCACGCTCAAGTCCAAGCTGCACGACGACCTCACGCTCGCGATCAAGGCGCGCGACGAGCTGCGTTCCTCGACCCTCCGCCTCACGCTGACCGCGATCCAGAAGGAGGAGGTCGCGGGCACCGCGTCGCGTGAGCTGTCCGACGGCGAGGTGGAGAAGATCATCGCGCGGGAGGCCAAGAAGCGCCGCGAGGCCGCCGAGGCGTTCGACAAGGGCGGCCGGGCCGAGTCCGCAGAGCGTGAGCGGGCCGAGGGCGAGCTGCTCGCCGACTACCTGCCCAAGCAGCTGACCGACGCGGAGCTGGAGAATCTGGTCGCGGCGGCCGTGGCCGAGGCCAAGGGCGCCGGCGCCGAGGGCCCGCGCGCGATGGGTGCCGTCATGAAGATCGTGAACCCGCAGGTGGCAGGCCGGGCGGACGGCGGCCGGGTGGCCGCGGTGGTGAAGAAGCTGCTCGCCGTCTGAGGCATGGGCCCGTACGCACGGGCGGGCCCGGACGCATGGGCCCAAGCGTGGCAGGGGCGCCCCTCATGGCTCATGAGGGGCGCCCCTGCCGTGCGTCCGGGCTGCCGCGGCGCCCTGTGGGCCGAGCGTCGTGCGCGCGCTGCGCGCCCCGGCCCAAGGAGCCGGTCACCAGCCGCCGTTGCCGCCGCCCAGAATGTCCGGGAAGTGCGGGAGGTGCCATCCGCCGCCGGGCTTGTTGCCGCCGTGGCCGCGCTTGCCGGGCTTGGGCTTGCCGTGCCCCTTCTCGTCGTCGTCCGCCTTCTTGTCCTTGCCGGGGTCGTCGATCGGCACGGTCGGCAGGGACGGAGCGGGCTTGTCGGACAGCGCGCCGGACATCGCGTCGCGCCAGATGGGGCCGGGGGTGTCGGCGCCGTAGACCTTGTCGTGGTAGCTGCCGCCGATGGAGATGTCGAACATCTTCCGCTTGTGCTGCGGGTCGCCGACCCAGACCGCGCCGGCCGCGTTCGGGGTGTAGCCCACGAACCAGGCGGCATAGCGGCTGTCGCTGGTACCAGTCTTGCCGGCGCTGTCGCGGCCCTTGAGCCCGGCCTCCTTGCCGGTACCGTCCTCGACGACGCCCTTGAGGAGGGTGTTGATCGTCTTCGCCGTCCTCTCCGACATCGCCTCGTGGCAGCTGCTCTTCGGGACGTTCATCGCCCTGCCCTGCGGGTCGGTGATCGACGCGATGGCGACGGGGGTGCAGTACCGGCCGCCGTTGGCGAACGAGGCGTAGCCGGCCGCCATCGTCAGCGGCGACATCTCCTGCACGCCGAGCGTCATGGAGGGCACTTCCTGCAGCTTCTTGCCGTCCGCGCGCTCGATGCCCATGTTCTGCGCCATCTTCACCGCGGGGCAGACGCCCATATCGCTGATCAGCTGCACGAAGTAGGTGTTGACCGACTTCGCGGTCGCCTCCTTCATGGCGTACGGGCCGACCTCTTCCTTGTTCTCGTTCTGGGTGGACTCCCTGCCCTGCCACTCACCGTCGCAGGTCTGCACGGGGCTGGGATACGCCATCCGGTAGGGCGCGGAGTACTCCTGATACGGGCTCGTGCCCTGCTCCAGAGCGGCCGCGGCCACCACGGGCTTGAAGGTCGAGCCGGGCTGGTAGCCGGCGCCGCCGCCCATGCTCTGGTCCACCGAGAGGTTGATCTGGGTCTGGTTGTCGCCGAAGCCGTAGGGGCGGGACTGGCCCATGCCCAGGATCTTGCCGGTGCCCGGCTCCACGATGGACGCCGCGCTGGCGACCGGGTCGTCCTCGTAGACGTGATCGCTTATCGACGTCTGGATCGACTTCTGGGCCTGCGGGTCGAGGGTGGTCCGGATCGTCATGCCGCCCTGGTTCCAGCGCTGCGAGCGGACCTTCCGGGTCTTGCCGAAGGTCTTGTCGTTGAGGAAGGTCTCGCGGACGTAGTCACAGAAGAAGCCGGCGCCCGCGGTGGCGGTGATGCAGCCGTTCTTGGGGCGGCTGACGGCCAGCCGGATCGGCTTCTTGGCGGCCTCGTCGGCCTGCGCCTGGGTGATGTTCTTCAGGTCGGCCATCCGCTGCAGGACGGTGTTCCGGCGCCGGGTCGCTTCCTTCGGGTCGTTGACCGGGTCGTAGCGGCTCGGCGACTGGACGATGCCGGCCAGCAGGGCCGACTCCTCCAGGCTGAGGTCCTTGGCGTGCTTGCTGAAGTAGCGCTGGGCCGCGGCCTCGATGCCGTACGACTGCTGTCCGAAGAAGGTGATGTTGAGGTAGTTCTGCAAGATCTTGCGCTTGCCGAGCTCCTCCTCCACCTGGATCGCGTACTTCAGTTCCTTGACCTTGCGGCCGATGGTCTGCTGGGTGGCCTGCGCGACCTTGTCCGGGTCGTCGCCCGCCTCCTCGACGAAGACGTTCTTCACGTACTGCTGGGTCAGCGTCGAGGCACCCTGGGAAACGCCGCCGCTCTGGGCGTTCTTGTTGACCGCGCGCAGGATGCCCTTCAGGTCCACGGCACCGTGGTCGTAGAAGCGCGCGTCCTCGATCGCGACGATCGCCTTCTGGATGTACGGCGACATGTCCTTGAGGCCGACGACCGTACGGTCACGTGAGTAGACCTTGGCGATCTCGCCGCCCTTGTCGTCCAGGATGCGGGTCCGCTGGCTCAGCGGCGGTGTCTTGAGGTTCGCCGGAATGTCGTCGAATCCCTCGACCGAACCCTTGGCGGCGAGACCCAGCGCTCCTGCGGCGGGGAGCGCGATACCGGCGAGGACGGCTCCGGCCAGGACGCTGACACCGAGGAACTTGGCGGCCTGCTGGGTCCTCGTCAGACCCCCGCCGTCGCGCTTCTTAGCCATGAGGGCACCCTACGTTCTCAATCGCCGGACAGGGGCGCACCTGTTCGCTTAGCCTGTATTCACCGGCCACGGCCGAACGGTTACGCACGAGTTCGTCAACCCCCTCTCCCGATGCGAACAGTGCCCCACACGTCCGCCCGTGTCGCTGAATATCCCGTGTGACCACGGCGAACTGTCCCGCCTTGTGCGCAAGGTGACGTATGCCCTCCGGTCACTCCGTTGGGTGATCTGCCGCGTACGCATAGTCCGTTCGGGCCATTCAAGATTGGGCCCGAAGGGGGTGTTGCGCCCTGCCCGCCTTCCGTAACGTCCTCAACTGGCAACGGTGAATATGCCGATTGCCGCCGTGGGGGAGCCTCGATTCGGGAGAGGACGGCGCCAGCATGAGCTGGGTAACCGACTGGAGTGCACAGGCAGCCTGCCGCACTACTGATCCGGATGAATTGTTCGTTCAAGGGGCGGCGCAGAACCGCGCCAAGGCGGTGTGCACCGGATGTCCGGTGCGTACGGAGTGCCTGGCCGATGCCCTGGACAACCGGGTCGAGTTCGGCGTGTGGGGCGGAATGACCGAACGCGAGCGGAGGGCGCTGCTGCGCCGCCGCCCGACCGTGACGTCATGGCGTCGCCTGTTGGAGACAGCGCGAACGGAATACGAGCGCAGCACCGGCATGCTGCCGGAGGGGTGTGAGGTCGAGGCGTTCGACGAGTTCGCCGCGGTCGGCTAGCGGAGCCTCCCGGCCGGAGACGGCCGGAGGACCGGGAATGGGGCATCTGCCAAGGATGGCCCGTCAGTGACTTCGGCATGCCCGCGGTTGGGGTGTGCCGTGGGGGGCAGGGCGGAGAACCGGCTGGTGCCGGTGGGGTGGGCCCGGTGTGAAGGCCCGGGGTGAAGCGTCGCCGGGGATCGGCGATCGGCCGGGCAGGGCAACACCGGCTGATCAACACCTGGTTGGTGCGGTGGCGCCGGTGTGAGTGGCCGGTGTGAGGGGTGGCGCCCCGTGCGTCAGCTGCCGGCTTCGGGCCGGTCGCCGGTGTCGGAAGGGCCGAGCGCGAGGCGCTCGCCGATCGCGCGCAGGCCGGCGAGGTCATGGACGTCGCCGGGCAGCGCGGCGACCTCTGTCACCGGGACCTCGGGATGCAGTGAGGTGAAGCGGTCCCGCGTGCGCCGTTCGCGCGCGAGGACCTGCATACGCTCCGCGTGCAGTCGCAGCAGCCCGGCGGCGAGTTGTGCCGCCGAGGCCTGAGGGGATGTCGGGTGCTCCGCCGGGGCAGCGGGGGAGAGGCCGTCGGCGGTACGTGATCCAGCCTTCCCGCCGTCGAGATCCACAATGCCGTCCGGTCCAAGATTTTCAGCGGGTTCGGTGGCGTCCTCGGATCCGGGCCGGGGGTCCGTGGCGGATCCGGTGCCGGTGTCGTCCGAGGCGGTGTCCTCGGCGGAGTGGTCCGGGTCCGTGAGGGCTTCCGCGGCGGCCAGCGCACGCTCCGCGCTCAGCTGCGCGGCACCGCTGCCGTGCACGCGGTTCAGCACCAGCCCGGCCAGCGGCATCTCCTCGGCGGCCAGCCGCTCGACGAAGTACGCGGCCTCGCGCAGCGCGTCCCGCTCCGGGGCGGCCACCACCAGGAATGCCGTGCCAGGGGCCTGGAGCAGGCGGTAGGTGGCGTCGGCGCGGGTGCGGAAGCCGCCGAACATGGTGTCCATCGCGGCCACGAAGGTCTGCACATCGCGCAGCAGCTGGCCGCCCATCAGCTTGCTGAGGGTGCCGGTCATCATCGACATGCCGACATTGAGGAACTTCATCCCGGCCCGGCCGCCGACCTTCGCCGGGGCCATCAGGACCCGGATGAACTTGCCGTCCAGGAAGGAGCCGAGCCGCTTGGGGGCGTCCAGGAAGTCCAGGGCGGACCGGCTCGGCGGGGTGTCGACGATGATCAGGTCCCACTCGTCGCTCGCGCGCAGCTGGCCCAGCTTCTCCATGGCCATGTACTCCTGCGTGCCCGCGAAACCGGCCGACAGGGACTGGTAGAAGGGGTTCTCCAGGATCGCGCGGGAGCGGTCGGCGTCCGCATGGCCCTCGACGATCTCGTCGAAGGTGCGCTTCATGTCCAGCATCATCGCGTGCAGTTCGCCGCCCGCGGCCTCCTCGACGCCCTTGACCTGGCGCGGGACGTTGTCCAGCTCGGAGATGCCCATCGACTGCGCCAGCCGCCGGGCCGGGTCGATCGTCAGCACGACGGCCTTGCGGCCGCGCTCGGCCGCGCGCACGCCCAGCGCGGCGGCGGTCGTGGTCTTGCCGACCCCGCCCGATCCGCAGCACACCACGATGCGGGTCCGCGGGTCATCGATCAGCGCGTCGACCTCGAGCCACGGGGCGGAGGCGTCCAGCGTCGTGTCGTCCGAGGTCATATGGGCCCCTGTTTCCGCAGGTCTCTCGCCAGACGGTAGAGCCCGGCGAGGTCCACTCCCTCGGGGAGCAGCTCCAACTCGTAGGTGGGCAGGCCGATTCCGGTCAGCTCGGCGTGCTCGGCGCGCTCCAGCTCGACCCGCTCGGCGTGCTCGCGGGCCTGCTCCAGCAGCGGGTCGATCAGCCGGTCCGCGAGGCCGCCGCGGCGCGCGCCGCCGAGGCCCGCCTGGGAGAGCGCCTTGGCGACGCCTGTACGGGCGCCACGGGCGGCGATGTCCAGGTCGCCGGTGTCCAGCACCGCGGGGCGGGTCATGTTGATGACGACGCCGCCCACCGGGAGGCCGGCGGCGCGCAGCTCCTCGACGCCGTCCGCGGTCTCCTGGACGGGCATCTCCTCCAGGAGGGTCACCAGATGCACCGCGGTCTCGGGGGACTTCAGGACCCGCATCACGGCCTGCGCCTGATTGTGGATCGGGCCGATCTTCGCCAGCCCGGCCACTTCGTCGTTGACGTTCAGGAAGCGGGTGATGCGGCCCGTCGGCGGGGCGTCCATCACGACGGCGTCGTAGACGAACTTGCCCTGCTTGTCCTTGCGGCGCACCGCTTCGCAGGCCTTGCCGGTCAGCAGGACGTCCCGCAGGCCCGGCGCGATCGTCGTGGCGAAATCGATGGCACCGAGCTTTTTGAGCGCCCGGCCGGCGCTGCCCAGCTTGTAGAACATCTGGAGGTAGTCCAGCAGGGCGCGTTCGGCGTCGATGGCCAGGGCGTGCACCTCGCCCGCCCGTTTGCCGCCCCGGTCGGTATCGCCGCGCGATACGCCTTCCGATGCCGGGGCCACGGCGATCTTGCGTTCCTCGTAAGGAAGCGCTTCGGTCTCGAACAGCTGGGCAATGCCCTGCCGGCCCTCGACCTCGACCAGGAGGGTACGGCGGCCCTCGGTGGCGAGGGCGAGGGCAAGGGCGGCGGCGACCGTGGTCTTTCCGGTACCGCCCTTGCCGCTGACGACATGGAGCCTGCTCACGCAAAGGAGCCTAACCAGTCCGCGTCCCGGCTACGCACAGGATCCACCGGGGATACCCCTGAGATCTGTCCCACGACACCTCAGGGCCATGCCGGGGATGTCACCCAGGGGAGCCCGGGAAATCCTGCGGGGCGGGCGTGCGCGAGCCGCGGCGGACGGCGTCCGCACCGGCCGGGGACAGGCATTACGCTCGCCCCATGACCAAGTGGGAATACGCGACCGTACCGCTGCTCGTGCACGCGACGAAGCAGATTCTGGACACCTGGGGCGAGGACGGCTGGGAGCTCGTCCAGGTCGTTCCGGGCCCGAACAACCCCGAGCAGCTGGTGGCCTACCTGAAGCGGGAGAAGGCATGAGCGCGGTCGAGGACAGGATCGCCGAACTCGGCCTGAAGCTGCCGCAGGTCGTGCCGCCGCTGGCCGCCTACCAGCCGGCCGTGCGCTCGGGCAGCTACGTCTTCACCTCCGGCCAGCTCCCGATGATCGACGGCGCGCTGCCGGCCGTCGGCAAGGTCGGCGCCGCCGTCACCGCTGAGCAGGGCCAGGAACTCGCCGCGACCTGCGCGCTCAACGCCCTCGCCGCCGTGAAGTCCGTCATCGGCGACCTGGACCGCATCCAGCGTGTCGTGAAGGTCGTCGGCTTCGTGGCCTCCGCGCCGGACTTCACCGGTCAGCCGGGTGTCATCAACGGCGCCAGCGAGCTGCTGGGCGAGATCCTGGGCGACAAGGGCGTGCACGCCCGCTCCGCCGTGGGCGTGGCGGTGCTCCCGCTGGACGCACCGGTCGAGGTCGAGATCCAGGTCGAGATCGCCGGCTGAGGCATCCGAGAACTCCGGCCGGCGGATCGCCGGCTGAAGGACCCCCCGGGGGCGCTCCCGTTTCGGGAGCGCCCCCGCGGCGTTCCCGACCGACCGGAACCCGTCCCCGCGCCCGTCGGCAGCAGGTATCGCGCCGGAGGGCCCCTCGAACATCCGCGCGTGAGCGCATAGCATCCGGCCATGTCGTCGACGACCAATGGCCAGTGGTACCCGCCGGAGTGGCCGGACCGTATCCGGGCGCTCGCGAGCGGCGAGCTGACCCCTGTCGCGCCCCGGCGGGCCGCGACCGTCCTGCTGCTGCGGGACGCTCCTGGCGGCGCTGCCGCGGGGGCGCCCGGCCCCACCGTCCACATGCTGCGCAGACGCGCCTCCATGGCCTTCGCCGGAGGCGCGTACGCCTATCCGGGCGGCTCCGTCGATCCACGCGACGAGCGCCCGGTGGCGTGGGCGGGGCCCTCGCGCGCCCAATGGGCCGTGCGGATGGGCGTCGACCCGGCCGCCGCCCAGGCCATCGTGTGCGCGGCGGTGCGCGAGACCTTCGAGGAGGCGGGCGTGCTGCTGGCCGGCGCCTCGGCCGACACGGTCGTGGCCGACACCACGGGCGAGGACTGGGAGGCGGACCGCGCGGCGCTGGTCGCGCACGAGCTGTCCTTCGCCGACTTCCTGGGCCGCCGCGGCCTGGTCCTGCGCTCCGACCTGCTCGGCGCCTGGGCCCGCTGGATCACCCCGGAGTTCGAGCCGCGGCGCTACGACACATGGTTCTTCGTCGCCGCGCTCCCCGCAGGCCAGCGCACCCGCAACGCCTCCACGGAGGCGGATCGCACGGTGTGGACCCGGCCCGCGGAGGCCGCCGCCGGCTACGACCGCGGTGAGCTGCTGATGATGCCGCCGACCATCTCGACGCTGCGCGCGCTCCAGCCGTACGACAGCGCTGCCGACGCACTGGCCGCCGCCGAGGCCCAGGATCTGACGCCGGTGCTGGCCCGCGCCGAGATCGTGGACGGGGAGATCGTGCTGAGCTGGCCGGGCCACGACGAATTCACCAAACTCATCGCGCCGAAGGACGACGGACCCGGGGAGGGCACTCCGCAGGAGGCCGCCCCCGACGGCCCCTCAGGCACCACCGGCCCCTCGGGAGGGACCCGCGCATGACCGAAGCCGCCGCCCTCCCCGGCCAGCCCCGCGGCGGAGTCATCTCGGGGCCCGCCACGGCACGCGCCCACTGCGTGCTGGCCCCGAACCCGTCCCCGATGACCCTGGACGGCACCAACACCTGGATCGTCGCCGAGCCGGACTCCGACCTCGCGGTCGTCATCGACCCGGGGCCGCTCGACGACGCCCACCTCCAGGCCGTCATCGACACCGCCGAGCGGGCCGGCAAACGCATCGGGCTGACCCTCCTGACCCACGGTCACCCGGACCACGCCGACGGGGCCGCCCGCTTCGCCGAGCTGACCCGTACGGCCGTGCGCGCCCTGGATCCGGCGCTGCGCCTCGGGGACGAGGGTCTCGAAGCGGGCGACGTCATCACCACCGGGGGCCTGGAGCTGCGCGTGGTGCCCACACCGGGCCACACCGCCGACTCGCTCTCCTTCCACCTCCCCGCCGACGGAGCGGTCGTCACGGGCGACACCATCCTGGGCCGCGGCACCACCGTGGTCGCGCACCCCGACGGGCGCCTGGGCGACTACCTCGACTCCCTGCGCCTGCTGCGCTCCCTCACGGTCGACGACGGCGTCTCGACGGTCCTTCCGGGTCATGGGCCGGTGCTGAACGACGCCCAGGGGGCGGTGGAGTTCTATCTGGCGCACCGCGCCAACCGCCTCGCCCAGGTGGAGACCGCCGTCGAATCCGGCCTTCGTACGCCCTCCGAAGTCGTCGCGAGTGTCTACGCCGACGTCGACCGCACCCTGTGGCCGGCCGCCGAGCTGTCCGTACGGGCCCAGCTCGACTACCTGGGCGAGCACGGGCTGATCTGACCGACGCGGTGCCCTGCGGCCCGCCGGGTGCGGCCCCGCCGGTTTCCGGCCCGGTGCCGGGCTCGGCCGCTACGGGGCGGTCGTCTTCGCCCCGTGGACGGCGAGGTATTCGCCGGCCAGCCAGGGGCCGAGGTCGTGGAGCAGCTCGTCGAGGATCGCGGCGGGGGCGTCGGCGGCGGGCGGATTGCGGGCGGCGCTCGCCACCGCGCGCATCTGCCCGGCCCGCTCCGGGTAGTAGCGGCCGAAGATCTCCGCGGACTCGGCGAGGTCGCTCGTCCAGCCGCCCCAACGGGGCATGACCAGCGTGCATCCGGTGCGTACGAGCTTGCGGGCGACGACCCGGGTCAGCCGGCGGCGCTCGGCGTCGCTGCGGGCCGCGGCCGCCTTCTCGCGCAGCCGGGGAAGGAAGCGGGCCAGATCGCCGTTGGTCTCCCGGGCGAGGAGCGACGTGGGGCGGTAGCGGGGCAGCTGTGCGGTGAGGTCCGGGCCGGTCAGCGGAGTGCACAGGCAGGCCACGAACCAGGCCGTGTCGTACCGCTCCGGCTCGCTCAGCAGCTCCTGGGCACCGGTCAGCAGGATTCCGGCGCCGTCGATCTGCGGGAAGGCGGCGTCCAGCCCGTCCTCGACGGCGCGGGCGTCGGCCTGGTCGGCCGCGGTGGGCGCGTCCCGCAGGACGAGCAGCGCGTCGAGGTCGGAGACGCCGGGGACGGCCGTGCCGCGCGGGATGCTGCCGTAGAGGTACGTGCTGGTCAGGCGGCCCGGTTGCGCGCCGAAGCGGGCGGTGAGCCGGGTGCGCAGGCCGTCGACGACCGGTGCGAAGACGGCGGAGACGCGGTCCAGCGACCCCTCCCGTACGAAGAAGCCGTCCCGGTCCAGTCCGCCGCCGTCGCTCATGGGCGCCACTATGGCGGGCCGGTCCGCGCGCCCGCGAACGAATAAGGCGGGAAGGCGGGGGGCGGGCCGGGGGGCGGAAACGGCGAAGGGCCCCGCCGGAGCGGGGCCCTTCGGTGCCTGCGGGGTGCGCTCACCGGTGGCCGGTGCGCGGCCCCGGCCGGGTCAGCGCGAGCGCTTGGCCAGCCGTTCGACGTCCAGCAGGATCACGGCGCGCGCCTCCAGGCGCAGCCAGCCGCGGCCGGCGAAGTCCGCGAGGGCCTTGTTGACCGTCTCGCGGGAGGCGCCGACCAGCTGGGCCAGCTCCTCCTGGGTCAGGTCGTGCACGACGTGGATGCCCTCCTCGGACTGCACGCCGAAGCGGCGCGACAGGTCCAGCAGGGCGCGCGCGACGCGGCCCGGCACATCCGAGAAGACCAGGTCGGACATCTGGTCGTTGGTCTTGCGCAGTCGGCGGGCGACCGCGCGCAGCAGGGCCGTGGCCACTTCGGGGCGGGCGTTCAGCCAGGGCTGAAGGTCACCGTGGCCCAGACCGAGGAGCTTGACCTCGGTGAGGGCGGAAGCGGTGGCCGTACGCGGACCCGGGTCGAAGAGCGAGAGCTCACCGATCAGCTCTCCGGGGCCGAGGACGGCGAGCATGTTCTCCCGGCCGTCCGGGGAAGTGCGGTGCAGCTTCACCTTGCCCTCGGTGACCACGTACAGGCGGTCGCCGGGGTCCCCTTCGTGGAACAGGGCGTCGCCGCGGGCGAGCGTGACCTCTCCCATTGAGGCGCGCAGCTCGGCCGCCTGCTCATCGTCGAGCGCCGCGAAGAGCGGTGCGCGCCGCAGAACGTCGTCCACGAGATCTCTCCTTGTCGACATGCTCCGGGGGACTGAGGTCCCCATCATGCCGGAATGCAAAACAGTGCGATCAATCACAAGTTTGCCGGACCCGTGGCCCAAGCCCTACGGCAGGGGGCCGATTGGGGTCACGGATCACGGTGTTCGGGCCGGATGTCAGTGGGTGGCCTTAGTCTGGCCGAGTGTCCAATACGCCGGTGAGAGCACAGGACTGGGGGGCCGGGCGAGTGAGCTCGGGACGCGATTCCGCTGTGGGCGAACAGCCGCCCGCCGAGGCCCCGAATGAGGATAAAAGTAACAAATCGCCCTCCAGGGTGACGTCCTGCGGGAAGCCGGCGGTGCGGAAGCCCGGCGCGTCGCGCCCGATGGCGGCAGCGGCGAGCACGAAGGACCCGAACGCGAACACCTCAGCAAGGAAGTCGCCGGCAGGCAAGACCTCGGCGGGCAAGACCTCGGCAGGGAAGAAGGCGCTGTGAAGCAGACCCCCGCGAAGTCCGCGGCGGTGAAGAAGGCCGTCGCGGACAAAGCCGTCGCGAAGAAGGCCGTTGCCAAGAAGGCCGTGACGGCCAAGGACGCCGAGGCGAAGAAGGCCGCCGTGGCCAAGGCGCCCGCGGCGAAGAAGGCCGCGGCGAAGAAGGCCGCTCCCGCCGGGAAGGCGTCCGCCAAGAAGGCCGCCGCCAAGAAGTCCCCCGCCCGCAAGCCCGAATCGCGGGTCGCGATGGTGCGGCGGGCGCGGCGGATCAACCGCGAGCTGGCCGAGCTGTATCCGTACGCCCACCCCGAGCTGGACTTCACCAACCCCTTCGAGCTGCTGGTCGCGACGGTGCTGTCCGCGCAGACCACCGACCTGAGGGTCAACCAGACCACCCCGCGGCTCTTCGCCCTCTGCCCGACGCCCGAGGACATGGCGGCGATGGACCCGGAGCGGCTGGAGGAGCTGATCCGCCCGACCGGCTTCTTCCGTGCCAAGGCGAAGTCGCTGCTCGGCCTGTCGACCGCGCTGCGCGACCGGTTCGGCGGCGAGGTCCCCGGCCGCCTGGAGGACCTGGTCACCCTCCCCGGCGTCGGCCGCAAGACCGCCAATGTGGTGCTGGGCAACGCCTTCGGCGTCCCGGGCATCACCGTCGACACCCACTTCGGCCGCCTGGTGCGCCGCTTCGGCTGGACCACCCAGGAGGACCCGGAGAAGGTCGAGGCGGAGATCGCCGAGATCTTCCCCAAGAGCGACTGGACGATGCTCTCGCACCGCGTCGTCTTCCACGGCCGCCGCGTCTGCCACTCCCGCAAGCCCGCCTGCGGCGCCTGCCCGATCGCCCCGCTGTGCCCCGCGTACGGCGAGGGCGAGACGGATCCGGAGAAGGCGAAGAAGCTGCTCAAGTACGAGCTGGGCGGTCAGCCGGGGCAGCGGCTGAAGCCGCCGGCCGACTATCCGGGGCAGCCCGCGCCCCCCATGGCGGCCCCGTGACGGCAGCCTCGGGGACCGCGGGAGTGACTCCAGGGGGACCGACCATCGAAGCCAGGGCCTTGAGGGGGCGCGTATGACGAGTGCACGGGAGCAGTACGGCGAGCAGACGGACCCGTCCGGCCGGGCGGCGGCCGGGCGGGAGGTCACCGTCACCGCCGAGGGCCTGCCCGAGTGGCTGGACCCGGTGGCCCGCGCGGCCGGCACGATAGAGCCGCGCCAGCTCAGCCGCTTCCTGCCGCCCGAGAACGGCGGCCGGCAGTCGGCGGTGCTGATCCTCTTCGGGCACGGCCCCCGCGGCCCTGAGCTGCTGCTCATGGAGCGCGCCGGCACCCTGCGCTCGCATGCGGGCCAGCCCTCCTTCCCCGGTGGCGCCCTCGATCCGGAGGACGGCGACCCCGAGGGCCGCGGCCCGGTGCGTGCGGCGCTGCGCGAGGCCGAGGAGGAGACCGGCCTGGACCCGTCGGGTGTGCAGGTCTTCGGCGTGCTGCCGCGGCTCTACATCCCCGTCAGCGGCTTCGTGGTGACGCCGGTGCTGGGCTGGTGGCGCGAGCCGAGCCCGGTGGGTGCGGTCGACCAGGCCGAGACGGCCCGGGTGTTCACGGTTCCCGTGGCGGATCTCACCGACCCCGGTCATCGCGTGACGACGCGTCACCCCAGCGGTCATTCCGGCCCGGCATTCCTTGTCGAGAACGCCCTGGTCTGGGGCTTTACGGCCGGTGTCATCGACCGGATCCTGCATTACGCGGGGTGGGAGATTCCGTGGGACCGTGACAAGCACGTCCCGCTCGACTGGCGCGCGTGAGACGGTGTCGGGCGTGAACGTCCTGGACATCCTGCTGCTGGTCGCGGCCGTGTGGTTCGCCATCGTCGGCTATCGGCAAGGCTTCGTCGTCGGCATCCTGTCCGTGATCGGCTTCCTCGGGGGAGGCCTGATCGCGGTCTATCTGCTGCCCCTGATCTGGAACGAGGTCACGGACGACGCGACTCCCGGCACCTTCGCGGCCATCGCCGCGGTCGCCATCGTGATCGTCTGCGCCTCCGTGGGCCAGGCACTCACCACCCATCTGGGCAACAAGCTGCGCCGCTACATCACCTGGTCACCGGCGCGGGCGCTGGACGCGACGGGCGGCGCGCTGGTCAACGTCCTGGCGATGCTGCTCGTCGCCTGGCTGATCGGCTCGGCCCTGGCCGGTACGTCCCTGCCGACGCTCGGCAAGGAGGTCCGCAACTCCAAGGTGCTGCTCGGCGTGTCCCGGGTGATGCCCCCACAGGCCAACACCTGGTTCGCGGACTTCTCCTCGGCGCTCGCGCAGAACGGCTTCCCGCAGGTCTTCACGCCGTTCTCCAACGAACCGATCACCTCGGTGCCCGCGCCCGACCCGAAGCTGACCACCAGTCCGGCGCAGGCGCGTGCCAAGCGCAGCATCGTCAAGGTCGTCGGCACCGCGCCCAGTTGCGGCAAGGTCCTGGAGGGCAGCGGCTTCGTGTTCGCCCGGCACCGCGTGATGACCAACGCCCATGTCGTCGGCGGCGTCGACGAACCGACCGTCCAGGTGGGCGGCGAGGGCCGTACGTACGACGCGAAGGTCGTGCTCTACGACTGGGAGCGCGATATCGCGGTCCTGGACGTGCCCTCGCTGGACGCCCCGAAGCTGGACTTCGCCTCCCAGGACGCGTCCAGCGGCAACAGCGCCATCGTCGCCGGCTTCCCGGAGAACGGCGGCTACGACGTCCGCGCCGCCCGCATCCGTGGCCGCATCCAGGCCAACGGCCCGGACATCTACCACCGCGGCACGGTCGGCCGTGATGTCTACTCGCTCTTCGCCACCGTCCGGCAGGGCAACTCCGGCGGCCCGCTGCTGACACCCCGTGGTGAGGTCTACGGAGTGGTCTTCGCGAAGTCGCTGGACGACTCCCGCACCGGCTATGCGCTGACCGCCGACGAGGTCCGCGAGGACGTCGTCAAGGGGCGTACGGCGGGGCGGCAGGTCGACAGCCAGGGCTGCGCGATCTGAGTAGGCGGTGCGCGCACGGCGCGGGGGCGGAAGACGCTCCGCGCCGCGCGCCGCAGGAGAGGCGCCGGCCGGGGCTCAGCTGCGGGGATGGCGCAGCCGGGCGCTCATCCAGCGGGCTCTGCGGCGCAGGATGAGGGGAATGCCCATCGGGTGGGCGGGATCGGGGGAGTCGCCGGACGCAAGGTCCGGTGTGCCCCTCTCCCGAGTGCCCACGGCAGCGGCACTGCTGCGGCGGTTGCGTGCCACGTCACGGTAGTCGTGCGTCCAGCCCATACCCTCGACTGTGCCCGTGGCCCAAGGTCCGTAACCGCCCGGGGGGCCGCCAATTGGCCTATGCGCCGGGCAAGTAGCCGTTCGTCATACGTATGTTCGGGATCGGTCGGCCTCCGGGGCCGTGCACCCCTCAGCGGGCCGGTCCGGGCTTCTTCAGCGGTCCGGCTCGGGGTCCTTCAGCCAGTTGACCAGTTCGGCCGAGAACGCCGCCGGGTCCTCCTCGTGGGGGAAGTGCCCCAGCCCGTCGAACAGCCGCCAGCGGTACGGCGCTTCGACGTATTCGCCGGAGCCGGCGGCGCTGCGGGTGCGCATCACCGGGTCCAGGGAGCCATGCAGATGGAGCGTGGGGACGCGCACGGGCTTCTTCATCCGGCGGTTGAACTGGATGCCGTCGGGGCGGGCCATCGAGCGCACCATCCAGCGGTACGGCTCGATCGAGCAGTGCGCGGTGGAGGGGATGCACATCGCCCGGCGGTAGACCTCGACCGCGTCGTCCTCGGGGAGCCGGGGGCCGGACCAGTCGCGGATCATCCGGCCCACCAGCGCCGCGTCGTCCGCCAGCAGCCGGCGCTCCGGCAGCCAGGGGCGCTGGAAGTTCCAGATGTGCGAACTCTGCCTGCTCTGCTTGACGTCGGCGAGCATCGCGGAGCGCCAGCGGCGCGGGTGCGGCATCGACGACACCGCGAGCCGGCGCACCAGCTTGGGCCGCATGACCGCCGCGGTCCAGGCGAGGTAGCCGCCCAGATCGTGTCCGACGAGTGCGGCGTCCGGCTCGCCCAGGGACCGTATGACGCCGGTGATGTCGAGGGCGAGGTTGGCGGGGTCGTAACCGCGCGGGGTGCGGTCGCTGCCGCCGACGCCGCGCAGGTCCATCGCGACGGCGCGGAAGCCGGCGTCGGCGAGCGCGGAGAGTTGGTGGCGCCAGGTCCACCAGAACTGCGGGAAGCCGTGCAGCAGCAGCACCAGCGGGCCGTCGCCCATCTCGGCGATGTGGAAGCGCGCGCCGTTGGCGGCGACGTCCCGGTGGGAGATCTCTCTGCCGCCGGGGACGCCGAGCCGTACGACCGATGCGGTGCTGTCGGGGGCTGTCATAGCTATGAGCGTGTCACAGACTCCAGGACCGGGTGGTCCGCCGGCGCCACGCGCGGGTGGGGCTTGGCGTTCTGGAGCACGCCGGCGGTCTCCTTGGCCGAGGTGATGGACTTCTCCGGCTTCTTGATCTTCTTGAGCTTGGCGAGCGCGAGGAGGACCGCCAGACCGGCGACCACCAGGAACGCGCCGCCCACGATCAGGAAGGACCAGGCGAGCCCGAGGCCGAGGTTGTGGATGCCGTACGCCGCGGCGAAGCTCAGCACCGGCAGCGAGAACAGCGCGAGGACGCCCGCCACGATGAAGGCGGCGCTGCCGATTCCGGCCCGCTTGGCGTCCTTTCGCAGCTCCGCCTTGGCCAGTGCGATCTCGTCGTGCACAAGTGCGGACATCTCGGCGGTGGCCGTGGCCACCAACTGGCCGAGGCTGCGGTCCGTGCCGTCGTCGGCAGTGCTCATCGCCGTCTCCCTCTTCTGATCACCCGGATGCAAAGCCTCTCAGATCATGCCGGACCATCGTCCCTGGCGTCCGTCTCCGCGGCCACTTCGGCAAGGCGCCGGTGTTCGGCGGCCTTTGCCTCGAGGATCGCGGCCATCCGCAGGTGGTACTCGGGCTTGTCGGCCTCGTAGATGTCGGGGATGCCGTCCTGGTCCTCGTCCCGCTCCTCTTCCTCGAAGAGGGCGCGGTACTTGGCGTTGCGGAGCTTGAGGAGGATGGCGGCGAAGACGGCGGCGAGCAGCGAGCCGATCAGCACCGAGGCCTTGATCTCGTCGGCCAGCGCCAGGTCCTCGGTGAAGGCGAGTTCGCCGATGAGCAGCGAGACGGTGAAGCCGATGCCGGCCAGGGCGGCGACGGCGAACAGGTCGGGCCACTGGAGGTCGGGGTTGAGCCGGGCCTTGGTGAAACGGGCGGTGAGCCAGGTGCCGCCGAAGATGCCGAGCGCCTTTCCGACGATCAGGCCGAGGACGACGCCGAGCGTTTCGGGCCGGGTGAAGACGTCGTGGACCGCGCCGCCGGAGATCGCCACGCCCGCGGAGAACAGGGCGAAGAGCGGTACGGCGAGCCCGGCCGACAGCGGGCGGACGAGGTGCTCGATGTGCTCGCCGGGGGAGTGCGTCTCGCCCTCGCGGCGGGTGCAGCGCAGCATCAGGCCCATGGCGACGCCGGCGATGGTGGCGTGTACGCCGCTGTTCTCCATCAGCGCCCAGATGACCACGCCGAGCGGGACGTAGACGTACCAGCCGCGGATGCCCTTGCGGAGCAGCAGGTAGAACAGCGCCAGTCCGGCGACGGCGAGGCCGAGTGCGAGGAAATTGAGCGTCGAGGTGAAGAAGATCGCGATGATCATGATCGCGAAGAGGTCGTCGACGACCGCGAGGGTGAGCAGGAAGGCACGCAGCGCGGATGGCAGGGACGTGCCGATGACGGCGAGTACGGCGAGCGCGAAGGCGATGTCGGTGGCGGTGGGGACCGCCCAGCCCTGGAGGGAGCCGTCCCCGAGGACGTTGACGGCGGCGTAGACGAGGGCGGGCATCGCCATGCCGCAGAGCGCGGCGACCACGGGGAGCGCCGCGGCCTTGGGGTCGCGCAGTTCACCGGCGACCAGTTCGCGCTTGAGCTCGATGCCGGCGACGAAGAAGAAGAGCGCGAGCAGACCGTTGGCGGCCCAGTGCTGGATGGACAGGTCCAGGCCGAGCGAGGCGGGGCCGAGGTGGAAGCCGCGGACCGTTTCGTAGTTCGTGCCCAGGGTGTTCGCCCAGATGAGGGCCACGACGGCGGCGGCGAGGAGGAGGACGCCGCCCACGGTCTCGGTGCGCAGGGCGTCGGCGATGTAGTTCCGCTCGGGCAGCGGCATGCGTCCGAGGAATATGGAACGGCGGTTGTGGGGGGCGCTCACTGCGGGTGTCCTCCGGCCATTTCGGCAGCTGTGTACGGCTGTTGCAGTTGCCGACCAGACTTCCCGGCGCACCCTGAGTTTCTTGGCGTGTCATTGACGCGGTTTCCACTGTACCGGGCGGTCGCCAGTGATATCCGGTGGAGGCCAGGTTACGGGCATATCGGGCATATGGCTGTGTGTGCGGCGGAGCCGCATGCGCAGGGGCCCGGCCGGTCCGCCCGGCCGGGCCCCTGCGCACAGCGGTGTACGTCCGCGGATCAGTCGTCGGCGGCCGCGCTCGGCAGCTTCGCCTGGATCAGGTCCATGACCGAGGAGTCGGTGAGCGTGGTGACGTCACCGAGGTCGCGGTTCTCGGCGACATCGCGCAGCAGCCGCCGCATGATCTTGCCGGAGCGGGTCTTGGGCAGCTCGGCCACCGGCATGATCCGGCTGGGCTTCGCGATCGGGCCCAGCTGCTGCGTGACATGCGCGCGCAGCTCGGCGACGAGCCCCTCGTCCTCGGCGGTGGCGCCGCCGCGCAGGATGACGAAGGCGCAGATGGCCTGGGTGGTCTGCGGGTCGGCGGCACCGACGACCGCGGCCTCGGCGACCTTCGGGTGCGAGACCAGCGCCGACTCCACCTCGGTGGTGGAGATGTTGTGGCCGGACACCAGCATCACGTCGTCCACCCGGCCGAGCAGCCAGATGTCGCCGTCGGTGTCCTTCTTGGCGCCGTCGCCCGCGAAGTACTTGCCCTCGAAGCGCGACCAGTAGGTGTCGAGGTAGCGCTGGTCGTCGCCCCAGATGGTGCGGAGCATGGCCGGCCAGGGCTCGGTCAGCACGAGGTAGCCGCCGCCGCCGTCCGGCACCTCGTTGGCGTCGTCGTCGACCACGGTCGCGGCGATGCCGGGCAGCGCCACCTGGGCGGAGCCGGGCTTGGTCGCCGTGACGCCGGGCAGCGGGCTGAGCATCATGCCGCCGGTCTCGGTCTGCCACCAGGTGTCGACGATCGGCGTGGCGTCGGCGCCGATGTGCTTGCGGTACCACATCCACGCCTCGGGGTTGATGGGCTCGCCCACCGACCCCAGGACCCGCAGCGAGGACAGGTCGAACTTCGCCGGGATGTCGTCGCCCCACTTCATGCAGGCGCGGATCGCGGTCGGCGCGGTGTAGAGGATCGACACGCCGTACTTCTGCACGATCTCCCACCAGCGGCCCTGGTGCGGGCTGTCCGGGGTGCCCTCGTAGAGCACCTCGGTCGCGCCGTTGGAGAGCGGGCCGTAGGTGATGTAGCTGTGCCCGGTCACCCAGCCGACGTCGGCGGTGCACCAGAAGACGTCGGTCTCCGGCTTGAGGTCGAAGACGGCGTGGTGGGTGTACGACACCTGGGTGAGGTAGCCGCCGGTGGTGTGCAGGATGCCCTTGGGCTTACCGGTGGTGCCCGAGGTGTAGAGGATGAAGAGCGGGTGCTCGGCGTCGAACGCCTCGGGTGTGTGCGTCCGGCTCTGCCGTCCGACGATTTCGTGCCACCACACGTCCCGCCCCTCGGTCCAGGAGACGTCCTCCTGGCCGGTGCGGCGTACGACGAGGACGCTGCGGACGTTCTCCGTGCCGGGCTTGGTCAGCGCGTCGTCGACGGCGGGCTTGAGGGCGGACGGCTTGCCGCGGCGGTAGCCGCCGTCGGCGGTGATCACGACGCGGGCGTCGGCGTCCTGGATGCGGGTCGCCAGTGCGTCGGCGGAGAAGCCGCCGAAGACGACGGAGTGCGGGGCGCCCAGGCGGGCGCACGCCAGCATGGCGATGACCGTCTCCGGGATCATCGGCATGTAGAGGGCGACCCGGTCACCGGTCTCCACACCCAGCTCGATCAGCGCGTTCGAGGCCTGCGAGACCTCGCGCTGGAGCTCGGCGTAGGTGATCGAGCGGGTGTCGCCGGGCTCGCCCTCGAAGTGCAGCGCGACCCGGTCGCCCAGGCCGTTCTCCACGTGGCGGTCGACGCAGTTGTAGGCGACGTTGAGCTTGCCGTCGGCGAACCACTTCGCGAAGGGCGCGTTGGACCAGTCGAGTGTCTGGGTGGGCGCGGTCTCCCAGGACAGGCGCTTCGCCTGCTCGGCCCAGAAGCCCAGCCGGTCCGCCGCCGCTTGCTCGTACGCGTCCGCCGTGACGTTGGCGTGCGCGGCCAGATCGGCGGGCGGCGCGAACCGCCGCTCTTCCTTGAGCAGGTTGGCCAGGCTTTCGTTGCTCACGACATCTCCCAATTCCGGGGCGTCCGATATTCCGGGGCGTCCGATGTGTCCCGCACCTAGCTCATCAGCCCATGGCACACCCTGACAAGGGCTGCCGGGGAAAATTGGTGTAGACCTATCTCGCGCCCGGTCGCCGCGTGGGCCGTTCCCGCTCCACGCGGCGTCACCTCGGGGCCCCTTCCCGCCCGTTGCGCAGGTCAGACCCGGACCTCGGCCGGTTCCGCGCGGATCGCCGAGAACCGCCCGGTGGTCTCGTCCAGCACATACGCCTGCGCCTCGGCGACATGGAAGTACATGCCGTGCAGCGCGAGCGAGCCCTCGGCGATGGCGCGGGCCACGCAGGTGTGTGCCCTCAGGTGGTCGAGCTGCTGCAGGACGTTGACGAGCGCCAGCCGCTCATGATCGTCCGCCACCGGCCGTTCGTCGATCGCGACCTCCCCCTTGCCCAGCCGGCCGATCCGCTTCATCCGGGCCACACTCGGCCGGCCGTGCCGCAGCCAGCGGGTGAGCGGCGTCGCGTCGACCGCCGGCGCGCCCTGCGCCTCGGCCGGTGTGGACCCGAGCAGCGCACCCATCGCCCCGCATCCGGAGTGGCCGCAGACCGTGATGGAGCCGACCTTCAGCACGTCCACCGCGTACTCGATCGCGGCTCCCGCGGAGTCGCAGGAGGCGTCCGCGCCGGGCAGCGGGATCAGATTGCCGACGTTGCGGACGGTGAACAGATCGCCCGGACCGCTGGACGTGATCATGCTCGTCACCAGCCGGGAGTCGGCGCAGGTCAGGAACAGCTGGGTGGGCCGTTGCCCCTCGCGCGCCAGCCGGGCCAGCTCCTCGCGCACCAGCGGCGCCGTATGCCGCTGGAACGCGCTCACCCCGCCCATCAGCTGACTGCCGCTGCTCTCCGGCGCCGATGCGCGCGCCGGGTCGGGCCGGGTGCAGTGGTGGTTGCGCCACGGGGTCCACGGCCGGCAGGAGTGCGCGCCGGCCGGTTCGGCGATCGGCCGGCCCGAGCGGCCGCCGAGGGTCACCCGGCCGCCGTGCGCCCGATGGCCGGCCGACCAGGACTGCAGCGCCTCGTACGCGGCGTGGTCCATGAACGAACCGGACAGCTCGACCACGGCATCGGCTCCCGCCGGCACCAGCGCGAGTGTCCGGGTCAGCCGCGGCACGGCCAGGAACGTCAACTGACCGCTGGCGCGGACCTGGTGGACGTCGTCCTCCTCCGTGACCGTGATGCGGGTGTGCGTCAGCCGGCGCAGCGCCAGGAACGCCGCGACCGCGATGCCCGTCAGCACCCCTTGCAGCACACCCAGGACGACGACGCCGCCCAAGGTGGCGGCGTAGACGGGGAATTCGCGGTGCCGCTGCACATGCCGGATGTGCGCGAAGCTCACCATCCGTACGCCGACGACCATCACCAGCGCGGCGAGCGCGGCCAGCGGGATCAGCTCCAGCACCCCGGCCAGCAGGCCTGCGCACAGCAGCACCCAGACCCCGTGCAGCACGGTGGCGCGGCGGGTCACCGCGCCCGCCCGGACATTCGCCGAGCCGCGCATCGCGCCGCCGGAGACGGGCATCCCGCCGAGCAGCCCGGAGACGGTGTTGGCGAGGCCCTGGCCGGCGAGTTCGCGGTTGAGGCGGGAGCCGCTCGAAGGGGTGCCGGGGTATTCGGTAGCGATCTTGTCCACCGCCACCGCCGAGAGCAGCGACTCCATCGCGGCGACCAGGGTGACGGTCAGCACGGCGGCGGCGAGGGCCGGGACGGAGGCGTCGGGCAGGGCGGGCAGCTCGGGCATCCGCCAGGACGGCAGGTCGACGCGCGGTACCGCCGTGCCCGCGCTGACGGCGGTCGCGGCGAGGACGGCGGCCAGCGGCGCCGGGATCACCCGCGCCCACCGGCCGGCCCGGCCCGGCAGTCTGCCCCAGCCCACGAGTACGGCGACGGTGACGGCGCCGATCAGCAGGGCGGTGGTGTGCGGCTCAGCGAACTGGCGGGGCAGCGCGGCGACGTTCGCGAGCGCCGAGCTGTCGGGGCTGCCGCCGAGCACCACATGGAGCTGTCCGACGGCGATCGTGGCGCCGATGCCGGCCAGCATGCCGTGCACGATCGCCGGGCTGACGGCCAGCGCGGCGCGGGCGACGCGCAGCGCCCCCAGGGCGATTTGGACGAGCCCGGCGAGGACGGTGATCGCGCAGGTGGCACGCCAGCCGTAGCGCTGGACGAGGTCGGCGGTGACCACGAGGAGGCCGGTGGCCGCCCCGCTGACCTGCAGCGGCGCGCCGCCGCACAGTCCGACGACGAGGCCTCCCACGACCGCGGCGACCAGTCCGGCCTGGGGTGGTGCGCCGGTGGCGAGGGCGATCCCGAGTGACAGCGGGACGGCGAGCAGGAACACGACGATCGAGGCGGAGAGGTCCTGGCGGAGGGCCGCGCGGCGGCTCAACTTCGGGTGGCGCGCGGGATGGTCGTCCGAGGGCTCCGGGCGGGATTCGGTGGGGTGGGGGGTGCGCTGCGGCTGCGGCGGCGACTTCTTGGTCTGCGACATTCCCGTCTCCTCCGGGGCGACGCGGTCGCGCGGGGGGCGCGATCGTGGGGCGGCGGTGTACTGCGGCGGGACGCGAGCCGGCCGGTGATCGTCGCGATGGGTGACGGTCCGGTGACTCTCAAGCATCGGTAAATGAATCGTAATGCCGCGTAAAGGCTGGGAGAAGTTTTTTCGGGCATACGGGCCAGTCAGTCCCCCTATGGGGTGAATATGATGACTATCGGCTTGTCGTTTTAATCCCTCTTCTTGGTGTATGGGATCTTGTGGGCAGTTTTTCCGATTAATCACTCGGAAGGTGCTCACAGCGCCAGGAATGAGGTGGCTGATGGCAGCCGTATCGAAGGTCACGGCGGGAATCGCCGCGGCGGTGGCAATGGCGGCGGTCGCCAGCTGCTCCGGCGCGCAGGGCGGGCCGCCACCGAACACGAAGAAGGGCAGGGCCGCGCCCAAGGCCCCCGCCCAGCCGGCCCGGCTCATCGGCGACGGCTCGACCGCCTACACCGGAGCGCAGCCGAACCAGCCGGCGCCGGTGCGCCTCAAGCCCGGTGAACGGCCCCCGCAGTTCGTGGTGTTCTCCTGGGACGGCGCGGGCGAGGACAGCCAGAAGCTGTTCTCGCACTTCCGCGAGGTCGGCAAGAAGTACGGCGCGACCATGACGTACTTCCTCAGCGGCGTCTACATGCTCCCCACCGAGAAGAAGGAGCTCTACGACCCGCCCCAGCACCGGGCCGGCGCCTCGGACATCGGCTTCAACGACGTCAAGGGAATCAGGAACACCGTGGAGCAGCTGCGCGGTGCCTGGCAGGACGGCAACGAGATCGGCACCCACTTCAACGGCCACTTCTGCGGCCCCAACGGCGGCGTCGGCACCTGGTCGTCCGACGAGTGGAAGAGCGAGATCGAGCAGGCCGAGTCGTTCGTGAAGAACTGGAAGACCAACTCGGGCCTCAAGGGCGTCGAGCCGCTGCCCTTCGACTACTCCAAGGAGCTGGTCGGGGGCCGGGCGCCGTGCCTGGAGGGGCAGCGCAATCTCATTCCCGCCGCCAAGGCGATGGGCTTCCGCTACGACGCCAGCTCGGTCGGCGGGGTGCAGACCTGGCCCGACCGGATCGACGGCATCTGGGACTTCCCGCTGCAGCAGATCCCCGTCCCCGGCCGGGCCTTCGAGACCCTGTCGATGGACTACAACTTCCTCGCCAACCAGTCGGTCACGACCAAGGGCGACCGGTCGATGCACAGCGCCTGGGGCAAGCAGATGCGTGACGGGCTGCTCCAGGCCTTCAACCGTGCCGAGCAGACCAACCGCGCGCCGCTGTTCGTCGGCGACCACTTCGAGTCCTGGAACGGCGGGACGTACATGAAGGCCGTCGAGTCGGCCATCAAGAACATCTGCCCCCAGGAGGGCGTGCGGTGCGTCAGCTTCAAGCAGCTGAGCGACTGGCTGGACGCGCAGGACCCGGAGGTGCTGGCCAGGCTGCGCGCCCTGCCGGTGGGCGAGAAGCCGAAGGGCGGCTGGAAGTCGTACCTTTCCGACGCACCTCGCCCCTGGGCTCCGTCCCCACCGGCGCAGCCGTCGGAACCGGCGGCCGCGGCCGGATCCGACGAACACGTCAAGCAGGCTGAGGAGTAGCCGCCCCCTCGAAGAGCGTGAAGGCGGGGTCGACCTGGGCGGCCAGGTCGGCCCCCGTCTTCGCGTTGCCCCAGCTCTCCGCGTTCTTCAGGTGGAAGTGCACCATCTGGCGGGTGTAGCGCTCCCAGTCGCGCCGCTCGTACGACGCGTCGGCGGCGGTGTGCAGTGCCTCAAGGGCGCGGCGGTTGTCCTCCTCCAGCCGGTCGAAGCGGTCCGGGCGGCCCTTCTCCATGGCGCGCACCCAGTCCGAGTGCCCGACGGTCACCAGCAGGTCGTCGCCCACCTCGGAACGCAGGAACGCCAGGTCGTCGGGGCCCTGGACCTTGTTGCCCACGACCTTCAGGGCGATGCCGAAGTCCCGGGCGTATTCCTTGTACTGGCGGTAGACGGCGATGCCCTTGCGGGTCGGCTCGGCGACCAGGAAGGTCATGTCGAAGCGGGTGAACATCCCGGAGGCGAACGAGTCCGAGCCGGCCGTCATGTCGACGACGACGTACTCCCCGCGGCCGTCCACGAGGTGGTTGAGGCACAGCTCGACCGCGCCGACCTTGGAGTGGTAGCAGGCCACCCCGAGGTCGGACTCGGTGAACGGGCCGGTGGCCATCAGGCGTACGGACCCGCCGTCGAGCGGCACGGTCCTGGCGCAGGCGTCGTAGACGGGGTTGTCCCCGCCCACCCGCAGCAGCCGCGAGCCGTCGCCGGGCGGGGTCGTCTTGATCATGGTCTCGGCGGACGGGATGCGGGGGTTGCGGCCGCGCAAGTAGTCCTTGATGAGCGGAAGATGGCCGCCCATCGCCGGAAGCCCGGCGGCCTCCGCCTCGTCCAGGCCGAGGGCGGCGCCCAGGTGTTGGTTGATGTCGGCATCCACCGCGATCACGGGGACGCGGCCGGCGGCCAGATGCCGGATGAACAGGGAGGACAGGGTCGTCTTGCCGCTGCCGCCCTTTCCTACGAAAGCGATCTTCATGTTCACCAAGGGTAATCGTCCTATCGCTTTGAGTGAGAGGTTTGCGTGAAGAAGACCACTCCTTCGAGGGGTGCGGCCCGATGGTGCGTAGGGTCCTGTCCATGGCAGCAAACCCCCGGGGAACGACCCCCGGATCCCCGAAGGCGGGCGCCGATCCGCTCATGACCCTGGCGTCGCTCCCGGGAGTCGCCGACTCCGTGGACTCCGTGCGCAAGGGCGTCGACCGTGTCTACGGGCACCGCATCATGCGACGCCGCAGCACCGAGGTCACCTCTGAGGCCGCGCTGCGCGGAGCGCGCGGTTCCGCGGCGCTCTCGGGGGCCGACTGGGCGCTCGAAGAGGTCAGGCGGCGCAGCGACTTCGGCGTCGAGGGCGAGCCGTGGACGGTCGGCGCCGCGCTGCGGCTGACCGCCGAGTCCGGGCAGCTGCTGAGCGTGTGGCGGCAGTCCCCGCTGCGGGTGCTGGCGCGGCTGCACCTGGTGGCGGCCGGCGGCGGCGAGGCGGACGACGCGGTGGGCCGGCCCCGGCTGGCGGGCGAGCCGGTCGAGGAGCCGCTGATCGAGCTGCCGCTGCCGGACGCCGACGAGGTGGCCGGTCGGCTGGAGGGGCTGGCGGGGCTGCTGCTGACGGGCACCGAGGCCCCGGCCCTGGTGATCGCCGCGGTGGTGCACGGCGAGCTGCTGGCGCTGCGCCCCTTCGGTTCGTACAACGGGCTGGTCGCGCGCGCCGCGGAGCGGATCGTGCTGGTCGGCAGCGGACTGGACCCGAAGTCGATCTGCCCGGCCGAGGTCGGGCACGCCGAACAGGGGCGCGCGGCCTATGTCGCCGCCCTGGAGGGTTATGTCTCGGGGACGCCGGAGGGTGTCGCCGCATGGATCGCGCACTGCGGGCGCGCGGTCGGGCTGGGTTCGCGGGAGAGCACCGCGGTCTGCGAGGCGCTGCAGCGCGGCGCGGCCTGACGGGCGCCCCGCTGCCGGCCTTGCCGCTCTGACCTGGCAACTCGCCTGCCCCGGAAAGGGGTTGCGGCGGTACCCGTCGCTGAGGGGTACCGCCGCTGGCACGTTTGCCGGGTTACCAGTGCGTGCTCGAATTGTGCCCATCAGGTCGGAGTCTTCGTCCGGTTACCTGGTGCGGCTGGCCCGTAATCGACGGGTCGACGTCGCGTGGGTGCCCGACATTCGTGCATCGGTCCGTGGGGCCTTGCTGCGTTACGGGTCGTCCTCTCGGACGTCCTTGGTCTCGCGGGCCGTTATGTCCTTTGTACTACTGATGCGGGGTGAGCGGAACCCCGGGCCGCAGATCTTTGCGCGGGGCCTCAAATGCATCGAACGCGGGCGGCGCGTTTCCGCCGCCCCGCGTACCAGACCGCGCCCGCGGTGGCGGCGGCCGCGCCCACCGCGACGACCGCGGTGAGCACCGGCCGCGAGGGCATCGACAGCGCCGGAAGCCGTTGCTTGAGCCGGACCGGGCGGGTGAAGGAGAGCACCGGCCAGCCGCGGCTGACGGCCTCGCGGCGCAGCGCGCGGTCGGGATTGACCGCGTGGGGGTGGCCGACCGCCTCGAGCATCGGGACATCGGTCGCCGAATCGCTGTACGCGTAGCAGCGGTCGAGGTCGTAGCCCTCGGAAGCGGCGAGCTCCCGGACGGCCTCCGCCTTCGTCGGCCCGTAGGCGTAATACTCCACCTCGCCGGTGAAGCGGCCGTCCTCACCGACGACCATGCGGGTGGCCACCACCCGGTCGGCGCCCAGGAGTTCACCGATCGGCTCGACGACCTCGGCGCCCGAGGTGGAGACGATCACGACATCGCGGCCCGCGGCGTGGTGCTCCTCGATGAGGGAGGCGGCCTCGTCGTAGATGATCGGGTCGATCAGGTCGTGCAGCGTCTCGGCGACGATCTCGCGTACCCGGTCGACGTTCCAGCCACGGCAGAGGGCGGACAGGTAGGCGCGCATCCGCTCCATCTGGTCATGATCGGCGCCGCCCGCGAGGAACACGAACTGGGTGTAAGCGGTGCGCAGAACGGCCCGCCGATTGATCAGGCCGCCTCGGTAGAACGACTTGCTGAAGGTCAGCGTGCTCGACTTTGCAATGACGGTCTTGTCCAAGTCGAAGAACGCGGCAGTACGGGGAGCCGAGTGAGGTGCAGAGCGGTTTTCCACGGGGCGAGCATAGGCGCCCACCATTCGGCGTAAAGTGCGGCGCGTGGGTTTGCCTGAGAAGGCTCTCGGGTACACCATGGAAGTCACGGATCGTTCGCGACCGTGCTAACCCGGTCCGGCTCCTCCCCCCCCGAGTCGGCCGTGGGGACGACCCCCGCTCTCCCCCCCGGCGGGGGTCGTCGCATGTCCGGACGCATTTTCAACCGCTGGGTATGGTTCTGCCCGCTCCCCTCTCCGTTGCGTCGCGGCCCTTGCTCGCGCCCGCCGCCTGTCACGCTCCGTAGTTGAAGCAATGCTCTACGGAACCCTCTTCCCCGGCCCTGAAACTAAGCCTTCGTCAGGTCTTCGCCAGACCTTCGTCGCCGGAATAGGTGACGGGGATATTCACATCCGCTGAGTTGTCCACAGTTTTGGACCAAGATCCCCGAGATTTCCCCGATCGCTGCACCGTAAAAGTCCGCGGAGTTCGCGGATGTACGAGTTGCGTAGCGATAGGGGGACAGAACGTGGCCGGAACCAATGCTTCCGATCAGCCGGCGCGAAGCGGTGATGAGCGCGGCGCCCCATTGATCATTACCGAGGACGAAGAGCTCCTCGATGATCTTCTTCGATTGTCCGCTGCGGCCGGCGCACTGCCCGAAGTGGCGCACGGCCCGCCCGCCCGCAAAGAGGACTGGGAGGCGGCGCCGCTGGTGCTCGTCGGGGGCGACTGCGCGGCCCGGCTGCCCGGTGCCGGACGCCGGCCCGGCGTCGTCCTCATCGGCCCCGACACCGACGACCCCGCCCTCTGGCGGCTCGCCGTCGCCATCGGTGCGGAACGCGTGCTGACCCTCCCCGACGGTGAACGCTGGCTGGTGGACCGGATCGCCGACGCGGTCGAGGGCGTCGGACCGCCGGCCCGCACCGTCGGCGTCATCGGCGGCCGGGGCGGGGCCGGAGCGAGCACCCTCGCCGCCGCGCTGGCCGTCACCGCGGCGCGCACGGGACGGCCCACCATGCTCATCGACGGCGATCCGCTGGGCGGCGGGCTCGACGTCCTGCTCGGCGGGGAGAAGGAGAAGGGCCTGCGCTGGCCCGCCTTCTGCGAATCACGCGGCCGGGTGGCCTCCGGCGCGCTGGAGGAATCGCTGCCGCGGCTGCACTCCCTGCGCGTGCTGAGCTGGGACCGCGGCACCGAGATCGCGATCCCGCCACCGGCCATGCGCGCCGTCATGGCGGCGGCGCGCCGGCGCGGCGGCGTCGTGGTGGTCGACCTGCCGCGCCGCGTCGACGAAGCCGTGGCGGAAGCCCTCGCCCAGGTGGACGTGGGGCTGTTGCTGGTCCCCGCCGAGCTGCGGGCGATCGCCGCGGCCCGGCGGGTCGCCGCCGGCGTACGCACCGTGCTGCGCGATCTGCGGACGGTGGCGCGCGTCTCGCCAGGGACGCCCACGGGCCTGGAACCGGACGAGATCGCCCGCCTCCTGGAGCTGCCCCTGGCAGGAGAACTCCCGTGGGAGACCGGCTTGTTGGAAGAGCCCGCGCGCGGCGGGCCCCCGGGGGCGAACGCCCGCGGACCGCTCGCCCGCTTCTGCGCCGCCTTCTGGGAGCGCGCACTGACCGAGGATGCCGCGGCACCCGCCGCGGCGCGGGACGGGGTGCGGTCATGAGCCAGGAGTTGCTGGACGTGGTGCGCCGGCGGCTGGCCGAGGCCGGGGCGGAGCCGACACCGGCCCGGGTGGCGGTGGCACTCCGGGAGGAAGGGCGCCTCCTCGGAGACGCCGAAGTGCTGGGCGTGGTGACCGCGTTGCGGTCCGAGATGGTGGGCAGCGGACCACTGGAGCCGCTGCTGGCAGAGCCCGAGGTGACGGACGTCCTCGTCACCGCACCGGACGAGGTGTGGGTGGACCGGGGCGGCGGTCTGGAGCGTACGGCGGTGCGCTTCCGGGACGCGGCGCAGGTGCGCCGACTCGCCCAGCGGCTGGCGGCGGTGGCCGGCCGACGCCTGGACGACGCCCGGCCGTACGTGGACGCCCGGCTGCCGGACGGCACCCGGTTGCACGCTGTGCTGCCTCCGGTGGCCGTCGGCGGGACCTGCCTTTCCCTCCGGGTGCTGCGGCCACGGGCCTTCGCCCTCGAAGAGCTGGTGGCCGCGGGGACGGTCCCCCCGGGCGGCGACCGGCTGCTGACCGCACTGCTGGCCGCCCGGCTGTCGTTCCTGATCACGGGAGGTACGGGCTCCGGCAAGACGACGCTGCTCAGCGCCCTGCTGGGGCTGGTGAGCCCGGCCGAGCGGATCGTGCTCGCCGAGGACTCCGCGGAGCTGCGCCCGGACCACCCGCATGTGGTGCGGCTGGAGACACGGCCGGCCAACCAGGAGGGCATCGGCCGTGTGACCCTGCGGGATCTCGTACGGCAGGCGTTACGGATGCGGCCCGACCGGCTGGTGGTCGGCGAGGTGCGCGGTTCCGAGGTCACGGACCTTCTGGCAGCCCTCAATACGGGCCACGAGGGCGGTTGCGGCACGGTCCATGCGAACGCCGCGAGCGACGTCCCCGCCCGCCTGGAAGCCCTCGGCTCCACGGCCGGTCTGGACCGCGCCGCGCTGCACAGCCAGCTGGCGGCCGCACTTTCGGTGGTCCTGCATCTCGTACGCGACCGGACCGGCCGGCGCCGGATCGCCGAGGTCCACGTCCTGGAGCGGGACCGCGACGGCTTCGTGGTGACGGTGCCGGCCGCGCTGTGGGGGCCCGACGGATTCCGGGAGGCGCGTGGCTGGGAGCGGCTGACTCGGCTCTGCGAGCGGGGCGGGGGCGATGCGGGGTGGACGTGAGGAGCGGGACGGGCGGCGTGGCGGAGCGGATCCGGAGGAGCGGGATGAACGGGGCGAGGGGCGGTGGGTGCGCGTGACGGCCATGGCGGGCTCGGCGTGGATGTGGGTGGCGGTGGGGTGCGCCGGGGTCGTGGGCTGGTTGCTCGGGGGCGGGCGGGACGACTCCGGGCGGCGGGCGCGCGAGGTGTTCCCGGGAGACCGGCCGACGGGGGGAGCAGCCGGACGCGGGGGAGGTGCCGGGGCAGGGGATGGAGGCGGGAAGGCCGTCCGGGAGGGCGTGCGGGGCAGGTTGAGGGTGCGTCGGGTCGGTGGTGGCGCGCGGCGCCGGTGGGCCATCGGGCGCCGGGGGCCCCTGGGACGGGAGGCGTGGTGTCTGCCGGTGGGGCTCGGGATCGGGGTGCTGGGCAGATCGGTGTTGCCCGTGTGCGCGTCGTTGGCGGCCCTGCTGGTCGTCCGCCGGTGGCTGGCGGCCCGCGGCGCGGAGCGCGAGCGCGAGGCGCGGGCCGCGGAGGTGATCGGCATGTGCGCGGCGGTGGCCGGCGAACTGAGAGCCGGGCGGCAGCCGGTGCAGGCCCTCCTCGCCGTACGGGCGCCGGACCTCGGATCGGCCGGATCGGCCGTCCTGGCCGCGGCGCGCTATGGCGGCGACGTGCCGGAGGCGCTGCGCGCCGCGGCGCGGCTGCCCGGGGCCGAGGGGCTGGCCGGAGTGGCGGCGTGCTGGCAGGTCGCGGTGGAGGGCGGCGCCGGGCTGGCCGCAGGACTGGAGCGGATCGCGGCCGGCCTCAGAGCCCGGCGCGATCAACGCGAGGAGTTACGGGCCCAGTTGGCAGGCCCACGCGCGACGGCGCTGATGCTCGCACTGCTCCCGGTATGCGGCCTCCTGATGGGCAGTGCCCTCGGCGCCGACCCGCTGCGGGTCCTGCTCCACACCCCTGCCGGGTGGGCCTGCCTGCTGATCGGCGGGCTCCTGGAGTGGGGCGGCGTGGTCTGGACGGCCCGGATCGTCGCGGCTGCGGTGCCGGATATGTCCGCAGTGTCGGGGGGCTCGGGGCGCCGGCCGGCCGGGCGGGTGGAGGCGGAGTCAGCGGTGTGTGGGGGAGACGGCGGTGCGTGGGGGAGAGGCGCGGAGATGACGAGCCGGCGGTGCGGTGAGAGGTGGGGTGGGGCATGAGCCCGGAAGTTTTCCACAGGGTGGGGATGGCGATCGCGGTGGCGCTGGGTGTGCTCTGCGCACTCGTGCTGCTGGGGGAGGCCCGCCACGGTCGGGCCGTACGGAAACGCACGTCGACCGTGCTCGGCGACAGGCATCGCCATGGCGGCCGATGCGAGGGGCCCAGAGGGTGTGGCGCCCGTCGCGGCGATGGCCGGGTCGCGGGTCCGCCTACCCGCAACCGTTCCCGTATCCATCCCCGTATCCGTCTCCCTTCGGTCTACCGCTCCTGTTCTCGTGCTCGCGCTCGCTCCGATGCGCGGGAGAGCGGTGGGCTGATGGTGTGGGGCGGGCCGCTGGGGGCCGCCGGTTTTGTGGCCATTGTGGTGGGTGGGGTGGCCGGGGTCGTGGTCGGACTCGCCGTCGCCTTCGGCGCCCATCGCTGGCTGGCGCACCAACGGCTCGCGGAGGACCGGCGGTTGGCGGAGGTCGAAGTGCGGGCGGAGTTGGCGCCGGCCGGCGACCTGCTGGCCGCCTGCCTCGCGGCGGGAGCCGGGCCGCGCGAGGCCGCGGAGGCGGTGGGCCGGTCACTCGACGGAACCGTCGCCGAACGGCTGCGCCACGTGGCGGCGGAACTACGTCTGGGTGGCGAACCAGCGAGGGCATGGCTCCGGTTGGCCGCGCTTCCCGGGGCCGAGGGGCTGGCGCGGTGCATGGAGCGCGCCGGGATATCCGGGGTGCCGGCCGTCGAGTCGGCATCGCTGATCGCCGCGGAACTCCGTGCGGAGTCGGGGCGAGCGGCGGCCGCGCGGGCCCGGCGGGCCGGGGTGCTGGTGACGCTGCCGCTGTCGGCGTGCTTCCTGCCGGCGTTCCTGACGCTCGGGGTGGCGCCCGTGCTGATGGGCCTGGCGGGCGGCCTGCTGGAACGTAACTGATCTGTTGATGAAACGAGTTGGGGGAGTGAGCAATGTTTCGGAAGTGGTGGAAGCGGCTGCGCCGGGCGGGGGCGGACCGTGGGATGGCCACGGCGGAGTACGCGGTGGGAACACTCGCGGCGTGTGCCCTGGCGGCGGTGCTCTACAAAGTCGTGACGAGTCAAGCGGTCCAGGCGCTGCTGCAATCGGTGCTTCAGCGGGCGATCAATGTCCAGTTCTGACGGCGCCGCCGCGAGGAGCCCGGTGGCTGTGGGCGCTGACACGAACGCCCCACCTACCGGCTCCGGAGCCGGCAAGGGAAGCGGAGGCGGCTCCGGCCCCGGCCCCGGAGCCGGAGCCGGAGCCGGAATGGGAATGGGAAACGGAAACGGAAACGGAGATGGAGGTGGGCCCGTTGCCGGTCCCGGCCTCGGCCTCGGCCTCGGCCTCGGCCTCGGCCTCGGTCCTTTACGGGGTCGGCGGCCTCGGCGCGATGCGGGGTTCGTGACGGCTGAGACGGCTCTGGTGATGCCGGTACTGGTGGGCGTGGCCGCCGCGCTGATCTGGGGCCTGATGGCGGTCTGTGCCCGGATCGAGTGCGTGGACGCGGCGCGGGCCGGGGCGCGCGCGGCGGCGCGGTCCGAACCGCGAGTCGCGGTGGTCGGTGCGGCGCGCGGCGCGGCTCCGGGCGGCGCGCGGATCAGCCTGGCCCGGCAGGGCGATCTGGTGCGCGTACGGGTCGAAGCCGATCTGCCCGGCGTGGGACGGCTGTCGGTGCGCGTCGGCGGGGAGGCGGTGGCCCTTGCGGAGGACACGGTGGGGCGCTGAGGGCCGGGACGGGGAGGGGCGTACGGGAGGGGCGTATGGGGCCAGCCGTTGAGAGGCGTGAGCTGTGGGGCTTGAGGGGTGCGGGGGAGGTGAGGGTGTGGAGAGCTGGCGGATAGAGCGATGGCGAGGGCGTGGGCGTCGGCATCGGCGGGATGCGGGGTCGGCAACCGTGTGGACGGTCTTTGCTGCGGCGGCGCTGTGCGTGGTCTTCGCAGCGCTGGTCGGATTCGGGCAGGCCGTCACGGCGCGGCACCGGGCAGGTGGTGCGGCCGACTTGGCGGCGTTGGCCGCCGCGGATCATGCCCTTCGGGGTGAGGCCAAGGCCTGCGCGGCGGCCCGCCGGGTCGCGGCCGCGCAGCACACCCGCCTGGTGCGCTGTTCCCTGGCCGCGGCGATCGCCGACGTATCGGCCGAGGCCGGGGACAGCCCGTTCACCTCCCGGGTACGGGCCCGAGCGGGGCCGCCGACCACAAGTGAGGCGGGCACGGGAGCGATACCTCGCGCCGGCGAGGGCCGCGGCGCGGGCCGTGATGGCCGCGAGGACCGCGGCGGCCACGGGGGCCGAGGCGCTGACTCTGGGCGCCGAGAAGCCGACGTGGGCGCTGAGCGCTGAGCGGTGAGCGGTGAGCGCTGAGCGGTGAGGCTCTCCCGGGCCTCTGAGAAGGGGCCCGGGGGTGGGCTCACGCCGGCTTTCGCCGACAACCCCATACGTGTGCAGCCACCTGGACACATACGGCGGAGACACGGCGGAGACGCGGCGTGGCACGGCGTGGCGCAGCGAGGCACCGCAAGGCGGCGGCACGAAGCGGCGGTGGAGGTGGTGGAGGAGGTGGGAGGGCGGGGCGGGGGCGGGGCCCCAAGCCGGCAGGACCGCCGGCCCCCCCCCCCCCCCCCCCCCCCCCCCCCCCCCCCCCCCCCCCCCCCCCCCCCCCCCCCCCCCCCCCCCCCCCCCCCCCCCCCCCCCCCCCCCCC
>NZ_JBIWNU010000004.1:408449-753128 GCF_044767385.1 Streptomyces sp. NPDC101393 | reverse complement strand
AAGGACACCGGCTGCGCAACTTCGACAGCTACTGGGTGGGTACCGCACTCGCCGCCGGGCGGACGCCGGCCGGCTGACCCGGCAGGCCTGCCGCGGCCCACCCCCCCCCCCCCCCGCCCCCGGCGGGCCCCGCGGGGGGGGGGGGGGGGGGGGGGGGGGGGGGCCCCCCCCCCCGGGGGGGGGGGGGGGGGGGGGGGCCCCCCCGGGGGGGGGGGGGGGGGCCCCCCCCCCCCGTCTGTGCGGAGCGCTGCCTAGACGTCGATGCGGTCCTTGGCCTCCGCGTCGGCTGCGGCCTGCTTCTTCGAGGCGCGCAGGCTGGTGATCGTCGTGATGACGAGGACGGCGCAGATCACGCCCAGCGAGACCGGAATGCTGATCTCCGGAACGTGCACCCCGGACTCGTGCAGGGCGTGCAGCACCAGCTTCACGCCGATGAACCCGAGGATGACCGACAGGCCGTACGACAGGTGGACCAGCTTCTTCAGCAGTCCGCCGATCAGGAAGTACAGCTGCCGCAGGCCCATCAGGGCGAAGGCGTTCGCGGTGAAGACGATGTACGGGTCCTGGGTGAGGCCGAAGATCGCCGGGATGGAGTCCAGCGCGAAGAGGACGTCGGTGGTGCCGATCGCCAGCATGACGATCAGCATCGGCGTCATCAGCCGCTTGCCGTTCTCGACGACGAAGAGCTTGGTGCCGTGGTACTTGTCGGTCGACGGGAAGCGCTTCTCGACCATCTTGAGGAAGCGGTTCTCCTCGAACTCCTCGTCCTCCTCCTCGGCCCGCGCCTCCTTGATGAGCTTCCACGCGGTCCAGATGAGGAACGCGCCGAAGATGTAGAAGACCCAGGAGAAGTTGGCGATGATCGCGGCGCCCGCGCCGATGAAGCCGGCCCGCAGGACCAGCGCGATCAGCACGCCGACCAGCAGCACCCGCTGCTGGTAGACCGCCGGCACCGCGAACTTGCCCATGATCAGGACGAAGACGAAGAGGTTGTCGACGCTCAGGGACTTCTCGGTGATGAAGCCCGCGAAGAATTCGCCGGCGGGGGCACCGCCGCCGAACAGGAAGAGCCCGAGGCCGAAGAGCGCGGCGAGCGCGATCCAGACACCGGTCCAGATTCCGGCCTCCTTGATGGAGACCTCGTGTGGTTTGCGGCCGCCGATGAAGAAATCGGCGGCGATGAGGGCACACAGACCAAGGATGGTCAGGACCCACAGGGTCAGGGAAACGTCCACTGCTCCTCCGGCAGAGTCGTACGGCACTTACAGCGTCGTCGCTGCCGGAGGTCTCTTCCACCCGAGACCGCGACGGGCGCGGTCACTGAGACGGGCCGACGCCCCGGGATCTCGTCACACTCGCAATCCGTGATGACGGGTACGTCGTGGTGGGAATACTCCCCTCCGCACCACAAAGAGTAAAGGAAGACCAAGGGATAGTAAAGAATTGGGTAAAACACCTGGTCAGTCCCCTTTGGGGGCGGTGGGGTGCGGGCTCTGGAGGCACCCGAAACGCAGAGAGGCCCGGCCAGGACGGCCGGGCCTTCGCTGATGGGGGGTGTCTCAGCGCCCCTCGGCGCGACGGGCCTCCGCGAGCCGGCCCAGGACCTGCCGCACCACCTGGCTTCCCCTCGGCACGAGCGGCGGCTCGTACGTCCAGGCGTGCCCCACCCACGGGTCCCCGAGGTGGGCGTCCGGCACCGGCGTGATGCGCAGCAGCGCACGCCACAGCGGGTCCAGGACCGGGCCGTACTCCTGGGTCCGTTCGCGGTCGGCGACCATCATCAGATGCACGCCGACAGACGGGCCCTCATCGGCCAGGTAGCGCAGCTGGTTGACGGCACGGTCGTCGAAACCGTGCGGGAAGTCGTGCACGATCAGCAGCTGGTCGGCGGTGTCGAGGTCCGGCGGCAGGGAATCCGCGGCGCGGTTGCGCACCGCCATCTGGACGAGGTCCACCCGCCGGGTCAGCGCCTCCAGGACCGCGGCCACCCCCTTGGCACCGTGGGCCGGGGGCTCGCGCAGCGCACCGGACTCCAGCAGCGGGGCGAGCGCGGGAGCCGCCGTGCCGCCCGGGTCGATGACCTGGACGGCGAAATCGCCCGCGGGGTGGATGGCGAGCATCCGGGCGGCGACGGCGACGGCGGTCTCCATGGCCAGCCGGCTCAGCTCGGCCTCGTCCGGCGGGCCGTCCGTGAGGGCGCTGCCCAGCTCCCGGCGGCCGTACTCGCGCCCGGACGCGGCGCCGCCGCCCCGGGCGTACGCGGCGGGACCGCTGTCGATCCACAGCCCGCGCTCCAGCGGCAGGCGGACGAGCATGGGGATACGCAGGTCCATGACCTCCGGGAGGTGCAGATCGCCCAGCCGCAGCGCCATCGGACGCTCCAACGGGACGTGGTAGCCCTGCCAGACGGGGCTGCCCCAGCGCGCGAACGCGGGCGGCAGCGCGGGCTCCACGACCTCCGCCTCGGCGGCGAGCTGCACGAGGTCGCGGTCGAGGGAGGCGCGGGCCTGCGCGACGAGGGAGGCGTGCTTGTCACGGGCGGCGGCGCGCGCGGCGTCAGCGGCCGTGCCGAGGCGGTTGCGCGGGTCGGCGAGCGCCTTGTCCAGCTCCTGTTCGAGGCGGGACTCGGCGAAGTCCGTGGCGCTGCGGTAGGCGGCGACCGACCGGGCCAGGTCCTCGAACATGCCCCAGACCTGGTTGTAGAGCCGCTCGTCCATGCTCCAGCCGGAGGCGTCACCGGCCACCGGCGCGGGAGCGCCGTCGGCCGGGGTGGATCCTGCCGTCGGGGCGGCGGCCGGGGCCGGTGCGGACCGTCGGGCGGGGTGGCGGTAGTCGATGGGGGCGTCGGCCGACGGGGGCCGGGGAGCGGACGGGGGAGCCGTCCCGCTCTCCGTGGCGGGGGCGTCGGCGGGGGCGTCGGCAGGGAGCAGGCGGCCGGTGCCGGATGCCGTGGACGGGGCCGCGCCGGGCTGCTCGGAGCGGTTCGCCGCCATCGGGGCGGGCGCGGGTACGGCCCGCGCGTGCCCCTGGCTGACCGCTTCCTCGATCTCCGCGGCCAGCTCGGCCGCCTGGGGCAGCCCTTGGTCGCGCAGCATCGCCGCCAGGCCGTCGGCGTAACCCTGGCCCACGGCGCGCACCTTCCAGGCGCCCTGCCTGCGGTACAGCTCCACGGCGACGACCGCGGACTCGGCGCCCAGGCCCGTGATGGTGTAGGCGGCCAGCGGGGTGCCGTCGAGGCCCGTCACGGAGACGGCGGGCGCGGCGGCCGCGCCGAAACCGGTCAGCGAACCGATGCCGGTGGGCAGCGCCAGCAGCACGCTCACACGGTGCACGGCGTCGGACAGCGCGTCGAGGTCCACCGCGATGCGGTGCTCGGCAGCGGCCTGACGGGGAACCTCGATGCCGGTGAGACGGGGCGCCCCGGGGTGCGCGACGGCCTCGATACCGGGCAGTCGGCCCTGTGCGTCGCCGAGGGTGACCCCCGCCAGGACGGGCCCGCCCGCCGCGACCCGGATCTCCACACGGGTCCGGTCCAGTGGATGGTTCTGCCCACGGACCAGCTCGGCCGTCATCGTTGTTCCCCCTAGGTGTGGTGCGTCCCGGGTCCGGCAACGGGCCCGCGGCCCGGATACGGCGGCCACGCGACCCGGTGCGCCGCCGCTGCTCGTGCGGTGCTTACAGGTACGGCACCATCGCCGGGACGACGTCCTGGAACGTCCGGCCGTTGGAGGGCTCGCCGATGGCGGTCATCTGCCAGCCGCTGCCCACGCGGTGCACCTTGGACATGATCTGCGCGGTGTAGTTGCCGCCGCCGGTGAGGGTGTAGCGCGCAAGCTCCTGGCCGTTGGTCTCGTCGACCAGGCGGCAGAAGGCGTCCTGCACCTCGGCGAAGCTCTGGCCGGTGAAGGAGTTGACGGTGAACACGATCTGGTCGATGTGCACCGGCACCCGGGCCAGGTCCACCAGGATCGCCTCGTCGTCGCCGCCCTGGCCGGCGCCGCCGACCACGTTGTCGCCGGTGTGCCGGACGGAGCCGTCGTCACTGATGAGGTGCTGGAAGAAGACGACGTCGATGGGCTGCTTGTCGGCGAACAGCACCGCGGAGGCGTCGAGGTCGATCTCGCTGGTGCGCCGCCCGAACAGGCCTCGGCGCGGCGCCGAGCGCCACCCCAGCCCCATCCGCACCGCGGTCAGGGTTCCCCCGTCGGACTTCTGCAGGCTGATGCCCTGCCCCTTGGACAAATTGACCGACACGCGCCGTCCCCTCTCTGTGCTGTCCCCGTCCGTCTTGTGGACGGCTCCTCGACCCTACGCAGGCCCGGGGCCCAGGCCCCACCGGCCCCGCGCTTTGTGGCGTTTCTGCAACACAGCGGCCTGCCCGACATGCGCCGATGCCCTCGCGGGGCGGTGGCCGGCCGCCCCGCGCAAGCCGTCAGCTCACCCCGGCCTCCCGCATCTGCCGCAGCTCCTTCTTGAGTTCGCCCACCTCGTCACGCAGCCGCGCGGCGACCTCGAACTGCAGCTCGGCGGCGGCGGCCCGCATCCGCTCCGTCATCTCCTCGATGATCCCGGCGAGTTCGGCGGCGGGACGGTCCGTCAGCGGCGCGTCGGCCTTGCCGCCCTTGCCCGCCGCGCTCTTTCCGCCGAGTGCCGGGACCGGCGCCTTGGCCTTGGCGTCCTTGGCGTCGCCCCCCTTGCGGTATCCGGACCCCAGCAGCTCCTGGGTGTCGATCTCCTCGCGGGCGATGGTGGCGACGATGTCGCCGATCTTCTTGCGGAGCGGCTGCGGATCGATGCCGTTCTTCTTGTTGTAGGCGAGCTGCTTCTCCCGGCGGCGGTTGGTCTCGTCGATGGCCTTCTCCATCGCCGCGGTGATCTTGTCGGCGTACATGTGGACCTGGCCGGAGACGTTGCGCGCCGCGCGGCCGATGGTCTGGATCAGCGCCGAACCGGACCGCAGGAAGCCCTCCTTGTCGGCGTCCAGGATCGCCACCAGGGAGACCTCGGGGAGGTCGAGGCCCTCCCGCAGCAGGTTGATGCCGACCAGGACGTCGTACTCGCCGGCCCGCAGCTCCCGCAGCAGTTCCACGCGCCGCAGGGTGTCGACGTCGCTGTGCAGGTAGCGGACCTGGATACCGAGCTCCAGGAAGTAGTCCGTGAGGTCCTCGGCCATCTTCTTGGTGAGGGTGGTGACCAGGACGCGCTCGTTCTTGTCCGTTCGCGTACGGATCTCGTGCACCAGGTCGTCGATCTGTCCGTCGGTCGGCTTGACGACCACCTCGGGGTCGACCAGGCCGGTCGGGCGGATGATCTGCTCCACGAAGCCGTCGCCCCGCGCGAGCTCGTACTTGCCGGGGGTCGCGGAGAGGTAGACGGTCTGGCCGATGCGCTCCAGGAACTCCTCCCACTTCAGCGGCCGGTTGTCCATGGCGGACGGCAGACGGAAGCCGTGCTCGACCAGGGTGCGCTTACGCGATGCGTCGCCCTCGTACATCGCGCCGATCTGCGGGACGGTGACATGCGATTCGTCGATGACCAGGAGGAAGTCGTCGGGGAAGTAGTCGATGAGGGTGTTGGGCGCGGAGCCGGGCTCACGGCCGTCCATGTGCATGGAGTAGTTCTCGATGCCGGAGCAGGAGCCGATCTGGCGCATCATCTCGATGTCGTAGGTGGTGCGCATCCGCAGCCGCTGGGCCTCCAGGTGCTTGCCCTGCTTCTCCATGGTGGCGAGGCTGTCCGCCAGCTCCGTCTCGATCCCGGCGATGGCCTTCTCCATGCGCTCGGGGCCGGCGATGTAGTGGCTGGCCGGGAAGATGTACAGCTCCCGGTCGTCGCTGATGACCTCGCCGGTGAGCGGGTGGAGGGTGGAGAGCGCCTCGATCTCGTCGCCGAACATCTCGATCCGCACGGCCAGCTCTTCGTAGACCGGGAAGATCTCGATGGTGTCGCCGCGCACCCGGAAGGTGCCGCGGGTGAACGCGACGTCATTGCGGGTGTACTGGATCTCGACGAAGCGGCGCAGCAGCTGGTCCCGGTCGAACTCGTCGCCGACCTTCAGCGGCACCATGCGGTCGACGTACTCCTGGGGTGTGCCCAGGCCGTAGATGCACGACACGGAGGCGACCACGATGACGTCCCGCCTGGTGAGCAGCGAATTCGTCGCGGAGTGGCGCAGGCGTTCGACCTCCTCGTTGATGGAGGAGTCCTTCTCGATGTACGTATCGGACTGCGGGACGTACGCCTCGGGCTGGTAGTAGTCGTAGTAGGAGACGAAGTATTCGACGGCGTTGTTGGGAAGCAGCTCACGGAATTCGTTGGCGAGCTGGGCCGCGAGGGTCTTGTTGGGTGCCATGACGAGCGTCGGCCGCTGCAGCTTCTCGATCATCCACGCGGTGGTCGCCGACTTTCCGGTGCCGGTCGCGCCCAGCAGGACGACATCCTTTTCACCCCCGCGGACGCGCCGCTCCAGCTCGGCGATGGCCGCCGGCTGGTCGCCGTTGGGCTGGTAGGGGCTGACGACCTCGAAAGGCGCCACCGTGCGTTCGATCTTCGATACGGGCCGCATGGGATCCACCGTACGACCCAGCACTGACAATCGACGTGGAAAACGCTCCGACCTGCGGTTTCGCGGAATCGGGGGCGGGCCGGCCGGGCGGGCACTCCGGACGCCTGGGCGCACTCGTCCGGCCCCTCCCCCGCGCGCCGGGGCGCCGGCTCCCGCGGCGCCGGCGGGGGCGGCGCGGCCCGGGCTGGCCGGGCCTGACCTGGCAGCGGCCCGGCCGCAGGCGTGCGCCGAGGCCGCGGAGGGCCGCGTGGGTGACACCGGCCGATAGCGGCGGCTCCCCGGGGTGGCAAGTACCAAAACCGGTCAGAAGCACGACGGGTGACGAACCGTCGGTCAAGATGCGCAGATGCCGTGGCTCCGGCAAGTTGGACGACGTCGGAGCGTTCGTCTGTTGCACGGCCATTCCGGGCATCCTGCAACCGCGGCGCTCAAACACGGAACACCGGCCACTTCCCGTTCAATATCTGGCCATCCCACGCCTACCTCCCGCTCCTGCCCGGCTGCGAATCTCAGCCCGTCCGGCCGGTTCACGGCCCCTCACCTCCTGCACGTCACTGCACGGCAGCTCACGTCCACGACGCCACGAGGAGTCCGTATGCGTATTCGCCCCGTCGCCACCGTTGTCACCGGTGCGCTCATGGGTCTGTCCGCGCTCGCCCTCTCCACAACCGCCGCCCAGGCCGCGCCGGCGGGGCACAAAACGGTGACGATCGCGCACCGAGGCGCGTCGACGTACGCGCCAGAGAACACCCTCGCCTCGATCGACAAGGCCCACCGGCTCGGCATCGACTGGGTGGAGAACGACGTCCAGCGCACCAAGGACGGCGAGCTGGTCATCCTGCACGACAACTCGCTCGCCCGGACCACCGACGTCGAACAGGTCTTCCCGGACCGCGCCCCCTGGAACGTCGGGGACTTCACGCTCAACGAGATCGAGAAGCTCGACGCGGGCAGCTGGTTCTCACCGAAATTCGAGGGTGAGCGCATTCCCACCCTTGAGGACTACATGGACGAGGTCGAACACAACGGCCAGAACCTGCTGATGGAACTGAAGTCACCGGAGCTCTACCCCGGCATCGAGCTGCAGACCCTGCGGGAGCTGCGGCACCAGGGCTGGCTGGACAGGTCGCACGTCAAGCGCCGGCTGATCATCCAGAGCTTCAACGCCGACTCCCTCAAGACCGTCCACGGCCTGCGGTGGGACATCAAGACCGGCTTCCTCGGCAGCCCGACGGTCGCCGAGCTCCCCGAGTACGCGAAGTACTGCGACCAGATCAATCCCCCGTACACGGCGGTCACACCGGACTACGTCTCCGCCGTGCACGGTCTGAGGGGCCCGCACCACCGCGCGATGGAGCTTTACACCTGGACCGTCAACGACGGTCCGACGGCGCTCAAGGTCGCCGGAATGGGCGTCAACGGCGTCATCACCAACAAGCCCGACGTGGTGCGCGACGCCCTGGAGGGCGGCGGCCACTGACCGGGCGGCCCCGGACGGCGAGCGGGACGGACAGGGCTTCCGGACCGCTCGGCGTCCCGTTGTCAGTGGTGCGTCCTACCCTGAAGACGTGACGCATGCAGAGCAGGGTCCAAAAGGCGTGCCGAGGCCCGCTGAGCATCAGGGGTCCGGTCCGGGGGTGGCGCCGGAGGCCGGACCGCCCGCCGGGACGGCCGAGCGCCGCGACTGGGGCTGGACGCGGCTGGAGACCTCCGTCGGGCCGCTGCTGCTCGCCGCGACCCGGGAGGGCCTGGCCGAGGTCGTCTTCCATGCCGATGAGCGGACGACCCGGCGCGCGCTGACCCGTCTGGAGCAGCACTTCTCCTCGGCCCCCGTCCCGGACATACCGCCGCTCGCGACCGCCGTCGCCGAGCTCACCGCCTATTTCGCCGGCGAGCTGCGTACCTTCACCGTCCCTCTGGACTGGTCCCTGTCCACCGGATTCCACGCCCGGGTCCTGCACGCCCTGGCCGACGGCGTCCCGTACGGCAGCGTGGTCGGCTATCAGGACCTCGCCGACCGGGTCGGGGAGCCGGGCGCCGCGCGGGCGGTCGGTGCGGCGATGGGCTCCAATCCGCTGCCGGTGATCGTCCCCTGCCATCGAGTCGTGGCGAGCGACGGCGGGATCGGCGGCTTCGGCGCCGGCCTGGAGACCAAACGCCTGCTGTTGGCCCTCGAGGGGATCCTCCCCGCGCCCCTGTTCTGACCTCCCCCCTCCCCCGGCCGGATCCGGCCCCCTATGGAATGCAGGTGCGATGTCCCGTCAGATCGCGTTGCTCCGCGGCATCAATGTCGGCGGCCACCGCTCCTTCCCCAAGGCACGGCAGCTGGAGCTGGCCGAATCGATGGGGCTGAAGGAGGTCTCGGTGCTGCTGCAGACCGGCAACATCGTCTTCGCCGACCCCGGCACGCCGCCCGGGGAGACCGAGCGGGCCCTCGCGGAACGGATCGCCGACGAGCTGGGGCTGTCGGTGCCGGTCCTCGTCCGGACCCGCGACGAGCTGGCCGCCGCCGTCGCCGCGAATCCGTTCCCGGAGGCCGTGGCCGAGCCCAAGAGCCTGCACGTCACGTTTCTCTCGGCGGCGCCCGCCGACACCTCCAAGCTGGACGCGCTCGACCTCGCCGCGTTCGCACCGGACCAGTTCCGGCTGACCGGTCGTGAGCTGTATCTGTGGTGCCCCGGGGGCATCGGCCGCTCCAAGCTGGCCGATGTCGTCAGCCGCACCCGGCTCGGGGTGACGGCCACCGTCCGCAACTGGAACACCGTCACCAAGCTGCTGGCACTGGCCGACGCCTGACGCCCGCGGGGCCCCGGGGCGGACGGCGCCTCAGCGCCAGCCATACCTCTCGCGCAGCCGGTTGACGACCAGGTTGAAGCGTCCCCTGTCCAGGGCGCAGGCCTCCCGCCGCATGCCGTCCGGGTGCACCCGCAGCACCCGGTCCACGTCGACCCAGGAATCGCGCCCCGCGCGGTCCCAGGGCCCGGAGCCGAGCGGGACCCACTCCCGGTCGTCGCTGTGCCGCTTGCTGGAGAGCTGCACCGCCAGCAGCGTCCCGCCCTGCTCCCGGGCGACGACCAGCACGGGCCGGTCCTTGCCCCGGCCGTCGTTCTCCTCGTAGGGCACCCAGGTCCACACGATCTCGCCGGGATCCGGATCACCGTCCGGGTCGGGCGCGTAGGACATCAGCACGGTGCCGACGGCGCGCGGCCGGGCTTCGACCGTCGCGGTGGGCCCCTGGCTGCCGGGCAGCGCCGGGGATTCTTCGGATGCGTGGAATGAAGTGGTCACGGGATCACGCTAACTGCCGGGCCCACCGCGCCGGCCTGCGGCCCAGGGCCGATTGTCAGTGGTCGACCCTACGGTTTTCAGCAGCGGGGGACGGTCGCTGGGACCGCCCGGGGAGGGGATCGCCATGTCCGAGACCACGACGACGTATCTGGAACTGTCCCAAGAGGGCGGCGGGGCCCACAAGTTCTACGAGGTGACCGTGCACGGCACCCTCGTCTCGGTGCGCTACGGCCGGATCGGGGCGGGCGGCCAGCAGCAGACCTCGACGTTCCCCACCCGGGAGAAGGCGCAGGCGGCGGCCGCCAAGAAGATCGGCGAGAAGGTCCGCAAGGGCTATGCGCCGGCCGTCCAGGGGCAGCGCGCCGCCCGTCCGGTGACGCGGCGCCAGGTTTCCTCCGCGCCGTCGACGGCCCGCGCGGTCGCACCGGTGCTGTGGCGCTTCCGTACGGGCGCCGCCGCGTTCGGGATCCACATCGCGGAGGACCGCTGCTGGGTCGGAAACCAGAACGGCGACGTCCACACCCTCGGCCACGACGGCGAGGTGCTCGCGCACTATCAGCTGCCCGACGGCGTCAAGTGCCTGGTGGCGGACGACTTCTGGATCTACGCGGGCTGCGACGACGGCTCGGTCTACGACCTCTCCTCGAAGCTGCCCTTCGCCGCCTACACCATCGCCCCGGACGTCGACATCTTCTGGCTGGACATCCACGAGGGCATCCTGAACGTCGCCGACCGCAACGGCGGCCTGACGGTCATCGACCACGAGGACGAGCACCAGTGGTCACGGCGCAGCGCGGGCGCGCACGCCTGGATGGTGCGGCGTGACGACCACGCCGTCTACCACGGCCATCAGCAGGGCGTCACCGCCTACTCCGCGGACGGCAGCGGGGAGTTGTGGCACACCCCGACCAACGGCGGGGTGCTGTTCGGCTGGCAGGAGGACCACGCGGTGTACGCCGGCACCGACCGGCGCGTCGTACAGCGGCTGGCGAAGGGCAACGGCGCGCTGGAGGCCACCTACCGGTGCGACACGGTCGTCTACTCCTGCGCCACCGCGCCCGGCGGCCGCTATGTCTTCGCCGGCGACTCGGCGTCCTCGGTGTACTGCTTCGCCGCCGACGGCACCCGCCTGTGGAAGCTGGGCACCGGTGGCGGATCGGCCCTGTCGATGCAGTATCTGGACGAGAAGCTGTACATGGTGACCACCGACGGCTCCCTGGTGTGCGTGGACGCGAGCGAGGCGGCGATCGCGGCCGCACGGTCGGGCACGGTCCCGGTCGCGCGGGACGTCAAGTCGGCTGCCGCACTGCCCACTTACACCCCGTCGGCCACGGTGGCCACGGTGTCGGCGGCCGCCGCCTCGGGAATCGTGGTGGAGTGCGTCCAGGAGTCCGGAAGGCTGCGGGTCCACGTCGTCTCGGCCGGCTACGAACCGTCCTGGAACGTCCAGTTCCCGCGCCACATACGCCGGCCCGGCGTGCGCTATGTCGTCGACGACCTGTCGCCGGCCTCGGGCGGCTTCTACCGCGTCCGGGGAGAGATCCGGCAGTTGGTCTGACACCCGGCCGGCCCCGCCGCCGTCCCATGGCGGGGCCGCCCCGGATAGGCAGGCCGCTCAGGCCGACCCGCTCCAGGCGGGCCGCCGGGGGTCATCGGCCCGTACGACGATGTCCGCGGCCTCCTCGGGCCGAGTCTCGCGCTCATAGCGGGCGAAGGCGGGCAACACCCAGCGGTCGCCCTCCGGCGTGCGGCGCGCGAGGGCCGCGGGCGACAACTTCAGATGGACGGCGAGATCGAAGGGGAACCAGTGGCCGAACAGCAGCGGACCATGCAGCAACAGGACGCCGCCCGGCGGAAGTTCGACGTACCCGCTGCGCGTCGCCCGGTCCGCCGCCGCGTCCCAGAGGTCCGGCAGCACCCGCCCGGTACCGCCGGGATCCAGCGGCTGGAACACCTCACGCCACAGCGCGCGGCGGTCGAACCACTCGTCGTGGTAGGCGTCGGGGTCCTGGTGGCCGTACTCCAGCCGCAGGGAGGCGGGGCGCAGGAATCCGAAGGTGTCGACGGGGCGCACGGCCCGCCCGCGGATCCGCAGCGCCTCGGCGAGCCGCGCCGCCAGGTCGCCGGGGGCCGCGGCGGGAGCCCCGTCGACGGCCACCCGCAGCCAGGGGCTCCCGTCCTGCGCCGTCGTCGCGGCAATGCGCTCGGCGAGCGCGTCGGTCAGTCGTTCCCAGGTGATCGCTTCGAGCCGCACCCCGCCATTCTGCCCGTCCGCTCGGCGCGCGGCATCCGCAGGTCAGCCGGGACTCCGCGCACTGCCCGGAGGCTCGTTGGTGGTGCGCACGGAGGCGCCCCCGCGGGGACCACCGTGCCGTACCGCACCCCGCCGCCGCTGCTGCGCTGCACCTCGCGCACGGTGTCAGGGCGCCGCTCCGGCACCGGTTCGCCCAGCAGGGCGCGCAGTTCGGCCCTCGCTGCCGGGTCCTCGCTCGGCAGGCGGCGCAGCCGCCAGGCGGCGGTGACTCCCGCCATCCCCTCGTCGTCGCCCGCATCGCCCTCGTCCCGCGCCGATGCCGGACCGGCGCGGGAGACCTCCGGCCCGCCGTCCATCGCCTCCTCGTCCGCCGTGCCCCGGCTCCGGGCGAGGGGCGACGCCGCTCACCCCGGGCCGTCGCCCCGCCCGGCCGTCGCCTTCTGCCGCACCGGCGTGACGGCCCCCGCAGCGGCCAGGGACGCCAACTCCGCTCCCGTCAGACCGTCTTCTGCCCCGGCGGCCGGATATCCGGCCGCCTGCCGACCGGTCGCCGGTCCTGAGGCAGCAAACCGCCCGTTTCTCGGTGCCACGGTGGAGAGGCGGGCCACCTCATGAACAGGACCGGGTCCTGCACGACCGGGGCGCCGGCCGGCCGACCCGGCTCAGGGCTGGTCCGCGGTGGGCAGGGCGGCTCCGTAGCGGCTGAGTGCGGCAGCCGCCTCCTTCGTCGCCTCGATGTCGCTGTCCAGGGCCACCGGCATCGCCGACTTGAGCTTGAGAAGCAGGACCGCCCCCATGATCGCGCCGTCCCACATGATCGGCGCGGCGCAGGAGTTCCAGCCCGCCATGCACTCCTCGTAGCCCAGTGCGTGCCCGAGGTCGCGGACCTCCGCCAGGGAGGCCAGCAGCGCATCGTTGTCCCGGTAGACGCCAGGGCCTGCCTGGTCGGGGACGGGCTCGCCCAGCACCCGCTGCTGGAGCACCTCCGGCAGGTAGGCGAGGATCGTCCGCCCCGACGCCCCGGTCCGCAGCGAGCGCGTCACGGACAGCACATCGCGCGGTGTCATCCCCAGTTCGGCGAGGTCGGAGTCCCCGACGGCCATGTCGACGCACTGCCGCTGCGCTCCGGAGAAGGGAGCCACCATGTAGAGGAACGCCAGTCCGCCGTCGGTGGCCTTCCGCAGTTCGCACAGCGCGGTCTGCGAGGTGGCACCGTCGAGACGGTGATCGAGCGCGGTGAAGGCGAGCTGGGCGGCCGAGGTACGCAGCCGGTAGAGGCCGCGGCCCACCCGCTCGAAGATCCGCTGGTAGATACCCGATTGCAGGATGCGGTAGACGACGGAGTCGTCCAGGCCGGTGAATTCGGCGATCTCACCGGGCCCGTGGGCGGACCCGCCGAGTTCGGCGAAGGCGGTCTGGACGAGGAAAACGCGTTCGGCATGGCCGGATCCCGACGCCCGGGGCCCCGCCGGCGAAGCCCCCTTGCCCGTCTGGTTGCCCGTCTGGCGCGCGCCCTTGGGGCGGACCGGGGTGCCCGGCGCCGCGGCCGGGGCGTCCGAAGCCGTGCGCGCCGCTGTGGATGCCGACGCCGTGGTGCTGTTGCCCATCGTGTGCTCTCTCCCCTGTCAGTGATCCGCGCCCCGAGGCGCGCAGCGTGTCCGGTGCGAGCGGTCCTCTCCCCCGCCCGCGGCTCCCACCGCACCCCGTGGCGGGCTGCTCCGGGACACCTCCCCGGAAGCACTGCGCCCGCCCGGCGCCCGGCGCTACCGCGTGACGTCGAGTGCGAGCTTCCCGGTCCCGGTGCGGGCCCCCAGGTCGTGATGCGCCTGCGCCGCCTCACCGAGCGCGTAGGCGGCGCCGGTCTGCGGCGTGAGGGAGCCGTCGGCGACGGCCGCGAAGAGCGCCCGCATGGAGGTCGGCAGCGCCGTCCGGTCCCCGTAGAGCTGCGGCAGCCAGAAGCCCGAGACCGTCAGGGACCGCTCCATCAGGTCCCGCGTCGGTACCGTCGCCAGCTCACCGCCCGCGTACCCGTACACCGCGAGCCTGCCGCGCGGCGCTACAGCGGCGAGGGTCCGCGTGAAGGTGGCGCCGCCGGTCATCTCCAGCGCCGCGGAGACCGGTCCGCCGGCGGCCTCCAGGATGCGTTCCGCGAGGTCGTCGGCGGTCGAGTCGACCACCGCGTGGGCACCCAGCTCCTGGGCCAGCTTGCGCTTCGGCGCGGAGCCTGCCAGGCCGATCACCTTCGCCCCGGCGCGCGCGGCGAGCTGGACGGCCAGCGAGCCGAGACCTCCCGCGGCGGCGGGGACGACGACGGTCTCGCCCTCGGTGATGCGCAGCGCGGTGAAGAGCAGATGCCAGGCGCTGTTGCCCTGCAGGGCCAGCGCGACGGCCTGTTCGTCGGTGATGTCGTCGGGAACGTCCCAGGTGACCCGGCGGTGCAGCAGCGTCCGCTCCGCGTATCCGCCGCCGCGGCACAGCCCGACGACACGCCGTCCGCCGTCCAGCGTCCCCACGACCTCGTTGCCGGGTGTGCAGGGCAGCTCGACGGGCGCCAGATAGGAGTCGCCCCGTACGTGCAGGTCCGCGTAGTTGACGCCGGCCAGCGTCACATCGACCAGCGCATGGCCGGAGCGCGGCGCGGGCTCGGGCACCTCTTCGAGCCGCAGCACATCCGGGCCGCCGAATTCTCGCATCACGATCGCGCGCACGACTCTCCCTCGGGTCATCAGGTGCTGTGCCCGCACAGGGTAGGCACGGTGTCCGCGGGCCCGGAGGCGCCCGATCAATTCGCGCCAACCATGCGGCCCTTCGGGCGCCCCGGCACGGCATCGCACGAGGAATACCGGCCGGCTTTCTCTCCCCGCGAGAAAGCAGCCGCGCGCTTTGAACCCATTGCTTCGTTTTGCAGTCGATCTACCGCTCGGTATCGCCGTGGTGGCTCCCGCGCGTCCTTCTCCCGCGTCCGGGTACCGGATGTGATCCGCGCCGCCTACGATCCGGAACCGTGCCCACCGTCGACCGGATGTGACGGCTGCGACTCCCGGGGCGGAGCGTGTTGTGCTCCACCGCCACACCGACCGCGCCACTCGATGGTACGGGCGGGTGGCCGAGAGCGTCGCCGCGGATGCGGTGGCGCGGGCACGGCCTGAGGGGGAGTCATGATGGGGAAAACGGGGGGCGGCAGGCCGGCGATTGCGCCGGCCTGCCGGGACCTTCAACGAGCGGAACCACTTCCACCGGCGCACCGGCGCCTCCTGCGGAGCGCGTCCGCTTCACTGCCGGCCACCTGGTCGGCGTCGCTCGCCGCCGCCACGGATGCCGTCATCGCCGCCGCGCGCCGACGGACCCGCCCGTACGCGCCACCACCCTTCCTGGACGCGTCCCGCTTTCGCGCCGGAACCCTGCCGTACCACTGCCCGGAACGGGACTGCCCATGAACGGATCACGCGGCACGAGCGGCGCCGGCCTGCACTTCAGACATCCGCATCTCGCGGTGGTGCTCGGCGGCGGCTTCACCGGCATGCTCGCAGCGGCGGCCCTGTCCGAGCACGCCGATGTGGTCGTCGTCGAGCGCGATCGGCTGCCCCGGACCCCCGCGCTGCCTACGGATCTTCCGCAGGCGCGGCATGCGCAGCTGCTGGCGTCGGACGGCGCCCGGATCGTCGAGAGCCTGCTGCCCGGCACGGTCGAGCACTGGCTGGCCGCAGGAGCCCGCCGCGTCCCGCTGCCACCGGGGCTCGCCGGTCTCCCTCCGCAGGGCCGGCTGCGCAAGCCGCGCGAACGCCATCTGATCGCCTGCTCCCCCGACCTGCTCGACCGGACCCTCCGCCAACTCGTTTCCGGCCTCCCCGGGGTGCGTGTCATCGACGGGACCGAAGCGGGGGCGCTGACCGGTACGGCGGAGCACGTCACCGGCGTGCAGGTCCGGTGCTGCGATACCGGCGAAACGTATCGCCTGGACGCCGATCTCGTCGTCGACGCCACCGGCCGGAACTCCAGCACCCCGGCCCGGCTCGTCGCACTGGGCCTGCCCGCGGTCCGCGAAGAGGCCGCGGACACCGGGGTGGTCTGTGCCACCCGCATCTTCCGCGCCCCCGACGGCCAGGAGAACTGCCCGGTCATCGCCGCCCGTGCGGACGCGCACCGCCCCGCGTTCCCCGGACCGGAGTCCGGGCACGGCGGGTGGGAGCTCCCCGGACCCGGCTCCGCGGGCACCGGCATGACGGCGACGCTGGTGCCCATCGAGGACGGCCGCTGGCTGGTCACCCTCACCGGCGCCGGGGCGGACCGGCCCTCCGCACACGCCGACCGGTTCGTACCGTTCGCCCGTCGCTTACCGCACTCCACCGTGGCGGACCTCATCGCCGGCGCCGAACCGCTCAGCGAGGTTCGGCTCTCCCGCGACACCGCCAACCGCCGGCGCCACTACGAACACCTCGCGTCCTGGCCCTCGGGCTTCGTCGTCCTCGGCGGGGCGGTGGCGGCCTTCAACCCCGACGGCGGCCAGGGCCCGTCCAACGCCGCCCACGGCGCCGCCGCGCTGCGCGACGCCCTGCAGCGGCGCGGGCTGGACGACGTGGCGCTCGCCCGCGGCGTGCAGCGGAGCGTGGGCCGCATCGTGCACGCCCCCTGGGCCACGGCGACCGGCAGGGGCCTGATCCCCGACCCGGGAGCGACGGCCGGAGTGTGGCCCTCCGCGACCGCGCGGCTGGCGCGTGCCGCGAACCGCGTCCTGAGCACCGCCGTCGGCGCCCCCGCCGCCCGCCGTGCGTACGCAGAGGAGGCTCCGCCCCCCACCGCCCCGGTGGCGCCCGTCCGGCGTCCCACCGATGCAACAGGGCTCGCCACCACGTCCGTTCAGGGCCCTTCCTCGCCCTTGCCGCGTTCGCGCACCGAGAGCAGGCGACTCCCTCGCCCGCTGGTTTTCGGGCCGACGGCGCTGCGGCGCCTGGGCAATTACGGGCGGCGGAAGCCGACGGGCTGAGGCACCGGATCATGAGGGGCCGCAGGGCGCCGGGCGGGCCGACGCGGCTGCTGCCCGCGCACAAAATGGGTCGCCGGGCGCCACGCCGTCGATCACAGTGAGGGCGGGCCTCGCAACGGGTGCGGCCGCGGGAATGCGCCGAACGGGGAAGAGACATGTCGACGCTGCGCGTCACGGTCGAGCAGGTGACGATTCACGAGCATCCGAACGCCGATGCCCTCGAACTCGCGCAGGTGGGCCTGTATCGCGCCGTCGTCGCCAAGGGGGTCCACCGGACCGGGGACTTCGCCCTGTACGTGCCGGAGCAGTCCGTTCTCCCGGCCGAGTTGGTGGCCGAGCTGGGCCTGACCGGGAAGTTGGCCGGTTCCGCGGGCGACCGGGTCAAGGCGATACGGCTGCGCGGCGAGCTGTCCCAGGGCATCGTCTGCCGGCCGCGCGCGCTGGACGGCGCGGACCTGGCGCGGGCGTGCGCGGAGGGCACCGACTTCGCATCGGTGCTCGGGATCGTGAAGTGGGTGCCGCCGGTTCCTCTTTCGATGAGCGGAGAGGTCGAGCCGGCACCGGATCTGCTGCCCTGGATCGATATCGAGAATCTGAAGCGCTACCCGGAGGTCTTCGCCGAGGGCGAGCCGGTGGCGGTCACCGAGAAGGTTCACGGCACCGCCTGTGCGCTGACCTACCGCGCCCGCGACGGTCTGGTCCGGGTGACGTCCAAGGGGCTCGGCGCACAGCGGCTGGCGCTGGCCGAGGATCCGCGGAATCTGTACTGGCGTGCGGTGCACGGGCACGCCATTGCGGAGGTCGCGGCCGGGATCGCCGGGGAGTTGGGGGCATCGCGGGTCGGGGTGTTCGGTGAGGTGTTCGGCGCCGGTGTCCAGGATCTCGCCTACGGCGCGGACAGCCGGCGCGGTGAGCCCGCGTACGCCGTCTTCGACGTCGCCGTGGAGGTCGGCGGACAGGTGCGGTGGCTGGCGCCGGAGGAGATGACCAAGGTCCTGGACGGGCGGCTTCCGGTGGTACCGAAGCTGTTCAGCGGCCCGTATGACACCCGGCGGGTGATGGAGCTGGCCGAGGGCCGGGAGACGGTGTCCGGCCGCGCCGTGCACCTCAGGGAGGGCGTGGTCGTCCGTCCGCTGGGTGAGCGCTACAGCGCCGTGGTGGGCGGGCGCGCCATCGCGAAGGTGGTCAGCGGTGCGTATCTGACGCGCAAGGGCGGCACGGAGTACGAGTGACGGGGGCCCACGGGGCCGCGGCGTGGCCTCGGGTGGCCGCCCGGGTCATCTCCCGCCGGCCTGCTCCGCTCCCGCCGTCCCGGTCGCCGGGCGGGTGTCGGTGTCCTTGTCCGCCTGCGGTGCGAGGCCCAGGAGACGGTGGGCGAGGGCGAGCGGGGCGCCCGGGTTCCGGGGCGGGGTGGCGGACTTCGCCCGGTGGGTGGGGAGGCGTTCGACGGTCGTGGCGCCGGTGTCGGATTCGAGAGTGGGGGCATAGCCCGCCGCGCGCAGCGCCTCCAGGGTGGCGGCCGGTGGGCGAGGGCTGACCAGGACCGTCGGGGCAATGGCGCGCAGCCCGAGGTCGTGCAGCGCCCGGTGGGCGGCGAGTTCGGTGACGAGGGTGGGGTCGTCGGAGCGGATGCAGCTGGCGGCGGGCAGCACCCGCATCCGGCCATGGGTGCGGGCGGTGTCCCGGATCAGGTAACCGAGGGGCTGCGGCAGGGTCCCGGTCGGCGACACCGCACGCAGGTCCTCCAGCAGGGCGTCCGCGGTCCGGCCCGTGTCGAGGGCACGGCGTACGGAGGCGGGGGTGAAGCGCCAGGTGACGGCGTGGCCCTCGGATTCGCGGTCGGCCGAGGCGGCGAGCAGGTCGGTGAGGGCGGCGGCGGGGCGGCCCGGGACGACGGCGGTCAGGTCGGCCTGGAAGTGGGCCTCGGCGAGGAGCGGCGGGAGCAGGTCGCCGAGCTGCTCCCCGAGGGACTGCGGGGCGGCGAGGAACGCCTGGCCCAGTGGAGTCAGGGTGCCGTGGGCGACGAGGCCCAGGAAGGCCGCTTCGTGGAGGGTGTGGGCGGCGCGCTCGCCGGTCATCGGCTCCCCCGCGACGGCGAGGGGCCGGTGCCAGGCGGCCGCTTCGAGGAGTGCCCGGGGCGCGGTGGCCGGGTCCTCTCCAGAGGCGCTCAGGGGCGGGAGGGGCTCACCGGCGCCGAGGGGGACGCCGGCCAGAGCGGCCAGCAGGGCGTGGCGCAGCGCCGGTGCGTACCGGTCCTGGCCGCGGACGAGTGCGGTCGCGGTCTCACCGAACGGTGTGTGCGTGGGGACGTCCCACAGTGCCGACCAGGCTGCCAGGACGGGGGCCAGGCGGGCTCCGGGCGGACGGGCCAGCCAGTCGTCGTAGGCGTCGGTGGGGAGCGCGGTGATGCCCGCCGGGGTGCGGGTGAGGGCGATCAGGTCGGCGGCGAGGGTGAGGTCGAGGAGGAGGCGGGTGTGCACTTCGGTGGCGCCGGCCGCTTTGGCCAGTCGTTTGATCTCGCGGATGGCCAGCCCGCCCGACTTGCGCAGCGCCGCGGGCTGCGTCGCCAGGGAGGCGAGGAGGCGGTCGACCGTGGTGGCGAGCGCCGCGGTGGCCGCGGCCGCTTCGTCGTGCAGCGAGGTCGCGGTGACGGCGCTGGGGCGGCCGGGCCGCGCGACGGACGGCGCGGTGCCGTCGGGGGTGGGCCGCGGGGCGTGGGCGGCGAAGGGGCCGAGGTCATGGGCGGCCAGGAGCTGCGGGGTGCGCGGGGGGACCACGACACGGCCGTCCTCGGTGGGGGCGGCGAGCCCGTCCTCGTAGAGGGCGTCCAGGGCCGCGTCGGCGGTCGTGCGCACGGGGCCGGGGTCGGCGGCTCCGAGCGCGGCGTGGATGTCCTCGGGCGGCACGGGCTCGGTGGCGAGCTGCGGGAAGGACAGCCGGTGCGCCATCAGCGACTGGTATCCGGCCCCCGGGGCGGGGGCCGCGGGAACGGGGGCGTCGCGCCCGGCGCGTTCCTGGCTGATGCGGGCAGCGGTGGCGAGCACCTGCAGCCGGGGGTGGTCGAGGTGCAGCACCAGGTGGTGAAGGGTTTCGTACGACCACAACGCACCTGCCAGCCCGCGCAGTTCGGTGGACGCGGGCCGGCGGGCGAGCGGCTCCGCATGCCGGGTCAGAAGTGCGGCGAGCTGCTCGGGGGTGCGCTGCGCGAGGGATCGGGTGAGTGTGTCGAGGCCTTCCACGTCCTTGAGGTTAGTCATCGCGCGAGCAGGGTGCTGAGGGCGCCCACGGGGTCGCGGTCCGCCGGGCCGGTGGGCCACCAGTCCTCGGCGCCCGGCTCCGACTCGTAGGGATACCAGCGCTTGTCGTGGCCGAATCGGAGCTGGATACGACGGCGGGCGTCGGTGAGGTGGTTGTGGTGCGGGCGCAGTGCCGGGAGGTCCGCGGCGAGCAGGGCGCTGCGCGCCCGGTCGAAGTCACCCGCCGGGGGGTCCCACGGGGCTTCGAGCAGGGCGAGCCCTTCGGGGCCGCCCTGGCGCCAGGCGGCGACGGAACGGGCGACGTCCGAGGGCGTGCGGCCGGTGGCCGCGGCGAGGTCCCGGAAGAGGGCGCGGGTCGCGGAGGTCAGACCGGCCGTGGGGTGGGCGGTGGCGGCCAGGCGGATGGCGTCCTCCCACGGAGGGAGCGCGGGGAACGGGCCGCTGGCGGGCGGACGTTGGCCTCCGGAGGCCGTGGAGGCCGTGGAGGCCGTGGAGGCCGTGGAGGCCGTGGAGGCCGTCGCGGGCGCGGCAGATGCGGCGGATACGCAGGCGTGGGCGCGGGCGGCTGCGTCGGCGGCCAGGAATTCGAGCGCCGCCGGGTCGAAGGGGAGGCCATCGGCATCCGGGAGGGCCGGCAGCCGGCCGGGGTGGGCCGGCGCCGGCAGGGGCGGGGGGAGCGGCGGACGGAGGCGGTCGGCGAGCGCCTCACGGGCGAGGACGCCGCGGGGGGTGCTCGTCGTCCCTGGCGACGCCGTCTCCGAGGCGACCGCGGCCGTCGGCCGGCGAGCGCCTGAGACACCGGCCGTCTCGGGGGCACCGTCGGCAGGGGCGGCGACGGCAGGGTCATCGATGCCCGGGGCGTCGAGGGCGGCCTGCCCCTTTGCCGCACGCGTCGTCTCCGCAGGCTTCGTGTCCGCAGCCTTCGTGTCCGCAGGCGTCCTGTCCGCACGCGTCGTGGCGGCATGGGCCGCCCTGGCGCGTCCGGTGGGCGCAGCGCCCGGTGATCCATGGGCAGGCGTTGCGCCGTCGGGCTGCGCGAGGGCCGCACCGAGGGTGTGGGCGCGCGTCTCGCGGGCCGTGTGGGTGGCGTTGCGGCGGGTGAGTTCGTCGAGGAGTTCACGTTCACCGCGGCCGCGCATCAACAGCAGGACGAACGGGTCCGCGTCCAGCAGCCGGGCCACCTGGAAGCAGAGCGCGGCGGCGTGCTTGCAGGGCCGGCCGCTGTCGGGGCACGAGCAGCGGGGGACGAGATCGCCGGGGCCCGGGAGCAGCCGCACCTCCCCCTCGGCCAGCGCACGGGGCAGCTTCTTGGCCAACAGGGCCGTGAGCTGGGTGGGCTCTGCGGCGATGGTGTCGAGGAGGACGTCCCATTCCTCGCCGGAGAGGGTCCGGAGGCGGACCTCGGCACTGTAGGGGCGGGGCTTGCTGCCGCGAACGGTGGCGACGATGCGGCCGGGGGTGATGTTGATGGTGTCCACGTGGCCGTCCCGGGCGTAGGTCCGGCCGCGGGCCAGCCGGGCGCTGTCGAGGGCGGTGGTCTCCAGGGCGTCCAACCAGGCGCTCCCCCACCAGGATTCGGCGAACAGGCCACGGGCTCCGCCGCGCTCGGGCAGCGGCGGGAACGTACGCGAACGGTCCGCGCGGGCCAGTCTGTCCGCGGCGGCGGCACGCCCCGACGGGTCCTGGCGCCCGGAGGGACGGTGCCCCAGCGGTCCCATCGGACCCGTAGGGCCTGTGGGGCCCCTATGACTCATGGGGCTCATGCGGGCCTCCTCAGGGAGACGAGGTCGGCCAGTTCGGTGTCGGAGAGTTCGGTGAGCGCTCTCTCGCCACCGGAGAGCACCGCGTCGGCGAGTGCCCTCTTGGCGGTGAGGAGTTGGGCGATGTTGTCCTCCACCGTGCCCTCGGCGATCAGACGGTGCACCTGCACGGGCTGGGTCTGGCCGATGCGGTAGGCGCGGTCGGTGGCCTGTTCCTCGACCGCCGGATTCCACCAGCGGTCGTAGTGGATCACGTGTCCGGCCCGGGTGAGGTTCAGGCCGGTGCCGGCCGCCTTCAGGGACAGCAGGAAGACGGGGGACTGCCCGGACTGGAAGCGGTCGACCATCCGTTCCCGTTCGGCGACGGGTGTGCCGCCGTGCAGGAGTTGGTGCGGGATCCCGCGGGTGGTGAGATGCCGCTCCAGCAGCCGGGCCATTCCCACGTACTGGGTGAAGATCAATGTGGCGCCGCCCTCGGAGAGGATGGTGCCGAGGAGTTCGTCGAGGAGTTCGAGTTTCCCGGAGCGGGCGGCCAGCCCCGGGGCAGCCTCCTTCAGATACTGCGCGGGGTGGTTGCAGATCTGCTTGAGGGCGGTGAGCAGCTTCATCACCAGGCCCCGACGGGCGATGCCCTCGGCGGCCTCGATCCGGGAGAGCGTCTCGCGGACGACGGCCTGATACAGCGCGGCCTGCTCCCGGCCCAGCGCCACCGGATGGTCCGTTTCGGTCTTGGGCGGGAGTTCGGGCGCGATCCCGGGATCGGACTTCTTGCGGCGCAGGATGAACGGACGCACCAGCCGGGCCAGCCGCTCCGCCGCCTCCGGGTCCTCACCGCCCTCGACCTCGCGGGCGTGCAGTGCGCGGAAGGTCTTGAGCGGGCCGAGGAGGCCGGGGGTGGTCCAGTCGAGCAGCGCCCACAGCTCGGAGAGGTTGTTCTCCACGGGGGTGCCGGTGAGTGCGATCCGGGCCGGGCTCTTGATGTCCCGCAGCGCCTTGGCCGTCGAGGAGCGCGGATTCTTCACGTGCTGCGCCTCGTCGGCGACGACCCACGCCCAGCGCTGTGCGGCGAGTTGGGCGGCGCTGCTGCGCATCGTCCCGTAGGTCGTCAGGACGAAGCCGCCCTCCAGGCCGTCCAGACTGCGGCCGGCACCGTGGAAACGGCGCACGGGTGTGCCGGGGGCGAACCGCTCGATCTCACGCTGCCAGTTGCCGAGGAGGGAGGCGGGACAGACAACGAGGACCGGCGCCGTCGGTTTCCGGTGGAGGTGGAGGGCGATGACGGTGATGGTCTTGCCGAGGCCCATGTCGTCGGCGAGACAGCCGCCGAGACCGACCGAGATCATCGTGTCCAGCCAGGCCATACCGCGCAGTTGGTAGTCGCGGAGCGTCGCCCGCAGGCCGGGGGGCTGGGGCAACGGGCGGGCTTCGGTGGTGAGGCGGCCGCGCAGCGCGGCGAGCGCACCCAGGGGCACCACGTCGACCTCTTCGCCGTCCACCTCGGTGGTGCCGTGGAGTGTCGCGGCGAGCGCGTCGACCGGGTCCAGGTAGCCCAGTTCGCGCTTGCGGGCCTTGCGGACGAGTGCCGGGTCGACGAGGACCCACTGGTCGCGCAGCCGGACGACGGGGCGGTGCGCCTCGGCGAGGGCGTCCATTTCCGCCTCGGTCAGCGGGGCGCCGTCCATGGCCACCTGCCAGCGGAACTGCAGGAGTTCATCGGTGTCGAAGAAGCCGAAGCCGTCCGCGGCGGAGCCCGGCCCCGGGCGCAGCACCGCCGCCGCCGTCAGGCCACGGGCCAGCTCCTTGGGCCAGTGGACGGCCACCCCCGCGGCGCCCAGCCGGGGCGCGGCCTCTCCCAGCAGTTCGTACAACTCGTCCTCGCCGAGCGGGAGCACATCGGGGACCGGGCGCTCCAGGAGGCCGTTGAGCGGTGGCCAGACGCGGGCCGCCCGGCGCAGCGCGAGGAGGGTGTCGACGCGGGAGCGGGGGCCGAAGTGGTCGGGTCCCTCGCCCTCCCAGAGTTGGCCGGCGTCGGCCACCAGGGTCGGGTCGGTGAGGCTGTGGACCTGCAGCACGGCGGCCGCCGCGCTCCGCTGCCGGCCGCGCCCGCCGGTGCGCCGGTCATGCCCAGCGGCTCCGCCGTCGTCCCCGGCGCCCGCCTCCGCGTCCGGGCCGGCGTCGAAGAGCTTGTGGGGGGCGAGATCGAGCCGCAGGGAGAGCCGGACCCCGGCGTCGACGCCCGCCGCGACCTCGGCGGCCCATTCGCGGGCTGCGGGCATCCGCTGCGCCGCGCTCGCGGCATACGGAGCGCCGGCGACGAGCGCGGCGGCGGGGGTACGCGGCAGGGTGTCGGCGACCGCGTCGACGAAGAGCCGCACCAGGGCTGCCGGGTCGGGCAGTTGGAGCGGCCCACTACCGGGGAGCGGCACGGCATACGCCTCGCCGGGCATGGCGGCGGCGACGGCCCGGAGGTGCGCCACGTCGTCGGGATCCAGGGGCCCGGCGCGCCAGGCGTCGGTGTCCTCGGCGGTCAGCCCCGGCAGCAGCCTTCCGCGCGCCGCGAGGTGCAGGGCGTGCAGGGTGGCCGCGCCCCAGCAGGCGGCGGCCGGATGGGCGGCCGGGTCGTGCCGGGCGCGGATCAGCAGGGGGACGGCTTCGGCCAGCGGGAGCAGCAGGGCGGGGACCTCGCGGGTGCGGGCGCCGTTGCCGTGCCGGCGGGCGACGGACAGCCGGGCCGGCTCGGCGGTCTCCCCGGGCGCCTCCTGACCGTCACGCACCGTTCGCGCGGCGCCCGCCCCTCCTCCGATGTCCGGGAGGGGGCCGCCGTCGGGCCGCCAGAAGGCGATCTTTCCGGCGCGCGGCGTCCGGGCGGGCAGGAAGACCGCGGCGCAGCGGACCGCCGCGGCCTCGGCTCCACCGGCCTCCGTGCCGCCTGCGGGCATTCCGGCGGGCGGGGCGTCCGACGGGCTGGGCGCCCCCGCTGCCGCTTGCCACCGCCTCGCCATGCCGTCCCCTCCCGCCGGTTCCTTGTGTGTCCGATCCGTCCACGCCGGCCGTGGCAGCCGCCCGGCCTGTCGCGGGTCCGCGCCCCCGACCTGCGAGTCTACGGTCGCACCCAAGCGCTCCGGGCTGTCACGCTCCGTCGCCCGCCCCTGCCTCACGATGCCCTCCATCCCCCACTGCCCCTCCCCCGCGTCGGGCCTCCCCGACATCGTTCGGTCGCTGCCGGCGGCCTGAGATCGATGGAACCAGACACCACTGACAATCCGTCCCGCGCAGGCGCCTGCGCGGTGGCGAGCACGCCCCGGCCGGCCCCCGCACCCTCGCCGGATCAGGGTTATCCACAGGCCGAGAACTCCCCCTCCCCCTCCGCGCGGCAAGCCATTACAGTGAGTGACGTCATCACTATCGGTAGTCATTCTGTGTCGATGAGGAGTTCCCATGCATGTGCCCACAGCCGAGCAGATCGCCGCGGCCGACGCCTTCCGGACCGGATCGCATCTCGTGATCCAGGCCGGCGCCGGCACGGGCAAGACGACGACTCTCGCGATGCTCGCGCGGGCGGCGCAGCGGCAGGGCAGGGCCGGCCGCTACCTCGCCTTCAACAGAGCCATCGCCCGCGACGCCGCCCGCACCTTCCCCGCGGAGGTGACCTGCGGGACCGCCCACGCCCTCGCGTACAGCACCGTCGCCAGGCGCTATCAGGCACGGATGAACACCCCACGGCAAGCAGGATGGCGAACGGGTGCCGCCCTGGGCATCGACGACGGCATGTCCGTACGCATCGGCGCACGCCGGGTCGACAACAAGGCGCTCTCCCACACGGTCCTGCGCACGGTCACCCGGTTCTGCCAGTCGGCCGACAGAGAACTCGCCGCCCACCACGTACCGCCCCTGCGCGGAGCGGAAGCCGAGCCGCTGCGCGAGGAGCTCGCCGGCCTCGCCCTGCCGTACGCACGAAAAGCCTGGGCGGACCTCCAGCAGCCGGACCGTGGCGTCGTCCGCTTCGAGCACGACCACTACCTCAAGATGTGGGCGCTCCGGGAGCCCGTCATCCCGGCGGATTTCCTGCTCCTGGACGAGGCGCAGGACACCAACCCCGTGATCGAGCAGGTCTTCACCGCCCAGCGGGACCACGCACAGCTGGTGCTGGTCGGGGACTCCGCCCAGGCCATCTACGGCTGGCGCGGCGCACGCGACGTCATGACCGGATTCGACGGACACCGGCTCAGCCTCTCCTGCTCCTTCCGCTTCGGGCCGGCACTGGCGGCGGAGGCCAACCGCTGGCTGACGATCGTGGGCGCACCGATCCGGCTCACCGGATCGCCATGGCTGACGACGGAATTACGGCCGGTGCAGGAACCGGCGGCGATCCTGTGCCGGTCGAATGTCGGGGCGATGGTCGAGGTCATACGGCAGCTGGAGGCGGGCCGCCGGGTCGCGCTCGCCGGAGGCGGCGAGGCCCTGCGCGCACTGGCAGGGGCCGCCCATGACCTCGAAGCGGGACGCCGCACCGCCCATCCCGAGCTGATGCTCTTCGAGTCCTGGGCCGAACTGCGGGAGTACGCGGAGTTCGATCCGGCCGGGCGGGACCTGCTCCCGCTCGTCGAACTCGTCGACGAGCACGGCTCATCAGCGGTACTGAGCGCCCTGCACCGCCTCTCGGCCGAGGGCGATGCCCAGGTGACGGTGTCCACGGCTCACCGGGCCAAGGGCCGGGAGTGGGCGAGCGTACGCATCGCGGACGACTTCACGGGCCCGGACGATCTCGAGGAGCGAGGCGACGACGGCGCCCCGGTCCCCGGGAAGATCGACGCCGACGAGGCGTGCTTGGCCTATGTGGCGGTGACGCGGGCCCGGTCCCTGCTCGACATCGGCGGGCTGGCGTGGATCAACGGGCATCCGGCGGGAGACCCGCCGCCCCCGGAAGCCAAGGCCGCCGGGCAGACGGGCGCAGACGACCCGGCCCACGCCCACAGCCCGCAGGCCGGCCACCGCCACTCCCCCGCGCCACACCATCCACCTCCGCACCTCGGGCACGGCCCGGGCCCCGGGATCGCGGATCGCCACACCTTCCACCTCGCGCAGCGGGACGGTCACGGAGGAGCGCTCAGCGGCGGCGCTGGGCCCAGGGCACCGGATCTCGGACACCGGGCACCGGGCACCGGGCACCCGGGCACCGAAAGCACCCCGAAAAGACAGGTGACTGAATCGGCGATCGGAGAGACCCTGGAGACAGGAGATGGGTGCCGATGCGTACGGGAAATGAGCCCCTGCAAGCACGCAGCCCGCTGAAGATCCGCCGCGGACTGGCGCTGTGGGGACTGCTGTGGGCCGTGGCCGGAGCAGTGGCCTTCGTCATGGCGGGCCGGCCGGAGTGGGCCGCGGCATGTGCCGCCGTGGCGGTCCTGGCAGCCATGGATCTGGCCATCGTGATCCGGCACATCCACCAAGGGGCGCACTATCAGCCTGGCAAGGAGATACCGCCCTATGAGCCCGATCGAGGCCGCAACAGCGCCTTCGGCAGAAGCAGCACGACCGGCCGAAGAAGGGGGACCCGACCGTAGACGAAGGGCCCGTACCGCATGAGGCCTCCGGCAGCGCGGCATGCCGGGCCGTGGCCGGCCGCTGCGGCCGGGCCGTCGCAGGCCGCTGCGCCACACGCGGTGGGCAGCCCGGTCAGCGCGTACGCTCCCGGATGCGCGCCCGGTGGCCCTTGATGTCGGGGTAGCCGATGTGACCCGGCGCGCGCTCCGACTCACCGAGCCACAGGTGCGCGGCGTAGTGCTGGACCGCCGTGACCAAGGGTTCGCGGTCGGCCCCCTTCGCGGGGAGGCGGTAGCGCAGTCGCGGCAGGGACGGGTGGATGGGTTCCTCGTCGCGGACGAGGTTCCACACTGCCGGGTGGTCCACGTCGATCGGACCGTTCGGGCACATCTCGATCGAGTATTGCTTCGGGGCGCCCCGCTTCTCCCCCTTGCTCCAGTACAGGCCGACTCCGGCGAGGGTGTCCCAGGGGATGACCTTGTTGCCCTTCGGGTTGCTGATCCACAGGCCGACATGGTCGACGCAGAGGAAGGAGTGACGGGCCGCCCAGAAGCCTTTGATGATCCCAACGGCGAAGAACCCGGCCACCAGTCCGAGGAGAACCCCCGCGTAGGCCCCGGGCTTCGGTTCCTTGCCGGTGAGACCGAGAGCCGCTACCAGACCGGCGACGATGGCGAGCAGTCCGAACACTCCACATCCGACCCCGGCAGCGAGGCCGCTTTTCATCTGGTTCCGACCGGTCTTGATCAGCGTCGCACCAGGCGCGGGGCCATGCGGATACGGGTTCGTCATGAGCATGAAGTGTAGATCCGGGCCCCCGCCCGTCCCCGCTCGACCCGGCACACTCCAGTGGATCCGGGCCGCGTTAGGCTCCGCCTCCATGAGCACATGGGGGAATCCGCACCGGCAACACACGCCTCAGCTGGACGAGTTGAGGGCAGGCTTTCATGAGCAGGGACGGTCGACGTTCGCAGAACACCGCTCCCGGGAGGCCCGGTCGGTTCGCAAGGCGGCATTGATCGCCTCACCGTTGCCGTTCCTCATCGGTCTCGTCGTCATCGTGGCGCGCATCGGCCCGGCCGGATTGGGGGTCTGGATCGCTCCCTGCGTACTGGCCATGCTCATGTGCCTACCGGCCTGGATGCTGGCGAAGCGCGGGCGAACTCGCTGGCAGATGGCGGCGATCGCCGCCGGCGCGGTGCTTGCCGAGGCAGGCGACCTCATCGCCACACACGTGACGCACTGAGCCCTGCGTCGACCGGTGACACGCCACACCCGTTGCGGTTCTACACGGTCCTCCACGGCCCGGGGAAGAACCGGGCAGGTCACGCGACCGCACCACCGGTCCGCACCCGGTAATGAACTTCCGCGATGACCTGCCCGTGGTACCGCCACCGGCCCACCACAACCCGCTACGCCCGCTACGCACCGACACAGGCGGCTGTAGCCGCTCCGCTCCCACTCGCCCTCCGCGAGAGCGCCCCGCACCACGCCCGGACCCGCCCCGGCCAACGACCCACACGACCGGCCAGGACCGATCGGACAGCCGATCGACCGGCCAAGCCCCACCCGTTGCTCCGGCCGATCGACCGGCCAAGCCCTACTCGTTACCGGTGCCGTTCTCGTTACCGGTGCCGTTCTCGTTCCCGCTGCCGTTCCCATTGCTGCGGTTGCCCGTGTCGCGTGCGAATCGCGCCGCTTCGATGAATTCGGGGCGCGGCTCCAGGGCGGCCGCGAGCCGGAAGTGGCGCAGCGCCTCCTCGGGGCGGCCGGCACGCTCCAGGGTGCGGGCCAGCGCGAAGTGCGCAAAGGCGTTGTCCGGTTCGCGTTCGAGGACGATCTGGAACTCAAGTTCCGCCGGGCGCAGTTGGGCGGCGAGGAAGAAGGCGCGGGCGCGCAGCAGGCGGGCCGCGGTGTTCTCGGGGTGCGCACCGATGACGGAGTCCAGCAACCGGATCGCGCCGCGCGGGTCGCGGGCAGCCAGCAGCTGCTCCGCAGCGCGGAAATCGATGACATGCGTCTCGGGGCTGCGCTCGGGCACGGCCGTCTCCTCTCCTTCGCCGTACGGGAGACCTCGGCCGTCCGCCGTCGGCGTCACGTGGCGCACAACAACCAGGCCGAGGACAGCATTCCCGGCCTGATGCGCCGCACCCCTGCGCCCCACGCCCGTACCCCTACGCCCCAACGCCCCTACGCGCTGATGTGGTACGCCTTGCGCAGCGTTTCGTGGACGGTCCACTCCGTACGGTCGCCCTCGCGCAGGACACAGGCATCGCCCGGTCCCACCTCCAGAACCGAACCGCCCTCCACCTTGATCGTGGCGCGACCGCTGACGACCACGAACAGTTCGTTGGCCTCGGTGTCCGTCACCACGCCCGGAGTGATCTGCCAGATTCCCCGGATCTGACTGCCGTCAGGGGACTCCCACAAGACCTTGCCGGTGACCACCGGGTCCCCGGAGACGATCTGGTCGGCATCCAGCGGCTCCGGCTCCAGTTCGGCGTCGGCTATGCCGGGGATGTGCACGACGAACGACGCGGGCCCGGAAGGGGCGGCGGCGGTGCCGGGCTCGATATCGGGGGCCTGGGAATCACGATCGGTAGCGCTCATGGCGCGAGGCTATCGTCCCGCCTCACGCCGCTCGCAGGCGCTCCCACACCTCGCGGACCTGCGGTTCCAGCGCCGCCAGCGGCCCGTCGTTGTCGATGACGAGATCCGCTGCCGCCAGGCGCTGTTCGCGGGTCGCCTGGGCGGCCATCCGGGCTTTTGCCTCGTCCTCCGCCATGCCGCGCAGCCGCACCAACCGGTCCAGCTGGGTCTGCGGGGCGGCGTCCACCACGACGACCAGGTCGTAGAGCGGCGCCAGGCCGTTCTCCGTCAGCAGCGGCACATCGTGCACCACCACCGTGTCCGGCCCGGCTGACGCCTCGAGCTCGGCCGAGCGCGTGCCCACGAGCGGGTGCACGATGGCGTTGAGCGCCTTGAGCTTCGCCGGGTCGGCGAAGACGATCTGGCCCAGCTTCGGGCGGTCCAGGGTGCCGTCGGGGGTGAGTACACCGTCCCCGAACTCCTCGACCACCGCCGCCAGTCCGGGCGTGCCCGGCTCGACGACCTCTCGTGCGATCTTGTCCGCGTCCACGATCACTGCGCCGTACGACGCCAGCAACCGCGAGACCTCGCTCTTGCCCGCACCGATTCCGCCGGTCAGCCCCACCTTCACCATGGGCCCACGCTATACGGTCGCGGTACGGCCCCGTCAGGCAGCGGCCGCACCTCACCGCATCGCCCACCGCAGGCAGCGGCCCCCTCGGCCGCCGCCCGGAACGGCGCGAAGGTCAGTGCCCGCCTCCGCCGCCGTCGCTCTCCCGCTCCGCCAGGAAGCGCTCGAATTCCCTGCCGATCTCGTCGGCCGAGGGGAGTTCCACCGGCTCGGCGACGAGATTCCCCCGGCTCTCGGCCCCTGCCACCGCGTCGTACTGGTGCTCCAGGCCGCTGACCAGGGCGACCAGCTCCTCGTCGCCCTCCGAGATCTGCCGTTCGATCTCCTCCTGCGTCCGCAGCGCTTCCGTACGCAGCGAGTGCGCCGCGGTGGGAAGAACCAGACCGGTGGCCGCCGTCACCGCCTCCAGGGCGGTCAGTGCCGCATCCGGGTAGGCGGACCGGGCGATGTAGTGCGGCACATGTGCCGCCACACCGAGTACGTCATGGCCCGATTCGGCCAGCCGGTACTCGATCAGCGCCTCCGCGCTGCCGGGCACCTGCGCCTCGTTGAAGAAGCTGGCGTGTCCGGGCATCAGGTCCGTGCGATTGCCGTGCGGGGTGATGCCCACGGGGCGGGTGTGCGGGACGCCCATCGGGATGCCGTGGAAGTTGACCGAGAGCCGCACACCGAGCCGTTCCACTATCTGGCGCACGGCGACCGAGAAGCGTTCCCACTCCACATCCGGCTCGGGGCCGGACAGCAGCAGGAAGGGCGCACCCGTCGCGTCCTCGACCAGCCGCAGCTCGATGCTCGGCGTCTCGTAGGCCGTCCATCGGTGGCTCTCGAAGGTGAGCAGCGGGCGACGGGCGCGGTAGTCGATCAGCCGGTCGTGGTCGAAGCGCGCGACGACGCGGTGCGTCAGGCCCTCCAGCAGCCGCTCCACGATCTGGTCGCCGGTCTCACCGGCGTCGATGTAGCCGTCGAAGTGGTACAGCAGCACCAGTCCGGCGGAGTCCCTGGCGGCGATGTCCTCCACCGCCGCGAGCCCGCTCGGCTCCCATTCGTACAACCCCTGGGCATCCAACACAGTGACCGCTCCTCCTCATATCCGTGGGCAAGAACGCCGCGCAGCGGGCCCGCATTCCCGCCCCCGCATTCCACCCCCGCATTCCGGCCCCGCGCCTCTCCCACTTCGCCGATCACCACCCTCGCCGTACCCGCCGACCGTACGGACGAGATCGCGCCACGCTCCTCCCGCCCCCGGCGCCCCCGTGTGGCGCGCCACACCGAATCCCGGCCCGTGCCCCACTGCTCAGGCCCCGTCCACAGGCGACCACTGCGCTCCCCCGCCGATTCACATCGCTGAACACCCGTGACATACGGGCCAGTTGATGCCCTTGCCCGCGCGCCAGCCCTACGGACCTCCCCCAACCCGACTTGGCCTGGACCTTGACGCCCCATCCAGCGCACCTCTAGCTTCACGGTCACTCTCGCTGTTCACACTCCCGCCCAACGTTCATATACGGAAAGGCAGTTGGATGCGCACCGGACTCCTCGCCACCGTCCCGGCCGCCGCGCTGCTGGCAGCCGGCACGCTCCTCACCGTCTCCACCACCGCCGTCGGCATCCCCGCCGACGCAGCCCCCTCCCCCTCCCCCTCCCTCTCCCACTCCCCCGCCGGCGTCATCGAGGTATCGACCGCGGCCCAGCTCAAGGAGGCTCTCGCCGGCGCCGGGCCCGGCGACACGATCCAGCTCGCCGATGGCACCTACAGCGGCAACTTCACGACGTCGGCGGCGGGCAGTTCCTCGTCCCGCATCACGCTCACCGGCTCATCGAAGGCCGTCCTGACGGCGGGCGGCGGCTACGGCCTGCACCTGGACGGCGCCTCCTACTGGACCGTCCAGGGGATCAGCGTCACCGGCGGCCAGAAGGGGATCGTGATGGACGCCGCCGCCGGCGTCGTCATCGATTCCGTCAGCGTCCACGACCTGGACATGGAGGGCGTGCACTTCCGCACGTCCAGCAAGGACGGCGTCCTCAAGAACTCCACGATCCGCGACACCGGCAAGGACGGACGCGGCATGGGCGAGGGCGTGTACGTCGGCAGCGCGGGCGGCACCGACGACAGGAGCGACCACGTTCAGATCCTCGGCAACACCATCGGTCCCGGCGTCGGCGGCGAGAACATCGACATCAAGGAAGGCACCACCGGCGCGAGGATCAGCGGCAACACCTTCGACGGCAGTGGCCTCACCGGGGCGCACTTCGACGACTCCTGGGCCGACATCAAGGGCAATGACACCGTCGTCGAGAACAACATCGGCCGCCGCACCACCAACAACGGCTACGAGACCCACTCCCAGCAGTCCGGCTGGGGCTGCGGCACGGTCTTCCGCGGCAACACGTCGGACCTGACCGGCGCCACCGGCTCGGGCCGCTACGGGTTCAACGTGACCAACTACGACGCGTCCGACTGCCCGGTGACGATCGCCGGGGACAACACCGTGAACGGCGGCAGGGGCGTCGCCAACCCGGGCGTCCCGGTGGGCTGAGCACCCACCGGGACGGCTCCGTGCACCACCGCCCCGGACACGACGAAGGCCCGCTCCCCGAGGGGAACGGGCCTTCGCCTATCGGCTAGTGCCTAGCGGTGAGCTTTTCAGCTCTGGCCGCCGGCCAGCTTCTCGCGGAGCGCGGCCAGGGCCTCGTCCGACGCCAGGGCGCCGGAGTTGTCCGCCGACTCCGAGGAGTACGAGCCGCCGCCGGAGGCGTTGCCGCCACCGCCGGTGCTGCTGCCGGCGCCCGGGGCCGCCGGTGCCGCAGCACCCTCGGCCGCGGCCTGCTCGTCGGCCTCGCGGGACTTGATGACCTGAGCCTGGTGCTGCTCGAAGCGCGTCTGCGCCTCGGCGTACTGGTTCTCCCACACCTCGCGCTGGCTCTCGAAGCCCTCGAGCCAGTCGTTGGTCTCGGGGTCGAAGCCCTCGGGGTAGATGTAGTTGCCCTGGTCGTCGTAGGACGCGGCCATGCCGTACAGGGTCGGGTCGAACTCGACCGTCGACGGGTCGGCACCGAAGGCCTCGTTGGCCTGCTTCAGCGAGAGGCTGATGCGGCGGCGCTCGAGGTCGATGTCGATGACCTTGACGAAGATCTCGTCGTTGACCTGGACAACCTGCTCCGGGATCTCGACGTGGCGCTCGGCCAGCTCGGAGATGTGGACCAGGCCCTCGATGCCCTCGTCGACGCGCACGAACGCACCGAAGGGAACGAGCTTGGTGACCTTACCCGGGACGACCTGACCGATCTGGTGGGTCCGGGCGAACTGCTGCCACGGGTCTTCCTGCGTCGCCTTGAGCGACAGGGACACGCGCTCGCGGTCCATGTCGACGTCCAGGACCTCGACCGTGACCTCCTGGCCGACCTCGACGACCTCGGAGGGGTGGTCGATGTGCTTCCAGGACAGCTCGGAGACGTGCACGAGACCGTCGACGCCACCCAGGTCCACGAACGCACCGAAGTTGACGATCGAGGAGACGACGCCGGAGCGGACCTGACCCTTCTGCAGGGTCGTGAGGAAGGTCTGACGGACCTCGCTCTGGGTCTGCTCCAGCCAGGCACGGCGGGACAGGACCACGTTGTTGCGGTTCTTGTCCAGCTCGATGATCTTGGCCTCGAGCTCCTTGCCCACGTAGGGCTGGAGGTCGCGCACGCGGCGCATCTCGACGAGGGAGGCCGGCAGGAAGCCACGGAGGCCGATGTCGAGGATGAGACCACCCTTGACGACCTCGATGACGGTACCGGTGACGATCCCGTCTTCTTCCTTGATCTTCTCGATCGTGCCCCAGGCACGCTCGTACTGAGCGCGCTTCTTGGACAGGATGAGGCGGCCTTCCTTGTCCTCCTTCTGGAGAACCAGGGCCTCGATCTCGTCACCGACGGCGACGACCTCGTTGGGGTCGACGTCGTGCTTGATCGACAGCTCGCGGCTGGGGATCACGCCTTCGGTCTTGTAACCGATGTCGAGCAGGACCTCGTCCCGGTCGACCTTCACGATGACGCCGTCGACGATGTCGCCGTCGTTGAAGTACTTGATCGTCTCGTCGATCGCGGCGAGGAAGGCTTCCTCGTTACCGATGTCGTTGACCGCAACCTGCGGGGTGGTGGCGGTGGTCTCGGTGCTGCTCGTCATGTGGGTAAAGGCTCCGGTGCGGACATTGAAGTCGTAGGTACTGCTACGCCGAGAGCCGTTATCGCCTCTGCACAAGCCGGACAGCGTCAGAGGCGCACTCTCCGGAAGCCCCGCGAAAAACCGGAGCAACCCGAAACGCCTCGAAAACCGAGGGGACATACATACAGATACGAGCGCGGCCTGCTCCGTCTGAGGCGCGCAAGCCCGCAGCGCAACTTGTAGCATACGGGGGCAGCCGGACACGGTCAATGCGCGAAGGCGCACACCCGGGGCGGAACGCCCCATTTCCGGCACACGCGATGTTCCGCGAGGTCGAACGGCCTCACAGTCCCTGCAGCGACAAGCAGACGAAGACTACGACGACGGGCGCCATGAACCAAGAGGACGAGCCGGAGGCGACCCGCCGTGTCACCTCCGACACCGAGAGCAGCCGGGCCAATCGTGGCTGGTGGGACCGCAATGCCGACGAGTACCAGAGCGAGCACGGCGCGTTCCTCGGGGACGACCGCTTCGTCTGGGGCCCCGAGGGGCTCGACGAGGCGGACGCCGCCCTCCTCGGGCCCGCATCGGAACTGAAGGGGCGGCGGATCCTGGAGATCGGGGCCGGCGCCGCGCAGTGCTCCCGCTGGCTGGCGGCCCAGGGCGCCCGCCCGGTGGCGCTCGACCTCTCGCACCGGCAGCTGCAGCACGCCCTGCGGATCGCCGGGGACGTGCCGGGCGACGGTTCGGCCGACGGCCTCGAACTGATCGAGGCGGACGCCGGGGCACTGCCGTTTCGCGACGGCTCCTTCGACCTCGCCTGCTCCGCGTACGGCGCGATCCCGTTCGTCGCCGATCCGGTGCGGGTGCTGAGCGAGGTGCGGCGGGTGCTGCGCCCCGGTGGCCGGTTCGTCTTCTCCGTCACGCACCCCGTCCGCTGGGCCTTCCCCGACGAGCCGGGGCCCGAGGGCCTGTCGGTGGCCGCCTCCTACTTCGACCGCGTGCCGTACGTGGAGCAGGACGACACGGGAGCGGCCGTGTACGTCGAACACCACCGGACGCTGGGCGACCGGGTGCGGGACGTGGTGGCCGCCGGGTTCCGGCTGACGGATCTCGTCGAACCGGAATGGCCGGAATGGAACACCCAGGAGTGGGGTGGCTGGTCCCCGCTGCGCGGGCATCTGATCCCGGGTACGGCGATCTTCGTCTGCGAGGCCGGGCGGTAGGACCAGGATCCCGGGGCGGCAGACTGGGGCCGTGACCCTCCCCCAGCCGCCGGCCGGGCGCAGCCCTGGCGACGCTCTCGACCAGCTGCCCGTCCGCACCGCACTGCCCGCACTGCGCGCCGCCCTCGACGGGCCCGGTGCCGCGGTGCTCTGCGCGCCACCGGGCACCGGCAAGACGACGCTGGTGCCGCTGGATCTCGCGGGCCTGACAGGTGCGGGCCCGCAGCGGCGGGTGCTGGTGGCCGAGCCGCGGCGGATCGCCGCGCGCGCCGCGGCGCGGCGGATGGCCTGGCTGCTGGGCGAGAAGGTGGGTGAGCGGGTCGGGTTCACGGTGCGCGGCGAGCGCCGGGCCGGGCCCCGTACCGCGGTGGAAGTGGTGACGACCGGGGTGCTGCTGCAGCGGTTGCAGCGCGATCCCGAGCTGGCCGGTGTCGATGTCGTGGTGCTCGACGAGTGCCATGAGCGGCATCTGGACGCCGATACCTCCGCGGCGTTCCTGCTGGACGTACGCGAGACGCTGCGGCCGGAGCTGCGGCTGGTGGCGGCGTCGGCGACGACGGACGCTCAGGGGTGGGCCCGGCTGCTGGGCGGCGCCCGGGGGCCGGCTCCGGTGGTGGAGGCGGCGGGAGTGTCGCACCCGGTGTCGGTCGAGTGGGCGCCGCCGGAGCGGCCCGTGCGGCCGTCGCACGGGACGCGGGTCGATCCGGCGCTGCTGACGCATATCGCCGGTGTGGTGCGGCGGGCGCTGCGCGAACAGGCTGGTGACGTGCTGTGTTTCCTGCCCGGGGTCGGGGAGATCGGCCGGGTCGCCGGGCAGCTGGACGGGGTGGACGCCGAGGTGCTGCAGGTGCACGGGCGGGCGTCGGCCGAGGTGCAGGACGCGGTGCTGGCGGGCGCGGAGGCGAGGGCGCGAGGCGCTGCGGGCAGGCGGGTGGTGCTGGCGACGTCGGTGGCGGAGTCGAGCCTGACGGTGCCGGGTGTGCGGGTCGTGGTGGACAGCGGTCTGGCCCGGGTGCCGCGGATGGATCACGCGCGCGGGCTCAGTGCGCTGGCGACCGTCCGGGCCTCCCGGGCCGCGGCGCGGCAGCGCGCCGGGCGGGCCGGGCGCGAGGCGCCGGGTGTGGTGTACCGCTGCTGGCCGGAGGGGGAGGACGGGCGGCTGCCGGCGTTCCCCGATCCGGAGATCAAGGTGGCCGACCTGACGGCGTTCGCGTTGCAGGCCGCGTGCTGGGGCGATCCGCGGGCGACGGGGCTGGCGCTGCTCGACGCCCCGCCGGCCGGTGCGCTGGCAGCGGCGCGGGAGGTGCTGACGGCGATCGGCGCGGTGGACGCGGACGGGCGGGCCACGGCGCGCGGGGTGCGGATGGGCCGGCTCGGTCTGCATCCGCGGCTGGCACGGGCACTGCTGGACGGCGCGCGGGAGGTCGGTGTGCGCCGGGCCGCCGAGGTGGTGGCGCTGCTCAGCGAGGAGCCGCCGCGGGCGTACGGCGACGATCTGGCCGCGGCGTGGCGGACCGCGCGGCGGGGCCAGGACGCGTACGCGGCGAAGTGGCGGCAGGAGGCGCGGCGGCTGACGGCGGCGGCCGGGGCGGAGGGTGACGGCGCCTCCGGGCCGGGCCCCGGGGACGATGCCGCGGCCGGGCTCGTCGCGGCGCTGGCGTTCCCGGAGCGGGTCGCGCGGGCCCGGGGCGCGGGGGGTTACCTGATGGCCTCGGGCACCGGCGCGGAACAGGCCGGTGCGGGGCCCGCCCCGGGGGCGCGGGCCGGTGACCGGTCGCGGCTGGGCGACGCGGCGTGGCTGGCGATCGCGGTGGCCGACCGGCCGGTCGCTGCGGCGTCGGCGCGGGTGCGGCTGGCTGCGGTCATCGACGAGGAGACGGCGTGTGCCGCGGCGCGGGCGCTGTACTCCTCGGGCGAGGAGGTCCGCTGGTCGGACGGGGACGTGGTGGCGCGGAAGGTCACGCGGTTGGGGGCGATCGAGCTGGCGGCCCGGCCGCTGGCCTCGCCCGGCCCGGGGCTGCTGCGGGAGGCGGTGCTGTCGGGGCTGCGCCGGGAGGGGCCGGGGCTGCTGCGGTGGTCGGCGGGCGCGCTGTCGTTGCGGCAGCGGATGGCTTTCCTGCACCGGGAGTTGGGCGCGCCCTGGCCGGATGTGTCGGACGCGGCGCTGCTGGAGCGGGCGGAGGAGTGGCTGGGCGTGGAGCTCGGGCGGGCCCGGCGGCGGGCCGACCTGACGCGGATCGACGCGGGGCAGGCGCTGGCCCGGCTGCTGCCGTGGGCCACCGGCGACGCGACCCGCTTCGACGAGCTGGCGCCGGAGCGTATCGAGGTGCCGAGCGGTTCGCGGGTGCGGGTGGATTACGGCGGTGCGCAGCCGGTGCTGGCGGTCAAACTGCAGGAGATGTTCGGCCGGCAGGAGTCACCGCGGGTGGCGGACGGGCGGGTGCCGGTGCTGGTGCATCTGCTGTCCCCCGCCGGGCGGCCGGCCGCGGTGACGGCCGATCTCGCCTCGTTCTGGAAGGACGGATACCGGTCCGTGCGGGCGGAGTTGCGCGGCCGCTATCCCAAGCATCCGTGGCCGGAGGATCCCTCGTCCGTCGCGCCGACCCGGCACACCAGCGCGCGGCTCAAGCGGGGCTGAGCCGGGCCGCCGGGGCCCGGGGTGTCAGGCGGGGGCGGGGCTCGGCCGGGGGTCGGGGTCCTGGTCGGGCACGTCGTCGGGGGCGGTGCTGCCGGCGCCCGCGCCCGGCCTGCGGCTGCGGGCCTCGACGTGCAGGCTCAGGGCGAGCAGGGCGGCGCCGGCGATCAGCAGGCCCCAGGGGAGATAGCTGGTGAGCAGCAGCACGAGGGTGCGCTGGGAGGTCACGAGGGCGACGGTGGAGTCGACGTAGTCGTCGCGCATCTTCACATGGCCGGCGAAGGCGGTGACCTTGCCCCCGCCGGGCAGCAGGTCGCCGCCGCGCAATTCCTCCTTGTGGATCTCCTGGCCGTTGACGGGCGCTCCGGTGACGGGGTCCACCCAGAACATCCGCTTGGTGGTGTACCAGCGGGTGGTGCCCATCTTCTCGACGGACTCGGCGGTGATGCCCTTGACCGGCATCTTCTTGGGGAGCGGGACCTTCGTCCAGGGGATGGTCTGCTCGAAGTAGTAGACCTCCAGGCCGTGGAAGGTGCGGGTCCCCTTGTAGTGGATGGGCGCGGAGGTGCGGGTCTGGGCGTCGAAGTAGGTGTAGTCGCGCTTCTCGGTGAGGAAGGGCCACTTGTACTCGATGCCTTCGCGGCGGACCGGGTCGCCGTCGACCCGCTCGCCGGTGGCGTGCACCGGTTCCTGGGAGTGGGCGTCGAAGATGTAGCGCTCGGGGATCTCGGAGACCATCTTGCCGTCGGGCCCGGACACGTAGGTGAGGGTGTCCCAGACGACGACGTCGCGGCCCGCGGTTTTCTCGATCCGGTCGGACGCGCCGACATTGCCCTTGAGGGTCTGCACGATGGTCAGCTCGGGGACCTTCTTGGCCTTCATCGTCCCGTAGTCGATGAGGGTGGCGGGCCGGGCCTCCAGGACCATGTCCTGGTACTGGCCGGCCGGGATCTTGGCGAGCCGCGGGAAGGCGTACCACCGCATCAGCGGGGACAGGGCGGTGCAGAAGACGGCGAAGGCGAGCAGGACGAGGCCGGCCTTGCTGCGCATTCCGCGCGCTTCGCGGCGCCGGCCCGGGGTGGCGTCCGCCGGGGGGCCGGGGGGTGTCTCACGGGTGGGCTCGGTTCGGCGCATGCGTGGCGTCCCTTGCTCAGGGGTGTTTGGGGACGGTGGTCAGCAGCGGCTTCGGCGAGGTCGTGCCGCTGGGTGCGCCGATCGCCGTGAGGGTGAGGACGAGGGCGAGGGCGGCGGCCAGTCCGGCCGCGGCGGCAATCAGGGCGCGCATGGTCGGCCTCCCGAGAGCTGATACAGCGTCAGAACTGGGGCACCGTAGCAACGGGCGGCGCAGATGAGAACAGCCGGGAGCACGAGAGACCGCCGCCCGGCCCGGGGTGCGGGCGGGACGGCGGTGGGTCGCGGGGCGGCCAGGGGCCGGTGGTGCGCCCGCTACGGGGCGGACGGGGCGGAGACGTTGAGCTTGACGGTGAGCACGGCGCCGTCGGCAGTGGTCAGCCGCAGCAGGAAGGTGCCGGTGTGGGCGTCGGTGTGGATCTTCGGGAGCTTCAACAGGCCGTCGGCGTCCGTCCGGAGGCCCGTGAGGGTGCGGAGCGGCTTGGCTTCGGCCTTCTCGGCCGACGTCGCTCCGGGGACGGTGGGGGCCGTGAAGTAGGGGCCCTTGTCGTTCTCCACGGGCTTCGCGCCGCCGGTGACCATGGTCGCGGTGACCGCCACGCCCGCCGCCTCCTTGCCCTGGAACGTCGCCCTGACCTCGACCGCGTCATCCGCGAAGCCCTTGCCCGCGGTGGCCGTGAGTTCCTTGTCGGAGGTACGGACGAGCCTGTCGGCCCGCGGCTCGGGCCGGTCCTTGACCGTGGCACCGAAGTCGACCGGCGGCACGTCGCGGCCGACGGCCGTGGCCCGGATGACGAAGGCGCCGGCCTTGCCGCCGGCGTGCAGCTTCGGCGCCGCGGCCAGACCGTCCTTGCCGGTGCGGACGGTCGCCTCCTTCGCGTCGTCGGGGAAGCGGGCGTCGGTGCTGCCGGTGAGGGTGAAGCGGACGGTGGCGTCGGCGACCGGCTTGCCGGCCGCGTCCTGGGCGCGGACCTGCGGCGATGCGGCGAACTCGGTGCCGGTGGCGCCCGACAGGTCCTTGTCGCCGACCCGGACGAGCGCGGCGAGCGGTGCGGACTCGGCCGGCGGCTTGGGGGTGGGGGTGGGCGTGGGGGTCGGCTCGGGGGCGGGGGCGCCGGGGCCGCCCGTGCCGCCGGAGCCGTTCGGCCCGCCGGGCGTGGGGCCGTCTCCCGGTGTGCCCGGCTTGCCCTTGCCCGGTGTGTGGCCGCCCTTGCCGCCGCCGGGGCGCGGGTGGATGACCTTCGCGCCGCCGGGGCGCCGGCCGCTGCCGCCGCCCGCTTGGTCACCGCGGGAGCCGCCGCGGTGCACGGGCAGGACGCCCTTGCCGTCCGGCACCTCGTGGATGCCCTTGCGGTAGAACGCGTACCAGGACAGGACCGTCCGCAGATACGCCTCGGAGTGGTTGTAGCCGAGGATCGCGCGGTCCAGGTCCCGCTGCGCCGACAGGTCGCGGCCGCCGTTGCAGAGGTAGTGGCCGGCGGCGAGCGCCGCGTCGAAGACGTTGTTGGGGTCCTTCTTGCCGTCGCCGTTGCCGTCGGCACCCCAACCGGTGCCGAAGGCACCGCCGCTGGACCAGGTGGACGGGATGAACTGCATCGGCCCCACGGCACGGTCGTGGGTACGGTCGCCGTCGAGCAGGCCGCCGTCCGTGTCGGTGATCCGCGCGAAACCCTTGCCGTTGAGCTGCGGGCCGAGGATCGGCTGGAGGGTGGTGCCCTCGGCGTCGACCGCGCCGCCGCGCGCCTGCCCGGACTCCACCTTGCCGATGCCGGCGAGCAGCTGCCAGGGCAGCCGGCACCCCGGATCGGACGCGCCGATCGCGGCCTCGGCCTTCTTGTACGCCGCCAGGACCGTCGCGGGAATGCCCGCCGCGGCCGGACCGGTGACGGCCTTGACGCCGCCGGGGCGCTCCGCACCACGCGGCGGGACAGGGCTGTTGAGGGGCGGCAGATCGGTGTAATACGACGATCCGCCGTCGATGGGAACGTCGGCGGGCGGCGCCGGGTCGCGTTCCTTGGCGCTCGCGCGGGTGGCGGCGGGCGCCTGAGAGGCCGTCAGCGCGGCCAGTGCCAGCGCCGCCACGGCCGTCGAGGCTGCTCCCCTGCGGAGCCGCCGCCGGTATGTGGCTGCCATGTCTGCCGTCCCCTCCGCGTTGACCTACCGCGCGGTGGACGCGGTGGCGCGCTCCCCAGCGCTTCAACTCCGGCGAGACTACGACAACTCGGGCCAGGCATCCACCATGCGCATCGGCGACATAATGATCCGAACCGATCGAGGAGAGGCAGATGCCGTTCACGCTCAGCCATGCCGCCGCCGTACTCCCGGCCATCCGGCGTACGGGTGCGGCACGCGGGCCGCTGATCGCCTCGGCGCTCGTCGCGGGCTCCTTCGCGCCGGATCTGACGTACTTCGCGGACACCGTGGTGCCGGGCGCGATGCTCTTCGGCGACGTCACCCACGGACTGCCCGGCGTGCTGACGGTGGACGTCCTGGTGACCGCCGTACTGGTCGCCGGCTGGCTGCTGTTGCGCGAACCGCTGGCGGCGCTGCTGCCCAGGGCCTGGCAGGGACAGGTGTACGCGCTCGTCCGGGGCCGCGCCCGCAACCCACGCGCCATCCGCGAACTTGCCGCGCAGGCAGGCCGGTTCTATGTCTCGGCGGTCCTCGGGGCGGCCACCCATGTCGTCTGGGACGCCTTCACCCACGCGGGCCGCTGGGGCACCCGGCTGGTCCCCGGCCTGGACCGGACGGTGGGCGGCCTGCCTGCCTCGATGTATCTGCAGTACGGCACGTCGGCGCTGGCGCTGGCGGCGATCGGGTGGTTCCTGTGGTCGGCGCTGCGCGGCGGGCGCGGCGTGCGGGCGGCGCAGGCCGGGCCCGGGGCGGGTGCGGCGGCCGGGGACATCCGGGAGGCGGACGCGGGGGACGGGGGTGCGGGGTGCGCGGCGGCCGATGCCGTGCCCGCGCTGACCGTACGGATGCGGCTGCTGCTGACCGTGCCCGTCGCGGGGTGTGTGATCGCCGGGGGCGTGTACCGCACGCTGCGGGCGCACGCCGTCTACGGGAGCTCCGCGACGTGGTTCGACCACCTCCCGCCCGCCCTGTTCGGTGCCGGCGCCGGCCTGGTCCTCGGGCTGCTGGTGTACGCGGTGGCCGTACGGCTGCTGCACCGGCGCGGCCGCGGGGCCGCCGGCGGGGCGGGCGGGGGCGGAGCTGCCCGGCCGGTGCGGCCCGGGGCGGACACCGCGGCGCACCCTGCCTCCCGGGGGTGACGGGAACGGCGCGCGACACCACGTCAGCAACGCGGGAGGCCCGCACCCCTGGGTGCGGGCCTCCCGGTCCTGGCACGGTGGTGCCGGACCGCTGCGGTCAGTGGGCCGCCGACTCCCAGTCCTTGCCGGAGCCGACCGAGACGTCCAGCGCGGCGCGCAGTTCGACCGCGGCAGCCATCTCGCGGCGGACCAGCTCCTCGACCTTCTTGCGCTCGCCGGGCGCCACCTCGACCACGATTTCGTCGTGGACCTGGAGCAGCATCCGCGACTCCAGCTCCGCCGCACGCAGCGCCGCGTCGACCTTCAGCATCGCGATCTTGACGATGTCGGCGGCGGTGCCCTGGATCGGGGCGTTCAGCGCCATCCGCTCGGCCATTTCGCGGCGCTGGCGGTTGTCGCTGTTGAGGTCGGGGAGGTAGCGGCGGCGGCCGAGAATCGTCTCGGTGTAGCCGGTGGCGCGGGCCTCCTCCACGACACGCTGGAGATAGTCGCGCACCCCGCCGAACCGCTCGAAGAAGTTGTCCATCAGCTTGCGGGCCTCATCGGGCTGGATGCCCAGCTGCTGGGACAGTCCGAACGCCGACAGGCCGTAGGCCAGGCCGTACGACATCGCCTTGATCTTGCGGCGCATCTCCGGGTCGACCTGGTCCTTGGCGACCGAGAAGACATGCGAGGCGACGGTGGTGTGCAGGTCCTCACCGGAGGCGAACGCCTCGATCAGGCCCTCGTCCTCGGAGAGGTGGGCCATCACCCGCAGCTCGATCTGGCTGTAGTCGGCCGTCAGCAGCGACTCGAAGCCCTCGCCGACGACGAAGCCACGGCGGATCGCCCGGCCCTCGTCCGTCCGCACCGGGATGTTCTGGAGGTTGGGGTCCGTGGAGGACAGGCGGCCGGTCGCCGCCACCGTCTGGTTGAAGGTGGTGTGGATCCGGCCGTCCGCGCCGATGGTCTTGATCAGGCCCTCGACCGTCGTCCGCAGCTTGGCCTGCTCACGGTGCCTGAGCATGATCACCGGGAGTTCGTTCTCGGTCTGCGCGGCCAGCCAGGCCAGGGCGTCGGCGTCGGTGGTGTAACCGGTCTTGGTCTTCTTGGTCTTGGGCAGGCCCAGCTCACCGAAGAGGACCTCCTGCAGCTGCTTGGGCGAGCCGAGGTTGAACTCATGACCGGCGGCGGCATGCGCCTCCTGCACGGCCTGCTGCACCGCACCCGCGAACTGCTGCTCGATGCGCTCCAGCCACCCGCGGTCGGCGGCGATACCGGCGCGCTCCAGCCGGGCCAGCAGTTCACTGGTCGGCAGCTCGATCTCGCTCAGCAGCCCGGCCGCGCCGACCTCCACCAGCCGTGTCTCGAACGCCGTACCGAGATCCAGGACCGTACGCGCCTGCCCCATCAGGGCGTCCGCCTCGGCCTGCTCGTCCGCGCCGAAGGCGAGCTGCCCGCTGCCGGCCGCCGCCTTGGCCAGCTCGCGGCCCAGGTATTCGATCGAGAGCGCGTCGAGCGCGAAGGAACGGCGGCCGGGCTTGACCAGATACGCGGCCAGCGCCGTGTCCATCGACACGCCGTCGATGGACCAGCCGTGCTCGCCGAAGACCCGCATCAGGCCCTTGGCGTTGTGCATCACCTTGGGCCGGGCGGCGTCCGCGCTCCAGGCCGCGAAGGCCCGCTCGTCGGCCTCGTCCAGCTGGGACGGGTCGAACCAGACGGCCGGGCCCCCGGCGGTGGCCAGCGCCACCTCGGCGACGCTGCCGCTGCCCAGGGTCCAGACGTCGACCGTCGCCACGCCCAACGGGCCCGCGCCGTGCTCGGCCAGCCACGGGGCCAGCTCGCCCGCGCCGACGACGGTGCCGTCCACCTCGGCGCCGGCGGCCGGCGCCTCCTCGGCGGCCTCCGCGGCGCCCGGGTCGACGGCGTGCAGCCGGTCCCGCAGGCCCTGGTTGCGGATCTCCAGGCCGTTGAGGAACACCGCGAGCGCCTCGCGGTCGTACGCCTCACGCACCAGCGCCTCCGGGCCGCACGGCAGCTCGACATCGCGCACCATCTCCGTCAGCACACGATTGAGCTTCACGGCATCGAGGTGGTCCCGCAGATTCTGGCCGGCCTTGCCCTTGACCTCATCGGCCCGCTCCACCAGATCCGCGAACGAACCGAACTGGTGGATCCACTTCGTGGCGGTCTTCTCCCCCACACCGGGGATGCCGGGGAGGTTGTCCGACGGGTCGCCGCGCAGCGCGGCGAAGTCCGGATACTGGGCCGGGGTCAGGCCGTACTTCTCCTCGACCTTCTCCGGGGTGAAGCGGGTCAGCTCCGAGACGCCCTTGGTGGGGTAGAGGACCGTCACGTCATCGGAGACCAGCTGGAAGGCGTCACGGTCGCCCGTCACGATCGAGACATGGAAGCCCTGCGCGCTCGCCTGGGTCGTGAGGGTGGCGATGACGTCGTCGGCCTCGAAGCCCTCGACGGCGAACCGCTTCACCTTCATCGTGTCGAGCAGCTCACCGATCAGCTCCACCTGGCCCTTGAACTCGTCGGGCGTCTTGGAGCGATTCGCCTTGTAGTCCGGGAACTCCTCGGAGCGCCAGGTCTTGCGCGAGACGTCGAACGCCACCGCGAAATGCGTGGGCGCCTCGTCGCGCAGGGTGTTCGCGAGCATCGACGCGAAGCCGTAGATCGCATTGGTCGGTTGCCCCGTGGCGGTGGTGAAATTCTCCACGGGCAGGGCGAAGAACGCCCGGTACGCCATGGAATGCCCGTCCATCAGGAGCAGGCGCGGACGGCCGCCCCCCGCCTCGGTGCCGGTCGATTCGCTCTTCTTCGCTGCCTTTGCTGCCACGCCCCCGATCCTGCCACGCCCCACTGACAATCCCCGCCGCGACGGCCGGCCCACCACCGCCCCGGCACCCGCCGGCCCGCGACACCACGCACCCGCCCCCTCACCCTCCGCACGCCCCGCCCCTGCCGAGCGGCGCCGCCGCCGTCCGCCCTCCCGGCTCCCCGCTCCCCGGTCCCGGCCACCGTCCCTACTCCCGGCCACCGTCCCTACTCCCGGCCGCCGCCCCATGACAGGATCGGATGTGTACGGCAACGATCCGCCCCGCACCCGGCGGACACGGCACAGCCCACGGCTCAAGGGAGAGCGCCATGGCAGGCAAGCCGCCCGCTTCGGACCCCATACAGGACGCGCCCGAGGTCGGCGAACCCGAGCACTCCGCCGTCGGCCTGCCGGCCATCACCCACGCCCTGCGCATCTCCCAGCAGCAGATGGGCGTGCGCCGCACCGCCCTCACCCTGCTGCGCGTCAACCAGAAGAACGGCTTCGACTGCCCCGGCTGCGCCTGGCCCGACGGCGACAAACGGCACACCGCCGAATTCTGCGAGAACGGCGCCAAGGCCGTCGCCGAGGAAGCCACCCTGCGCCGCGTCACCCCCGACTTCTTCGCCGAGCACGCCGTCGCCGACCTCGCCGAACGCAGCGGCTACTGGCTCGGCCAGCAGGGCCGCCTCACCCACCCCATGTACCTCGCCGAAGGCGCCACCCACTACACGCCGGTGAGCTGGCAGCAGGCCTTCGACATCATCGGCGAGGAACTCACCGCCCTCGCCTCCCCCGACGAAGCCGTCTTCTACACCTCCGGGCGCACCAGCAACGAAGCCGCCTTCCTCTACCAGCTCTTCGCCCGCGAGTACGGCACCAACAACCTGCCCGACTGCTCCAACATGTGCCACGAGTCGTCCGGCACCGCCCTCACCGAAACCATCGGCATCGGCAAGGGCAGCGTCCATCTCGAAGACCTCTACAAGGCCGACCTGATCATCGTCGCCGGCCAGAACCCGGGCACCAACCACCCCCGGATGCTCACCGCGCTGGAAAAGGCCAAGGCCGGCGGCGCGAAGATCATCTCGATCAATCCGCTGCCCGAAGCCGGCCTGGAGCGCTTCAAGAACCCGCAGACCCCCCGCGGCCTGGCCGGCGGCGGCACCGCGCTCACCGACCTCTTCCTGCAAGTACGCCTCGGCGGCGACCAGGCACTCTTCCGCGCCCTCAACCGCCTCCTCCTCGCATCCCCTGCCGACGACGCCCTCGACGAGCCCTTCATCCGTGAACACACCCACGGCTTCGAAGAGTTCGCACGCGCCGCGCGCGAGAGCGACGACTGGGACGAGACGCTGCGCGCCACCGGCCTGACCCGCGAGGAGATCGACAGCGCCCTCGGCATGGTCCTCGCCTCCCGCCGCACCATCGTGTGCTGGGCCATGGGCCTGACCCAGCACAAGCACTCCGTCCCCACCATCCAGGAAGTCGTCAACTTCCTCCTGCTGCGCGGCAACATCGGACGGCCCGGCGCCGGCGTCTGCCCCGTACGCGGCCACAGCAACGTCCAGGGCGACCGCACCATGGGCATCTTCGAGCGCCCCGCACCCGCCTTCCTCGACGCCCTGGAAAAGGAATTCGGCTTCGCCCCGCCCCGCGAACACGGCTACGACGTCGTCGCCGCCATCCGCGCCCTGCGCGACGGCCAGGCCAAGGTCTTCGTCGCCATGGGCGGCAATTTCGTCGCCGCCACCCCCGACACCGACGTCACCGAGGCCGCCGTACGCCGCGCCCGCCTCACCGTCCACGTCTCCACCAAGCTCAACCGCTCGCACGTCGTCACCGGCGCCCGCGCGCTCATCCTGCCGACCCTCGGCCGCACCGAACGCGACCTGCAAGGCAGCGGCGAACAGTTCGTGACCGTCGAGGACTCCATGGGCATGGTGCACGCCTCCCGCGGCCGCCTCGAACCGGCCGGCGCACAGCTGCTGTCCGAACCAGCCATCGTCGCCCGCCTCGCCCGCCGCGTCCTGGGCCAGGACAGCGCCACCCCCTGGGAAGACTTCGAGAGGGACTACGCCACGATCCGCGACCGCATCGGCCACGTCATCCCCGGCTTCGAGAACTTCAACGCCAGGGTCGCCGACCCCTCGGGCTTCGCCCTCCCGCACGCCCCCCGCGACGACCGGCGCTTCCCCACCGCCACCGGGAAGGCCAACTTCACCGCGGCACCCGTGGAGTACCCGCACCTCCCCGACGGCCGGCTGCTGCTGCAGACCCTGCGCTCCCACGACCAGTACAACACCACCATCTACGGCCTCGACGACCGCTACCGCGGCATCAAGAACGGCCGCCGCGTCGTCCTCGTCAACCCCGACGACGCCGACCGGCTCGGCCTCGCCGACGGCAGCTACACCGACCTCGTCAGCGAATGGATGGACGGCAGTGAACGCCGCGCGCCCGGCTTCCGAGTCGTCCACTACCCGACGGCCCGTGGCTGCGCCGCCGCGTACTACCCCGAGACCAACGTCCTGATCCCCCTCGACCACACCGCCGACACCAGCAACACCCCCGCCGCCAAATCCGTGGTGATCCGCCTGGAGCGCCCCCACCAGGACTGACCACGGCCCCGGGACACCGGACGAACACCCACCCCGCGCTGAGCGCCCGCTCAGCGGCCTGATAGGAACAGCCCGGACCGACGACGACCACGGGCAAGCGAACGGAGCCGTAGGACATGGGCGAGCAGAGCACCACGACATTCCCGCAGGACGTCCTCGACCAATGGGCCGGACTCGGCCTCGACCTGCCCGCCCTCTTCTCGGCCGGCGACCTCGGCCGCCGGATGAGCGTCCAGGTCACCGAGGCCGCACCCGACCGCGTCGTGGGCACCATGCCCGTCGAGGGCAACACCCAGCCCTACGGACTCCTGCACGGCGGCGCCTCCGCCGTCCTCGCCGAGACCCTCGGCTCCGTCGGCGCCATGCTGCACGGCGGCCCCACCAAACTCGCCGTCGGCGTCGACCTCAACTGCACCCACCACCGTGGTGCCCGCTCCGGCCTCGTCACCGGCGTCGCCACCCCCGTCCACCGCGGCCGCTCCACCACCACCTACGAAATCGCGATCACCGACGAAGCCGGCAAGCGCGTCTGCACCGCGCGCCTGACCTGCATGCTGCGCGACGCCCCCACCGACGCCTACCGCAGCTGAACCGCCGGCCGGCACCGCCGAGCCCGCCACCACGGCCCCGCACCCGGACACGGGAGCGGGGCCGCACCCGTTTCCGTCACGCTGCGTCACCCTCGCGCGGTACCGCGCCACCCCCACATCCCGGGCCCCCCACCGGCCCCGGACCCGGCACGCCCACCACGTCCGATAACCGGACGCCGAACCGTCACAGCGCGCCGCATCACCCCAGGGAAGTGCGAGTTCGCCCTCCGCACGACGTTCGCCCCCGCGTGTAAGGACCATAAAGGCATAACGCTCATCGCATGTCATAACAAGAGCGTCACATCCTGCACAGCGCCACTCCCGACTCGCCCGACACCGCTCTAGAGTCACCGCCAGTCACCGCGCGCCGGGCGCGCTGCGGCACGGAACCTGCATCAGCCCGTACAGCCCGGCGGCGAAACGGCCATGCGACAGCAAGGCCCCGCCAGGGGAAAGGACTGATCGTGCGTCACCGTTCCTTGCTCATACTCACCACCGCGGTCACCGCAGGCGCCCTCACGCTCTCCGCGTGCGGCTCCCGAGGCGACGACAAGAAGAACGGCGACGGCTCCAAGACGACCGTCGTCATCGGCCTCGACGCCCCGACCACCGGCGAGCTCTCCGCTCTCGGCCTGGGCATCCGCAATTCCGCCCAGCTCGCCGTCGACAACGCCAACAAAGCCGGCGAAGCCAAGGGCGTCACCTTCAAACTCGAAGCCCTCGACGACAAGGCCCTGCCCAACGTCGGCCAGCAGAACGCCACCAAACTCGCCGGCGACAAGGACGTTCTCGGCGTCGTCGGCCCCCTCAACTCCGGCGTCGCCCAATCGATGCAACAGGTATCGAAACAGAACGACCTCACCCTGATATCCCCGGCGAACACCACGCCCGATCTCACCCAGGGCAAGGACTGGAAGCAGAACAAGCGGGTACGCCAGTTCCCCACCTACTTCCGCACCGCCACCACCGATGAGGTCCAGGGCGCCTTCGACGGCCAATACGCCTGGGAAAAGATGAAGGTCAAAAAGGCCTACATCATCGACGACCAGAAGACCTACGGCGTCGGCCTCGCCACGTCCTTCAAGGACCAGTTCAGCAAGCTCGGCGGAAAAATCGCCGGCACCGAACACATCAGCCCCGACGACCGCGACTTCAAAGCCGTCGTCTCCAAGGTCAAATCCGCCAAGCCCGACATCGTCTTCTACGGTGGCGAATACCCCGCATCCGGCCCCCTGAGCCAGCAGCTCAAGGACGGCGGCGTCACGGCCCCCCTCATGGGCGGCGACGGCATGTACAGCGGCGACTACATCAAGCTCAACAAGAAGGCCCAGGGCGACTACGCATCCTCCGTCGGCAAGCCCGTCGAAGAACTCCCCTCCGCCAAGAAATTCATCGCCGACTACAAGGCCGCCGGATTCAAGGAGGCCTACGAGGCCTACGGCGGCTCCACCTACGACGCCACCTGGTCCATCATCCAGGCCGTCAAAAAGGTCGTCGACGACAACGACGGAAAGCTCCCCGACGACGCCCGCAAAAAGGTCGTCGCCGCCATGAACACCGTCACCTTCGACGGCGTCACCGGCCCCATCGCCTTCGACAAATACGGCGACACCACCAACACCATGATCACCGCCTACCAGGTCGACAAGGGCGCCTGGAAATCCCGCTTCAGCGCGGAATTCAAGAAGTTCGACAAGAGCTGACCGCCCGACGAGGAACCCACCGATGAACACGGGCCGCGCCAGGACACCACCCACCGCCCTGGCGCGGCCCGCGGCACACCGGCACCACGGAAACTCGTAACTTCCCACCCCACGGAGGCCCTGCGGTGAACGAGCTGCCGCAACAGCTGGCCAACGGACTCATCCTCGGCGCGATGTACGGACTCATCGCGATCGGCTACACGATGGTCTACGGAATTGTCCAGCTCATCAACTTCGCCCACGGCGAGATATTCATGGTGGGCGGCTTCGGAGCGCTCAGCGTCTACCTCGCCCTGCCCACCGGCACCTCACTCGCCCTCGCCCTCCCCGTCATGCTCATCGGCGGCATCGCCGTATCCGTCCTCGTCGGCGTCGCAGCGGAACGTTTCGCCTACCGCCCGCTGCGCGGCGCACCCCGGCTCGCCCCCCTCATCACCGCCATCGGCCTGTCCATCGCCCTCCAGCAAGCCGTCTGGAAGTGGTACCCCGACGGCAAACAGGCCCGCGTCTTCCCCCAGTTCAAAGGCCACTCCTTCGACATCCTGGGCGCCACCGTCCAACGCGGCGACATCTTCGTCCTCATCGCCGCCCCCGCCTGCATGATCGCCCTCGGATTCTTCGTCGCCAAAACCCGCAGCGGCCGCGCCATGCAAGCCACCGCCCAGGACCCCGACACCGCAAAGCTCATGGGCATCAACACCGACCGGATCATCGTCCTCGCCTTCGCCATCGGCGCCGCATTCGCCGGCGTCGCCGCCATCGCCTACGGCCTGCGCACCGGCGAGGTCCAATTCCGCATGGGCTTCATCATGGGCCTCAAGGCCTTCACCGCCGCCGTGCTCGGCGGCATCGGCAACATCTACGGCGCCATGCTCGGCGGTGTCGTCCTCGGCGTCGCCGAAGCCCTCGCCACCGCATACATCGAAGAAATCCCCGGCATGCAGCAATTCGGCGGCGGAGCCTGGAAGGACGTCTGGGCCTTCGTCCTCCTCATCCTCGTACTCCTCCTGAGGCCACAAGGCCTACTGGGCGAACGCGTCGCGGATCGGGCGTGATAGCGATGACCACCACCATCAACACCACCAAGAACACCCCGCGCGGCGTCCTCCCCCTCCCCGAACGCGCCGCCCGCATCACCACCGCCGCAGGCGCCCTCGCCACCGCCGTCACCACCGGCCTCGCATGGACCTGGAGCAGCGACTTCCCCGGCGACCTCACCTACTACGGATCCCCCGCCGGCCTCCAGATCATCACCCTCGTCGGCGGCATCCTCACCCTCCTCCTCGCCACCGCGGGACTCGGCCTGCGCGGCCTCCAATGGCTCACCCCCGGCGGCCGCAACGCCGCAACCCTCCTGGCCGCCCTCGCCACCTTCGCCGCGACCTGGTTCACCCTGATCGCCATCTCCGTCGAACTCGGCGGCCTCGTCAACCTCGAACCCGGCGGCTTCCTCGCCGCCCTCACCTCCCTCCTCACCCTCGCCGGCGCCCTCGCCCTCCCCCCCGACCGCACCACGGGGACACCGCCCGCCGGCCCCTGGCAGCGCTTCACCAACGCCCTCGCCGCCACCCCCGTAAGGCCCCGCACCCGCGAACTCCCCTCCTGGGCCGAGATCCTGGTCATCGCCGCCGCCTTCGCCGCGGGCCTGCTCGCCTTCACCTACGGCATCGACACCGACGACGGCGCCCCCTTCGTCGGCTACCTCCTCTTCATGGTCCTGGCCATCCCCGCGCTCAACCGCGCAGGACTCATCGCCCGGCTCACCGAACTCGCCCGCACCCACCGCGGCGTCGCCCTCGGCGCCGCCTTCGTCGCCGCGGCGTGCTTCCCCTTCACCCAGGACACCGACCAATACACGATCATCGGGGCCAACATCCTGATCTTCGCCACCGTCGCCCTGGGCCTCAACGTCGTCGTCGGCCTCGCCGGCCTCCTCGACCTCGGCTACGTCGCCTTCCTCGGCGTCGGCGCCTACGCGGCCGCCCTCGTCTCCGGCTCCGCCGAATCCGTCCTCGGGTTCCACTTCCCCTTCTGGGCGGCACTCCTCACCGGCGCCGCCGCCTCCCTCCTCTTCGGCGTCCTCATCGGCGCCCCCACCCTCCGGCTGCGTGGCGACTACCTCGCCATCGTCACCCTCGGCTTCGGCGAGATCTTCCGCATCGCCATGCTCAACCTCAACGGCACCACCGGCCCCGACATCACCAACGGCGCCATGGGAATCCCCAACATCCCCAACCTCGAGATCTTCGGCTTCAACTTCGGGGAACCCCACACCATCCTCGGCTTCCCCATCGCCACCTACGGCAACTACTACCTCCTGATGATCCTGGTGACCGCCTTCGTCGTCCTCGTCTTCCGCCGCGCCGCCGCCTCCCGCATCGGCCGCGCCTGGATCGCCATCCGCGAAGACGAGACCGCCGCCATCGCCATGGGCATCAACAGCTTCCGCCTCCGCCTCCTCGCCTTCGCCCTCGGCGCCGCCCTCGCCGGACTCGCGGGCACCGTCCACGCCCACGTCGTCACCACCGCCACCCCCGAACAATTCCAATTCGCCGGACCCCAGCCCCCCAACTCCGCCTTCCTCCTCGCCGCCGTCATCCTCGGCGGCATGGGAACCCTCAGCGGACCCCTCATCGGCGCCGCACTGCTCTTCCTCATCCCCGCCAAACTCGACTTCCTCCAGGACTACCAACTCCTCCTCTTCGGCATCGCCCTCGTCCTGCTGATGCGCTTCCGGCCCGAAGGGCTCATCCCCGACCGCCGCAAGCAACTCGAATTCCACGAGACCGGCCAGCTCGACGTGCCCGACCAGCGCCTCCCCGACGGAGACGCAGCCCTCGGCGTCACCAAGGCAAAGGCGTGACGACACCATGACCACACCCACCAAAACCGCGCACCGCGCCGACACCGGCACCATCCTCCAAGCCTCCGGCGTCACCATGCGCTTCGGCGGACTCACCGCCGTACGCGGCGTCGACCTCACCGTCGGCAGCGGCGAAATCGTCGGCCTCATCGGGCCCAACGGCGCCGGAAAGACCACCTTCTTCAACTGCCTCACCGGCCTCTACGTCCCCACCGAGGGCACCGTCAGCTACCAAGGCACCCGGCTCTCCCGCAAACCCCACCTCGTCACCCAGGCCGGCGTCGCCCGCACCTTCCAGAACATCCGCCTCTTCGCCAACATGACCGTTCTGGAGAACACCCTCGTGGGCCGCCACACCCGCACCAAAGAAGGACTCTGGTCAGCCCTCCTCCGCGGCCCCGGCTTCAAAAAAGCCGAACGCACCTCCGAGGAACGCGCCATGGAACTCCTTGAATTCACCGGCCTCGCCGCCAAACGCGACCACCTCGCCCGCAACCTCCCCTACGGCGAACAACGCAAGCTGGAAATCGCCCGCGCCCTCGCCAGCGAACCCGGCCTGCTGCTCCTCGACGAGCCCACCGCCGGCATGAACCCACAGGAGACCCGCGCCACCCAGGACCTCGTCCTCGCCATCCGCGAACAGGGCATCGCCGTCCTCGTCATCGAGCACGACATGCGCTTCATCTTCAACCTCTGCGACCGCGTCGCCGTCCTCGTCCAGGGCCAGAAACTCGTCGAAGGCACCGCGGACATCGTCCAGGCCGACGAACGCGTCATCGCCGCCTACCTCGGCACGCCCATGGACGACACCGCCGACACGGCCGCCACCGCCGACACCCCGGACACAGCCGGACCGGACGCACCACCGGACGCACCGGACGCACCGGACGCACCGGACGCACCGGACGCACCGGCCAAGGGAGACACCCCATGACCGCCCTCCTCGAGGTCGAGGACCTTCGCGTCGCCTACGGCAAGATCGAAGCCGTCAAAGGCATCTCGTTCTCCGTCGAAGCCGGCCAGGCCGTCACCCTCATCGGCACCAACGGCGCCGGCAAGACCACCACCCTGCGCACCCTCTCCGGCCTGCTCAAACCCCTCGCCGGCAGCATCACCTTCGACGGCGAACCACTGGCCGGCGTACCCGCCCACAAAATCGTCGAACGCGGACTCGCCCACTCCCCCGAAGGCCGCCGCCTCTTCCCCCGGCTCACCATCGCCGAAAACCTCCAACTCGGCGCCTTCCTCCGCAAAGACACCGCCGCCATCGGCAAGGACATCCAGCGCGTCTACGACCTCTTCCCCATCCTCGGCGAGCGCAGCAAACAAGCCTCCGGCACCCTCTCCGGCGGCGAACAACAAATGCTCGCCATGGGCCGCGCCTTGATGTCCCGCCCCAAACTCCTCATGCTCGACGAGCCCTCCATGGGCCTCTCGCCGATCATGATGCAGAAAATCATGGAGACCATCCGCGAGCTCCGCTCCCAGGGCACCACCATCCTGCTCGTCGAACAGAACGCCCAGGCCGCCCTCTCCCTCGCCGACCAAGGGCACGTGATGGAAATCGGCCGCATCGTCCTCTCCGGCGACGGCCGGACACTCCTGCACGACGAATCCGTCCGCAAGGCCTACCTCGGAGAGGACTGAACCCACCCCCGCGCACGCCGACGGCCCCGCACCGATCACCGGTACGGGGCCGCCCACACAGCTACGCGCTACTGGTCCTTCTGGTCCTTCTGCTTCTTCTCCTCGGCGTCCTCGATAACCGCCTCGGCCACCTGCTGCATCGACAGCCGGCGGTCCATCGACGTCTTCTGGATCCACCGGAACGCCGCCGGCTCCGTCAGCCCGTACTGCGTCTGGAGAATGCTCTTCGCCCGGTCCACCAGCTTGCGCGTCTCCAGCCGCAGCGTGAGGTCGGCGACCTCCCTCTCCAGCGTCCGCAGCTCCGTGAACCGGCTGACCGCCATCTCGATCGCCGGCACCACGTCCGTCTTCGAGAACGGCTTCACCAGATACGCCATCGCGCCCGCGTCCCGCGCCCGCTCCACCAGCTCACGCTGCGAGAACGCGGTCAGCATCAGCACCGGTGCGATGCTCTCCTCGGCGATCTTCTCGGCCGCCGAGATCCCGTCCAGGATCGGCATCTTCACATCGAGGATCACCAGGTCGGGGCGGTGCTCCCGGGCCAGCTCCACGGCTTTCTGCCCGTCCCCGGCCTCGCCGACGACGGTGTAGCCCTCTTCCTCCAGCATCTCTTTGAGATCGAGACGGATGAGAGCCTCGTCCTCCGCGATCACCACGCGCGTGGTCAGCGGCGGGACGTGCGACTGATCGTCATCGGCGACGGGCTGCTCGGGCTCGGGGGCGCTCACGGGACTCCTCATTACAGGCAGGTGGTGCCCCATGAGCCTACCCAGCTCCTGTAAGGTGGTCCCACAGCAGGTAGGCACTAGCCTTGGATTCCGCTGGCCCCGGTAGCCCAATTGGCAGCAGGCAATGGATTCAAAACCCATACAGTGTCGGTTCGAGTCCGACCCGGGGCACTTTTCCTTCGATTCCATGGTCACCCGAGAATCAGGGAAGTTCGCTCAATAGAGCGGAAGCTCGGCCGAACGGACGCGCGATTCCGTCACTCCAGGCCAGAGTCGACTCCATGTACGACCGCGAAACCCGCGAACGAACCCTCGCCCTCGTCGCCCAGGGCCACAGCCTCAACTCCGTGAGCATGCAGACCGGCATATCCCGGTACGCGATCCGCTCCTGGCAGACCCGGATCCAGCCGGTCTCCCGCACCACGCACTGCGTGCGGTGCGAGCCGACACCACGACCGCCGGAGGACGCCACGGCGTATGCGTACTTACTCGGCCTCTACCTCGGCGACGGTTGCCTCAGCAAGCAGCCCCGGCAGCGCGGGTACGCCCTGCGGATCGCGTGCGCCGACGCGTGGCCGGGCCTGATCGGGGTGTGCCGGGACGCGATCAAGGCCGTCCGCCCCATGAACAGCGTGTGCGTGATCCAGCGACAGGGGTGCGTGATGGTGACCAGCTACAGCCATCACTGGCCCTGTCTCTTCCCGCAGCACGGTCCGGGTAAGAAGCATGAGCGGCCGATCGTCCTCGAACCCTGGCAGCAGCAGATCGTGGACGCGCACCCCTGGGAGTTCGTCCGGGGGCTCATCCACTCCGACGGCTGCCGCATCATCAACTGGACGACGCGCACGGTCGGCGGTGAGCGCAAGCGCTACGAGTACCCGCGGTACTTCTTCACCAACACGTCCACCGACATCCTGCGCCTGTGCACCGACACCCTCGACAAGCTCGGCGTCGACTGGAAGCCGTGCCGCCAGTCGCGGGCGGGCCAGAACGTCTCCATCGCCAAGCGCGAGTCCGTGGCCCTCATGGACCGCCACATTGGGCCGAAGTACTGACGGGGGCGGCAGTCAGGACCTCGGCCCGGCATCGACGTGCGGGGGTGCGGGGCTACTTCGGGGCGTCGTCCTCGCCGATGTGGTGGACGCGGACGAGGTTGGAGGAGCCGGGGACGCCGGGCGGGGAGCCGGCGGTGATGATCACGACGTCGCCCTTCTGGCAGCGGCCGATCTTCAGGAGCTGCTCGTCGACCTGGGCGACCATCTCGTCGGTGGAGTCGACGGTCGGGCCGAGGAAGGTCTCCACGCCCCAGCTGACGTTGAGCTGGGAGCGGGTGGCCTGGTCGGGGGTGAAGGCCAGCAGCGGGATGGGCGAGCGGTAGCGGGAGAGGCGCCGGACGGTGTCGCCGGACTGTGTGAAGGCGACGAGGAATTTCGCGCCGAGGAAGTCGCCCATTTCGGCGGCCGCGCGGGCGACGGCGCCGCCCTGGGTACGGGGCTTGCTGCGTTCGGTGAGCGGCGGGAGGCCCTTGGCGAGGATGTCTTCCTCGGCGGCTTCGACGATGCGGCTCATGGTGCGGACGGTTTCGGTGGGGTATTTGCCGACGCTGGTCTCGCCGGAGAGCATCACGGCGTCGGTGCCGTCGATGACGGCGTTGGCGACGTCGGAGGCTTCGGCGCGGGTGGGGCGGGAGTTGTCGATCATCGAGTCGAGCATCTGGGTGGCGACGATGACCGGCTTGGCGTTGCGCTTGGCGAGTTTGACGGCGCGCTTCTGGACGATCGGGACGGTTTCGAGGGGCATTTCGACGCCGAGGTCGCCGCGGGCGACCATGATCCCGTCGAAGGCGGCGACGATGTCGTCGATGTTCTCGACGGCCTGGGGCTTTTCGACCTTGGCGATGACGGGGAGGAAGCGGTCTTCCTCGCGCATGATGCGGTGGACGTCTTCGATGTCGCGGCCGCTGCGGACGAAGGAGAGGGCGATGATGTCCGCGCCGGTGCGCAGGGCCCAGCGGAGGTCGTCCTGGTCCTTTTCGGAGAGGGCGGGGACGGAGACGGCGACGCCGGGGAGGTTGAGGCCCTTGTGGTCGGAGACCATGCCTCCTTCGATGACCTTGGTGTGGACGCGGGGTCCGTCGACGCCGGTGACTTCGAGGGTGACCTTGCCGTCGTCGACGAGGATGCGTTCGCCGGTGGTGACGTCGTCGGCGAGGCCGTCGTAGGTGGTTCCGCAGAGTTGGCGGTCGCCCTCCACGGAGGGTTCGACGGTGATGGTGAACTCGTCGTCGCGTTCGAGAAGTACGGGGCCTTCGCGGAATCGGCCGAGGCGGATCTTCGGGCCTTGAAGGTCGGCGAGGACGCCGACGCTGCGGCCGGTTTCCTCGGATGCCTTGCGTACCCGGTCGTATCGCGCCTCGTGATCGGCGTAGGTGCCGTGACTGAGGTTGAAGCGGGCCACGTCCATTCCGGCGTCGACGAGGGCTTTGATCTGCTCGTACGTGTCGGTGGCGGGTCCCAGTGTGCAGACGATCTTTGCTCGGCGCATACCTTCGACTCTATGACTTACCCATTGGTAGGGAACTGTGGGGAAGTGACTGCTCAACGACCGCTTGATGAAAGGCTGTTGACAAGTAATGGAATGGGCGTGACGTCGCTCCGATGAGCGCAATTCCGGGCTCGTGCGGCGGGGTCTCAGAGTGCGGGACGGGTCATGGTGAAACGGGCGTTCACGTGGGCGTGAACGGTTTGGCGCTGGGGTTCGAGGTCGAGGGCGGGGGGTGCGCCGCCCGGCTCGGGGGGCGGGCCGGCGAAACCGCCGTAGGAGCGCATGGCGGGGGCGGGTGCGGGGGGCTCGGCGCCGAGGTCGGCGAGTTCGACGAGGGCGTCGAGGCGGGCGCCGAGTGCTTCGGCGTATTCGCGGGCGCGTTGGACGGCTTCGCGTACGGCGTGGGTGCGAGCGGTCCGGTGGGCGGGTGAGTCGGGGCGCAGGCTCCACCAGGGTCCGTTGACGTGGGTGAGGTCGAGGTCGCCGAGGCGGGTGGTGAGTTCGCCGAGGGCGGTGAAGTCGTTGAGGGTGGCGGTGAGGGTGACGCGTCCGTGGTAGGCGCGGATGCGTTCGTGGCGGCCTTTTTCGGTGAGTTGGGGGGTGATGCTGAAGGTGCCGGTTTCGAGTCGTTCGACGGCTTCGCCGTAGCTCTTGATGAGGGTGAGGGCTTGGTTGTTGCGGTGGGTGAGGTCGGTGAGCGCGGTGTTGCGGTCGGTGCCGCGGGCGCTGGTGGTGACGGTGATGCGGGCGATCTCGGGGTCGACCTCGATGCGGGCTTCGCCGCGTACGGCGAGCCGGGGGGTGTCGGGGGTGCCGTAGGGCAGGGGCGTGCCGTACGGCTGGGGGGTTTCGTGGGGCAGGGGGGCGGGGTCGGTCATGGGCGGGCTCCGTGGGGTGCCGGGTGGTGTGGTGGCTGTGGTGAAGGGTCGCATGGGAGGGGGGTTCAGCGGCGGGGTACGAGGGTGGAGTTCTGGTGGGGGACGGAGGGTGCGGGGTCGGAGGGGGGTTGGTGGAGGCCGAAGGTGGTGAAGGCGGTGCGGGCGGGGAGGGGGTAGGGGGTGTCGCCGGTGAGGGTGTTGAGGATGCGGGCGCTGCGCCAGGCGGCGAGGCCGAGGTCGGGGGCGCCGACGCCGTGGGTGTGGCGTTCGGCGTTCTGGACGTAGAGGGAGCCGGTGACGGCGGGGTCGAGGACGAGGCGGTGCTGGGGGTCGATGCTGGGGCGTCCTGCGGTGTCGCGCTTCAGGTGGGGGTCGAGGGCGGCGAGGAGGGTGTCGAGGCGGCGTTCGCGGTAGCCGGTGGCGAGGATGACGGCGTCGGTGGTGAGGCGGGTGCGGGTGCCTTGTTGGGTGTGGTCGAGGTGCAGCTCGATGGTGTTGTTGCCGGCGCGGTCTGCGGTGCGTACGGCGACCGACGGGGTGAGGGTGGCGTCGGGCCAGCCGCCGGGGAGGGTGCGGCGGTAGAGCTCGTCGTGGATGGCGGTGAGGGTGTCGTGGTCGATGCCCTTGTGGAGTTGCCATTGGCTGGGGATGAGGTCGTCGCGTACGGGTTCGGGGAGGGCGTGGAAGTAGCGGGTGTAGTCGGGGGTGAAGTGCTCCAGGCCGAGTTTGCTGTATTCCATGGGGGCGAAGGCGGGGGTGCGGGCGAGCCAGTGGAGGGCTTCGTGGCCGGTGGGGCGGGCGCGTAGCAGGTCGAGGAAGATTTCGGCGCCGGATTGGCCGGCGCCGATGACGGTGATGTGGTCGGCGGCGAGCAGGCGTTCGCGGTGGTCGAGGTAGTCGGCGGAGTGGATGACGGGGACGGCGGGGTCGTCGGCGAGGGGGCGCAGGGGTTCGGGGATGTGGGGGGCGGTGCCGATGCCGAGGGCCAGGTTGCGGGCGTAGGTGCGGCCGAGGGCTTCGGCTTCTCCGTCGGTGTCGAGTTGGGTGAAGTCGACTTCGAAGAGGGCGCGTTCGGGGTTCCAGCGGAGGGCGTCGATCTGGTGGCCGAAGTGGAGTGCGGGGAGGTTTTCGCTGACCCAGCGGCAGTAGGCGTCGTATTCGGCGCGGTGGGTGTGGAAGCGCTCGGCGAAGTAGAAGGGGAAGAGGCGGTCGCGGGTGCGGAGGTAGTTGAGGAAGGACCAGGGGCTGGTGGGGTCGGCGAGGGTGACGAGGTCGGCGAGGAAGGGGACTTGGAGGGTGGCGCCGTCGATGAGGAGGCCGGGGTGCCAGTGGAAGGCGGGGCGTTGGTCGTAGAAGGCGGTGCGGAGGTGGGTGAGGGGCTGGGCGAGGGCGGCGAGGGAGAGGTTGAAGGGGCCGATGCCGATGCCGGCGAGGTCGAGGGGGTGGTCGGGGCCGTTGGTTTCCGGGGTGTGGGGGGCGGGGTTGTTCATCGGGGGATGTGGCCTTCCACGAGGTTGAGGAGGGTGGTGAGGTCGCCGGGTTGGGTGTGGGGGTTGAGGAGGGTGGCTTTGAGCCAGAGTCCGGTGGGGGTGGTGGCGCGGCCGAGGACGGCTTGTCCGTCGTTGAGGAGGGTGCGGCGGATGTGGGCGAGGGTGGTGTCGTCGGCTCCGGTGGGGCGGAAGAGGACGGTGCTGAGGGTGGGGCGGGTGTGGAGTTCGTAGCGGGGGTGGGCCTCGATGAGGTCGGCGAGGGTGTGGGCGGCGGCGAGGGTGCGGTCGACGAGGTCGCCGAGGCCGTGGCGGCCGAGGGCTTTGAGGGTGACGGCGATCTTGAGGATGTCGGGGCGGCGGGTGGTGCGGAGTGAGCGGCCGAGGAGGTCGGGGAGGCCGGCTTCGGTGTCGTCGTCGGCGTTGAGGTAGTCGGCGCGGTGGGAGAGGGCGGCGAGGGTGGTGGTGTCGGGGACGGCGAGGAGGCCGGCTGCGACGGGTTGCCAGCCGAGTTTGTGCAGGTCGAGGGTGACGGTGTGGGCGCGGGCGAGGCCGGTGAGGGCGGCTTGGTGGGTGTCGCTGAAGAGGAGTGGTCCGCCGTAGGCGGCGTCGATGTGGAAGCGGGCGCCGAAGTGGGTGGCGAGGTCGGCGAGGTCGGGGAGCGGGTCGATGGCGCCGGAGTCGGTGGTGCCTGCGGTGGCGGCGAGGAGTACGGGGCCGGTGTGTCCGGTGAGGTTGGCGAGGCAGGTGTGGACGGTGTCGGGGGTGAGGGTGCCGTGGGGGGTGGGGAGGGTGACGGGGTCGGGGAGGCCGAGGAGCCAGGCGGCGCGGTGGATGCTGTGGTGGGCGTTGGCGCCGCAGACGATCTGGAGGGGTGCGTAGGGGCCGGGGCCGGGGCGGGCGGCGGCTTCGCGGGCCAGGAGGACGGCGAGTTGGTTGGATTCGGTGCCGCCGGTGGTGACGAGTGCGTCGGGTGCGTCGGCCCGGGGGTAGACGAGGGCGGCGAGTTCGCGGCTGGTGAGGGCTTCGAGTGCGGAGGCGGCCGGGGCCTGGTCCCAGGAGTCCATGGAGGGGTTGAGGGCGCTGGCGGCGAGGTCGGCGGCCGCGGCGAGGGCCAGCGGCGGGCAGTGCAGGTGGGCGGCGCAGTGCGGGTGGGCGGGGTCCGCGGCGCCGGCGGCGAGGGTCTGTACGAGGGTGCGCAGGGCGTCGTGCGGGCCGGTGCCGTGTGTGGGGATGAGGGGGGTGCAGGCGGCGTGCACGGCACGGGCGACGGTGTCGGGGCCGCCGGGCGGGAGGGGTCCTGCGCGCATCTCGGCGCCGGTGGTGAGGGCGTCGAGGACGGTGTCGAGGAGGGGGCGCAGGGCGGCGGGGCCGTTGGTGCCGCCTGCGAGGGCGGTGCCGGCAGGGGGCACGGACATGGGGGTGCTCTTCTTCACGGGGGCTTGGGGCGGTTCGCCCGGTCCGGTCGGCCGGGTCGGCCTGGCTGGTCCGGTCGGTCCGGCCGGTAGGGCTGGCCGGTCGGGGCCGTTGAGGCCGGCGTCGGCCACCTCTTAGGTCGCCCTAAGTTACTTTCCCCGTGCGGTGTGTATCCACTGGTCCGGGTGGTTCCACCCATACGTGGTACGGGTCTGCCGCACGTGTTCGGGTGCCGCAGGACGGCGTCCGGCGGCACCCGTGTCGTGCGGCGGTGCGCTATCCCCCGTGGGTGCGGGTGCGGACGTGCAACGCCCGGCGCAGGTCGTCGAGTTGGTCGTCGAGTTTGCGGCGCAGGGCGGGGGTGGGGTCGCCTTCGGCGAGGCAGGTTTCGCCGAGGCGGAGGGTCTCGGGCTCGATGACGGTGGGGAAGGCGTGGCGTCCGGCGGCGTCGGCGAGGGCGGGGCCGCGACGGGCGGCGAGGGCCGGTGCGTCGGTGAAGTAGCGGGCGACGTAGGGGCGGAGCAGGTCGTGTTGTTCGGGGTGCCAGAAGCCGGTGGCGGTGGCGGTGAAGAGGTGGTTGGAGAGGGCGGTGCGGTCGTCGGTGGTGAACAGGGCGTCCCAGGCGGCTTGTTTGGCCGCGGGGTCGGGGAGGGCGGCACGGCAGCGGGCGGCGCCCTGTTGGCCGGTGGCGCTGGGGTCGCGGGCGAGTTCGGCGTCGATGGTGGCGCGGAGGTGGTCGAGGGGGGCGGTGCCGAGGGTGGCGAGCCGGGTGAGGATGCGCCACCGGAGTTCGGGGTCGAGCGGGGGGCCGCCGGGGATGGTGCCGCCGTCGAGCCAGTCCTGGATGCCTTCGTCGCTGGTGGCGCTGTCGATGAAGGTGCGTACGGCGATCAGGCGCAGGCCGGCGGCGGTGCTGTGGTCGGTGCCTTCGGTGCGGCGGAGCAGGTCGCGGCTGATGGCGGTGAGGGTGGTGAGGGCGGTGTGGCGGTCGATGGGGGTGTCGGTGAGGGTGTGTCGCTGCGCGTGGGGGTCCGGCTGATCGTGGCGGGCCGCGGGGGGTGGCGGGGTCGGGAGCTGGGGGGAGGGGAGGTAGCGGTCGGCGATCTGGGTGCGGGCGAAGGTGAGGACGCCCTGGACGAGGGCGAGGTCGGTTTCGTGCGGGAGGTGGGTGCGGGCGGCGTCGAGGTAGGCGGCGGGTGGGAGGACGCCGTCGCGGACCATGTCGCGTGCGGCGTTCCAGACGACGGCGCGGGTGAGGGGGTCGGGCAGGCCGCTGAGGGCGCGGGCGGCGGTCTGCCAGGAGGCGGCGTCGAAGCGGATCTTGGTGTAGGTGAGGTCGCCGTCGTTGAGGACGATGAGGTCGGGGGTGGGGTGCGCGAAGGTGTGGGAGGTGCGGCCGGGGTCGGCGGGGATGTCGAGGTCGAAGCGGCGCTGCGGGGTGAGGCGGGTGGGGTCGGCGGGGTCGTGGGTGTAGGTGCCGACGGTGATGTGGTGGGGGCGGCTGCCGGTGTGGAGGAGGTCGAGGCGCCAGGTGTCGTCGCCGGTGTGGGGTTCGGGGGTGAGGGTGTCGACTCCGGTGGTGCGCAGCCAGCGGTCGGCCCAGGTGTGCACGTCGCGGTCGGTGGCGCGGGCGAGGGAGTCGATGAAGTCGGCGAGGGTGGCGTTGCCGAAGCGGTGGCGGGTGAAGTGGTCGTTGATGCCGGTCAGGAAGTCTTTTTCGCCCATCCAGGCGACGAGTTGGCGGAGCGCGGAGGCGCCCTTGGCGTAGGAGATGCCGTCGAAGTTGAGGAGGGCGGAGGCGGTGTCGGGGACGTCCTGGGGGGTGGGGGCGACGGGGTGGGTGGAGGGGCGCTGGTCGGCGTCGTAGCCCCAGCCCTTGCGGGTGACGGCGAAGTCGGTCCAGGTGTCGGTGAAGCGGCTGACTTCGGAGAGGACTTGGTAGCCCATGTATTCGGCGAAGGATTCGTTGAGCCAGATGTCGTCCCACCATTGGAGGGTGACGAGGTCGCCGAACCACATGTGGGCCATTTCGTGGGCGATGACCATGCCGCGGGTCTGGCGTTCGGTGTCGGTGACGGCGGAGCGGTGCAGGAATTCGTCGCGGAAGGTGACGAGTCCGGGGTTTTCCATGGCGCCGGCGTTGAATTCGGGGACGAAAGCCTGGTCGTAGGAGTCGAAGGGGTACGGCTCGTCGAAGAGTTGGTGGTAGCGGTCGTAGCAGCGGCGGGTGAGGTCGAGGATTTCCTCGGCGTCGGCGTCGAGTTGGGGGGCCAGCGAGCGGCGGCAGTGGATGCCGAAGGGCAGTCCGGCGTGTTCGGTGCGAATCGAGTGCCAGGGGCCGGCGGCGACGGCGACGAGGTAGCTGCTGATGGGCGGGGTGGGGGCGAGGGTCCAGTGGCCGGGGTCGCCCGTGGTGGCGATGCCGTTGCCGAGGACGGTCCATTCGGGGGGTGCGGTGACGGTGAGGGCGAAGACGGCCTTCAGGTCGGGTTGGTCGAAGGCGGCGAAGACGCGTTGGACGTCGTCCAGGAACAGCTGGGTGCAGGTGTAGGTCTCGGCGTCGGCGGGGTCGGTGAAGCGGTGCATGCCTTCGCCGGTGCGGGAGTAGCGCATGGTGGCGTCGAGGCGTAGTTCGTGGGTGCCGGGGGTGAGGCCGGTGAGGGGGAGGCGGTTGTCGTCGAGGGCGGCGGGGTCGAGGGGCCGGCCGTCGAGGGTGGCGGTGTGCAGCTCTGCGGGCTTGATCTCGGCGAAGGTGTCGCCGGTGTCGCGTGCGGTGAAGTGGAGGACGGTGCGGGAGCCGAAGTGGTCCTCGCCGCGGGTGAGGTCGAGGTCGATCTCGTAGCGGTGGACGTCGATGAGCCGGGCTCGGGTCTGCGCCTCGTCGCGCTGCAGTGCGGGCATGGGGTCATGCTGCCGTACGGCCGGTGGTGGGTGCAGGGTCTGCGCGTGGGGTGGTGCGGGGGCGTGGCGGGGTGGGTGCGGGGCCGGGAATGTTAGGTGCCTTGCTTCTCAGTACTAAAGTTTTCGTGGTGGCCGGGCGGCGGACCGCGGCCCGGCAGCAGAGCCCCGGGGAGGGTGTGGGTCATGGCGAGGAAATCGGCCGAGCGGTCGGACGCGGTGGCGTCGATCATCGAGGACTGGCATCGGGAGCGGCCCGAGCTGGACACGTCGCCGCTGGAGGTGCTGGCGCGGCTGCACCGGACGTTTTTGCGGTACAGCACGCGGCTGACGGCGTCCGTGGAGTCGTACGGCCTGTCGGTGGCGGGGTTCGATGTGCTGACGGCGCTGCGCAGGGCGGGTAAGCCGTTCCGGCGTACGGCGGGGCAGTTGGCGGATTCCGGGCTGATCTCGTCGGCGGGGGTGACGCTGCGCATCGACCGGCTGGAGAAGGACGGGCTGATCGTGCGGGAGCGGGATGCCGAGGACCGGCGGGTGGTGCGGTCACGGCTGACGGAGGAGGGGCTGGCGAAGATCGACGCGTTGTTCGCGGAGCATCTGGAGAACGAGCGGCGGATGCTGGCCGGCCTCTCCCCCGCCGAGTGCCGTCAGTTGGCGCGCCTGCTGTCGAAGCTGGAGCGGTCGATCGTCGAGGCGGGTGAGCCCGGGGAGGGGGCTTCGGCCTGAGGGGTGGCGGACGGCCGGTCGCCGTCGTGCGGGGGCCGGGTGAGCAGTCGGGCGCCGCAGACCAGGGTGACGGCCTGGGTGCCGATGAGGAGGGCGTATCCGGCGCCGAAGCCGCGGCCGCCGCCGAGGGCGATGGCGGCGCCCATGGCGGTGGGCATGAAGGCGGAGACGAGGTTGCCGACGCCGTTGACGACTCCGTAGGTGCTGCCGACGGTGCCGGGGGGTGCGTGGCGCTGCACGAGGGTGGGGATGGCGGGCCCTTGGAGGCCCCAGAAGCCGCCGGCCAGGACGAGTCCGGTGGTGGCGAGCCAGTCGGCGTCGGCGGTGAGGACCAGCAGGACGCAGGCGGCGGTGCCCAGGGAGCCGGTGACGAAGAGCAGCGGCAGCCGGCGGGCGGGGAGCTTGTCGATGAGGTGGCCGCCGAGGAAGCCGGAGGCCAGGCTCATCAGGAAGGGCAGGGCGGAGACGGTTCCCGTCCGGGTGAGGGAGAAGTGCCGTTCCTGGAGGAGGTAGGCCGGGAGCCAGGAGGTGGACCCCCACAGGTAGGCGAGGGTGGCGATCTCGATGAGCAGGATCCGGCCGAGGGCGGGGGTGCGCAGCGCCTCGCGGAGGGTGGCGCGGACGCGGCGGCGCGGGGCGGGGGCCGGCGGTGGGGTGGTGTCGGGTGCCGGGGTGTCCTGGTGTGCGGGGCCGTGGTGCGCGGTGCCGCGCCGGCCGCGGATGAAGAGGGCGACCAGGGGCAGGCCGACGGCGGCGTTGAGGGCGGCGAGCAGCACGAACGACAGGTGCCAGTCGTAGGCGTGCACCAGGTAGGTGATGAGCGGGAGCCCGGCGGCGGTGCCGAGGGAGACGCCCATGGAGCTGACGGCGTTGGGGCGGCCGCGCTCGCCGGGGGCGAAGTGCTCCTTGACGTACATGGTCTTGAGGGAGAAGAGCGGGCCTTCGGACGCGCCGAGGGCGAAGCGCAGGGCGAGGAAGGTCAGCGCGCCGAGGGCGTACGGGGAGATGAGGGTGAGGGCGGCCCAGAGGGCGACGCTCAGCAGCAGGCCGCGGCGGGTGCCCAGGGCGCTTTCGTAGAGCGGGGTGAGGAAGAAGGCGGCGAGGCCGTAGCCGAGGAGGAAGACGGTCATCAGGGCGCCTTGGAGGACGCGGTCGCCGGTCATGCCGAAGTGGTCGGTGAAGGGTCGGTCGGTGATCAGGACCGAGACGTTGACGCGGTCCATGGAGGAGATGAGGACGACGAGGAGCAGGCTCAGGACGCCCGGCCACCGGCGCGGTCCGGTGCCGCGGCCGGTGGCGTGGTCCTGGGGGGTGTGGGGCCCGTGCACGGGTCAGCCGCCGGCGGATGCGGCGGCGGCCGCCTGCTTCTCGGCCTCGGCGCGGTAGAGGCGGCGCAGCCGGACGACGCCGAGGTCGTGCTGGTAGAGGTTCTCGGCCTGGTCGGCGTCGTGCGGCATGGCTTCGAGCATGACGCGGTCCTGTTCGAGGACGTGCCAGTGGCGTTCCTCGATGAGGGTGCGGTAGAGGAAGCGCCAGGTGTCGCGCTGCCAGTCGCTCACGCGGCGGTAGCGCCAGAAGAAGACGCCGCTGCGCGTCTCGTCGATGGGGCAGACCATGCCGACGATGCCGAAGGGGCCGCCGGGGCCCGCGGACGGCGGGTAGGGGATGGACAGGTCGACCCAGTCGACGCCGGTGCGGCACAGTTCGACCCAGTCGAAGTTGACACCGCGCTGGTCGGTCTTCTCGAAGAAGTAGCCGCGGGCGGTTTCGCGGATGCGGAATTTGGCGGTGGTGTCGCCGCCGCCCATGGTGTGCGATTCGTGGTGCAGGAACTGGCCGTGCATGGGGTCGAGGAGGTTCTCCATGCCGTAGCGCCAGGGCACGTTCCACTCGGCGTAGCACAGGAACGCGTCGACCGCGGGGTCGGTGAGCGGTTCGGGGAGGGTCAGTTCGCAGGGGTCGGGGTGCTGTGCGTCGCCGAAGTAGGCGAGGATCGCGCCGCCGGTCTCGCGGACCGGGGGGCTGGTGACCAGCTGTTTGCCTTCGAGGGCGCAGCCGGGCAGGCCGGGTACGGAGGTGACGGTGCCGGTGCCGTCGACCTCGACGCCGTGGTACCAGCAGGAGATGCGGTCGCCGAGGTGCCGGCCGAGGGAGAGGCGGGCGCCGCGGTGCGGGCAGCGGTCGGCGAGCATGTGCGGGGTGCCGTCGGCGCGGCGGAAGAGCAGCCAGTGTTCGCCGAGTGCGGTGACGCGGCGCATGCCGCCGGGGGCGACGAAGTGGGAGGGGACGACGGGGTGCCACTGGCCCCGGAGTCCGGTGGCGTAGAGGTGGTCGGCGGCGGCGGTGGTGTCGGTGGTCACGGGGGTCACGCTCCCAGTCGGTGCATCTCGTCGCGGAAGGTCTGTTCGGTCCAGGGTTCGCCGTCCGGGGCGTGTACCTGACGGGCATTCAGCCCCTGGATGACGTCGGTGAGTTCGTGGCCGACGTGGGTGAAGATCTCCTCGAGGGTGTGGGCGAGCTTGAGCTCGTAGGGGGTGGGTTCGCGGGTGCGGGACTGGTGGATCTCGAGGTAGGGCGTCGGGGTCACTGGGGCTCCTGGGGCGTGGGCGGGTCGGTGCGGGTCACAGGTCGAGGACGAGGCGGTCGCCGGCGCAGCGCGAGACGCAGATCATCAGGGAGGTGTTCGCGGCGCGTTCGCTGTCGCTGAGCAGGAAGTCGCGGTGGTCGGGGGTGCCGTCCAGGACGCGGGTCTCGCAGGTGCCGCAGATGCCGTCGCGGCAGGAGCTGGTGACGGCGAGGCCGGCGGCTTCGACGGCGTCGAGGATGGTGGTGGTGTCCTCGACGCGGACGGTGCGTCCGGCGCGGGCGCAGACGACGTCGAAGGCGTGGCCGCCGCCGCCCTCGGGTGCGGCGGGCCGCGGTGCGGCGAAGCGTTCGGTGCGCAGCCGGTCGGTGCGGCCGAGGGCGGCGCAGCGTTCCTCGACGGCGGCGAGGAGGGGTTCGGGGCCGCAGCAGTAGACGAGCGTGTCGTCGGTGAGGCCGGTGAGGGCGGCGTCGAGGTCGAGGTGGCCGTGCACGTCCTGGGGGTGCAGGTCGCAGCGGTCGGTGGTGTGGGCGGTGAGATCGGCGAGTTCGCCGGTGAAGGCGAGGCTGGTGCGGCGGCGGCCGCCGTAGACCATCTGCCAGGGGGTGCCGGTGCGGTGGGCGTGGCGGGCCATGGCCAGCAGCGGGGTGATGCCGATGCCGCCGGCGAGGAAGAGGTAGCGGCCGGCCGGTTCGAGGGCGAAGTGGTTGCGGGGGCCCCGGACATGGACGGTGGTGCCGGGGCGCAGGGTGGTGTGGATGTGCGCGGAGCCGCCGCGTGAGGTGGGGGTGTGCAGGACGGCGATGCGGTAGCGGCCGGTGTCGTCGGGGTCGCCGCACAGGGAGTACTGGCGGATGTGGCCGCCGGTGTGGACGTCGATGTGGGCGCCGGGCTCCCAGGGGGGCAGTGCTTTGCCGTCGGGGTGGACGAGGTCGAGGGCGAGGACGTCGTCGGCCTCCCAGGTCATCCGGTGGACGAGCAGGTCGAGGGCGGGTTCGGTCATGGTCGTCCTCCTTACCGGGCGGGCAGCGCGACGGGTGGGGTGAAGGGGCTCTTCATGGGGCCGAGGGCGGTGAGGTCGACCTCGACGAGGGTGGGTCCGTCGCTCGCGGTGGCGGCGGCCAGGACGGGGGCGGCGTCGGCACCGTCGGCGATCCGGGCGTAGGGCAGGCCGGTGGCGTGGGCGAGTGCGGCGAAGTCGGGGGTGGTGAGGTCGACGCCGGAGCGGCGGTCGAAGTAGCGGTCCTGCATGTTGCGCAGGACGCCGTAGCCGCCGTCGTTGAAGACAACGAGGGTGAGGCGGGGGCGTTCCTGGGCGAGGGTGAGGAGTTCGCCGAGGTGGACGGCGAGGCCGCCGTCGCCGGCCATGACGAGGGTGGGGGTGTCGGGGTGCGCGAGGGCGGCGCCGATGCCCATGCCGAGGCCCTGGCCGATGCCGCCGCCGCGCGGGAAGACGTTGGTGTGCGGGTGGTGGATCTCCAGCAGGCGGTTGCCCCAGCTGCTGGCGGGGACGGTGACGTCGCGGGCGATGACGGCGGTGCGGGGCAGCGCCGCGCGCAGGGCGTCGCAGATCGCGGCCTGCGGTCCGATCTGGTCGCGCAGGGCGGCGCGGACCTCCTCGCGTACGTCGCGCAGGCGGGCGGTCCAGGCTCCGTCCGCCGGGCGGTCGCCGGTCCGCGCGGTCGCCAGGCGCTGCCGGAGGGCGGCGAGGGTGGTGGCGGCGTCGCCGTGCAGGGTGAGGTCGGCGGGGTAGCTGCGGCCGAGGGCGGCCGGGTCGTGGTCGATCTGGAGGTGCGGGGTGGGGAGCCGCAGGGCCCAGTCGGCGGTCTCGTTGGAGCGGAAGTGGGTGCCGATGGTGAGCAGCAGGTCGGCCTCGGCGAGGAGTTCGCGGCCGGCGGGGGTGGTGGCGAAGTTGCCGATGACCCGGTCGTGGTCCTCGGGGACGGCGCCGCGGCCGGAGTTGCTGGTGAGCAGTCCTGCGTTCAACTCGCCGATCAGTGCGGCGAGTTCGGGCCCGGCCGCGGTGGCGCCGCCGCCGGCCCAGATGAGCGGGCGGCGGGCGGCGGCGAGCAGCGCGGCGGCCTCGTCGAGGGCGGTGGGGCCGGGCAGCGGGGGCGCCTTGGGGGCGGCGGCGGCCGGGAGGGCGGCCGGGTCCTGGGGCGCGTATTGGAGGTCGATGGGCCATTCGACGCTGGCGGGGCCGCCGGCCGGGCCGAGGGTGCGGTCGGCGGCGTCGCGCAGGACGGCGCCGGCGGTGGCCGCGTCGGTGACCGTCGCGGCGTGCGCGCTGACCGCCCGCAGCATGCCGAGCTGGTCGCGGGTCTCGTGGATGAAGCCGCGTCCGGCGCCCAGGTGGTGGCTGTCGATCTGTCCGGTGACGTGCAGGACGCGGCTGCCGGTGGCGAGGGATTCGATCAGTGAGCCGGCGGCGTTGCCCGCGCCGGTGCCCGTGCTGGTGAGGGCGCAGCCGAGGCCGCCGCGGGCCCGGCCGTAGCCGTCGGCGGCGTTGACGGCGGTGGCCTCGTGGCGTACGGGCACGAACCGCAGGTCGCGGTCGACGGCTTCGACGAGCGGCAGGTTGTGCACACTGACGACGCCGAAGACGGTGTCGACGCCGAGGTCGCGCAGGAGGGCGACGAGCAGATCGCCGCCGTGGGGCTGGGACATGGTGCGGGCTCCTGGGGAGGGCGGGCCGGGGCGGGGGCGGGTGTGGCTCAGGCGATTGCGCGGCCGACTCCGCCGCAGACGTCGACGGCGGTGCCGGTGATGTACGAGGCGCGGGGCGAGAGCAGGGCGAGGACGGCGTAGGCGACCTCGTCGGCGCGGCCGAGGCGGCCCAGGGCGATGCCGCGGTCGGCCGCGAGGGCGGCCTGCCAGCTGTCGTAGGGCTCGGTGGTGCCGGATGCGGCGTGCCGGCGGGTCCACTGACCGGTGTCGATCAGACCGAGGCAGACGGAGTTGACGCGGATGCCGTCGGCGGCGAGTTCGTGGGAGAGGGACTTGGAGAGGTTGAGGATGCCGGCGCGGGCGGCGCTGGTGGTGATCAGGCGGGGCTCGGGTTGTCTGGCGAGCACCGCGTTGATGTTGACGACGGATGGGGCGGACGCGGCGCGCAGCAGCGGGAGGGCGGCGTGCAGCGGGTTGAGGACGCCGGCGAACTTCAGCTCCAGTTCGTCGCGCCAGTCGTCCGCGGTGGTGTCGGCGAGGCGCTTCATGCGGGACTGCCCGGCGTTGTTGACGAGCCCGTCGAGGCCGCCGAAGTGGTCGGCGGCCCGGCGGACGAAGCCGGTCACGGCGGTGCTGTCGCGGACGTCGCAGGCGCCGGTCAGCAGCCGGTCGTCTCCCGCGCCGAGGTCCGCAGCGGCGGCGGCGAGGCGGTCGGGGGTGCGGGCGCACGTGGCGACGCGGGCGCCCTCGTCGAGCAGGGCGCGGACCGTGGCCAGGCCGACGCCCGAGCTGCCGCCGGTGACGAGTACGGTGCGGTCGGCGAGGCCGAGGTCCATCGGTGTCTCCAGTGGTTCGGCGGAGCGCGGTGTGCTCCGGGCTCAGTGCATGGTGAAGCCGCCGTTGACGGCGATCACCTGTCCGGTCAGGTAGCGGGATTCCTCGCCGAGCAGGAAGGCGACGGTCCCGGTGAGGTCGTCGGGCTGCTGCGGCCGGGAGATGGCCCGGTGGGTGCGGTAGAGGCCGTGCCGCTCGGCGGGCACCGCCCTGGTCGCCTCGCCCTCGGTGAGGCCGGGCGCCACCGCGTTGACGGTGATGCCCTTGTCGCCGAGTTCGCGGGCCATCGCCCGGGTCAGCGCGATGACGGCGCCCTTGGAGGCGACGTAGTGGGCCAGGCGCGGGGAGCCGTAGAGCGCGGCGTCCGAGGCGAGATGGACGATGCGGCCGCCGGTGCCGTGCGCGAGGAGCTGCGGCAGCAGGGCCTTGGACACCAGCCACGGGCTGCGGGCGTTGACCGTCATCAGCCGGTCCCACACCTCGACGTCGATGTCCCAGAATTCCTTGCCGCCGACGCCGTTGGCGAGCGCCGCGTTGTTGACCAGTCCGTACAGCGGCCCCAACTCCCTCACTGCGGCCGCGAGTTGAGTCACGGACTCCGGGTCGGCGACGTCGCAGCGCACGAAGTGGGCGTCGAGGCCGGCGTCCCGCAGCCCGGTGGCGGCCGCCTCGCCGCGCCCGGCGTCCACCTCGGCGACGACGACCCGGAAGCCGTCCTCGCCGGCCCGGCGGGCCATGGCGAGTCCCAGGCCGCGGCCCGCCCCGGTGACGACGACCGTGCGCGGTTCAGTCACGGGTGACGCCGTGCATCGGCGAGTGTTCCGGGTACGTGGGCACCTGCGGCTTCTGCGTGCCGATGACGACGCAGAAGAGCGCCTCGGTGTCCCCCTCGTTCTTCAGCGAGCGGGCCACGCCCGCCGGGACGACGATCATGTCGCGGTAGCCGAGCGTGCGGTACTCGACCTCGTCGCCGCCCCGGTGGATGCCGACCCGGACCTGCCCCTCCAGGACGAAGAAGGCTTCCTCGACGTCGTGGTGGGTGTGCTCGGGGCCCTCGGCGCCGGGCGGCAGCAGCATGTTGGAGAAGGTGAAGCCGCCGGAGGGCAGGATGCGGCTGTCGCTCTCGTGGTTGCCGGTGGCGCCCGAGCCGACGTAGCGGATCTGGCCGCGCCGGTACTGCGGGCCCGCCTTCTCCTGGAAGGACAGGGTGTCGAAGTCCGCGACGCGGGAGTCCTTGGTGGCGATCAGCGAGTCGGTGTACTGCGCCAGGTCGCCGCCGTTGTCGTACGCGGTGGTGGTCAGAGGCATGGCATGGGCCCTTCGCTAGGAGGTGACGATGTGCAGGTGGGAGAGGACCCAGGCATTGAAGTGCGCGGGCTGCTCCTGATTGGCCAGGTGACCGGCGTCCTTGACGATCACGTAGGCGGTCTTGTGCAGCGTCCCGGCGATGACCTGTGCGGCATCGACGCCGGTGACGGTGTCCTGGTCGCCGCAGAGGACGAGGGCGGGCGCGGTGATCGCGGGGAGTTCGGGGCGCAGGTCGGCCGCGGCCATCGCCTCGGCGGCGTAGGCGTATCCGGGCAGCCGCACGGAGGCGGCCATGGTGTCGACGACCCGCCGGACCAGCTCGGGCGGCGCGTCCGGCGAGACGAGCCGGGGTCCGCGCCGTTCGGCGAAGGCCCGGGGGCCGAGTTCGGCCAGTTCGGCGGCCCGCTGCCGCATCGCCGCCGCCTTCGCCGGGTCGGTACCGGAGCCGGCGCTGGAGTCCGCGACGATCAGCGAGTCGACGAGTTCCGGGTGGCGGGAGGCGAGCCGCAGCGCGATCACCCCGCCCCAGGAGACGCCGAGCACGTGGGCGCTCGTGCCGTGCTCGCGGAGGAGCGCGGCCGCGGCGTCCGCGAATCCGTCCAGGTCCAGCGGTTCCCGCGGGTCCGCGGACCGGCCGTATCCGGGCGCGTCCCAGGCCACCACCCGTACGTGGGCGGAGAGTTCGGCGAGCTGCGGGGCGAAGGCGGCGGACGACGAGCCGATGCCGTGCAGGCACAGCAGCAGCGGTCCGCCGCTGCCGGCCGTTTCGACGTGCACGGGGGCGGTCACAGGATCGCCCCGGTGCGGCCGGCGAGCGCGGCGAGGCTGCGCAGGACCGCGTACGGCACGACCTGGCTGGTGGCCGGGTTGTCCGGGTCCGGCAGGTGGGCGACCTCGAAGCGGTAGTTGCCGTGCGCGCCGGACGCCTCGACGACATGGCGGGTGTGGTGGGCGGCGGGGTCGGCGACGACCCGCACCCGCACCGCGTCCAGGTTCCCGACGGCCAGGGCGACCGAGGCCGCCACGTTGGTGGACCGGGGGAACTTCACCGGTACGTCGCGTGCGGTGCCGGACATCACCTCGACCGGCGCGTCGGCGGTGCGCATCCGGCCCAGCAACTCCTCGTCCATCCAGGGCTGTTCGAGGGTCGACGGCAGCTTGGTGGTGGTGAGACGCACCTTGTCCAGCGGGCCGAGGGCCACTGCCGCCTGGAGCAGGTCGAGGCCGCCGACGGCGCCGCCGGTGAAGGAGACCCGGCCGGGGCCCGCGTCCAGCAGCCGCTTCGCCAGCCGCTCGTCGGTCAGCGCGCCGGTCGAGGCGATCAGCAGGTCCGTGCCGGAGGTGAGGACCCGCTCGCCCCATTCACGGACCACGCCCTGCCCGGCCGCCTCCACGATCAGGTCGCAGCGCTCCAGGGCCTCCTCGAAGGAGAGCTGCGGGGCGGGGGCCGCGCCGCCGAGCGGCCGGTTGTCGACGATGCACACCAACTCGGCGCCTTCGACGCGGCGTTCGGCGAGCGCGGTGCCGACCACGCGGCCGATCGCACCCCAGCCGATGAGCCCGACCTTGCGTACGCGCCTCATGCGGACACCCCCCGGGGGGCCGCGGCGGGGGCGGCGAGCGGTCCCGGGTCGGGGCGGCCCGCCATGTGCCGGCGGATGGCTTCGGACGGCGGCCCGGCCGTGCCCCACAGGTCGGACAGCTCGGGGACGCGCCGCCACACCCGGGCGATCCAGGTGTCCTCGACGATCTGGGCGACGTCGGAGGTGTACTCGCACACCAGCCCCGACGGGTCGGTGAAGTAGGAGAAGGTGTTGTTGCCGGGGCCGTGGCGGCCCGGCCCCCACTGCGGGGTGATGCCGTGGTGGCGCAGCCGCCCCAGCCCCCGCATGAAGTGGTCGACCGAACTCATCTCGTACGCCACGTGGTTGAGCGAGGCCCACTCGGCCTGGTTGAAGGCGATGCAGTGGTGGTCGGCGTTGCAGCGCAGGAACGCCATCCGGTGCTCGGACCAGTCCGAGACCCGCAGGCCGAGCACGTCACGGTAGAAGGCGACGGCGGCGTCGATGTCCGCGGTGTTGAGCACGGCGTGGGTGACGCCGACCGGCACCGCGCCGTCCCTCCCGCGCGGGGCGACCGCCTCGACCTGCGCACTGATCTCGATCAGCCGGTGCTCGGGGTCGGTGAAGCGCAGCCCGTAGCCGCCGCCGACCTGGTCGAGCGGGCCGGGGCCGGCGACCGGCGTGATGCCGCGGGCGGTCAGCCGCCGGGCCGCCTCGTCCACGTCGGCCGGGGTCGCGACGGCGAAGGCGATGCGGCCGAGACCGGTGCGGTCGGCGTGGGTGAGGTGCAGGACGTGGTGCTCCGCACCGGTGCCGCGCAGCCAGCGGGCACCCCGGTCGGACTCGACGGCCTCCAGGCCCCAGACCTCCTGGTAGAAGTCGGCGGCCTCGGTGAGGACGGGGGTGAACAGCTCGACGTGGCGCAGGGCGCGCAGGTGGGCGATGGGCGGTTGGGACATCACTGTCTCCAGGTCTTCGGGCAGACGTACGGGGCGCGTGAGGGGCTAGCGGGGCGCGGCCCAGGGCAGCGGGGCGCCGTCGGTGCCCCAGTAGAGGGATTTCTGGCGCTGGTAGCCGCGGATGCCGTCGCGGCCCTTCTCCCGGCCGAGGCCGCTGTCCTTCATGCCGCCGAAGGGGGTGGACCCGCTGAACTGCTTGTAGGTGTTGATCCACACCGTGCCGGCGTCGATACGGCGGGCGAGGCGCCAGGCCCGCGCGGCGTCCCGGGTCCACAGTCCGCAGGCCAGGCCGTAGACGGTGTCGTTGGCCTGCGCGACGAGGTCGTCCTCGTCGTCGAAGGGCAGCGCGATCAGGACGGGGCCGAAGATCTCCTCCTGGCAGGCGCGGGCCGAGTTCGGCAGGCCGTCCAGGACGGTGGGGAGGTAGTAGGCGCCGTCGCGGTAGCGCTCGCCTTCCGGGGCGGCGCCGCCGCACAGGACGTGGGCGCCCTCGGTGCGGGCCAGATCGACGTAGGCGGCGACGCTGTCGCGGTGGCGGTGGTGGACGAGCGGCGCGACCTGGGTGGCCGGGTCGCTCCCCGGCCCCACCCGCAGCGCCTTGGCACGGGCGACGAGTGCGCCGACGAACGCGTCGTAGCGGGCGCGGGCGACGAACAGCCGGGAGCCGGCGATGCAGCTCTGGCCGCTGGACGAGAAGATGCCGAACAGCACACCCGCCAGGGCCTGTTCGAGGTCGGCGTCCTCCAGGACGATGGTCGGGGACTTGCCGCCGAGCTCCAGCGACACCGGCATCAGCTTGTCGGCGGCGGCGTGCGCCAGGGCGCGGCCGGTACGGGTGCCGCCGGTGAAGGCGATCTTGCCGACGGCCCGGTGGCGCACGATCGCGTCGCCGGTGACCGCGCCGGGGCCGGGCAGGACGGACAGCAGGCCGGTGGGCAGTGCGGCCTCGGTCAGTGCGCGGTGCACGATCCGGCCGAGGGCGAGGGCGACCAGCGGGGTCCATTCGGCGGGCTTGAGGAGCACGGCGTTGCCTGCGGCGAGGGCCGGGGCGAGCTTCTGGGCGTCGCTGGCGATCGGCGAGTTCCAGGGGGTGATGGCCCCGATGACGCCGATCGGCTCGTGCAGGCTCATGGTGACGTAGTCGCCGCGGGCCGGGGTGACGGCGTCCTCGGCGGTTTCCAGGGCGGCGGCGGTGTAGCGGAAGGTGCCGGCCGCGCTGTGCGCCAGGGCGAGGGTCTCGGCGCGGCACTTGCCGGTGTCGGCGGTCTGCAGGGCGCTGATCCGGTCGGCGTCGGCCTCGATGAGGTCGGCGATGCGGTGCAGCAGGCGGGCGCGGCGGTGGGCGGGCAGCCCGCGCCAACGGGGGTCGGCGGCGGCCGTCGCGGCGCGCCGGGCGGCCTCGTCGACGTCGGTGGCGTCGGCGCCCGCCAGCACGGTGAGGGTGCGGCCGGTGGCCGGGTCGACGGTCTCGACGGGGGCTCCGCCGCCGCGCCGCCACTCCCCCGCGACCAGCACCTCGTCCGGGGTGCGCTCCGGTGCGGGGACCAGGTCCCCCGCCGGTGCATCGACGGTCATCCGCGGCCTCCTGACGGCGAGTTGAGCGGTCCGGGCGGTGCGCCCTGACATGGCGACCACCTCCCTGATTGGTTCAGCGCCAGAAATCTAAGCACTTAACTATTCTCTGGCAAGACCCCAGCTCGAAAAAAGTTCGGTTGGTCAAACCCTTGACGACCACACCCCTGAGGTCGGTAGAACTTAAGCCCTTAGAAACTTTGCGCTTACGAACGGGACGCCCCCACGCAATCCGGCAGCGCCCCGCTCCCCCGGCACCCACCCGCCCCTCGCCCCTCACCCGCCGTCCACGCGGGCCTGGAGGAATCCCGGATGAGCCTCGACGCCTCCCCGGACCGCGACGCCGACGCCACCCGCGCCGGCATCGCCGCCCGGTTCGAACGTCTCCCGTTGTCCCGCTGGCACGTCACCGTCCGCATCGTCATCGGCGTGGTGACCTTCTTCGAAGCTTTCGACCAGCTCCTCATCGCCTACGCGATGCCCGAGCTGCGCCAGGAATGGAGCCTGTCGACCGCCGAATCCACCCTCGTGCTGACCATCGGCTCCGTGGGCATGCTGATCGGCGCCCTCTTCTCCGGCCGGATGGCGGACCGCATCGGCCGGGTCAAGGTCATCGCCCTGTGCATCGGCGCCTCCGGCATCGTCTCCCTCGCCCTCGCCGCCAGCCCCGGACCGACCCCCTTCACCGCACTGCGCTTCGTCCAGGGCCTCGCCATCGGCGGCGAGGTCCCGGTGGCCGCCACCTTCATCAGCGAAATCACCCGCAGCCACGGCCGCGGCCGCTTCGTCCTGCTCTACGAACTCGTCTTCCCCGCCGGACTCACCCTCGGCGCACTCTGCGCCGCCTGGGTCGTACCCGCCCTCGGCTGGCGCTGGATGTACGCGCTCGCCGCCCTCCCCGGCCTGCTGTGCCTCCTGGTCCGCCGCACGGTCCCCGAATCACCCCGCTGGCTCGCCGACCGCGGACGACTGCGGGAAGCGGCCGCGACCATGGACCTCATCGAAACGAAGGTCGCTGCCGCGACGGGCCGCCCGTTGCCGCCGCTGCCGTCCGACACACCTTCCGCACCCGACGCCGCCGCCCCCGCCCCCGGCCCTTCCGCCACCCCCGCCGAACGGGCCGCCACCGGCCTGCGCGGCCTGTTCACCGGCCGCTACCGGCGCCGCACCCTCGTCGTCGGCACCCTCTGGTTCACCGGCTACTTCGTGAACTACGGCATCACGTCCTGGCTCCCGACGATCTACGGCACCCGGTTCGGCCTCAACCTCACCGACGCCCTGCTCTACTCGACCGTCACCTCGGTCGCCGGGCTGCTCGGCTGCCTGCTGGCCGCGCTCACCGTCGACCGGATCGGCCGCCGCCGCATCTTCGCCCTCTTCCTCGGCGGCGCGGCCGCGGTCCTCCTCGTCCTCGCCGCGCTCGGCGCCGGAACGCCGGTACAGGTACTGGTCTGGACATCGCTGGCCGCGGTCTGCTTCTTCGGCTCCAACATCTGCCTCTACCTCTACACACCGGAGCTGTACCCGACCCGGATGCGGGCCCTGGGCTGCAGCGTCGGCGGCGCCCTCAACCGCATCGGCGTGATCCTCGGCCCACTGCTGGTGGGCGCGGTCTACGCCGGCAGCACCGGCCTGACCGGCGTCTTCGTCATGCTCGGCGCGGTCGCACTGGCAGGCGCGGCGGTCGCCGCCACACTCGCGGAGGAAACCACCGACCGTCCCCTGGAGGAGGTCTCCCCCTGACAGCGGGGCGGGGCGGCGGGGCGGGGCGGCGTGGCCGGGGTTTGCCGGGGGCCGGTTGGGGTGTGTGGGTGGTGGGGGCCGGAGGGGCCGTACCGGGGTGTCTCCTCGACGCATGTGCCCTCGGCTACGTGCAGAAGTGGGCCCCCATCCGGCACCTGTCGCTGCGGGGACCCCCCGGTACGGCCCCTCCGGCCCTACGCACGCCCCCGACCGCCCCACCGACCCACGACCCGTCACGACAACACCAAGACCCCCACACCACCAAGACCCCCACACCACCTGGGCCGCGCAGGCACACCACCCCGGCCCGCACAGACACGCCAACCGGGCTGGTGCGGGTACACCAGCCGGGTTCGGCACCCCATCTCGGCCCGCACAGGCATGCCGCCCCGGGCTCGCGCGGACACACCACCCCCGGCCCTCACATGAGCGAGCGACGGGCCGAACATGGCGAGCAAAACGGGCCGGAGCGTGAGCGAACTACGGGCCCGGGGCGTAGGTCTGTCGTGTCTCCGTCTCTGGACGGTCATACGGTCATGGGTACGGCGGGAGAGTCGGCGACGGCGGACGGCCGGAGGGGGGCCGCCCCGGGGTGTCCCCGCAGCGACAGGTGCCAGACGGGGCCCCGTCTAAACCACGTACCCGAGGGCACATGCGTCGAGGAGACACCCCGGGGCGGCCCCCCTCCGGCCCCACCACCCACACACCGAACCCACCCCACCCAAGCCACCCGGCCCCGTAACCACGAACGCCGACGGCAACCCCGCCTCAGCCCCGACGCCCATTGACCAGCGGCGGATTGTCCGGGTCAGGTACCTGCGTGGACCAGCCCCCCGGGACACTGCGGACCTGCCGCGCACGGAAGCGGACCGGTGCGGTGCCCACCCGGCGGGTGAACAGTCGGCTGAAGTAGGCGGGATCGTCGTACCCCACCCGCCTCGCGACCGCCGCCACCGGCAGCTCCGTGCCCACCAGCAGCTCCTTCGCCCGCCCCAGCCGTATCCCCAGCAGGTAGTCCTTGGGGCTGCACCCCGCCCCCCGCCGTACGGCGGCCCGCAGTTCCGCGGGTGTCATGCCGTGCCGGCCCGCGTGTTCGGCCACGGACAGGGGCAGGAACGCGTCCCGCGCCAGCGACTGCAGCACGGGATCGCCGTCGGCGTCCGTATCGGCCCGCGCGCGCCGGAGTGCGACGAGGAGTTCATGCACGGCGGCCGCGGCTTCCACGTCGAGCAGGGGATTGCCGCGACGCGCCGCGCGCGCGATCCGGCCGACGGCCGCGCGGGCCGGGGCCGTGTCGGCGAGGGGGACGACGGGGCGGTGGGGTTCGATGTAGCCCAGTTCGGTGTACGTGGTGGCGGCCGGCCCCGTGAAGTCGACGAAGCTCTCGTCCCAGCCGGTCTCCGGGTCGGCCCCGTAGTGGTGCGGCACACCCGGCACGATCCACAACAGGGCGGGCGCGGTGACCACTTCGCGCCGCCCGTCGGGCCCGGTGCACCAGCCGCGGCCGGCGTTGATGATGATGGCGACGTGGTGGTCGAGGGTGCGCGGGCCGACCGCCGGCAGTGCGCCGTGCTGCAGTCCTACCCCCAGGCACACCAGGCCGAGCCGGTGGTGGACCGGGCTCGGAGTGAAGTAGCGCATCCAGGTGTGGTACATGCCCGGACCTCCCGTCGCCTCGTCAGTCGCCGTGCCCGTCGTGGAAGGCGCCGCTCACCGCCGCTCACCGCCGTGTACCGGCCCCGCGCCACGCGCCCACCGCTCCGTCCAAACAACGACGATCTTTGTCCATGGACCGCCGCACCGCCAGAGGGCGAGGGTGACCGATGCGCGTGACCGGCACGCGGGGTGGGTGTGAGCGGACAGGGGCGGCAGACGTGGCGCAGTTCGAGGTGGGCGAGCGGGACTTCGTGCTGGACGGGCGGCCGGTGCGGCTGTTGTCCGGGGCGCTGCACTATTTCCGGGTGCACGAGGCGCAGTGGGATCACCGCCTGGCGATGCTGCGCGCGATGGGGCTGAACTGCGTGGAGACGTATGTGCCGTGGAATCTGCACGAGCCGCGCCCCGGTGTGTTCGACGATCCCGAGGCGCTGGGCCGGTTCCTGGACGCGGCGCACGCGGCGGGGTTGTGGGCGATCGTCCGGCCGGGGCCGTACATCTGCGCGGAGTGGGAGAACGGCGGGCTGCCGGAGTGGCTGACCGGGCCGTTGGGCCGGCGGGTGCGGACCCGGGACGCGGAGTATCTGCGGGCGGTGGAAGCGTGGTTCGCGCGGCTGATGCCGCAGGTCGTGGCGCGGCAGTGTGACACCGGCGGCCCGGTGATCATGGTGCAGGCGGAGAACGAGTACGGGTCGTACGGCAGTGACGCGGTGTATTTGGCGCAGGTCGCGTCCCTGTTGCGGACGCTGGGGGTGCGGGTGCCGCTGTTCACGTCGGACGGGCCGGAGGACCACATGCTGACGGGCGGCTCGATCCCGGGGGTGACGGCCACCGTCAACTTCGGCTCCGGCGCCCGGGAGGCGTTCGCGACGCTGCGCCGACACCGGCCGGAGGGGCCGTTGATGTGTATGGAGTTCTGGTGCGGCTGGTTCGCGCACTGGGGGCGCGGCGGGGTGCCGCGGGCTCCGGAGGTCGCCGCGGCGGCGCTGCGGGAGATCCTGGAGTGCGGGGGCTCGGTGAACATCTACATGGCGCACGGGGGGACGAGTTTCGGCGGGTGGGCGGGCGCGAACCGGGCCGGTGACCTGCACGACGGGGCGTTGCAGCCGACGGTGACGTCGTACGACTACGACGCGCCGGTCGATGAACGCGGCCGTCCGACGGAGAAGTTCTGGCGGTTCCGGGAGGTGCTCGCCGAGTGGGCGAGCGGTCCGCTGCCGCAGTTGCCGGAGCCGCCGCGGGTGCTGTCCGCTCCGGTGTCCGCGGTGGTCGGGGAGTGGGCGCCCGTCGCGGACGTGATGGAGGTGCTGGGCGGCGCGGAGGTCGAGGCGGGCGGTCCGGTGACGTTCGAGGAGCTGGGGGTGGACCGGGGGGTGGTCCGCTACCGGGTGGAGGTGCCGGGGCCGCGCGGCCCGTATCCGCTGCGGGTGTCGGGGCTGCGGGACCGGGCGGTGGTGTGGGTGGACGGGGTGCGGGGGCCGGTGCTGGGCACCGAGAACGCCGAGAGCATCGAGCCCACCGAGGAAGCGGTGATCGGGGAGGTCGCGGGGCCGGCGTCGGTGGAGCTGTGGGTGGAGTCGCTGGGGCGGGTCAACTACGGGCCGCGGCTGGGAGAGGCGAAGGGGATCACCGGCGGGCTGCTGCACGAGCGCCAGTATCTGCACGGGGTAAGGGCGCGTGGGTTGCGGCTGGATGCCCTGGAGGAGGCGGGGGCGGTGGCGAAGGTGCCGTTCCGGGCCCGGGAGGAGGGGGCGGGCGCCGGTGGTGCGGGGCTGTATCGCGGCACTCTGGTGCTGGAGGGCCGTCCCGGTGACGCGGATCTCGTGCTGCCCGGCTGGGTGCGCGGCTTCGCGTGGGTCAACGGCTTCTGCCTGGGCCGCTATTGGGATGTGGGGCCGCAGCGTGCGCTGTTCGTGCCGGGGCCGGTGCTGCGCGAGGGGGAGAACGAGCTGCTGCTGTGGGAAATGGAGGGCGCCCCGCCCCTCGTGGGGGAAGGGGCGGGGGCGCCCGGTCTGTATCCCTGCGCGCCGCGCTGACGCAGGCGGCGGGGGATGGGACGCCGTAGGGGCGGGCGGGGAAGTCGGCCCGGCCCTACGGCGGGTTCGGTCACGGCGCGGCGGGCGTCACAGCTCTTGCACCTCGAACGTGTCGAGGACGAATTCCGCCGTGCCGTCGTCGCCCACCTTGCGCAGCCCCACCCAGGCCTCGCCGTCGGCGGGGGCGGTGAACTCGTAGGTGTGGGTGGTGGGTCGGGTGGCGGCGGGCAGGGGGGTGCGGGTCAGTTCGCGGGTCTTGGGCGCGTCGACCGCGGTGACCCAGGCGTACTGTCCGGCTTTCTCGTTCTCGTGGCGGAAGGTGACGCGGTAGCGGCGGCCGGCGGTGAAGCGGACGGTGTGCGGGACGGTGCGGTAGACCAGGCCGGTGTTCTCGCCGCGTGATTTGAGCGACTGGCCGCCGTCGATGACGTCGTCGACGGCCTTGCCGTTCCAGCCTCGCTGGGTGAACGGGGCGTGCCGCTGGGCGATATGGGTGCGCGGGTCGGTGATGTCGCCGGCGTCGCCCTTGACGAAGACGCCCCAGCCCTGGGGGACGTGCTCGAAGTCCTCGTGGACCAGGGTGCCCTTCTTGGTGCTGCGCTGTGCGGGCACGATCCGTACGTTGTCGAATCGGATGCGCGCGGTGCCCGCCGCTGCGGTCAGGGTGAGGGTGACGGGGCCGCCGCCCTCGGGGACGGTGAAGTGGGTGAAGAGCCGCTGGAAGCGGGTGCCGGACTTGCGGTCGGCGGCGACGTAGTTGCCGGCCGTGGAGGTCTCGGTCCAGTTGGTGGCGGTGACGCCGTCGGCGGTGCGGAGGGCGAGTGCGGCCCGCCGCCGCTCCCCCGCTTCGGCGCCGACCTCGACCTGGACGGATGCGGCGTAGGTGCCGGGGGCGAGCCGGGTGAGTTTCTGGCCGACGGTGGCGGCGGCACCCGCGCCGATGACCAGTTCGTGGTCGCCGAGGGCGCTGCGTTCGACCGTGGCGGGGCCGGTGGCCTGCCAGGCGTCGAGGGTTCCGGAGTGGAAGCCGGGGTCGGCCAGGGCGGTGCCCTCGCCCCAGTCGGGGCCGCCCTGTGCGGGGGCCTTGCGGCGGTGAACGACGTAGGCGACGCCTGCTTGTGCGGTGAGGGTGATGCGGCCGCCGCTGACGGGGACGCGCGTCTCGTCGGCACGGCCCTGGTCGGTGAGCCGGTAGACGTGAACGGGGCCGCTGCCGGACCAGCCGCGGGGCAGCGTCCAACTGCTCGTGCCGCCCTTGGGGTGGTAGTGGTAGAGCTTGTCCGGGTCGGTGGCGCGGCGCGGCTCCCAGGGCAGCAGGTAGGTGCCGTCGTCGTAGACGGTCCGCCCGTCGGTGGTGATCTTCCGGGTGCCGTCCGCGTCGCTGACGGAGGTGCGGGTGGGGCCCTCGAAGGTGATCTCGTGGTCGGCCCAGGTCTTGATCGGGTAGGCCTGGAGGTACTTCGCGGGCAGCGCGTCCGCCCAGATGATCTTGTGGAAGGCGTCCCAGTCGGTCTTGCCGACCCAGCCCTCGAAGTTGCCCATCCGGCCCGCGCCCAGCAGCGTCGGCCACTTGTCGGCGAAGACGTCCTTGTGGTGGTTGCGCACGAAGCGGATCAGCCGGGAGTTGATGCCGCGCGAGGCGTCGGGGCCGTAGTCGGTCTCGGTCGCCCAGTGCGACCACAGCGAGGAACGCTCCAGGCCGTGCCCCCACTCGGTGGCGATCTGCCAGCCCTGGTCGTGCAGATGCCGCTGCAGGCGGTCGGAGTTCCAGCCGGACTCGCGGAAGACGTCGAGGTAGACGGTGTTCAGCGCCGGGTCGGTCTCCTCGCGCAGCTGGGCGAAGCGGCGGGTGATGTCGCCGGAGACCAGGTCGCGGCGGGCGTCGATGCGGTAGGACTGGTCGAGCCAGTCCCACTGCTTGTCGTCCCTGTCGACGAGCGTTTCGGAGAAGGCGTGCGCGACGGGGTAGGACTCGGTGGCGTTGACGTGCACCGCGAAGTCGCTGTTCCACTTCTTTCCGGCGCGCAGCAGCGCGTTGAGGTCCGCGAGGCCGCCGGCCCGCTCGTTGTAGTTTCCGCCGTAGTCCGGGTGCGCGGAGTCGTGGCCTTCGGACTGGTAGCCCTTCAGGAGCGTGAACTGCCGCAGCCCGTCGGTGGCCAGGGCGATCCGTTTGACGTTGTCGAGGGTGGCGAGGAACGGGTTGGTGGCCTGGCTGGCGAAGTTGAACGGGATGTGCGGGACGACCCGCAGATGCTGCTCGTCGGCGCCCAGCGGTGTCACCATGATGTCGCGCAGTGCGATGGCGGCGTCCTGCCAGTCGGCCGTGCCGTCGCCGTTGCGGTCGCGGGTGACGATGACGGTCGCCTGCGGCAGCGGGTCGGTGGCGTCGACGGGCTGGCCGGCCGCCCGGTGGGTCCACTGGCCGCACCCCAGTTGTGCCTTGACGAAGCCGTCGCCCTTGACGGTCTGCCGCCACAGCCGGCCGTTTTCCCAGGTGGTGGCGCCGGACGGCTTGTCCTGGACGGTGTTGGTCTCCAGCGCTGCGGCCAGTTGGCCGGTGGCGAGGACGGCGTAGGCGCAGCCGGTGGGCGAGGCCTCGGCGGGGGTGTCGGCGGCCGGTTTGACGAGGGTGTCACCGCTCTTGGCCTTGTCGAGGTCGATGCGGGCGGCGAGCAGTGCGGCGCCCGGCTGGTCGCTGCGGACGCTCAGCAGGGCGAGGGCCGGGATCTCCAGGGTGCCGACGCGCAGCGCCGCGGTGTCGGTGATGCCGGTGACCCGCCAGGTGACCTGCCATCCCTTGACGGCGATCTCGACGGTGATCTCGGTGCCGCCGTCGAAGGCGAGGGTGTAGTGGGCGCGGTCGCCGCGGGCCCGGTGGCTGACCTCGGGGGTGTGGGCGGTGCCGTCGATGAGGACCTGCGTGACGGGGGTTTCCTGGCCGTGCAGTACGGCGCCGCCGGCGCGGTCGGTGTAGGAGACGATGCGCGGGAAGGCGGTGTCGACGCGGACGTCCAGCGCATCGGAGTGCAGGACGGTCTCGCCCGCTCGGGCCGCGGCCGCGGCGGTGTGCGCGCCGAGCGGGAGGGTGGTGGCGATCCCAGCCAGCGCGGTGGCGGCGACGACCTTCCGGCGGCTGGGGCCGCGACCGGCGGCACCTGTCTGTTCGTTCACGCGCGCTGTCCTCCTTCGCACCTGCACTGCCTGTCGCCGGACAGCGTGCGGGCGGCGCGGGGCGTGCGCCTATGGACAAAGGCGGGGCAGATGTTGGACTAACGGGGCCGCCGCCGGGCCCTGCCGGCCGCGATCGGTCCTCGCGCCGCGGTTCCGGGCGGTACGGGTACGGCGAAGGGCCCGGGGAGCATGCCCCGGGCCCTTCGTGTCGGTCCGTACGGTCAGCCGCCCAGTTCCCCGGCGGCCTTCTTGATGTCCGCGGCGAAGGTGCTCACCTCGCTGTAGACACCGGGCTTGCCGGGCCGTGCGCAGCCCTCGCCCCAGGAGACGATGCCGACCTGGAGCCATTCGCCGGCGTCGTCCTTGCGGAACATCGGGCCGCCGGAGTCGCCCTGGCAGGTGTCGATGCCGCCGGTGTCCAGCTTGCCGGCGCAGATCTCGTCGCCGGGCGTCAGCGAGTCGCCGTAGGCCTTCTCGCAGGCCGCGTCGTCGACGAACGGCACGGTGGCCTTGAGGAGATAGCGCTGCTGGTCGCCGCCTTCCTTGTCGGCGCCCCAGCCGGCTATCTCGAAGTCGCCGTTGTTGAGCTTGTCGTCCTCGGCGATCTTCAGCGTCGGCAGGTCGAGGGCCTTGTCGAGCTTGATCAGCGCCCAGTCCTTGCCCTTGCCGTTGTAGCCGGGGGCCTGCAGAACCTCGGTGGACTTGGCGGTGACCGCGGCGGAGTCCTCCAGGTCGACCACGCCGCCGGTGGCGGTGATCGAGGTGTTCGGGCCGCTGCCGTCGACACAGTGCGCGGCGGTCAGGACGACGTCCTTGGCGTACATCGCGCCGCCGCAGCCCATCGACAGCCGCACCATGAAGGGGAATTCACCCTGTTCGGCCTTGGTGCCGCCGACGACCTTGGTGTGGGAGTCGGAGGGGGTGGGCCCGGGGGCGGCGAAGGCCGATCCGGGCTGGAGGCTGAAGGCGGCCAGGGCGACCGCGCCGACGGCGGTGGTTCTCTTGAGGTGCTTCAGGTAGCTGCGCAACGGGCTTCCTTTCGTGGGGGGTTGCACGTCGATGACGAGCCCATGCCCACACCGGAGCCGAGGGGGCCGCCGAAAGGACTGCGTGGAGAGACGGCAGCACACCGCGAGACGTCCGGACCCAGTGGGGGATGAGTCCGTGGAGCGCCCTGTGATTATGTGGAGTGTTCGAACAGGGTGACAAGGGTCTGCATCCGGCCAACTGCCGTGCGTGGCCCGCCCCGTACGGCCCATACCGGTCGATCCCGGTCAGTCGTACAGTGGCCGGGTGGCTACGGGTGACAACGACATCGCGCACGGCTTTCCCCATATCGGCACGGTCCGTACGGCCCTGACCGCGCTCTACAAGCGCCTGTCGTACGACACGGTGAGCACCTTCGCGGCCAGTGTGCTGCCCGTCGACGTCGCCTTCGACGACTCCGAGGACCTGCATCTGGGCGCGCAGCGGGTGGCGGGCGCGATGGTGCGTCATCTGCGGCTGCCGAACGCGCGGACGGTCGTGTCGTTCCGCGAGATGGAGCATGCCGCGAACGTCGAACTCACCGCGGGCCCGGAGTACTTCATCGAACTCAACGAGCGCTTCACGCATCACCGCAAGGACATCGGGGCCGCGCTCGCCCATGAAGTGATGCACGTCTATCTGCACCGCCTCGACCTCGCCCTGCCCGGCACCCGCGACAACGAGATCCTCACCGACACCGCGACCACCTACCTCGGCGCCGGCTGGCTGCTGCTGGACGCCTACCGCGAGCACGGCCCGTTCTCCCAGAAGCTCGGCTATCTGACACCGGAGGAATTCGGCTACGTCCTCGCCAAGCGGGCGCTGTTCTTCGGCGAGGACCCGGCCCCGTGGTTCACCAGCCCGCAGGCGTACGACGCCTACACGGCCGGGCTGGCGCGGGCCCGCGAGGACGCCCGGCAGCCGCCGCTGGCCGCCGCCGGATGGCAGGCCCGGCGGCACTACGCCAGGGACCGCCGCGCGGCCGCGGGCCGGGGACACGGCGGCCGGTCGCACGGCGACGGCTACGCCTTCGAGGGCACGGCCCCGCTGCGGGTGTCGTTCCCCTGCCCCACCTGCCACCAGCGGATCCGCGTCCCGGTCCGCGGCCGGCTGCAGGCCCGCTGCGGCCTGTGCAAGACGCTGCTGGACTGCGCTACGTAGCGGGCGCCGGGCGGTGCGTTCGGCGGGGCGTCCCGGGCGCGCGGCGGGCACCGTGCCGCGCCCGGGAGTTGGCGGGAACTGACCGGATCCGGGACGGGGCGGCCGCCCCTGCCGGCACCCCGGCCCTCCCCCAGGGCCCGCACTTCCCTGTGCGAGGATGCCCGGCACGATGACTGACGCAGCCGGCCGCCGGGCGGCCCCAACAGCCCCCACCAGCGCGGCCGTTGCGCACCGCGCCGGGGTCTCGCGCGCCACGGTCTCCTACGTCCTCAACGGGCAGGCCGCCGGCCGGGTGGGCGAGGCGGCGCAGGCCAGGGTCCGGGCCGCCGCCGAGGAGCTGGGGTACGTCCCGCACGCCGCCGCCCGCAGCCTGCGCGCCGGACGGGGCAGCATCGTCCTGCTGGCCGCGCCGGCCGACACCGCCCCCGCCTTCGGGCCCCTCTTCAGCGCCTTCCTGGCCGGCTTCCAGAGCGCGCTGCACCGCCTGGGCTACACCGGTGTGCTGCACGGCGCGGCCGCCGCGTCCCCGATGGCGGCGGCCCGCGCCTGGGCCGAACTGCGGCCCGCCGCCGTGCTGACGCTGCACGAGCCGGCGCTGGACGCGCCCGCCGTCGAGCTCCTCCGTCGCGCCGGAACCGCCGCCGTCCTCACGCACGGCCCGCCGGCGATACCGGGCGCCCACACCCTGCTGCTGGACCAGGAGGAGGCCGGGCTGCGGGCGGGCGCGCATCTGCTGGGCCGCGGCCGACGGCGGATCGGTGTCGTGCGGCCGGCCGAGGCGGGCCTGGCGGCGTTCGCCGGGCCGCGGCTCGCAGGCGTCCGGGCGGCGGCCGCCGGGCACCCCGGTGCCGAGGTCCGTCCGCTCGACCTCGCCCTGACCGAGGAGTCCGCCGCCGCCCTCGCCGCGGCCTGGCCGGACCTCGGCCTGGACTCGGTGTTCGCCTACAACGACGAGTACGCGATGCTGCTGATGCGCGCCCTCCAGGACGCCGGGCACACCATCGGCGGCGGCCCCGGCCGGATCGCGGTGGTCGGCGCGGACGATCTGCTGCTGGCCCGGCTGCTCCGTCCGCGGCTGACCAGTGTCCGTGCCGAGATCACCCCGCCGGACCGCATCGCCGCCCTGGTCGACACCCTCATACGCCACCCCGGCACCGCCCCCGCCACCCATCACCTGGGCACCTTCCACATCGAGGCCCGCGAATCGGCCTGACCGCTCCGGCGCCGTCCTGACCGCTCCGGCGCCCTTGACCGCCACGGCCCACGGGAGGGGACCCGGCCGCCCCTCACGTCCGGTCCGTCTCCCGCGTGGCCACCGTCAGCACCCCCCGCACGTCCGTACGGATCGGCTCGCCGTGCGGCACGCACAGCGTGTCCACATCCTCCAGGGCCGCGAGCCGGCGGAAGGACGCGACGGCCGCCGCCCGGTCGGCGTGAAGGGTCCGAGCACCGCGCGCCCCTCCCCCGTGCCGATGACGTCGCCGGGGAACAGGAGGCCGCTGCCGGGCAGATGGAGCGCGCTACCGCCCGGGGTGTGACCGGGACGTGCAGCACCCGCACGGGTTCCCTCCCGTCGTCCAGGGTGTCGCCGTCGTGCAGGGCGACGTCCACGGGGAGGTGGCGCAGCGGCGGGAGCTCCGCGCGTGCGAGGCCCGCCATGACCTGTTCGTGCAGCGCGCGTTCGGCGGGGGTGTGCACGGACGGCGGCGCCGGCGCGGCACCGCTGACGCAGGGGACGTCGTCCGCTCGGGCGAGGACGCGGGCACCGGTGGCGTCCACCAGATCGGCGGCCGAGCCCATGTGGTCGACACGGGAGTGGGTGAGCACGATCCGCCGCAGAGCGCCCGGACGGGCACCGAGCCGACCGAGGGCGTCCAGGATGGCGGGCGCGGATCCGGGGAGCCCGGTGTGATCCCCACGGCAGCCCCCCTGGCCCCGCCCTCTCCGCTGCCGCCCCCGTTTGCGCCACCAGCGGACGGGCCGGGGCGGCGTTCGCCCGTGCCGCACAAGGGAAGCGGCTGTTCCGGAACCCGATTCCGGCCGGCCACGTCCCATCCGTGACCCCAAGGAGGCATGTCATGCGAGGAACCACCGACCAGCAGATGTCCATGGCCCGCACCGGCACCACCCGTCGCCACACACCGACCCGTGGCCGTACGCTCGCCGCCGTCCTCGCGATGGCCGCGGCCGGCACCGTCGCGCTCTCCGGCTGCGGCGGCGATACGCAGACAGTGGGCACCGCGCCCCCGAAGAAGAAGGATCCGTTCGAACGGCGAGCCGATCAGATAGCGCGGGACTGGCCGAAGGTCTCCCCGGTGTCCGGCCGGAAGGATGCGATGCTGCCGCTGGCGGGCGCCGACCGCCCCAAGGACACCCAGGTCAAGGAGATCACGGTGACCGTCGGGCACGGCGGCTGCGATGCCCGCTACGGTGTGCACACGCACGAGACCAAGGACCTGATCGTGATCTCCGGTTGGGGCAAGCCCAAGGACCCGGACGGGATGTGCACCTCCCAACTGGCCACCGACAAGGTGAAGGTCCACCTCAAGAGTGAGCTGGACGGCCGCAAGGTCGTGGACGCGGCCACCGGCAAGCAGCTCCTCAAGGGCTGACGGCGCGCCCCGGGCCCGGTGGCCGCGGTCAGCCGCGACTTTCGGACCCACTCCTCTAGGCTCACCGCCATGAGCCCTTCCATCGCCACCAACACCCGTGTCGAACTGCCCGGCCTCCTGGAGTTCGTCCGGCCCCGCCACCGCGCGATCCTGCTCACCCGCCGCTCCGACGGCACTCCTCAGGGATCGCCGCTGACCTGCGGGGTGGACGACTCCGGGCGGCTGGTCATGTCGACGTACCCGGAGCGCGCCAAGGTCCGCAACATCCGCCAGGTCGCTTCGGTCAGCGTCATCGTGCTGTCCGACGAGTGGAACGGTCCGTGGGTGCAGGTCGACGGTGAGGCCGAGGTCATCGACTCCCCCGACTCGGTCGAGCCGTTGGTGGAGTACTTCCGCAACATCTCCGGCGAGCACCCGGACTGGGACGAGTACCGCGAGGCCATGCGCAAGCAGGGCAAGTCCCTGATCCGGGTGACCCCGCTGCGCTGGGGCCCGATCGCCACCGGCGGTTTCCCGGCGTCCGTCGCCGATCAGGAGTAGCGGCTCACGCCCCGGTGCCGCCCCGCCCCCGCACCCCCGCCGGGAGCACCGCCGCGGGGGACGGCGCCAGCACCTCCTCGGGAAGGCCCAGGCTGTCGCGCAGTGCGGTGCGGCCGGTGTCGGTGAGGGTGAGGATGCGGGTGGAGGGGGACTTGAGGATCCAGGACCGGGTCAGGGCGTGGCGGCACAGGGCCGCGGCGAGGGCACCGGAGAGGTGCTGGCGGCGCACCGTCCAGTCGAGGCAGGTGCGGACGTGGGCGCGGTGGGCGACCTGCGGGCCGGGGTCGGGGATGCCGAGGCCGGCCAGCCAGTCGGCGCCGGCGCGGGTCAGCACCAGGCCGTATTCCCTTGCCAGCAGGCCGCGTTCGGTCATGGCGTCGGCGATCGCGACGCCCAGCGCTCCGGCGATGTGGTCGTAGCAGGTCCTTGCGTGGTGCAGGGCTCTGCGCTGGTTGGCCTCGGCGAGTGAGCGGATCGGGATCTGGCGGTAGGGGGCCAGCCCGGCGAGATTCTCCAGGGCTTCGGCGGTGTCCGGGCCGGCGAGGCGTACGTAACGCCGGCGGCCGTGGCGTTCCTCGGCCAACAGGCCTCCGGCGACCAGGAGGTTGAGGTGTTCGGTGGTGGTGGAGGGGGCCACCGCCGCGTATTCGGCGAGTTCGCCCGCGGTCCAGGAGCCGCCGTCGAGCAGGGCCATGCACATGGTGGCGCGGGTGCGGTCCGCGAGGAGGGCGGCGAGGGCCGCCAGATCGGGGGTTTCCGCGGTGCTCTCGTGGTCGGCGTCCCATGGGTTCATGTGCAGAGAGTAATCGCCCGTAACACTTCGGTGAGCACCGAAGCGTCCGGCTTCTATCCTCAAGGGCATGAAAGGCGTGCTGGAGAAGAGCAGTTCGGTTGCCTCGGCGCTGCTGTCCACGGAGAACGACGACGGTACCTTCGAGCTGGTCACCCTCCGGATCCGCTGGGAGCTGGGCCCGGTCGTGAGCGTGTCGCTGCCCGCCCGCGGCCGTACGGCGCGCAATCTCGCGGTACGCCCGGACGTGGTCTTCAATCTGCCGCCTGCCGGGCCGGGAGGCGACGAGTCGGGCCCGGCGGAGGCGCCGTGGACCGAGCCGTCGGAGCTGGTGCGGCCGCCCCGACTGTCGTACTGCCCGGTGCAGTTGGAGGCGCGCCGGATCGGCGGGCACACCCTCGCCGACGGTGACCGGACCCGGATCGAGGCGCAGGTGCTGCGCGTGCATGTCGATCCGCGGTGGGTACTGCCGAGGGGCGAGGGCCGTAGCGAACTGTCGGTGTGGTGCCCGCCCGTGCACGATTTCCGCCCGCCGGGCACTCCCCCGCCGCGGGCCGTACCGGCTCCCGCGCGCGAGCTGGCGCAGCAGTTGGGGCGGCGGTTCCCCGGGCAGCGCAGCGGGTCGTAGCCGCGCCGGGTCGTGGCCGTGGGGACGGATCCGGTCCGAAAAGGCCCGCGGCGCCTGCCCTCCGGTCGGGGAGGGGGCAGGCGCCGCGGCTGTTCCGCACGACGTTGTACGGGACAACTGGTGACGGTCGGCTACACGGTCAGTGCGCGATCCGTCGGCTTGATGGGAGCCGGCAGGGCGCTGGCTCCGGTGAGGAAGCGGTCCACGCCCTTGGCCGCGGACCGGCCCTCGGCGATGGCCCACACGATCAGCGACTGGCCGCGGCCCGCGTCACCGGCGACGTACACGCCGGGGACGTTGGTGGCGAAGTCCGCGTCGCGGGCGATGTTGCCGCGGGCGTCCAGCTCCAGCCCGAACTGGGAGACCAGTCCGTTCTCCTGGTCGGTGCCGGTGAAGCCCATCGCGAGGGTGACCAGCTGCGCCGGGATCTTCCGCTCGGTGCCGGGCTTGGGCTCGGGCTTGCCGTCCTTGAACTCCACCTCGGTCAGGTGCAGCCACTGGACGTTGCCGTCCTCGTCGCCCTCGAAGTGGGTGGTCGAGACGGAGTAGAGCCGCTCGCCGCCCTCCTCGTGCGCGGAGGTGACCTTGTAGAGCATCGGGAAGGTCGGCCACGGCTGGTTCGGGTTCCGCTCGTCGCCCGGCTTGCCCATGATCTCCAGCTGGGTCACGGAGGCCGCGCCCTGGCGGTGGGCGGTGCCGACGCAGTCGGCGCCGGTGTCGCCACCGCCGATGACGACGACGTGCTTGCCCTCGGCGCTGATCGGGGCGACGGTCAGGTCACCCTCCTGCACCTTGTTGGCGAGCGGCAGGTACTCCATCGCGAAGTGGATGCCGTTCAGCTCACGGCCGGGGACCGGCAGGTCGCGGGAGGTGGTGGAGCCCGCGGCGATGACGACGGCGTCGTAGCGCTTGCGCAGCTTCTTGGCGTCGATGTCCCGGCCGATCTCCATCTCGGTACGGAACTTGGTGCCCTCCGCACGCATCTGCTCGATACGGCGGTTGATGTGGCTCTTTTCCATCTTGAACTCGGGGATGCCGTAGCGGAGCAGTCCGCCGATCCGGTCCGCGCGCTCGTAGACGGCGACGGTGTGGCCGGCCCGGGTCAGCTGCTGGGCGGCGGCCAGTCCGGCCGGGCCGGAGCCGATGACGGCGACGGTCTTGCCGGACAGCCGCTCGGGGGCCTGCGGGGTGACGTCGCCGAGGTCCCACGCCTTGTCGATGATGGTGACTTCGACGTTCTTGATGGTGACGGCGGGCTGGTTGATGCCGAGCACGCACGCCGCCTCGCAGGGTGCGGGGCACAGCCGCCCGGTGAACTCCGGGAAGTTGTTGGTGGCGTGCAGCCGCTCGCTGGCGGCGCTCCAGTCCTCGCGGTAGGCGTAGTCGTTCCACTCGGGGATGAGGTTCCCCAGGGGACAGCCGTTGTGGCAGAACGGGATGCCGCAGTCCATGCAGCGGCCGGCCTGCTTGCTGATGATCGGCAGCAGGGAGCCGGGCTGGTAGACCTCGTTCCAGTCCTGGACGCGCTCCTCGACGGGGCGGGTCTTGGCGACCTCGCGGTCGGTGGTCAGGAAGCCCTTGGGGTCAGCCATTGGTCGCCGCCTCCATCATCTTCTCGTGGGTCTCGGACTCGGTGAGTCCGGCTCGCTCGGCGGCGTCCTTGGCGGCGAGCACTGCCTGGTAGGTGGCCGGGACGACCTTGCTGAAGCGGGCGGCGGCCGTGTCCCAGTCCGCGAGGAGCTTTTCGGCGACGGTGGAGCCGGTCTCCTCCTGGTGGCGGCGCACGACGTCGTGCAGCCACTGCTTGTCGGTGTCGTCCAGCGCGCTGACGGCGTCGGCCAGTTCGCGGTTGACGTTGTCCGGGTCGAGGTCGATGACGTACGCGACGCCGCCGGACATGCCCGCCGCGAGGTTGCGGCCGGTCTCCCCGAGGATGACGGCGTGGCCGCCGGTCATGTACTCGCAGCCGTGGTCGCCGACGCCCTCGGACACCACGGTCGCACCGGAGTTGCGGACGCAGAACCGCTCGCCGACCCGGCCGCGCAGGAACAGTTCGCCGCCGGTCGCGCCGTAGGCGAGGGTGTTGCCCGCGATGGTGGAGTACTCGGCGAGGTGGTCGGCGCCGCGGTCCGGGCGGACGACGACCCGGCCGCCGGACAGGCCCTTGCCGACGTAGTCGTTGGCGTCGCCCTCCAGGCGCAGCGTGACGCCGCGCGGCAGGAACGCGCCGAAGGACTGGCCGGCCGAGCCGGTGAAGATGATGTCGATGGTGTCGTCGGGCAGGCCCGCACCGCCGAACTTCTTCGTGACCTCGTGGCCGAGCATGGTGCCGACGGTCCGGTTGATGTTCCGGATCGCGACCTGGGCACGTACGGGCTGGGCGGCCTCGGCGGTGTCCGCGGACAGCGCGTCCGCGGCGAGCTTGATCAGCTCGTTGTCGAGGGCCTTCTCCAGACCGTGGTCCTGGATGGTGACCTGGTGGCGTACGGCGCCCTCGGCCAGCTCGGGGACGTGCAGCAGCGGGGCCAGGTCCAGGCCCTGCGCCTTCCAGTGGTCCACGGCCTGCGAGGTGTTGAGGAGCTCGGCGTGGCCGATGGCCTCGTCGAGGGTCTTGAAGCCCAGCTCGGCGAGCAGCTCGCGGACCTCTTCGGCGATGAACTCGAAGAAGTTGACGATGTACTCGGCCTTGCCGCTGAACCGCTCGCGCAGCACCGGGTTCTGGGTGGCGATGCCGACGGGGCAGGTGTCGAGGTGGCAGACGCGCATCATGACGCAGCCGGAGACGACCAGCGGCGCGGTCGCGAAGCCGAACTCCTCGGCGCCCAGCAGCGCGGCGATGACGACGTCACGGCCGGTCTTGAGCTGGCCGTCGGTCTGCACGACGATGCGGTCGCGCAGGCCGTTGAGCAGCAGCGTCTGCTGGGTTTCGGCGAGGCCGAGCTCCCAGGGGCCGCCCGCGTGCTTGAGGGAGGTCAGCGGGGAGGCGCCCGTTCCGCCGTCGTGGCCGGAGATCAGGACGACGTCCGCGTGCGCCTTGGAGACACCGGCGGCGACGGTACCGACGCCGACCTCGGAGACCAGCTTGACGTGGATGCGGGCCGCCGGGTTGGCGTTCTTGAGGTCGTGGATCAGCTGAGCCAGGTCCTCGATGGAGTAGATGTCGTGGTGCGGCGGCGGGGAGATGAGCCCCACGCCCGGCGTCGAGTGCCGGGTCTTGGCGACCCACGGGTAGACCTTGTGGCCGGGCAGCTGGCCGCCCTCGCCGGGCTTGGCGCCCTGCGCCATCTTGATCTGGATGTCGTCGGAGTTGACCAGGTATTCGCTGGTCACGCCGAAGCGGCCGGAGGCGACCTGCTTGATGGAGGAGCGCCGGGCCGGGTCGTAGAGGCGGTCCGCGTCCTCGCCGCCCTCACCGGTGTTGGACTTGCCGCCCAGCTGGTTCATGGCGATGGCGAGGGTCTCGTGGGCCTCGCGGGAGATCGAGCCGTAGGACATCGCGCCGGTGGAGAAACGCTTGACGATGTCGGCGGCCGACTCCACCTCCTCGATCGGGATCGAGGGGCGGTCGGAGGCGAAGGAGAACAGGCCGCGCAGCGTCATCAGCCGCTCGGACTGCTCGTTCACCCGCTCCGTGTACTGCTTGAAGATGTCGTAGCGGCGCGAGCGGGTGGAGTGCTGGAGCCGGAAGACGGTGTCCGGGTCGAAGAGGTGCGGCTCGCCCTCGCGGCGCCACTGGTACTCGCCGCCGATCTCCAGGGCGCGGTGCGTGGCGGCGATGCCGGAGACCGGGTAGGCCTTGACGTGCCGGGCCGCGACCTCCTTGGCGATGACGTCCAGGCCCGCGCCGCCGATCTTGGTGGCGGTGCCGTGGAAGTACTGCGCGACGAACTCCTCGTCCAGGCCGACGGCCTCGAAGACCTGCGCGCCGCGGTAGGAGGCGACCGTCGAGATGCCCATCTTGGACATGACCTTCAGGACGCCCTTGCCGAGCGCCTTGATCAGGTTCTTGATGGCCGCCTCGGTCTCCATGCCGGGCAGGAAGGTGCCGGCGCGGACGAGGTCCTCGACGGACTCCATCGCGAGGTAGGGGTTGACGGCGGCGGCACCGAAGCCGATGAGCAGCGCGACGTGGTGCACCTCGCGCACATCGCCGGCCTCGACGAGCAGCCCGACCTGGGTGCGCTCCTTGGTGCCGATGAGGTGGTGGTGGACCGCGGCGGTGAGCAGCAGCGACGGGATCGGCGCGTGCTCGGCGTCCGAATGGCGGTCGGAGAGCACGATCAGCCGGGCGCCGTCGTCGATGGCGGCGTCCGCCTCGGCGCAGATCTCCTCGATCCGGGCGGCCAGCGACTCGCCGCCGCCGGAGACGCGGTAGAGACCGGAGAGCGTCACGGACTTCATGCCGGGCATGTCGCCGTCGGCGTTGATGTGCACGAGCTTGGCCAGCTCGTCGTTGTCGATGACCGGGAAGGGCAGGGTCACACTGCGACAGGACGCCTCGGACGGCTCCAGGACGTTGCCCTGGGGGCCGAGGGAGGAGATCAGCGAGGTGACGAGCTCCTCGCGGATGGCGTCCAGCGGCGGGTTGGTGACCTGCGCGAAGAGCTGGGTGAAGTAGTCGAAGAGCAGCCGGGGGCGCTCGGAGAGCGCGGCGATCGGCGAGTCGGTGCCCATCGAGCCGATCGGCTCGGCGCCGGCTTTGGCCATCGGCGCGAGGATGACGCGCAGCTCTTCCTCGGTGTAGCCGAAGGTCTGCTGGCGGCGGGTGACCGAGGCGTGGGTGTGCACGATGTGCTCGCGCTCGGGCAGGTCGGCGAGGTCGATCAGACCGGCTTCGAGCCAGTCCTCGTAGGGGTGCTCGGCGGCGAGCTGTCCCTTGATCTCGTCGTCCTCGATGATGCGGTGCTCGGCGGTGTCGACGAGGAACATCCGGCCGGGCTGGAGGCGGCCCTTGCGGACGACCTTGGCGGGGTCGATGTCGAGGACGCCGACCTCGGAGGAGAGCACGACGAGGCCGTCGTCGGTGACCCAGTAGCGGCCGGGGCGCAGGCCGTTGCGGTCGAGGACCGCGCCGACCTGGGTGCCGTCGGTGAAGGTGACGCAGGCGGGGCCGTCCCAGGGCTCCATCATCGTGGAGTGGTACTGGTAGAAGGCGCGCCGGGCCGGGTCCATGGTGGGGGAGTTCTCCCACGCCTCGGGGACCATCATCAGCACGGAGTGCGGCAGCGAGCGGCCGCCGAGGTGCAGCAGCTCCAGGACCTCGTCGAAGGAGGCGGAGTCGGAGGCGTCCGGGGTGCAGACCGGGAAGATCCGCTCCAGGTCCTGGTTGCCGAAGAGCTGGGAAGCGAGCTGCGACTCACGCGCCCGCATCCAGTTGCGGTTGCCCTTGACCGTGTTGATCTCGCCGTTGTGCGCGACGAAGCGGTACGGGTGGGCGAGCGGCCAGCTCGGGAAGGTGTTGGTGGAGAACCGCGAGTGGACCAGCGCGATGGCGGTGGCGAAGCGGCGGTCGGACAGGTCCGGGAAGAACGGCTCCAGCTGTCCGGTGGTGAGCATGCCCTTGTAAACGATGGTCCGGGCGGACAGCGAGGGGAAGTAGACCCCTGCCTCGCGCTCGGCGCGCTTGCGCAGCGCGAAGGCCTTGCGGTCCAGGGCCAGACCGGTGTTCCGGCCGTCGGCGACGAACAGCTGGGAGAAGGCCGGCATGGTGGCGCGGGCGCCGTTGCCGAGCAGCTGGGGGGCGACGGGGACGACGCGCCAGCCGAGGACGTCCAGGCCCTCTTCGGCGGCCATCGTCTCGATGCGCGAGACGGCGTCGGCCGCATCCTGGGCCTCGGACGGCAAAAAGGCGATGCCGACGGCGTAGCTGCCGGCCTCGGGGAGCTCGAAGGTCACGTCCTCGCGAAGAAACGCGTCCGGTACCTGGAGCAGGATGCCGGCACCGTCGCCGGAGTCGGGCTCCGAGCCGGTGGCACCCCGGTGCTCCAGGTTCGTCAGGACGGTGAGCGCCTGCTCGACCAGCGCGTGGCTGGCCTCGCCGGTGAGGGTCGCCACGAAGCCGACGCCACAGGCATCGTGCTCATTGCGAGGGTCGTACATCCCCTGCTGGGCGGGGCGCCCGTCCATGGGCGACCATGCGGCGGCGCTGGCGCTGCTGGTGGTCGCGGAGTGCGTGGACGCGGAACGCATCGGCTCTCCCAACGTCGTCGTGGCATAGGTATTGCCGAGGGACGACGTTGGCCCTCCGCGAAATTTCGTGCAGGTTACAGGATGGCCCGCTTCTCGAAAAGCGGATAGTGCCTTCCAACATACGGACACCGCACATGACGGTGATCAAGGATGTGGACGGACACTTCGTCGTCCCACAAGCGGCGTTCGACAGGCGACATTGCCCGCGACGCTTCGGCCTTATGCCCGGTCGTCAACAAAACGAAACCGCCGGGTAACGCGTTAATTATGCGGCCATCCGCATGACGCGTCACCCTACGACGGTTCCGAACAACGCCCCCAGGATGTACGTCACACCTGCGGCCGCGCCACCCAGGGCGAGCTGGCGCAGTCCGCTGAACCACCACGAGCGCGCCGTCACACGGGCCACAACAGCCCCGCAGGCGAAGAGTCCCAGCAGCGCGAGCAGCACCGCGGGCCACAGCGCGGAAGCTCCCAGCAAATAAGGAAGGACAGGCAGCAGCGCACCCAGCGCAAACGATCCGAAGGAAGAAACGGCGGCGACAGTGGGCGAAGGAAGGTCGGAAGGGTCGATTCCCAATTCCTCGCGTGCATGAATTTCCAGCGCCTGCTCGGGATCCCGGGAGAGCTGTTCGGCCACCTTCCGGGCAAGGGACGGCTCCACGCCGCGCGAGGCGTAGAGGGCGGCCAGTTCGTCCAGCTCGTCCTTCGGGTGCGTGAGCAGCTCGCCCCGCTCGATGTCCAGCTCGGCGAGGACCAGCTCACGCTGCGAGGCGACCGAGGTGTACTCGCCCGCCGCCATCGAGAAAGCTCCCGCGGCCAGCCCCGCCAGTCCGGTGATGATGATCGTCTGCTGCGACACGGCGCCGCCCGCCACACCGGTCATGAGGGCGAGGTTCGAGACCAGGCCGTCCATCGCGCCGAAGACGGCAGGGCGCAGCCAGCCGCCGTTCACGTCGCGGTGCGTGTGATTGTCGCGGTGCGCGACGTGCGTCGGCGCGGCGGAATCCATGATTTCCAGGACGGACATAGCGGGACCTTCTCCCTTCAGCGAGGTGTGGGCCGATAGCGGCGCTTCCCCCTCCAACACCTGGAAGCTTTGCGCGAAAAAGCCGCCGCCGCTAGCAAGGAAGGCCGTACTTACCGCTCTGACCTGCGACTTTACCGAGCGTCGATCAGTGAGACCTGGGTCACACACCGTTTTGGGTGCCTTTCTGACGGCCCGCGGCCGGATCCCTGCGCCCCCTTCCACGGATTCGACCGGGTGACCCTGCCGCCCGAGACAGGAGAGCGGCGCCCCGGCGTGGGACGGATAGCCGCAGCGGGCCGGTGCCGGGCGCCGGGACGCACACAGGGCCGCGGTCCGGGACACGGCGGCGGTCCGCGGCGCACGACAGAAGGGCACGCCCATGAGCGCACCGCACCTGACGCCCTCCGGCCCCGCCGCTCCCGGCGGTATGCCCGACGAGGTGCCCCACGGCGTGGCCCGGGGCGTGCCCCCCGGTGGCGTGCCCGCTGCCGCCGGCGCGGTTCGCGACCGGGCCCGCGGCGCGATGCTCGGGCTCGCCGTCGGCGACGCGCTCGGCGCGCCCGCGGAGAACATGAAGCCCTCCCAGATCCGCCGCCGCTGGGGCCGTATCGAGGGCTACGTCGAGGACGAACCGGCCGGCACCGACGACACCGAGTACGCGATCTTCTCCGGGCTGCTGCTCGCCGCCCACGGCTCGGCGCTGACCGTCGCCCATGTCGAGGCCGCCTGGCACCAGTGGATCGCCGACCGCGACGAGGGCCCGTTCCGCGGTGCGGGGTTCAGCGAGCGCGGCACCCTGGAGAACCTGCGCCGCGGTCTCGCCGCCCCCATCTCCGCCCAGCACCGGCACGCGTGGAGCGACGGACTGGCGATGCGGGCCGCGCCGTTCGGGGTGTTCGCCGCGGGCCGGCCCGCCGAGGCCGCCCGGCTCGTCGCCATCGACGGCACCGTCAGCCACGACGGCGAGGGAATCTACGGCGGCCGGGCGGTCGCCGCCGGAGTGGCCACCGCCATGGTCGCCCGCTCCACCGACGCGGTGATCGCCGCCGCGCTCTCCGTCGTCCCCGAGGACTCCTGGACCGCCCGCTCGCTGCGCCGCGCGGTCGCCGCCGCCCAGCGCTCCCGGCACGATCCGGGCATCACCCGGCTCGGCACCGAGCGCGCGGTGCGCTCCGCCGTGGTGATCGGCGGCTACCCCTGGACGGACCTGGCCCCCGAGGCCGTGGGCCTGGCCTTCGGCGCCTTCGCCGCCGCCCGCGGTGACTTCTCCGCGTCGGTGCTGACCGCGGTCAACATGGGCCGGGACGCCGACACGACGGCGGCGGTGGCGGGCGCGCTGGCCGGTGCGCTGACCGGTGCCGCCGCCATCCCCGCGACCTGGACCGCCGCGATCGGCCCGGTGCGCGGCAGCTGTCTGCCGTCGATGGCCGGCTACCACGTCCTGGACATCGCGGACCTGCTGGCACCGGAGGAAGCGGTGGCCGGGTCGACGGCGGGGCCGGACCCGGGGCCGGGTGCGCGGACCGTGGCGGGCACCGGGGCGGTCGCGGGCGCTGCCGTGGGGGTCCGGTGAACGGCGGCCGGCGGGGCGACGGGGAGCGGGCACCGGGGCCGCCCGGGGCCCGGACCGACCCCGACGCCGGAGCGGCCGACGACACCGCCGGGGCGGACACCGGTGAGCCGGCCGGCGGCTCCGCCCGCGACCGGATCGAAGGGCTGCTGCTGGGGCTGGCCTCGGGGGATGCCGCCGGGTGGCCGGCGGCCCGGCACCGGGCCGCGCGGATGCCCGAGTGGACCCGTCGGCTGACCCGCGAGCTGGACACCTTCGCCGAGCAGAACGCGACCACCACCCTGCCCGTCCCGATCGCCCTCAACCAGCCGCCCGAGCCGCTGCGGCTGGGCCCCTCCGACGACGCCGAGTGGGCCGCCTTCACCGCCGCCTCGGTGCTCACCGCCGCCGAGGCCCTGCTCAGCGACCTCGGCCGGGACCGCCGGATGCGGGCCGCCATCGACCTCGCCTGGAACGCGCTGGCGAGCGAGGTCGCCGCGGCCGCCGACCGGGCGCCCGAGGTGGAGTCCGCGGTGCTGCCGCTGCGCGCCCGGATCTCCGTACGGGCCGGGCTCGGCAACCTCGCGGCCGGGCTGCGGCCGCCGGCCACCGGCCACGACAACCCGCACTTCTTCGACGACGCGGCCTGCGTGCGGGCCACCGTTCTGGCCGTCGTCCATCCCGGTGAGCCGTCCGCCGCGGCCGATCTCGCCGAGTACGACGCGCGCTACACACAGGACGGCGACGGGGTGCACGGCGCCCGCGCGATGGCCGCCGCGGTGGCGGCCGCGCTCGGCGGCGCGCCGGTCGGCGCCTGCGTGGACGCGGCGCTCGGACAGCTCCCGGAGGGCACCGAGATCCGCCGCAACGCGCTGCACGCGGTCCGGCTCGCACGCTCCGCCGCCGCCGACCGGCCCGGCCGGCCCGGCAATGCCTTCGCCCTGGTGCCCGTCCTGGAACACGAGATCGTCGACCACGTCTACAGCTACGGCATCGCCGCCGCCGAGACCGTCCCCGTCGCGCTCGCCCTCGCCCTCGCGGCGGACGGGCGGATCGCCGAGGCGGTGCCTGCCGCCGCCTGCCTGTCCCGGGTCGCGGACTCGGCGCCCGCCCTCGCCGGGGCGCTGACCGGTGCGCTCGGGGGCGCCCGCGAGCTGCCCCGCACCTGGCGGGACGCCTGCCGGGTGCTGTCCGGCTGCGCCCTGCCCCGGCTGGCCGGCACCGACCTCGTCGAACTGGCCGGCCTGCTCGCCGGTACGGAACTGACCGCCCCGGAAGGAGCCGGCGAAGCCCTGCCGGCGCCGCTTGCCGGGACCGAGGGGGCGGGCCCGGCAGCGGCGCCCGCCCCGCTGCCGCCCTGCCCCTCCGTGGAAGGACTCACCCGCACATGACCTCGACGACCACCCACCGCGCGGCAGGCCAGGACCCGGCCGCACCGGCCACGACACAGCCGCCCGCCGGTTCGCCGGCACTGGAGGACCGGGCCAGGGGATGCCTGGTCGGCGCCGCCGTCGGCGACGCCCTCGGCGGGCCCGTCGAGGGCTGGACCCCGGAGCAGATCGTGGCGCGGCACGGCGGCCGGGTCGACGGCATCGTCGGCCCGTTCCACGACGCCTGGCGCACCGCCCGGCCGATCGCGCCGTACCACAAGGGCGACGGCCACGTCACCGACGACACCCTGATGACGCATGCCCTGGTCCGCGTCTACGAGACGGTGCGCGATCACCTGGACGCCTACGCCATCGCCGACCACCTCGTACCGGATCTGATCGGCACCCCGCGCTGGATCCCCGAGCTGGAGGCCGAGGCGCTGCCGCTGCAGCGGATCTTCCTCGCCGAGAAGTGGATCGTGGCGCGGCTGCACTACGGGCACGTCGATCCGCGCGAGGCGGGCGTCGGAAACATCGTCAACTGCGGGGCGGCGATGTACATGGCGCCGGTCGGCATCGTCAACGCCGGTCATCCCGACCGGGCTTACGCCGAGGCGCTGGACATCGCCGGTGCCCATCAGTCGTCCTACGGGCGGGAGGCAGCGGGGGTCTTCGCCGCGGCCGTGGCCGCCGCGTTCGCACCGGACGCCACCGTGGCCTCCGTCATCGGCCACGCCCTCCGGCTCGCCAAGGACGGCACCCACCGCGCGATCGAGGCGGTGTGCGAGGCGGCAGCGCCGTACGCCGGACAGGCCGCCGCGGAAGGGAGCCCGCCGCAGACCGGCTACGAAGCCGCGCTGGCGCCGCTGCGCGCGGCCGTCGCGCCCTTCGACACCGTCGGCCCGGACTACCGCAACCCGTCGCTGGGCGCCCGCCGCCCCTCCCGCCTGCACGCCATCGAGGAACTCCCCGTCGCCCTGGGCATGCTGCTCGTCGGCGGCGGCGACTTCCGCCGCACGGTCCTCGGCTCCGTCAACTACGGCCGCGACTGCGACTCCATCGCCACGATGAGCGGCGCCCTCGTCGGCGCCCTGTCCGGCGCCGCCGCCGTACCGCCGGAGTGGAGCACCGAGGTCGCCCGCGCCAGCCGCCTCGACCTGGAGGCACCGGCGCTGGCGCTGGCCGCGGTCAGCCGCGAGGTCTTCGCCCGCGACCGGGACCGCCACCACGCCCACGAACGCGCCTTCACGGCGCTCGCCGGGGAGTGAACCGCGGTGACCACAACGGCGGTACGGGCCCCGGCGGCGCTCCGGGTGACGTGGGTGCAGCCGGAGGACCTGGTCGGGCACGAGCTGGGGCAGGCTGCGGAGGACGGCAGGGACGCCACCGCGATCGCGCGCGGCTGGCACGCGGCGGGCGGGGCGCCGGCGCCCGGCGGGGCGGGCGCCTCCCCCGGGCCCGCCGACCCGTCACTGCGCACCCTCGCCGAGCGCCTGCTCGACGAACTCGCCCTGCTGCACAGCCCGTTGGAAGTCGATGAGCCGACGGACCTGGCCGCGATCGAAGCGCTGCGCCCCCGGGCCGCGTCCCCCGTGGCCACCGGCACGGGAACCACGGCCCCACGAGCCGCGGCCCCCGAGCGGGCTCCGGACCCGGACCCGGCCGCCGCGCGGACCGCCCGTCTGGAGGCGGCCTGGCTCGGCCGGGCAGCCGGCTGCCTGCTCGGCAAACCCGTCGAGAAGCTGCCGCTCAGCGGCATCCGGGCACTGGCCCGCTCGACCGGGAACTGGCCGCTGGCCTCGTGGTTCACCGCGAACGGGCTCGATCCGGCGGTGGCCGCCCGGCACCCCTGGAACCGCCGCAGCCGCGCCACCTCGCTCGCCGAGAACATCGACGGGATGCCCGAGGACGACGACCTCAACTACCCGCTCCTGGGGCTGCTGCTCCTCGAACGCCACGGCCATCACTTCACCACCGCCGAGGTGGCGCGGCTGTGGCTGGACGAACTGCCCGCCGGACGGACCTTCACCGCCGAGCGCCTCGCGTACCGCAATCTGCTGGACGGCATCGAGCCGCCGCACACCGCGCGCCACCGCAACCCGTTCCGGGAGTGGATCGGTGCGCAGATCCGCGCGGACATCTTCGGCTGGACCCACCCCGGCGACCCGGTGGCCGCGGCCGCCGAGGCCTGGCGGGACGCCACCCTCAGCCACACCGCGAACGGTGTGTACGCCGCGATGTTCGCGGCGGGCGCCCTCGCCGGGGCGGCGGGCGGCGGCAGCGATGTGCACGGCGCGCTGCGGGCCGGGCTCGGGGTGATCCCCGTCCGCTCCCGGCTCGCGCGGGCCGTGCGCTTCGGCATCGCCGCCGCGCAGGAGGAACCCACCGGCACCCCGGACGGCTTCGCCACCGTCGTCGACCGGCTGCACGAGACCTACGGCCACCACCACTGGGTGCACGCCGTGCCCAACGCCGCGCTGCTGGCCGCGGCCCTCACCCACGCCGACGGCGACTTCACCGGCTCCATCTGCCGTGCGGTGTCCGGGGGTTGGGACACCGACTCCAACGGTGCGACGGCCGGCTCGATCGCCGGACTGCTGGCCGGGAGCCCCGCCGCGCTCCCCGACCGCTGGACGGCACCGCTGCGCAACCGGCTCGCGACCTCGGTCGGCGGGCTCGACGGCATCGGCTTCGACACCCTCGCGAGACGCACCGCCGCGCTCGCCGTCCGTCCCGACCGACCGGAGGCATCCGCACCATGACCGACCCGCACCGCACCGACGCCGACGCCGCCCGCGACGACGCCCCCGGCACCGCCGCATCCTCCCCCGGCCCGCTCGCCGGGCTCCGGGTCCTCGACCTCGCCACGCTGTTCGCCGGGCCGCTCGCCGCCACCATGCTCGGGGACTTCGGCGCCGAGGTGATCAAGGTCGAACATCCGCGGCGGCCCGACCCCTCGCGCGGCCACGGCCCCTCCAAGGACGGCATCGGCCTGTGGTGGAAGCTGCTGGGCCGCAACAAGAAGACGATGACCCTGGACCTGTCCTCGCCCGAGGGCCGCGCGGTGCTGCTGCGGCTCGCCGCCGGAGCCGATGTCATCATCGAGAACTTCCGCCCCGGCACCCTGGAGAAATGGGACCTGGGCTGGGACGAGCTGTCCGCCGCCAACCCCCGCCTGGTGCTGGCCCGGGTCACCGGCTTCGGACAGTTCGGCCCGTACGCGCGCCGCCCCGGATTCGGCACCCTCGCCGAGGCGATGAGCGGCTTCGCCGCCCTCACCGGCGAACCGGACGGCCCGCCGACCCTGCCGCCGTTCGGCCTCGCCGACTCGATCGCCGCCCTCGCCACGTCATACGCCGTGATGGCCGCCCTGCGCGGACGGGACTCCCCCACTCTCGGCTCCGGTCGGGCGGGGGGACCCCCATCCGGCCGCGGCCAGGTCGTCGACATGGCGATCATCGAGCCGATGCTGACCGTCCTCGGCCCGCAGCCCCTCTGGTACGACCAGCTCGGCTACGTCCAGCCGCGCACCGGCAACCGCTCCACCAACAACGCGCCGCGCAACACCTACCGCACCGCCGACGGCTCCTGGGTGGCGGTCTCCACCTCGGCCCAGTCCATCGCCGAACGGGTGCTGCGGCTGGTCGGCCGACCGGACCTGACCGACGAGCCCTGGTTCGCGAGCGGCGCCGGGCGGGCCGGACACGCCGACGAACTCGACCAGGCCGTCGGGGACTGGATCGGCTGCCACAACCGCGCCGAGGTGCTCGCAGAATTCGAGAAGGCCGAGGCGGCCGTCGCACCGGTCTACGACATCCGCGATGTGCTGGCCGACGAGCAGTACCGGGCCCTCGGCTCCATCACCGAGGTGCCGGACGACGAACTCGGCACCCTGCGGATGCAGAACGTCCTCTTCCGGCTCTCCGAGACACCGGGCGCCATCCGCTGGGCCGGGCGGCCGCACGGCGCGGACACCGACGAGGTGCTGACCGGCCTCGGCATGACCGCCCTGGAGATCGCCGGCCTGCGCGCGGCGGGGGCCCTGTGACGCCCGCCGCCCCGGGCACCGCCCCGCCGCCGGCACCACTGGCACCACTGACACCACTGACCTGGCTATACGTCCCCGGCGACCGCCCCGACGTGGTCGCCAAGGCGCTCGGCTGCGGCGCCGACATCGTCCTCGTCGACCTGGAGGACGCCGTCGCCCCGGACCGCAAGGACTACGCGCTGCGCGCCACCGCCGACCTGCTGGCCGACCCGGCACCGGGCCCGGCCCCCGTACACGTCCGCGTCAACACCCTGGACGGGCCACGGGCCGCCACCGAGATCCGCACCCTCGCCGCGCTCCCCGGCCTCGCCGGGCTGCGGCTGCCCAAGGTGCACGGCCCGGCCGGCATCCACCGTGCCGTGGCCCTCGCCCGCACGGCCCTGCCCGCGCCCGCCGCGCCGCCCGCCCTCTACGCGCTGCTCGAATCCGCCCTCGGCATCGAGCACGCCTTCGCCATCGCCACCGCACACCCCGCTCTGCACGGGATCGCGCTCGGCGAGGCCGACCTCCGCGCGGAACTCGGCGTCCGCGACGAGGCGGGCCTGGCCTGGCCGCGCAGCCGGACCGTGGTCGCCGCCCGCGCGGCCGGCCTCGCCCCGCCGCCGCAGTCGGTCTACCCCGACGTACGCGACCTGGACGGGCTGGCCGCGTCCTGCGCGCACGGCCGGGCCCTGGGCTTCCTCGGCCGGGCCGCGATCCACCCCCGCCAGCTGCCGGTCATCGAGGCCGCGCATCTGCCGGGCGCCGAGGAGATCGAGGCGGCGGAGGAGATCGTGAAGGCCACGACGACGGAGGCCGGGGCGCTGGCCCTGCCCGACGGGCGTTTCGTCGACGCGGCCGTGGTGGCCGGCGCGCAGCGGGTGCTGGCTCTGGCCGACCGCCGCCGCTGACCGGGGACGGCGGCACAGCGAAAAGCGCCGGGCGGACTCGACGAATCGAGTCCGCCCGGCGCTCTCGTACCGGGCGGGCGGCGGTCCGCGGACCACCGCCAGTCCTCAGGACTTCTTGGTGCTGCCGCTCCCGGCAGGCTTCGCCTTCGAGGAACCGGTTCCGGAGCCGGAGCCGGAACCCGAACCGGCATCGGCATCGGCGCCGGATTCCTTGCCGCCGGCACCGTCGCTCTTCTCGTCGCCGGACTCCCCTGCGGACTCGGCGGACTCGGCGGACTTCTTGTCGACGGAGACCTTCGCCCGGGACGGGTCGTCCCCCGCGTCCTCGGCATCTCCCGAGGCGTCCGCGTCCCCGTCGAGCTGCGCCCCCGGCTCCACGACCGCCTCGCGGCCCGGCACCTTCTTGGCCGAGATCACCAGGTAGGCGACGGCGAGGAGGCCGACGATGAGCGCGGTCCAGACGTTCAGCCGCATGCCCAGGATGTGGTGCGCCTCGTCCACCCGCATGTACTCGATCCAGGCACGGCCCACGCAGTACGCCGCGACATACAGCGCGAAGACCCGGCCGTGGCCCATCCGGAAGCGCTTGTCCGCCCACATCACCAGCAGCGCGACACCGACGCACCACAGGGACTCGTACAGGAACGTCGGGTGGTAGGTGCCGCCGACGCGCCCGATGGCCGGGTCGGAGCTGATCTCCAGCGCCCACGGCACGTCGGTGGCGCGGCCGTAGAGCTCCTGGTTGAACCAGTTGCCCCAGCGGCCGATCGCCTGCCCGAAGGCGAGGCCGGGCGCCAGCACATCGGCGTACGCGGGAAGCGGGATGCCGCGGCGGCGGCAGCCGATCCACGCACCCACCGCGCCGAGCGCGACCGCGCCCCAGATACCGAGGCCGCCTTCCCACACCTTGAAGGCGTCGAGGGGGTGGCCGTTCTTGCCGAAGTACGGCTCGTACGTCGTGATGACGTGGTAGAGCCGGCCGCCGACGAGCCCGAAGGGCACGGCCCACACGGCGATGTCCGCGACGGTTCCGGAGCGGCCACCGCGCTGAACCCAGCGCTTGTTGCCGAGCCAGACGCCGACGAAGACGCCGATGATGATGCAGAATGCGTAGCCGCGCAGCGGGATCGGGCCGAGATGTACGACACCGGTCGACGGGCTGGGAATGAATGCGAGGTCCATGGCAGGGTCGACGCTACCGCGCCGGGCGGGGTCGGGGACAACCCACCCGGCAACGGCTCCGTAACGACCCTGCCGTATGTCGCCATGACACTGCGTGTCCGGGCCCCGGGGGCGCCGGGCGTCAGGACACCGGCGCGGCCGGCTGACCCGGCGCCGTCGGCTGAACGGGGTTCTGCTGCTTCACCGGGCCCCCCGGATTCCCCTGCTGCTCCGGATACCCCTGCTTCTCGGGATGCCCCTGCTTGCCCGGGTTCCCCTGCTTCTCCGAGGACCCGTGCTTCTCCGGATGCCCCTGCTTGCCCGGGTTCCCCTGCTTCTCGGTTCCTGGCGGGCTCGCCTTTCCCGGCTGCTTGCCCTTGTTGGCGTCCCGCACCATCTTCTTGAGGTCCGCCGGGGTGAACCGGCCGCCCTTGACGTTGGCGAGGTCCTTGCCGTTGAGCAGGATGGTCGGGGTGCCGCGGTATCCGGAGCTGGTGAAGGCGGAGTTGGACTTCGCCACGAAGTTGTCGTAGGTGCCGTCGTTGACGCACGCGGTGAAGGCCGGGGTCACCAAACCCTTGATCTTGCCCGCCAGTTGGAGCAGGTATTGCTTGTCGGCGAACTTGTCCTGCTGCTCGGGCGGCTGGCTGGCGTACAGCAGGTCGTGGTAGTCGCGGAACCGGCCGGCGTCCTGGGCGCAGAGAGCCGCGTTGGCGGCGTTGCGCGATCCCTGGCCGCCGACGTTTCCGTCGATGATCGTCGCGAGGTGGTACTCGGACTTCAGCTGCCCGGAGTCCTCCAGTTCGTGGACGGCCTTGCGGAAGGTGGTCTCGAACTGCTGGCAGGCGGGGCAGCGGAAGTCCTCCCACACGGTGAGGGTGGAGGGGGCGTCGACCGCGCCCACCGGGACGGCGGGTTTGTCACCGCCGCTGGCCTGCTTGGGGACGGCCACTTCGTTGTCGCTGCTGCTGTCGTCGCCGGATGACGTCGCCCAGAGGGCGATACCTCCGGCGGCCACCAGTGCCGCCACCACCGATCCGGCGACAATCGCCTGCCGGCCGCGCCGGGCGCGTGCCTTCTCCTTCTCGCGCTGTGCCTGCAGCCGCTCGCGTGCGCTGCTCTTACCGTCTTGATTGTTCTGGCTCACACCCCTGGACAACGAAGCGGAGGGGCGCCGTCGCACCCCTCCGCACCGATGTTCGCCCTATCGGGGGACGGATCGGACGGCTGCCGCACACACGTGCCCGGCGGCAGCCGCCCACCCGGCTTCCTCAGACGCGCTTGCGCACGCCGTCGGCCAGTTCACCGGCGAGCGCGCGGACCCCGGCGAGGCCCGCTTCCAGGTCGTCCGCGTCCGCCAGCAGCCGCTTGACGAATGCCGAGCCGACGATCACGCCGTCCGCGAACTGCGCCACCTCGGCGGCCTGTTCGGGGTTGGAGACGCCCAGTCCGACGCACACCGGAAGGTCGGTGGTGGCGCGGGTGCGGGCCACCAGGTTCTGCGCCTCGAGGCCGACGGACGTACGGGTGCCGGTGACGCCCATCAGCGAGGCGGCGTAGACGAAGCCGCTGCCGGCCGCGGTGATCTTGGCGAGCCGCTCGTCCCGGCTGCTCGGGGCGACCACGAAGACCGTGGCCAGTCCGTGCTGCTCGGCGGCCTTGCGCCACACCTCGGACTCCTCGACGGGGAGGTCCGGCAGGATGCAGCCGGCGCCACCCGCGGCGGCCAGATCGGCCGCGAACCGCTCGACGCCGTAACGGTCGACCGGGTTCCAGTACGTCATGCACAGCACCGGGGCGCCGGTGGCCGCGTGCACCTCGCCGACCGTGCGGATCACGTCGACGATCTTCACGCCGCCGCGCAGCGCGATGTCATCGGCGGTCTGGATCACCGGGCCGTCCAGGACCGGGTCACTGTGCGGCAGCCCGACCTCGACGACATCGCAGCCGCCGTCGAGCATCTCGGTCATCGCCCGTACGCCGCCGTCGACGGTCGGGAATCCGGCCGGGAGGTAGCCGACGAGCGCGGCGCGGTTCTCCGTGCGGGCCTGCGCCAGCACCGAATTCAGCAGTTCGACGTTGCCCGCCATCACTTCTCCCCCGCTTCCGCCTGGTCGGCGTTGTCGTACAGCCCGAAGTAACGGGCGGCGGTGTCCATGTCCTTGTCGCCACGGCCCGAGAGATTGACCAGCAGCAGCCCCTCCGGGCCCAGCTCACGGCCCAGCTCCAGGGCGCCGGCCAGCGCATGGGCGCTCTCGATGGCCGGGATGATGCCCTCGGTCTGCGACAGCAGCCGCAGCGCCTGCATGGCGGCGTCGTCGGTGACCGCGCGGTACTCGGCGCGGCCGGTGTCCTTGAGGTAGGCGTGCTCCGGGCCGATACCCGGGTAGTCCAGCCCCGCCGAGATCGAGTACGGCTCGGTGATCTGGCCGTCCTCGTCCTGCAGGACGTAACTGCGCGAACCGTGCAGGATGCCCGGGGTGCCCTCGGTGAGCGTGGCCGCGTGCTCGCCGGTCTCCACGCCGTGCCCGCCCGGCTCACAGCCGACCAGCCTGACCTGTGCGTCCGGGAGGAAGGCGTGGAAGAGGCCGATGGCGTTGGAGCCGCCGCCCACGCAGGCCACGGCGGCGTCCGGGAGGCGCCCGGCCCGCTCCAGGATCTGCCGGCGCGCCTCGACACCGATGACGCGGTGGAAGTCGCGGACCAGCGCCGGGAAGGGGTGCGGTCCGGCGACGGTGCCGAAGAGGTAATGCGTACGGTCGACGTTGGCGACCCAGTCGCGGAACGCCTCGTTGATGGCGTCCTTGAGGGTGCGGCTGCCGGACGTCACGGAGATGACCTCGGCACCGAGCATCCGCATCCGGGCGACGTTCAGCGCCTGGCGCTGGGTGTCGACCTCGCCCATGTAGATGGTGCATTCGAGGCCGAAGAGGGCGCAGGCGGTCGCGGTGGCGACGCCGTGCTGTCCCGCGCCGGTCTCGGCGATGACCCGGGTCTTGCCCATGCGCTTGGTGAGCAGCGCCTGGCCCAGCACATTGTTGATCTTGTGCGACCCGGTGTGGTTGAGGTCCTCGCGCTTGAGGAACACCCGGGCGCCGCCCGCCTGTTCCGCGAACCGCGGCACCTCGGTGAGCGCACTGGGGCGCCCGGTGTAGTTGACCATCAGGTCGTTGAGCTCGACCGCGAAGGCGGGGTCCGCCTTGGCCTTCTCGTACTCGGCGGCGACCTCGTCGACCGCGGCGACCAGCGCTTCGGGGATGAACTTGCCGCCGAAGGCGCCGAAATAGCCCTCGGGGCCCGGAATCAGGCCGTCGGGGTCGGGAAGAAAGAAATCGGAGGACATCAGAGGCACTCCTAGGCCGGGGCACGCGCCCCGGAAGTCTGGGTATGTCGGAAGACGGACATCACGCTATGTGCCGCACGCTGTGGCAGGCCGTTGCCGAGCCGGTGCCGGTCCCGGCGCCGCTGACGGAGCCGGCAGCGGTGCGGTTTGCCGGTCTGTGCGGCGCCGGCCCGCTTCACGGACGGCGTGCCACTACCGCGGCCGGGGTCGCCGGCCGGAGTTCGGGACGCACGGCCGCGGGCCGTACGGCTACGGGCCTGTGGTGCCGTGGAGGCCGGTGCGGGCGCTCCCGGCACCTTCCCCGCCGGGCGGGATGGTCCGGGGCGGGGGAAGGCCCCCTGCGAGCCCTGGGGCCGCCGCGTCAGCGCGCGGGCCCCGCCTGCCATCGCATGCCGTTGATCTGTCCCGGGACCGATCCGATGTGATACCTGACCCGGCGCCCGTGGATCCGGCGCGCCGGGGCCCGGCAGCCGCGGTGCCACGGCGGCAGCGCACAGCGCACCGGCCGCGGACTGCGGCGGGAGTCGCACCGGGGACCGCGGCCTCGCGAGCCGCCGGCCGGTCCGGCCGCGCCGGGGCCCCGGGAGGCCAGGGCAGCCCCCGCGGCGGCGCGCACGCCGACCCGGCCCGGGTGGAGTACCCGGGCCGGGCGGCGGATGCCTGCTGCGGTGGCGGTCATGTCGGTGGGGTCCGGACCGTCAGGACCGGCCGTGGCGGATCGCCGGGTGGGATCCCGCGGCGACCAGGTCGGCGACGGCGGTCTTGGGGTCCTTGCCGGTGACCAGCGATTCGCCGACGAGCACGGCGTCCGCGCCGTCGTTGGCGTACGCGATGAGGTCGTGCGGCCCGCGGACACCGGACTCGGCGATCTTGACGATGTGGTCGGGGATCTCGGGGGCGATCCGGGCGAAGTTGCCGCGGTCGACCTCAAGGGTCTTGAGGTTACGGGCGTTGACACCGATGATCTTGGCGCCGGCGTCGACCGCGCGGGCGACCTCGTCCTCGTCGTGCACCTCGACCAGCGGCGTGAGCCCGATCGACTCGGCCCGCTCGATGAGGGAGACCAGCGCCTCCTGCTCCAGGGCGGAGACGATCAGCAGCGCGAGGTCGGCGCCGTACGCGCGGGCCTCCCACAGCTGGTAGGCGGTGACGATGAAGTCCTTGCGCAGCACGGGGATGTCGACCTTGGCGCGGACCGCTTCGAGGTCGGCCAGGGATCCGCCGAACCGGCGCTGCTCGGTGAGGACCGAGATGACGGCGGCGCCGCCCGCTTCGTAGTCGGCGGCGAGCCCGGCGGGGTCGGCGATCGCGGCGAGCGCGCCCTTGGACGGGCTGGAGCGCTTCACCTCGCAGATCACCGTGACGCTCTCGCCCTTGAGCGCGGCGACACCGTCCTTGGCCGGGCGTGCCTTCTGCGCCCGCTCCTTGAGCTCGTCGAGGCTGACGCGCGCCTGCCGCTCGGCGAGGTCGGCGCGGACTCCGTCGATGATCTCGTCGAGCACACTCACGCGAGCGGCCTCCTTCTGGGGCTTCTGGGGCGTTGGCGGTGGACACTGACCGCCGGTGCGACGAGAAGCCGTTCCGGCAGGCACTTCCGATGGTATCCGGCATGGGGCGCAGGTCTCACATCCGGTGGCCGCCGGTCCCACAACCTGGACATCTCCGGGTTTTGCGGTGGTATGCGCCGCAGGTGGCGCGGGCCGCCGGTCATGGGGCCAGGCCGGCGCCGAAGGGCAGGTTGCGGACGACGGTGAAGGCCAGCAGCAGTCCGCCCAGCGCCCACCAGTGGACGGCCCGGGGCCGCGGCCCCCGCGTCCGGCGGCCGCGCACGGCCCGGATCAGCCAGGTCACCCAGAAGAGGGCGAAGGCGGCGTAGCCGGCGACCGCCAGGGCGTTGGCGCCCAGCGAGGCGATCAGGTCGCCGTGGGCGAGGGCATGTGCGCCGCGCAGTCCGCCGCAGGCCGGGCAGAGGATTCCGGTGAGGTGGAGCAGCGGGCAGACCGGGTAGTGGCCGGGCTCGCCCGGATCGACGGAGCCGACGTAGGTGAAGGCGGCGGCGGTGGCGGCGAGGACGCCCAGCGGGGCCGCCAGGCGGCGCAGCGGGCCGCGGCGGGGGGCCTCCGGGGCCGGGGGCCGGGGCTCCGGACGGATCTCCGGGGCGGTGACCGGTGGGGCCTCGTGGCGGATCTGGGCCACTCGATCGCTCACGGTGCCGAGTGTGCTGCGCCGCGCGCGAAGGCGCAGCTTCTCGGCCGCCGTACGGGGTGGGCACGGACGGCGGGCGCGCCATCCGGACCTGCGGTGCGGGGTCCGGGTGGGCACGGCCGGGAAGCGGCGCCTTCGGGGGGTGCTGCGGGGCGGCGCCGGGTGCCGGCGCCGCGGGGGGGGCTGTGGTTCAGCCTTCCTGCGGCTGGGCCTGCGCCTGGGGGCGCGGCCGCGCGGACTTCTTCGGCTCCGTGCCGAGTCCGGCCATCCGCATCAGGCCGCCGACCACGGCGCCGAGGCCGATCAGGACCATGCCCGCCCAGAAACCGGCGACGTTCGCCATGACGATGAACGCCCCGGCGACACAGAAGCCGATGAACGAGATGATGACGCCGGTCCATGCGGCGGGGGTGTGTCCGTGGCCACTGCTCGACATGAGTGCTCCTCGTTGCTCTGACGCGCCGGGGTCGGGGCGCGGTGATCCTCTCCGCCCATTGTCACCGATGCCGGGGGCGGTGCCGTTACCGGGTCGGGTCCTCGCCCCGGTCCAGGGACTTCCAGATCTCTTCCGGGCGGTCCAGGTCCGGTGCCTTCGGGGCGCGGCGCGGGCCGCGGGTGCCGTCCGCCGTGCGCTCGTAACGGCCCGACATCGCAGGCCAGTAGCGGCCGTGGAGGAGGGCGAGGAGTCCGGCGAGCAGCAGCAGGACGCCGCCGCCGGCGGTCACCCAGGGCCAGGCGGTGTGCGTGACGTGATGCACACCGGTGCCGGACAGGCCGACGGCGGTGGAGGCCTTCTCGCTCAGCGCGGAGGTGTCGGAGTTGCCGAGCGCGGCGGCGACGGCGATGCCCAGGCCGCTGAGGGCGAGGAGGGCGGCGACCGCGATCCGGCCGGCCTTGCGCACCGCGAAGACGGCGACGAGCGCGGCGAGGCCGACGACGGCCAGCGCGCCGGGCACGCCCGTCACATCGCTGCCGGTCACGCTGCTGGGCAGCTCGCCCTGGGCCAGCCGGGCGGTGCCCTCGGCCCAGGTGCGGCCGGCGGCGAGCAGGGCGACGCCGGCGCCCGCCGCGCCGGCCAGCAGCGCGAGGGCGAGGCTGCGCCTGGCGCTGCGGGGCGCGGCGGCCTGCGCGGGCGCGGGCGCGGCGTCTGTACGGGGCTGGGGTACGGCACTCACGCGTACCACTATCGCGCACCGCGGAGGGTGCCCCGGCGCGCGGGGGGTGCGCCGGGGCCCGCGCTCATGTGCCGAGGTGGTTGGCGGTGTGCACGGCGCGCAGCACCGCGGCGGCCTTGTTGCGGCACTCGGTGTCCTCGGCGACCGGGTCGGAGTCGGCGACCACACCGGCGCCGGCCTGGACGTATGCGGTGCCGTCCCGCAGCAGGGCGGTGCGGATGGCGATGGCGGTGTCGGAGTCGCCGGCGAAGTCGAGGTAGCCGACGCAGCCGCCGTACAGTCCGCGCCGGGTCGGCTCCAGTTCCTCGATGATCTGCATCGCGCGCGGCTTGGGCGCGCCGGAGAGGGTCCCGGCGGGGAAGCAGGCGGTGAGGACGTCGAAGGCGGTGCGGCCCTCGGCGACCTTGCCGGTGACGGTGGAGACGATGTGCATGACGTGGCTGTAGCGCTCCACGGACATGAAGTCGACGACTTCGACGCTGCCGGGTTCGCAGACCCGGCCGAGGTCGTTGCGGCCGAGGTCGACGAGCATCAGGTGTTCGGCGCGTTCCTTGGGGTCGGCCATCAGCTCGTCGGCGAGCGCCTGGTCCTCGGCGACGGACGCGCCGCGCGGGCGGGTGCCGGCGATGGGGTGCACCATCGCCTTGCCGTCCTCGACCTTGACCAGGGCCTCGGGGCTGGAGCCGACCACGTCGAAGGCCGTCCGCCCGCCGCCCGCGCCGTCATCGCCGCCCTCGAAGCGGAAGAGGTACATGTACGGACTGGGGTTGGTCGCGCGCAGCACGCGGTAGACGTCCAGCGCGCTTGCCGTGCACGGGGTTTCGAAGCGCTGGGAGGGCACCACCTGGAAGGCCTCGCCGGCCCGGATGCGCTCCTTGATGTCCTCGACGACGTCCTGGTAGGCGGCGCCGCCCCACTTGGCGGTGAACGGCGGCACCTCGGAGGGCGGCAGGGCCGCGGCGCCGGTGCGGGTGGGGCGGGCGAGGTCGTCGGCCATGGCGTCGAGGCGGGCGACCGCGTCGGCGTACGCCTCGTCGATGCCGGTGTCGAGGTCGTTGTGGTTGATCGCGTTGGCGATCAGCAGGACGGTGCCGCTCCAGTGGTCGAGGACCGCGAGGTCGGAGGTGAGCAGCATGGTGAGTTCGGGCAGCCGGAGGTCGTCGGTGGTCTGCTCGCCGATCTTCTCCAGGCGGCGCACGATGTCGTAGCCGAGGTAGCCGACCATGCCGCCGGTGAACGGCGGCAGGCCGGCGCCTTCGAGGAGGTCCCGGGGGGTGTGCAGCGCCTCGACGGTGGCGCGCAGCACGGCGAGCGGGTCGCCGTCGGTGGGGACGCCGACGGGCGGGGTGCCGAGCCAGTGCGCCTGCCCGTCGCGGGTGGTGAGGGTCGCGGCGCTGCGGACGCCGATGAAGGAGTACCGCGACCACGTTCTGCCGTTCTCGGCGGACTCCAGAAGGAAGGTTCCGGGGCGTTCGTCGGCGAGTTTGCGGTAGAGGCCGACCGGGGTGTCGCCGTCCGCGAGCAGGCGGCGGGTGACGGGGATGACCCGCCGGTCCTTGGCGAGCGTGCGGAAGGTGTCGAGGTCCGGATTGGCGGTGCCGGTGGTTCCCGTGGTCATGCCGCGGAGCCTACTGGTCGGTGCCGTGCCCGACTGTCAGTACGTCCGCATCGAAGCAGGTGCGGTCGCCGGTGTGGCAGGCGGCGCCGATCTGGTCGACCCGGACGAGGACGGTGTCGGCGTCGCAGTCCAGGGCCACGGACTTGACGTGCTGGAAGTGGCCGGAGGTGTCGCCCTTGACCCAGTACTCCTGGCGGCTGCGGGACCAGTAGGTGCAGCGGCCGGTGGTGAGGGTGCGGTGCAGTGCCTCGTCGTCCATCCAGCCCAGCATCAGTACCTCGCCGGTGTCGTACTGCTGGGCGACGGCGGGGACCAGGCCGTCGGCGCCGCGCTTGAGGCGGGCGGCGATGGCGGGGTCGAGGGCGGAGGCGGGGATGCCCGGGTCCGCGGGGCCTCGGTCGGTGGCGCTGCTGCTCATGGGTCCATTGTGCCGTGCGGCATCCTGCTGGCATGCACCAGCGACGCCCGCCCCTGCCGCCTCCGGATCCGGACCGTGCCGCGCGGGTCGCGGTGACGGTGCTGGTGGTGGTGTTCGTGGTGGCGGTGGTGGTGGCCGGGGCGCTGCTGGTGCGGGGCTGACGGGGGCCGGAGCGGAGGCGGGAGCCGGAGGGGCGGCCCCCGGGTGCCGCGGCGCCGTGGCACGGCTGGGGGCACGGTCGTACGCTGGCGGTATGTCGACCCATGCGAAGCGTGAACGGCTCCTTCTCGCCGACCTGTTGGAGAGCGCGGGACCTGACGCGCCGACCCTGTGCAAGGGCTGGACGACGCGGCAGCTCGCCGCGCACGTGGTGGTGCGGGAGCGGCGCGCGGACGCGGCCGGCGGGATTCTCCTCAAGCCGCTGGCCGCGCGGCTGGAGCGGGTGCAGGCGGAGTTCGCGGACAAGCCGTACCAGGAGCTGATCGCGCTCATCAGGACGGGGCCGCCCCGGATGTCGCCGTTCGCGCTGAAGCAGCTGGACGAGGCGTCCAACACCGTCGAGTTCTATGTGCACGCCGAGGACGTGCGGCGGGCGCAGCCGGACTGGACGCCGCGGGAGCTGGATCCCGTCTTCTCGGACGCGCTGTGGTCGCGCATCGAGCGGATGTCGCGGGTGCTGGGCCGCCGGTCGCCGGTGGGTCTGGTGCTGCGCCGGCCGGACGGGCGGACGGCGGTGGCGCACCGCGGGGCGCCGGTCGTGACGGTCGTCGGGGAGCCGGGCGAGCTGACGATGTTCGCTTTCGGGCGGCAGGCGGAGGCGACCGTGGAGCTGGACGGCGAGAAGGACGCGATCGGGCGGTTGGTGCAGGCGGAGCTGGGGATGTAGCCGGGCTCCGGGAGGGCGGCTCAGGTGCCGCCCGGGTCCAGGTGCTCCAGCAGGATGCGTTCCAGTTCGCGGGCGGCGCGGGGCGGGGAGACGTCGCCGCGGTGCGCCACGGAGACGACGCGGTGCATGCCGGGGGTGCTGAAGCGGGTGACGCGCAGGCCGGAGCGTTCGGCGACCATGCTGGGGACGACGGCGATGCCGAGTCCGGCGCGGACGAAGCCGAGGACGGCGTCCATCTCGCCGCCCTCGACGGTGAAGGTGGGCTCGAAGCCGGCCGCGCGGCAGGCGGCGGTGGTGAATTCCCGCAGGTCGTAGCCGCGGCGGAACATCGCGAGCGGCCGGCCGCGGAGGTCTTCGACGCGGATGCCGGCGCGGCGGCTGACCGGGGCGGGCCGGTCGGGGGCGGAGACCACGACCAGCTCCTCGCGCAGCAGGTCGGACGTGACCAGGGCGGGGGCCTGGACGGGCAGCGGGGTGATGATCAGCGCCAGGTCGAGTGCGCCGTCGGCGAGGGCGCGTACGAGGTCCTGGGAGCCGTCCTCGTTCACGATCAGGTCGACGCCGGGGTAGGTGGCGTGGAAGGCGCTCAGGACATCGGGGACGAGGCTGGCGCAGAGGCTGGGCGGGGCGCCGAGGCGGAGTCTGCCGCGGCGCAGCTGGGCGACCTCCTGGACCTCGCGGCGGGCGGTCTCGGTGTCGGCGAGGATGCGGCGGGCCAGCGGCAGCAGGGTCTCGCCGGCGTCGGTGAGGGTGATGTGGCCGCGGGCGCGGTGGAAGAGTTCGGCGCCCAATTCCCGCTCCAGGGCACGGATTTGCTGGGAGAGGGAGGGCTGGGCGACGTGCTCGCGCTCGGCGGCGCGGGTGAAGTGGCGGGTGTCCGCGACGGCGGTGAAATAGCGGAGCTGCTGCAGCTGCATGGGGGCATCGTAAGGCGTCGATAGGTGTTACCTATGGACATGAGCCGGACCATGTCTTGGACTGATGGGGCGGTGGGTCCTTAGCGTCAGGACTCATGGCACTGGACACTCGGACGGATCGACGGCCGTCCTTCGCGGGCCTTCTGTGGCGCTCGACCGTCGGCAAGAAGGCGGCGATGGCCGTCAGCGGCATCGTGATGCTGCTGTATCTGGTCGTCCACATGCTGGGCAACCTCAAGATCTTCTTCGGGGCGGCGGACTTCAACGCGTACGCCGGCTGGCTGCGCACCATCGGCGAGCCGTTCCTGCACCACGAGTGGTTCCTGTGGATCGCGCGGCTGGTGCTTCTCGCCGCGGTCGTCACGCACGCGGTGGCCGCCTACCAGCTCAGCCGGCGGGACATCGCCGCCCGGCCCGCCAGATATGCGCATCCCCGCAGGCGGGCCAGTTACGCGACGCGGACGATGCGCTGGGGCGGTGTCATCCTCGGGCTCTTCATCGTCTGGCACATCCTGGACCTGACGACGCTGACGGTGAATCCGCGCGCCGAGGCCGGCCACCCGTACGAGAACGTCGTCGCGACCTTCTCCACCTGGTACGGCAACGTCGTCTACATCGTGGCGATGCTCGCCCTCGGACTGCACATCCGGCACGGGTTCTGGAGCGCCGCACAGACGCTGGGCGCCAACCGTCCCGGCCGCGACCGGCTGCTCAAGCAGCTGGCGAACCTCCTCGCTGCCGCCTTGACCCTGGGCTTCATCGCCGTCCCCGTCTCCGTGATGACCGGAGTAGTGAGCTGACATGACCTCCTATGACGCCTACGCGACCGGTGCGCCGGTCGCCGACACCGCCGCCCCGGACGGGCCGATCGCCGAGCGCTGGGACCGCCGCCGCTTCGAGGCGAAGCTGGTCAACCCGGCCAACCGCCGCAAGCACACCGTCATCGTCGTCGGCACCGGTCTGGCGGGCGGCGCCGCGGGCGCGACACTCGCCGAACAGGGCTACCACGTCGAGCAGTTCTGCTATCAGGACTCACCGCGCCGGGCCCATTCCATCGCGGCGCAGGGCGGTATCAACGCGGCGAAGAACTACCGCAACGACGGGGACTCCATCCACCGGCTCTTCTACGACACCGTGAAGGGCGGCGACTTCCGGGCCCGCGAGTCGAATGTGCACCGGCTGGCGCAGATCTCGGTGGAGATCATCGACCAGTGCGTGGCGCAGGGCGTGCCCTTCGCCCGCGAATACGGCGGGCTGCTCGACACCCGGTCGTTCGGCGGGGTGCAGGTGTCGAGGACGTTCTACGCGCGCGGGCAGACCGGCCAGCAATTGCTGCTGGGTGCCTATCAGGCGCTGTCCCGGCAGATCGCGGCCGGGGGTGTGCGCCTGCACGCGCGGACCGAGATGCTCGATGTGATCGTCGTCGACGGGCGGGCCCGCGGCATTGTCGCGCGGGATCTGGTCACCGGCCGGATCGACACCTGGTTCGCGGACGCGGTGGTGCTCGCCACGGGCGGCTACGGCAATGTCTTCTACCTGTCCACCAACGCCATGAATTCCAATGCGACGGCGGTCTGGCGAGCTCACCGGCGCGGCGCGTATTTCGCCAACCCCTGTTTCACCCAGATCCATCCGACCTGCATTCCGCGCACCGGCGACCACCAGTCGAAGCTGACCTTGATGAGCGAGTCGCTGCGCAATGACGGGCGTATCTGGGTGCCGAAGGAGAAGGGCGACACGCGCCCGGCGAACGAGATCCCGGAGGACGAGCGGGATTACTACCTGGAGCGGATCTACCCCGCATTCGGCAATCTCGTACCGCGCGACATCGCCTCCCGCGCGGCGAAGAACGTGTGCGACGAGGGCCGCGGGGTGGGACCCGGCGGGCAGGGCGTCTATCTGGACTTCGCGGACGCCATCGCCCGGATGGGGCGCGCCCAGGTCGAGGAGAAGTACGGCAATCTCTTCGACATGTACGCCCGGATCACCGCGGAGAATCCGTACGAGGTGCCGATGCGGATCTACCCGGCGGTGCATTACACGATGGGCGGCCTGTGGGTCGACTACGACCTCCAGACCAGCGTGCCGGGGCTGTTCGCCATCGGCGAGGCGAATTTCTCCGACCACGGCGCCAACCGGCTGGGCGCCTCCGCGCTGATGCAGGGCCTGGCGGACGGCTATTTCGTCCTGCCGTCCACCATCAACGACTATCTGGCCCGCAACCCGCTGGACGACGACGTCGACGCAGGACATCCGGCGGCCGTCCGAATCGTCGAGGAGACCACGGCGCGGCTGGCGGACCTCCTGGCCGTGGACGGCGACCGCACTCCCGACTCGTTCCACCGGGAAATCGGTGAACTCATGTGGGAGTACTGCGGAATGGCCCGTACGGACGCGGGGCTGCGCAAGGCCCTGGACCGCATTCCGCAGATCCGCGAGGAATTCTGGCGCCGTATCAAGGTGCCGGGCACCGGTGAGGAGTTCAACCAGTCGCTGGAGAAGGCCAACCGCATCGTCGACTATCTGGAGCTCGCCGAGCTGATGTGCCTCGACGCACTGCACCGCTCCGAGTCCTGCGGCGGGCATTTCCGCGAGGAGTCCCAGACGGCGGACGGCGAGGCCGCCCGCCGCGACGAGGAGTTCGGCTACAGCGCCGCCTGGCAGTTCACCGCCACCGGCAAGGCCCCCGTCCTGCACAAGGAAGACCTGGTCTTCGAGTACGTCCACCCCACCCAGCGGAGCTACGCATGAAGCTCACCCTGCGCGTCTGGCGCCAGCCCGACGCGGCCTCCCCCGGCGCCATGACCAGCTACGACGTCGACGGAATCGCCTCCGACATGTCGTTCCTGGAGATGCTCGACACCCTCAACGAGGAGCTGATCCTCGCCGGGGACGATCCGGTCGCCTTCGACCACGACTGCCGCGAGGGCATCTGCGGCGCGTGCAGCCTGGTCATCAACGGCGACGCGCACGGCCCGGAGCGCACCACCACCTGCCAGTTGCACATGCGGTCCTTCGCGGACGGCGACACCATCGACGTCGAGCCGTGGCGGGCGTCCGCCTTCCCGGTCGTCAAGGATCTGGTCGTCGACCGGGGCGCCTTCGACCGCATCATCCAGTCCGGCGGCTACGTCACCGCACCGACCGGCGCCGCCCCCGAGGCGCACGCCACCGCCGTCCCCAAGCCGGTCGCCGACACCGCCTTCGAGCACGCCGAGTGCATCGGCTGCGGCGCCTGCGTGGCGGCCTGCCCCAACGGCTCGGCGATGCTCTTCACCTCCGCCAAGGTCGTCCACCTCAACTCGCTGCCGCAGGGCGCCCCCGAGCGCGAGAGCCGGGTCCTGGACATGGTCGGGCAGATGGACGCGGAGGGCTTCGGCGGCTGCACCAACACCGGCGAGTGCGCCACCGCCTGCCCCAAGGGCATCCCGCTGTTCAGCATCACGACGATGAACCGCGAGTATCTGCGGGCGGCCCGCAAGGGACGGTGACCCGTCCCGCCCCGGTTCACACCGCGGCGGTCCCGATGAGCCCCTCCCGGGTGACGAGGGCGGTCAGCTCCGCCTCGGTGCGCCCCTCGGTGCCGTCGGGCCGCCGCGGCAGGACCAGGTAGCGGCTCTCCGCGCTGGAGTCCCACACCGTGATCGCGGTGCCCGCGGGCACTTCGAGCCCGAACTCGGCGAGTACGGCCCGCGGTTCGCGCACCACCCGCGAGCGGTAGGCCTCGCTCTTGTACCAGGACGGCGACGGACCCAGCAGCCCGATCGGATAGCAGGAGCACAGGGTGCACACCAGGACGTTGTGGGTGTCCTCGGTGTTCGCCACGACCTTGAGGCGCTGCTCCTGGATGCCGCCGGCCATGGACAGCCCCAGCTCCGGCAGCGCGGTGTTCGCGTCGGCCAGCAGCCGCTCCCGGAAGCCGGCATCGGACCAGGCACGGGCCACGATCCGGGCCCCGTTGACGGGCGAGGCGCCCGCCAGCAGCTCGGCCAGCACCGCGTCCAGCTGTGTCTCGGCGACCACCCCGGCGTCGATCAGCCGCTCCTCCAGCCGCCGTACCCGCGCCGCCACCGGCGCACTCGTGTGCTCCCCGCTCATGCCTCGTCCTTCCCTGCCGGCTCGATGTAGGACTCCCAGAGGTCGACCGTCACCTCGTGATCGCCCTCGCCCCACAGGTCACGCGCCGCGAAGGCCACGGTGTACACGGGCTCCACCCGCGGCCGGTCGAGGCCCGCCGCCCGCTCGTCGGCCAGCTCCCAGCTGCCCTGCCGCTCGACGATCCGCCCCACGTGGCCGCGCACATACCGCGGCGCCCGGGTGTGCCCCGCCGGATCGGTGGTGCGTACGCGGACCGGGCGGCCCACCTCGAAGTCACCGCTCACCGAGCACCCGCCGCTCCGTCAGCAGCGTCTCGATGGCCATCAGCCAGCGCTCGTAGTACGACGTGGCCAGATAGGTCTGCGGGTCCATCCGCTCCACCGCGTCCCGCAACTCGTCGAGGCGGTAGACGCCGTTGCGCACCAGCACGGAGTTCAACGCGAACACCCGCGCCTCCCAGTCGGCGTGGAACGGCGGCTCCTCCCGGTCGATCTCCAGCGCCCCGAACCCGGTCTGCCCACCCACATCGTTGACACGGCTCATGGGCGGAGCCTACGAGGTGGGCGGGCCTGCGACCAGCACCGGCGACGGCGCGCGGGCGGTCACCGCACCGGGTGCCCGGCCTCCCGCAGTGCGCCCTTGACCTGGCCGATGCGCAGGTCACCGAAGTGGAAGACGGAGGCGGCCAGCACCGCGTCGGCGCCGGCGGCCACGGCCGGCGGGAAGTCGGTGAGGCGGCCGGCGCCGCCGGAGGCGATGACGGGCACGGTGACGTGCCGGCGGACCGCCTCGATCATCTGCACGTCGTAGCCGTCCTTGGTGCCGTCCGCGTCCATGGAGTTGAGGAGGATCTCACCGGCGCCCAACTCGGCGGCGCGGTGGGCCCATTCGACGGCGTCGACACCGGCGGAACGGCGGCCGCCGTGCGTGGTGACCTCGAAGGAGCCGCTCTCGGTGCGGCGGGCGTCGACGGACAGCACCAGGACCTGGCTGCCGAAGCGCTCCGCGATCTCCCGGATCAGGTCGGGGCGCGCGAGGGCGGCGGTGTTGACGCCGACCTTGTCCGCGCCGGCCCGCAGCAGCTTGTCGACGTCCTCGGTGGTGCGGACGCCGCCACCGACGGTGAGCGGGATGAAGACCTGCTCGGCGGTGCGGCGCACCACGTCGTAGGTGGTCTCGCGGTTGCCGGAGGAGGCGGTGATGTCGAGGAACGTCAGCTCGTCCGCGCCCTCCTCACCGTAGATCTTCGCCATTTCGACGGGGTCGCCGGCGTCGCGCAGATTCTGGAAGTTGACGCCCTTCACGACCCGGCCGTTGTCCACGTCCAGGCAGGGGATGACTCGGACCGCCAGGGTCATGTTCGCTTCAGACCTCTCGATAAGCTTCTAGTTCCACCTCGACCAGCACCCGGGAGTCGACGAAACCGGAGACCACGACCAGCGTCGCGGCCGGCCGGATCTCGTCGAAGAGCTCCTTGTGGGCGCGGCCGACGGCGTCCACATCGCGTGCGTGGGTCAGATACATCCTGGTGCGCAGGACGGACGCGGCGCCGAGACCGAAGGGTTTCAGCGCCGCCAGCGCATTGCCGAAGGCGACCTTCGTCTGCTCGTACGGATCGCCGTCACCGTGCAGCACACCGTCGACCAGCGGCATCGTGCCGGCGACCAGGACCCGGTCACCGGCGGCCACCGCGCGCGCGAAGCCGATGGACTCCTCCCAGGGGCTTTTGTCGCCACTGCCGTTCCGTACGCGCTCGATGGTCATCTCGCCGCCTTCTTCCCGCCGCTACGACACCGCTGCCAGTGCCTCTTCGAGGGTGAACGCCTTCGCGTAGAGCGCCTTGCCGACGATCGCGCCTTCGACACCCTCCGATACCAGGGTCGCAAGCGCCCGCAGATCGTCAAGCGAGGAGACGCCGCCGGAGGCGACGACCGGGCGGTCGGTGGCCGCGCAGACGTTCTTGAGCAGCTCCAGGTTGGGGCCCTGGAGCGTGCCGTCCTTGTTGATGTCGGTGACGACGTAGCGGGCGCAGCCCTCGGCGTCCAGGCGGGCCAGCGTCTCGTAGAGGTCTCCGCCGTCCCGGGTCCAGCCGCGGCCGCGCAGCGTCGTGCCGCGCACGTCCAGGCCGACCGCGATCTGGTCGCCGTGTTCGGCGATGACCTTGGCGACCCACTCGGGGGTCTCCAGGGCCGCGGTGCCGAGGTTGACGCGGCGGCAGCCGGTGGCGAGCGCTGCGGCCAGCGACGCGTCGTCGCGGATGCCGCCGGACAGCTCGACCTTGATGTCCATGGAGCGGGCGACCTCGGCGATCTGCGCCCGGTTGTCGCCGGTGCCGAAGGCCGCGTCGAGGTCGACGAGGTGCAGCCATTCGGCGCCGGACTGCTGCCAGGCGAGAGCGGCCTGCAGCGGGTCGCCGTAGGAGGTCTCGGAACCGGACTCGCCGTGCACGAGACGGACGGCCTGGCCGTCGCGGACATCGACGGCGGGGAGGAGTTCGAGCTTCGACGCGTGGGTCATCACAGTGTCTCGATCCAATTGCTCAGGAGCTGGGCACCGGCGTCGCCGGACTTCTCGGGGTGGAACTGGGTGGCCCAGAGCGGGCCGTTCTCGACCGCGGCCACGAACTTCTCGCCGTGCGTGGTCCAGCTGACCTTGGGGCCGGTGATCTGCCGGTTCCCGATCTCCAGCTCCCAGTCGTGCACCGCGTAGGAGTGCACGAAGTAGTAGCGGTCGCCGCTGTCCAGGCCGGCGAAGAGCCGCGAGCCGTCGGCGGCCTCGACGGTGTTCCAGCCCATGTGCGGGACGACCTCGGCCTTGAGCGGGCCGACCGTGCCGGGCCACTCGTCCAGCCCTTCGGTCTCCACGCCGTGCTCGATGCCGCGGCCGAAGAGGATCTGCATGCCGACGCAGATGCCCATGACGGGCCGGCCGCCGGAGAGCCTGCGGCCGACGATCCAGTCGCCACGGGCGTCCTTCAGCCCCTGCATGCAGGACGCGAAGGCGCCGACGCCGGGAACCAGCAGACCGTCGGCGTTCATCGCCGTGTCGTAGTCCCGGGTGATCTCCACGTCGGCGCCGACGTGCGCGAGGGCGCGCTCGGCGGAGCGGATGTTGCCGAAGCCGTAGTCGAAGACGACGACGCGCTTACGGGGTGCGGAGGTCAATTCCACACCTCCAGCCGCATCACGCCCGCGACCAGGCACATCGCGGAACCGAGGGCGAGCAGGGTGATCACGCTCTTGGGGATCTTCTGCTTCCAGAAGGAGTAGACCCCTCCGAGCAGGAAGAGTCCGACAAGGATGAAGACCGTGGACAGGCCGTTCACAGGGTGCTCCCGTTCGCTTCTGCGCCGCTCACAGCGCGCCCTTCGTGGAGGGAAGAATTCCGGCCGCGCGCGGGTCGCGCTCGCTGGCGTAGCGCAGGGCGCGGGCCAGGGCCTTGAACTGGCACTCCACGATGTGGTGGGCGTTGCGGCCGTACGGGACGTGGATGTGCAGGGCGATCTGGGCCTGCGCGACGAAGGACTCGAAGATGTGCCGCGTCATCGTCGTGTCGTAGGTGCCGATCATCGGCGCCATCGTCTCGGGCTCGGTGTGCACCAGATACGGGCGGCCGGAGAGGTCGACGGTGACCTGGGCGAGCGACTCGTCCAGCGGGACGGTGCAGTTGCCGAAGCGGTAGATGCCGACCTTGTCGCCGAGGGCCTGCTTGAAGGCGGCACCCAGCGCGAGGGCGGTGTCCTCGATGGTGTGGTGGGTGTCGATGTGCAGGTCGCCATCGGTCTTGACCTTGAGGTCGAAGAGGCCGTGCCGGCCGAGCTGGTCGAGCATGTGGTCGTAGAAGCCGACCCCGGTCGACACATCGACCTGGCCGGTGCCGTCGAGATCGATCTCGACGAGCACCGAGGTCTCCTTGGTGGTGCGCTCCACGCGTCCTACGCGGGTCATCGCTTGTTCTCCTTCAGTACTGCGCGAACCGCGTCGAGGAACGCGTCGTTCTCGGCCGGGGTGCCGGCGGTGACCCGCAGCCAGCCCGGTACGCCGTTGTCACGGACCAGCACGCCGTGGTCGAGGATGGCCTGCCAGGTGCTGTGCGCGTCGTCGAAGCACCCGAACTGCACGAAGTTGGCATCGGAGTCGACGACCTCGCAGCCGGCCGCGCGCAGCTCGGTGACCAGGCGGTCCCGCTCGGTCTTCAGCTGCTCGACGTACTTCAGGAGCGTGTCGGTGTGCTCCAGGGCGGCGAGCGCGGTGGCCTGGGTGACGGACGAGAGGTGGTACGGGAGCCGGACGAGCTGCACGGCGTCCACGACGGCGGGGTCGGCGGCCAGATAGCCGAGGCGGAGCCCGGCGGCGCCGAACGCCTTGGACATGGTCCGCGACACCACCAGATTCGGCCTGCCCTCGATCAGCGGCAGCAGCGAGGGGCGGTGGCTGAACTCGCCGTAGGCCTCGTCGACGACGACGAGGGCCCCGGCACCGTCGGCGCGGGCGGCCTGCGCGGCGTCGTACAGCGCGAGGACGGTGTCGGCGCCGACTGCGGTGCCGGTGGGGTTGTTCGGCGAGCAGATGAAGACCACGTCGGGGCGGCGGGCGGCGATCTCGGTCCGGGCGGCCTCGACGTCGATGGTGAAGTCGTCGCGCCGCGGTCCGGAGATCCAGCCGGTGCCCGTGCCGCGCGAGATCAGCGCGTGCATGGAGTACGACGGCTCGAAGCCGAGGGCGGTGCGGCCGGGGCCGCCGAAGGTCTGCAGCAGCTGCTGGATGACCTCGTTGGAGCCGTTGGCGGCCCAGACCTGGGCGGCGGTGACGTCATGCCCGCCGGTGCGGCTGAGGTACGCGGCCAGCTCGGTGCGCAGCTCGACGGCGTCCCGGTCCGGGTAGCGGTTGAGCTGCCGGGCGGCGTCGGTGACCCGCTCGGCGATCCGCCGCACCAGCGGCTCGGGCAGCGGGTAGGGGTTCTCGTTGGTGTTCAGGCGGACGGGGACGTCCAGCTGCGGGGCGCCGTACGGGGACTTGCCGCGCAGCTCGTCCCTGATGGGGAGATCGTCGATGCGGGTCACGTGCCTGCTCACTTGCTCTGCGGGACCTTCCAGTCGAACCTGGCCTTCAGCGCGGCGCCGTGGGCCGGGAGGTCCTCGGCCTCGGCGAGGGTCACCACATGGTGGGCGACCTCGGCCAGCGCGTCGCGGGAGTAGTCCACGACATGGATGCCGCGCAGGAAGGACTGCACGGACAGGCCCGAGGAGTGGCAGGCGCAGCCGCCGGTGGGCAGGACGTGGTTGGAGCCCGCGCAGTAGTCGCCGAGCGAGACCGGGGCGTACGGGCCGACGAAGATCGCGCCGGCGTTGCGGACGCGGGCGGCGACGGCGGTGGCGTCGGCGGTCTGGATTTCGAGGTGCTCGGCGCCGTAGGCGTCGACGACCTTCAGCCCTTGGTCGATGCCGTCGACGAGGACGATCGCGGACTGCTGCCCGGCGAGCGCCTCGGCGATCCGCTCGGTGTGCTTGGTGGCCTCGACCTGCGGCTTCAGCGCGGCCTCGACGGCCTCGGCCAGCTCCGCCGAGTCGGTGACGAGGACGGCGGCGGCGAGGGTGTCGTGTTCGGCCTGGCTGATCAGGTCGGCGGCGACGTGCTCGGGGTCGGCGGTGGCGTCGGCGAGGACCGCGATCTCGGTGGGCCCGGCCTCGGCGTCGATGCCGATCCGGCCCTTGAGCAGGCGCTTGGCGGAGGCGACGTAGATGTTGCCGGGGCCCGTGACGAGATTGACGGGCAGGCATTCCTCGGTGCCGTACGCGAACATCGCGATGGCCTGGGCGCCACCGGCGGCGTAGACCTCGTCGACGCCGAGCAGGGCACAGGCGGCGAGGATGGTGGGGTGCGGCAGGCCGCCGAATTCCTTCTGCGGCGGGGAGGTGACGGCGATGCCCTCGACGCCCGCTTCCTGGGCGGGCACGACGTTCATCACGACGGAGGAGGGGTAGACCGCGAGGCCGCCGGGGACGTACAGCCCGACGCGCTCGACGGGCACCCAGCGTTCGGTGACCGTGCCGCCGGGGACGACCTTGGTGGTGGTGTCCGTGCGGCGCTGCTCGCGGTGGACGATCCGGGCGCGCCGGATGGACTCCTCCAGGGCGGCGCGGACGGCCGGGTCCAGCTGCGTCAGGGCGCGGTCGAGCGCCTCGGCCGGCACCCGTACCCGCTCGATCTCGACGCCGTCGAACCGCCGCGCGTAGTCGATCAGCGCCGCGGTGCCGCGATGGCGTACGTCCTCGCAGATGGGCCGCACCTTCTCCAGGGCGGCTTCCACGTCGAACTCGGCACGGGGCAGCAGGTCGCGCAGGGCGCCGCCCTCCGGGAGGGCGTCACCGCGCAGATCGATTCGGGAGATCACCCTCCCAGTGTCTCAGACGCGTATCAGCGGCCGACCGCCCGTATCACTGGGTGATACACAGCGGTACGCACCCCGGACGCGTGGTGACCGGCCGCGCGAAGTTGACCGGAGTTGGCCCTGACCACGCGTGTTCAGGCAGTCACCGGGCGGGCAAGGGGTCCGTACGGGGTGTGCGGGGGCAGTCGGGGGACGCGTGTGACGTCAGGAAGCGGTGCCGGTCCCACGGCACCGGAAGAGGCAGGGGGATCCCACAGTGACCGAGCCAGCGGACGGCGACGCGCCCGCCGACCTGCAGCTGACATCGGCGGAATGGAGCATGTGGCAGGCCTTTCGGAACGGCAGCACCTGCGATCTGCACATCGGGGACCCGGCGCGGGACGATCCGCACGGCCAGCATCTGTGGGGTCCCGAGCGCCGGGTGCGGGCCCGTGTCGTGGCGCTGCTGCTGCTGGAGGGCCCGCTCGCGCAGCCGGGCCGGGTCTCCGCGCTCAAGCTCACCGGTGCGTACATCACGGACACTCTCGACCTTGCAGGCGGCGCGATCAAGCCATTCGTGGAGCTGCGGGACTGCCGCTTCGAGGCCGAGGTGCTGCTGCCCGAGAGCCACTTCACGACGCTGCGGCTGGTGAACTGCGCGATCCCGCGGGTGGAGGCGGCGCGCCTGAACACCGAGGGCGATCTGCATCTGCCGCGCTGCGTGGTGCAGTCCGGCATCCGCCTCACCGACGCGCACATCGGCACGGACCTGCTGCTCAATCAGATCGTGGTGCACAAGGACCGGCAGGGCCGGTCGATCATGGCGGACGGGATGACCGTCGCCCAGGACATCCAGGCGGAGCTGATCGAGTCCTACGGCGAGCTGTCGCTGCGCGGCGCCGTCGTCGGCGTGTCGCTGAGCCTGCGCGGCAGCCGGCTGAGCAACCCCTTCGGCCGCCGGGCGCTGAACGCCCCCCAGCTGACCGTCGAGCGCACCCTCTACCTCACCGCCGCCGGGCTCGCGAACTCCCCGTTCTCCAGCAGCGCCACTCCCCCGTACGGCATCGCGCACACCCCCTCGCGGGGCACCCGCATGCAGCGTTTCGAGTGCGAGGGCGGGATGCGGCTCGACGACGGGCGGTTCGGTGACGCGGTCGACTTCGAGCACGCCCGGTTCACGATGGAGTCCGACCAGGAGCTGTCGCTGCGCCGCATCCAGACACCCGAGCTGCGGTTCCTCGGCGAACGGCCGCAGCGCGGACGGGTGATCCTCTCCGGCGCCCGGGTCGTCAACCTCGTCGACAAGTCGGCCAGCTGGCCGGGGCTCGGCGGGCTGTGGATGGCCGGCTTCGCCTACGAGACACTCATCCCGCGCGGCCACTTCCCGCTGGCGCTGCGGCTCCAGTGGGTGGCGGCGGCGACCCCCGAGTACGCCCCCGAGCCGTACGAGATGCTCGCCACCGCCCTGCGCACCAGCGGTGAGGACGCCGACGCCCGGGAGGTGCAGCTGGCCAAGCAGCGGCGCCGCCGGGAGACGCTGCCGCTGGCGGCGAAGACCTGGGGAGTCCTGCAGGACTGGACGGTGGCCTACGGATACCGGCCGGGGCGGGCCGCGGTGTGGATGGCCATCCTGTGGGCGATCGGCACGCTCTACTTCTCCCAGTCCCCGCCACCCCCGCTCAAGCCGGACGAGGCCCCGCCGTGGAATCCGTATCTCTACTCCCTCGATCTGCTGCTTCCCGTGATCGACCTGAATCAGGGGACGGCCTGGAAGCCGGACGGCGGTGCGCAATGGGCGGCAGCGGTACTGATCCTCGCCGGCTGGGTGCTGGCCACCACCGTCGCGGCGGGCGCCTCCCGGCTGCTGCGCCGGCAGTAGGCGGGGGTGTGGGTGGCGGACTCCGGCGCCGCAGGCAATAGGCTTACCGACTGTGACCTCCGTACGCCTGCCGCTTTTCCCGTTGAACTCGGTGCTGTTCCCGGGACTCGTGCTCCCGCTGAACGTCTTCGAGGCGCGGTACCGGGCGATGATGCGCGACCTGGTCGCGCTGCCCGAGGACGACCGCCGCTTCGGCGTGATCGCGATCCGGGACGGCCGCGAGGTCGCCCCCACCGCACAGGGCATGCCGGACGCCACGCTGCCGGCCGCCGCCGGGCCCGCGGCGGGCTTCGGCGACGACCCGATGGCCGCCTTCCACTCCGTGGGCTGCATCGCGGACGCGGCGACCATCCGGGAGAAGTCGACCGACGACGACACCGGCTACGAGGTCCTGGCCACCGGCACCACCCGCTACCGCCTGCTGTCGGTGGACGCCTCCGGCCCGTATCTGACGGGTGAGATGGAAGAGCTCGAAGAGGGCGAGGGGGAGGGCGCCGGGGCGCTCGCCTCGGGCGTCGTACGGGCCTTTCGCACCTATCAGAAGCGGCTGGCCTGGGCGAACGAGCGGACGCTGTCCAGCGGCCAGGATCTGCCCGCCGACCCGTCGGTGCTGTCCTACCTGGTGGCGGCCGCCGCGGTGCTGGACGTCCCCGCCAAGCAGCAGCTGCTGGAGGCCGCGGACACCGCGTCCCGGCTCGGGCAGGAGCTGAAACTCCTTCGCCAGGAGTCGGCGCTGCTCGGTAAGCTCCCGTCGCTTCCGGCCGTCGATCTGACCCGGCAGCCGACCAGCCCCAACTGACCCGAGGCGTTTGCGCGTTGTCGAAGAAGTCGAAACAGGACCGGAAGGCCGGCCCCGGCGGGACACCCGCGACGGTCGCCCTGGCCGCGTCCGGTGTCCCGTTCACGGTCCACTCCTACGCGCACGACCCGGCTGCCGCCTCGTACGGCGAGGAGGCCGCCGAGGCGCTCGGGGTGGCGCCCGAGCAGGTGTTCAAGACCCTGCTGGCCGATGTCGACGGCACCCTGACCGTCGCGGTGGTGCCGGTGTCCGGCTCCCTCGACCTCAAGGCGCTGGCGGCCGCGGTGGGCGGCAAGCGGGCCACGATGGCCGATCCGGCCGCGGCCGAGCGCAGCACCGGCTACGTCCTCGGCGGGATCTCGCCGCTGGGCCAGCGCAAGCGGCTGCGTACGGTCGTGGACGCCTCGGCGCAAGGCCGGCCGACGGTCTGTGTGTCGGCGGGCCGGCGCGGCCTGGAGGTCGAGCTGGCGCCGGCGGATCTGGTGACGCTCACCGGAGCCTCCATCGCGCCGATCTCCCGGGGCTGAGCCCCGGGAGGGCGGCTCCCGGAGGGCGGCCGTGCGTGCCGGTCAGTGCGGGTTCGGCGGGTCCTGCGGGGGGTTACCGGGCCATTCCATGGCCTCCGGCTCCGGGTCGCGCGGGCCGAACAGGCCGGTCAGCGCCAGCTGGGCGAGCATCGCGGCGACCGGCCAGGCCAGCAGCGCGCCCTTGGCCTCCAGCCGCAGCGGGCTGTCGAAGGTCACGCCCGTGCCGACCTGCTTGGCGTGCGCGATCACGTTCTCCGTAGGGCCCAGCCAGACGCCGACGTGCCAGGCGAGTACGGCGCCGAGCAGTCCGCCGGCGGTCAGCGCCACCACCAGCGGGATGCCGCCGCGCCGGCGGAAGAGGAAGACCACCGCCGCGCTGAGCACACCGAAGCCGAGGGCCAGCAGCACGAAGGTGCCGTCGGCGCCGATCGACTCCTCCCCCTCGGTGTTCTTCAGGTAGATGCTCTTGGTGTCGGCGATCAGCGGCACATGCGGCGCGAGCCACGCCCACAGCACACCGAGCAGCACACCGCTCACCGCCACCGCGAGCGCGATGACCGCGGCCTCGCGCACCTCGCGGACGTGCTCGGGGTCCTCGAAGTAGGCCCGCGCGGGCGTCCGGCCGTGCGACGGCAGCGCGCCGGGATCGGCGGCGGCCCCTCTGCCGGCGGCGGGTGCGGCCCACGGGTTCTGCGGCTCTTCGGGCGGTTGGTTGTTGCGTGGCGTCAGCGGTGCGGTCACCCCGTCATCGTGCCAGGTGGGCGAGGTCCGGCCATCAGCAGGACGTCCGTTCGGGCCCGTCGGGCCGGTCATCGGGCCGCCGCCCGGCGGTACGCCCAGGTCGCGACGGCCAGCGACACCACCCCGACGGCGGCGCAGACGCCCAGGTCGGCGCCGATCACCAGCCAGTCGGGATGCGCGTCGAAGCTGCGGGCCAGCGCCTCCACCCCGTAGGTCGAGGGGAGCAGATCGCGGGCGTAGCCGATCACCGCGGGCAGCCGGCCGGCCGGCAGCACGCCCAGCAGCAGCGCCGCGGACATGCCCAACTGGCCGCAGAGCGTGGCGAGTTCCTGACGGGGGGCGAGCAGTCCCAGGGCCGCGCCGAGGCCGGCCAGCGCGGCGCCGGACAGCGGGATGACCGCGGCCAGCACCCAGAGGTTCGCCATCGGGAGCTGGAAGAGGAGGCAGCCGGTCACCGCGGTGACGATCGTGCCCGGCACCGTGAACGAGGCGTAGGCGCCGGCCGCGCCGAGCACCACGGCGGCCGGTGGCACGGGCAGCGTCGCGTAGTGGTCGAGTCCGCCGCCGGCCCGCAGCTGCCCGAAGTACTGGGCCAGCAGGTTGAGCGCGACGAAGGCCACCACGAGCACGCTGGAGCCGGAGACCACGGCCCGTGCCTCGTCGCCGCCGTCGACCACGCCGCGCATCAGGACCATGATCCCGACGGACTGGAAGGTGGCGACGAACAGCAGCGGGATGCGCGCGACCCTGGCCCGCGAGAGCTGGGCGCGGTAGACGGCGCCGAGCGCGGGGACCATCCGGGCGCGCGGCGCCAGCGGGGCGGCCGCGCCGTCCGGCTGCCCCGCGGCAGTCTCCCGGGCGTCCGGTCCGGCCCCGGCCACCACTTCCCCGGGAACCACGCTCACGCCTTCACCACGCCTTCCTCGATACATCCGCGCCGCGGCCCCGGCGCGATCCGGGTGCCGACGGCCGGCGTCCCCTTGGCCTCACGCCTTGACCAGTCCTTCCGCGCGCCCGCCGAGCGCGAGGTAGACATCTTCCAGGCTGGGTGTGGCGAGGGTGAAATCGTCGAGGGCGGCGAAGGCGGCGCCCGCGGTGACGGCGGCGACGGCGGCGCGCGCCTCATCGGCGGGCAGCCGCAAGCTCCAGCGGCGGCCGGAGACGCGGGCGGCGCCGGCGAGTGCGGCGACCTCGGGCACGTCCAGCGGGGGCCGGTCGCGCCACACCAGATCCAGCCGCACCTCCTGCCCCACCATTTCCTTCAGCCCCCCGGGCGTGTCGCAGGCGATGACGCGTCCCCGGTCGATCACCGCGACCCGGTCCAGCACGCTCTCGGCCTCCAGGACATTGTGGGTCACCAGCACCACGGTGGCGCCCCGCTCGGCCCGCCGGCGGTCCACCGCGCTCCACACCGCGCGCCGCGCGACCGGGTCCATGCCGGTGGTCGGCTCGTCCAGGACCAGCAGCGGCCGTTCGCCGATGAGGACGGTCGCGAAGCACGCCAGCCGCCGCTGCCCGCCGGACAGCTTCTTCAGCGCCCGGCCCGCGATCTCGGTGAGACCCAGCTCGTCGATCACCGCGTCCCGTTCGGCCCGCGCCTCGCGGACGGGGAGACCGCGCAGCCTGCCGGTGGTCTCCACGGCCAGCGCCACGGTCATCTCGTCCAGGGCGGTGGACTCCTGCCCCAGGTAGCCGAGGAGCCGGGCGGCCCGCTCGGGGTGGCGCACCAGGTCGTGGCCGAGGACGGTGACGCTGCCGGAGTCCGGCCGCAGCAGTCCGGTCAGCTGGCGCACGAGGGTGGACTTGCCGGCGCCGTTCGGGCCGAGCAGCCCGAAGATCTCCCCGCGGTGTACGTCCAGGCTGATGCCGTCACTGGCACGTACGGCAGGCGCCTGTGCCGCCCCGCGGCGCCCGCGCATCGCGGGGTACGTCTTGACCAGGTCCTGCACGGCACACACCGTCTCGCCGCGCTCCACCTGTTTTGCGCCCGTCCTCACGAGCCAAGAGGTTACGCGCCCCCGGGCCGCGCCCGGCCCGCGGGGCCGGGCGGGGCGGCGGACGGCGGGCGTCAGTCGCCGGCCGGTGCGTGCCCGGCGGCCGTGCGCAGATCGACCTCGCGCCAGAACCCGGCCCGGATCGCGTAGCGGTCGTGTTCGTCGATCTGGTCGTCCTTGTGGGCGAGCAGCCCGAACCGTGCGGCGTAGCGGAGCAATTCCCCGTCGATGCGGTGCGGGATGCGCGGGTACTCCGTCGAGAGCTGCTGCAGATGAGCGGTGTCGGAGAGCCGCTCGGTCCAGCGCCGGGCGAAGACCTGGCCGACCTCGAAGGGGTCGCCGCTGACGGCGGTGATGTCCTCCTCGCGGTCCGCCCAGCGCTGTTCGGCGCTGGTCAGCTGGGCCAGGGTGGGCAGCGAGGCGGTCTCGGAGGGCTCACCCACCGGGCCGCCGCGTTCGGCCCACCCTTTGTCGGACGACCAGCGCAGCGTGGCGCTGGGCGCGGGCGCGGGCTGGGCGCCGCTGCCGGGGGTGCCCGGCGCGCGGTCGGCCGCGGCGTGGGCGCGGCCCAGTGAGGCCAGGTCCTTGGGGGTGGGGACGACCTTGGAGCCGCCGGTGCCGGGTCCCTCGCCTGGCGTCTCGTCGTCCTGGCTTCCGGTGCCGGGCCGGGTGGTGCCGTTCGAGCCGTTGCGCTCGTGGACGGGCTCGGCGGTGTCCGGTCCGGAGGCCGCGGCGGCGGCCGCTGCCGCCGCGGCGACCGCGGACTCCGGCAGCGGCGCGGAGAGGATCGCGGCGATCTCGGGGCGCGGCACCGGCGGCGGCGCGCAGGGCCCGCCGAGTTCCTTGGCGCGTACGGCGCGGGTGATCCAGGTCCGGTCCAGCACCCGCCGCTCGTCGGCCTCGGCGACCAGGTCCTCGGACTGGTTGTAGTCGCCGTCCGCGGCCTGGACGGCCCAGAGGTGGACGGCGACGCCGTGTTCCTTCGCCGACATCAGTCCGGGCAGCAGATCGCCGTCGCCGGTGACCAGCACGATGTCGGAGCAGGCGCGGTTGCGGGCGAGTTCGGTGAGTTCGGCGTGCATGGCGGCGTCCACGCCCTTCTGCGCCCAGCGGCCGTCACTGCGGGTCAGGGCGCCAAGCCGGACGGTGACCCGGGGCATCACGCGCAGCCGCCGGTGTTCGGGCTGCGGGACGCGGTCGGGCGCGCCGTCGAACCAGTAGATGCGCAGCAGCGGCTGTTCGGTGTCGGCTTCCGCGCGCTGCCGCAGGCCCTGGATGAGGGCGGCGTGGTCGACGGAGATCCGGGACCGGGCGGGCTCTCCGGCGAGCAGACTCGCGGCGGCGCCGAGCAAATATCCGGCGTCCACCAGGACGACGCAGCGATCCACGTTCCACCCTCTTCCCTGAGGTGCTGAAGTCCGGTCGCCCCCCGGCTCGGCCTGTGGCACGAGTTCTCTTCGGCTGTGCTTCGAGTCTGCCCGACCGTACGGGGGTTATCTGCCCCAACTCGATCATCGGCGTGGCGGATTCGGGAGGGATCCCGGATACAGCGCGTGATCACCCGTATCACAGACGGTAATTGCCCGAAATGCAGTGTTATGCCCGGCGTGTAAGTCTGGTCCCGGCCCCGATCCCAGGATCCCCCTCAGGAGGCACGATCATGGCCAAGCACAAGAAGGACCGGAACAAGCAGCAAAAGGGCGGCCCGGCCGAGCACGGCCACGAGCAGGCCCAGAAGTCGGCCATCGAGGCCATCTCCCAGCCGCAGCAGTCGGCTCAGGGCAGCCCGGCGGACGTCGCCCGCAAGCACCAGCGCCGCTTCGGCCACAACTGACTTACACCACACATGAGTTGAGGGGCGCGCCCGATGCGGGCGCGCCCCTCGCGCACGTGGTGCGCCGACGCGCGGCGCAGGGCGTCAGTCGGTGAAGCCGCGCCGCTCGCGCGCCGCCGCGATGGAGCGCGGCTGCGGCAGCCCGGAGGGCTTCACCGGGCGTATCGCGCGGCCCCGGCTGACGATGTCGTACGCGGCCTGGACGTGGTGGACCCGTTCGGTCACCCCCGCGCCGGGGAAGTGCGCCGCCTCCCCGCGGCGGGTCTGCTGCGGGGAGTAGTTGCGTCATACACGCTACCCGCGTCAGATGTCCCGTTCGGGCCACAAATGTCTCCCGCTCGGCTCAACCAACCCCATGGGTTCGGCAAGGTGACCGCCAGGAGAGCGGAGCCGCACTCGGCGGAGCGGAAAACGCGCCGGGCGCCCCCCTGAGGGAGCGCCCGGGACGGTGGTCGGACCGGGCGGTCAGCCCGCGAGACAGGAGGCGCCGAGGAGTACCTTCAGATCGCCGAACAGCGACGGATCCGGGGTCACCCGATGCCGGTCCAGCCGCAGGACCGTGGTCTTGCGCGCACCCAGCAGCTTGATCCGTACCTCCGTCGAGCCGCGGTGGCTGCTCAGCACCTCGCCGAGCTTCTCGACCATCGGCGGCGTCACCTTGACCGTCGGGATGGTGATCGTCACGGGGGCGTTGGTGCCCGCCTCCGAGAGGTCGGGGACCATCATCTCCATGGCGACCAGGCGCGGGATGTCCTCGCGCTTGTCGAGCCGGCCCTTGACGAAGACGACGGTGTCCTCGACGAGTTGGGTGGACACCAGCTGATAGGTCGCCGGGAAGAACATGCAGTCGATGGAGCCCGCGAGGTCCTCGACGGTGGCGATGGCCCAGGCGTTGCCCTGCTTGGTCATCTTGCGCTGGAGGCCGGAGATGATGCCGCCGATGGTGACGATCGAACCGTCCGAATAGTCGCCGCCGGTCAGCTGCGCGATGGCCGCGTCCGCCTTGTCGCTCAGCACGTGTTCGAGGCCGAAGAGCGGGTGGTCGGAGACGTAGAGGCCGAGCATCTCGCGCTCCTGGGCGAGGAGATAGGCCTTGTCCCACTCGATGTCGGAGAACTCGACGTCGAGCCCGAAGCCGGGGCCCTCGTCGGCGGCCTCCTCGCCCATCCCGCCGAAGAGGTCGAACTGGCCCTCGGCCTCCTTGCGTTTGACCTGGACGACGTTGTCGATCATCGGCTCGTAGTGGGCGGTCAGGCCCTTGCGGGTGTGGCCCATCTCGTCAAAGGCGCCGGCCTTGATCAGCGATTCGGTGGTGCGCTTGTTGCAGGCGGCGGCCTCGACCTTGTCGAGGTAGTCGGGGAAGGAGAGGTACTTCCCCTTCGCCTTGCGGGAGCGGATGATCGAGTCGACGACGTTCTGGCCGACGTTGCGGACCGCGGTGAGGCCGAAGAGGATCACGTCGTCGCCCTGGGCCGTGAAGTTGGCCTCGGATTCGTTGACGTTCGGCGGCAGCACCTTGATGCCCATGCGGCGGCACTCGTTGAGGTAGACCGCGGACTTGTCCTTGTCGTCGCGCACGGACGTCAGCAGACCCGACATGTACTCCGCCGGGTAGTTGGCCTTCAGATAGGCCGTCCAGTAGGTGACCAGGCCGTACGCCGAGGAGTGGGCCTTGTTGAAGGCGTAGCCGGCGAACGGGACCAGGACGTCCCACAGGGCCTGGATCGCCTGGTCGGAGAAGCCCTTCTTCTTCGCGCCCTCCTGGAAGAGCACGAAGTTCTTCGCCAGCTCCTCGGGCTTCTTCTTGCCCATGACGCGGCGCAGGATGTCGGCCTCGCCGAGGGAGTAGCCGGCGACGATCTGGGCGGCCTTCTGCACCTGCTCCTGATAGACGATCAGGCCGTGGGTGAGGCCGAGGACCTCCTTGAGCGGCTCCTCCAGCTCCGGGTGGATCGGGGTGATCTCCTGGAGACCGTTCTTGCGCAGCGCGTAGTTGGTGTGCGAGTCCATGCCCATCGGGCCGGGGCGGTACAGCGCCGAGACGGCGGAAATGTCCTCGAAGTTGTCGGGCTTCATCAGCCGCAGCAGCGAACGCATCGGGCCGCCGTCGAACTGGAAGACGCCGAGGGTGTCACCGCGGCAGAGCATTTCGTATGTCTTGGGGTCGTCCAGCGGGACGCTGAGCAGCTCCAGGTCGACGCCCTTGTTCTTCTTCACCATCTTGACGGCGTCGTCCATGATGGTGAGGTTGCGCAGGCCCAGGAAGTCCATCTTCAGCAGGCCGAGCGACTCGCACTGCGGGTAGTCCCACTGCGTGATGGTGACGTTGTCGGTGTGCCGGACCCAGACCGGGGCGTGGTCGACGATCGGCTCACTGGACATGATCACGCCGGCCGCGTGCACACCCATCTGCCGGACCAGGCCCTCGACGCCCTTGGCGGTGTCGATGACCTTCTTCACGTCCGGTTCGTTCTCGTACATCCCCCGGATCTCGCCCGCCTCGCTGTAGCGCGGGTGCTTGGGGTCGGTGATGCCGCTGAGGTCGATGCCCTTGCCGAGGACGTCGGCCGGCATGGCCTTGGTGAGGCGGTCGCCCATCGCGTACGGATAGCCCAGGACGCGGGCGGAGTCCTTGATGGCGTTCTTCGCCTTGATCTTGCCGTAGGTGCCGATCATGGCGACCTTGTCGGCGCCGTACTTCTCCGTCACATACCGGATGACCTCGACACGCCTGCGCTCGTCGAAGTCGATGTCGACGTCGGGCATGGAGACGCGCTCGGGGTTGAGGAACCGCTCGAAGATCAGACCGTGCGTGATCGGGTCGAGGTCGGTGATGCCCATGGCGTACGCGACGATCGAGCCGGCCGCGGAGCCTCGTCCGGGGCCCACCGCGATGCCGTTGTTCTTGGCCCACATGATGAAGTCGGCGACGACGAGGAAGTAGCCGGGGAACCCCATCTGGATGATGATGTCCATCTCGTACTCGGCCTGCTTCTGGCGGTCCTCGGGGATCCCGCCCGGGTAGCGGCGCTTCATGCCGACCCGGACCTCCTCCTGGAACCACGTGACTTCGGTGAAGCCGGCCGGGATGTCGAACTTCGGCATCAGGTCGCGCTTCTCGAACATCCCCGTGGTGTCGATCTGCTGGGCGACCAGGAGGGTGTTGTCGCAGCCCTGCTGCCAGGCCTCCGAGGAGTCGATGGCATACATCTCCTCGGTGGACTTGAGGTAGTAGCCGGTGCCGTCGAAGCGGAAACGGTCCGGGTCGGAGAGGTTCTTGCCGGTCTGGATGCACAGCAGCGCGTCATGGGCCGTGGACTCGTGGGAGTAGGTGTAGTGCGAGTCGTTGGTGACCAGCGGCGGGATGCCCACCTCCTTGCCGATCTTCAGCAGATCGTCGCGGACCCGGCGCTCGATCTCGATGCCGTGATCCATCAGCTCCAGGAAATACCGGTCCTTGCCGAAGATCTCCTGGTACTCGCCCGCGGCCTTGCGCGCCTCGTCGTACTGCCCCAGCCTGAGCCGGGTCTGCAGCTCACCGGACGGGCATCCGGTCGAGGCGATCAGCCCCTCGGACCACTGCGCGATGGTCTCCTTGTCCATCCTCGGCCACTTCGTCAGCCAGCCCTCGGCGTACGCGTCCGACGACAGCCGGAAGAGGTTGTGCAGCCCGGTCTTGTTCGCCGCCCAGATCGTCTTGTGGGTGTAGCCACCCGAACCGGACACGTCATCGCGCTTCTGATGCGGCTGGCCCCACTGCACCTTGCGCTTGTTGCGCCGCGACTCCGGCGCCACGTACGCCTCGATCCCGATGATCGGGGTCACGCCCGCCTTCTGCGCCGTATGGAAGAAGTCGTACGCGCCGTGCAGATTGCCGTGGTCGGACATGGCGACATGCGACATGCCCATCTCATTGCACGCGTCGAACATGTCCTTCAGCCGCGCCGCACCGTCCAGCAGCGAGTACTGGGTGTGCACGTGCAGGTGCGTGAAGGGCGGCTTTGCCACGACGGAAGTCCTCCGGGAAACAGTCGGCGGGGGCTCCTGCCGACCGCGGCCGGCAGGAGGGTGAGACGGTCTCGAAGTCTACGACTCCCCACTGACAACCGAGGGCGGCGACGGCTCGGGGGCACTGACGAGTAGCCTCGCCCGTTGTCGGTGACAGAGCCCGTCACGGCCCCACCCATCCGCAGCACCTCAGGAGGCACCCAGCGATGTCGTCCCAGCACGCCCCGGCGCAGGACGCCACCGAGCGCGGCGAGGAAATCCTCAGCGTCTTCGGCACCGCCTTCGGAGAGCTGCTCGCCGCCGACCCCGCGGCCTTCCGCGTCAAATTCCGGAAGATGGCCGCCTCGGCCTTCGCGTTCTACCGGGGCACGGCCTGCCTGTTCTACCGCGACCTGGAGGACCCGCACTCCGGCTGGGACGACGGCGGCGCCGGCAACGGCCCGTATCTGGACGAGCGGACCGGCCGGGTGTGGATCCACGGCGATCTGCACGCCGAGAATTTCGGCACGTACATGGACGCCACGGGCCGGCTGATCTTCAACGTCAACGACTTCGACGACCCAAAGTAGCGTCGCGCACGTTGGTTGTCACGGCCAACACAGACAGGTGGTAGGTCCCCGACCGGGCGACCACCCGACGTGAGGAGAGCCCCATGAACACCCGCAAGGCTGAGAACGCCGCGCTGTACGTCGCCGTGAGCGTCATCGTGGCGTTGACCGGAGTGGCGTTCTGGCTCAGCTACGCGCACCTGGCAGACGTGGCCGGTCAGTACGGGCTAGGGGGGTCGGCGGCTCGCCAATGGGTCTGGCCCGGCACGCTCGACCTGTTCATCGTCGCGGGCGAGGTGCTCATGTTCCGGTCGACCCTCCGCAAGAAGACCGACGCGTGGGCAATCTTCCTCACGGTCGTCGGCTCCGTCGGGTCCATCGCGCTGAACGTCGCCGGGGTCGGGGCGGGTGCCCGGTTCCTGGACTACGTGGTGGCGGCAGTCCCTCCCACGGCCGCCCTCCTCGCCTTCGGTGCCCTCATGCGTCAGGTGCATACGGTGGTCACGGCCACGGCGGACACGGACGTGCCGGTCACTGCGGAGGCACCGGCCACCGTGGTGGTCATGGACGCGGAGCACACCCTGACCGACGCGGACATGGCCACCGGGGCGGCCACGGAGCCGGACACGGACATGGACATGGACACGGCCTGGGACGACGCGCTGGCGGACATGACCGCTCCTCGGCGGACACCCCCCGCGCAGGAACTGGCCACGGCCAGGGCGGATTGGGACAGGGAACTGACGGCCGTGGAACAGACCGCCCCGCCCGCACGGACGTCCACCTCCCGGGGCCGGACGGATGAAGAGATCCAGGCCGTGATCGACTACCTGCACGCCAGCGGCTCAGACGTCAACGGTTCCACCTACGCAGCGCACGTCGGCAACATCAGTACCCGCACCGGTCGCCGAGACCTGTCGCGGGTCGGCATCACGGGCTGACGGACACCCCCTCTGGGCCCCGTTCTCTTCGGAGAGCGGGGCCCTTTGTTGTGTCCGGACACTGGCGGACAGTGGCCGGACACAGAGAAACCACGTGTCCACCTCTGGGGGCGAGGTGGACACGTGGCGGTCAGGCGGTCAGAGGGTCAGGAGGAGCGGGACCCACACGACAGGCAGATAGTCCACGTGACCATGTTCTCGTCAGTCTGCGTGTAGGTGTTGATGGACTGACAGACCGGGCACTGGGGACCGCACGTCGGCGTCAACTCATCGTCGAGGGGGCGGGGTAGGACTGCTACCGCGCTGCCGCTCGTGTGTGAGCTTGTATCCGCACGCCATGCACTGTTCGACGTGGGTCCCGTTGGCCTTGATGTTTGTCGTGTGATGCTCCGGTGGGCATCCGTGAGACGCCATGGTTGGAAGCACTCATCTCCCCCGTTCCCCTGAACCTTCAGGGCGTAGTCCGAGATGCAGTCGGGGCAGGCGTACAGGGGCCTGTCCGACCCGGAGTTGCCCGCGATGACCCGTACCAGGGTCGGGGCTGAAGTCCACCCGCCGTGCCATGCACACAGCGCGAACGCGCCGGCGCTATCCATGGGGGTGGCTCATGATCTCTGTGGTGCAGAGGGTTGCAGCTACGACGTCTTCACGGGCTCTGGCCAACTCGCGCTGCTGCACCAGCGCTTGGCATACGTCGCAACTAACGGACGGGGGAGAAGGCGGCTTGGCTGCGGGAGTCTCCCCGGTCCAAGTGGCCTTCTCCGCGAGGGTACGCGGTCCACTTAAGGTCATGATTCTGTTGTTGTCCTCACGTGACACCCGGCCCTTGTGACCGGGCGGAGTCCCAGAGTAGCGATCCGAGTGCTACGCGTCACTACCTTCGTCAACGATGTACGTCGTGTGGCCTACTCGGACAGTAGACGCCCCTCCCTCTATGTCGGCGGCTCCCTGGAACGACGCGTCGCGGAGGCTGTCCTTCGTCAGGTGGTGCCAGCCCACGGCCATGTCTTCCAGGTGCTTGACGATCTCTTCGCGGCTCGCGCGATGCTTCATTGACATGTCGTCAGTGTAGCGAGAGGCGTAGCTACATGGGGCCTGTACGCCACTCTCCCGCCCTCCCGCGACCGCCCCCTCCCCGGGGGCTCGATGCGTCTTGGCGGGCGCCCACGCGGGCAGCAGGGCACGCAAAAGGCCCCACCCTCCGAAGAGGATGGGGCCTTGATGGTGAACCCGCTCGGGTCAACCCTTGTTCGAACACCACTTCACCCAGCGGGGAGCGTCGCGGGCGGCACCGGCGTGCGTGGTCAGGTACGCCTCCCGCTTGATGAGAGCCAGGATCTCCGGCTCACCTCCCTTGCCCGCCGCATCGCAGATCGAGAGACGGTGCGGTGCCGAAGTCCACTGGACCAGACTCCGCCAGTCCCGCTCCTCCTCCGACTTCCGGTCGAAGGACGGGGAGGCTTTCGGGGCCGGGGCCTCCGAAGCGCACCCTGTGAGTACGCCGAGCGCGACAACCGCGGACGCCGCAAAGGTGGTTAACCGGCGCATGGTTCCTTCTTCCAGGGTCTGTGGGCATGTCAGCGGGTACGACCCACGAGACGCCCAAAGAGTTGCCCTCGTCACCAAACGCGAAAGCCCCACCCTCACGGAGAGGATGGGGCCAGGGCCTTGGGTCAACCCCTCCAGATGGTGACGAGCGCTCCAGGCCGGAGAGCCATCACGTCCCGCACACCCAGCATGTTGGCCACGGTGATGTAGACAATCCCGCCGACCGTGCACACCTTCTCGACTACGGCTCCCGCAATCACGTCGCCCGTGACTACCTGACTCGCCGTAGTCCTGGCCCGGGTCATGACCCGGTCACCAGTTCGTAGTTGGCCAGGAGGGCGGAGACGCCGGCGCGGTCCATGGTGGTCAGCTTCCCGAAGTTGGCGGGGAGCTGGTACCCGCCGACGGAGGGGCCACGCATGACCGGCGGAGTGCCGTCCGTGTTCTTGACGGTCTCGTTGTCCGCCACCTTGCCGTCCCCGTTCACGTCACTGTTGCTGTGGCCCATCCCCATAGCGTGGGTCACCTCGTGAACCACGGCGTTTGCGTACGTAGGCGCGTTGAGCGGGTGCGTGCCGTCGGTGTAGGACGTGTCCATCCGGACCATGCCGCCAACCGCCACGCCCTTGGCGTCCGCGCACGGAAGGCCTTGGCTGTAGTTGGGTTTCGCCGGGTCGTGCGCCTCCGTGATGAGGACGCGTCCGGCCGGAGGGCAGACGTTCAGAGGGAGCGGCTCCACGCCACCGATGGTGAGGTGAACACCCAGAGCCTGGTACTGCGCCACGGAGCGCTCAAGGGCGGCCGCCCAGTGGTCACGGGCAGTCTGAGTTTGGAACGTGATGGTGTAGCCGAGGTCCGGACTGATGGCCTTGATGCCCGCCTCAACGCCTGCGTTCCAGCCGGGACCGGACAGCGTGGGGGCCGTGTCGGCCGCGATGGCGGGAGAGGACGCCGTGAACGCCAGGGCGGCTATGACGGCTGCGGAGGAGCAGAGGAGCTTGCGCATGATGTGCCCTTCTTCGGTGTGAAGTTGTGGGGGGAAGTGCCCCGCCGCGGATTCGAACCGCGCGCCCAGCGCTGGGGGTGCCGGGTGTTCGGGCTTGCCTATGCGGGGCGAGCGGCTCAGATTTCTTCGACCATCACGCGGTAACGGCGCGGCTGCCCGAAAGGGTCGGTCGTCTCGACGATGATGGATACCGGCTGACCGGGGGCCGGAGACGTCAGGGACGCGTCCACCACGTCGGGCACCGGGTTCTTCCTGGATGTCAGCGCGTTGTAGATCTTCGTCCGCAGTTCGAGAGCATTCATGATCAAGACTCCTTCGTGGCGATACTGATGTGGCCGGCACGGGCGGCCTGTGAGGACGTAATCTCGCCTCGGACGTACTGGCGTGCGGCCTCTCGCACCCCTCCTGCGCGCTCGACCAGAAGCGGGTGCCAGTACTGAAATTGCTCCTCGTCGACGTCGATCGTCAGAACGAGTCGGACCTTCATCTCTCCTCCTACGGCCTGCCTCATCAGGGGTGGGCGGCCAGCCCGCACCCGACGCCCCGAAGGGCGTTTCGGCTATTGGTGGAACGTGCATGCCTTGTGACCCTGAACCTTCATCCGCTTGCACACCCCGCCACTCTTCGTGGGGGCCCCGCACTGTCTGCGCGGATCATGGCTGGCGCAGACAGTGCGGCCGGATTGGGCCGGGTTGATGCAGCCGCGCCCGTTTGATGTGACTACCGAACAGTGGGCGTTCACTGGTTCACCGCGTCCCAAATGGCGCGGCCGACGGTGCCGGGCTTCGCGTCGCCGTTGGTGGACCGGGTGGCGCCGAACGCTTCCCCGTTCCGCTCGGACCAGTACGAGACGTAGGCCCGGGGGATCCAGGACTTAGCACCCTCCGTCCGGGGCCGGGCCGGAACGATGGTTCCGACCACGTACCGCTTGCCCTTGACGGTGACGATCCGGGTTGCCTCGCCGGTCCATGCCGTCGGCCCCTCCTCCGGCTCCCCCTCGGCCTCAGCGGCGGACACGAAGCGCGTGGGGTAGGTGGACACGGATCGGGAGTAGATCGTCCGCCCGCCACGGGTGACGGCCACGATGGCCTCCTCCCCGACCCGGACGGAGGAGTACATGACCTTGGCGCCACCCTCGATGGGGAACTCGATCAGGTAGGACAGCGGACCGGTGGCCCCATCCGTGTGCCGGGGGACCAGGCGTCCGCCCTCCCGGTGGGCGCAACCGGCAAGCTCTCCGGTGTAGATGCTGCCGCCATCCACGACCGTGTAGACGTCGCCGCGCTCGTGACCTTCGATGACCGGGCGGGCCTCTCGCTCTGCCTGGGCCTGCTGCGCTGCCTGCGCCTCTCGCTCGGCCTGTGCCTCTCGCGCTCGCTCCTCTCGCTCTTCTCGGATGGACTGCCGGAGAGCCTCACCCAGAGTGGTGGCGTTGAGCTTCGAGAACGGGACGGTGGCCATTTGATTCTCCTTGGTCGGGTGGTTATGAGACGACTCTCCCAGACGAACCCGCTTGGGTCAACCCCCTTCACCGAAATGCCCGCCCCCCTGGAACACTGTTCCGGAGGGCGGGGGTGGCGGGGGGTCTACTCGAAGCGGCGACCGATCATCGTTTCGAAGATGCGGGCCGCTTCCTCGCCAGTGACCAGACGATTACCGACGCGCGTGCCGCTCATCCGGGGAAAGTCCTGGAGGACGTTGGCCGCCCGCTGCTGGGCCTCCGTCTCCCCCACCTCCGGGTATGCCTCCACCAGCACGCGGGCCGCGATGCGAACCTTCAGGCCGTCCGCCAGGGTCCCGCCCTCGAAGTACGTGCTGCGACTGATGGCCTTGGTTGCCTGGTCACGGTTCATGACATCTCCCCTAGATCGTCTGCCTCATCAGTGCCGGGGGACGATTCCCGACAGACCCCCGAAGGGGTTTCGGCTCAGTGGGTGCGGGTCAGGCGGCCAGTCCCACGGGGATCGGAATGCCCGCGAAGCGTCGGATAGCTGCGACGATCTTGGTGACCTCCGGGATCGTAGGCGCCTCCACCCAGGCGCCCACAGAGTGGCGCACGGCGCTGGTGGCCCACACGTGCATGAACCCCTCGTACTCGTCCTGGTTGAAGTGACCGGACCGGTACCACCGTTCGACGGTGTCTCGGCTCATCTTCGCCATGCGGTGCGAATTGCACTCGATGCAGTGCACCAGCATGAAATGGATATTCCCCGGCTGCGCCAAAGAGGGGCACGTCGTGGACGGGGTGACAACCCCCGCGACGGTCTCCGGCGCGCTGGGCATCCGGCTGTCCGCGTCGGCCTGGGCGTCCTCGTGGCGCCCGTAGGCAAACTGAGTGAGCATCCGTCCGGCCGTGTTGTCGTAGACGTAGAAGTTCGACGCCCGGACGCTGAGCGCCTTCTCGACAACCACGAAGTCCGGGAGGGGGCGGGCATCGACAATCTCTACGCCCGCGTTCTCGCGGCACACGGGGCAGGTGAAGAACCCGTCCACGAGTGGCCGGCCCTTGATGAGAACCGTGACACCACAGTCCATGCATCCGATGGTGATCATTTCATTCCCCTCCGTCAGCGACCCCCGCTGACCTCCTAGTGACGACCCTCCCAGACGAACCCGCTTGGGTCAACCCTCTTCACCGAAATGCCCCGTCACCTCCCGGAACACGGTTCCAGGAGGGGCGGGGCCGGGCGCTTAGATCCGGACGAGGGGCCCGAACTGGCGGACAATCTCGGCAAGGGTGCCGTCTGTGAGATCGTCCATCATCACCAGACGGGGCATCTCGCCGCACACCCCGGTTACCTCGGCGAACTGCCACGCGTCCCCGTCGTTGTCCACGTACCGGCCCCACAGGTCGTAGGCGACGCCGTCGTATACGTAGTACCGGCCGGCCGTCTCGGAGGATGGGCCGGAGTCGGGCGCGTCGTAGGGAGTCAGGTTCGCAGGAGACACAGCCCGGAACCCATCCGGCTTCTCGATCACGTAGAACGCCCCCTCGGCGCCGTCCGAGTAGGGGAACGGCCCGGAGTGCACGGTGAAGGGCCCGGGAAACAGTCGGTGCGTGACCTTGTCGCCCACCTTGAACGCGGGGGCGGGGGTGAGGTTCGCCCCGTGCACACCCAGGCACTTGTCTGTGTACCCGAATTCCACCAGGTAGTAGCCGGTCAGGGTCGTACCCAGCTTCTCGTACGGCCCGTACTTGACCTCTCCGGCGCCGTAGTGGCTGTGCTCGACCTTGTCGCCGACCTTGAACTCAGTCATGTCTCTCTCCTCTATGGGTGCGGACACCCCGAAAGGCCCCGCCCCTCCGGAGAGGGACAGGGCCATGGGTCAGCGCTCCTCAGTCTTGGCGGCAGCACGCAGGCCGGCACACCAGCCGTTGAAGTAGAGACGCCCGTAGCGTTCCAGGACCTTCGGGCCTTGCTCCGCGATGCGCTGCTCGACGGTCATTAGACACACCCCCCGTATCCCTGGTTGATGCCGTGCGCTCCCACGTTTGCTGGCTCGCCACAGCCGCCACACCGGGAGTCCGCCTCACCGTCCAGTGCGTTGCGGGCGTATTCGACGATGGCGCTTGCCGACTCGTCTTCTCCCATGTCGTCCAGCACGGCACGCACCCGCTCGATGGTGGCGTGGTGCTCCCGCGTCGCAAGCTCGTACGTTGACTCCCACGCAGCAGCGTCTACGCGTGCCTGTTCCAGCTCAGCGCGCAGGTGGGCGTTCTCTTCAGCGAGGGATTCCGTGGCAGCGACAAGGCGCAAAGCTTGCGCCTGCATGCCATTCAGCTTCTCGCTGATCTCGGCGTCCGCCACGGCCATGGCAGCGTCGGCAACGGGGTAGTAGCCCTCCGGGGTCGGTCCGTCTACGTCGTGGACATGCCCCATATACCCGGCCATCGCTGCCGCGTACCGCTCGCGTCGGTCGCTGCTCATGACTCCCCCTCGTTCCGTCGCATCGCGCTCACGACGAACCGGGCGTCCACCATGCCGCTGACCCAGTCGGTGCCCTCCGGAAGCTCGTTCGTCGCCCGGATGATGCGCTGTTCGACATCCCGGAGGATTTCCTCGCGGTACACGTCCAGGAGTGGGACGACCGGTACGGCCCGGTCCCACAGGTTCTCGATGCTCTCTCGCGCTGTGCTCATGACTCCCCCTCGTTGTCCTCATTCAGCAGGGCCCAACTCGGCACGTCGGTAGCGTCGGTCTGCATCAGGCCGCAGCCTCTTCAAGCGTGAACAGCAGGGCCTGCGCTTCGACGTAATCCAGGACCACGGTAGAGACGGTCTCGCCCTCGGCGTTCCGGGTGATGAGATCCACCTCCACGCCACGGCGGATGGCGTCCACGGTGTAACCGTGGCTGGTGTCGTAAACAGTGCCGCTCATGGCTCTCTCCTCCGTAGTCGACACCCCGAAGGGCCCCACCTCCCGGAGGGGGAGACGGGGCCTTGGTGGGTTAGCAGTCCTCTCGGACGGGGATCGGGTCCGCCATGTCCGCAAGGCGCATGAGCTTGAGGGACAGCAGGCGCGCTTCGTCGGCAGACATGCCGATATCAAACTCGGTGTCCCGGCCCTCCCCCTTGAAGGACAGTTCCACCCCGCAGCCGTCTCGGTATTCGGCGGTCGGATGGGCGTCGCCTCGCAGGTAGTCGGTCGGCGTCAGCAGCGTGTAGTGCATGATGTACTCCCTTGAGTGATGTGCGGGGTACCCCTGAAGGCCCGACCCTTCCTGAGAGGGACCGGGCCGTGAGGACTACTCGTTGCGGAACACGTGCCGCCAGTACAGGTGGACTGCCAGCAGGCCGACGCTGATTCCGATGATGCCGCCGATGAGCGACGCGATGACCATCACTTGGACTCCTCCTTGGCGTACTCGGTGCAGATGACGACGACGGACGTGGTGACCACGGCCTTGCCGTTCACGACGGTCGTGGACGGGACAACCTGAGTGTGCGACTTCAGGCACTCCGGCCCGGCGTCGCATCCGGTCAGGATCAGACCGGCGGTCAGGGCGGTGGCGGCAACGGCTATGCGCTTCATGGTGTGCTCCCTTGATTCGCCGGTGGATCCGGCTCGACTCTTGTCTGTGTTGGCTGTGACAGCCGGTCATTCCTCGTAGCTGTCGAACAGGTCCGCCAGGTTCTGAGCTTCGTCTGCCGGGACGTCATCGAACTGGAAGCCGTACGCCAGGAGGGGCGACCGCAGGTCGTCCAGCTCCGCGCGCTCCCTGACCCCCAGGACCGGGCGTTCCCCGTTGTCCAGTCCGTCCAGGTTGGGCATGTGGCGCTTCGACATGGTGTTCTCCTCGGGTGTTCGGGCCGGTCTCTTCCGGCTCACTTGGTGTCTGTGTTGGCTGTGACAGCCCACTCCGCCAGGGACATGGCGCCCTTGGCGTGGTTGTCCCGGGCACAGACCCCGACCACGTTCGACTCCCGGTCCCGCCCTCCGTGGGCGAGCGGGTGCACGTGGTCCAGCTCTGTGGCCGGGGCGGAGCAGTAACAGCACTCCGGCCACCGGGCCAGGACCGTTGCCCTGTCGTACGGGGCGGGACGCCGACGGGGTGCCCGGATGATCCGGGGGGGTGCGGCTTGTAGGCGGGTCATTCGGCTCCTTGTGTCCGCCGGACTCTCTGGCTCACCCCTGATCTGTGTTGGCTGTGACGTCCGGCCGGCACACGCCAACGGGCCCCGCCCTCCGAAGAGGACAGGGCCCGTGGGCGGTTGGGTCAGTGGCTTGCGCTGTACGAGCGGCGGGCCAGGAAGTCCGTCCGACGGAGTGCCGGGACGTCCCACGCGGGCTGCCCGTAGTCGGTCCCCTCGATCGGCAGGATCGGGTCTCCCTGGCGGACAGTCACCTCCCGGTCCCCAGCTCCCCGGTCGGCACCGACCACGCTCTGGTTGCACTCGTCGTACACGTCGCCGCGACGCTCCAGCGGGACGATGCCGTTGCCGTAGAGCCGCAGGAAGTCGTAGGACTCCGGAGTCTCGAAGGTCTGAGCGGAGTTCTCACCCTCCAGGAGCCCCAGGCCAATGGCCCTCTCCAGGCCCATGGCGATGACGACCCGATCGCCCTCTTCGTTGAACAGGTGGAACTCCGCGTCCCGAACGATCTTCGTCATGCTCTTGCCGACGCGCCCCTCCCACACCTGGACGTAGGTCCCCTCGTCGTTGGTGGCGATGGCATGCTGGACTTCGCGCTCCTCAAAAGTGAGCACGGTCTGAGACGTGGGGTAGGAGCGGTCCCCCACAAGCCCACGCATTTTGGACAGGGCGCGCTCACGCAACTTGCGCACGTTGGCGCGCGACGTGCCCAGGAGTTCCGCCACGTCCAGGTCCGTCATCACGTCGGCCGTGAGGCCCAGTTCCTCGGACAGACGGGTGTCCATCTTCTCGTAGGAGCCAGTCACGACACCGGCCACGAACTGGTCCCGGTGCATGCCAATTCCGAAAGACAGCGCGATAACGGCGGACTGGTTGTCGTTCAGTGCCGCCATCAACTCCTCCACCATGGCCGTCTTGGCCTTGCGGACAGAGCGAACTACCTCCCTCACGTCGGCGGACTCCTCGCTGACGGACATGAGGTCCGCCAGGGCGCTGCCCCGGGCCTCCCCGTTCTCGTCCTCCGCGTCCAGGGACTCCGTGCCTCCGAATGCCAGGTCATGAACGGCCAGGAACTTCTCCGCCGACCAGGCAAGGCCGTGGTCCAGGTTCATGAGCTTGGTCTTGATGCGGTCGTGGACCTCCCCGTCACGCACTTCATCCCGTCCGGCGTTGCGCTCCTCCCGGATCTCTGCGTGAACCTGACCGGCTGCTCGGGCGTACCGGCTGGCCGCCTCCCCGTCGATGGCGCCGGAGTATCGGGCACCGAAGTGGGCATTGCGGACGTCCTGGACCACGCGAGGGTGGAGGTAGGTGGTCAGAGACGCACGCGAACCGACGGTGTACCCCGCCAGGTTCGCCATGACGGACAGGTTCGCCTCGGCCTCCAGCTCCTCCCTGGCGGAGTAGTCGGACCCGGCGAACTCCCCCGCGATGCTGCGCACCATGGGCTTCACGGCGTCGAACACCCGGGCCAGGGCGTCCTGGTCACCCGTCTGGGCTGCGGAGACAACGTCGGAGGTCAGGACGAATTTGGACATAGCTGTCTCCTTGGAGGGGGGTCGGAACACTGTTCCGGGGGTGGTTGTGAAGGAGTTGTGCATCCTTCGTGAGACCCGAAGGTACGCCGACCCGAGCGGGTTCGCTACGGCTTGTGCAGGGGTTTCGTTGAATCCTGTAACGTCGGCATAACGTTTGAACCCGCGCGAGTCGCCCACCTGGGCAAACGAACCCGCGCGGGTCTCCACGTCAGTTACACAATTGTGAAAGATCGTTCAACGTTCAACGGAGTTTCCAGGCCTCCGGGAGGCCATATCCGTCCGCCCACGTGCGCCCGTAGACCTTCGGCTCTGCCGAGATGGGCACCCCAAAGAGGGTCATCTGCATGGTTTCTGACACTTCCTGAGCCACCTCTCGGACACTTCCGGAGGGTGCCGTACCGATCACCTCGTCGTGGATCCAGAGGTTCAAATACGGCGTCAGACCCTTGCCGTCCATGTCCAACATCGCCTGACCCATCGTGTCTCGCGCCGTGCTCTGGCAGACGTAGGCGACGGCCTTGTAGAGCCGGTCCCGGTCCAGGACCATGCGCCGGCCGGAGGGAGTTCGGATCTCACAACCGTTCGCCAGGGCCTCCCGCTGAAGACCCTTGAACCACGGCCTGAGAGTCGGGTACGAGCGCATGTACCGGTCCATGGCGTCCTTCATCTCCGCCACAGGTAGACCGGTCATTTTGGACAGCGCCTTCGGCCCTCCCTGGTACGACGCCCCCAGGCCCCCGATTTTCGCCAAACCACGCTGGTACGGCGTGAAATCCGGTCCGAACATCAGGGTGGCGGTGTAGTCGTGGAGGTTGCGGCCGGAGCGCACAGCGTCACCCATGGCCTGGTCCCCCGACAGTGCCGCCAGGACAACCAGCTCAACGGACGACTGGTCGACGGAGAAGTACTCCTCTCCGTCTGGCGCCGTGACGCACCGGCGAATCTCCCACCCCTTCGACGGGAGTTGCTGGAGCGGGGGGTCTGAGACGGACGTGCGTCCGGTCTTGGCTCCGAGCGTGGAGAACTTCGGGTGCACGTAGTCAAACTCGTCCCGGTTCTCCAACATCGCCGTGGCGTACGACTTGCGCCACTTGCCCGCGCGCTGGGCCCGGAGTACCGCGTCCGCCAGCGGGTTGGCCTTGCGGAACCCTAGGGGCTCCCACTTCTTGTTCACGTCCGCCATGGGCAGGAGTACTTCGCTCGCCACGGACAGCGCGCCCTTCTCCGTGCGCACGTCCCAGACCTCTCCCATGCCGTGTAGTGCGGCAATGATCTGAGCGTTGGAGTTGACGTTGTCGACGCCGTAGCGGGCGGCCACGTTCGCGAACTGGAGGCGGGAGTCCTCCAGTCGGCCCACCAGTCCCTCCGTGTACGGCACGTCCAGGAGCAGCCCCTTGCGCTCCACGCGGGAGCAGATGGCCGCGAGCTGGTGCTCGTACTGGACCAGGGTGTCCGGGATGCTGTGAATGAACAGCTCCCGGCGGAGGATCGGCAGGAGCCGGGCCGTGAGAATCACGTCCAGGCAGGCGTACTCCTGGTACGTCGAGTTGTCGTACGGGACGTGGCGCCAGCCGGTGTCCTTGGTGTGCCCGAGGGACCGGAAGACTGCCGTCAACCCCTCTTGAGTGTCCGGGGCTTCCGGGTCAATGAACCACGCGGCCAGGGGCTTTAGGCCCGTGCCCACTCCCCCTTCGAAGTCCTGGCGGGAGTCCCGGAGGTGAGCGAGGATCTTCGTGTCCACGAACTTGTGCTGAAGCTCCTCCACCCGCACGCCCAAGTGCTTGTCCAGAACCAGGAGATCAAAGCTCGCGCGGTGGATGACGATCTCCGGCACCTTGCGGAGCACGTCACGGACCAGCTCCCTGAACCCCTCCCCGCGCTCCGTAGGGACCGCGAACGCAACGTCTCCCGTGCCGAACTGGACGACTCGGAGCGTGTCCTGAGAGAACGTGCGGAGTCCGGTGGTTTCCGTATCCACCGCCAGACTGCGTGGCTGGTTCTTCTTCAGCCACTCCCAGACGAACGCGATGTCCTCCGGGCGTTCCAGGGCGTACCCGACCCACGGCCGACCGCCCAGACTTCCTCGGTGTACCTGCATGCTCGCTCCCTTGTTGAGGCCCGGACACGCAGGAAGGGGCCGCCCATGCGGACGACCCCGACCGGTTCGCGACTAGCGAGACTGCCCGAACACGTCCGTGTTACTGGGTGTCTGTGTTGCCTGTGACAGCTCCGCCGGGTCCTCCGCCGGGCGGGCAAGTTCCGTGGCGGGCATCAGGTTCCGGAAACCACGCTTGCCCTTGTTGGCCCCGTTCCCCTGACCGTCGGTGACGCCCTGGAGGGAGCGCACGGCGTCGAAAAACTTGTTCTTCGTCATCGTGTGCCGGATGCCGCACTCATCCGCCCACGTCTGGTACTTCAGCCATGCGTCCGTACGCGCGACGAACCCTCCCTCCTGGATCACGAACTCCAGGGAGTCCGCATCCCCGTCCAGCGCGTGGCCGGCGAAACCCGAGAGGGGGTGGGAGCTGTCCCGGTAGTGTGCCGTGCGACGCTCCACGGCGTCCGGGAAGTCCAGTCCGTAGCCCGCTTCGTACTTCCGGAACCACGCCACGGCCCCCGCCACGGCCCACGCCGCGATTCCCTCCTTCTCCTTGCGCAGTGAGGCCTGAAGGTGCTTGTCCTCACGGCCTCGGAAATCCTCGTTCCAGGGAACGACCCGCACACGCTGCCAGAGTGCCGCGTCCGTCGCGTCCACTTCGGGAACGTAGTTGGTGTCCACCTGGATCAGGCAGACCGGGCGGAACGTGATCTCAGTCTTCGCGTACACGCCCCGGGAGGTGATGCTCTGGTCCCCGGTCGTCGCCTTCATCAGAGCCTGGTCCAGCTTCATGTCCGCGGGCCACTCGGACGAGATGACCAGTCGCTTGCCCCGGAGCCCCACGATGTCTGCACGCGGTCCTCCGGACTCCTTCCGGCGCTGGAACATCGACGCGTCCGCTCGCTTCGTCGCGTCCCGGAACACCTCCTCCAGAGTCGCCGTGAACGTCGTCTTGCCGTTGGTAGTCGGGCCCGTGTGCATGGCGAAGATGCGCTCAACGCCATAGCCCGTGATGCCGTAGCCGGTCAGCTCCTGGAGGAACCCGGGCATCTCCGGGGCGTGTGGGTGGCACTCCGCCAGGAAGCGATTCCAGCGCGGGGCGGTCGCCTCCGGCTTGTAGTCCACGTCGATGAAGAACGTGTTCATGTCCTCCGGCCGGTGCTCGCGGAACGAGCCGTTGCGAAGGTCCACCACGCCATTGGCGAAGCTGAGCAGGTACGGAACGGCGTCGAACTGGTCAACGCGCGCGTACACGCCGGGGATGGACGTCAGCATGTCCACCATTGCCTTGACCTTGCGGGCGTCCTGGCTCTGGGCCCAGTGCTTGGAGAGCGCCCCCGCGTCGTGGCCCTCCTCCTTCATGACGTTGTCGATGACCGCACGCACGTCCGCGTACAGCGCCTCCTGCGGTACCTGGGTCCAGTGCCGGCCGGTCCACTTGAACACGCCGGCTCCCGGGACCATGCGGATGTTGCCGCCAAGCTGCCGGTACAGGCGCTCCGCGTTGCCAAGGTCAGTGAGGGGCAGCTTCTTCATGCGCTTCTCCTTGGGCTTGTCCGGAACACTGTTCCCCGCGGGGGCCGTTGGCTCGGCAGGCTTCGGGTCCACGACGTGCAGCGGGGCCCGGCGAACGGCCGCGTGGAGCTGGCCTGGGAATTCTTCGGTGTCCCGGGCCCGCCAGTCGGTCAGGTCGTCTCCGGCGGTCGGAATCTCCAGCTTCCGGACCATGACCCCGGCCATCACCAGCGCATCGGCCAGGGCGTCAGTGAAAGCCTCTCCGGCCTTGTCCCTGTCCCCGGCCAGGACCACGTCCCGGTCCCCCAGGCCCTTGGCCAGTTCGGCGATCATGTCGGCATTGCGGGCCAGTCCCGCACCCCGCACGGCCACCGAGTCGTACCCGGCTGCAACGGCCGTCAGCGCGTCGCCCGGTCCCTCCGTGATGAGCACGGTGTCGTAGCCGGAGTCCGCGCGGAACACGCCATACTTCCCCCACGCACGGCCCTCCGGGGAGGTGATGGACAGCCACCGCGCGGAGCAGTTGCCGGAGAGGTCACGACCCTGGAGCCCCCGGGGGCGGCCCTGGAAGTCGTTCAGGGGGACGGTCAGGCGGGGGTACCGCCGGTATGCGGCGCCCCGATATGGGAAGCGGAACGGGCTCTCCGGCCAGTCCACGCCCAACCCCAGTCCGGCCGCCCGCTCCAGGTCCATCCCGAACCGGTCCACCACGTACGCCAGGGCCGTGCCCGACGTGGGGAAGGCATCGTTCGTCTCGTCGACGTACACTGCCAGGGCCGCCAGGTCCCCCGGTTCCAGGTCCCCGGCCACGGCCTTCGCGGACGCTTTCACCCCGGCGCCCGGAGTCCAGTCGTACAAGTCGGAGCGGGACCAGCCCAGTCCGGTCAGGACGTCGTCCATGGAGCAATTGGCCCAGCAGCGAACCAGGAGGCGCCCGTCCTCCTTCAGTCGGAACGCGAGGGACGGGGACTGGTCCGCGTGAGCAACGCAGGGGACGACGTACTCCCCTCGCTCCTCACGGACCTCCGGGAAGCCGGACAGGAATTCAGACAGGTTCTTCACGGAGGTCTCCTCTGGACGACGAAAGGGCCGGGCCGGCCACACCCGCGTTCTGTGTTGGGTGTGACAAGCCCGGCCCCTGGCGGGTCGGTTACTGCTGCCGGAGCTTCGCCAGGACGCGCGCGAAGGTGGCGATGTCCATCACGGCGAACCCGTCGGCCGTGGACTTGCCGCGGGCCTTGATCAGCACCACGCCGTAGTCCGCGCCGGCGCGACGCGCCTCCACGTTGGCCTGTTTGATGAACGCCGGGAGGGTGATGGTCGCTACGTTCTTGGCCTCACCGGCGAACGGCCAGAGAGCCAGATCCCCGATATCGCCCGCGCCGGACTGCACGTTGCGGGTGACGTTGTTCGAGTCGCGCGGGTCCTTCCAGCGGAGGGCCCGCGCCCCGTCCCTCCAATTGGGCTTGTACTGCCCAAGCGTCTCGTTCAGGTAGTCGGCGGCTGCCGTCTCCCACTCGGTGCCTTTGGCCTTGTTCCGGTTGGTCATGAGAGCTTCCGCCAGTCCAGGACCGATTTCTCCACGTAGCCCTCCACGGTGCGGACGGTGCCCCACCCGCCACGCTCCACGCTCGCACGGTCCCTCTCTGCCTTGTCCTTGGCGCGAGTGATAGCGGCCGTGGCCGGGTTCTTCACGGTGTACGGGCCCATGTGACTCGTGAACGTCCGCCCGTCCTCGTACGTCTCGGTGATCACTGCCCGGTAGACTGCCGGGTCGTCCTTGCCTGCGTAGCGCGCCATCAGCTCTCCTCCACCTCTCGCATGTGCTCGCGGGCAACGCCGCTCATGATGGCCGGCGGGAACTGGGACAGGTACTCCTCCGCCTCCGGCTCCTGATCGGGCAGGGGGTAGATCTTCCGGAGCCCCGGAAGCTCGCCAAGGTACTGGTTCATCGCTCCCCCTCCAGCCACGACACCGACGCGCCGTTGCACACGGCGTGCCCGATGGCCACCGCGTAGCGGGTCCAGTCCTTGCGCTGCTTGGCGTCCTTGAAGACGTAGATGTGGTCGCCCTCACCGAGGGCCCGCACGTCGCCGAGAGCCGGAGCGGCGTCCTGGCGGATGTCAACGAACATGGCGTTCACTTGCACCACCCATTCCCCGGGCAGAAATGAACCTTCATATCCTGGTCACCCCAGGAGTGGGGCGGGTGCTCGTCGCCACGGCTGCACTGCATGATGACTCCCTTGGATCGCCGGATGCTGACACGGCGAAGGGCCCGACCCCTCCGAAGAGGGACCGGGCCGTGGGTCAGTCGGCGACCGTAGAGCGGAGAATCAGGGCGGTTGCTCCACCGTCAATCTCGCCCCGCGTAGACTCCTGCACTTCGAACAGATCCCCGGTGTCGCCGTCCAGCACGACCACGGGCCAATCGTCGCTGTGCAGGGGCAGCGTGTTCATGAACCGGCGCAGCTCTCCGACAGTCATGACTCCACCTTCATCGTTTTGCCGTCCCACACGAGCGTGTCCCCCACCCGGGCCGCCTTGACCTGGCCGCCTGGCTTGCAGAACAGGAGCCCCGGAGGGATGCCCGGGATGGGCATGGACGCCAGGGTCCAGAACCCGCGAGCTGCGAGCCACGCCGCAGCGTCGCTCGGGTCGGCGTACCGAACCGTGAACCGGTCCGCGCTCACGCCGCACGCTCCGGCTTGTCCTCCGCGAACTCCACAACGGTCCACTGATCCGACAGGATGGTGGTCTTGTCCAGGGACACGCGGGCCACGAAGCCCGAGTTGCGACCGGTCGGCTTGACGGTGATCGCCGGGATGAGGCGCCCCTTGTACTTCTCGGTGGACACGTCCTGGACGATGCCCTCACTGCCCCGGGTGGTATTTCCGTGGCGGGCCCACCAAACGATGGTGTCACCCTCACGAACCTCGGTGCCCCGGAAGTCGCTCACTACGCCGCGCTTGCTCATCTTGATCTCCTCTGAGTCTGTGCCGGTCTATCCGGTACGCCAGAGGGCCCCACCCCGCCGAAGCGGGACAGGGCCATGGGTCACTCGGAGTCGGGGGTGGGGCCTTCGTACGTGGCTGCCCAATCGGCGTAGTCCGCGCGGATATCCACCATCGGGTGCGGGTCCTCTCCCTCCAGGAACAGGGCCTCCTCCATCGCCTGGCACACGCAGAACGCCACGTCGTACTTCGCCAGCATGGCGTCCAGGTCCAGCCCCAGGAGAAGCGAAGTCTCCATGGTGGGGAGGTAGGCGTCCGCACCCTGAACAGACAGGGAGTGGATCAGGAACGACGCGGCGTACTTCGGGGTCATCTCTTCGTAGCTCTCGGGCAGGGCCATCTTGATCTCCTCGGTAGGTGCGGACACGCCCGAAGGCCCCACCCTCCGGAGTCCGGGGGTGAGGCCATGGGGTCGTCGTCAGAGGTCCACGGGGCGACTAGAAGGGCGGCTCGTCGGAGTATCCGGGGGCCGGGGCCTCTTCCGTCTCCACGACGGACAGGGACTTCTTCGGGGCGGCCGGAGCGGCCTGAGCGGCCGGACCGTGAACGGTGAGCACGGGCTTGCGGTAGGCCACGTCCACGCCCGCCTTAGTGGTGAACTGGACCAGCTCCAGGGACAGAGTGGCTTCCGCCGGACCGCCCACCTTGTCCAGGTCCGCCCACACGCCCTCAAGGGCCTTCATGAAGTCCCAGGAAGCAGTGTTCAGTCGGAACTGACCCAGCTCCGGAAGGTCCGCGAGCTGGAAGAGAACGGACTGATCGGGCTTCGGGAGGTAGCCAGCCTTGGCGCCCGCCTTCCGCTCCGACAGCGACGAGGGGCAGCCGCAGTTCTGACCGAAGCGCGGGTCCTCCGCGTCGGTGAACTCCACTCCGTCGCAAACGTGCGTCGGCTTGCCGTTGGCACCGAAGAGGGCCATACGGAACGTGACAGCGTCGGCGGAGTCCACGACGACCTTGACGGAGTCCGTCGTAGTCAGAACCTGAAGACTGTCGGACTTCTTGGTTTCCCAGCTCTCCGAGCTGCCACCGAACGCCGTGGCGATTGCGTCGGCCACGGCCGGGTCACCGGTCGTGACGCGCCACTCCTTCAGTGACACCGGTCGGTCGTTCAACTGCATGCCGGCGCGGAAGCGACCGGCGAAGTCGGAGACGCGGACCTTGGGACGGGCGTCCGGGTCAGCGTCGAGAATGCGAAGGGTGCGTGCCATCTGTGCCGCCTCTGAATCAGCGTGGTCTGGGAGCGGGTCTCCCTCTCACTGCTGTTCTGTGTTGGCTGTGACACGGCAGGAGGCCCCGCCACCTGGGAAGGTGACGGGGCCGTGGGTCACGCGTGGGTCAGCGGGCCGAACCGTAGTTCAACCCACTTCTTTGAACGCCCCTCCCCGGTGTCGTCCTCCCACCGGAGCATTGGGGTTCCGTCGTAGTCGCAGACCTCCCCCGTGGTTGTCCAGAGGTCTCCGTCAACGTCCTTGTAAGTCTCGTGCTCGGGCATGGTGGTCTCCCTCGTGTGTGCCCCGAAAGGCCCCGCCACCGGGGAAGGTGACGGGGCCGGGGGTCAGCCGCAGCGGAAGCAGCACTCAAACTCTGCCAGCGTCACGCCACGGGACTCCGGGCGGGTGTCCTCTCCGGTACCGTCGTGAACGCAGTTGATGGGGTGCCCCTCGTAATCCACCACGGAGTCGAGGGGCAGGCGGTGAAGCTTGATGATGAGTTCGGCCACGGTCATGGGGTGCTCCTTCTGAGTGTGTACCCAGAAGGGCCCCGCCCTCCGAAGAGGACAGGGCCGTGGGTCAGTTGGCGCGACGCTCCGAACCGGTCTCCTTCACGCCGCCATACATGACCGGGTTGCCGATGACGCCACGCTTGCCGCCACGGTCCCACTCCAAGACGTGCTTGAGGTGAAGGAACATGTCGAAGATGGCCGGGTCCATCTTGACGGGGACCAGCTTCCAACCCTCCGGCCGCACGTGGAGAACCGCCCCCGCATCGATGGTCGGAAGGGCCACGCTTTCACCCGACTCCGACAGGATGATGCGGTCCGCGTTGGCGTACGCGTTGAGCTGGAGGGCCACCTCTTCGTGGATTCCGGACCGGGTGGTCTTCCAGTCCAGAATCACCGTCTCTCCCTCGATCGTCCCGATCGCATCGAACGACCCGGCGAAGTCGTGGGTGTCGCTCCAGACGGTCTGTTCCAGGTGAATGAACTCCGGCTGAGCCTGGTCCAAGAACTCCTTGAAGTGGCCCGCCATGAGCTGGAACTCTGAGTGCATCCGCCCGGGGCTCTCACCCCGCGCCAGCTTCTCGAAGATGTTGTGGGACTGCGTGCCGAAGTCGCCCGCCTCCCGGGTGAAGCGGGTGGACGCTCCCTTGATGAGGTCCACGGCCGCGTTCTTGTCCTTCATGGCCAGGGTGATGACCGCACCAAGGTTCTCCACGGCGAACTCCGCCGACATCTTGGCCGCCCAGAACTTCAGAAAGCCCTTGGGCAGCATGTCGATGATGGAGGTCACGCCGGGGGCCGTCGCTCCCGTGGAGTCGTCCACGTAGAAGCGACTATCTCCACGCTTGAACGTGCGGAGGTTGCTCATGTCTTGCTCCCATTCGAGTAGGTGTCTCGCTCTCAAATGGGTTCTGTGTTGGCCGTGACACCGGCCCCCGCCAGGGAGGCCCCCCCTCCCGGAGACGGAAGCAGAAAACCTGCTTCTCGCTACTTCTTTCCTATACGCGCCATAGAGAAGAAGGAGGGAGAAGCAGGTTTTCTGCTTCCACTCGCGACGAAGGCCCACCCTCCGTGATGGAGAGCGGGCCTTGGCGTACGGAGCGTGAGCGGCGAGGGTCAGTCCAGCCCGTCCAGCTCCTCCAGGAGAGCGGCTGTCTTCTGGCGGGTGTCCTCCAGCTGGTCCCGGAACGTCTTCCGCTGTGCCGGCGTGAGGGTCCGGAGGGAGGCCATGGAGTAGACGGAGATCCCGGCGTCAATCCGCTTCGCCAGGGCTACCAGTTGGGTCCCGGTCACGCTGCCCGTACTGGCCTTCTCTGCCGTCTGCTTGGCCGCTTCCTCCATGTCCCCGTGGGCCTTGCCGAATTTTGCCGTGAGAGCCTGCCTCTGGCCCCGGGTGAGCGCCGAGAGTCCGTAGTGGTCCCAGTCCTTCTTGGGGATCCGGTCCCGCTTCACGTTCTCGATTTGGTAGCGGACACTCCGGCGGGTGGAGTCGTGGTCCCCGCCGGACAGCCCCAGGTCCGAGTAGAGGAGCTGGGCCAGGGCCTTGTACTCCACGGACTCCCCGTTCCAGTCGATCTTTCGGCCCCGGCTCCCCGGCTCCTTGAAGTGCGCCCGGAGATCCATCAGAGCTTCCGCCACCTTGCGGAGAGCATCGGCCGCCCGGCCCTCCAGCTTGAGGTACTCCTTCCCCCTGGCCTTGGCCGCGTTGTAGTCCGCGGCCACGGCTTCGTTCTTGAGTGCCCGTTCCGCGTCCGGGTCAATGGCCTCCGTCAGCACGGTGCCGGACAGAACGGATGGTGTCCGCTTGGTGACGTGACCGCCTCCCGGCGTCCGGCCACCTGATGACCGCTTGACCGGCTTCGTGTCCGCCGTGTCCGCGTCCTGCTTGGCCGCCATGGCCGCCTCCACTTCCTGGACCGTCCGGTGCGTGATTACCGGACTGGCCATCGTACGTCCTCCACTGTCAACGTTCACTGAATTCCTCCCCGCACACCCCGCACGTGATGGGACCTTTAGCGGCCTGACGTCGGCCAATCTGTAGTGTCCGGTCACATCCGCACCGGAGCGTCAACCTCTGTCCGGACGTCCCACGACGTGGAGCGGCCATGTCCAGGGCGGCCACGGCGTCTGTCCGGTCAATGACATCCTGGGTGGCCACGGCGTACGGCTCCAGGAATGTCCACGTCTCCGGCATGATCGGGACGGGGGCGTATCCGTGGGAGGGGTCCGGGGGCCGGTCCTCTGGCCACTCGCGGCCAAGCTCCCTGGCCACGTCCGCGAATTTCCGGTTGTGGCGCCGGCCACGGTTGTTCGTGACCGGGATACCCCGGGCGTCCGCCAACGCATGGACGGCCACGTGGAGGACGTGACTCACGACGGCCCGCCCGCCCTCCCGGATGCACTCCATCGGCACCTCCAGGAGTGGCGGGACTTCCTCTCCTGTGACCGTGGCTTCCCGGTAGTCAAGCGCGTGCTTTTTCCCCCGCATGTCGATACCCACGACCACCACCGGGATCTCCGGGTGCTGCTCCCGGAGCGCATCCCACGTGGTGTCAATGGCGGCCAGAACGCCGCTCAGGTCTACGTCCATGTACTGGACCGTAGCATCGTTCCCGGGCGACCCGCGCGGGCGCGGTCGGTTCCTGGCCAGAAATGACAATAGGCCCCGACACCCCCCGGAACAGTGTTCCGAGAGGGCCGGGGCCCATGTGTCACTACTTGCCCGCCTTGGCCACGCGAACGGCATCCACTCCGAGCGCACCGAGTAGCACTCCGGTCACAGTGTCAACCACCGTTTCCGACCCGGTCAGGCCGGATACGGCCGGAAGGAGCTGCCCCACCAGAACCAGGACAGCCGCGACGGCCGCGCGAACCTGTAGCGGGTGGGACGCTGCGTACGATCGCAGCGCGTTGAGAACTGTCTTCACTCTGTCACTCTCCAGTGAGGTGGTAGCGGTACAGGGTTCTGACGTCGTCCGCCAGGTCATCCAGGGTTCCGTCATTGACGATCGTCACGTCTGCCTCCACGGCGTCCAGCTCCGTCTCCGAAGCGTGCGCCCCCGCGTCGCCGGACAGTCCCGCTCCGGGGCGCTCCACGCGAACGATGAGAGCGCCCTGATCACGGAGCGCGTCCACTTCGTTCAGGTAACGCACGTCCGTTACGACGGTGGGCATGTTCCATCGGGTGCCGTTCATGACCCGGGTCATCACGGGACGGATCCAGATGTGCGGGTCCAGCTCGCGCATCGTCTGGCCGAACTCCTGAAGGAACCGGCGAACCTCGGGGTACACCGCCTTAGCGGTCTCCCAGCTGCGGGCCCCCACCAACGCGGAGAGCCAGTCCGACCGAACCACGGCGCCTTGCCTGCGGAGGTTGATTTCCGGGTCAAGCCGCAACGCAGCTTCCTTCAGCTTGTCGGCGAACGCCAGGCGGGTGTACCCCGCGTGCTGGACCAGGATCTGTCCCACGGTGTCCTTGCCGGACCGGGCCTTGCCGACCAACGCCACGTGCTTATGCATGTCTGCCTCCACAGGTGTTGAGTGTCGTCACCCGGCATCTGTGTTGGCTGTGACATCAGAGGGCACCGACCGCCCGTAGGATCGTCGCCACGGCGGAACCAGCCGCCAGGACCAGGGACGCGGGCAGCGTGTACCGCCACCGCTCCAGGCCCCGGATGCGGGTCTCGTGATCCTTCAGCGTCTCGTTCACCGCTTCGTTCGTCTGGGTCAGCGCCCGGACGTCGTCTCGGAGGGACACAACGACGTCGTAAATCTCCCGGGCACCGATGGTGACCCCTCCCACCGAATCGCGTTCATCGCTCATGGCATGGTCACCCCTTGACCGTGAAACCGTGTGCGGCGCCGAGCTTCTTGAGAGAGGTCATGCCGGGTATGCCATCGGCGTCCGTGCCGGAGTAGCCAAGCTTGCGCTGCCATTTGGCGTAGGCCGTGAGCGTGGACGTGCCGTAGGAACCGTCCGACGCGTACGCGGCCGACAGGAAGCCCTCCGACTTCAGCGCGGCTTCCACCCGCTTGACGTCGGCCGCGTGAGTGGTCCCGCCCTGGCGGAGACCGGGATCCCGCTTGGCGGCAGCCACAACGTTGGACAGGTCCACGACGGGCTTCGGGGCAGGCTTCGGCTTGGCCGGCGTGGCAGGCTTCGCTGGGACGGAGGGCTTTGGGGCCTTGCTCGCCCATGCCGGGTCAGCGGACTTGATGCCTTCGGCGAACGCCGGGTAGCCGTAGCCGTAGACATTCGAGTCCCGCCGGGCCCGCTGGCGCCTGTAGACCCCGTCCCCCTCTGCGCTGCCGTTCGTATTGGTGTTGCCCTCAACCGTGTAGATGTAGGTGTCGTCGTAGTCGTAGACGAGCCCGGTGTGGGTGCCCCCGCCCGGACCGAAGAACACCTGTGCTCCGATGGCCGGGTATTCGCTGAACTGACCCTTACCCCGGTACCAGTTCACGGCCGTCGCGCACCCGGCGGTGACGGGATACAGGCCCTTGGCCCCCGCCTTCTCGGCGCACCACGCCACGAACACGGCGCACCATGGGTAGTCGTAGCCGCCCCGCCCGTAGCCGGGGATGCTGCCGTACCACTTGTTGAACTTGGAGTCGTTGACCCAGTGCCCGCCGGAGCGGGTCTCCTGCGTACCAACCTCACTCTTTGCCGCCTTGATGACGTCTGCTGCGGTGGCAGTCATGTGATGTCCATTCTGTTGCTGCGGGGCCCGCCCCGTGGGCGACGGTACGGGCCGGTAGGTCAGAGGGATACGAACGTCCCGTTAAAGCCCACCCACGCCGGGCGGGCCGTGGAACTGACTCCGTACAGCGCCACTTCGCCGTTGGTCCGAAGGTCGATTTTCAGAGAGATTCGGTCGGACCCCGCGTCGGAGCACGGCACGGAGATCGTCCGCAAGGTGACGGGACGCGCCCCCACGGGAAGCGGAGAACTGGTCAGCACGTACGGCTCAACCGGGTTCGTCGGCCACGTGCGCGAGATGGCGCCCCGGAACATAATCGTGTCCTGCCCGAAGAGGTTCACCACTCGGTACTGGAAATCACCGTTGCTGTTCGCCCCGTCCGTCCACGGAGCCGCCAGGGGGAAGTCCGTCCATACGGTCTGTCCGGAGGCAACCGCCGTCCAGTTGTCCCCGTCGTACATCTCCATCAGGGCAAGGTCATCAATCCAGCTCATCATCCCCGCTTCGGGGGTAGTGAGCGTGGCACCCCGGACGGAGCGGGACGGGAATCGCATGACGAGTTGCCCCGCCAGGGCCTCCACCATGTTCTCCCCGAAGGACCGGGCGTTGGGCTTGTCGGTGAGGACCGGGAACGGAACGTTCTGGCCCTTGCTGTCTGTCAGCGGCATTAGACGTCCTCACTCTCAAATACGAGATCAGCGGGGCGGGGGTCGGTCATTGGTCCCTCCAGGGGGGTTACAGGTTGGTGGCGATCCAGTCGAACGGGGTGGTGGCCGTGCTGGAGTTGCTGCGTCGGCACCTCGCCGTAAATCCCGTCGTGGACGCGTTGCTTGTGGACCACGTGAGGGTTGTGCTGGCGGTGGTGATAGCGGAGTTCGGCGCCATGACGACCCGGGGCGTGGAGCTGAACGCCTTCGGGAACGTGACAGTGGCGGTGATCCACGTGCTGTCGGTGCCCGTTGGCGTGGTCACGGTGCCACTCTGGATCTTCGGAGCGGACGACGTGGCCAGGGGTCCCAGGCAAACCCAACCGGAGCGGGTCCGAAGCACCTCCACCATGTCCCCCACCGTCGGGGCGTAGAGCCGACCCAGGAGCCGCACCTTGGGCACGTCCCCCTCCGCCAGGGTCACCGTCACGGTTCCGCCAGCGTCGACGACCGCGACGGTCCCCATGCGGGCCACGGCCTCCGCCACGCCCGCGCCGGCCACGGCGTCCACGGTGGCGTCCACCAGGATGTCTACGGGCTGCCTCATTCGACGTCTTCCCTTCCGGACACGGTATTGATGGTGAATTGGCCGCCGACGGCCAGCGGGACGTCGAAGCTCTGGACGACGTGAAGTTCCGGCGGATCCCCGTTGGCGTACGCGACGCGGATGCAGTCCCCCGCGTCCAGCGCTGGGTTCGGCACGGTGCCCAGCTCCAGCGTCTGATTCGGGGACCGGTAGACCAGGAGCAGCGCCCGAGCGGCCGTGATGGCCTTCGCCCCGGACGTGATCAGGTCAGAGCTGAACATCTTCGTCCGTCGGCCGAACGGTCCGCCGTAGCGGAGCGGGTCCGTGGGGTCGGAGATCGTCCACTCCCCCATGACCGGGGCCACGTTGTCGGCAGCGTTCTCCCCGGTCGCCACGACCCGGTTGTAGACCCCGTCTGCCGACAACGAGCGGGCAGCGCTCACCATGACGCCGCTGGCGCCGGTGGTCACGTCCCAGACGATCGGCTGGACCAGGGGATCCGGCACGTCCGTGAGAACGAACGTACCCTCGGCGTTCACGAACAGCTCCGCCCCGATGGACTTTGCGCACTCCTGGAGTGCCGCCCACCGGTCCTTGCTCGTGTCGAACGTGGTCGTGGGGATGCTGTCCACGCCGTGCGTCGAGTCGTCCACGAACGATGCCGACGGGATGGCGTCCAGGATTGCGTCCTCCACGAACGCGGCCACCGTGGCGAACGTGTTCGTGGACGTCGGGACCGTGAAGGGTTCAGCCTTCACCAGGTACTCACGGCCCTGTGCCTCAATCGTGAGCGGCCCCGTGTGCACGTTGCCACTCACCTCGGTTATAACAAAGAAGCCGAGGGGGACCAGCTCCGTGGAGCCGTCCAGGTGCCGAATGCCGGATTGGATGTACAACTCCTGGCCGTACGGCGCGAACGGGTCCGTCTCCAGATGTGGAAAGACAGACGGGTCGGGGACGGTCACGGAGGCCGCGCGTCGGATGTCGCTCCCCCGGTCCACGCTCACGCTTCCGTCTGTGATGGCGATGTCGGCCGACACCACGTCCCCGTCGTACAGGACATCAACCTGTACGACGGATCCGTGGGCGGACGCCAGGGCCGGGAGAAACCGGTCTGACACGTCCTGCATGGTCACCCTCCCGTCTGGACGTCCAGCCATGAGCCGTACGCCGCGAACACTTCGTCCCACGACTCGAAGCCATCCAGGACGTCCTGCCAGGTGCGGCCGGCCGACCCCTGGAGCCCTCCCACCGGTCGGTCGATCTCCGTGACGTCAAGCGTCCAGAGCCAACCCGGCACTGTGGCATTCCAGTTCTCCGGCTCGTACGAGACATCGCCGATGGCGAAGTACACGTTGCCGTCCATGCCGTGGCCCGGTGCCGCCTGCATGAGCAAGGGCAGCCCGGACTGCATGAGTTCGCGGGCCACGTCGTTCGTGTCCCAGTCCGCCAGGCGCACCGCGAGAGTTCCAGTTCGGCTTCCCCGGGTCTCGCTCACCACCACCGGCGCAGACCGGCCGACCACCGCGTACGCGGCGGAGCGGGCCGCCATGGACCAGGACGGGTTCTCCGCCATCATCACCATGGTGTTCAGAGCCGGGTTGCCGGGCGACTTGACCCAGACGTAGGAGCCGTCGGAGATCTGCGGAGCTACGACGGAGTCAGTGTCGAGTTGCGATAGCTGACCCCCGTTTCCCGTCCAGACGACCCGGTAGTAGACCCGGGTCCCCACCGGCGCTTCGTAGTCCTCCAGGAAGAGATCTTCGTTGCTGTACGGGGCGTCCACCATCTCCCGCCCGTATCCGCGCAGCGGAACCATGGATCCGTCCTCGGACATGCGGTACACGCTGACCGTGTTGGGGCCCGCGTAGACCGGACGGTCATAGATCGAAATGGACACCATTCCCCGTGAGTCATCCACCGCCAGGACGTAGTCCGGGAGGGACGTGGCCACCGACACCGCATCGATGTAGTACAGGTCCGCGTGATTCGACACCGCTTGATAGACCTGGACCACGACCCGGACGTCCACGGCGTCCGCCGGAAGCGTGACGGTCCGATCCTCGAACACGCCGACGTAAATTCCGACGGTCCCCTGGTATTGGAAGAACGGCCCCGGCGTGATCAGGGTGGTGGCCCCCAAGGCGTTCCGGACCTCCAGGCCCACCCGCGTGGCAGCCGTGGCGTTGGGGTCCGCGGTCAGGGTCATGACGGCCGCCTTCACGGCGTACGTCTCTCCCCCCGTGACCGGGACCCAGCGGTTCAGGGTCACGGTGTGGATGCCAGTCCCGGCCGGAGCGAAGCCCAGCATGGTGTCCCCATCACCCATGAGCGTCACGCCCCGCTCAGACGTGAGCGTGCCCGTGCTGGTGATCCACGGCGCCAGGGTGTAGTCCGACGTGAACTCCGGGAACGTCAGGAGGTTCCCGGGTTCGGGCTGTCCTAGGTACATGAAGTCCACGTAGACGATGTCGCTGGTGACGCCCGTGAACGCCACGGACACCTTCGCCTGCGTGGTGCCGACCGGGGCCGTGCCGTACGCGGATGCTCGGTAGATGGCACCCGCCGTGTACGACATCGTGCGGGGACGTGTCGACGTCCCGATTTCCGTTCCTCCGGCGTTCAACCAGTGGATAGTGCATGTGGCCGTCAGGGAGCGGGTCACGGACACTCCGAACCAGCCCCACGCCGCGTACTCCTGGCCGGCCGCCACGGGTACCGCGTTGTTCAGCTTGGTGCTGAAACCCGTGGATCCCGACGCGGTCAGCCGGACACCCTGTGCCGCCTTGAACGACGTCGGGACAACAGTCCAGGAGCTGAAGTTCGTTGCGGCTCCCGTTGCCGTCCACCGGGTCCCGTTGGGGAACCCTTGGTCGCCGACCGGGAGGAGGTTGCCCTGTCCCTGGCTCATGTCTGTCCCCCCTTCAGGAACGTCGAACGGCCCGCTACGGGCGATGACACGACCGTCACCACGTCGGGACGGAACGCCTTCAGCACCCGGCGGGACTCCGCGTCCACCTCACGGACGGTTCGCGGAGTCACCACAGGGTCGGCCCCCAGTTTCTGGACCGGTACGCGCGTCATCGCGCCCTCCCTCGGTTTGCCGGGCGAATCAGGTTGTTGGTGATCTCAGAGCGGGCGCCCGAGCGGACGAACGCCTCCATCTCCCGCTCTCCGTCCAGGGACAGGACCAATCTGGCTCCGTCCAGTAGCGGGGGCGGTGCCGCCGGTAGGGCGGTCATGACGGACGTGGCCGACAGGTTGCCGGACGCGATGCCCGCCAGGGACGACGTGGCGTTGCCCACCAACCCTTCATAGTCGCCAATGCCCTGAGCGAACGCCTCGCCGACCGATCGGCCGGAGTAGAGAACCCATCCCCGGCCCGAGAACGGACCGGTCTTGGCCGGGGAGAACGGGAAGAAGTCACGGGCGGCAGACATGGCGTTGCTGACCGCGCTTTTCACGCTGCCAATCATCGATTTGATGCCGTTGATGAACCCTCGCAGCAGCGACGCGCCCGAGTTGTAGAGATAGCTGCCCAGGTTGCCCAAGGCGTCCCGGGCCCGCCCCGGCAGAGATCTGACCGCGCTTACCACGTTGGACACCCCCGATCGGGCAGCCGAAAGCATCCGTGAGCCAGCAGCCGCCACCCGCGAGTAAACAGACCCCGCCAGATTGGACAGTGCGCTGGACGCCCGACCCGGAAGTCCCTGGATCCACGCCACCACGTCCCGGACCATTCGACCCGCCCCGGCAGCCGCTCGTGTCCCCATGGTCATGATGTAGCCGACCACGCCCACCACCATGCGCGAGATGAACGACATGACTCGTCCGGGGAGTTGAGAGAACCAGTTCAGGATTGCGGTGATGGCGCTGCCCACGGCTGCGGAGAACCGGCCCGACATGGAAATCAGCCACCCGTTGGCGGTGTCCACCATGTTCTGTACCCACGCGCTCACGCGCCCCGGTAGCGACTGGAACCAGCCGACCACGGCTGCTATCGCCGCCCCGACCGACGCGGAGAACTTCCCGTACATGGAGATCAGCCACCCGTTGGCGGTGTCCACCATGTTTCTGACGGTCTCCGGTAGGCGACCAAACCACTCGATCGCCCCGGTGATGAAGTTCCTGATCCACCCGTAGGCTTCGGTCAGCACTGCGAGGAACCCGCCGAAGAACGATATGGTTCCACCGATCACCGACCCCAGGTCTTCCAACGCCTGTCCGGCTTCCTTCGGGTGGGACCCCACGGACAGGAAAAAGCTGGAGATCCCGTCAGCGATCTTCTGCACCATCCCGGACAGCCCCTCAAAAATGGGCTTAGCCTTCTTCAGCGTCTGGTCTATGGCGTTGACGATGGTCTTGAACGACTTTCCGAAGCCCTTGCCCAGAATGTCGATGGCGGGAGCGACTGACTTGAACATCGACTTAAATTGCGGGGCGAGCTGCTTGAAAAGCGCGCCAATCTGGCCCATGGCCTTGGTGAACTCCGGGATCAGCGGCTGAGCGGCACCCTTCATCGTCGTCATGATCGACTTTTTCATGCGCTTCGCGGCTGCCTTGACCTTGGGTTCGTCCTTAAGCAGGACCGCCCCCAGGCCGATGACGCCGAGACCGGTAACCGAGACCGTCAGGCCCGACAGGATCGCCCCCAGCGCGGGGAGCAAGGTTGCCGCGATTCCGGCTGCGATGGCGAGACCGATCGCAGCCGTGTACGGGTTGGACGACATGGCCGACTGCACCTGAGTCAGGCTGCCCGTGATGGCCCCCGTGAACGCCCGGCCGGCCGCTCCGAGGGCGTCCAGGATTCCCCGCAGCAGACGGGACCCGATCGATCGACCGTCTCGGTCCGCAGTCTGCCGCAACCGGTCGATTGCAGACCGGTCCACATCCACGTTCACGTCGATGTGCGACCGGGCACTGATGGCCGCCAGTCGAGTTGACAGGTTCGCCTCGAAGCCATCCAGGTCCGATTCCACACGGATGGAGAGTCGGGCCCGCGCTTCGATGCGGTCCAAGAACGCCTGAAGACCTTCGGCGAATCCGTCGGTGTCGGGCAGTACCCGGATGCGCAGGCGGCCGACTTCCTGTCCTCCAGGACTGGCCATCTCTACCTCCTATGGTGCTGGTTGGACCTTCTGCGCTAGCGGATGCTTGCTCAGGTCGATTCGTCGTTTCGTCGCGGCCTTGGGGGTCGGAACATCGAGGGGCGTAGGGGCTTTCGCCTTGCCTCCACTCACGCGGATGTTGTTCACGTCTGCCGCTCGGACCCCGTTCAAGAGATGCGCCAGAAGTTGGGTCTGTAGGTTCCAGTCTCGGAACTGGAGCCCGCCCGCCAGGACCGCCTGTAGGGCAGAGTCCACGGGCAGATACTCGGACAGTTGCCAGACTCGGCGGGGTGAGAGGGTCCCTCGCCAGAGGTCCACGAAGTCGAGTCCGTAATACCTCTGGAGGTCCGCACGCAGCGCCCCGCCGTGCCCGTCAAGGATCAGCTGTCCGAGGGCTGTGCTTCCCCCAAGTCCGTCACCTTCTGCCACTCCTGAACCACGTTCATGGCCATGGCCAGAGGCCAGTCCTTCATCTCAACCTTCAGGGCGGCCGGGTCGTCCGCGACCATCAGGAGGAGGTCCCGGAGCTTCGGCAGCGTCTCGGTGACGCCCTCCTCCGTCTTACCATCCAGGCTCTTCAGGATCGTCATGGCCGTCTTCAGGCCGGTGTCCGGCAGGAGAAGGATGTTCCTCAGGTGCACGGTCTTGCCCGCGCGCGTGGTCATCTCCATCGCGCGATAGTTAGTCTCAACCTCTGCCAGGGCGTCAGCGCAGTTGAAAGTCATGGTGGTCCCCATTCCGTTCAGAGTCATGTGTGAGTGCGGTCCCTGGAGAGCCCCCGGCCAGGGGGACCAGTCCGGCCGGGGGTGGTTCAGTGCGTCAGGCTGCGACGGAAGCCCACTCGCCAAGGGCATTGCCAATGCTGGAGTGACCCAGAAGAGTGCCCTTGATCGGGTACGTGACGAAACCCTCCGGATCCATTCCCACCGCGTCGGAACCGAGCAGGCTCACGCGCGGGTGCCACATAGGCAGAAAGTTCTCACCGTCGACAATGACGAGAAGGAGTGCCTTCTCCTGAGCCTGTGGGGCCGACGGAATACGGAATGAACCGTCCACCTGCACCGCACTCTCACCGCCACCGAAATAGAGCTGGTAGGTGAGACTCGTCGACTGGATGGACTGAAACGCAATGCTGTACGTGACGTCCGGAGAAGTCACGCGGAGCTTGCGGTTCTGCCACGAACCCAGCGTCTCCGGGTCATCTCCATCACGACCGATTTCCGGGAGTTCATCCAGACTGGTGTGGCCGATAGTCTCCCAGGCAACTCCGGGATCCGTCGGGTCCGTGATGGTGGGCTTAGCAGTGCCGACGGGAGCTACGAAAATGTAGCCGCCTCCCGGCTGGATCACGGAGTTATCGATCTCCGCCATGTCAACCTCCAGGGGTCATTGTTGCCCGTGCGGTCACGCGAACCGTGGCACGGAACATGAACAGGGTGGGGCCGGGGGCCGGAACACTGTTCCTGGCCTCCACAGGGGCCCCGTCAACCGGCCGGAACCAGCTCAGCGAACCGTCCTCCCCCTGGAACCTTGAACGGCAGGCGTCAGACAGGGCGCTGAATGCTTGGCGGGCCAGTGCCGAAGCTTCCCGGCGAGTCTCCGCCAGGGCCTTCAACTCCACGATGCCCGTCACGGACCCCATGCCGGGAGCCTCCCCGCCAGACACCTGGCGAGCCACCACCAGGGGGAGATGGTCCGCCGGAATCTCGGGCATCAGGATTCGTACGTCCGCGTCCAGGTCCGCCGCGCGGAGCGCGTCCAGGATCAGGGCGTCAAGGTCAGGGGTCGGATGCATCAGAGACCCGCCTCAATCGCATGGATGCCTTCAACCCACGAGCCATCTGACGCCACGTGACCGTAGTTGATCGCATAGATCGCCGGGTCCGATATCTCCACCGTGGAGTCGGTGAGGTTCGTACGGACCTTGAAACTCCGCGCCAGTCGGCCGGAACTACTGTTGGCCGTGACCACCGCACGGACACGCGCCGCCCGGCCATCCAGCTCCTTGCGGACTTCCTTCTTCACGGGCGGCAGGTGAGCCACGAACGCGTCTAGGTTGTTCCGAAGAGTCGCCATGCTCACCTCCTGTGGATGGTCGCCAGGTCGTGGGCGGTGCGTCGGGAGACGCCGAACCGGCGTGGTTCGGAAACCACCGTGTAGTCAACGCCGTTGTACGTAACACGGGACCACGCGCCAGCCGGGAGGGACCGCGCGGAGATGTCCAGGACAACCCCCGCCACGTACCCCTCCTGTCCGGCTGCGGTCTCCGAGACGCGAGGCTGAACCAGGCACCGGACCGTGACCGGGGCACCCTCACCCGGCTGCGTCCCGCCGTACCCGTCGTCTGTCTGCACCACGGGGTACACGGTGACGACATGCGGCGGGGTGCCGTAGATGCTCACACGGCACCGCCGAACGACTCGAACTGAACGGAGAAGAGACCGGACACACCCGCCACCGCCTGAAGCAATCGGATCTCCGACGGCTTCAGGTCCACGCCCGTGGGCATGCTGGCAGCAAAGGCGTACTGATACCCGCCCTCCATCTCCTGGCGGTACCCTTCCGGGTTGCGCAATTTGCGCTCAGCGGCTGCGAGAGTCACTGAGATTGCCGTGGCCGGCGCCGTGGCCGGGTCCGGCCAGGGGAGGCCGTAGGCCCGGACCATGGCAGAAGCGTCGTCAAGCGCCGCCTCCGCCATGGGAATCTCCGGGCCTTCCAAGGTCCTCCCCAAACGCGCCTCAAGAGAGGCGACGTCCGCGAGGGGAGTAGCCATGGGTTACCTCTCCGATCAGCCCTCGTCCGGGGTCAGGACGAGCTTGACCGCGCGCTGGAGGGTCTTGGTGCCGACCGTGTCACCGGGGGTGGGCTGGTCCAACATAACTTTGGTGCCCGCGTACGCGTTGACGATCGAGCGGTCCCGCAGCTTGCTCGCGTCGTAGTCGCGGATCCAGCGCATCGAGTAGCCAGCGAAGGACGCACCGGCACCGAAGGTGGCACCCGACGGGATGGCCGGGGCACGGGTCGCCAGGAGGAACGCGGACGGAACGAACGCGTACGCCGACAGGGAGTCGATGGCGTTCGAGGTGACGACGTTGAAGCCGCGGATGCGGCCGATGGTCGCCTCACGGAGAGCCCCGTCCGAACCGGACTGCGAGACGTCGAGGAGGGTGGAGCCGCTCAGAAGGGCTTCCTCAAAGTCGGCACCAACCAGAAGGGTGCGGCCCTCCTGCGGGACGTCGTTCTTGTTGAGGAGGGTACGCGCCCGGGTGATCCCGTTGAGAGCAGCGTTCTGGCCGTCGGCCTCCAGGATGGTGACCGTGCCGACACCCTCCGCGCCGTACGCAGCACCCTCGATCATGGCCGCAACCTGAGCGTCCAGGTAGGCAGCAACGGCACGAACCTGGGGGTCCAGAACCTGGGTACCGAAGTCGGAGATGTCCAGGGTCAGTTCCTCGTCCGTGATGGCCACGGCAGAGTAGATGTCCTTGCTCAGCGACACGGAGACGCTGTCCTCCGCCAGGTTGTCCAGGACGATGCTGGACGAAGAACGGTCGTCCCTCCAGGGGAAGGTGCGGGCGGTCAGGCGGGACGGGATGCGGAGCGACACGGTGTCGTTCTTGGCACCGGTGAAGTCAAGCCCGTGGGAGGTCCACACCAGGTTGGAGAGGATCAACTCTCGCTCCAGCATGCCGACGGCCGCGTTGGCGATGACTTCGGGCTTCAGAAAGGCGTTGTTCGCCATGGTCGTTTCCTCCAGGAGGTAGGTACAGGGTTACCGGCGTGCGCGGGGAATCCGGGCCGCCAGATCAGCGGGAGAGGACGAAGCGGCCGACCTGTTGGGGTCCAGCCCGCCCCGCCCGAGAGGGGTGGTCGCGGTGAACGTCGCCAGAGTTTGGGCGTCCGACTCCAACTCCTCCTCAGTGGCTCCCGTCAGTCGGGATGCGAGAGTGTCAGGAAGGTTGTACTTCGCTGCGACACGCACGCGCATGAGCTGAGCTGACAGCTTGTCCTTCTCAGCCTCCAGCGCGGCGTACTCGTCGGCCGTCTTAGTCGCCCCGAGCGCCTCCGTGGCTTCACGGGCGCGCACGCGGTACCGCGCGGCCTCCGCGCGAGTTTCCTGGAGGCTCTTCTTCAGGGCCTCCAGTTCGTCCCCACCGTCGCCAGTGCCCCGTACGTCGGCACCGGTGTCCTTCGGCTCCTGGGTCTCCGTAGCGGGCGCCTCCGGGGCGGCCGCCGGGGTCTCCGGCGCTTCAGCGGCAGGGTCAGTGGTGTTCTCTTGCTCAGACATTCGCGTGCCTCCTGGGCCCGTCTAGTTGTCGGCGTTGCGGCGCTCGTGGCGCTGCCGTTCAATGTGCTGACGCCATGCCCGCATGGCTTCTTCTCCGGACTTCATCCGGGTGACTCGCTTCCAGTCCTCATACAGGCTCCGGGCCGTTGGAGTCAGGAAGGCTTCCCCGCTGTACACGGGGACTACTTGGCAGTGGCACATCGGGTGGTACCTCTTCAGGGCCTCCGGGTCGCCGCTTTCACGGTCTCCGGCGGACCCCGCCAGCTGCTGTGAGCGGTAGACAGCTCCGCGGCTTGCCAGCATGGAGCAGAAGTGACAGGGGTCGTCGTCCGTGACGCGTGCCCATCCCCGAACACGCCGGTCCCCCTTGGACGCCTGGTCCACAAGGTCCCGCCCTGATCGGATTGCCTCTCTGTCGGCCACGTTCGCGGCTGATCGTCCAGCGGACTCCAGCTCCGCCAAGAAGTCCGGGTCGTCGAGACGGCCCCGTGTCTTGGCCCCCTGGACTACCTCCGCAACCCTCACGGGCCCTGTGTGGGCCAACGAGAGACGGGCTGCCTTCTCCAGCTCCGCCGTGGGTTCCTCCGGCCACTCGAAGCGCTCCACCGGGATCTCCCGGTGGTCACCTTCCTGCGGCAGGTGGATTTGATTCACCTCTCGGTCCCACTCCTGACGGAGCATGCCCACTGTGGTGATCACTGCGGTGGTTGTCGACTGTTCGGGCAGCGCCACCGTGTGGCCGGTCTCCAGCGCCCGGTATAGGCGGTAGAACGCAATTGCGTTGCGGCGGGACCGGCCCCGGCCGTTGCGGACGATCTGAAGGACCGCCACCAGCCAGTCGATGGCCGTAGCCTCCGGGTCGTGTCGGTTGATGCGGCGCCACGCCACCAGGGCCTCCGCCGAAGCGACGGCCCCAATGCGCGCCTGCGCCCTCCAGAACTCGTCAAGTAGCTGCTGTACGGCTCTACTAGGCACTGGCTACCCCCGGAACACTGTTCCCGGCCTCCGAGGTCTGCGGGGCGCTCAGAGCCTTGTCCATGGCCGTGGCCAGGCGGTTCTCACTGCTGTCCGTCTCCGCCATGTCCGCCCAGTCGGCCACGTCGCCATCCGTGACTCCCGGGATGCGGGACCACAGTGCCCGAGGCGGGACGCTGAGCATCTGCGCAGCCTTGCCGAGCGCATCAACGACCTGAGCGAAGGAGCGGGACTCGAAGTCATCCCAGAGCACCTGTGCGCCGGCGTCCACGACAGACCCCTCGGACTCAGACACGAGCGCCAGGACCAGTTCCCACGCCTCTCCCAGCGGCCTCTGAAATTCTTTCACGGCGCGCATCAGGGCAGACTCCGCTGCCGCCAGGGCTTCGGCGGAGAGGTTGACCATGTCGCCAAGGAGGTAATGCGGCGGTGTCTGGGACACAGCCGCGAGCTGCTTGACATCTGCCTTCGCAGCCTCCAGGAACCCGTCGAGCGGAGTTTCGTCCAGGGTCCCGAACTTGGCATCTTCGTTGGGCGTCATCATGAAGCGCGACGCGTCCGCGCGGACGGGGATCGGCGTGGGTCGACCGTTGGCGTCCAGGATCACGTCCCCCGTCTCCGGGTCGCGCTGGAGGTCCGGCGCCATGCCGGTGACCGTGCGTACCTTGAAGGATCCGAAGGTCTGGACGATCAACCGGTCAAATGTGGTCTGGTTGATCCGGTCCTGAATGGGGATCATGGGCTCAATCACGCCCGTGACTCGTCCCTCCAGGTCAATGTCCGGAGCGAAGCGCACGACCGGGCAAACCGGCTGCCCCAGGAGCTTCATGTTGTGCGGGACGGACGAAACCAGTGTGGTGACCGACTTCTTGCCCCCACCAGTGACCGTGACCTGGTAGACGTTCGTCTGGGTGTAGAGCGTCCCCGACGCCACGTCCTTAACGTCGTCCGCGCTGGGGAGGTGGTCCATCATCAGGACCCACAAAGGCAGCGCGTCGGACGCCGGGTCCGCATATGAGGCGTACACCCGGCGGGGAGAAAGCCCCTTCATATGGGTGCCGAACGCGTCGGTGGTGACCGCCACGTAGGCCACGCCGTACGTGAGGGCTGCGCGGTGGATGGCGGTCTGGCGGGAATCCATGCGGTTCTGCTGCCACACGTCCCACTCGGGAGTGGTGTCCGCCCCTCCGTCCCGCCGGTACCCAGTCACGCTCAGCACCTGGGCAGGAGTTTTGACGAGGAGAGGCATCCAGTTGGCGATAGCCCGCTTCGCAAGAAGCTTGTACTCATCCGTCGCGGACTTCGGCATGTAGGGGTCGTCATGTACGCCCCTGATGTAGTTGTCCACGCGGTCCATGCGTGGCTGATCCGTGGCGAGACCGGCAAGCCCGGCAGCGATCATTTCAAGCTCTGTGGCCATGCCGGTCCCTCCTGGGGATCAGAAGAAGTACACCGTGCGATCTGCGACGGTGTCTCGGGTCTTGCGGGACTCCACCAGACGGTGCCTGGCCAGGTCCGCCAGGAGCGTGGCCGCGTACGCGTCGACCTTGTGACTGCTGTCCCGGGTGGACTTGCCGAAGCTCAGCCCGTACTGGTTTGGCCGGCGCCTGGCGTTGAGCACGTGCCTCCGAAGGGTCATGTCCCCGGCGTGGAGGATCTTCCCCTCCTCAACGGCGGACATGAGTCGCTCGTTGGCCACGGTCAGTTCCTGGAGACCGCCACGCATGTCCCGCCCCACGGCGGAACGGGTGGACGCCTTCACCAGGAGGGCGGCTCCGTAGTCCTCGGACCACGTGTCGATGTAGGACTCCCACTGGTTGACGTCCGCGAAGAACGCCTGAACGTCGTACGTCTCCAGGGCGTTGCGGACCACCCCGTCCACCGCCTTACGGTCGACGTTCCAGCCCTCGGCCTCCGGGCCGTCAGGACGCTCCCAGACGGCCAGGGGGAACGCCGCCCGGTCCGAGACGCGGACAGCGACCAGCGCCGTGGCGTCGGAGGACTTGCCTCCGTCGAACCCGAGCGTGATGGAGTCGCCGGGACGGAGCGTCAGGGCGTCGTCCTTGCACCGGTCCCAGTCCTCCGGGGAGATCAGTTGATCCTCCGCCGTGACGAGCTGGTTCAGGTACATGCGCTGAGAGCGGGAGCGGGGCATCGTGCCGGAGTAGATGGTGGAGATGATCCAGTCGACGTCCAGCCATGTGGCGTCGCCACGGGCCGCGATGATCCCGGCCTTCAGCTCGTCTACGTCGCCCATGTTGACGGGCGGGGACTCGACGGAGTCGTAGTACATCCCGCTGTCCCGCTGTTTGCCTTCCTGGATCTTGCTCCAGGAGTGCCAGGTCTGCTCCGCCACAGAGTCCTCTCCGGGGAGCGGAGCGTTGGTAATCTCCATCGTCCGGGCGCCACCGCCACGCGACTTGCCGACGTTACCGGCGATCGTCATAGCCATTTCGTGCCCGCCGTTGGAACTGATCCAGTGGTGGGTCTCGTTCATGACCACGAACGTGGCGCGACCACCTTCCAGGGCCCGGGGCGACGAAGTCACTGCCTCAATCACGCCGTTGGTCCGGGAGTAGATGATCTCCTTGCCCAGGTCGATGCCGTAGTCGGCCAGGCACTCCGCCGAGAAGAGCCCGGGAAAGAGTCGCATCGTGTTACGCGTCTGGTCCTTCGAGACCGCACACACCTGGATCCACGCCGCTTTGTGCGACACGGCCAGGGGAGTCCCGTCCGACTTCCAGCCGCCGAAGCGGCAGGGACCCACGAACTCCACGGCGCACAACGCGGCCAAGAAGGGATCCTTCCCCCACCCCTTCAGCCGCCGGATGGTGCCCTGCTTGCGGGTGAAGACTCCGCGGTCGTCGATCTCGTACCAGCGGAGGACGATGCGGACTTGCTCCGGGGTGAATCTCCACGGAGACCCGGCGTCCGGGCCGTCCGGCTGCCTGAGGTAGCGGGCCGTCCACAGAAGGACGTCCCACCCGAGGGTGCGGGTGCGGTCCGGGACCGTGTCCGGCCACGTGCGTATAGGGTCAAGCTGCGAGGCCATAGGGCTCACCTCCCGTCAGGGGCGGAGGCGAGACGCGGCGCTACTGGCCGCCGGCCGCCTTACGGTAGTCATCCATGAGGGCCACGGCGGGATCCACGGACTGTTCCGTCTCCCCAGCACGCTCCAGCTCCACGCGGGCCCTTCGCCGGGCTCCCTCCGTGGTGAGGAGTTCGGTCATGCCGGACATGACGCTCTGAAAGAGCTGGGCTGAGAACTTGCCCTGCTTGAGGTTCCGACTCATGGCTTCCGCCACGTATACGGCAGTCGCCCAGTCGGACGCTTCGTAGTAGTGGGACTGTCCGGAGTCGATCAGCGACTCGAACCAGTCGGCTGCGATGGGGTGCCATTCAGGGTCCCCGGCAGGGATGGACGGCACTCCCCCAGACACGCCCCTCGTGAGGGCGGGACCGTCGGTCGTGTTCCGGCGCCTGCGTTGATCGCTTCGCTTCGGCACGGGTCCGGGCATGATCGCCCTCCCTTCAGGGGGTCGCGGGGGCATATGCCCAGGTCAGCGCGTTTCGATGGGGCTCAGAGGAACCTTGGAACCCGTACAGATTCTGAGCCGCTATGATCGTTCGGTGCGGGGAAAAGACCAGGAGGGGGAACCCCCCAGGTCAGGAAAGATCTTCAAAAAGATCTCAAGATTTCAAAGATCAAAAAGAGCCAAGATCAGAGGCTCGAAGGATGATCGTCTGAAGGCCTTCGTCTCGGCGGTCTCGGCTTGCCACGTCGTCCCGCTGCCCCCTGCTGGGCAGTGCGCTGCGCATGGTGATACCTGCACAGCGTGCGGAGGTTCGCCAGGCCGTGATCCCACTTGCTACCGATGTGGTCGCACTCGGTTCCAGGCTCGACGCATCGGGCGCCCGTGTCGTAGCGCACGTGCACGCATTGATACCCGTCCCGTCTAAAAACCTGGGCCCTGATCTTTTCCCAGCCGGGGGGTAGTTCGTTTCGGCGATCACTGCCTTCCCACGCCATGAACTACCCCCGTCTTTTTTCTGGGACGATCTACTGGTACGCCAGCACGGTGACCGCAGCCGACGCGGTGAAGGTCAGCGTGGACCCGAACACGTTCGCCGGGAAGTGGCCGAACACACGGACGGCACCCATGGGAACCGTGACTGCCACGTCCTCCACGTCGTACCCGCCCACCTGAGCGACGGTCACGAACGTCACGACGGACGCGCCCGCTCCCTCGCTGTTATCCACCGTGAGGTGGAGCGAGGCCGTGTTACGGACGCTGTTACCGTTCACCAGGTCAGCATCCTCCGCCGTGCCCGGTGCCACCCCGGTGGGCGTCATTCCCGTGAGGGCCAGTGCCGTTGCTGCCATGCGCATCTCTCCAGTCTGGTCCCCGATGGTGGATGTGAAGTGCTCCCAGTTGGATTCGAACCAACGCTGACCGGTGCTTGAAGCCGGGGCCTCTACCGCTGGGCTACAGGAGCGTGTGCCGCTAGTGGGAGTGCGGGTTTCGAACCCGCTCGCGCCGGTGGCTGCCGGTGCTTTCGCCGTGTGCCCGCGTCCGGGCCTCCCTTGTAGGCATCGCGCGGCATTGCCGCCATGCCCCCAACCCGCCCAACCGGCGTGCTGCTGTTGCTGTGTGCCCGGCCCGGGTCGCTCGGCTGGCCGCGCTTCTGTCGAAGCGGCTTACGCACTGCTGTCTCTCGCGACCGGGCGCACGTTGCGCTCCCTCCGCTCCGGGCGTGGACACCGGGACGGAGGGACAATCACCCCCGGCCATCCGCTTGCGAGGCAGTGACCGGGGCCCACGTCCCGCGCTACTAGGTTCCTCTTCCCGACTCCCCCGCCGGGGAGTGGTACTGGGGCCCGGGTTCACGCGGGTCGTGGAAGCTGAGGTCAGCGCGGGCACGCCCTTGATGGGCCTGTGGTGGCGCTGACAGCACTCAACGCCCCGTGCTCGGACTGGGGAGGAGTACCCAGGAGCACGGGGCGGAGGCGAAGGGCAGGGAGTCGTCAGCGTCGGCCACCTCCAGGGGCTGGCTACGAGTGGCTGAACGCTCTCTCTGCTCACTGTAGTTCTGTGTTGCCTGTGACACTTCGGGATCATGGTCGCCCCCTCCGCCAGCCTCTCCGCCAGGCGGTGGGCCCGCCCCGGGAGCAGAAGCAGAAAACCTGCTTCTCGCACCTTCTTTCCTATACGCGCTATAGAGAAGAAGAGTGGAGAAGCAGGTTTTTTGCTTCCCTCCCTCACGCTCAGCTACCGTCCCTCACGTCCAGTCACTCTCGGCAACGAGAGAAGCAGAGAAGCGCTTCCCGGCGGAGAGGCTGGCGGATGCCCGGGGTCAGTCGACGTCGGCCGCTACGGCGTCCAGCTCCATGGCCACGTCCTCCAGGTCCCCAAGATCGAGCGTCACGCGCTCCTCCAGCGGCACCCGGGAGCGGGGCACGTCCGGCGGGAGGACGGACACCGTGGCGCTGACCCGCCGCAGCCATTCGCCCCGCTCCTCCGGGTCCATGGCGTCCCACTCGTCCGCGAACGGCACACCCGTGAGGACGTAGCGCCAGCCAGCCTCCTGGGCTGGCTCCTGGGCCTCCAGGGTGGCGATGCGCTGGGCCGTGTCCGCGTAGCTCTGGCGGAACCGGGCCAGAGCCTCCGGGGTGGAGTACATGCCTGCCCTCCGGTCCTCCTCCAGCTCCGCCAGGTACTCACGCAGCCGGTCGACGTCCTCTCCCGGGGCCTCGCCCTCCACGTACTCCCGGCGGAGTCCCTCACCGTGCCCCATACGGGCCAGGACGGCATCATCCACCCACGCATCCAGGACGTCCGCGCGGACGCTCACCGGGCGGTGTGGAGCCGCTAGGGGACCCTTGCAACGGAACACGGTCACGTCCCGCTGGAAGTTCCCGCCGTTGGACCGCTTCAGGTTCCCCGTGCACAGCCCGCACGTGGCCACGCCGTAGAGCCGGTGCCGGGGTCCCGCCTTGGTGCGTCGGGTCCGGGGGCCGAACCGCTCCGTGATGCGGGCCTGCTCTGCCGGGGTCAGGATCGGGTCCCACACGGTCAGCGGCAGTCCGTCCTCACCCCTCACGACCCGGCCCGTGAACGGGTCCGTCTGGTGGCCGACGATGGCCGGCGACTCCATGATGAGCCGGACGGCCCGGCTATTCCAGGCAGCAGGCTTGGGGTTGGCCTTCGTGGATGTGTGGACCCGCGGGGACGGGACTCCCTCAGACTCCAGTTCCCTGGCGATGGTCGTCATGCCCTTGTCGTGGTTCAGCATGTCGTCCGCGATGCGCCGGATGATGAGGGCAGCTACGGGGTCACGGACCAGCGTCTTGCCCACGCCTCCGGGATGCGGTGCCGCCATGAGCCCGTAGGGGACACGGCCACCGGTCCAGCGGCCAACCTTCAGCATGTATTTGCGGGCGTTGGCCGTACGTGTCCGGATCTGATTCCGCTCGAAGTCCGCGAACGTGGCCAGGATGTGGGCGATGAACCGGCCGTTTGGTGACGACGTGTCCACCCCATCGGACACGGCCACCAGGGTCACGCCGATGGCGTCCGCGTCCTTCAGGATGTCCACGAAGTGGATGACGCCACGGGCGATGCGGTCAAAGGACCAGAACAGGCAGATGTCCCCCTCTCGCCATTCCTTCATCATCCGCGTCAGGTCCGGCCGGTCGGCCAGTTCCGCTCCCCCGGACACGTCCTCATCGGTGTACACGACGATGGGCACGCCAGGCCATCGCTTGGACGCCTCTGTGCGGCCTCCCTCCTCCTGCCGCTCTATGGAAGTGCTCTCCTCCGTAGCCCTGGAGATGCGAAGGTACAGGCGCACTGTGCGTGGTTTCGTCGTCACCCGGGCAGTCTAGCGCCAACGTGTCTTGACGAACAAGGACGAGGCCTACGTCGGGCCCTTCACCTGGGACCTCAAGCGGTTCGCGGCCTCGGTCGCGCTGATCGGCTACGCCAAGGCGCTCAGCGACGAGCAGATCACCGAGCTGGTGCGCACCTACGCCGCCGCCTACCGCGAGCGCATCCACGCGCTGGCCTCCGGGGCGAAGCGCGCCGACAGGGACGAACTGCCGCCCTTCACGCTGGACACCGCCGAGGGGCCGCTGCTGGGCGCGCTGCGCGACGCCCGCTCGCTGACCCGCTTCGGGCTGCTGGATTCGATGACCGAGATCCGCGACTTCGAGCGGCGTTTCGCGGCCGGCGGTGGCAGCGTCGAGCTGGACGCGGCGACCCGCTACAAGGTCCTGGCGGCCTTCGACGGCTATCTGGAGACGCTGCCCGAGTCGAGCCTGGACCGCCCGGACTCCTACCGCGTCAAGGACGTCGTCGGCCGCCGCGGCATCGGCATCGGCTCGGCCGGCCTGCCCTCGTACAACATCCTTCTCGAGGGCAACAGCGACGCCCTGGAGAACGACGTGGTGATCTACATGAAGCAGGCGCAGACCCCGGCGGTCTCGCGGCACATCACCGACCCGCAGGTCCGCGAGTACTTCCAGCACGAGGGCCACCGCACCGTCATCTCGCAGCGCGCGCTCCAGGATCACGCCGACCCGTGGCTGGGATGGACCGAGCTGGACGGCGCGGGCCAGCTGGTCGCCGAGATCTCGCCGTACGCGGTCGATCTGGACTGGTCGGACATAGACGACCCGGAGGAGATCGCGGCGGTGGTCGCGGACCTGGGCCGGGCGACCGCCACCATGCACGGCGCGGCGGACGACGAGAGCGGCCACTCCCTGGTGCCCTTCTCCACCGAGCGCGCCATCGACGCCGCGATCGCCGCCGACGAGGACGGCTTCGCGCGGGTCCTGGTGGACTTCGCGCACTCCTACGGCGCCCGCGCCCGCGCCGACCACCAGATCTTCGTGGACCTCTTCCGCAACGGCCGGATCCCCGGCCTGTAGAGACCGTGGCGGCTCGCGGGTCCGGACTGCAAAGGAACGCCCCGTACGATCACGTAAGGCCACATTCGGCCATATACGTTCACGTACAGGGTGTTTTTCCGGTTCGCGCGACTTCGTCACCCCTTAAGCGTCGCTTACCCCTGGCCATGGCACACTCGGCTGCAATGGACATCTCGGCGGCACACCTGCGGGCACTGCGCGCGGCGCTCTTCACGGCGCTGTGCGTGATGCTGTCCTCGGCATCCCATGTGCTGCTGTCCCGTATGCCGCTACCGCTGACCACCGTCGCCGCCATCGGCGTCACCGTCTTCGCCCTCGCCTACGCCCTCGCGGGCCGGGAGCGCGGCTACTGGCGGATCGCCGCGCTGCTGGTCCCCCTGGAACTGGCCGCCGACACGGTCTTCAGCGTCGGCCAGCACACCTGTTACGGCGAGGCCGGCGGCCCGGCCGCCGGACCGCCGCGCTCCCCGTTCGTGGATCTGCTGTGCGGCGGCGGCAGCGTCGGCTCCCCGCTGGTGCGGCTTCCCGGGGACCAGGCCGCGCCCGCCTCGGTGTGGCTGCTGCTGGTCGCGGCGCATCTGCTCATAGGGCTGCTGGGCGCCGCCTGGCTGCGCCGCGGCGAGGCCGCGCTGGCGCAGCTGCTCGGCGCGGTGGCGGGCTTCGCCTTCCGCCCGCTACTGATCGCCGTCGCGGTCAGCGCCACCCCCGACGCCCCCCGCGGGCCGGTGCCCGCGCCCGTGCGTTCCCGGCGGCCCGCTCGCGCCGTCCCCCTGCTCGTGCACTGCGTCGTGCGCCGCGGACCGCCCTGCGTGCTCGCTGCCTGAGGCCTCGGCCCGCAGCCCCCGCGTACCTCCCCCGGCGGGGGCGTACGCCGTTGACAGCACGCACTTTCCCCACGGACCACGGAGCAGGAACAGACATGAGCAACCGCAACAGCCAGGCCAACAAGCAGGCAGCGCGCGACCGGCTGCGCGCCGAGCGCGAACGGCAGGTCAAGAAGGACCGGGTGCGCCGGCAGCTGACCGTCGGCGGTGCGATCGTGGCGGTGCTGGCGATCGCCGGCGGTATCGGGGTGGCGGTCGCCAACTCGGGCGGTGGCGGCGGCGCCGAGGCGTCCGCGGGCAGCAGCGAGGCGTGGGCGAAGGCCGCCAAGGCGAAGCTGGCCAAGCCCGCGCACACCACCGGCAAGAACGGCACGTCCATCGTCATCGGCAAGGCGGACGCCAAGCACACCCTTTCGCTCTTCGAGGACGCGCGCTGCCCAGGCTGCGCCAACTTCGAGCAGAACGTCGGCGAGCAGGTGCAGAAGGACATCAAGAGCGGCAAGTACAAGGCGTCCTTCCACCTCGGCACGTTCCTCGACGCCAACCTCAAGGGCACCGGCTCCAAGAATGCGCTGAGCGCGCTGGGCGCCGCCCTGAACGTCGACCAGGACGCCTTCCTGAAGTACAAGCAGGCGCTGTACTCGAAGGAGTACCACCCCGACGAGACCGGCCCGGACAAGTTCGCCGACGACAAGTACCTGATCAAGGTCGCCGACACCGTCCCGGCGCTCAAGGGCAACGCCACCTTCCAGAAGGCGCTCAAGGCCGGCACCTACGACCGGTGGGCGCTGGAGATGTCCGACGCCTTCAACTCCGTCAAGGACGTCACCAGCACCCCGACCATCAAGCTCGACGACACGGTGCTGGGCACGGACAGCCCGCAGGGCAAGGTGGCGCCGTCCACACTGGCCGCCTTCAACTCACTGGTCGCCAAGGCCATGAAGTCCTGAACCGCTGAATCCGGCGTCGGAACCGTCCGCGCGGGGGACCCCCGGCCGGCGCGCGTCCCCCGCGCGTCGGCCGATGCCAAATCTTGACCCGGTCCCCTGCCGTGCCCATGGCAGACTCCCGGCATGCAGGGGACGGGAGTTGGCCCGGGGGCTCCGCGAGGAGCCGGTCCCGGCGCGCGGTTGCGGGCGGTGCGGGCCGCGCTGTTCACCGCGCTGTGCGTCACCCTGTCCGCGACCTCGCACGTCCTGCTCTCCCGCGCCCCCCTGCCGCCCGCGACGGTCGCCGCGATCTGCGCCGCCGTCTTCACCGCGGCCTACGCGCTGACCGGCCGGGAGCGCGGCTTCGGCCGTATCGCGGCGCTGCTGGTGCCGCTGGAGCTGGCCGCCGACACCGTCTTCACCGCCGGGCAGCACACCTGTTACGGGGCGGCCGGCGGCCCGGTCACCGGGCCGCTGCGCTCCGTCGGCGTCGATCTGCTCTGCCGCGGCGGCGAGTTGGGTACCCCGCTCGCCCGGGTGGCGGCCCATCCGGACGGCCCGATTCCACCCGTGGTGCCCGCGGCCGGCCCCTGGCTGCTGCTCGCCGCCCACCTGGCCGTCGGCCTGTTCGCCGCCGCCTGGCTGCACCGCGGGGACACCGCCCTGGACGGTCTGCTGCGCGCGGCGGCGGCCTGCGCCTTCCGGCCGCTGCGGACCGCCGCCGCGGTCGGCGCCGCCGTACGCACCCCGCTGCGCCGCCGGATCCGGCCGCTCCGCCCGGTCCCGCCGGCCCGTCCGCTGCCGCTGCTCCTGCACTGCGTGCTGCGTCGCGGCCCGCCCTGCTCGGCCGCCCTCTGAGCGGTCCGACCAGCCATCAGCCAGCAGCACCGAGGGAACCAGGACACCCCCCATGAGCAACCGCAACAACCAGGCCAACAAGTCGGCAGCCCGCGAGCGGATCCGCGCCGAGCGCGAGCGGCAGAAGAAGAAGGAGACGGTGCGCCGCCAACTCGTCGTTGCCGGCGTCGTGGTAGGCGTGCTGGCGATCGCCGGCGGGATCGGCTACGCCGTGATGAAGGCCAACGAGCCCACCGGCTGGGAAGCCTCCAAGGAGGCCAAGCTGGTCAAGCCCGCGCACACCCAGGGCAAGAACGGCACCGAGATCCTGATAGGTGACAAGAACGCCAAGGAGACCCTGGAGGTCTTCGAGGACATCCGCTGCCCGGCCTGTGCGGCCTTCGAGCAGAGCACCGGCAAGGCGCTGCTGGGGGACATCGAGAGCGGCCGGTACAAGGTCCGGTTCACGATGTACTCGTTCATCGACGACATGGGCAGCGGCGGCGGACAGGGCTCCAAGAACGCGCTGAGCGCGCTGGGTGCGGCGCTGAACGTCAGCCCGGAGGCCTTCCTGAAGTACAAGACGGCGCTGTACTCCACCAAGTTCCACCCCGAGGAGCAGGACGACGCCTACGCCAAGGACTCCGAGCTGCTCAAGGTCGCCGCGCAGGTGCCGGAGCTGAAGTCCGACAAGGCGTTCACAACGGCGGTCAAGAAGGGCACGTACGACCGCTGGGCGATGGAGATGTCGTCCCTGTTCGGACGCAAGGGCATCAAGGGCACCCCGTCGTTCATGCACGGGGACAAGAAGCTGGTGATCCCCGAGGTCCCGCAGCAGCAGATGACGCAGGCGCAGTACAACAAGCTCGCCGAGACCAACTTCAAGAAGATGATCGACAAGGAGTTCGGCCCGGCCAAGGGCGCCGGCTCCGGCAAGGACGGCGGCGGGCCCAACGGCATCCGTGAGGGCGAGAAGGACCCCACGAACAAGGACGGCGGCGCCCCCAACGGCATCCGTGAGGGCGAGAAGGACCCCACGAACAAGGGCTGAGTGCCGTAGGGGGAACGGCCGGGCGAATTCCTGGGAATACCGGGAATTCGCCCACCTGTTCCCCCTACCGGGCAGTAAGGTGATCGGCCGTGACCGCCCATGAGCAGATCTCCCGCCGCACAGCCGTTACGGCCGTAGCCGCCACCGCCGCCCTGCTGCCGTTCGCCGGCGCCGCCACCGCGCAGGCCCAGGAGCCCCCGGGCCAGGGCCGGTTCTTCCTGCACGGCGTCGCCTCCGGCGACCCGCTCCCCGACGGGGTCCTGTTGTGGACCCGGGTCACACCGGCCCCGGAGGCCACTCCCGGCTCCGGGCGCGGGCCGGCCGTCAAGGTGAGCTGGCAGGTGGCGGCGGACGCCGAGTTCACGACCGTCGTCGCACACGGAGCGGTGACCGCGTCGGCCGCCGCCGACCACACCGTCAAGGCGGACGTCCGCGGCCTGCGCCCGGCGACCCGCTACCACTACCGCTTCACCGTGGACGGCGAGCACTCCCCCGTCGGCCGCACCCGCACCGCGCCCGCCCACGACGCGGCGGCGGGCAACGTCCGCTTCGGCGTGGTCTCCTGCGCCAACTGGGAGTCCGGTTACTTCTCGCCGTACCGCCATCTCGCCGCCCGCGCCGATCTGGACGCGGTGCTGCACCTGGGCGACTACCTCTACGAGTACAAGTCCGGCGAATACCCGGAGTTCAAGTACGTGGTGCGCCCGCACTCCCCGGCCAACGAACTCCTCGCGCTCGCCGACTACCGCACCCGGCACGGCGCCCACAAGACCGACCCGGACGCCCTCGCCCTGCACGCCGCACACCCGGTCATCGCCATGTGGGACGACCACGAGTTCGCCGACAACGCCTGGTCCGGCGGGGCCGTGAACCACACCCCGGAGACCGAGGGCCCCTGGGCGGCGCGGATGGCGGCCGCGAAGCAGGCCTACTTCGAGTGGATGCCGGTCCGCCCTTCCACCGCCGGCACCACCTACCGCAGGCTGCGTTTCGGCACCCTCGCCGATCTGCACCTGCTGGATCTGCGGTCGTTCCGCGACGAGCAGGCCGACACGGGCAGCGGGGACGTCGACGACCCGGCCCGTACCCTCACCGGTCGGGCCCAACTGGACTGGCTCAAGGCCGGGTTGGAGCGCTCAGACACGGCCTGGCGGCTGGTCGGCACGTCCGTGATGATCTCGCAGGTCGCCTTCGGGGCCGTACCCGCCCATCTGCTCGGCCCGCTCGCCGAGATACTCGGGATCCCCAAGGAGGGCCTCGCGGTCAACACCGACCAGTGGGACGGCTACACGGACGACCGGCGGGAGCTCCTGGGCCACCTCAGCGACCGCGGCATCGACAACACCGTCTTCCTGACCGGCGACATCCACATGGCCTGGGCCAACGATGTGCCGCTGCGGGCCGCGACGTACCCCGCCACCCGGCCGGTGGCGACGGAGTTCGTGGTCACCTCGATGACCTCCGACAATGTGGACGACATCCTGCACGTCGCCCCGCAGACCGTGTCCCTGGCCGGGGTCGCCGCCATCAGGGCCGCCAACCGGCATGTGAAATGGCTGGACATGGACTCACACGGCTACAGCGTCATCGACGTCAGCGCGGAGCGCACGCAGATGGACTACTTCGCGGTCTCCGACAAGGCCGACCCGGACGCCACCAGCCGGCTGCTGCGCTCGTACCGCACCCGGTCCGGCACCCAGCAGGTGGAGCGGGCGGACGGGCCGCTGGCCTGAGGCGCGAGGGCCGGGGACGGCTGGTTCACGGGCCGGGGCCCGCGTCCTCAGGGACGCGCCCCGGCCACCCGCCGGAAATCCGTCACAGGCCGGAGAGGAAGCCCAGGGCCACCTTCCAGGCGCTCTCCGCCGCCTCCGCGTCGAAGTCCGGCAGATCGGGATCGGTGAACAGATGGCCGGCGCCGGCGTAGCGGAAGACCTCGACGTCCGCGCCGGCCCGTCGCATCTGGAGGTACCAGGCGTTCAGCCAGTCGTGCGGCTCGTACGGGTCCGGGTCGGCGACGTGCAGCTGGACCGGAAGATCGTCGGCGACGGTGCCCTCGGCGATGTCGGAGGTGCCGTGCAGCAGGAGCAGGCCGCGGGTCTTCTCGTCGGCCAGCGCGAGGTTCTGCGCGACCGAGCCGCCGAACGAGAAACCGGCGTAGACCAGGCCGCGGTCGGAGTAGGGGGCGGCGGCGGTGACGGCGCGCTTGAGCAGTTCGTCCTTGCCGATCTCATCCTTGATGAGCATGCCGTCCTGCACCGAGTCCGCGGTCCGGCCCTCGAACAGGTCGGGGACGATCACCTCGTGTCCGGCGGCCCGCAGCCGCTCCGCGCCGGCCTGAACCGCCGGCCGCAGTCCGCACACCGAATGAAACAGGACAATCGTCGAAGACCCGCTGGTCGAGGACTCGGTGGCGGCCGGCACTGACATCACATCCCTGTTGTTGGATCGCACTCCCCCCATCGTGCCAGTTACGGTCTGTGGAGCCGGCACGCGCACACCGCACGGCGCCGGACCGGCCGCGCACCGCCCGCGTACGCATCCGTACCGAAGAGGAGGAACCCCGTGTCCCTGGAGGACGTGCTGCGCCCGATCGTCGTCATCGGCGGCTCGATCGTGGTCACGCTCATCCTGGTCCGGGTCGCCGACCGGACCCTGAGGCGGATCGACACCGCACACCCGGAGACCCCGCTGTGGGGGCTGCTGCGGCGCTGCCGGGTCCCGCTGCAAGTGGTGCTCTGCGCGGCTCTGTTGCGCGGTTCGTACGACGAGACCGGGCTGAAGAGCGTCGAGAACCACGCGGCGGGGATCGGGCGCGCGCTGACACTGGTGCTGATCGCGGCCACCGCCTGGCTGGTCGTCCGGGCCTCGGCGGCGATCGTCGAGTCGTCGTACTCGCGCTACGCCGCGGGCGCCCGGGACGCGGCCCGGGTCCGGCGGGTGCGGACGCAGGTGACGCTGATCCAGCGGGTGGTGACCGCGGTGGTGATCGTCGTCGCGGTGTCCTCGATGCTGCTCACCTTCCCCGAGATGCAGGCCGTCGGCACGTCCATGCTGGCGTCGGCCGGGGTGCTGGGCATCGTCGCCGGTGTCGCCGCCCAGTCCACCCTCGGCAACCTCTTCGCCGGGCTGCAGATCGCCTTCGGCGACATGGTGCGGATCGGCGACACCGTCGTCGTGGACGGCGAGTGGGGCACCGTGGAGGAGATCACGCTGACCTTCCTGACCGTACGGACCTGGGACGAGCGCCGGATCACCATGCCGGTGTCGTACTTCACCAGCCAGCCCTTCGAGAACTGGTCGCGCGGGGGCGCGCAGATGACCGGCACGGTCTTCTTCCACCTCGACCACTCCGCGCCGGTGGAGAAGATGCGCCAGCGGCTGCACGAGATCCTGCAGCAGTGCGACGAGTGGGACGGCCGGTCCTGGAGCCTGGTGGTCACCGACACCACCCCCTCCACGATCGTGGTCCGCGCGCTGGTCACCACCCGTGACGCGGACACCCTCTGGACGGTGCGCTGCCAGGTCCGCGAGCGGATGATCGAGTGGATCCAGGCCGAACACTCCTACGCCCTGCCGAGGATCACCACCGCGGCGCCGGAGGGTCGCGAGGGCCGCCAGGGCTGAGCAGTCGCGTACGGGAGGCCCCGGGCCGGCCGCCTCAGGGCGTACCCCTCAGGCTGCGCATGTCCAGGTGGCGCAACACCCGGTCGACGATCTCCGGGTCGGCGCCCGGTTCGCTGCGCGCGGAGAGCACTTCGTGGCGGGCCGCGGACAGCATCTCGCCCTGGATGCGCTGGACCTTCTTCATACGGGTGATGCGCTTCTCGAAGTGTTCGCGCCGCTCGTCGTCGACGATGTCCGGCGCGATGCGGGCGCCGATGTCGTACGCGCGGCGTGCCAGCTGGTCGCTGACCTCCTCGGGCAGCTCCTCGACCTCCAGGATCTCCTTCAGCCGCCGCTTCGACGCCTTGATCACCCGGATCGCCAGGTCCCGCTCCAGCGCGTCCTCGGCGTCGGCGTCGGCCCGTACCCGCAGCTTGCGCACCAGCCAGGGCAGCGTCAGGCCCTGGACGACGAGGGTGGTGAGCACCACGGAGAAGGCGATGAAGAGGATCTCGGCGCGGACGGGGAAGTCCGTGCCGTCGTCGATGGTGTACGGGATGGCCAGGGCCAGCGCGACGGAGGCCACCCCGCGCATCCCGGACCACCACATGATGAGCGTCTCCCGCCAGCTCATCGGGATGTCCTCGTCGTAGTCGCGCCGCTTGTGCATCCGCTTGGCCAGCCAGGCGGCCGGCAGCAGCCACAGCAGGCGGACGCCGACGACCACGCCGACGACGGCCGCGCCCGCCCCGAGCATCTCGCCCCAACGGCCGGACGCGGTCCCGAAGATGTTGTGCAGCTCCAGTCCGATCAGGCCGAAGGCGACGCCGGTGACGAGGGTGTCGACGACCTCCCAGAAGGTGTATCCGGCGAGGCGGCCCATCACGTCGTCGGCGTCGACCGCGTATTCGGAGAGGAAGAGCGCGGTGGTGAGCACCGCGAGCACCCCGGACCCCCGGAATTCCTCGGCCATGACGTACCCGACGAACGGCACCAGCAGCGTCAGACCGATCTGCAGGGTCGGGTCGTCGAGCAGCCCCATCAGCTTGTTGGCGACCCAGCCGATCACCAGCCCGACCGCTATGGCCACGACCGCGGAGAGCACCAGCGAGCCGACCGCGGCGGGCGCGGAGAAGGTCCCGCTGACCGCCGCGGCGAGCGCCACGTGGTAGAGCACGATCGCCGTGACGTCGTTGAAGAGCCCCTCGCCCTCCAGGATGGAGACCATGCGGCGGGGCAGTCCGAGCTTGCCGGCGACGGCGGTGGCGGCGACCGGGTCGGGCGGCGCGACCAGCGCGCCCAGCACCACGGCGGCGGCCAGCGGCATCCCCGGCACCACTGCCTGGGCGACCGCCGCGACGGCGGCCATGGTGGCGAAGACCAGCGCCACGGCGAGCAGGAAGATGGGCCGCAAGTTGGCCGTGAACTGCCGCCAGGAGGTGCGCTGCACGGCGGCGTAGAGCAGCGGTGGCAGCACCAGCGGGAGGATGAACTCCGGTGGCACCTCGACATTGGGCACGAACGGCAGCAGCGCCAGGACGGCGCCCCCGAGGGTCATCAGCACGGGCGAGGGGAGCCCCAGCCGGTCACCGACCGGGACCATCACCACGGCTCCGAGCAGCAGGACGAACATCAGAGCCAGCTGGTCCACGTGGCTACGCTCCGGGGTCGGTTTTGATCACTTTCGGCCCCCAGCCTGCCACGACGTGGCCAAAAGCCTGCTCAGCCGGTCCGCAGCCGCTTGCGCATCGCACGGTGGGCGATGTCGCCGCCGGCGGCGAACTCCGGTCCGTAAGCGGTGTATCCGAGCCGCTCGTAGAAGCCGAGCGCATGGCTCTGGGCCTCCAGATAGACCTCGGCGAGACCCAGCCGCAGCGCCTCCTCCTCGGCCGCGCGCACCAGCGCGACGCCGAGCCCGGTGCCACGCGCGGCACCGGGACGGCGAGCCGGCCGAGCACCGCGGTCAGATCGTCGGAGATCGCGGCGGCCGCGTACTTCTTGCGGGCCGCCGGGCCGTAGAGGAAGCGCGCGGTGCCGACCGGGCTGCCGTCGGGCGCGGTGGCCAGCAGATGGACGGCGTACGCGTCGTACGCATCCATCTCCAGCTCCACCGGGACGCCCTGCTCGCCGACGAAGACCTCACGGCGTACGGCGCGGCAGCCGTCGAGATCGCCGTCCGCGACGACCTCGATGGAGTACGGGCCGCTGCCCTGCTCGCTCATGGCCTGCCGTCCACGCTCAGGAGCTCTCGTCCCGGACGGTGTCCAGGGCGTGCTGCAGGTCATCGGGGTAGGAGCTCTCGAATTCGACCCAGCGCCCGTCCGAGGGGTGCTCGAAGCCCAGCCGCATGGCGTGCAGCCACTGGCGGGCCAGGCCGAGCCGCTTGGAGAGGGTCGGGTCGGCGCCGTAGGTGAGGTCGCCGACGCAGGGGTGGCGGTGTGCGGACATGTGCACCCGGATCTGGTGGGTGCGGCCGGTCTCCAGCTTGATGTCGAGCAGGCTGGCCGCCCGGAACGCCTCTATGAGGTCGTAGTGGGTGACCGACGCCTTGCCCTCGGCGGTGACCGCCCACTTGTAGTCGTGCTGCGGGTGGCGGCCGATGGGGGCGTCGATGGTGCCGCTCATCGGGTCCGGGTGGCCCTGGACGAGGGCGTGGTAGCGCTTGTCGACCGTCCGCTCACGGAACTGCTGCTTGAGCAGGGTGTAGGCGCGCTCGGACTTGGCGACCACCATCAGGCCGGAGGTGCCGACGTCGAGGCGGTGCACGATGCCCTGGCGTTCGGCGGCACCGGAGGTGGAGATGCGGTAGCCGGCCGCGGCGAGGCCGCCGATGACGGTGGTCCCGGTCCAGCCGGGGCTGGGGTGCGCGGCGACGCCGACGGGCTTGACGATCACGACGATGTCGTCGTCGTCATGCACGATCTCCATGCCCTCGACGGGCTCGGCGACGATCTCCACGGGCGGCGGCGCCTGCGGCATCTCGACTTCCAGCCAGGCACCGCCGTGCACCCGCTCGGACTTCATCACCTCGGATCCGTCGACCCGGACCTTTCCGGCCGCGGCGAGCTCGGCCGCCTTCGTACGGGAGAAGCCGAACATGCGGGCCAGCGCGGCGTCGACGCGCTCGCCCTCCAGGCCGTCCGGTACGGGCAGGGTGCGGATCTCGGGAATGGTGCTCACCCCACGAGTATGGCAGTCCCGCCACGGTCCCCCTCCCGGCGGAGGGGCACCGGCCCCGGGCCCCTGCCAAGGGGCCCGGCTCAGCTCTTGTGGAGGGTCCCGTCGGGGTCGAGGCCCCGGAAGGAAAGGATCACGATCAGGATGCCGCCGCAGACGATCGCGGAGTCGGCGAAATTGAAGACCGCGAAGTGTGCGGGGGCGATGAAGTCGACCACCGCACCCTCGAAGACGCCCGGCGAGCGGAACAGCCGGTCGGTGAGGTTGCCGAAGGCGCCGCCGAGCAGCAGCCCCAGCGCGATGCCCCAGGGCAGGCTGTAGAGCTTGCGGGCGATACGGGCGATCACCACGATCACGATGACGGCGATGAGGGTGAGGAAGATCGTCAGCGCCTCGCCCATGCTGAACGCGGCACCGCGGTTGCGGATCACCTCGAACCGCAGCAGCGTCCCGATGACCTCGACGGGCGCGTGGTGCTCCAGCTTCGCGACGACGAGGAGCTTGGTGCCCAGGTCGAGCAGGTAGACGAGCGCGGCGACGAGCAGCAGCGCGAAGATCCGCCGCTTGCCGCGGTCGGCGCGCTGCTCCGGCTCCGCCGGCACTCCCCCTTCGGACCCCGACCGGGGATCCGCTCCGGAACCCGGCTCGGATTCCGACGTACCGGTGATGCGTTCCGCCTCTGCCACGTTTGCGTCCTCAGCCCGTTTGGGTCCGCGGCCGGTCCACGCCTGGCCGAGGGCCTGTCTTTGGGCACGAGGGTACGGCACACACGTACGGTCACGGCGGGGCAGCCCACCCGGAAGCCGGGATCATCCGGCGGCCGTCACATCCGCCGCTCCTGCTTTTGCTTGCACTCCACACACAACGTCGCCCGGGGGAAGGCCTGCATCCGCGCCTTGCCGATCGCTTTGCCGCAGTTCTCGCACAGCCCGTAGGTGCCCGCGTCCAGCCGGCCGAGGGCCCGCTCGGTCTGCATCAGCATCTCGCGGGCGTTGGAGGCGAGCGACAGCTCGTGCTCGCGGGTGATGTTCTTGGTGCCGGTGTCCGCCTCGTCGTCGCCCGCGCCGTCACCGGAGTCGCGCATCAGCCCGGCGATGGCGTCCTCGGAGGCGGCGATCTCGCTGCGCAGCCGCAGCGCCTCGTTCATCAGCTCGGCCCGTGCCTCCTCGACCTCGTCCGGCGTCCAGGGGTCCTCGCCGGGCCGTACGGCGAGTTCGTCCGGCGCCGCGGCGGCGCGGGCCTTGGGCACCGCGGTGTCGCTGCCGTGCGCCGCGGCCGCGGTCTTCTTAGCCACCACCGTCTTGGCTCCCGTCTTCTTTGCGGGTCCCGCGGCCTTCTTGGCCGTGGTCTTCTTCGCGGCCGCCTTCTTGGCCGTGGCCTTCTTCGCCACTGTCTTCTTGGCCGTCTTCTTGGCCGTCTTGGCTGTCTTGGCTGTCTTTTTCGCTGTCTTCGCCGCGGCCTTCTTCGCCGCAGGGTGCTGCGCCGCGCCCGTGTCCGGAGCGGTCGTCGTGGCGTCCGGAGCGGTCGTCGTGGCGTCCGGAGCGGTCGTCGTCGGTGCGTGCTCCTTCGTGACGTCCTCGTCGGCAGGCGTCGTGCTCTTCTCCGCGGCGGTCTTTTTCGCCACCATGGCCGCGACCCCTTCACATATGTGATCTTGTGCGCGAATCGTGACGGGAACGATAAAACGCCACACGGCACGCGGCAACGGGACGCACCGGCCGGCGGACCCGGCCGCCCCGTCCCACCACCGGGTACGCCTCGGTTGTGCCCCGCTGCCCGCCCGGTAATCCGCCGGACACCGGGCGCGCGGACGGGTCCGCACACTCTGCCGCCGCCCGTGGCCATTCGGGTCACGCCACGCCGCCGCGCCCCGCACGGCCACCCCCCGGGAAAACCGGTCGGCCGCTGTCGGCGCGGCCCCGTACACTGGGCCCAGCGAAAGGCATCGACGGGACGAGTAGCGTCGTACGCAGCCAGCAGCGAACCGGGGACGGTGCGAGCCCGGTGGCGTGCGCGACGTGAAGATCACCCCGGAGCCGCCGGAAGAAAACTCTGGACAGTGGGCTCCGCCCACGGGCCGCAGGTCCCCGGGGTGAGTAGAACCGGCAGCGCGACCCCAATGAGGGGGCGGTGGATCGTCACCGCCAAGGAGGGTGGTACCGCGGGAGCACGCTCTCGTCCCTCCGGACGGAATACACAGCAGGTGTCCGCCGGAGGAAGCCCCCGATGAGTCCGCAGCCCCAGTACCGCCAGGTGCCCGCCCAGGTAGACCTCCCCGCCCTCGAGCACGCCGTGCTCGATTTCTGGCAGGAGCAGAAGGTCTTCGCCCGTACCCTCCAGCAGTCCGAGGGACGGCCCGAGTGGGTCTTCTACGAAGGTCCGCCCACCGCCAACGGCATGCCCGGCGCCCACCACATCGAGGCGCGCGTCTTCAAGGACGTCTTCCCCCGGTTCCGCACGATGCAGGGCTACCACGTCGGCCGCAAGGCCGGCTGGGACTGCCACGGCCTCCCGGTCGAGCTGGCCGTGGAGAAGGAGCTGGGCTTCAACGGCAAGAAGGACATCGAGGCGTACGGCATCGCCGAGTTCAACGACCGGTGCCGCGAGTCGGTGACCCGCCACACCGACGCCTTCGCCGAGCTGACGACCCGCATGGGCTACTGGACCGATCTCGACGACCCGTACCGCACCATGGACCCGGACTACATCGAGTCGGTGTGGTGGTCGCTCAAGGAGATCTTCAACAAGGGCCTGCTGGTCCAGGACCACCGCGTCGCCCCCTGGTGCCCCCGCTGCGGCACCGGCCTGTCGGACCACGAACTGGCGCAGGGCTACGAAACGGTCGTCGACCCCTCCGTCTTCGTCCGCCTCCCGCTGACCTCGGGCCCGCTGGCCGGCGAGGCCGCGCTGCTGATCTGGACGACCACCCCCTGGACCCTGGTCTCCAACACCGCCGTCGCCGCGCACCCCGACGTCACCTACGTCGTCGCCACGGACGGCAGCGAGAAGCTGGTCGTCGCCGAGCCGCTGCTGGAGAAGGCGCTCGGCGAGGGCTGGGAGGCCACCGGGCAGTCGTTCACCGGCCGCGAGATGGAGCGCTGGGCCTACGAGCGCCCCTTCGGCCTCGTCGAGCTGGAGGACGCCAACTTCGTCGTCAACGCCGAGTACGTCACGACCGAGGACGGCACCGGCCTCGTCCACCAGGCCCCGGCCTTCGGTGAGGACGACCTCAAGACCTGCAAGGCGTACGGCCTGACGGTGGTCAACCCGGTCCGCCCGGACGGCACCTTCGAGGAGGAACTCCCGCTGATCGGCGGCCAGTTCTTCAAGAAGGCCGACGAGACGCTGGTCGAGGACCTGGACGCCCGCGGTCTGCTCTTCCGGCACGTCCCGTACGAGCACAGCTACCCGCACTGCTGGCGCTGCCACACCGCGCTGCTCTACTACGCCCAGCCGTCGTGGTACATCCGCACCACCGCGGTCAAGGACGCCCTGCTGCGGGAGAACGAGAACACCAACTGGTTCCCGGACTCCGTCAAGCACGGCCGGTTCGGCGACTGGCTCAACAACAACATCGACTGGGCGCTTTCGCGCAACCGCTACTGGGGCACCCCGCTGCCCATCTGGCGCTGCGAGGACAACCACCTCACCTGCGTGGGCTCGCTCGCCGAGCTGACCGAGCTGACCGGCACCGACCAGTCGTCCCTGGACCCGCACCGCCCGTACATCGACGCGGTCACCTTCCCCTGCCCGACGTGCCGGGCCACCGCCACCCGCGTCCCCGAGGTCATCGACGCCTGGTACGACTCGGGATCCATGCCGTTCGCGCAGTGGGGCTACCCGTACCGCAACAAGGAGCTCTTCGAGAAGCGCTACCCGGCGCAGTTCATCTCGGAGGCCATCGACCAGACCCGCGGCTGGTTCTACACCCTCATGGCCGTCGGCACCCTCGTCTTCGACAAGTCGAGTTACGAGAACGTCGTCTGCCTCGGCCACATCCTCGCCGAGGACGGCCGCAAGATGTCCAAGCACCTGGGCAACATCCTCCAGCCGATCCCGCTCATGGACCAGCACGGCGCCGACGCGGTCCGCTGGTTCATGGCGGCCGGCGGCTCCCCGTGGGCGGCCCGCCGGGTGGGCCACGCCACCATCCAGGAGGTCGTCCGCAAGACCCTCCTCACCTACTGGAACACCGTCGCCTTCCAGGCGCTGTACGCCCGCACCTCCAACTGGGCGCCCAGCGCGGCCGATCCGGCCCCCGCCGACCGCCCGCTGCTCGACCGCTGGCTGCTCGGCGAGCTGAACACCCTCGTCGAGGGCGTCACCGAATCCCTGGAGGCGTACGACACCCAGCGGGCCGGCAAGCTGCTGTCGTCCTTCGTCGACGACCTCTCCAACTGGTACGTCCGCCGCTCCCGCCGCCGCTTCTGGCAGGGCGACGCCGCCGCGCTGCGCACCCTGCACGAAGTCATCGAGACGGTCACCCGGCTGATGGCCCCGCTCACCCCGTTCATCACCGAGCGGGTCTGGCAGGACCTGGTCGTCCCGGTCAGCCCGGACGCCCCGGACTCCGTCCACCTCTCCACCTGGCCGGTCGCCGACCAGGACCGCATCGACCCGACCCTGTCCACGCAGATGCTGCTGGTACGCCGGCTGGTCGAGCTGGGCCGGGCCACCCGAGCCGAATCCGGTGTCAAGACCCGCCAGCCGCTGTCCCGCGCCCTGGTCGCGGCCCACGGCTTCGCCGCCCTCTCCGACGACCTGCGCGCGCAGATCGCCGAGGAGCTCAACGTCTCCTCGCTCGCCTCGCTCTCCGAGGTGGGCGGCTCGCTCGTCGACACCACCGCCAAGGCCAACTTCCGGGCCCTGGGCAAGCGCTTCGGCAAGGGCGTGCAGGCCGTTGCCAAGGCCGTCGCCGACGCCGACGCCGCGGCCCTCTCGCTCGCGCTGCGCAACGGCACCGCGAGCGTCGAGGTCGACGGCGAGACCGTCACCCTCGCCCCCGACGAGGTGATCATCACCGAAACGCCCCGCGAGGGCTGGTCGGTGGCCTCCGACTCCGGCGCGACCGTCGCCCTCGACCTGGAGATCACCCCGGAGCTGCGCCGGGCCGGCCTGGCCCGCGACGCCATCCGGCTGATCCAGGAGGCCCGCAAGAACAGCGGCCTGGACGTCGCCGACCGGATCGCCCTGCGCTGGCAGTCCGCCGACGACGAGGTCCGTACGGCGCTGACCGACCACGCCGGTCTGATCTCGGACGAGGTGCTCGCCACCGCGTTCCGCAACGACAGCGCTGCGGCCGACGACGGATACGGCGAACCGTTCACGGACGAGGGCCTGGGCCTGACCTTCCAGCTGCGCAAGGCCTGACCAAGGACCGCCACCCCGCGACAACGCGAAGCCCCCCGGCGCATCCCGCGCCGGGGGGCTTCGCGTTCCCCCGCGGCCCCGGTCCCCACCGGCGGTACGGGTACGAGCACGGGCACCGGCACGAGCACATGCACCGGCACGGACACGGACACAGGCCCGCGATCCAGACACAGTCGCCGCTAACGCCACAGACGCAGGCACAGACACCCAAAAGGGCCGGGCCCCGGGGGAAAGTTCCCTCGGGGCCCGGCCCTTGATGCCGACTACGCGCGTTGCGCTGATGTCAGTTGTCGTCCTCGTCGATGAGGAAGCCACGCATCGGGGACGGCGCCTGCTGCATCGGCTGCGGGCTCTGCGGCCGCACCGGAGCCATCGGCTGGGTCATCGCCGGCGACATCTGCTGCTGGCCACCGTAGGACGGGCCGCCGTTCGACGGGCCACCGTGGCCACCCATCGACTGGTTGCCGCCCATGGTGTGGTTGCCACCCATGGTGCCCGCGCCGGCCGAAGCCATCGACGGGGACGGCGGCAGCGAGGCGGCCGCCGGGGTCCGCGGGGGCGCCAGCGAGTCGTCGGACTGGTTCTCCAGCTGACGCAGCTGGCTCTCCAGGTACGACTTCAGCCGCGTGCGGTACTCGCGCTCGAAGCCGCGCAGGTCCTCGACCTTGCGCTCCAGCGTCGCGCGGGCCGACTCCAGCGAGCCCATCGCCACGCGGTGCTTCTCCTGCGCGTCCCGCTCCAGCGCATCGGCCTTGGCGCGGGCGTCCCGCTCCAGGCCCTCGGCACGGCTGCGCGCCTCACCGACGATCTTGTTGGCCTCCGAACGGGCCTCCGCGATCGCCTGGTCGGCGGTCTGCTGTGCCAGCGACAGCACACGAGCGGCGCTGTCGCCGCCGGGGCCGCCCTGCTGCTGTTGCTGCTGAGCAGCCTGCTGCAGCTGCTGCTGCGGTCCGCCGGGGCCGCCCATCGGGCCACCCATCGGACCGCCGGGGCCCATCGGACCGGGACCGTGCGGACCACCCTGCGGGCCGTGTCCACCGGGACCGGGCGGCAGCTGCGGTGCACCACCGGGCAGTTGGGGCGGGCCACCCATCCCCTGCTGCTGCTGCGGCGGGACCGGCTGCGGACCGGATATGGCAGCGGGCACCGGAGCGCCGGGACGCTGCTGCTGTTGCTGCTGCTGGTCCTGCTGCTGGTCCGGACCCTTGCGCAGACCCTGCTGCTGCTGATTCTGCGCGGCGGCACGGGTCGCGGCGGCCAACTTGGCGCGCAGGTCCTCGTTCTCCCGCAGAAGACGGGTCAGTTCGGCTTCGACCTCATCGAGGAAGGCATCGACCTCGTCCTCGTCATAGCCTTCTCGGAGGCGAACGGTCGTGAACTGCTTGTTCCGCACGTCCTCGGGGGTCAACGGCATCTCTACTTCACCTCAACGTAGTCGTCGGCAATCGGCAAGACCGTCTCGTTCACACCAACAACACCGACCTGACGACGGTGATCAGGATGTAGACGATGATCATCAGTACGAAGAAGGACAGGTCGAGCGCCACGCCCCCGAGACGCAGCGGCGGGATGACCCGCCGCAGAAGCTTGAGTGGCGGATCGGTGACAGTGTAAGTGGCCTCAAGAACGACCACCATCGCCTTGCCTGGTTGCCATGAACGGGCGAACTGGAAGACATAGTCCATCACCAGCCGGAAGATCAACACGACTAGGTAGCAGTACAGCGCGATATAGATCACCTGACCAGCGACACTCATCTCGCGCGTCCCTCTCCCCTTGCTCTGTTGGCCCTCGCGGCCTTGGTGTGCCCGGTGTTGCGTCTCAGCTCTGGTTGAAGAATCCACCCTCTGCGATACGGGCCTTGTCCTCCGCCGTGACATCGACGTTAGCAGGCGACAACAGGAACACCTTCTGCGTCACCCGCTCAATACTCCCGTGCAGACCGAAGACGAGTCCGGCGGCAAAGTCGACAAGTCGCTTCGCGTCGGTGTCATCCATCTCCGTGAGATTCATGATCACCGGAGTGCCCTCACGGAAGTGTTCCCCGATGGTACGGGCTTCGTTGTAGGTCCGGGGGTGGAGTGTGGTGATGCGGTAGGGCTCCCGCTCGGACACAACCTTGGGCATGATCACCGGTGCGTTCTTCTCCAGATTCGGACGGTCGGGTGTGATGGATGCCACGGGGGCGATTCGCGCGGGTCGTCCGCTTTCCGGGGCGAGCGGAGCGGGCTCGCGCTGCGCCGGAGGCGTCACGGCCCGTACGGGTTCCTCCCGTTCCGGGCGCGTTTCGGCCTGGACTTGGTGCTGTTGCCGCCGTCCTCTATCCGGTTCCGGGTCCAGCTCGGGCTCGAACTCGTCGTCGGGGTCAAAGCCCCGGCCGTCGTACCCATCGTCCTCCACGAGGCCGAGGTAGACCGCCATCTTGCGCATCGCGCCGGCCATTCTCTGCGTCCTCCGCTCTGTGGTGGATCGGCTCCGTCACCGGGTGCCTTGGATCCACGTGGCCTGCCCGCTTTTTGCGGGAATGACCATATTTTGTGCTGTGGTCCGACTTGCTTGGCGACGTTACCCGAGCTGTGGTCGGACTCCGAGTACCGCAGTGCCGACGCGCACATGTGTCGCCCCGGCCGTGACGGCGTCTTCGAGGTCCGCACTCATGCCTGCTGACACCATGTTGGCAGCAGGACGGGCACGGCGCAGGTCGGATGAGATTTCCATCAGTCGCTCAAAAGCCGCGAGTTGGCGGCCGGCATACACACCGGCCAGCGGCGCGACGGTCATCACGCCGTCCAGGCGCAGACCTTGGGCGTCGGCGATGACCTCGGCGAGCGCCTCGACACCGTCCGGCGCCACCCCGCCGCGCTCCCCCCGCTCGCCCGACTCGGCGTCGAGCGCGACCTGGATCAGGCAGCCCAGTTCACGTCCGGCGCGCACCGCTTCCTTGGAGAGCGCCGTCACCAGCCGGGCGCGGTCGACGGACTGAACAAGTCCGGCATAACCGGCAACGGATCGGACCTTGTTCGTCTGCAATTGACCGACGAAGTGCCAAGTAAGGGACAGATCGGCGCATTCCGCGGCCTTGGGCGCCGCATCCTGATCGCGATTTTCCGCGACATGGCGCACTCCCAGCTCCGCGAGCAGCCGGACATCGCTCGCCGGGTAGGTCTTGGTGACGACGATCAGCGTCACGTCGTCGCGCGGCCGGCCGGCCTTGGCGCAGGCGGCGGAGATCCGCTCCTCCACCCGCGCGAGATTGCCGGCCAGTTGCGTCTTGCGGTCGTCCGTCACAGTCCGGCCTCCCCCAGCCATACGTAGCTCGCGAGCCGCCCGGTTGTGCGGTCGCGGCGATAGGAGAAATGGTCCGCCGATTCGAGCGTGCAGATGTGTGAATCCTCACGGGCCTGCACGCCCGCCGCGGCGAGTTGGGCCGCGACCCCCGCGGCGACATCCACCGCCGGGGTGCCCCAGCTCGTCGTCGCGTAGGCCTCGGGCACCGCCCTGGCGACGTCGGAGCGCATCACCTCGGGGACTTCGTAGCAGCGGCCGCATACCGCGGGCCCGGTGCGGGCGATGATCCGGGACGGTGCGGCGCCGAGTTCCGTCATCGCCGCGACCGCCGCCGGCACGACTCCGGCGACCAGGCCTGGCCGGCCGGCGTGGGCTGCGGCCGCGACCCCGGCGACGGGGTCGGCGAGCAGAACCGGCGTGCAGTCCGCGGTGAGTACGGCGAGAGCGAGACCCCGGCGGGCGGTCACCACCGCGTCCACACAAGGGATGTCGTCGGTGCGCCACGGCCCGTCGACCACCGCGACGTCCTTGCCGTGGACCTGGTTCATCCAGACCACGGCGGCCGGGTCGAGGCCGAGTTCCTTGGCGGCGAGCTCGCGGTTGGTGCGTACCGCCCGCGGGTCGTCGCCGACCGCGCCGCCCATATTGAGCTGGTCATACGGAGCGGCGCTCACCCCGCCCCACCTGTCGGTGAAGGCGAAATGCGCGCCGCTCTCGTGGTGCTGTTGCCCTATCACGTGGGTTCTTCGGTCACTTCAGGAAGTCGGGGACGTCCAGCTCCTCGGCCGCGGTGTCCGAGTACGGACGGGCCGGGGGAACCTGCGGGGCGTTCGCCGGGGGCGCCGGCACCTCACCCAGCGACGAGGACTCGGCCGGGGCCGGCTCCTCGTCCCTGACCGGGACGGCGCCGAGTCCGCCGAAGGACGACGACGAGCGCGGCTCGGCCGGAACGGCCGGACGGCTCGTGGCCGGGGCGGGCTCCTCGCGCTTCGCGGACGACAGTCCGGACTGCGAGTCGCGGCGGGCCGGCGGCTGGCCGCCGTCGAAGCCCGCGGCGATGACCGTCACCCGGACCTCGTCGCCCAGCGCGTCATCGATGACCGCACCGAAGATGATGTTGGCCTCGGGGTGCGCGGCCTCGCTGACCAGTTGCGCGGCCTCGTTGATCTCGAAGAGACCGAGGTCGGAGCCACCGGAGATGGAGAGCAGCACACCGCGGGCGCCGTCGATGGACGCCTCCAGGAGTGGCGAGGAGATCGCCATTTCCGCGGCGGCCACCGCGCGGTCGTCGCCACGCGCCGACCCGATGCCCATCAGCGCCGACCCGGCCTCCGACATCACGGACTTGACGTCGGCGAAGTCGAGGTTGATCAGGCCGGGGGTGGTGATGAGATCGGTGATGCCCTGGACACCCGACAGCAGCACCTGGTCCGCCGACTTGAACGCGTCGAGCACGCTCACCTGGCGGTCCGAGATGGACAGCAGCCGGTCGTTGGGGATGACGATGAGGGTGTCGACCTCTTCGCGCAGCTGGGCGATGCCGTCCTCGGCCTGGTTGGCGCGGCGGCGGCCCTCGAAGGTGAACGGCCGGGTGACCACACCGATCGTCAGGGCACCCAGCGAGCGGGCGATGTTGGCGACGACGGGTGCGCCGCCGGTGCCGGTGCCGCCGCCCTCGCCCGCGGTCACGAAGACCATGTCGGCCCCCTTGAGGACCTCCTCGATCTCCTCGCGGTGGTCCTCGGCCGCCTTGCGACCCACATCCGGGTTGGCGCCCGCGCCGAGTCCGCGCGTCATTTCGCGGCCGACGTCGAGCTTGACGTCGGCGTCGCTCATCAGCAACGCCTGCGCATCGGTGTTGATCGCGATGAACTCGACGCCCTTGAGCCCGACCTCGATCATCCGGTTGATGGCGTTCACGCCACCGCCGCCGATGCCGACGACCTTGATGACTGCGAGGTAGTTCTGCGGTGCTGCCACGTCGAAGGCCTCTCGCCTCGAGTTACGTGTCGTCGCCTCACATTCCGTGTGGACGCCGACTGATGCCGATGGGACGGTCCGTATCGCCGACCCGAACCCTAACGTTGAAGTTTAGGGTTACCTGTGCCTGTGTTCCTTGGTTCCATAGTCCCTTTGGAACGAGACACTAAGTCGACAAGGCGCGCGCGTTCAACGAACACGCCGAACCTCCCGTTTTTCTTTTCACCCTATGTGATCACCCATAGTCGTAGCCATCCAGGGTGCTGGCCTGCGACTTCGCACGTCAACTCGCTGACACCGCAGGCGCACTGGGCACCGAGATGTCGAAGTGGCGCGCATCACGAGCCGCTTTCAGCAGTGCGGTCAGCACCTTCGCCTTCTCCGGCCCTTGTTCACCGCTGCCCCACACGACCGTGCGGCCCCCCGTCAGTTCGAGAACGACGGAGTCGTAGGAGCGTACGCGGATCTTCCGTACATCCTTGTGCACGGCCTCGGGGAGATCGCCGGCCACACGGACCGCTTCCCGTCGCAACCGGTCGAATCCGAACCGATGCAGGCTCGGAGAGTCGGATGCGGTCATTTCCAGAAGCGGAACACCCTTGGGAGCAACCGCGGCGGTGGCGAAACGGACACCCTCGGCGTCCACTTCGACAAACTTTCCGCCTGATCGCATCAGGAGTTCCGGCGTCCTTTCGGTCACTTTGAGACCGATCGTGTGCGGCCAGGATCGCACGACTTCCACCCTCTTGATGCGCGGCAGCCGCGCGCGCAGCCTCCGGGCGAGCGCGTCGGTGTCCACGGAAACCAGCGGCGCATGCATCGGGGCGCGCGCCGCGGCGGCGACCTCACCCGGTGTCAGGACTTTTGTTCCGGTGGCCCGGACGCGTTCCAGGCGCAGCCAGTTCGAGCCGTAGAGGGCCCAGACGCCGAACGCGCCGAGCAGCAGCGCGAGCGCAAGAATGATGATCAGACCGCGACGGCCCGGCGCGCGAAAGGGAATGCGCAGGCGCACCCGCGGGAATCGCCGCGCGGGGGGCGGCTTGCCGGAAAGCGGGCCGGACGGCGAGTCCTTCTGGTCCGGCCGGTTCTCCCGGCCCCTCTCGCCGCCGCGCCGGGCGGTCGTCGGTCCGGCCACGCTCTCCTGCTCTCTCTCGCCCGCTAGTTGTTCTGGGCGATCGCCTCGTAGACCATGCCGACGAGGAGCTCGTCGGCGTCCCTGCGGCCGAACTCGGAGGCCGCGCGGGACATCTCGTACAGCCGGTGGGGATCGGCCAGGACCGGGAGCACGGTGTTCTGCACCCACTCCGGGGTCAGCTGGGCGTCGTCGACCAGCAGGCCGCCGCCGGCGTTGACCAGCGGCTGGGCGTTGAGCCGCTGTTCGCCGTTGCCGATGGGCAGCGGGACGTAGGCGGCCGGGAGCCCGACGGCGGACAGTTCGGCGACGGTCATCGCGCCCGCGCGGCAGAGCATCATGTCGGCAGCGGCGTACGCGAGATCCATCCGGTCCACGTACGGTACCGGGACATACGGCGGCATCCCGGGCATGTTGTCCACGTGCGGCAGTTCGTTCTTCGGGCCGACCGCGTGCAGGACCTGGATGCCGGAGCGCTGCAGCGCGGGGACGGCGGCCTGGATGACCTCATTGAGCCGGCGTGCGCCCTGCGAACCGCCGGACACCAGCAGCGTCGGGAGGTTGGGGTCGAGGCCGAACGCGGCCCGCGCCTCGGGGCGGACCGCCGCGCGGTCGAGGGTGGCGATGGTGCGGCGCAGCGGGATCCCGACATAGCGGGCGCCGCGCAGCTTGCTCTCGGGGGTGCTGACGGCGACGAACTTGGCGTATCGCGAACCGATCTTGTTGGCCAGGCCGGGGCGGGCGTTGGCCTCGTGGACGATGATCGGCACGCCGAGCCGCTTGGCGGCCAGGTAGCCGGGCAGTGCCACATAGCCGCCGAAGCCGACGACGCAGTCGGCCTTGGTGCGCTCCAGGATCTGTTCGGCGGCCTTGATCGTGCCGCGCAGCCGCCCGGGGACGGTGATCAGTTCGGGGGTGGGCTTGCGTGGCAGCGGTACGGCGGGGATCAGGCCGAGTTCGTAACCCCGCTCAGGGACGAGCCGGGTCTCCAGTCCCTTCTCCGTGCCGAGAGCCGTGATACCCACGGTCGGGTCCTGCCTCCGCAGGGCGTCCGCGAGGGCGAGCGCGGGCTCGATGTGGCCGGCGGTCCCCCCACCGGCGAGTACGACATGCACCGAAATTCACCGCTCTCCGGACGGTCGCTTCTTGACGCGCCGTCTCATCGTCTTCCATCTCACCCCAGCCGGTTTCCTTCCGAAAACCGGCTTCCGCGTGGCCAGTGCCGCCAACGCCGCCCGTGCAGCGGGCTCGTCACGCGCGAAGGCGATCAGCAGCCCGATGGCGAACATCGTCGGAAGCAGCGCGGAGCCTCCGTAGGAGAACAGCGGGAGCGGGACACCGGCGATCGGCAACAGGCCGAGCACCGCACCGATGTTGATCACGGCCTGCGCCGTGATCCAGGTGGTCACGCCTCCCGCGGCATACCTGACGAAGGGATCCTCCGTACGTCCGGCCACGCGGATACCCGCATAGCCTAGAGCCGCGAAGAGGGCGAGCACCGACAGCGTCCCCGCCAGACCCAGTTCCTCCCCGGTGATGGCGAAGATGAAGTCGGTGTGCGGTTCAGGGAGTTCACCCCATTTTTCCATACTCGCGCCCAGCCCGGAACCGAAGAATCCGCCGGACGCCAGGGCATAAATGCCGTGTACGGCCTGCCAGCACTGATCCCCGGGGCCCGGATCGGTGGCGCCGATGCAGGCGAGCCGGGACATCCGGTTGGCGCTGGTCTTGATCAGCAGCGCCCCGATCACCCCGGCGGCCGCGAGCACGCCCACGAACAGCCGGGTGGGCGCTCCGGCCAGCCAGAGCAAGCCGAAGAGGATGGCCGTGAGAATGATCGCGGTACCCATGTCGCCGCCGAGCATGATCAGCCCGAGCAGCAGGAAGGCGACCGGGATGAGCGGCACCAGCAGATGCTTCCACTGGGCCAGCAGCTTCTTGTCCTGTTTGCGGGCGAGCAGGTCGGCGCCCCACAGGACGAGCGCGAGTTTGCCGAACTCGCTCGGTTGCATCTGGAAAGGACCGCCGAGGTTGATCCAGTTCTGGTTGCCGTTGACCGCGACCCCTATCCCGGGCACCTGCACCAGGATCATGAGGAAGACGGAGCCGGCGAGCAGCGGATAGGCCATCGCACGGTGCAGCTTGACGCGCATCCGGGACGCGACCAGAAGCAGTCCGCCACCGAGGACGGCGGCGAGCAGCTGCTTGCGGAAGAAGAACGTCGGGGCGAGGCCGGACTGCAGGGCCTTGATCTGGGAGGCGGAGTAGACCATCACCAGCCCCAGGACGGTGATGAGGAGGCTGCCCCCGAGGATCAGGTAGTAGGCCGTCAGCGGCCGGTCCCAGGCCCGTTTCGCCTGTGCGTAGAGCCGCCGCGGTCCACCCCGTGTACGCGGAGCGCGCGGCGGGCGCACCAGGGAGGTCCGGCGTGCCGGACGCGGTGGGGCCGACTTCGCCGATCGGGCCGTCATCCTCGTCCCCTCCACAGGTGCGCTCGGCGCCGGTTCCCGGCGACAGCGGGGAGAAGCGGTCTAGCGATCCCGTGCGGTCAGCTCGCCGACCGCGTCGGCGAAGGCGTCGCCCCGCTTGTTGTAGTTCACGAACATGTCCATCGAGGCACAGGCCGGGGCCAGCAGGACCGTGTCGCCGGGCTCGGCCAGGCGGGCTGCTTCCCGAACCGCCTCGGGCATCGCCCCAGTGTCGGTCCGGTCGAGGTCGACCACCGGGACATCCGGGGCGTGTCGCGCCAGGGCTTCGCGAATCAGCGCGCGGTCGGCGCCGATCAGCACCACACCGCGCAGCCGCGCCGCGGACTTCGTCACCAGCTCGTCGAAGGTCGCTCCCTTGGCGAGGCCGCCGGCGATCCACACGATGTGCTCGTACGCCGCCAACGACGCCTCGGCGGCGTGGGTGTTGGTGGCCTTGGAGTCGTCGATGTAGCTGACGCCGTCGACGTCCGCGATGTGCTGGATGCGGTGCGCGTCGGGGTGGAAGGCACGCAGTCCGTCGCGTACCGCCGTGGGGCGCACGCCGAAGGCGCGGGCGAGGGCGGCCGCCGCAAGGGCGTTGGCGATGTTGTGCGGGGCCGGCGGCGTGACGTCGGCGACCTCGGCCAGCTCCTGCGCCTGCTGCTGCCGGTTCTCGACGAAGGCACGGTCGACGAGGATGCCCTCGACGACGCCGAGTTGGGAGGGGCCAGGGGTGCCGAGGGTGAAGCCGATCGCACGGCAGCCCTCCTCGACGTCCGCCGACCGCACCAGGTCCTCGGTCGCCTTGTCGGCGACGTTGTAGACGCAGGCGACGGTGTTGCCCTCGTAGATCCGGCCCTTGTCGGCGGCGTACGCCTCCATGGAGCCGTGCCAGTCGAGGTGGTCGGGTGCGAGGTTGAGGACGGTCGCGGAGTGGGCGCGCACGGAGGGCGCCCAGTGCAGTTGGTAGCTGGAGAGTTCCACGGCGAGGACGTCGTACGGCCGGTCCGTGCTCTCACCGAGCACGACGTCGACCAGCGGCACGCCGATGTTGCCGACGGCGGCGGTGCGCAGCCCTTCGGCCTCCAGGATCGCGGCGAGCATCCGGACGGTGGTGGTCTTGCCGTTGGTGCCGGTGACGGCGAGCCAGGGCGCGGAGTCGGGCCCGCGCAGCCGCCAGGCCAGCTCGACATCGCCCCATACGGGGACGCCGGCCGCTTCGGCCGCGACGAAGAGCGGGCTGGTGGGCTTCCAGCCGGGGGTGGTGACGACGAGTTCGGTGCCCTCGGGCAGGGTGTCGCCGTCGCCGAGCCGGACCGTGACGCCCAGCGGCTCCAGTTCGGCGGCCTGCGCGCGCGGCCGCTCACCGTCAATGCCGTTGACGACGGTGACGGTGGCGCCGAGGCCGGCCAGGGCGCGGGCGGCGGGTACGCCGCTCACGCCGAGGCCGGCGACGGTGATGCGCATACCGGCGAATTCCTCGGGGGCCCGCGGGTCGTACGCGGTCACTTGGCGGCCTGCCAGCCGCCGTAGAAGATGCCGAGTCCGACGATCACGCACATGCCCTGGATGATCCAGAATCTGACCACCACCAGCACTTCGCTCCAGCCCTTCAGTTCGAAGTGATGCTGAAGTGGCGCCATGCGGAAGACACGCTTGCCGGTGAGGCGGAAGGACCCGACCTGGATCACCACGGACATGGTGATGAGGACGAAGAGGCCGCCGAGGACGGCCATCAGCATCTCGGTGCGGGAGCAGATCGCCAGACCGGCCAGCGCGCCGCCCAGGGCCAGCGAGCCGGTGTCACCCATGAAGATCTTGGCGGGCGAGGTGTTCCACCACAGGAAGCCGAAGCAGGCACCCATCAGGGCCGATGCGACGACCGCGAGGTCGAGCGGATCCCTGACCTCGTAACAACCGGGCCCGGCGGTGATCTGGTTGGCGCACGACTCCTGGTACTGCCAGATGCCGATGAAGGTGTAGGCGCCGAAGACCATCACCGAGGCGCCGGTCGCGAGACCGTCGAGACCGTCGGTGAGGTTCACGCCGTTGGACATCGCCAGGATCATGAACAGCGCCCAGATCACGAAGATCACCGGGCCGACCTGCCAGCCGAAGTCCTGGGTGAAGGACAGCCGGTCGGATGCCGGGGTCTGTCCGCGCAGGTCGGCGAACTGCAGCGAGAGCACCGCGAAGGTGATGCCGACGATCAGCTGGCCGGCCATCTTCGCCTTGGCCCGCAGGCCGAGCGAACGCTGCTTGACGATCTTGATGTAGTCGTCGAGGAACCCGACCAGGCCCATGCCCGCCATCAGGAACAGCACCAGCACACCGGAGAAGGTGGGGTCGCTGCTCGTGATGACCTTGGTCAGCGCGTACGCGATGATCGTGGCCAGGATGAAGGCGATACCACCCATGGTGGGCGTACCGCGCTTGCTGTGGTGGTCCCGCGGCCCGTCGTCGCGGATGAACTGCCCGTAGCCCTTTTTGGCCAGCAGCTTGATCAGTACCGGAGTGCCGATCAAGGTCAGGAAGAGCCCGATCATTCCGGAGAAGAGGATCTGCTTCATCGAGTTCATCGGGACGCGGCTCCGCCCTCGGCGAGGGGTACGCTCTCGCCGTCCAGCAATGCCGCGGCGACCCGTTCAAGCCCCACTGACCTGGACGCCTTCACCAGCACGACGTCTCCCGGTCGCAGCTCGCTGCGCAACAGGTCGATCGCCGCCCGCGCGTCGGACACGTGCACCGACTCCTCACCCCACGAACCCTCGTTATAAGCGCCCATTCGCAGCCAGGCCGCTTCCCTGCCGCCGACTGCCACGAGCTTGCTGACGTTGAGCCGGACGGCGAGCCGCCCGACCGCGTCGTGTTCGGCGAGTGCGTCCTCGCCCAGCTCGGCCATCTCACCGAGCACCGCCCACGTACGACCGCCCTCCGCCTTGCCGGCTGCGCCCATCGCGACCAGCGCGCGCAGCGCCGCTCGTGTGGACTCGGGATTCGCGTTGTAGGCGTCGTTGACGACCGTCACGCCGTCCGCGCGCTCGGTGACCTCCATCCGCCAGCGGGAGAGCGTGCCGGCTTCGGAGAGCGCGGTGGCGATCTCGTCCACGGGCATGCCCAACTCATGGGCGACGGCGGCCGCGGCGAGCGCGTTCGACACGTGGTGCTCACCGTACAGCCGCATGGTCACATCGCTGCACCCGGAGGGTGTGTGAAGCGTGAAGGCAGGCTGACCTTGGGGGCTGAGATGGACATTCTCGGCACGGATGTCGGCGTTCGCGGCCTCGCCGAACAGGACGGTACGGGCCTTGGTCCGCACGGCCATGGTGCGTACGTAGGGGTCGTCGGCGTTGAGGACGGCGATGCCGCCGTCGTCGGCGGCCGGCAGTGCCTCGACGAGTTCGCCCTTTGCCTGCGCGATCTGCTCACGGCCGCCGAACTCGCCGATGTGCGCGGTGCCGACGTTCAGCACCACACCGATCCGGGGCGGGGTCAGCCCGGCGAGGTAACGGATGTGCCCGACGCCGCGGGCGCCCATCTCCAGGACGAGATGGCGGGTGCCGGCGTCGGCGCGCAGCGCGGTCAGCGGCAGCCCGATCTCGTTGTTGAGGTTGCCCTCAGGCCACACGGTCGGGCCGTGCCGCTGCAGGAGTTGGGCGATCAGGTCCTTGGTGCTGGTCTTGCCGGCCGAGCCGGTGAGGCCGACGACGGTGGTGCCCAGGCGCTCGACGACGGCGCGGGCGAGGGCCCCGAGCGCGGCGACGACGTCGTGGACCACGATCGCGGGAACGCCGAGGGGCCGGGCGGCCAGTACGGCCACCGCGCCCGCCTCGACGGCTGTGACGGCGTAGTCGTGGCCGTCGACGCGTTCACCGGCGAAGGCCACGAAGAGGCCGCCGGGGCGTACGGCGCGGGAGTCCGTCACGACCGGGCCGGTGACCTGGAGGCCGTCATCCGGTATGTCGTGCTGCTGCCCGCCGACGATGCTCGCGATCTCGGCGAGGGACAGGGAGATCACAGGTCACCCCCGGCGAGGGGCAGGAGGTGCCAACGGAAGGGTTGTGCGCGCATGGCGGTGTGTCATCCCTGGTGGTTCGGCTGCGGTGACTTCAAGGAAGCCTCGATGGCCTCGCGCAGGACCTGGCGGTCGTCGAAGGGGCGTACCACTCCGGCGATGTCCTGGCCCTGCTCGTGGCCCTTGCCCGCGACGATCACGGTGTCGCCCGGCTCCGCGCGGGCGACGGCGGCGGCGATGGCGGCGGCCCGCTCCTCCTCGACCAGCACCGTGCCGCGCTCGTGGATGGGCACCTCGGCGGCGCCCGCGAGCATGGTGGCGAGGATCGAGAGCGGGTCCTCGTTACGGGGATTGTCGGAGGTCAGCACGGCGGTGTCGGCGAGTCGGGCGACCGCGGATCCCATCGGGACGCGCTTGTGCGGGTCGCGGTCGCCGCCGCAGCCGAGGACCGCGTGCAGCTTGCCGTCGGTGACCTTGCGCAGCGCGCGCAGCACCGATTCGACGGCGTCGGTCTTGTGCGCGTAGTCGACGACGGCGAGGTAGGGCTGGCCCGCGTCGATGCGCTCCAGGCGGCCGGGGACACCGGGGACGGCGGCGACGCCGTCGGCCGCCGTCTGCGGGTCGATGCCCGCGACGACGAGCGAGGTGATGGCGGCGAGCGCGTTGGCGACGTTGAACGGTCCGGCGATCGGCGAGGCGGCGCGCAGCCGCTCGCCGGCCGGGCCGTGCACGGTGAAGGTGGAGCCCAGGGCTCCGACCTCGACGTCCGCGGCGCGCCAGTCGGCGTCCGGGTGGCCCTCGGCGGAGAAGGTGGTGACCGGGACCTCGGACTCGCCCGCGGCCAGCCGCTTGCCGTATTCGTCGTCGAGATTGACGACGCCGGCGCGGCTGCGGGCCTTGGTGAAGAGCCGGGCCTTGGCCTGGAAGTAGTCCTCCATGCCGGAGTGGAACTCCATGTGCTCCGGGCTGAGGTTGTTGAAGATCGCGACGTCGAAGACGCAGCCGTCCACCCGGCCGAGGACCAGCGCGTGGCTGGAGACCTCCATGGCGACCGCGCGGACTCCGCGCTCGCGCATCACCGCGAACAGCGCCTGCAGGTCGGTGGCCTCGGGGGTGGTGCGCTCGGACTTGATGCGCTCACCGCCGATCCGGGTCTCGACGGTGCCGATCAGGCCGGTCAGCGAACCGTCGCCCTTCGCGGCGGCGGCACGCAGCCCGCCCTCGATGAGGTACGCGGTGGTGGTCTTGCCGGAGGTGCCGGTGATGCCGATCTGGAGGAGGTCGGCGCCCGGGGTCCCGTAGATCGAGACGGCCAGCGCACCCATCCGGGCGCGCGGATTCTCGACGACGAGGACCGGCAGGCCGGTCTCCGCGGCGCGTTCGCTGCCCGAGGGGTCGGTCAGGATCGCGGCGGCGCCGAGGTCGGCGGCCTGGGCGACGAAATCCGCGCCGTGCAGACGGGCACCCGGCAGCGCCGCGTAGACGTCACCGGGGCGGACCGCCCGGGAGTCGTGGGTGATGCCGGTGACCGCGACGGGCTGGGCGGCGCCGCCCGCACCGGGGGACGCGCCCTCGGTGGGAGCCTGGATACCCAGCTGCTCGGCGAGGTCCGCCAGGGGGGTGGGGCGGACCCGCTCGGGGCGCGGCGCTCCCGGATATTTGCCGGGGCCGCCCTTCTCAGCGTTCTGGGCCTTGGGGGACTGATCAGCGTGTGACACGGCGGTGAGCGTACCGGGCACCACAGGCCCGGGGCGAAGTGAGGGCCGTGCGGAGGAACAGTTCCCGGTGTCGGGAGTACCGTCCGGCGCGCTGTCGGGAGTGATCGTCGTCACGGCGGTATTGCCTCGATTTCATTCGCCTGGCTTGAAGGAGACCGGAAGTCGGGGGGACTGGGTGCCGGTCGGCGGGACCTGGAGGGTTTTCAACGCGAACTCCATGACCTGCTGGTAGATCGGCCCGCAGATCTGGCCGCCGAAATAGCTGCCTTTGGTGGGGTTCTGGACGGCGCAGTAGACGGTGATGCGGGGCTTGTCGGCGGGCGCGAATCCGGCGAAGGAGGCCGTGTAGCCGTGGTACCTGCCGGTCTGCGGGTCCACCCGGTTGGAGGTGCCGGTCTTGCCGCCGACGCGGTACCCGTCGATCTTCGCCTTCGCGCCGGTGCCTTCCTCGTCGTCGATCACCGATTCCAGCATGGTGGCGAGGGTTGCGGCGGTCTTCGGGCTGACGACGCGGTTCCGCTCGGGCTTGGGCGACGGGACGTAGCGGCCGTCGGGGCCGGTGGTGCCGCGCACCAGGGAGGGGGCGATGCGCTCGCCGCCGTTGGCGATCGTGGAATAGACGGAGGCGGCCTGGACGGCGTTCAGGGAGAGCCCCTGGCCGAAGGGGATCGTGTACTGCTGCGAGGTGTTCCAGTCCTTCGGCTTGGCCAGCAGCCCTGCCGTCTCACCCGGGAAGCCGAGCCCGGTGGGCTTTCCGATCCCGAATTTCCGCAGGTAGGAGTAGAGGACCTGGTTGGCCTGCGGCTGGGTCTTGCCGAGCTGCCCGGTCGCCAGGATGGTGCCGATGTTGCTGGACTTGGCGAGCACGCCGTTGAGGGTGAGATGCCAGGTGGCGTGGTCGATGTCGTCGGCGAACAGCCGGTCGCCGCGGTGCAGCCGGTTGGGCACGGTGACCCGGGTGGCGGGGGTCGCCACGCCCTCCTCCAGGACGGCGGCCATCGACATCAGCTTGCTGGTGGAGCCGGGCTCGAAGGCGTCGGAGAGCGCGGCGTTGCCCAGCGCGTCCGCGTCGGCCTTGGAGATGTCGTTGGGGTCGAAGCCGGGCGAATTGGCGAGCGCCAGGATCTGGCCCGTCCGGGTGTCCTGGACGACGACGTAGCCGCGGTCCGCCCTGGACTTCGCGACCTGCTTGCTGATGGCCTGCTGGGCCGCCCACTGGATGTCCCGGTCGAGGGTCAGCTCGACGTCGGTGCCGGGGACGGCGGGGTGTTCCTGGGTGTCGGCGGTGGGGACCCGTCGGCCGCCGGACTGCGCGTAGACGAGCTTGCCGTCCTTGCCGGCGAGAGGCTTGTCGAGACGCGCCTCCAGGCCGCCGGCGCCCTTGCCCTCACTGTTGACGAAGCCGAGGACCCCCGAGGCGAGGTCCTTGTTCGGGTAGACCCGCTTGCTGTGCTTGTCGGCGAAGATCCCGACCAGGACGTTCGGGCGGGGGGCGCGCTTGGGGGCGGCGGCCGCCTTGGCGTCGAGCCCCTGGCGGAGGTCCTTGATCTGCTTCCAGACCTGCGGGGTCTGCTGGCGGGAGAGGAGTACGTAGCGGGCCTTGGGCTTGGCGAGCTTCCCGGCGAGGGTGGCCCGGTCCTCGTCGAGGATCGGCGCGAGCAGCGCCGCGGCCTGCTGCGGAGCGTCGTCGATCTTGGTCTTGCCGGGCGCCAGCAGGCTCGGGTCGGCGGTGATGTCGTACGCGTCGACGGTGGTCGCCAGGTCGACGCCGCCGCGGTCGGTGATGGCGCCGCGCTCGGCCGCCAGCTTGACCGGCACATAGCGGTTCTCGTTGGCCTTGGCGGCGACCGTCGAGGCATCCACGGCCTGCACCTGGAAGAGCCGTACGACGAAGACCAGCATGATCAGCGTGAGCGCGAGGGACACCAGCCGCAGCCGGGGGCGCGGGCTGCCCAGGCGGAGCGCGGCGGGGGGCTGCCTGCGGGCGCCGGGGCCGTGCGCGGTGCGGCCGGCCGCGGGGCGCGGTCCGCCGCCGCGGGCCGGGGGCGGTACCCGCCTGCGGGGGTCCCTGGGCCCGGTCATGCCGCGTTCTCCGGGGCGTGCGCGGGGGCGGTGGGACGCGTCACGGGGTCACCTGCCGGCGGTCGTCGGGGTGGGGGCGGGCGGACTGCCGGGCGCGGGCCGTGCGGGGCCCGCCGGGGAGGCGGGGGTGTGCGGAGCGGCGGAGGGAGCGGGAGCGGGGGTGTGCGGTGCCGGGGAGGCCGCGGCCCGCGGAGTCCCCGGCGAGGCCGACGGGCCCGGCGCCTTCGGCGTGGCCGGCGCGCTCGGCGCCGCGGGCGGGGGCAGGAGTGACGGGCCGGCGGGGGCGCTCAGCGACGACGGTTCGGCCGTGGCCTCGCTCGGGCGGCCGCGGACCGTACCGTCCGGCAGCAGGAACGCCGGGTTGCCGCCCGGGACCATCCCCAGCTGGCGGGCGCGGCGTTCGAGCGCGCCGGGGGCCGAGAAGGTGTCCACGTCCTGCTGCAGCGCCTGCTGCTCGTCCTTCAGCTCGCCGGTCTTCCGCTCCAGTCTGCTGAGTTCGAACGAGCCCTGGTTGAGGGCGGAGTTGAGCAGCAGCAGGGTGATGAGTCCGGAGCCGAGCAGCACGACGACCAGCAGCACGAAGGGCGTGCGCGCCGCGGTGCCCGCTCCGGAGGGGAAGAGCGCGGCCAGGCGTCCCGCCCCGCCGCGCACCTTCCCCTTGGCCTTCACGCGATGTCCTCGCGGATGCGCTCGGCGCCGCGCAGCCGGGCGGGGGCGGCGCGCCGGTTCTCGGCGACCTCCTCCTCCGTGGGCAGCTCGGCGCCCCGGGTGAGCAGCTTCAGCCGCGGCTGGTACTGCTCGGGGACGACCGGCAGCCCGGCCGGTGCGGTGTTGGCGGCGCCGGCCGCGAAGACCTGCTTGACGAGGCGGTCCTCCAGCGACTGGTAGGACAGCACGGCGATCCGGCCGCCGACCGCCAGCGACTTCACGGCGGCCGGAATGGCCCGCTCCACACTGGCCAGCTCGCCGTTGACCTCGATGCGCAGCGCCTGGAACGTGCGCTTGGCGGGGTTGCCGCCGGTGCGCTTGGCGGCCTGCGGCAGCGCGTCCCGGATCAGTTCGACCAGCCGGGCACTGTTGCTGAACGGCTGCTGCACCCGCTCGCGCACGACCGCCTCGACGATCCGCTTGGCCTGCTTCTCCTCGCCGTAGGCGCGCAGGATCCGGACGAGTTCACCGGGTGCGTAGGTGTTGAGGACGTCCGCGGCGCTGATGCCGGTCGTCTGGTCCATCCGCATGTCCAGCGGGGCGTCCTGGGCGTACGCGAAGCCGCGGTCGGCCTCGTCGAGCTGCATGGAGGAGACGCCGAGGTCGAACAGCACGCCCTGGACGCGCGGCAGCCCGAGCCGGTCGAGGACGCCGGGGAGCTCGTCGTAGACGGCGTGCACCAGGGTGGCGCGCTCGCCGTACGGCGCCAGTCGCTCGCCCGCGAGCTTCAGGGCGGACGGGTCGCGGTCGAGGCCGACGAGCCGGGCCGCGGGGAACGTGGCGAGCAGTGCCTCGCTGTGCCCCCCGAGGCCGAGCGTGCAGTCGACGACGGTCGCGCCGGGTTCGGCGAGGGCGGGGGCGAGCATGTCCAGGCAGCGCTGGAGCATGACGGGGACGTGGCGGGTGTTGTTGCTCATGCGCCCTCCCCGCTTCGCTCGGCGGGCCTGCCGTGGCAGAGCGCGCACCTCTTTCCGATTCGCTCGCTGCGCTCGCTCATATGCCTTCCGATGGGATGGTCGGCAGGTGGGTCCCCGGCCGTTGGCTGGGGGATGCCGCACGTACCGCTTGGTCCCCGCCCGCTCTGAAGGGGAAGTGGTCATCCGGCGACGGGGAAGTGCCGTCGGAAGACCGTGGAGCGGGAGGAGGCCGAGCCGTACGTACGGACGCGCACGCGGATTCGGGATCCAAGGAGAGCTTCACGCCTCCCACTTCGCGCCACTTTAGTCCACCGCCCGCCCCGGTCAATCAACCGGTTCCGCGCGTCCCGCGACGGCTTTCGCGGGGCCTTCTCACCCGGACGGCGGCGGCCCGGATGCCCTTGTGGAGTACCTCACAAGGAGTGATGTTGCCCCCTATGCCCGTCCTCACATGCAGCCGGACGGGCCGTCGACGATTAAGTTGAATCCATGTCCATACCTGCGTCGCAGCCGCTGCCCCCGTCCGCTGACAGCGCCGCCGTCCCCTCCGGCGGCACGGTCACTGACCGTCTCGTGGCGGCGAACGAGCAATACGCCGCCGCCTTCACCGACCCCGGGATGGATGCCCGGCCCGTCCTCCAGGTCGCCGTCGTGGCCTGTATGGACGCCCGGATCGATCTGCACGACGCGCTGGGCCTGGAGCTGGGCGACTGCCACACCATCCGCAACGCGGGCGGCGTGGTCACCGACGACATCATCCGGTCGCTGACGATCAGCCAGCGCGCGCTCGGCACCCGCTCGGTCGTGCTCATCCACCACACCAACTGCGGGCTGCTCAGCCTGACCGAGGATTTCCGCCACGAGCTGGCGGCCGAGGTCGGACAGCGGCCCACCTGGGCGGTCGAGGCGTTCAAGGACCTCGACGAGGACGTCCGCCAGTCCATGCAGCGGGTACGCACCTCGCCCTTCCTGCTCCACACCGACGACGTCCGCGGATTCGTCTTCGACGTGACGACGGGGCTGCTGCGGGAGATCGACCCGCAGAGCTGACACACCGGCGGGCCCCCGGGCCCGCCACCGTGCCCGCCCCGGCAGCTCCGCCGCGGCGGGATGCGGTATCCCCCTCTTCGCCCGGACCCGAAGGTGGCCGGGATCTTTCCCCCGCGGCCACCGGACCCGGCAGGACATAACGGCACCAGATATCCACAGGCCATGACGCGAAGCCGCGCGGGCGGCAAGAATGCGTGGTGGGCGTTGTTCCGGCCGAGGCCGGAGAGCGTTCACTTTCGGGGTGGGCCGGGTCCGTACTCAGGGCATCGGCCTCAAGAACGGGCCGAGGAGGGCCGAGTGACGACGTATGACGAACGAGCGAGCCTCAGCGATCTGACCACCACAGCGGAGCGGGTTCACCGGTCGGTTGAGGGCGTGATCGAGGGCAAGCCGGAGGTCGTACGGCTCTCGCTGACCGTGCTGCTGGCCGAGGGACACCTGCTCATCGAGGATGTGCCGGGCGTGGGCAAGACGATGCTCGCCAAGGCCCTGGCCCGCTCCATCGACTGCTCGGTGCGGCGCATCCAGTTCACCCCCGACCTGCTGCCGTCGGACATCACCGGCGTCAGCGTCTTCGACCAGCAGCGCCGGGACTTCGAGTTCAAGCCCGGCGCGATCTTCGCCCAGATCGTGATCGGCGACGAGATCAACCGCGCCTCGCCCAAGACCCAGTCGGCGCTCCTGGAGTCCATGGAGGAGCGCCAGGTCACCATGGACGGCCAGACCTACGAGCTGCCCAGCCCCTTCATGGTCGTCGCCACCCAGAATCCGGTCGAGATGGAGGGCACCTACCCCCTCCCCGAGGCGCAGCGGGACCGCTTCATGGCCCGGGTCTCGATCGGCTATCCGAGTCCGGCCGCCGAACTGCAGATGCTGGACGTGCACGGCGGCGCCTCCCCGCTGGACGACCTCCAGCCGGTCGCGCACGCCCACGAGATCGTCAAGCTGATCGACGCGGTGCGTACGGTCCATGTCGCCGAAGCGGTCCGCAGATATGCCGTGGACCTGGTGGTGGCCACCCGCAGCCACCCCGATCTGCGGCTGGGCGCCTCCCCGCGGGCGACGCTGCACCTGCTGCGGGCCGCGAAGGCCGCCGCGGCCCTGGCCGGCCGGGAGTACGCGCTGCCCGACGATGTGCAGTCGCTGGCCGTCGCGGTGCTCGCGCACCGGCTGCTGCCCACCGCCCAGGCCCAGTTGAACCGTCGCACCGCCGAGCAGGTCGTGCTGGAGATCCTTCGGCGCACCCCCGTCCCGGACCCGTCGGCGCAGCGGCACGGCCGCGGCCAGCAGCCGCCCGGCATCCGGGGGTTGTGATGTCCGGCGGGGGGAGTCCGGGGCCACCGCAGCGTGACGGACTGCGGACGGCCCTCGGCGGCCTGACGACGCGCGGCAGGTCCTTTCTCGCCGCCGGCCTGGCCGCGGCGGCCTGCTCGTATCTCCTGGGGCAGGCCGATCTGCTGCGGGTCGGACTGCTGCTGGCCGCGCTGCCGCTGGTCTGCGTCCTCGTCCTGCACCGCACCCGCTACCGCGTCGCCGGCAGCCGCACCCTCTCCCCCGCCCGTGTGCCGGCGACCGCCGAGTCCCGAGTCCGGCTGCGGGTCGAGAACGTCTCCCGGATGCCCACCGGACTGCTGATGCTCCAGGACCGGGTGCCATACGTCCTCGGGGCACGACCGCGTTTCGTCCTGGACCGGATCGAGGCGGGCGGCAGCCGCGAGGTGTCCTACCGCGTCCGCTCCGACCTGCGCGGACGCTATCCGCTGGGGCCGCTGGAGCTGCGCCTTTCCGACCCCTTCGGGATGTGCGAGCTGACCCGCTCCTTCAGCACCTTCGACACCCTGACGGTGGTGCCGCGGGTCGAGTCGCTGCCGCCGATCCGGCCGGCCGGCGAGGCCTCCGGATACGGCGACGGGCGGCACCGCTCCCTGGCACTGGCCGGGGAGGACGACGTCATCCCGCGCGGCTACCGCCATGGCGACGACCTGCGCCGCGTCCACTGGCGGTCCACCGCGCGCCACGGCGAGCTGATGGTCCGCAGGGAGGAGCAGCCGCAGAAGGCGCGCTGCACCGTGCTGCTCGACACCCGCGCCACCGCCCACCAGGGAAGCGGCCCCGACTCCGCCTTCGAATGGGCGGTCACGGCCGCCGCGTCGGTGGCGGTGCATCTGCTGGAGCGGGGGTTCTCGGTGCGGCTGCTGACCGACACGGGCAGCTCGGTGCCCGGCCCGGACGGTGCCGGCGGTTTCGCCGGCGGCGCCGAATCCGCCGGTGCCGCCGGCCTGCTGCTGGACACCCTCGCCGTGGTGGAGCACTCCGACGAGGAGGGCCTCTCCTCGGCGTACGACGTGCTGCGCGGGGGCAACGAAGGACTGCTGATCGGCTTCTTCGGCGATCTGGACGACGAGCAGGCGGCGGTCGCCGGGCGGATGCGGCAGCGCAGCGGCGCCGCGGTCGCCTTCGTCCTGGACGGCGACGCCTGGACCCGCGGCCCCGGCGGCATCAGATTCTCCGGCGGCGAGGTGCCGCTCGCCGACCGGCTGCGGATGCTGCGCGAGGCGGGCTGGACGGCGCTGCCGGTGAAGCCCGGCGCGATGTTCGCCGACCTCTGGCGCTCGGCTGACCGCGCCCTGGTCCGCGAGGACCGGCCGCTGCGGCCCGGGGCCGCCGCGGCCCCGACGGCACCGGGAGCAGGATCGTGAGCGGGCGGGCGCGGCTGGCACTGTGCGCGGCGGTGGCGAGCCTGAGCGCGGCCTGCGCACTGCTCCCGCTGGTGGACCCCTTCACCTGGCTGCTGGAGGCGGCCGTCCTGCTGGGCATCGTGTCCGGGGTCGGGGCGCTGACCCGCCGGGTGCCGCTGGCCCGGCCGCTGACCCTCGCCGCCCAGGCACTGACCTGCGTTCTCCTGCTGACCCTGCTCTTCACCCGCGGGCAGGCGGTGGCCGGTCTGCTGCCCGGCCCGGATGCCCTCACCCAGTTCGGCCGGCTGCTGCAGGACGGCGTCCAGGACGTCGGGCGGTACGCCATCCCGGCCCCCGTGACCCCCGGAATCCGGCTGCTGCTGGTCGGCGGGGTGCTGGTGATCGGCCTCGTCGTGGACGCGCTCGCGGTCACCTACCGCAGCGCCGCGCCCGCCGGGCTGCCGCTGCTCGCGCTGTATTCGGTGGCGGCCGGGCTGTCCCAGGGGGGCGCCGGCTGGCTGTGGTTCCTGATCGCGGCGGCCGGCTATCTGCTGCTGCTCCTCGCCGAGGGCCGCGACCGGCTCTCCCGGTGGGGCAGGGTGTTCGGCGGCGGCGCTCCCGCCGGTCCGGGCGGCGCGGCGGGAGCAGGGTTCGCAGGGGCCGCCCTGGCCCCGGTCCGTACGGGCCGCAGGATCGGCGCGCTGGCGCTGGGGATCGCCCTGGTGGTGCCCGCGGTACTGCCCTCGCTGGGCGGCGGGCTGCTCGGCCCGGCCGGCGGCGGTGCGGGGCCCGGGGGCGCCGGCGGCACGATCTCCGCGGTGAACCCCCTGGTCTCGCTGCAGAACAGCCTGAACCAGCCCGCGGACAAGGAAGTGCTGAACTACCGCACGACGTCCCGCGACGCCGGCGACATGTATCTCCGGATCGTCGCCCTGGACCAGTTCGACGGCAGCGCCTGGAAGCCGTCGGAACGTACCGTCGTGGACGTCCCCGACCAGCTGCCCGGCCCGCCCGGCCTCGGCTCCGGCGTGGACACCACCCGGGTGAACACCTCCGTCTCCACCGCCAAGTGGTACGCCCAGAACTGGCTGCCGCTCCCCTACCCCGCGTCCAAGGTGGACATCGCCGGCCGCTGGCGCTTCGAGCCCAAGGGCCGCACGCTCGTCGGCGACCGCGGCCAGAACACCCGCGGCGTGCAATACCAGGTCGAGAGCCTCCAGGTACGGCCCACCGCCCAGCAGTTGGCCGTCGCCCCGCCGCCCCCCGCACAGCTGCAGCGCGAGTACACCAAGGTGCCGGATTCCCTGCCGCGGGTGGTGCGCAGCACCGCGCGGAAGGTCACCCACGGCGCCAAGGACTCCTACGAGAAGGCCGTCAAACTGCAGGACTGGTTCGCCTTCAACGGCGGCTTCAGCTACAACACCGAGGTCCGGGCGGGCAGCGGCTCCGAGGCGATCTCACGCTTCCTGGTGCAGAAGGAGGGCTTCTGCGTCCACTTCTCGTTCTCGATGGCGGCGATGGCCCGGACCCTGGGCATCCCCGCCCGGGTCGCGGTCGGCTTCACCCCCGGCACCAAGCAGGTGGACGGCACCACATCGGTCGGCCTCAAGGACGCACATGCCTGGCCCGAGCTGTACTTCCAGGGCATCGGCTGGACCCGCTTCGAGCCGACCCCGAGCCGCGGCAGCGTCCCGGACTACAGCTACCCCGACAGTCCGGAGCCCGAGGACCCCGGTGCCCCCTCACAGGAGCCGAGCCAGTCCTCGGAGTCGCCGGGCGGCTCGTCCGGTGACCCGACCTGCCCGCCCGGCCAGGAATCCGCGCAGCGGGGCTCGGTCTGCGGGACGGTGAGCATCGAGGCGGGCGGCCGCCCACCGGACGACGGCGCCCCTGGATGGGCCGTGGCCGGCATCTCGCTGGCCGCGCTGCTCGTCCTGCTGCTGCCCGCCGTCCCGCTGCTGTGGCGCCTCCGTGCACGGTCCCGGCGGCTGGCGGGCGGCGGGCCCGACGCGGACATCACAGCGATCACCATGGCCGCCTGGCGGGAGCTGCTCGACACCGCCTGGGACCACGGCATCCTGCCGGACGAGTCCCTCACGCCGCGCAAGGCGGCCGCACGTCTGGTCCGCGTCGGGGAACTGCCGCAGGAGGCCGCCGACGCCGCCCAGCGGGTGGCAGCAGCGGTCGAGCAGGTGCTGTACGCACCGCAACCGCAGCCGGCGGCCGGTCTCGTGGCCGACGTGGCGCGGGTACGGGCCGGGCTGGACGCGCGGGCGAGCGGCCGGCAGCGGCTGCGCGCGCGGCTCGCCCCGCGCTCCTCGGTCCGCCTGCTGTGGGCTCTGGCCGCCCGCTGGACGGCACTCACCACCCGCTGCGCCACCAGCCGCCCGGTCGTCGCGGCCCGGCGTGCCGCCGCAGCGTTCCGGCCCGGGCGGCAGCGGGCCTGAGCGCGGCCCGGGGCGGGAACGCTCCGGCGGCACGGACGGGCCCGCCCGCTCTGCCGGGCCCGTCCCGGCGGCGTGGGCGGCCCCGTCCCGGCGGCGTCCCGGCGGCGTGGGCGGGCGCGTCCCGGCGGCGTCCCGGCGGCGTGGGCGGGCCCGTCCCGGCAAAGTGACCCAGCACGGCACGGCATCATCCCCGGCATCGGGATCGGACTCGGGATCGGGATCCGGATCGGGATCGGGAAAGACTGAAACGGGCGGGCGGTCCCGGAATCCGAGAGCGAAAACGACCGCCGGAACGGCTCGAAGGCGAATCCCGACACGCATCATGCGGAAGCGGAAAAGCCCGGCGCGGAATGCCACCAGCGGAATGCCGTCCGCAGAACGCGGAGCCGGAACGCATCGAGCCCGCCAAGAGAGAGTCCGTCGTGCGGAGAACTCCACACGGAAAACTCTCTCGCGGCGGGCTCTGCGGAACTCTCCGGGGAGAGCCGCGAAAACCTGGCGAGAAGGGAACGACGAGCCGTGAGGCCTGGTGAAGGCCGGAGGGCTCAGTGGCCCTGTTCGTCCCGGCGACGCTGCCAACGATCCTCGATGCGGTTCATCATCGAGCGCCGTTGTCGGGCCTGGCGGCGCTCGGGTGCACCGGCGGTGCCTCCGGGGCCCGCTGCGGCCTGTTGTTCACCAGGTTTGGGGGCCTTACGCCATCCGGTGACCGCCAGTACCGCGCAGCCGAGCATGACGAGGAAACCCACCACGCTGATCCAGATCTGCTGCGCGACCATTCCGGCCATGAGCAGGGCGATACCCACCAGGAAGCCCGCGACCGCTTGGTAGACCCGTCGCCGGGTGTACGTACGCAGCCCGCTTCCCTCAAGCGCTGTCGCGAACTTGGGATCTTCGGCGTACAGCGCTCGCTCCATTTGCTCGAGCATGCGCTGCTCGTGCTCCGAGAGCGGCACGGAGTCCTCCTACTCGTCGGTCGCGGGGGCGACCGGGTGCGACCCTTTCAGGATAGGCAGGGAATCGCCCCCGTGAAACCCGCCCCTCTACGCCAGTTCACAGTCCGGGCCGCCACGGCGGCTGGTGGTGATGCTGCCTGCATTCCCCACCCGCCTATCCGTCATGCCGGAACGTCGTACCCCGATCATACGGGGAGAAGGGGCTGATCGGGTGGCCTGTGGCCGACTGCACGCGGTAGTCGTGCCGCTCGCGTGGGTCAGTCGCGCTCGGCGAGGACGTGCAGCTGGGTGGCGACGGCATGGAAGGCGGGCTGCTCGGCGGCCGCCGCCTCCAGCTTCAGCAGCGCTTCCATGGCACCCGGCTCGGTGTCGACGAGCACGCCGGGGACCAGGTCGGCGAAGACCCGCACGCCGTGCACCGCGCCGACCGTCAAGCCGGTGAGGGAGACCAGCGCGGTGAGCTGGTCGGCGGTGAAGCGGCGCGGGACCGGATCGCCGTCGCCCCAGCGTCCGGCGGGGTCGGTGAGGGCCTGGCGGGCCTCGTTGAAGTGGCCGGCGAGGGCGCGGGCGAGGACGGCGCCGCCCAGGCCCGCGGCGAGCAGGCTGAGGGTGCCGGCCGGACGCAGGGCGTCGACGGCGTTGCGGACGCCCTCGGCGGGGTCGTCGACGTACTCCAGCACGCCGTGGCAGAGCACCGCGTCATAGCCGCCGCGCTCGACGACGTCGAACAGGCCGTGGGCGTCACCCTGGACGGCGCGCACCCGGTCGGCGACACCGGCCTCGGCGGCCCGGCGCTCCAGGGCGAAGAGGGCGTTGGGGCTGGGGTCGACGACCGTGACGCGGTGACCGAGGCGGGCCACCGGGACGGCGAAGTTGCCGGTGCCCCCTCCGGTGTCGAGGACATCCAGGGCGTCGCGCCCGGCGGCCTTGACCCGGCGGTCCAGGGCGTCCTTGAGGACCTCCCAGACCACGGCGGTACGAAGGGATGCGCGCGGGCGCAGCGGGTCAGACACGGCGGGTGGCTCCTCGGCGGGGGCATGAACGTCTAGGCGTCCACCACCCTATTGCGTCCCGGACCCTCCGCCGCCTGCGGCGCCGCCCCACGCCGAGGGCACCGCCCACGGAGACGGCACGGTTACCGAACGTTGCCGGGCGGGGTGGGGCGAGGCCTGGTGGGGGCGGCGGGGGTGGGGCGAGGGCGAGGCGGGGGCGAGGCGGGCCGTGGTGGGGCCCGCACGCTTCCCTCCCTGCTCTCCCCCCGCCCCCGCCCCACCCCCACCCCCTCTCCGTCACCCTGCAGCCAGGCTCGCCACGGTCGCCACAGCCACCACGGCCGCCCCGCTCACCCCCTCCCCCCACTCACGGCCACGCACCGAGCGCGGCCGCCGCCCCCGCCCTCGGGCACAGCCACCGCCGGGCACGGCGTCACCGCTCACGGCCGCCCGCAGGGCTCGTGACCGCCCCTGGGCACGGTCGCGCGCCCCGCTCGCCGCGACCTCCGGATCACCGCCCCGTCAGCCCGTCCGCCCGTCAGCCCGTCCGCTGCGGCGGCAGGGAGGGCTGGAGGAGCAGCATGCGCTCCACCAGGCGCAGGAACATGGCGGCGTCCCTGAGCAGATCGTCGGCGTCGAGGCGGGTGGCCGCGCCGGCTATGCCGGCCTCCGCCCTGGCCCTGCGGGTGGCGCCGGAGGCGAACAGCGCGCTCCATTCGGCGAGTTCGGGAGCGACCTCGGGGAGGACCTCCCAGGCGCTGCGGATACTTGCCCTGCGGCTCCGGCGCGGGGAGGGCCCCGGCCTGCGGCGCGCGGCGGCCTCGGGCCCGCCCCGGACGGCGAGCACCGCCGCCGCAGTGCGCAGGGCGGCGAGATGGGCCGTGGCGAACTGTTCGTTGGGGGTTTCCAGCGTCCGCGCTTCCGCGAGGCCCTCCTGGGCCTGGGCGAGCAGGGCGAGGGCGGCGGGTGGCGCGGCCGTCCGCCGCAGGACGGGGTGGACATCACTCGGGGGACCGTACGCAGCGGAGCTGCCCGCTGTGGGACGAGCTGCCATGACGAACCTCCAGTCGTCGTATACCGGTTCGGGACCGTATGGACCCCATCGTGAGGTACACCACTGACAATCGGCGCTGACCTGCTCTTTCGTGGGAAAGCGGACGGATTCCCAACACCCCCTTGCGGGAAGGGGGGTGGGGTGCTGCATACTTTTTGAACTGACCGGTCAGTTCAGGGAGGGATCGTGGACAGCACCCCGCACGGGGCGGCGGTCACGGCCGCGGGATTCGGGGTCAAGGGCCCCCGCGGATGGGCGTTCCGAGACATCGACATCGTTGCGGGCCCCGGCTCGCTCATCGCCGTGCAGGGCCCTTCGGGGTCGGGCCGTACGTGCCTGCTGCTCGCACTCACCGGCCGGATGAAGACCGCCGCCGGAGCCGCGGAGATCGGCGGCCTGCCACTGCCCAAGAAGCGGGCAGCGGTCCGGTCCGTCACCGCGCTCGCCCATGTGCCGGGCGTCGCGGAACTCGACCCCGCACTGACCGTCGGCGAGCATCTGCGCGAACGCGCCCTCCTGCAGGGCCGGTTCGGCGGGTCGGTACGCGCACTGCTGCGGCCCCGTCAGGAGCGCCGGGCCGCGGCCCGTGCCCTGGTGGACACCGCGCTCGACGCGGCCGGTCTCGACCTGGAGTCGCTGCCCAAGGGGATCCGTACCTCGGTGCGCGACCTGGAGCGGCTGGAGGCGCTGCGGCTGTCCGTGGCGCTCGGACTGATCGGCGGCCCGCGACTGCTGGCCGTGGACGACACCGATCTCAAGCTGTCCGACGGGGAGCGCGCCGAGGCCTGGGCGATGCTGCGCGGCCTCGCGGCGGCCGGCACGACGGTCGTGGCGGTGTGCAGCGACCCGCCGAAGGACGCCGGGCGGGCGGATTCCGCGGACCTGGTGCTGGTGCGCACCGGCCCGGCGGAGCGGGACGCCCGCAGCGGCGCGGACGACGAAGCGGAGCCGGGCGGCAAGGACGACCCCGAGAACCCGGACGACCGGGACGGCCAGGACGACGGGAAGGGGGCCGCCGATGCGCTCGCCGAAGCTGGCCGCGCTTGAGCTGAAGCGCTTCGGGAGGGGCAAGCTGCCGCGCGCGGCGCTGGCCGCCCTGCTGTTGCTGCCGCTGCTGTACGGCGCCCTGTACCTGTGGTCGTTCTGGGACCCCTACGGGCGGCTGGACAAGATCCCGGTCGCGCTGGTCAACGAGGACGGCGGCGCCCGCGTCGACGGCAAGCGGATAGCGGCGGGCGACAGCATCGTCGAGGGCCTGCGGGACAGCCATACCTTCGACTGGCGCTCCGTGGACGCCGCCGACGCCGACAAGGGCGTCGAGGACGGCTCGTACTACCTCTCGCTGCGCATCCCGAAGGACTTCAGCAAGCGGATCGCCTCCAGTTCCGGGGACCACCCGGAGACCGGCGCCCTCAAGGTGCGCACCAACGACGCCAACAACTACATCGTCGGGCAGATCTCGCGGACGGTGTTCTCGGAGGTGCGCTCGGCGGCGTCCACGAAGTCCTCCCGCACCTTCCTCGACAAGATCTTCGTCTCCTTCTCGACGCTGCACGGCAAGACCGAGGAGGCCGCGGACGGCGCCGACAAGCTCAAGGACGGCATCGGGCAGGCCAAGGACGGCACCGGCAAACTGGCCGACGGCCTGGGCAGCGCGAAGGACGGCAGCGGCAAACTGGTCACGGGGCTGGGGGATCTCGACGCGGGTGCCGGGCGCCTCTCCAAGGGCAGCTCCGACCTCGCCAGTGGGGCGTCCACCGCGGCCGAAGGGGCGCACCGGGTGGCCGACGGTTCGGGGCAGGTCGCCCAGGGCACCCAGCAGCTGGCCGACACGGTCAACGGGGTCGTCGGCAAGGTGGGGCCGTTCATCCGGGCACACGGCAAGGAGATCGGCGAGGCGGCCCAGCTCGTCGCGGACGGTTCGCAGGCGGTCCGTGACCACCTGGACAAGCTCCCGGCCGCCGCCTCCACCGGGGCGAAGCTCTCCCGCGGCATCTCCGACCACCTGGACACGTACTACCGGCAGCGCTGCGGGAGCGGGGTGAGTCTGGAGGCCTCCTGCTCCGAGCTGAAGCAGATCAGGAACCAGGCGGCGACGGCGGCGGACAAGGCCGAAGAGGTCAGCGGGTACGTCCACGACCAGGAGAACCTCGACCGGTTGGGCCGGGATCTGGACACGCTGCACTCCCTGGCCGCCGAGCTGGCGCAGCACGGGCCCACGCTCGGCGCCGACATGGACGCCGCGGTCGCGAAGATCAACAAGCTCAACGACGGGGCGCACCAGGTCTCCGCGGGCGCCGGCAAACTGGCCGCCGGCAACGACCGGCTCGCCGGTGGCGCCGGTCAACTGGCCGACGGCGCACGGAAGCTGCACGACGGCACCGGACGCGCCGCGACCGGCATCGGCGACCTGGACTCCGGTGTGGGAAAGCTCAAGGACGGCGCGCAGACGCTGAACGGCGGCATGTTCAAGCTGTCGGACGGCAGCGGCAAACTGGCCGGCGGGCTGCACGACGGGGCGAAGCAGATCCCCGACTACGGCAAGAAGGACCGCGACGCGCGTACCCAGGTCATGTCCGATCCGGTGCAGCTCGCCTCGGACGCCGCCCACAAGGCGCCCAACTACGGCACCGGCTTCGCCCCGTACTTCATCCCGCTGTCCCTGTGGGTCGGCGCGATGGTGGCGTACATGCTGATCGCACCGCTCAACCGGCGGGCCCTCGCGATGGGGGCGCCCTCCTGGCGGGTCGCGGTGTCCGGGTGGCTTCCGGTGTTCGCCCTCGGGGTGCTGCAGAGCGCGGCACTGATGTCCGTACTGCACTTCGGGCTCGGCCTGGAGATGGTGCGGGCGGGCGGCACGGTGGGCTTCCTGGTCCTGGTGACGGCCTGTTTCTCGGCGATCGTGCAGTGGCTGAACGCCCAGTTCGGGCCGGCCGGGCGGATCCTGGTGCTGGCGCTGCTGATGCTCCAGCTGACCTCGGCGGGCGGCACCTATCCGGTGCAGACCAGCCCCGGCTTCTTCGGCGCCATCCACCCCTACCTGCCCATGAGTTACATCGTGGAGGGGCTGCGCCGGCTCATCACGGGCGGCGGCCTGGCTCCCGTCTGGCAGGGCGCCGCGGTACTCCTGGCGTTCACCGTGGGAGCGCTCGTGCTGACGTCCCTGACGGCGCGCGGCCGGCAGGTCGTACGGATGAAGGACCTCCATCCGGAGCTGAGCCTATGAGTGCGCACACCCCGGGGACCGGCACAATCGCCCCCATGGACAGCTCCAATACACGCCGCGACGCCACCCGGCGCAAACTCTTCGAGGCCGCGGTCACGCTCATCGCCGAACAGGGCTTCTCCTCCACCACGGTGGACGAGATCGCCGAGCGGGCGGGCGTCGCGAAGGGCACCGTCTACTACAACTTCGCGAGCAAGAACGTTCTCTTCGAGGAGCTGCTGCGGCACGGCATCGAGCTGCTGGCGAACTCCCTGCAGGCGGCCGCCGACGAGGTCGCCGACCGGGGCGGCAGCCGGATCGACGCGCTGGACGCGATGATCCGGGCCGGCCTGGACTTCATCTCCCGCTACCCGGCGCTCACCCAGCTCTACGTCGCCGAACTGTGGCGCACCAACCGCGCCTGGCAGTCCACCCTGATGGTGGTGCGAGAGCGGGCCATCACCGTGGTGGAGGGCGTCCTGCGGGAGGCCGTCGCGAGTGACGAGCTGAGCGAGGAGATCGACATCCCGCTCACCGCCTCGGCGCTGTTCGGGATGGTCCTGGTCGCCGCTCTGGACTGGCAGTCCTACCAGCCGCACCGGTCGATCGACGATGTGCACGCGGCGCTGTCGCGGCTCCTCCAGGGGCGGGTCAGCGGCCGGCCCGCCTAGCTTCCGCTCCGGGCCGGCCCCGGACATGCGTGCGCGCCGTACTGGTCAGGTACGGCGCGCACGGTACGGACGCCTGGTCGAACGGCGCCCGTTGAGGGCTCCGCACAAAAGAGTGCGCTGCCCTGGCGCAGATCGTTCCCCCACCGATCCGACCAGGGCAGCGATTCCCCCGTGCTCCCCGTGCTCCCCCGTGGAGCCCCCGTGTTTCCCCCGTCACGTCAGGGAGCGGGCCGTTCCGCCGCCCCGTGCCGGCGGTCCGGCACCGCTGCCCTTCCGTGGTCCCCACTCTTCCTTCCGAAGCGCTGCCGTCCCATCCGCGTACCTACTCATCTCGGGGCCTGAGTACCCGTACTCACGGCTGAGCACCCGTCCCCAGCCGGTCCCGGCCGGCCCGCGCCCTGGCCTACGATCTACGGCGTGTCCGTACTCCCGTTGGTTTTCACCAGTGGCTGGGCGAGCGGGATCAACGCCTATGCCGTCGTGCTGCTCTTCGGCCTGCTCGGCGCGACCGGCGTCACCGACGAGGTGCCCGCGTCGCTCCAGCGCCCCGACGTCCTGATCGTCGCCGCGGTGCTTTTCCTCTGCGAGGCCGTCGCCGACAAGGTGCCGTACGTCGACTCGGTGTGGGACACCGTCCACACCGTGATCCGGCCGGTCGCGGGCGCGGTCGTGGCGGCGCTGCTGGCCGGCCACAACGGCTCGCTGCCGGAGCTGGCCGCCGGCGCGGTGGGCGGTTCCACGGCGCTGCTGAGCCATTTGGTCAAGGCGGGCACCCGGATCGCGGTCAACACCTCACCGGAACCCGCGAGCAACATCGTGCTGAGCCTGGCCGAGGACCTCGGGGTCGCCGCGCTCATCGCGTTCGCGGTGTTCCATCCGGTGGCCGCGGCGGCCATCGCCGGCACGCTGCTGATCGGCGGCATCGCGCTGGTGATCTTTCTCTGGTCGCGGATCCGGAGATACCTGCGGCGCAGGCGGCAGCGGCGCGCGCAGAAGCGGCCGGCCACGACGAGCGGCGCGACCGGCGCGGTGCCACCGGGCTGAACCGCCCGCCGTGCGGGCGTTGTCAGTGGTCCCGGATAAAGTCGGCGGCATGGCACGGATTGTGGTGATCGGCGCCGGGACGGGCGCGATGGCGGCCGCGGCCCGGCTGGCCGTCGCGGGCCACCGGGTGGCGGTGTTCGAGCGCGGCGCGACGCACGGCGGCGCGATGCGGCGCTTCACCCGGGACGGCTTCGCCTTCGACAGCGGCCCCGGCCCCGCCCTGCTGCATCTGCCGGCCGTGCTCCGCGATCTGTTCGTCAAGACGGGCCGCGAGCCGCTGGAGAGCTGCGTCGAGCTGTCCCAGGTCGATCCGGCGAGCCGGCACCACTTCGCCGACGGCACCGCCGTCTCGCTGCCCAACGCCTCGCGGGCCGGCGTCATCGAGGCGCTGGACGGCGCGCTGGGCGACGGCTCGGGCGAGCGCTGGAGCGCCTTCGTCAACCGCGCCCGCGAGGCATGGGACGCCACCCGGCGCCCGCTCCTGGAGGAGCCGTTGTGGCCGGACTGGCGGGTGCTGGGGCGCGATCCGTATCCGGCGGTGCGCAGGCGTGGCCTGTTCGGCCGTGGCAAGAGCCCGACGACCGCGACCCTGGCCGAGGTTGCCCGCCGCGAGCTGGCCGACCCCCGTCTGGTCGCGCTGCTGGAGAGCCATGCACTGGCCTACGGCTTCGACCCCCGCGCCGTGCCCGTGGGCGCCGCCGTGCTGCCGTATATGGAGCAGACCTTCGGGAGTTGGTATCCGCGCGGCGGGATGCGGGCGCTGGCCGACGCACTGTTCGCGCGCTGCACCGCCCGCAAGGTGGAGTTCACCTTCGGCGCCGAGGTGACCCGCATCGTCGAGAAGGACGGCCGGGCGGCGGGCATCGAGCTGGCCGACGGCACCCTCACCGACGCGGACGTGGTCATCGCCGGTGTCTCCCCCGGCCGGCTGGCGCAGTTGCTGCGCGACGGGCTGCCGTGGGGTGCGGACGACGTCCGGCCCGACCCTGTCCGCGAAGCCCGTGCGCCGGGACGGCTGACGGTCGCGCTGGCGCTCGACGGCCCGCGCCCCCAGGGCACCGCCCATCGGACGGTGGTGCATGCGGCGGACCGCGCGGCCGAGCTGACGGCGGTGTTCGGCGACGGCAACAGCGCCGCACCCCAAGGACCGGGCCTGCGCCCGACGGTGACGGTGCTGCGCCCGGACGACCCGACGACCCGCCCCGACGATGCCCATGAGGCGGTGACCCTGACGGCGACGGTCCCCGCCCCGGGAGGGTCCCCGGAGGCCTCCCTCGCTTCCCCGGCCGCCGCTTTCGAGGCGCTGGCCGAGCGGATGACCGAGAGCGCGGAGGTGGCGGTTCCCGGGCTGCGGGAGCGGCTGCTGTGGCGGGAGGTGCTGCCGCCCGCCACCGATGAACCGGTGCCCGGCCCGGCGCTGGCCGGAGCGGGCGGGCGCTTTCTGCGGCCCGGCAACCGCACCCGGATACCGGGGCTGTACGCCGTCGGCGGCGGATCGCACCCCGGCGGCGGGCCTGCCCATGCGGGGATGTCCGGCGCGATCGTGGCGGGTCTGATCGTCAATGGCGACGACTGGCGCGGTTCGTCGTGACGGGCCGCCGCGCAGCGGCGGCCCGGCTGCGGCCGGCGCCTCAGTAGCGGTAGTGCTGCCCGTCGTACCCCTGCTCCTGGTAGGGCGGGTACGGCGGCTGTTCCGGCGGGAGTTCACCGTCGCGCTGCTGCGGGACCCAGACCCCGCCGGGCGGCGTCTCGCTGTAGCCCTGCCCGAGATTCTGCAGCGGCGGCTGTCCCGGCCCGTCGGACTGCTGCCCGCCGTAGGACGGCTGCCCGTAGGGGTCCGGCTGCGCGTACGGGTCGTAGGGGTCCTGCGGCGCGGAGTACTGCTGGGTGCCGATGTACGGGTCGGAGTAGGGCGACTGCTGTCCGAGGCCGTCGCCGTACGTCCCGTACTGGTCGGCGTAGGAATCCTGGCCGGCGGCGGGCCCGCCGTAGCCGCCGTATCCATAGCCGTTGCTGCCGCCGGCGCCGTCGGGGGCGGTGGGGTTGCCGTAGGCGTCGTAGCCGGACGGTTCGGGGTAGCCCGTCTGCGGGTTGCGGGCGTCGGGGCTGTAGATGCCGTATTGCCCGGTCTCGTCGGGCAGCGGCTGGGGGGCGTAGACGGCGGTGGCGTCCTCCTGCCCCGCGTAGCCCTGACCGCCGTAGCTGCCCTGGCCCGCGAAGGACTGCTGGGCGAAGACGCTCCGGTCCTGCTGGTCCTGATACGGGTCCTGGCCGGCATAGCCGTCATTGCCGTCGTAGGAGCCCTGCCCGGCGTACGTGGCCTGGCTCTGGAAGCCGTTGGCGCCCTGATAGCCGTTCGGGTCGGGGTAGCCGCTCTGCTCCTGGTAGGCGTCCTGGCCGGTGTACGTGTCCTGCCCCGCGTACGTGTCCTGCCCCGCGTAGGTGTCCTGGCCGGCGTAGGTGTCCTGGCCGTCGCCGTCGGCGGGTGCCGGGCCCGCCTCGAGGTCGGAGACCTGCAGGGTCGGCTCGGCGGCGGGCGCGCCGTTTGAGCGTGCCCGGCGCCGCCGGCTCTCCCCCGGCTTCCCGCCGAGCGCCCAGCCCGTCGAGAAGCCGCGGCGGAAGGAGAGCGTCACATTCGTCTGGCCGACGGCGAAGGCGATGGCGCCCACCGCGATCACGATCACCGAGGGGATGATGACGCCGACGACGACCCCGATGAAGCCGGTGAAGGCCAGCAGACGCCAGCGCAGCCGCGCCTTGTACTGGAGCAGGACCTCACCCAGCAGCCACAGCGCGACGGCGCCGAACGCGATGTAGAGGACCGTCCAGCCCATATACGCCCCTCTTCCGCCGCTCTTCGGCCACCGTCGTCAGGACTGCTGGTGCAGACCCAGATTCTCGTAGATTTCCAGCGTCGCCGTGGAGTGGTTCAGGGTAATGAAGTGCAACCCGGGAATGTCCTCGGCCATCAAGCGCGCACACAGTTCCGTGGCGTACTCGATGCCAATGGAGCGTACAGCGGCCGGGTCATCCTTGACCGCGAGGATCCGGTCGGCCAGCTCGGGCGGGAAGGCCGCGTTGGAGAGCTGGGCGAAGCGTTCGATCTGGCGGACGTTCGTGACCGGCATGATCTCAGGGATGATCGGCGTCGAACAGCCCGCGGCGGCGACCCGGTCGCGCAGCCGGAAGTAGTCCTCGGGGTAGAAGAACATCTGGGTGATCGCGAAGTCGGCACCCGCGCGGCACTTGTCGACGAAGTGCGCGACGTCGGAGTCCCAGTCGGCCGAGCGCGGGTGCATCTCGGGGAAGGCCGCGACGCCGACGCAGAAGTCGCCGGATTCCTTGATCAGCCGGACCAGGTCGGCGGCGTAATCGACACCGTCGGGGTGCCGCACCCAGTCGCCCAGGGGGTCGCCGGGCGGGTCGCCGCGCAGGGCCAGCATGTTGCGGATACCGGCGTCGGCGTACTGCCCGATGATGTTGCGCAGATCGGCCGTGGAGTGATTGACGGCGGTCAGATGCGCGACCGGGGTGAGGGTGGTGTCAGTGGCGATGCGTTCCGTGGCGCGCACCGTTCCCTCACGGGAGGTGCCGCCGGCTCCGTACGTCACGGAGACGAAGGTCGGCGAGACCGCCTCGATCCGGCGAATGGCGTTCCACAGGGTCCGCTCGCCCTTCTCGGTCTTCGGGGCGGCGAACTCGAACGAGTATGACTGCTTGCCGGAAGCCAGCAGCTCACGCACGGTCCGTGCGTGATCAGTCCTGGTGGAAGCTGTACCTAGGGCCATACGGGCAGGTTAACCACCGGTCGGGCACACACCAACCGGCACCGGCGTTATGCCTGGTTCGCCGGGTTGATGTCCACGCCTTGGACACCTTCCGGACAGCGCCCCGTCCGGAAATCGGCACCGGCCCGGGAGGCCCGAGCCGTCCGGTCCGGTCCGCGGGATCAGGCCTCCCGGGCCCGTACGCGCTTCGCCAGGTCTGCCGCCGCGGCCGCCGGATCGTCCGCCTCGGTGAGCGCGCGGACCACCACGACGCGGCGGGCACCGGCATCCAGCACCTCGTCGAGATTCCCGGCGTCGATGCCGCCGATGGCGAACCAGGGGCGCTCGGGTGCGCGCGAGGCGGTGTAGCGGACGAGGTCGAGTCCGGGGGCGTGCCGGCCCGGCTTGGTGGGGGTCGGCCAGCAGGGGCCGGTGCAGAAGTAGTCCACGCCCGGCTCGGCGAGGGCGGCGTCCACCTCGGCCTCGGCGTGGGTGGAGCGGCCGATGAGGACGTCGGCGCCGAGGAGCGCGCGGGCGGCGGGGACGGGCAGATCGCCCTGGCCCAGATGCAGCACATCGGCGCCGGCCGCGTGCGCGACGTCCGCGCGGTCGTTGACGGCCAGCAGCTTGCCGTGCCGGCGGCAGGCGTCCGCGAAGACCTCGAGATGCGTGAGCTCCTCGGCGGCCTCCATGCCCTTGTCGCGCAGCTGGACGATGTCCACGCCGGAGGAGAGCACCGCGTCCAGGAACTGCGGGAGGTCGCCCTGCCGCGTGCGGGCGTCCGTGCACAGGTAGAGCCGGGCGTCGGACAGGGCCTGTCGTGCGGTGGTCATCGGGCGGCTTCCCCCCAGGTCGGTGGTGTACGGGCCGGGCCTTCCGGCCCGTACACCCCTCAGATGCGAATGCGGTTACGGATGCTGCGGTTGCTGGTGCGGTTGCCGATCAGGAGGCGCACGCACCGGGCGCGTCAGACGGCGAGCGCCTGAGCCCGGCGCTTCACCTCCGTGCCGCGATTCTCGCGCAGCGCCTGCGCCGGCGTGCCGGGCAGGCTGTCATCCGCGGTGAAGAGCCACTCCAGCATCTCGTCGTCGGCGAAGCCGTCGTCGCGCAGGAGGTTCAGGGTCCCGGTGAGGCCCTTGACGATCTTGCCGTCCTGGATGAAGTCGGCAGGGACGTGCAGCGCCCTGTTCTCGCCACGGCGCACGGCGATCAGCTGGCCCTCCTTGACCAGCTGCCGGACTCGCGTCACCGCGATGCCGAACTCTTCGGCGATGTCGGGGAGGGTGAGCCAGGCGGGGACGAGTCCATCGATGTTTGCGTCAATCTCGGTCACAGGACAAGCCTGCCACCTCGCACTGACAGCCGGTAGCCGGGCATCGCCATCCGATGCCGCAGGCACACCGGCGGGTGACACCGGATGGCCGCCCGGTGACCCCGGCGGCACACGCCGGCACACGCCGGCACACGTCGGCACGGACAGTGCAGGGAGCGGACAAAGCAGGCAGGGCGGGCAGCGCGGCGCACCCGCCTACCGGACCGCCGACTTCAGCGGCACCGAAGCGTCCGCCGCCCGCTCGCGGTCGAGGGTCACGCCGCGCTCGATGAGCTTGCGCCCCTGCGCCAGATCCCGGGGCCGCCCGACGGCCAGCAGCGCCACCAGCCGGCCGTCCCGCAGCCAGATCACCGTCCAGGCGGCGCTCCCGGGGTCGCCGCGCCAGACGATCTCGTCGGCGCCCGAGTGGTGGCCCGCGTACTGCACGAACCGGCCGAACTGCTCGGACCAGAAGTACGGGACCGGGTCGTAGACCAGCCCTTCGGCCGGGTCGCGGGTGATGTTCTCGGCGACGATCCGGGGGCCCTGGAGCGCGTTGTCCCAGTGGTGGACCAGCAGTCGGCGGCCGTAGCGGGTGGACGGGAAGGAGGCGCAGTCGCCGACCGCGTAGACGTCGGGCACGGAGGTGCGCAGCTGCTCGTCGGCGAGTACGGAGCCGTCCTCGATCGACAGTGCGACGCCCGAGCCGACCAGCCAGCCGGTGGCCGGGCGGGCGCCGATCCCGACGACCACGGCGTCGGCGGGCAGCGTCACACCGTCCGCGAGGGTCACCGTGCCCTCAGCCAGGGACGCGACCCCCACGCCGGTGCGCAGATCGGCGCCGGAGTCGGCGTACCAGTCGGTCATGTAGGCGGAGACCTCGGCGGGCAGCGCGCCGGCCAGCGGGCGGTCCGCGGCCTCGACGACGGTGACCGAGCAGCCCGCCTCGCGCGCGGCGGTGGCGAACTCCGCGCCGATCCAGCCGGCGCCGACCACGACGATCTCGTGGCGGGCGGCGAGCACCGGGCGCAGCCGTTCCGCGTCGTCGAGGGTGCGCAGCAGGTGGACGCCGGGCAGCTCCTCGCTGCCGGGCAGCAGGACCGGGTCGGCGCCGGTCGCCAGCACGGCGTAGTCGTACGGGACGGGGCCCTCGGCCGTCTCGATGACGTGGTCGTCCGGCCGCAGGGCGGTGACCGGGCGGCTGAGGTGCAGTTCGATGCCGAGGGAGGCGAAGTCGACGTCGAAGGTGGAGCCGTCGGCCTTGCCGAGCAGCACGGCCTTGGACAGCGGCGGCCGGTCGTAGGGCTGGTGGGGCTCGTCGCCGAGCAGCGTGATCGCACCGCGCCAGCCTTGTTCGCGCAGCGCGACCGCGGTCTGCACCCCCGCGATTCCCGCGCCGGCGATCACGACGCGTGGCGTGTGGTCAGGGGCCTGGGGAGACTTGCTCTGCTCGCTCACACGATCACTGTAGGACGGTGTGTCTCGCCGCTCGCAGCAGCGCGCAAGGAGATCTCTGACACAGCGTCATGGTCGCTCACCCGCGAGCGGCGCCCCCGGGGCGGCTCCGGGCGGTCCCTTACGGCACGTCGCGGGCCCGTATTAGGGTGAGGGATACACGCACTCGCGGGAGCCCGGACGCACCGGGCTGAGAGGGAGGCTGGCCGGCCTCCGACCGTACGAACCTGATCCGGGTCATGCCGGCGAAGGGAGGAGCTGGACGCCCATGCCTCCACCTGCCTCATCATCATCGTCATCGACATCTGCCACCGGGCAGCCCGATGTCCTCGTCATCGGGGGCGGCATCATCGGCCTGGTCACGGCGTGGCGGGCGGCCGGCCGAGGGCTGCGGGTCGCTCTGGCCGACCCCGCGCCCGGTGGCGGTGCCGCGCAGGTCGCGGCCGGCATGCTGGCCGCCGTCACCGAGCTCCACTACGGCGAGCAGACCCTGCTGGGCCTCAACCTCGCCTCCGCACGGCGCTATCCGCAGTTCACGGCGGAGCTGGAGGAGGCGTCCGGGCAGCGGATCGGCTACCGGCGGTGCGGCACCCTCGCCGTGGCGCTGGACGCCGACGACCGCGCCCATCTGCGCGAGCTGCACGCGCTGCAGACCCGCTCGGGCCTGGACTCGCAGTGGCTGACGGGGCGCGAGTGCCGCCGCCTGGAGCCGATGCTGGCCCCCGGGGTCCGCGGCGGGCTGCGGGTGGACGGCGACCACCAGGTCGACCCGCGGCGGCTGGCGGGCGCCCTGCTGATCGCCTGCGAGCGTGCCGGGGTGCTCTTCCACCGGGTCCGGGCGGAACGGCTGACGGTCGCCGGCGGCCGCGCCACCGGCGCCGGACTCTCCGACGGCACGCTGCTGTCGGCCGGTCAGGTCGTGCTCGCCGCCGGCAGCCACAGCGGGCAGCTGGCCGGGGTGCCCGAGGAGGTGCTGCCACCGGTGCGGCCGGTCAAGGGGCAGGTGCTGCGGCTGCGGATCCCCGAACCGCCCGCGGGCGGCCCGCCGTTCCTGTCGCGCACCGTACGCGCCGTGGTCCGCGGCACGCCCCTCTACCTGGTGCCGAGGGAGACCGGCGAGCTGGTCGTCGGCGCCACCAGTGAGGAGCTGGGCTGGGACGTCACCGTCACCGCCGGCGGGGTCTACGAACTGCTGCGGGACGCCCATGAGCTGGTCCCCGGCATCACCGAGCTGCCGCTGGTGGAGACCTGCGCCGGGCTGCGTCCCACCTCGCCGGACAACGCGCCGCTGCTCGGCCCGACCGCGCTCGCCGGTTTCCAGCTGGCCACCGGCCACTTCCGCAACGGGGTGCTGCTGACCCCGGTCACCGGCGACGCGATGGCCGAGGCGCTGACCTCGGGCCGCCTCCCGGAAGAGGCCCGCCCCTTCTCCCCCGCACGTTTCTCCCCCGTGACGTCCCCGGGGGCCGAACCCGTCCGTGTCCCAGAGGAGCAGCCCGTATGAGCGTCACCGGCGCCCCCGCCCTGTCCGTCTCCGTCAACGGCGAGAGCCGTGAGATCCCCGGCGGAATGACTCTCGACCGCCTCGTCGCGACGCTCTCCAAGGCGCCGGGCGGGGTGGCCGCGGCGGTCAACGAGACCGTCGTGCCACGCGCCCAGTGGCCCACCACCGCGCTCGGCGACGGCGACCGCGTCGAGGTGCTCACCGCTGTCCAGGGAGGCTGATCCCCCATGACCCTCCACTCGATGACGGATACGGCGACCGCCGGGGGCGCGGCCCCCGAGGCCCGCGACGCCCTCACCATCGCGGGCACCGCCTTCCGGTCCCGGCTGATCATGGGGACGGGCGGTGCGCCCAGCCTCGACGTCCTGGAGCGGGCGCTGCTCGCCTCCGGTACGGAGCTGACGACGGTCGCCATGCGGCGGCTGGACCCGACCGTGCAGGGGTCGGTGCTGTCCGTCCTGAAGCGGCACGGGATCCGGGTGCTGCCCAATACGGCGGGCTGCTTCACGGCCGGCGAGGCGGTGCTCACCGCCCGGCTCGCCCGGGAGGCGCTCGGCACGGACTGGGTGAAGCTGGAGGTCGTCGCCGACGAGCGGACCCTGCTGCCCGACCCGATCGAGCTGCTGGACGCCGCCGAGACCCTGGTGGACGACGGTTTCACGGTGCTGCCGTACACGAATGACGATCCGGTGCTGGCCCGCAAGCTGGAGGACGTGGGCTGTGCCGCGATCATGCCGCTGGGCTCGCCGATCGGCTCCGGACTCGGCATCCGCAATCCGCACAACTTCCAGCTGATCACCGAGCGGGCGCAGGTCCCGGTCGTGCTCGACGCGGGCGCCGGCACCGCTTCGGACGCCGCGTTCGCCATGGAGCTGGGCTGCGCGGCGGTGATGCTGGCCTCGGCGGTGACCCGCGCGCAGGAGCCGGAGCTGATGGCCGAGGCCATGCGGTACGCCGTCGACGGCGGCCGGCTCGCGTTCCGGGCCGGCCGGATCCCGCGCCGCCACTTCGCGCAGGCGTCGTCGCCCACCGAAGGGGTCGCGGACCTGGATCCGGAGCGGCCGGCGTTCTGAGCACCCACCGCCCCCGGGCGCCCCTGGCGGGCGTTCCTGTCACCGTTCGGCTTCAGTACCGGCCCGGTGGCGCCCGGGGCGTTCGACCTGTCGGTGGTTGCTCGTAGACTCGTCTGCCGTGGATACGACCCTTCAGGACCCGCTCGTGGGCCAGCTGCTCGACGGCCGTTACCGCGTCCAGGCGCGCATCGCCGCCGGCGGCATGGCCACGGTCTACCGGGCCATGGACACCCGGCTCGACAGAGAGCTCGCGCTGAAGGTGATGCACCCCGCCCTCGCCACGGACGCGGCGTTCGTCGACCGCTTCATCCGCGAGGCCAAGTCGGTCGCCCGCCTCTCGCACCCGAACGTCGTGGGCGTCTTCGACCAGGGCACCGACGGCACGTACGTCTATCTGGCGATGGAGTACGTCGCGGGCTGCACCCTGCGCGATGTGCTGCGTGAGCGGGGCGCCCTGCAGCCGCGCGCCGCGCTGGACATCCTCGAACCGATCCTGGCGGCGCTGGGCGCCGCGCACCGCGCCGGCCTCGTGCACCGCGACATGAAGCCGGAGAACGTCCTGATCGGCGACGACGGCCGGGTCAAGGTCGCCGACTTCGGTCTGGTGCGCGCCGTGGGCAACAACACCACCGCCTCCACCGGCTCCCTCCTGGGCACCGTCTCCTACCTCGCCCCCGAGCAGATCGAGAACGGCGTCACGGACGCCCGGGTGGACGTCTACGCCTGCGGTGTCGTGCTCTACGAAATGCTGACCGGCGGCAAGCCGCACACCGGCGGCTCCGCCGCCCAGATCCTCTACCAGCACCTGCACGAGGACGTCGCCCCGCCGTCCGCGCATGTGCCCGGTCTGGCGCCGCAGCTGGACGCGCTGGTCGCGCTGGCCACCTCCCGTGATCCGCTGCAGCGGCCGCAGGACGCGGTGGCGATGCTGTCCGGGGCGCGTGCGGCCCGCGCGGAGCTGACCGATGTCCAGCTGGACGTCGTCCCCCCGCAGGCCAAGGAGGTCCCGGCCGAGGATGGCGACGGCTCCGAGCGTACGGACGTGCTGCCGCGGACCGGCGGGGTGCAGCTGCCGCTGCCCGGGGCCGCCGAGGGCGAGCTCAACCGCACCAGCCGCTTCGAGGTGCCGCCGGGCGATGCCCCGCCGCCCTCGGAGCGGACCACCCGGCTGCGCCCGGTGCCCGCGGCGCCGGTGCGGACGGGCCTGATCCAGCGCCACCGCATCGCCACGATCGTGGCGGCCGTGCTGCTGGTTCTCGGTGTCGGCGCCGGGGTCTGGTACATCAACTACGGCCAGTTCACGACCGTCCCCGCCGTCTTGGACATGTCGCAGGCGAAGGCCGAGAAGACGCTGCACGACGAGGGGCTGGGCGTGAAGGTGGCGCGCGGCTTCAGCTCCAATGTGGAGCGCGGCCATGTGATGGCCACGGACCCGGCGACCGGCGGGCAGATCCGCGGCACGGGCACGGTCACCCTCACGGTCTCCCGCGGCCCCGACATCGTCACGGTCCCGGACCTGTCCGGCACCCCGCTCGCGAACGCCAAGCGCAAGCTGACGGACCTGGGCCTGACGCCCGGCACCGTGCACCGCGCGTTCAACGAAGAGGTCGCCAGGGGCACGGTGATCCGCACCGACCCGGCCGCGGGCAGCAAGCGCCGGCCGGACACCGCGGTGGGGCTGACCGTCAGCCGCGGCGCCGAGCTGGATGTCCCCGGAGTGGTCGGCGACGAGCGGGCCGATGCCGCCGCCGAGCTGCGCGAGGCCGGGTTCAAGGTGAAGTTCGCGAGCGCGCCGGTGTTCTCCCCCGAGGACAAGGGGACCGTCGCCCGGCAGTCGCCCGGCGAGGACGCGACCAGGGGGGAGGGCGACACCATCACCCTCACCCTCTCCAAGGGGCCGGAGATGATCACGGTCCCGGACGTCACCGGTGACAACGTCGAGGACGCCAAGAAGAAGCTGGCCGGCCTCGGCTTCCAGGTCGAGGTGAAGAAGCCCTTCCTGTTCCCGCAGGACGAGGTCGACAGCCAGTCCGTCGAGGGCGGCGAGCAGGCGCCCAAGGGCGACACGATCACCATCAGGCTCAAGGGCGCGCTGTAGCGGGCGAGGGCCGTCCGGCCGGTGCCGGACGGCCCTCGCGCACCTGGCACCCTGGGTGGGTGAGCAGCTCCCCCTCCCCGCAGCGCGCCGAGCAGCGCGCCCGTGCCCGTAATCCGGTCGGCGGCCATGTGCCGGTGGCCGGCGGCCTGGCCAGGACCGGCCTTCCGTACGCCCGCGAGATGGGCGGCGAGACCGTGCAGGTCTTCGTGGCCAATCCGCGCGGCTGGGCGACGCCGCCCGGCAACCCCGAGCAGGACGAGGCCTTCCGGGCGGGCTGTGCGGAGGACGGCATCCCGGCGTATGTGCATGCGCCGTATCTGATCAACTTCGGCTCGCACACCGAGGCGACCGTCGACAGGTCCGTGGAGTCGCTGCGGCACTCCTTGCGGCGCGGCCGGGAGATCGGGGCGCTCGGGGTCGTCGTGCACACCGGCTCGGCGACCGGCGGGCGCCCGCGCGAGGTGGCGCTGGCACAGGTCAGGGAACGGATGCGCCCGCTGCTCGACGAGCTGACGCGGGACGACGACCCGTGGCTGCTGCTGGAGCCGACGGCCGGGCAGGGGGCGTCGCTGTGCGCCCTGGCGGAGGATCTCGGGCCGTATTTCGAGGCTCTGGACCGGCATCCGAAGCTGGGGGTCTGCCTCGACACCTGCCATGCCTTCGCGGCGGGCCACGACATGGCGGCGCCGGGCGGGATGAAGGCGCTGCTGGACGAGCTGGTGGAGGTCACGGGCGAGGGCCGGCTGAGGCTGATCCACGCCAATGACTCGAAGGACGTGGTCGGCGCACACAAGGACCGGCACGCGAACATCGGCGCCGGGCACATCGGCGCGGACCCGTTCGGCGAGCTGTTCGGCCATCCGGCGACCGACGGTGTGCCGCTGGTGATCGAGACGCCGGGCGGCAAGGAAGGGCACGCGGCCGATGTGGCCCGCCTCAAGGAGCTGCGCGCGGGCGCTTCCCTCACTCCTTGATTGGTACCCCATGGGGGTATACGGTTCCTGCGGTCGGGCAGGAACCGATACCTCTCGCTGGGGGCACCTCATGAAGCAGCCGCATCACGGGCACGACGAGCACGAGCACCCACGCGCGCAGCGTTCCGGCAGCCGCCCGGTCAGCTGGGCGACGGCAGCCAGGGCCACCCTGCACTGCCTCACCGGCTGCGCCATCGGCGAGGTCCTCGGCATGGTCATCGGTACCGCCCTGGGCTGGCACAACATCCCGACGACGATCCTCGCGATCGCGCTGGCCTTCGTCTTCGGCTACTCCCTCACGCTGCGCGGAGTGCTCGTGGCCGGCGTGGACCTGCGCACCGCGATCCGGGTCGCGCTGGCCGCCGACACCCTCTCGATCGCCGTCATGGAACTGGTTGACAACGGCGTGATCGCCCTGGTCCCCGGCGCGATGGACGCGCAGTTGTCACAGTGGCTGTTCTGGGCGGCGCTGGCGTTCTCGCTCGTCCTGGCGTTCCTCGTGACCACGCCCGTGAACCGCTGGATGATCGGCCGCGGCAAGGGCCACGCCGTGGTGCATCAGTACCACCACTGACCCGGGGCGGCGGCCCGCCTCAGAGCTCCGGGCCGTCGCCGGGCCCCTCCTGGTAGGAGTAGCGCTGTTCCTGCCAGGGGTCGCCGAGGTTGTGGTAGCCGCGCTCCTCCCAGAAGCCACGGCGGTCCGCCGTCATGTATTCGATGCCGCGGACCCACTTGGGGCCTTTCCAGGCGTACAGATGCGGAATGATCAGCCGGACCGGGAAGCCGTGTTCGGCGGTGAGGAGTTCACCGGAGCGGTGGGTGGCGAAGAGGCACTTCTCCGCGGCGAAATCTTCCAACCGCACATTCGAACTGAATCCGTACTCGGCCCACACCATCACATGGGTGACATCCGGCGCGGGCGGCGCGAGGTCCAGGATCGTCTGTGTGCGCACTCCGCCCCATTCGGCGCCGAGCATGCTGAATTTCGTCACGCAGTGCATATCGGAGACGACCGTGGTGTACGGCAGCGCGGCGAATTCCTCATGCGTCCAGCAGTGCTTGCCGCCGTCCGCGGTGGCACCGAAGGCCCGGAATTCCCAGCGCTCGGGGCGAAACTTCGGGACCGGTCCGTAATGCGTCACCGGCCAGCCCCGCTGCAGCCGCTGCCCCGGAGGCAGCTGGGATTGCTCCTCTTCGCGGCTTTCCGGCTGACCCATGCCCTCCATGTTGTCAGACCGGAAGGGGTGCCGATGACCAGGGAGCCAGCGATTAGGGCAACTCATACTAAGCGTGCACTTACTGGACGGCCCGCTCCGCGCGGTGCAAGGATGCGCCGCACCTGCCCAGTTCTCGCGCGGAAGGAGCCCGCTGCCATGCAGGGCGACCCCGAGGTCATTGAATTCCTCAACGAGCAGCTGACTGCCGAGCTGACCGCGATCAACCAGTACTTCCTGCACGCGAAGATGCAGGAGAACTTCGGCTGGACGAAGCTCGCGAAGTACACCCGCAGCGAGTCGTTCGACGAGATGAAGCATGCCGAGATCCTTACGGACCGCATTCTCTTCCTCGAAGCGCTGCCGAACTATCAGCGGCTGTTCCATGTGCGCGTGGGCCAGACCGTCACCGAGATGTTCCAGGCGGACCGCCAGGTCGAGGTCGAGGCCATCGACCGGCTCAAGCGCGGTATCGAGATCATGCGCACCAAGGGCGACATCACCTCGGCGAATATTTTCGAGGACATCCTCGCGGACGAGGAGCACCACATCGACTATCTCGACACCCAGCTGGAACTGGTCGAGAAGCTCGGAGAGGCGCTCTACATCGCCCAGCTGATCGAGCAGCCGAGCTGACCCCGGGGAACCCCCACCGGCCTGGCGCGCGACAGACCCTAGGCGGCTTCCGGGAGGGCCACCGGCAGCACCGGTGCTTCTTCGGCAATGTCTGCGATCAGCGGTTCGGGCGCGCCGCTGTCGATGAGTTCGCGCCGGGGGCACTCACCCCGGCCGAGCAGCGCCTGGATGCGGCGCACACAGCCGCCGCAGTCGGTGCCGGCCTTGCAGGCGGAGGCGATCTGGCGGGGCGTACAGGCGCCCGTGTCCGCGTGGTCGCGGACCTGCTGCTCGGTGATACCGAAGCATGAGCAGATGTACACGCGGTTCACCCCCGAGGAGGACGGATCGTCGACTTGGCTGATCTTGAGTGAGGTTACCCTTACCTTACCTGGATCGGCGGCTGTCGCACAACGCAGTGGGGCGCGGATCACAGGATCCGCGCCCCCTCTGTGTCTTACCGGCTCACTGGTCGCGGTACATCTCCGCCACCAGGAAGGCCAGGTCCAGCGACTGGCTGCGGTTGAGCCGCGGGTCGCAGGCGGTCTCGTAGCGCTGGTGCAGATCGTCGACGAAAATCTCGTCGCCGCCGCCCACGCACTCCGTGACGTCGTCGCCGGTGAGCTCGACGTGGATGCCGCCCGGGTGCGTGCCGAGGGACTTGTGGACCTCGAAGAAGCCCTTGACCTCGTCCAGCACATCGTCGAAGCGACGGGTCTTGTGACCCGAGGCCGCCTCGTAGGTGTTGCCGTGCATCGGGTCGCAGATCCACGCGACCTGGGCACCGGAGGCGGTGACCTTCTCGACCAGCTCGGGGAGCTTGTCGCGGACCTTGTCCGCACCCATGCGGGTGATGAAGGTCAGCCGGCCCGGCTCACGGTCCGGGTCGAGGCGCTCGATGAGCGTGAGCGCGTCCTCGGGCGTGGTGGTCGGGCCGAGCTTGACGCCGATCGGGTTGCGGATGCGCGAGGCGAACTCCAGATGCGCACCGTCGAGCTGACGGGTGCGCTCGCCGATCCAGACCATGTGGCCGGAGACGTCGTAGAGGTTGCCGGTGCGCGAGTCGACGCGGGTCAGCGCCGACTCGTAGTCGAGGACCAGCGCCTCGTGGGAGGAGAAGAACTCGACGGTCCGGAACTCTTCCGGGTCCACGCCGCAGGCGTTCATGAAGTTCATCGCGCGGTCGATCTCGCGGGCCAGTGCCTCGTAGCGCTGCCCGGAGGGCGAGGACTTCACGAAGTCCTGGTTCCAGGCGTGCACCTGGCGCAGGTCGGCGTAGCCGCCGGTGGTGAAGGCGCGTACGAGGTTGAGCGTCGCCGCGGAGGCGTGGTACATCCGCTTCAGCCGCTCGGGGTCCGGGATGCGGGCCGCCTCGGTGAACTCGAAGCCGTTGACGGAGTCGCCGCGGTAGGTCGGCAGCGTCACGCCGTCGCGGGTCTCGGTCGGCTTGGAGCGCGGCTTGCTGTACTGGCCGGCGATCCGGCCGACCTTGACCACCGGGACGGACCCGGCGTAGGTCAGCACGGCGCCCATCTGGAGGAGCGTCTTGAGTTTGTTCCGGATGTGCTCGGCGGATACGGCGTCGAAGGCCTCCGCGCAGTCGCCGCCCTGAAGCAGGAACGCCTCACCACGGGCGACTGCCCCCAGGCGCTCGCGCAGCTGGTCGCACTCGCCCGCGAAGACGAGCGGCGGATAGGACTCGAGCTCCGCGATCACATCGCGCAGAGCCTCTTGGTCCGGCCAGTCAGGCTGCTGCGCCGCGGGCAGGTCTCGCCAGGTGTGTCCACCGGCGTGGGTTTCAGCGTTCACGGTCACAGGCCCAACATTACGGGGTACCCCAGGGGCGTCCTCGCGCCGCCCGGACTGTGAGACGGACTCCCCCCGAAAACGAGACCCGCGCCGGGCGGCGGCGGGCCGCCCGCTCACTCCGGGAGCGAGTCGTCGGGGGCGCCGTGGGCCAGCGCCGCCAGGGTGGCCAGCGCCTCGGAGAGCAGTTCCCGCGGCGGTCCGGCGAGCGCGATCCGGACGGCGTTCGGGGCGGGGCCGGCGCCCTGGGTGCCCTCGGCGGCGACCGCGAAGGCGGCGGCCGGGGTGACGGCGATGCCGCGGCGGGCGGCCGCGGCGAGGAAGGTCTCGGCGCGCCAGCGGCCGGGCAGCTCCCACCAGGCGAAGTAGGCGCGCGGATCGGCGCGTACCGAGAAGCCGGCCAGCCGTTCGGTGACCAGCGCCTGGCGGGCGGCGGCGTCCGTGCGCTTGGCGGCGACGATCCGCTCCAGGCTGCCGTCGGTCATCCAGCGGGTGCAGGCCTCCAGCGCGAAGCCCGTGGCGGTCCAGCCGCCGGAGCGGAGCGCCGCGTCGAGCCGGTCCGTGTGCGACCCGGGTGCCAGGACGAGGCCGACGGTCAGGCCCGGGGCCAGGCGTTTGGAGAGGCTGTCGACGAGGATCACGCGGTCGGGGGCGAGGGCGGCGAGCGGGGGGCGGGCGGCGGCCGCCGGATCGTCCGCCGGGCCGTCCGGCGTGTGCAGGAAGGCCCAGATGGCGTCCTCGACGGCCCACAGGTCCAGCTCGGCGAGGGTGGCGGCGAGCGCATGGCGGCGGTCGGCGGACATCGTGGTGCCGAGCGGGTTGTGGAGGGTGGGCTGGACATAGAGGGCACGCAGCGGGGCTGCCCGGTGGGCGGCGCGTACGGCGTCCGGGCGCAGCCCCTCCTCGTCGGTGGCGAGCGGCACGAGGGTGATGCCGAGCCGGGCGGCGATGCCCTTGGCCATCGGGTAGGTGAAGGCCTCGACGCCGAGGCGTTCGCCGGGCGGAACGAGGGAGGCGAGCGCGCCGGCCATCGCCTGCCGGCCGTTCCCGGCGAAGCGGAGGTGGCGGGGGTCGGGGCGCAGGCCGGCGCCGGTGAGCAGGGCGGCGGCGGCACGGCGGGCGGCGGGGGTGCCGGCGGGGGCGACGGGTCGCAGCGCGGCTTCGAGGGCGTCGGGCCGCAGCAGGGGGGCGAGGCCGGCGGCGAGCAGCGCGGACTGCTCGGGGACGACGGGGTAGTTGAGTTCGAGGTTGACGCGGGCGGCGCCGTCGCCGGGGGCGGACGGTTCGGCCAGGGCGGGGCCGGGTGCATGCTGGGCGGCGCGTACGTAGGTGCCGCGGCCGACCTCGCCGACGGTCAGGCCGCGGCGGGCGAGTTCGCGGTAGACGCGGGTCGCGGTGGAGTTGGCGATGAGGTGGGCGCGGGCGAAGGCGCGCTGGGTGGGGAGGCGGTCGCCGGGGCGCAGCCGGCCGGCGGCGATGTCCGCGGCGACGGTGTCGGCGATGCGCTGGTATTCCTCGGCGCTCACGGTCGGGTCCTCTCGTCGGCTGCCGCCTCGCTCGGTGCCCGGGGGCGCGGCACTGCGTACGGCGCGGCCGGCCGCGCGGCATTGCCTCACATTACACCGAGTGCAATTTTGCTATTGCACCGAGAGAATGCCTCTCATAGGGTCGGGACGTCAACATCCCGGCGCCGGCCAGCGGCGTCAACACCCATGGAATCGGGGCGAGTTGCGTTGAGCACCACTGTCGTCGGGGGAATCACCGTCGGATACGAGGACCGGGGCTCGGGGGCGCCGCTGGTGCTCGTGCACGGCCATCCGTTCGACCGGACGATGTGGGCGCCGCAGATCGAGACGTTCGGGGCGGCGGGCGCGCAGGAGGACGGCCCGGGGTGGCGGGTGATCGCTCCGGACCTGCGCGGTTACGGCGCGTCGACGGTCGTCCCGGGCGTCACCCCGCTGGAGACCTTCGCCCGCGATATCGCCGCCCTCCTGGACTCGCTGGGCCTGGCGGAGCAGCGGATCGTGCTCGGCGGCCTGTCGATGGGCGGCCAGATCGCCCTGGAGTTCGCCCGGCTCTTCCCCGGGCGGCTGCGCGGGCTGCTGCTCGCCGACACCTTCGCGCAGGGCGAGACCGCCGAGGGCAAGGCCGCCCGCAACGCCACCGCCGACCGGCTGCTGCGCGAGGGCATGGCCGGCTACGCGGACGAGGTGCTGGACAAGATGGTCGCGCCCGCCAACCTCGTCCGGACCCCGGAGACCGCCGCGCACGTCCTGAGGATGATGCGCGGCACACCGCCCGAGGGTGCGGCGGCGGCCCTCCGCGGCCGCGCCGAACGCCCCGACTACACCGGCCTGTTGGGCCGGATCGCGGTCCCCACGCTGGTGGTGGTCGGGCGGGACGACACCTACACGCCGGTGTCCGACGCGGAATTCCTGCACCGGCGGATCCCGCATTCCGCGCTCGCGGTCATCGAGGGCGCCGCCCACCTGCCGAATCTGGAGCGGCCCGGCGCCTTCGACACGGCGCTGGCGGACTTCCTGGCCGCGCTGCCCCCGGCGGCTCCCGCCGAGCGGGTCGGGTAGGGTGCCCAGCATGTACGCGCAACCGGCCATGAACATGAACTGGTGGTGGACCGCTCTTTCGGCGGCCCACTGATTCGCGCGCACACCACACACTCCGCGAAGGCCGCCCGAGGGGCGGCCTTCGGCGTTTCCGGCGGCTCCCCTCCCCAGGCCCATCCCGGCCCCACTGGAGGGAACCGTCATGCACCGCGAGCCACCCGCCCGCACCGACGCCGCCGCACTCGTGACGCGGCTGCTCGACCCTGCCTGCCCGCCGTTCGCGCTGCTGCGCCGCCGCTCCCCGGGCGCGGACCCCGCCACCGTCGAGGTGCTGATCGGCGAGGTGACGGAGGTCGAGCGGCTGGCCGACATCCCGCTCGGCGAGGGCGCACAGGACGCTCCGGTGACCGACGCGCTCGCGCTGGTCCCCTTCCGGCAGATCCGCGAGCGCGGCTTCCGGGCCCACGACGACGGCACCCCGCTCGCCGTGCTGCGCCCCGAGGAGACCCTCGAACTGCCCCTGGACGCCCTGCTGGCGGCCCTTCCCCCGCATGACGTGCAGGTGAGGGACGGGGCGTTCGACGTGGACGACGAGGCGTACGCGGAGATCGTCGGGCGGGTGGTGCGGGACGAGATCGGCAGCGGCGAGGGCGCGAACTTCGTCATCCGCAGGACCTTCGAGGGCGCGATCGCGGACTTCTCGGCGGCCGACGCGCTGGCACTGTTCCGCCGGCTGCTGGACGGGGAGCGGGGCGCGTACTGGACGTACGTCGTCCACCGGCCCGGGGTGCGCACCCTGGTCGGCGCCAGCCCCGAGGTGCATGTGCGGATGACCGGCGGGACCGTCGTGATGAATCCGATCAGCGGCACCTACCGCTACCCGGCCGAAGGCCCCACCCCCGAGAGCCTGCTGGCGTTCCTCGGCGACCGCAAGGAGGTCGAGGAACTGTCGATGGTGGTGGACGAGGAACTGAAGATGATGTGCACCGTCGGCGACAGGGGCGGGGTGGTGATCGGGCCCCGGCTCAAGGAGATGGCGCATCTCGCGCACACCGAGTACGAGCTGCGCGGGCGGTCCACCCTCGATGTGCGGGAGGTGCTCAAGGAGACGATGTTCGCGGCGACGGTCACCGGATCGCCGGTGCAGAACGCCTGCCGGGTCATCGAGCGGCACGAGCCGGCCGGCCGCGACGGGCGGGGCCGCGGCTACTACGCGGGGGCGCTCGCGCTGATCGGCAGGGACGCCGGCGGCGCGCAGACCCTGGACTCCCCCATCCTGATCCGTACCGCCGACATCGGCGCGGACGGCGCGCTGCGCGTCCCGGTCGGCGCCACGCTCGTGCGCGCCTCCGACCCGCACAGCGAGGTCGCCGAGACGCATGCGAAGGCGGCCGGGGTGCTGACCGCGCTGGGCGTACGGTCCGCTCCGGTGCGCCCGGCGGCGGCCGGGGAGACGCCCCGGCTGGCCGACGATCCCCGGGTACGGGCCGCGCTGGACGCCCGCCGCGCCGACCTCGCGCCCTTCTGGCTGCGGATGCAGACCACCGAGCCGACGGCCGCGCTGCACGGCCACGCCCTGGTCGTGGACGCCGAGGACACCTTCACCGCGATGCTGGCGCATCTGCTGCGCACCTCGGGGCTGACCGTCACCGTCCGCCGCTACGACGAGCCGGGGCTGCGCGAGGCCGCCGTCGCCCACCGGGGCCCGGTCGTTCTGGGCCCGGGGCCCGGCGACCCGTCCGACGCCGCCGACCCCAAGATGCGCCTGCTGCGCTCGCTGACCGCCGAGCTGGTCGCCCACCACCGGCACGGTCTGCTCGGCGTCTGCCTGGGCCATGAGCTGATCGCCGCCGAGCTGGGGCTGGAGATCGTGCGCAAGGACGTACCGTTCCAGGGCGCGCAGGAACGGATCGACTTCTTCGGCCGGGCGGAGACCGTCGGCTTCTACAACACCTTCACGGCCCGCTGCGACGACACCACCGTAACCGAACTGGCCATGCACCGGGTGGAGTTGAGCCGGGACGCGGACACCGGAGAGGTGCACGCCCTGCGCGGTCCGGGCTTCGCCGGGGTGCAGTTCCACCCGGAGTCGGTGCTGACTCTGGACGGCGCCTCGGTCACCGCGCAGCTGCTGGCAGCTGTCCTCGTGTGACCAGCATGTTCGCGTTGGTGCGGCCGGCCAGGTAGTCCTGGACATTGCTGACGGTGGCCTCGATGATCTGGCCGACCGCGTCCTTCGTGAAGTACGCCTGGTGCGAGGTGACCAGGACGTTCCCGAACGTCATCAGCCGGGCGAGGGTGTCGTCGTCGATGACGTCCAGGGACCTGTCGGGGAAGAACAGCCCGGCCTCCTCCTCGTAGACGTCCAGACCGACGCCGGTGAGCCGGCCGGCCTTGAGGGTCTCGACCAGGGCCGCGGTGTCGACGAGCCCGCCGCGGCTGGAATTGACCAGGATCGCGTCGTCCTTCATCGCGGCGAGCGCGGCGGCGCCGACGAGATGCCGGGTGTCCTCCAGCAGCGGGACGTGCAGCGAGATCAGGTCCGCCTCGGCGAACAGCTGCTGACGGCTGACGTACGTCATGCCGAGCGCGGCGCAGGCGGGGTTCTCGGTGACGTCCCAGCCGAGCAGGTTCATGCCGAAGCCATGGGCGATCCGGGTGAACGCCTCGCCGATCCTGCCGGTGCCGAGCACACCCGCCGTACGGCCGTGCAGATCGCGGCCCAGGAGGCCGTCCAGCCGGAAGTCGAAGTTGCGGGTGCGGTTGGCGGCCCGGAGGATCCGCCGGTCCACCGCCAGCGCGAGCGCCCAGGCGAACTCCGCGACCGCGTGCGGCGAATAGGAGGAGACCCGGCCGATGGACATACCGAGGTCGGCCGCGGCCTCCAGGTCGATGGTGTGGAAGCCCGTGGAGCGCTGGGCGATCATCTTCGTGCCGCCGGCCGCGAGGGTCTGCAGCACCTCGGCGCTCAGATCGGCGTTGACGCCGGCGGAAACGATTTCGTAGCCGTGCGCGATGGGAGCGGTGTCGCGGTTGAGGAAGACCTCCAGGCTGCGGACCTGGTGGTGGCCCTCGAAGGCCCGCTCCAGCAACGGCCGCTCGTCCGCCTGCACCCCGAAAGCGACGATCTCCACGATTTCTCCCGGCTGGTCCCGATCCCCCCGGAAAGTGAGCGATAGGCCGAATATACGGCCCATCGCTCGGCGGTGCCCCGCGGCCGGGGCGGGCGACCGGGCCGGCAGCCGGGCGGCCGGCCCCGGCCCCGGCCTCAGCCGAAGAAGACGCCGACCTCGGAGTAGAGCGCGGGGTCGACGGTCTTCAGCTTCGCGGTCGCCTCGGCGATCGGCACCCGGACGATGTCCGTGCCGCGCAGCGCGACCATCGTGCCGAAGTCGCCGTCGCGTACCGCGTCGATGGCGTGCAGCCCGAAGCGGGTGGCCAGCCAGCGGTCGAAGGCACTGGGGGTGCCGCCGCGCTGGGTGTGCCCGAGAACGGTCGTCCGGGCCTCCTTGCCGGTACGCGCCTCGATCTCCTTGGCCAGCCACTCCCCCACGCCCGACAGCCGGACATGCCCGAAGGAGTCGGTGGTCCCGTCCTTGAGCACCATCTGGCCGTCCTTGGGCATCGCGCCCTCGGCGACGACCACGATGGGGGCGTAGCGGACCTTGAAGCGGGACTCGATCCAGCCGCAGACCTGGTCGATGTCGAAGCGCTGCTCGGGGATGAGGATGACGTTCGCGCCACCGGCCAGGCCGGAGTGCAGCGCGATCCAGCCGGCGTGCCGGCCCATCACCTCGACGACCAGGACCCGCATATGGGATTCGGCGGTGGTGTGCAGCCGGTCGATGGCCTCGGTGGCGACGCCGACGGCGGTGTCGAAGCCGAAGGTGTAGTCGGTGGCCGAGAGGTCGTTGTCGATGGTCTTGGGGACCCCGACGCAGGGCACCCCGAATTCGCCGGAGAGCCGGGCGGCCACGCCCAGCGTGTCCTCGCCGCCGATCGTGATCAGCGCCTCGACCTCCTGCTTGGCGAGCGTCTCCTTGATCCTGCGGACACCGTCCTCCTCCTTGAGGGGATTGGTCCGCGACGAGCCGAGGATCGTGCCGCCACGGGGCAGGATGCCGCGCACCGCCTGGATGTCCAGCGGCACCGTGTCGCCCTCCAGGGGGCCGCGCCAGCCGTCCCGGAAACCGACGAAGTCGTATCCGTACTCCTGGGTGCCCTTGCGGACGACGCCCCGGATCACCGCGTTGAGACCGGGGCAGTCGCCACCGCCGGTCAGTACTCCGACCCGCATCGCTGCTTCACCTACATCCCGTCAGGGCCGCGCATACGGCCGTGAATGAGCCGACCCCGGTCACGCTAATGGTGATCTGGGTCACTTCGGGATGGGGCGTTCGGCGATTTCGGGTGATATGCCGGGGAGTTGGCGCGAAGCGTTCACCCGTACGAGCGGACCGGGACACGTCGGGGCGCACGCAGACGCCCGCCTCGGGCTCCCGTGCGGATCAGGCCGGGGCCGGTCCGGCCTGATCCACACGACAGGTCCTAGGCGTCGTCGAGCCCGCGCTCTATCGCGTACCGCACCAGCTCCACGCGGTTGTGCAACTGCAGCTTGCCGAGGGTGTTCTGGACGTGGTTCTGCACCGTGCGGTGCGAGATGACCAGCCGCTCGGCGATCTGCTTGTACGAGAGGCCCTTGGCGACCAGCCGCAGCACCTCGGTCTCCCGGTCCGTCAGCTGCGGCGCACCCGGCGTGTCCGCCGTCGCCGGGGCGGGCTCCGTCGCCAGCCGGCGGTATTCGCCGAGCACCAGGCCGGCCAGGCCGGGGGTGAACACCGGGTCGCCGACGGCGGTGCGCCGCACCGCGTCCAGCAGCTCCTCGGTGCTCGCCGACTTCAACAGATAGCCGGTCGCACCGGACTTGACCGCCTCCAGCACATCGGCGTGCTCGCCGCTCGCGGAGAGCACCAGCACCCGCAGCGACGGATCGGCGCCCACCAGCTCCTTGCACACCTGCACACCGGGCAGCTCCGGCAGATTGAGATCCAGCACCAGCACATCGGGCGCCACGGCCTGCGCCCGGCGCACCGCCTGGAGGCCGTCCCCGGCCGTCGCCACCACGTCGAGACCGGCCTCGGCCAGGTCCCGCGCGACCGCATCCCGCCACATCGGGTGGTCGTCGACCACCATCACCCGCAGCGTCTCCTGCTCACCCACGCTCGCTCACCTTCCCCCGTCCGGCACCCTTCGGCACGGCGCCCTTGGGTACCTTCAACTCCACTTCGGTGCCCTGGCCGGGGACCGAGACCCACGCGGCGCTGCCGCCCAGATCCCGCAGCCGGCCGCGGATCGATTGGGCCACGCCGAGGCGGCCCTCGCGCTCGGCGTCGGCGAGCCGGCCCTCGGGGATGCCGGGGCCGTCGTCGCGCACCGTCACGATCACCGCGTCCGGTTCGTCCTCCACCAGGATCCACGCATGGGCGTCGGCCCCCACGTGCACCCGGACATTGTCCAACGCGGCACTGACAGCCGCGGTCAGCTCCGCCGCCACGCCGTCCGGCAGCTCGACCGGGGCGCCCGGTTCGGAGAAGGTGACGCCGGCTCCCGCGTACGACGCGAGCAGCACCCGGACGTCGCACGGATCGCCGGCCTCCTCCGGGAGCACTCCGGCCCCGGACGGCGCGGGCGCAGCGCCGGTGGCCGGGCCCTGCTCCGTGGCCCGGCGCGGCGGCACCAGCCCGCTGGAGACCAACGTGCGCAGCGCCACCTCCTGTTCGCCCGCCATCCGGCCGAGTTCGGCGGCCTCGCCGCCGATCGCGGCGCCGCGGCGCTGCACCATCGCCAGCACCTGGAGCACGCTGTCGTGGATGTCGCGGGCCAGCCGCTCCCGCTCCCGGGTGGCGGCCTCGATCTGCAGCGCGCGGGCGAGGGTGCGCTCACTGGCGCGGGCCACCTCGACGACGTAGCCGATCGCGACACTGGCCACCCACACCAGAACGACGTTGTGGACGGTGTCGCGGGCGAGCTCCTGGCGTTCCACGAGATTGGCGACGGCGACGGCGCTGGAGGCCACCGCGGCCCAGCGCCAGCCGCCCTTGATCGCGAAGCCCAGGACGGCACCCGCCGTCCAGATGGACGGCAGAGTGGGCCCGCCGTCCATGATGCGGGCCTGGGTGTCCACGAGCCGGGTGATGAGGATGCCGCCGACGGCGAAGGCGAGGTCGGCGACCAGGAACCGCCGGGTGCACCGCTCGGCGGATGTCGTGTTCCGCCAGGTCAGCAGCATCCAGACGGTGAGCACACCCATGTAGGCGGCGGCGCCCAGGGGGTGGGCATAGCGCTGATAGGACATCCCGACCAGGACGAGGACGTAGCCGAGGGTGAGGATGCGGTAGCCGGTGAGCGCCCGCCACAGCGGGAGCTCGACGGACATCCGCAGCTCTTTCGGGGGCTTGCCGCCGCCCCTGGCGGTCGTGCCGCCGCCCGCCGTCCGTATCTCCGCGTCCGTCATGCCGGCCCCCACCCCTCGCCGGGCGCGCCTACGCCCCGGTCTCGGCCCTGCCCGTCGTGTCGGCGGCGGCCCCGGCCTTTCCGGCCGTCCCCGCCTCGGCCTTCTTCTTCGCTTCCGCCGCCTTGGCCTGATCGGCGATCTGCCGCTTCGCCGCCGTCGCGTAGATGTCGACGTACTCCTGGCCGGACAGCTTCATGATTTCGTACATGACCTCGTCGGTGACCGACCGCAGGATGAAGCGGTCGCCCTCCATGCCCTGATAGCGGGCGAAGTCCAGCGGCTTGCCGATGCGGATGCCCGGCCGGATCATCTTCGGCACGACCTTGCCCGGAGGCTGCACCTTCTCGGTGTCGATCATCGCGACGGGGATGACCGGCGCTCCGGTGGCCAGCGCCACCCGGGCGAGCCCGCCGGGCTTGCCGCGGTAGAGCCGGCCGTCCGGGGAACGGGTGCCCTCCGGGTAGATACCGAACAGCTCACCGCGCTCCAGCACCTCGATACCGCTCTTGATCGCCGCCTCGCCCGCGCCGCGGCCGCCGGAGCGGTCCACCGGGAGCTGGCCGACGCCCTTGAAGAACGCGGCCGTCAGCTTCCCCTTCACGCCCGGGGAGGTGAAGTACTCGGCCTTCGCGATGAAGGTGACCTTGCGGTCGAGCACCGCCGGCAGGAAAAACGAGTCCGAGAAGGACAGGTGGTTGCTCGCGAGGATCGCCGGACCCTCGGCGGGGATGTTCTCGATGCCTTCCACCCAGGGCCTGAAGGCAAGCTTCAGCGACCCGCCGATGGAAAACTTCATTGCGCCGTAGATCAACCGACTGCCTCCTGTGTGTGACGCAAAGACCTTAACCTGCCCTGACCTCCCGCTCGCCGCGACGGGGCGGCAACGGGCACCGGGCGGCCCCCGGCAGCCCCGTGACCGGCCCTGCGGCCGTCTTCGCACCTACCCCGGCGCCGCCGCTCCGCGTACGCTGGGGTAACTCGCCAGCCCCCCTCATCGATCGGAGTCCCCCGGTGCCGCTCCTTCCCGGAGCCGAGCCGTTCCGCCGTGACGGCGGAGAGGTCGGCGTCCTTGTCTGCCACGGCTTCACCGGCTCCCCCCAGTCCGTACGCCCCTGGGCCGAATATCTGGCCGACCGCGGGCTGAGCGTCTCCCTGCCGCTGCTGCCCGGCCACGGCACCCGTTGGCAGGACATGCAGGTCACCACCTGGCAGGACTGGTACGCCGAGGTGGACCGCGAACTGCGGGCGCTGGCCGGGCGCTGCTCGAAGGTGTTCGTCTGCGGCCTGTCGATGGGCGGCGCGCTGGCGCTGCGGCTGGCCGCCAAACACGGCGACACGATCAGCGGGGTGGCCGTGGTCAACCCGGGCAACAAGGTCCATGACGCGGCGGCGCCGCTGCTGCCGGTGCTGCGGCATGTCGTGCGGACGACCAAGGGGCTGGCGAGCGATATCGCCAAGCCCGGTTCGCAGGAGGTCGGTTACGACCGGGTGCCACTGCACGCCGCGCATTCGGTGCGCCGCTTCTTCCAGCAGGTCGACTCCGAACTCCCCGCCGTCACCCAGCCGTTGCTGGTGATGACCAGCCCCCAGGACCATGTCGTGCCGCCCGTCGACTCCGAGCGGATCCTCGCCCGGGTGTCGTCCACGGACGTGCGGCAGACGCTGCTGGAGCGCAGCTACCACGTCGCGACGCTCGACCACGACGCCGAGCGGATCTTCCAGGACACCTTCGCCTTCATCACCCGGCTCGCGCCGGAGGCAGGGGCGGACGCGGCCTTGGAGGGGACGGCGGCCAGTGGCGGAGCGTAACCCCCGCGACCCCCGGGACCCGCTGGACGAGGAGGCCGCCTGGGCCGAGATCGTGGCGGGCTACGGCGAGCAGCCGCAGTTCCCGGCCCTGGACGACGAGACGGACGCGACAAGCGGGACGGGCGGCACCGGCGACGGGCTGCGGCCCGCGACCGCCGCTGCCGCGGCGGCGAAGGAGTCCGGCGCGGAGACGGAGAAGGCCCCCGAGCCGGGCGCCGAGGCCGGCCCCGCGGGGGACGACGACACTGCGGCGAACGACACCGGGGCGGCCGGCCCCGCCGGTCCCGCGAAGCCCGGCGGCTTCGTCGTCTACGCACCCGGGGTCGGGCCGCGCAGCTGGACCCCCTCCGAGCCGTCCGACGACGACTTCGACGAGAGCGACGAGGGCCACTTCACGCCGCCCGAACCGCCTCCGCTGCCGCGCCCCGACGTCACCACGAAATTCGCCTGGCTCGCGGTCCTCGGCGGCCCGCTGCTGCTGATGGTGCTGGTGCTGTTCCAGCAGCCGGTGACGTGGTGGAGCACCCTGCTGGGCATCGGCGGCTTCCTCGGCGGCTTCGCGACCCTGGTCGGCCGGATGAAGCGGGACGACGAGGACGACGACATGCCGGGCGGCGGCGCGGTGGTGTGAGCTGCCCGGTGGTACCCGGCAGCGCCGGGCTCAGGCCCCTCGCGCCGGGATCCGCAGCGCCGCCAGCACCGGCAGATGGTCCGTCGCGGCCCGCAGATCCGCCTCCCGTACGCCCGGCAGGCCGTGCGGGACACCGCAGCCCAGCACCTCGACGCCGTCGGTGGTGAACACCGCGTCGATGCGCTGATGCGGTTGCCGGGGCGTGGAGGTGTATTCGCCGCCCCACGGCTGTGCCGCCCAGGCGTCCGTGAGCGTGCCGGTCAGCCGCTGGTAACTGCGGCCGTCCGGCCGCTCGTTGAGGTCGCCGCCGGCGACCGCGCAGGGCACGTCCAGCCCTTCCAGCGCCTCCAGCAGCAGCCCGGCCTGGCTGGGGCGCTCCTCGTCCGACAGGCTGAGGTGGCAGCTGAGCACCCCGAGCCGGGCCGCCCCGAAGCGGACGACCGCGGTCGCGAATCCCCGCTGGTGCAGCCCGGGGGTGCGCGGGAGCAGGATGTCCTGGGTGCGCTCCACATGGGCGCGCAGCGAGGAAAGGATCATCGGGCCCGCGGCGGTGGCGCCGCCGGTGACGTACACCAGGCCGGATGCGCGGGCCAGCCGTTCGGCGGCCTTGCGCCAGCGGAAGAACCGCGGCGCCTCCTGGATCAGCACGAGATCGGGGGCGCAGGCCCGGATGACCCGGGCCAGCGCCTCCTGATCGTCGCGCAGGGAGCGGATGTTGTAGCTGAGCACCCGGACGACCGCGGAGCCGTCCGCTTCCGTGCCGGACGCGGTCAGGGCCCGGTGCTCAGCCAGCATCGCGGTCAGCCCTGGCGTGCCAGGTCGGCGGCGCCGACGAGACCGGCCTTGCCGCCGAGTTGGGCGGCGAGCACCTGGGCGTGCGGACGCCACTGATTGCCGACCAGCCAGCGGCGGAAGGACTTGCGGATCGGGTCGAGGACCAGCTCGCCCTCGTCCGAGACGCCGCCGCCGACGATGAAGGCGGACGGGTCGAAGAGCGAGGCGAGGTCGGCCAGGCCCGCGCCGGCCCAGCGGGCGAGCTCGCGGAAGGAGTCGATGGCGACCGGGTCGCCCTGGCGGGCGGCCTCGGAGATGTGCTTGCCCTGGATGCCTTCGGAGGTGCCGTCGCCCAGTCCGAGCAGGACCGCGGCGTTCTCGGGGGTGGCGAAGGCGCGCTGGCGGGCGTAGCGCAGCAGGGCGCGCCCGGAGGCGTACTGCTCCCAGCAGCCCTGGCTGCCGCAGCCGCAGAGCAGGCCGTCCGGGACGACCCGGATGTGGCCGAACTCGGCCGCGACGCCGAAGCGTCCGCGGCGGAGCTTGTTGCCGATGATGATGCCGCCGCCCAGGCCCGTGCCGAGCGTGATGCAGATGACGTCGCTGTGGCCCTGGCCCGCGCCGAACTTGTACTCGCCCCAGGCCGCGGCGTTGGCGTCGTTCTCGACGACGACGGGGAGGCCTACGCGCTGTTCGACCTTGTCCTTGAGCGGTTCGTGGCGCCAGTCGATGTTGGGCGCGAAGAGGACCGTGGCCCGCTTCTCGTCGACGTAGCCGGCGGCGCCGATGCCGACGGCCTCGATCTGGTGGTCGGCCCCGACCGTGCGGACCGCGTCGGCGATGGCCTCCGTCAGCGCGTCGGTGGCCTGCGGAGTCGGTACCTGGCACGTCTCAAGGATCGAGCCCTCTTCGTCGACCACGCCGGCCGCGATCTTCGTGCCGCCGATGTCGACGCCGATGGTGAGTCCCATGTGTCCCTCAGTTATTCGCTCGAACCCCGCCGGGGACAACCGTACCGGAGGCGGCGGCCGCTCCCCGGCCGTTGCGGCGACGGGGGATCAGTCGAGATCGATGCGCTCGGTGCCGGTGGGGCCGTCGTCGTCGCGCGGGTCGTCGCCGCGGGAGGTGCCGTCGGAGCCGCCGGGGCGGTCGGCGGCGTCCTCGCGGGTCCAGCGGCGCTCGCTGCCCTCGACGGCCGAGCGGTAGGCGGCGAGGAGTTCGGTGCCGGCCGCCGCGAGGTGGTCGAAGATGTCCGGGTTGCGCTCGATGACCGGCTCGACGGCGGCCTTGGCCTGCCGGAACAGCTGGTTGACGGCGCCCTGTGCGGCGATCCCGCCGAGCGCACCGGGCAGCTGGATGCCGCTGAGCTTGTCGGTCACGGCGTCGGCGAGCTTGCGCAGCTCCTCGGCGGCGGTGCCGGGCTGCGGGCCGAATTCGGTACGGCGGCGCGCCTTCTCGGCCGCGAGATCCTCGGCGCACGCCGTTTCCCAGGCGTCGGCGTCGTGTGCGGCCGTGCTGTCGGCGGGACGCTCGGTGGCATCACTCATGTGGGACTCCGTGGGCTGCGACGAGGCGCGGGTTCGGCGAAGCGGTCGTGCGGATCGCTCCGGAAAAGGGACTCACCCCCGACGTTACCCGAACGGTGGTATGGCGTTCAGGGACTCTTGGGCCACAGTCCGGGGTCGGGGGTGAACCGGATGTCCAGTACGCCGTCCCGCAGCCCGGCGCCGGAGACGGTGCAGCGGCGCAGCGCGGAGGGGAGCGTACGGATCCGGCGGTGGCGGCCGACGGAGACGACGATCTCGTCGCCGCGGCGCACCAGCGCGAGGCCCTCGCGCGTGGCTCCGGGCAGCGGCACCCGCCACAGCAGGATGCCATCGGTGGCGAGCCGGTCCTCGACGGTCCAGGGATCGCGGCCGGCGGATTCCGCCGTCCCGCCCGGCCCGGCCGTCTCCGGCGTCCCGTCGAGCAGTGCGGCGAGGTCGTCGACGCCCTGCGGGTCGCGGCCCAGGTGCGGCACCTCGTGGACGGGGACATCGGCCGATTCCTCGCGCAGGGCCTTCAGCGCCGTCTGCTGGCTGCCGGAGAGCGCGGCGAGGAACGGGTCGGCGGAGCCGGTCGGCAGCAGGCGGTTGACGAGGACGGAGTCGGTGCGGCGGCCGTGCAGGGCGAGGCCGGCGCGGATGGTGCGCAGGTTCGCTGCGGCGACCGGACCGGCTTCGGTGACCAGGCGTACGGAGGTGTCCGGGGCGTCGATCACCCGCTGGACGGCGGCGAGTTCGTCCTCCCAGCGCTCGGCGGCCTCGTACAGCTTCTGGGCGGGCATCGGGACGCCGGCGAGCTGGGCGAGGACGGGGCGCAGCGCGCGGGCGGCCTGGCGTTCGGCCGGCAGCAGGCGGCGCAGGTAGCGGCGTACCTGGGCGGGCAGGGCGAGGAGCCGGATCGTTTCCTCGGCCGGTGGCATGTCGACGACGACGGTGTCCCAGTCGTCCGAGGCGTGCTCGGTGCGCAGGGCGTGCAGCAGCGCGAAGGCCTCGGAGCCGGGGATCTCGGTGAGTTCGTCCTCGTCGAGAGGGGCCGCGCCGAGCAGGTCGAGGGCGGTTCCGGCGCGCTCCTGGAAGGCGAGGAACTCCTGGCGGAACCGGTCGCCGGGGTCGACCCGGCGGGCGTGCAGGCCGGGGGCCACCGGGGTGGCCGAGGCGGCTTCGGGGCGTGCGCCCAGCACCACTTCCGGAGCGCTGCTCTCGGTCGTGAGCAGCAGTACGCGCTCCCCCCGCCGGGCGCCGGCCAGGGCGGTCGCGGCGGCGAGCGTGGTGCGGCCCGCACCTCCGGGACCCGTGACGAGGAGGATGCGCACGCTCAGAGCTTCTTGGCCTCGTCGGCGGGCCGGGTCGCCTCGGCGGGGTCCGCCGGGGACGCCTCGCCGGACGGCTCCTGGGGGCCGCTCTCCACCCGCTTCTTCAGCCCGGCCAGCGCACGGTCGATGATGACCTTCTCGGCCTTGCGCTTGATCATCCCGAGCATCGGGATCTTGACGTCGACGGTGAGCTGGTACGTCACCTCGGTGCTCGCGCCGCCGCCGCGCGGGGCGAGGCGGTAGGAACCGTCAAGGACGCGCAGCATCTGCGACTTGACGAGCGACCAGCTGACCTCGTTCTCCCCGGTCCAGGTGTACGCGAGGGTGTGGTCGTCCTTGATCGCGCCGGCGTCCAGCACCAAGCGCACCTGCTCGGCGCGCCCCTGGTCGTCCTTGCCGAGCACCTCGGCCTCCTTGACCTCTCCGGTCCACTCCGGATAGCGGTCGAAGTCGGCGATCACTCCCATCACCTCGGCGGGTGCCGCCTCGATCGTGATGCTCGAGCTGGTGTGTTCGGCCATCGCCGTGACTCCTCCATGCCGATTCATGCCGGTCCGCCGACTCGCGTCAAGCTCGGTGTCTGTGCTGGTGTCTCTGCTGCTGAAGGCTACCGCGCGGCGGACGGCGGGCGGACACCAGCAGGCCCGCCGCGACGGGGCCGGGGCCGCGGCCGGCGGCCTCACCACTCCAGGGCGTACGGCGTCCCGGTCGCGTTGAAGTGCCCGACATTGACGCATTCCGTGCGGCCGATCCGGACCCGCCTGGCGAGCGGTTGGTGGACGTGGCCGAACAGGGCGTAGCGGGGCCGGGTGGCGCGGATGGCGTCCAGCAGCGCCCCGCTGCCGCGTTCGAAGCGCCGGGCGACGGTGTCGTAGCAGAGCTCGGGGACGTCCGGCGGAATGTGGGTGCAGAGCACGTCCACCTCGCCGACGGCCTTGATCTTGGCGGCGAACTCCTCGTCGCTGATCTCGTAGGGGGTGCGCATCGGGGTCGTCAGGCCGCCGCCGACGAAGCCGAAGACGCGGCCGCCGATCTCCACCCGCTGTCCGTCAAGGACCGTGGTGCCCGGCCCGGCGTATTCCGGCCACAGGCGGGGAATGTCGACATTGCCGTAGGTGGCGTACGTGGGCGTCGGGAAGGCGGCGAACAATTCGGCGTACTGCTTGCGGACGGCGCCCTCGATGACCGACTCCCGGCCCGGTCCGTTGCGGTCCAGCTCGCCCCACAGGTCGCGGCCCAGCTCCCGGGCCTCCTCGAAGCGGCGGGCGGTGCGCAGCTCGACCAGCCGGTCGGCGTTCCGGACGCCGAACAGGTCGGGGAAGATGCCGCGCGAATGGTCGGCGTAATCGAGGAAGAGCACCAGGTCACCGAGGCAGACCAGGGCATCGGCGCCGACTCCGGCGCTCGCCAGGTCCCGGCTGTTGCCATGGACGTCACTGACCACATGCACACGCATGGCGTCACCCTAGATCCCCCGGGCCGCCACCGGGAGGGCGCCCCGGACCAGCGGTTACTTTCGGGTCACCAAAGGGCTGGTCTAGTCTGCGCGAAGCATCCCCACGGCGTGTCGCCCAGCGTGTGACGCATCAAACATCTGGCCGCGACCCCCTATCCCTATAGCAATACCGATGGGTAACGTCCGGGCAGTCCAATCCCCCCTGTGCATGATCATGGACCGCCGCCGGTGTACACACAGCGTCGTGGCGCCGGCGCCAATGAGGAGCAGCAGTCTTGCGCGAGTTCAGCCTTCCGGCCCTGTACGAGGTCCCCGCGGACGGCAACCTGACGGATCTGATCCGCCGAAATGCCGCGCAGCACCCTGATGTTGCGGTCCTGGGACGCAAGGTGAACGGTCAGTGGCAGGACGTCACCGCCACCACCTTCCTCGCCGAGGTCCGCGCCGCGGCCAAGGGCCTGATGGCCTCCGGCATCCAGCCCGGCGACAGAGTTGGCCTGATGTCGCGCACCCGCTACGAGTGGACGCTGCTGGACTTCGCCATCTGGAGCGCCGGCGCGATCACCGTCCCGGTGTACGAGACGAGTTCCGCCGAGCAGATCCAGTGGATCCTCGGCGACTCGGGCGCGGTCGCCTGCCTGGTGGAGAGCCCCACCCACGAGGCCACCGTCGAGTCGGTCCGCGACCGGCTGCCCGGCCTGGAGAACATCTGGCAGATAGAGCGGGACGCCATCTCCCGGCTGCGCGCCGCGGGCGACGGCATCACCGACGAGGAGGTGGACGCGCGCAGCGCCCTCGCCGACGCGGACTCCCCCGCCACGATCGTCTACACCTCGGGCACCACCGGCCGCCCCAAGGGCTGTGTGCTCAGCCACCGCAGCTTCTTCGCCGAGTGCGGCAACATCGTCGAACGCCTGCGGCCGCTGTTCCGCACCGGCGACTCCTCGGTGCTGCTCTTCCTCCCCATCGCGCATGTCTTCGGACGGCTGGTGCAGGTCGCCTCGGTGATGGCCCCCATCAAGCTGGGCCACGCCCCGGACATCAAGCACCTCACCGACGAACTCGCCTCCTTCCGGCCGACGATGATCCTCGGCGTGCCCCGGGTCTTCGAGAAGGTCTACAACTCGGCGCGCGCCAAGGCGCAGGCCGACGGCAAGGGCAAGGTCTTCGACAAGGCGGCGGACACCGCGATCGCCTACAGCCGCGCGCTGGACAGCCCCGAAGGCCCGTCGCTCGGCCTGAAGTTCAAGTACAAGGTCTTCGACCGGCTGGTCTACGGCAAGCTGCGCGCCGTCCTCGGCGGCCGCGCCACGCACGCCATCTCCGGCGGCGCCCCGCTCGGCGAGCGGCTGGGCCACTTCTACCGCGGTATCGGCTTCACCGCCCTGGAGGGCTACGGCCTGTCGGAGTCCTGTGCGGCCACCGCGTTCAACCCGTGGGACCGCCAGAAGATCGGCACCGTCGGCCAGCCGCTGCCCGGCTCGGTGGTGCGGATCGCCGACGACGGCGAGGTGCTGCTGCACGGCGAGCACCTGTTCACCGAGTACTGGAACAACGAGGCGGCGACCAAGGAAGCGCTCTCCGACGGCTGGTTCCACACCGGTGACATCGGCACCCTCGACGAGGACGGCTACCTCGCCATCACCGGGCGCAAGAAGGAAATTCTGGTCACCGCGGGCGGCAAGAACGTCGCGCCGGCCGTGATCGAGGACCGCATCCGGTCGCACGCCCTGATCGCCGAGTGCATGGTCGTCGGCGACGCCCGGCCGTTCATCGGCGCGCTGATCACCCTCGACGAGGAGTTCCTGCCGCGCTGGGCCGAGGAGCACGGCCATCCGGTCGGCATCAGCCCGGCCGAGATCGCCGACGATCCGGAGCTGCTGGCCGCCGTGCAGCGGGCGATCGACGACGGCAACGCGGCGGTCTCCAAGGCCGAGTCGGTGCGCAAGTTCCGTATCCTGCCGACCCAGTTCACCGAGGAGTCCGGCCACGTCACGCCGTCGCTGAAGCTCAAGCGCAATGTCGTGGCGAAGGACTTCGCCGAGGACATCGAGGCCATCTACCGCGGCTAGCCGAGCGGTCGGCCGACGAAGGCCGGGTGCGATACGAGCGGGGTACGGCCGTCGGGCCGTACCCCGCTCGCGTCGTGGAGCAGCGCTCTCGCCGGCGCCCTACAGCAGTTCCCGCAGCCGTTCGGCCAGCAGGTCCCAGCGCCACTTCTCCTCGACCCAGGCCCGTCCGCGCTCGCCCATCGAGCGGCGCAGCGCCGGGTCCTTGAGCAGCGTGACGATCCGCTCGGCGGCGGCGGACGGGGAGCCGCCGGGGACCACCCAGCCGGTCTCGCCGTCCAGCACCGCGTCCGGCGCACCGCCCGAATCGCCCGCCACGACCGGCAGTCCGGTCGCGGACGCCTCCAGGTAGACGATGCCGAGACCCTCGACGTCGAGGCCGCCGCGGCGGGTGCGGCACGGCATCGCGAAGACGTCCCCGGCGCCGTAGTGGGCGGGCAGTTCCTCCCAGGGGACGGCGCCGGTGAAGCGGACCGCGTCGCCGACGCCCTTCTCCAGGGCCAGCGCGTGCAGCTCCTTCTCGTACGGGCCGCCGCCGACGACCAGCAGCACCGCGTCGGGCACCGCGGCCACGATGGCGGGCATCGCCTCGATCAGGGTGTCCTGGCCCTTGCGCGGCACCAGCCGCGAGACACACACCACCACCGGCCGGTCCGCGAGCCCGAGCCGGGCGCGTACGGCGGCGCCGCCCGAACCGGGGTGGAAGGTCTTCTCGTCGACGCCGGGCGGGAGTTGGGTCATCCGCGCGGCGGCCTCGGGGGTGAGCGCCGCGGCGATCCGCGAGCGGGTGTACTCGCCGAGGTAGGTGAGGGTGTCGGTGCCCTCGCCGATCCGGCGCAGCAGCTGCCGGGCGGCGGGCAGCTGCGCCCACCCCGCCTCGTGCCCGTGGGTGGTCGCCACGATGCGGCGGGCGCCCGCCGAGCGCAGCGCGGGCGCCATCAGGCCGAGCGGCGCCGCGGCACCGAACCACACCGACGCGCAGCCGTGCTCGCGCAGCAGCCCGGCCGCCCGCCGGGTCACCCGGGGCGTGGGCAGCAGCATCGTCGTACGGTCGCGGATCACCGGGAACGGCTGCTCGGCGTCGAAAGCCGCGGTGGCCTCGGCGCCTTCCTTGCCGCGCTTCCAGGTCGAGGCGTAGACGACGACCTGGGAGGGGTCCAGGCGCAGCGCCATGCTGTGCAGGAAGGCCTGGATGCCGCCGGGCCGGGGCGGGAAGTCGTTCGTGACGATCAGGGTCTTGTGCACGATGGTCTCTCGGCGGTCGGGGCGGCGGGCGGTCCGCGCCGGTGATCGCTGCCGACCGGAAGACCGCGGACACGCCCGGGGCGGTTCGGCCCGACAGTACCGGGTCACCGGTCTGCCGCGGGGGCGGCGGCCGCACCCGGCCCCGGTCTCCTCTACGGTCGTGACCAGCCGCCACCGGCATCGGACAGCCGGACACGACCAGCGATCGGACAGTGATGGAGCACACCGCCGGCCACGCCGGTGACCGGGAACGTACGACCGGCACAGCGCCGCCGCCGACGCGCGGCGGCCCCGCCCGCGCGCGGGTGTGGCCGGCGGTCGCGGTCTGGGCGGCGACGCGCGCGGTGATCCTGCTGTGCGTGACGAGGGTGCTGGTGCTGCCGGGGCCGGACGTCGCCGGCGATGTCTCGGCGATCTACCAGGGCTGGTCCGAGGTCCTGAAGACCGGCACCTTCCCCCTGGACGACGTCACGTGGCAGTACCCGCCGGCCGCCGCGCTGGCCATCCTCTCCCCCGGGCTGCTGCCCTTCCTCGACTACACGGCGGGCTTCTTCGCGGTGGTCCTGGTCGTGGACGCCGCGGCGCTGGTGCTGTTCCTGCGCGCGGGCCGCCGCCCCGGCGGCCGGCCGGCCGGTGTGTGGGCGTGGATCGCGGGGGTCGCGCTGCTCGGCCCGACCGCGTACGCCCGCTACGACCTGATGGTCGCCGCGGTCGCCGCCGCCGCGCTGCTGGCCGCCGCCCGCCGGCCCCGGGTGGCGGGCGCCCTGGTCGCGTTCGGGGCGCTGCTGAAGGTGTGGCCGGCGCTCGTGCTGTGCGGGGCGGCGGTACGCGGCCGGCGGGCGCGGGCGCTGTGGCTAAGCGCGGCGGGCACCGCGGTGGCCCTGACCCTGGGGTTCATGGCTGCCGCGCCGGGCGCGACGGCTTTCCTGGCCTTCCAGCGCGACCGGGGTACGGAGGTCGAATCGCTGGGCGCGATGGTCTTCCATGTGGCCCGGCACTTCGGCTGGTCCGGTCAGGTGCTGCTCAACTACGGCTCGGTGGAGTTCCTGGGCCCGATGGTCCCGCTCGTCTCCATGATCGCGCTCGCGGGGACCTCCGCCGCCGTGGGCTGGCTGCTGCTGTGGCGGCTGCGGGCCAGGGAGCTGACCGCCGCCACGCTCTGCGACGCCGCGTTCACCGCGACCCTGCTGTTCACCACCACCAGCCGGGTGATCAGCCCGCAGTACATGCTCTGGCTGGTGGGTCTGGCCGCGGTCTGCCTGAGCGCGCGGGCGAGCCGGCAGGCGCTGCCCGCCGTCCTGGTACTCCTCGCGACCGGGGTCACGCTGCTGGAGTTCCCCGTCTGGTTCGCGCACGTCGTGGCGAGCGACGGGCAGGGCATCGCCGTACTGGCGCTGCGCAACGGCCTGCTGGTCGCCGCCTCACTGCTCGCCTGCCGCCGGCTGTGGGTGTCCACCGGCGCGGGCCGCCGGCCGGGGCGCGAGCCCTCGCTCAGCGCAGCTGACCCTTCACGTACGCCCGCCACTGCCGGGTGAACTCCGCGAGACCGACGCCCAGTTGGGTCCGCATCGCGCGGTCCATCCGGTCCGCGCGGGCCGGTTGCCCCTTGCCGTTGGCCGCCGCCGGCCCGCCCGTGGCGGGTGCACCGGTCGCCGCCGCCCGCTGCGCCTCCATCGGTGCGCCCGCGCTCCCGGCGGGCGCACCGGTCCGCCCCACTTCCCGGTAGAAGGCGATCAGCTTGGCCTCGCCCCACTTGTCGGCGATCATCCGGCAGGCCAGCCAGCCGCCTTCGTACGCCTTCGCCAGCCGGTCCGCGCCGGAGGTGAAGCCGAAGTCCTCGTCGGTGGGCAGCCGGGCCGGCGGCGCGCCGGTCGCGACGGCCCGGGAGAGTTCCGGGGCGGCGACGGCGGCCTTGCGCTTGGTGCCGCGGTAGGCGACCCAGTCGGCGAGCCCCTCGGACAGCCACAGCGGGGTGGCGGCCGTGGTGACCGTGCGGGTGGCGACATGCGTGGTCTCGTGGGTGAGCACGACCTTGCGGCCCATGTCGTTGAGTTCCTCGTACGCGTCCGGATTGACGATCACGCGGTCGGCCGGGGCCTTCGCCGAGGCTCCCGCCTCGCCGGTGGTGACGGCCGCGATCCCGGCGTAGCCGGACGGCTCACCGCTGCCCAGCAGCTGCGCCATCCGCCCCACGGTGTCCGGCGCCTCCACGATGACCTTGCGCGACCACGGCCCCTTCCAGGCGGCGGAGACGGCGGGCACCGCCGCGTCGACCCGGTCGGCCAGGTCGTGCAGCCGGGCCGCCTCGCCGGCACCGCCGAGCACCAGGCTGTGCCGGCCGCGTACCAGCCGGACCGGGCCCTGGTCCCACAGCTGCCGGGTGCCGGTCTTCCCGGCCGCCTCACCGTCGGTGTCGGAAGAGATCCGCCAGCGCCCGTCGCGCTCCTTGAGGGTCAGGTACTGGACGGCGCTGACCGGCGCGGTGTCGTAGCCCTCAAGGCGGTAGCTGAGCCGGACCTTGGCGGCCAGCCGCTCTCCGGTGCCGCCGTCCGGGAGCGGGAAGGCGCCGGTCGACAGGAGGTCGTAGTGCCAGTCCGCGAGCGGCACCGCGGCGAGGTTGCCGAGCACCTTTTTCTGCTGGTCGCGGTAGCCGGTGGCCTGCGGGTCGACGGAGGCGAGGAAGCCCGCGGCGTCCCGCTTCCGGACCGCCTGGGCCCGTTGGTCCAGCATCTCCTGGACGTCGGGGAAGCCGGTGTCCGACGGCGCCGCCGGCGTGCAGCCGGCGAGCAGCGCGAGGGCCAGGACGGCGCCGCCCGCCACCCCGGCTCCCGACGGCGGCCGCCGCGCCGCGCGTTGATCCGACATGCGGCCGATCGTATGTGCGGCCCGCGCGGGGCAAAAATGCTGGGCGGCGTCTCAGGGCCGGGTGATGGACGAGATCGGCATCATGCCGACGGGGTCGTAGCGCACCCGCGCGCCGGGATAGGGGGCGTGCACGACCTGGCCGTTGCCGACGTACATGCCGACGTGGCTGGCGTCCGAACGGTAGATGACCAGGTCACCGGGTTGCGCCTGGCCGAGCGAGACCTGCCGGCCGGAGCCGCGCTGGGCCTGGGACGTCCGCGGGATGGAGACGCCGGCCCGGCCGTAGGCCCATTGGGTGAGACCTGAGCAGTCGAAGGACGAGGGGCCGGTGCTTCCCCAGGCGTACGGGGAGCCGACCGCGGCGCGGGCCGCGGCGACGGCCGCTGCGGCCCGCCCTGAGGCCGCCACACCGCCGAGGAGGTCCGGGAGGCCCCCGTCGCGCCCGCCGCCCCTGGAGGCCCGGTCAAAGGCCGCCCTGGCGTCCGCCGGGAGCGCGTGCAGCATCCGGCGCGCGGTGGCGAGCTTGCGCTGGACGTCCTTCTTGTGGCGCGCGACGTCCCTGCGGCCCGCCTCCAGGGAGGCCAGCCGCGCCGCGGTCTCCCGGCGCCGCTGGTCCAGCACCCGCCCGGCCGCGCGCAGTTCGCGCAGTTCACCGGCCTGGGTGGAGCCGATCCGGTTCAGCGCGGCGGCCTTCTCCAGGTAGCTGTCCGGCTGTTCGGACAGCAGGAGCTTGACGGTGGGGTCGATCCCGCCGCCCCGGTACTGGGCCGCGGCCAGCGCGCCGATCCTGCCGCGCAGCCGGTTGACCCGTTCCTGGGCGCGTGCGGTGCTGTCCTGCAGGTACGCCACCTGCTCGCGCAGTTCCCCGGCCCGCTCGTGGGCGCCGTTGTACTTCTCGGTGGCCCGCTCGGCCTGCTCGTAGAGCGCGTCGACGCGGGAGGCCGTGGTGTCCCCGCCGGTGGGGTCGGCGGCGGCCGGTGGAGCGGACAGCGTGGCGGCCGCTGTCGCCAGGGCGGCCGACAGGACGGTGACACCGGTGAGGGTGACGGGGCCGGGCTGCGAGGTACGGCGATGGGAGACCACGAGAGCCGCACTCCTTCCGTGTGCAGCCCCTGCCGCCCGGGAGGGCGTCGGTGACCGGCAGCTGCGAGGGCAGACAGTAACCGTGGCGGGACGCACCGGCCAAAGACCTCCGGCCGTACGCAAAAAGCCGCCCCGCCGGTGACTGTGCAGGTCACCGGCGGGGCGGTAAGTCAGCGGCGCGGGCCGCAATTCGCCCGTTCGGGCGGCAGATCCGGCGCATCCGGACGTCCGGAAGCGCCGGGGCGGTCGGTCAGACCCGCACGCCGTACATGAACGGCATGTTGCCGATCGACTCGTAGCGCACCGCGGCACCGGGCTTGGGCGCGTGCAGCACCTGGCCGTTGCCCGCGTAGAGGCCGATGTGGTGCAGGTCGCTGTAGAAGAGCACCAGGTCGCCCGGCTTGAGCGCGCTCTGCGAGCTGATCTGGGTGCCGGCGCTGGCCTGTGCCTGCGAGGTGCGCGGCAGCGACTGGCCGGCCTGCTGGTAGGCCCACGAGGTCAGACCCGAGCAGTCGAACGAGGAGGGGCCGGTCGCGCCCCAGACGTACGGGGACCCTATCTTCGACTGGGCGGCGGCCAGGGCGGCCGCCCCGCGCTGCGAAGCCGGCACGTCGTCACCGAGGTTGACCCGGTCGTTGCTGCGGTTGGCGCGGTCCTCCTTGGCCTGCAGCGCGGCGCGCTCCTTGGCCGTGAGGGTGTTGAGCAGCTCCTGCGCCTTGCCGAGCTTGTCCTTGATGTCGTCTTTCTTGTCACCGAGCGCCTTGCGGGTCTCGGTGAGGTCCTTGATCTTGCTCGCGGCCTCCGCACGCTCCTGGGCGAGCCGGCGCTGCTTGTCCGCGATGGTCTTCAGCTGCTCGGCCTGCTTGCCGCTCAACTGGTCGATCGTGGCGGCCTTCTCCAGGTACGTGTCCGGGTCGCCGGAGAGGAAGAGCTGGACGGACGGGTCGATGCTGCCGCTGCGGTACTGGCCGGAGGCGACGGCGCCGAGACCCTTGCGCAGCTGGTTCAGCTCCCCCTGGCCGCGGGCGACCTTGTCCTGGAGGCCCTCGACCTCCTTCTGGAGCTTCTCCTGGTCTTCCTTGACGCCGTTGTACTTCTCGGTCGCCTGCTCGGCCTGCTCGTAGAGCTTGTCGACCTCGGACTTGACGTCCTTCTTCGACTGCTGCGGGTCGGCCTGCGCGGCCTGGGACGAGAGGGCGACCGCCGCGGCGGCGGTCGCGGTGAGCACGGTGACGCGAGTACGGCTCGGCTGCTTGGGTCGACGGTGGGACGCCACGAAGGCGAGCTCCTTCTTCCTCCAGCCGCCTACCGGGAAGTGGGGGGGGTGAGACCCCGGCTCCGCGTGAACGCCGCGGACTCGGCGGTTCCTTCACTGTTCATCCCGGTTGGATGATCACCTGCATGAAGGTTCGAGGCCTGACCTTAGTAACCGAGTTGTGATCGCTTCAAATCCTCACGGGAAAAAACTGCGTCACCGACCCCATCCTTTACCAACATCACACAGGCAGTAAGCGCCATTTGACGCTCAGATACGAATCGGCGCCGTTTTTCCCGGCGTCAGGTACGGGCAAGTCGCTTGAGAAGCAACGCCGATGCGACCGGCCGCGCGCCGGCCTTCGCCACACCGTCGGCCACTTCCCGGTCCGTGGAGACCACGACCACCGGACGGCCGGGCGGTTCGGCCCTTACCAGCTGACGAATCAACTCATCGGCCGTTACGCCCGGTTTGCTGAACAGCACCCGCACCCCGCGCGGCGGCGCGAGCAGCACCGGCGCCGCGAGTTCCGCACCGTCGAAGACACACGTCATCTCCGCCCCGGTCTGCGCCGCCAGCACCGCCAGCCCGCCCAGCAGCCGCAGCCGCTGCTTGTCCAACGGCATCGTCGGATAGCCGGTCTTGGTGACGTTGTAGCCGTCCACGACCAAGTGGGCCTGCGGCAGGGCCAGAAGCTGGTCGAGCAGCGCCGGATCCATGTCCGAGAGCGCGCGGGTCGCGATGTCCTTCGGTGTCATCCGGCCCGGCTCGACCGCCTCGACGGTGTCCGCCGGATGCACATTGGCCGGCGGCAGCGCCAGCTCGCGGCGCAGCCCCTGCGCGGCGTCAAGGACGGTGTCCAGCAGCAGCCGCAGCCGCATGTCCTCGACGCTGCGCCCCTCGCGGGCGGCCCGCCGGCTGGTCTCCAGCGCCCCCTCGACCTCGCCGACCCGGGCCTTGAGCCGGCGCAGCTCGCTGTCCGCCGCGGTCTTCTCCGTCGCCGCCCGGTCCCGGGCCTCCGCCAGCGCTGCCTCGGCCTTGCGCACCGCCGCCTGGCCGCGCTTGACGTCGCTCAGCGCGCTGCGCAGCTTGCGCTGCAGCGAGTCGTTCTCCTTGCGGGCGGCGTCCAGGTCCACGCGGACGCGGTCGACGTCCGTACGGGCTTCCGTACGCGCCTGCGCCAATTCCTCGCGCAGCCGGGCCAGCTCCCGCTGGGCCTCCTCGCCCGCCCGCTCGGCGCGGGCCCGCTGGGCCTCCTCACCGGCTGCGGCGACGAGCTTGACCCAGCCGTCGGGGCGCATCACATAGGCCGCCGCCGCGACATCCAGCGGGTCGGCGGCGGCGGGCGGCGTGCCGTGGTCGAGGGCCTCGGCGAGTTCCGGCTGGGATTCGCGCAGCTTGCCTGCGATCCGCTGCCGGAAGACCGCGTCGCTCTCCAGCGCCGAAGCCATCGCATTACCGGCGAATTTGGCCCGACGGGTCGGGGTGAAACGGGCGTACTGCCGCAAGGGGGGCGGCAGTTCGGCGATCGTCAGACCGCCGAACGACTCCGCGGCGAGCGCCACGACGCGGCGCCGTACGCCCTCGGGCAGCGGACGGTCGAGCACTTCTTCGGCCGCACCCTCGGGTGCGTCGTCATGCTCCGCCCCCGGCTCCCCTTCTGGACGCTCCACCACGGCTGCATCGCTCCGTTCTCAGGCGCTCGCGCCCGGCCGGTCGACCAGCTCGATCTGGTCGACCGCGTTGCACCAGCGGCAGCGCACGGACTCGATGCTCTCACTCAGGACGTCGCGCTCCTCCACCTTCGGCTCCCCGGCCAGGTCGAGGTGGACGTACTCCACGACCTTGGACTGTCGGGTCACGTCGAAACGGGTGAGGTTGCCGCACAGGGTGCAGCGCCACCGGGTCTCGGCCGTCGGCAGGGGAAGCGCCATCGTGTCGTCCTCTTTCGTGCTCGTGCTGCGGTGGCTCACGCGGTGCGCCGTCGGAACGCGGAGGTACGCAAAGTACTGCCTGTAACCCTACGGCCTGATGGGGGGCCGGTGCGGGCCGTGCCCAGGAGCCGGGACGCGGCGAGGCACTCTGTCCCGATTGCCCGCATTGAGTCATGATCACTTCATGATGGCGCCGTCTCCCTCCCCTGGCTCCTCCCCTTCCTCGCCCCGGCCCCCCGCACTCCCCCGGCCCGCGCACCCGGCCCGGTCGCTGCGGGCGGTGTTCTCACGGATGACGAACGTGCTGATCGGCCTGTGCTGCGCGGTCTTCGTGATCGGGCCCGCCTCCGGTCTCAACCGGATATACGGCACCGGCGACGCCCTCATGCAGGCCCAGACCGCCTACTTCGAGCGCTGGGGCGTGATCCCGCTCGACCTGTGGAGCGGCTCCGTCGCCGCACTGGCCACCCCGCTCACCGCGCTGTTCGTCCACGGCAGCTGGCTGCACCTGCTCGGCAACATGCTGTTCCTCTACGTGTTCGGCGCGATGGCCGAGGCGCGGATGGGCCGGCTGCCCTTCACCGTCTTCTACCTCGTCACCGGCTATCTGGCGCTCCTGGGCTACGCCGCCGCGCACGCCGCCTCGGGACAGACCCTGGTCGGCGCGTCCGGCTCGATCTCCGGCGTGCTCGGCGCGTTCCTCCACCTCTTCCCCAAGGCCCGCGTCACCAGCGTCTTCCCGTTCCTCTTCTTCCTGCCGTTGCGCTTCCCCGCCTGGATCGTGCTGCTGTTCTGGTTCTTCCTCCAGTGGCAGGCCGCCCAGGACGACCCCAACGGCCCCGGCGTCGCCTACCTCGCCCATGTGGTGGGCTTCGCCCTCGGCTTCCTCTACGCGTGGGTGCGCTACGGGCGGGATACTGTGGGGGCCACCAGGGTGAACGAAGCGGCGACCGAGGGAGAGAGCCAGCAGTGATCACGTCGATCGTGCTCATCAAGACCAGCGTGGACCAGATCCCGGAGATCGCCGAGAAGATCGCCGCGCTGGAGGGCGTCAGCGAGGTCTACTCCGTCACCGGTGCGCACGACCTGATCGCGATGGTGCGGGTCGCCGCCCACGACGACCTCGCCGATGTCATCCCCGGCCAGATCAGCAAGGTGCCCGGCGTCTCCTCCACCGAGACGCACATCGCCTTCCGCACCTACTCCCAGCACGACCTCGAAGCGGCCTTCGCGATCGGGCTCGACGCGTAGGCACTGCTCTTTTTGGGGCTCCCCCACATTTTCGGCTGTCCCGCCGTAGCGGTTGATCGTGGTTGATCGCCATCGCGCCCGCGGCGGGCCGGTGCCGCCGCGCGGGGGCTGCCAGGCCCATTGGGTGTGGTGAAGGACCGGTGGGAGTGGCACGTCAGGGTCCGGGCCCCGGCGCGTGCGAAGGCAGCCGCGCCCGCCCCCACCGGCCCGCCGCGGGCGCAAGGGGAGCAACCCCCGCGGCGGGACAGCCGGCGACGTGGGACGTCAGCCCGCGCTGCGCGCGGGGACGCAACGCCCGTCCTCGGTGCGGTAGTTCCACCGGGCCCCGTCCGCGACGAGTTCCTTGACGGCCCGCACGAACCGCTCGATGTGCTCGTCGGGCGTCCCCGCCCCGAAGCTGACCCGGATGGCGTTCAGCGACCGCTCACCGGGCGCCGCCTCCGGGGCGCCGCACTCGCCCTGCTCGCCCGGCTCGCCGCCCAGGAGGGTGCGTACGAGCGGGTGCGCGCAGAACAGGCCGTCGCGCACGCCGATGCCGTACTCCGCGGACAGCGCGGCCGCGAAGTGCGAGCTGTTCCAGCCCTCGACGACGAAGGAGATGACGCCGACCCGCGGGGCGTCGTCGCCGAAGAGGGAGAGCACGTTCACCTCGGGCACCTCGGCCAGGCCCGCCTGGACCCGGGCGATCAGCGTCCGCTCGCGGGCGACCAGATCGTCGAACCCGGCCTCGGTCAGTGCCTGGCAGGCAGAGGCGATGGAGTAGGCGCCGATGACATTGGGCGAACCGGCCTCGTGCCGGGCGGCGGTGGTGTGCCACTCCACGTCCACGCCGCCGTCCGCACGCCGCGCGACCTTGCGGCTGGCGCCGCCGCCCGCGAGGTACGGGTCGGCGTCCTGCAGCCAGTCCGCGCGGCCGGCCAGCACCCCGGCGCCGAACGGCGCGTACAGCTTGTGACCGGAGAAGGCGACCCAGTCGACGTCCAGCGCGTCGATGTCGACGGGGTGGTGCGGGGCGAGCTGCGCCGCGTCCAGGACGATCCGCGCGCCATGGGCGTGCGCCGCGGCCGCCAGCTCCTTGACCGGCCACAGCTCACCGGTCACATTCGACGCCCCGGTCACGCACACCAGCGCCGGGCCATAGGGCTCGCGCTCCGCCAGCGCCTTCTCCAGGGTGTCCACGGCCTGCTGGTGGGTGCGCGGCGCGTTGAGGTACGTCACCTCGGTGTCCGGGCGCTGTTCCCACGGCAGGAGCGAGGCGTGGTGCTCGGTCTCGAAGACGAACACCCGGGTGTGCGCCGGGAGCGCGGCCGCCAGCAGGTTCAGCGAGTCGGTGGTGGAGCGGGTGAAGACCACCTGGTCCTCGGCGCGGCAGCCGAGGAAGTCCGCGATCGTCCGGCGGCTGTTCTCGAACAGGTCGGTGGAGAGCTGCGAGAGGTAACCGGCGCCACGGTGCACGCTGCCGTAGTACGGCGCGTAGCCGGCCACGTCGTCCCAGACCCGCTGCAGGGCGGGCGCGCTGGCCGCGTAGTCCAGCGCGGCGTAGTCGACCTCTCCACCGGTCACGAGCGGGACGAGGACATCCCGGCCCAGAACCGGCAGCGGGGCACAAACGGAACGGTCAGCGGCAACGACGGAAACAGACATGGCGAACTCCCGTGAGAGACAAGCGAATGCGCTGCGAAAAGGGCGCACGGCAGCAGGCCGCGGCGGCGCAGCAGAAAGAAAAAGGGGGCGGAAAAGGGGCCGTCAGGCCCTATCGCATTCGCTGAATCATGAAGAGATCTCCCTCGAGGACCAGGATCCCTGGCGAGGGATCCGCGCTTGCCGCAGACCTCGCTGCCTGCGGCCTGGTCATCACCCGGGGCACCCCGCCACGGAAGGAGGGTTGCCGGACAGCGGGCCGGGGCCATATCGCTGTCACTCGTGACCTGGGCAGAATCATGCCACACGAGCAAAAAGGCGCAAGGCCCGGTCCGTATGACGGACTGAGCCCTGCGTCACACCCTGCGTCACCGGCCGCTCATGTGTACCGGCGGTTCAGCGGCACCGGCGGTTCATGCGTTGCTGGCCGCCACCCAGCGCTCCAGCGCCCGCTTGGCCGCACCGGAGTCGATCGAGGCGGCCGCCTTGCCGAGGGCCGCCCGGATCTGCTCCGCCAGCGGTGCGTCGCCCGGCTCCAGCGCCACCAGCGCCGCCGCGGAATTCAGCAGCACGGCATCACGCACCGGGCCCGTCTCCCCGTCCAGCAGCCGGCGCGCCACATCCGCGTTGTACGACGCGTCGGCGCCCCGCAGCGCCTCCACGGGCACCAGGGGAATGCCGACGTCCCGCGGGTCGAATGCCTCCGCGCGCACCACGCCGTCCCGTACGACCCACACCCGGGACGTCGCGGTGGTCGTCAGCTCGTCCAGACCGTCGTCACCGCGGAACACCAGCGCCGACGAGCCGCGCTCGGCCAGCACCCCGGCCATGATCGGCGCCATCCGGGCGTCCGCGACGCCCGTCGCCTGGGCGCGGACCTTGGCGGGATTGGTCAGCGGGCCCAGCACATTGAAGGTCGTGCGGATGCCCAACTGACCGCGGGCGTTGGCGACATGGCGCAGCGAGGGGTGGAACTTCACCGCGAAGCAGTAGGTGATGCCCGCCTCCTGCGCGACCTCGGTGACCCGCCGCGGGGTCAGATCGAGATTGACGCCCAGCTTCTCCAGCACGTCGGAGGCGCCGCTGGCCGAGGACACCGCACGGCTGCCGTGCTTGACGACCTTCGCGCCGGTGCCGGCCACCACGATCGAGGCCATCGTGGAGATGTTGACGGTCTTCGCGCCGTCGCCGCCGGTGCCGACGATGTCCACGCTCGGACCCGGCACCTCGATCAGCCGGGCGTGCTCGTACATCGCGCGCACCAGCCCGGTGATCTCCGCGACGGTCTCGCCCTTGGCCCGCAGCGCCACCGCGAACCCGGCGATCTGCGCGTCGCTGGCCTCGCCCCGCATGATCCGGTCCATCGCCCACGCGGTGTCCGCGGCGTCGAGGTCACGGCCTTCGAGCAGGGCGTCCAGCATGCCCGGCCAGGTGTGGGCCGCCACGCTGTCGCCGCCGACCGGGGTCACAACGTTCATGGTCCACACTCCTGGTTTGTCTCTGCTTATGACGTCACCCTACCGAGCCCCGGACATGCCGGAGGGCCCCGTCCACATTGGGTGATCCCCTGCCCGGCCGAAGCCGGGAACGTGGGGAAGGACGGGGCCCTCTGGGTGGCGTTACACCCTGCTCGGCGCCCTGGGGGCGCCGCGGGGATCAGTGGTGGCCGTGGCCGCTGGTGATCTCCTTGTACTCCTCCGCCGTGGGCTTCGGAATGACGTTGTCCTCGCCGTAGTACGACTTGGAGAGCTTGGCGCGCAGCTTCCGCGAACGCGACACCTTGCGCTCGACGCCGTTCTCGTCGACCTCCGGGCCGAGCTCCAGGGGCTTGGGCTGCTCGTGCTGCGTGAGCACGTGCAGCTGCTCCTGGTCGAGCGGCTCGTGGACCTCGACGAACTCACCGTGCGGCAGGCGCTTGATGATGCCGGACTCGCGTCCGTGCAGCACCTTGTCCTTGTCCCGCCGCTGCAGACCCAGGCAGATCCGCTTGGTGGCGATGAAGGCGAGCACCGGCCCGACGAAGAACCCGATCCGGACGAACCAGGAGATCGAGTTGAGCGACAGGTGGAAGTGCGTGGCCCACAGGTCGTTGCCACCGCCGATGAGCATCACGAAGTACGCGGTCAGCCAGGCCACACCGAAGCCGGTGCGGGTCGGGGCGTTGCGCGGACGGTCGAGCAGGTGGTGCTCGCGCTTGTCACCGGTGATCCAGGACTCGACGAACGGGTAGACCGCGATCGCGACCAGAACCAGCGGGAAGATCACGATCGGGATCAGCACACCGAAGTTGACGGTGTGGCCCCAGAAGTTCCACTCCCAGCCCGGCATCACACGCACCAGACCCTCGGCGAAGCCCATGTACCAGTCGGGCTGGGCGCCGGTGGACACCTGATCGGGCCGGTAGGGGCCGATCGCCCACACGGGGTTGATGCTGGCGACCGCGGCGATCACCGAGATCACGCCGAAGACCAGGAAGAAGAAGCCGCCCGCCTTCGCCATGTAGATCGGCAGCAGCGGCATGCCCACGACGTTCTTGTTGGTCTTGCCGGCACCCGGGAACTGCGTGTGCTTGTGGTAGAAGACCAGGATCAGGTGCGCCACCAGCAGGCCGAGCATGATGCCCGGCAGCAGCAGCACGTGCACCGTGAAGAACCTCGGGATGATGTCGTGCCCCGGGAACTCCCCGCCGAAGATGAACATCTGCAGGTACGAACCGACCAGCGGCATCGCCAGGATGACTCCCTCGATGAACCGCACGCCGGTGCCGGAGAGCAGGTCGTCGGGGAGCGAGTAGCCGGTGAAGCCGGTGAACATGCCCAGCACGAACAGCAGGAAGCCGAACAGCCAGTTGACCTCACGCGGCTTGCGGAAGGCGCCGGTGAAGAACACCCGCATCATGTGGACCATCATCGCGGCCAGGAAGACCAGCGCCGCCCAGTGGTGAATCTGCCTTATAAGGAGACCACCGCGGACGTCGAAGCTGATGTCCAGCGTCGACTCGAAGGCCTGCGTCATCCGCACCCCGTGCATGGGCACGTAGGAACCGTGGTAGGTCACCTCGGCCATGCTCGGGTGGAAGAACAGCGTCAGGTAGACACCGGTCAGGATGATGATGATGAAGCTGTAGAGCGCGACCTCACCCAGCATGAAGGACCAGTGGTCCGGGAAGATCTTGCGCATGTTGGACTTGGCGAGGCTGTAGATGCCCAGCCTGCCGTCCGCCCAGTCAGCGACCCGCTCGCCCGCGGGCGCCTTGCCGCGGCGCGGGGTTGCCGCGCCAGTCTCGTTACTCATCCGCGCTCCCAGAAGCTCGGGCCGACGGGCTCCTCGAAGCCGCTTGCGGCCTCAAGGAAGCCGTCCTTCACCGTGATGTGCAGCTGCGGCAGGGCATGGCCCGCCGGACCGAAGATCACGCGGGCGCCGTCCGCCAGGTCGAAGGTCGACTGGTGGCACGGGCAGAGGACGTGGTGCGTCTGCTGCTCGTACAGGCTGATCGGGCAGCCGACGTGGGTGCAGATCTTCGAGAAGGCCACGATGCCGTCGTGCGACCACTCGAGTTCGTGCTTGTCCTTGATCTCCTGCGGCTGAATCCGCACGAGCATCAGGGCGTCCTTGGCGATCTTCTCGGCGAAGTCCTCGCTGTCGTCCTCCAGGCCCTCGGGCTTGGCGAACGTCAGGGAGCCGACGGCGATGTCCTCGGGACGCAGCGGGAGGTTCGTCGACTGGTTGACCAGCCGGATGCCCTTCCGCCAGCCGGTGGTGCGCAGCTTCGTGCCCGGCAGCGGACCGAGGTCGCGCAGCAGGACGACGCCGGAGAGCGGCACCAGGGCCAGCGCACCGAACATCGTGTTGCGGATCAGCTTGCGGCGCCCGAACCCGGACTCCTTGGCACCCTGCGCGAAGTCGGCCAGAACTTTGGCCTTGACCTCGGGCTCGGCCTCGATCGGGTGCCGGTCGTCGGCGACCTCTTCGTCCGACATCAGCGTGCGGGCCCAGTGGACCGCGCCGGCGCCGATGCAGAAGAGCGCCACACCGAGCGTCAGGCCGAGCGCGAAGTTCAGCGCGCTGACGTGACCGAACGGCCAGATGTAGACGATCTTGTCGATCGGGAAGATCACGTACGAGGCGATGAAGCCGACCGTCGCGAGCATGGACAGCAGGAAGAGGAAGGCCACCGCGCGCTCGGAGCGCCGGGCCGCCTTCTCGTCGATGTCCTGGACGCGGTGTTCGTGGGCCGGCAGACCCGGGTCGGCGAACGGGTTCTCCGCCGGCTTCACCACACCGTCGTGAGCCGTCTCCCGCTCACTGGGAAGGGTTTCTTCTGGCACGTCTTCGTGTCGTCCAGTCTCACTCATGACTTCTTGGCCTTCGTAGTCCGGGCTGCGACCCAGATGGCGACACCGATCAGCGCGCCCATGCCGGCGATCCAACCGAAGAGGCCCTCGCTGACCGGTCCCAGGCCGCCGAGGTCCAGGCCACCGGGGCTCGGGGTGTCATCGCCGTTGACCGCACCGAGGTACGCGACGATGTCCTTCTTGTTGTCCTTCGACAGCGAGCCGTCGCCGAAGTTCGGCATGTTCTGCGGGCCGGTCTCCATGGCCTCGTAGATGTGCTTCGGGTCGACCCCGTCGAGCTCCGGTGCGTACTTGCCGTTGGTGAGGGCGCCGCCCTTACCGGTGAAGTTGTGGCACTGCGCGCAGTTGGTGCGGAACAGCTCGCCACCCTTGCCGATGTCGGCGCCGTCGGAGCTGTACTGCTCCTTGCCCGGAACGGTGGGGCCCGCGCCCAGCGACGCGACGTACGCGGCGAGCTGGTCGATCTCGGCCTGGTTGTAGATGTTCTTCTTCGCCGGGACCTGGGCGCCCGGCTGCTGGGCCGGCATACGTCCGGTGGCCACCTGGAAGTCGACGGCTGCGGCGCCGACGCCGACCAGGCTCGGTCCGTCGGAGGTGCCCTGACCGCCGGTGCCGTGGCAGCTTGCGCAGCCCACGGCGTAGAGCTTCTTGCCCTCCTTGATGGCAAGAGACTGGGCGGCGTCATCGGCCTGAGCCTTGTCCGCCGGCGCGAACGCGGCGTACAGCCCCCCAGTGACCGCCAGCGCGAAGAGTAGGACGACGAGCGCCGCCAGCGGATGGCGCCGTCGTGCGGAGAGCTTTTTCACGGATTACCCCGGTGTCAGGATTTTCTGCGTCGATGCTTTGGCTATGTCTGAAATGCGGGTCCGGTCAGGACCGGGTTACCGGATCAGGTAGATCGTGGCGAAGAGGCCGATCCAGACGACATCGACGAAGTGCCAGTAGTAGGACACGACGATGGCCGCGGTGGCCTGCGTGTGGGTGAACCTCTTGGCCGCGTACGTCCTGCCCAGGACCAGCAGGAAGGCGATCAGACCGCCCGTCACATGCATGCCGTGGAAGCCGGTGGTCAGGTAGAACACGGATCCGTACGGCCCGGAGGAGAGCGAGAGGCCCTCTTCCTTGACCAGATCGGTGTACTCGAAGACCTGACCGCCGATGAAGATCGCCCCCATGATGAAGGTGATCACGAACCACGTCCGCAGCTTCTTTACGTCGCCACGCTCGGCCGCAAAAACACCGAGCTGGCACGTCAGAGAGCTGAGCACCAGGATCGTTGTGTTCGTCGCGGAGAACGGAAGATTCAGCGCATCGGCGGATTCCTTCCAATACTCGGCTCCGGTCACCGATCGGAGGGTGAAGTACATCGCGAAGAGGGCCGCGAAGAACATCAGCTCGGAACTCAGCCAGATGATGGTTCCGACGCTGGTGAGGTTCGGCCGATTGACCGACGGGTGCGCGTGCCCGGTTTCTACTGTCGTTGCTGTCGCCACGACCGACATTATGTCGGTCGCTTATCCCGCCCTCACTCCGGGGGGTGCCGTTCGGTGTGTCAAGGGCGTATGCCCTGCTCGTACGGGCCCTTCCCACGGTCGCTCGAAGGGGGGAAGTACGGCCGCGGCGTGGGGCCCCGGACGCCGCGCCGACCAGTCCTGACGGCGCGTTGGGCAGATCTTCGATCCGTCCGAACCCTCCTGCGCGCCCCCCGTGCGGGAGTAGCATCCGCGCAAACGTCCCACCCGATGCTGTGCCGCTACGAAGCGTGGAGGAACGATGCAGGCGACTGCCACGGTGCTGGTCTACAGCGACAACGCCAACACCCGCGAGCAGGTCCGGCTGGCGGCCGGCCGGCGGCCCGCCGCCGATGTTCCGCAGATCGAGATCCTGGAGTGCGCCACCCATCCCGCCGTCCTGGAGGCCCTGGAACAGGGCGGCATCGACGTCTGCGTGCTGGACGGCGAGACGGCGCCCCTGGGGGGTATGGGCGTCTGCCGGCAGATCAAGGACGAGATTTTCCACTGCCCGCCGGTGCTGCTGCTCATCGGCAGGCCGCAGGACGCCTGGCTGGCGACGTGGAGCCGCGCGGACGCCGCCGTGACCCATCCCGTGGACCCGGTGGCGTTCGCGGACTCCCTGGCCGCACTGCTGCGTACGAAGCACCTCACACAGGCCTGAGCGGCCGCCTGAGGGCCCCTCAGACCTGCGGGCGCAGCCGGGCAGCATCCGCGGGTTCCCGCTGCTGCTCGGCGGCTCCTGTGGTGTCGGAGGCCTTGTTCTTCAGGGCGCTGCCGTCGCGCCATTCCTTCCAGGGCATGTTCCAGTCGCCGAAGCCGTTGTCGAACGGCGTCATCTTCTCGCCGCCGCTGTTGATGACCGAGACGAGGTCGCCGACGCGGACGGTGTTGAAGAACCACTGGGCGTTGCCGGTGGACATGCCCGTGCAGCCGTGGCTGACGTTGGCGGCGCCCTGCGATCCGACGGACCACGGCGCGGCGTGCACATACTCACCGCTCAATGTCACCCGGGTGGCCCAGTAGACCGGCAGGTCATAGGAATCCGAACTCCCGGCGGCGATGCCGACCGTGGCACTGCGCATACGTACGAAGCTCTCCTTGCCGAGCACGACCTTGACGCCGTTGCGCGTGGAGAAGCCGGGCTTGCCGGTGGTGACGGGGATGGTGTTGATCTCCTCGCCGTTGCGCAGCACCGTCATCTGGTGCGAGCCCGCGTCGGTGATGGCCTCCACCCGGTCGCCCGTGGTGAGCTTCACGGGCTTCGCGGGGCCTCCGTAGAGCCCCTTGGAGATCTTCAGGCCCTGCAGGTTGCTGTGCACCGAGATCGTGGCGTGCGCCGGCCAGTACTCCTTCGGGCGGAAGTGCAGCGACTTGCCGTCCACCCAGTGCCAGGTGCCCTGGACCCGCGGTGTGGAGTCGACCTTGAGGGCGCTCTCGACGACGGCCCGCGCCTTCGCGTCATTGACCGGCTTGCTGAGTTCGGCGGTGACCGGCTGACCGACGCCGTACTCACCGGTTTCCGGGCCGAAGGTGACCCGCAGCCGGGAGTCCGCGTCCGTGGTGTCGACCACCAGGGTCTTGCGGCCGGGCGTGCCGTCCTCCTCCTCGGTGCTCACCCGCACCGTGTAGCGGGTGCCCGCGGCCAGCGGCACGGTGGTGTGCCACCGCTTGCCGTCGGCGGTCAGTTCGCCGCGGATGTACCGGCCGGAGGCGTCGGTGGCGGTCACGTCGGTGATCCGCGCCTCGTCACCCTTCGCGGTGACCTCAAGCGGCTTGTTGGGGTCCGCTTTCTGCTTGCCTTCGGGAATGTTGGCCGAGATCTGGTCGGCCGCGTCATAGGGCTGGGCGGAGAGCGGTTCCGACGACGAGCCCCCGCAAGCGGTGGCGCTCACCGCAAGGGGCACGAGCAGGAGGCCGCAGCTCAGCACCGTCCGGGTTCGAGGTCTGTAACTCATGCCCCAAAAATATGAAGAATCCCCCGTTTCAGCGCGCTGGAGGACTGCAAATGGGGACGGCCCCCACAACCAAAGGGGCGGGCCCGGACACCTGTTGAGGTGTCCGGGCCCGCCCCCTGAGCGCGTGGGCCGCGCTCACTGTGTGCGGTTCTCACCCCGGTAGTACTCGAAGACCCAACCGAAGAGGCCGACGAAGATGATCGGAGTCGAGAAGTAGAGCAGCCACCAGCCGAAGACGACGCCCAGGAAGGCGAGCGCGCCACCGATGGCCAGGGACAGCGGCTGCCAGCTGTGCGGGCTGAAGAAGCCCAGCTCGCCGGCGTCGTCCGAGACCTCGGCGTTCTCGTCGTCCTGTGCGCCCGCGTCGACCCGCCGGGCCGTGAAGGCCAGGTAGTAGCCGACCATGATGCACAGGCCGAACGCGAGGAACAGCGCGGTGGTACCCGCGGGCTCCTTCGACCAGACGCCATAGACGATCGCCATGGCGAGGACGAAGACAGCGAGCCAGATGAACATCTTGCCCTGGATCTTCACTTGCCCGCCTCCTTGCCGCCGGCGAGGGCCTTGTCATCCTCGGAGCCGTGGCCGTTCTGGAGTGCGTCCAGCGCGGCGATCTCCGGGTGGTGCAGATCGAATGCCGGGGATTCGGAACGAATACGCGGCAGGGTGAGGAAGTTGTGCCGCGGCGGCGGGCACGAGGTCGCCCACTCCAGCGAACGGCCATAGCCCCAGGGGTCGTCGACCTCGACCTTCTTGCCGTACTTCGCCGTCTTCCAGACGTTGTACATGAAGGGCAGGATCGACAGGCCCAGCAGGAACGAGCTGATCGTCGAGATCGTGTTCAGCGTCGTGAAACCGTCCACCGCGAGGTAGTCGGCGTAACGCCGCGGCATGCCCTCGGCGCCCAGCCAGTGCTGGACGAGGAACGTGCCGTGGAAGCCGACGAACAGCGTCCAGAACGTGATCTTGCCGAGCTTCTCGTCGAGCATCTTGCCGGTGAACTTCGGCCACCAGAAGTGGAAGCCGGCGAACATCGCGAAGACGACGGTGCCGAAGACGACGTAGTGGAAGTGCGCCACGACGAAGTACGAGTCGGAGACGTGGAAGTCCATCGGCGGCGACGCGAGGATGACGCCGGTCAGACCACCGAAGGTGAAGGTGATCAGGAAGCCGATCACCCACAGCATCGGCGTCTCGAAGGACAAGGAGCCCTTCCACATCGTGCCGATCCAGTTGAAGAACTTCACGCCTGTCGGCACCGCGATCAGGAATGTCATGAAGGAGAAGAACGGCAAGAGCACGCCGCCCGTCACATACATGTGGTGCGCCCAGACCGTCACCGAGAGACCGGCAATCGAAATCGTGGCCGCGATCAGACCGATGTAACCGAACATCGGCTTCCGGGAGAAGACCGGAATGACCTCGGAAACGATGCCGAAGAACGGCAGCGCGATGATGTACACCTCTGGATGCCCGAAGAACCAGAACAAGTGCTGCCAGAGCAACGCTCCGCCATTTGCCGCGTCGAAGACATGTGCCCCGAATTTCCGATCCGCCTCCAGCGCGAACAGCGCGGCGGCGAGCACGGGGAAGGCCAGCAGGACCAGGACACCGGTCAGCAGGACGTTCCAGGTGAAGATCGGCATCCGGAACATCGTCATGCCAGGGGCGCGCATGCAGATGATCGTGGTGATGAAGTTGACCGAACCGAGGATCGTGCCGAAGCCCGAGAAGGCCAGACCCATGATCCACATGTCGGCACCAACGCCCGGCGAACGCACCGCGTCCGAGAGCGGCGAGTACGCGAACCAGCCGAAGTCCGCCGCACCCTGCGGGGTGAGGAAGCCGGCCACGGCGATCAGCGAGCCGAAGAGGTAGAGCCAGTACGCGAACATGTTCAGCCGCGGGAACGCCACGTCGGGCGCGCCGATCTGCAGCGGCATGATCCAGTTCGCGAATCCGGCGAACAGCGGCGTCGCGAACATCAGCAGCATGATCGTGCCGTGCATCGTGAACGCCTGGTTGAACTGCTCGTTCGACATCAGCTGCGTGCCCGGACGGGCCAGCTCGGCCCGCATGAGCAGCGCCATCAGGCCGCCGATGCAGAAGAACGCGAACGACGTGACCAGATACATCGTGCCGATGGTCTTGTGGTCAGTGGTCGTGAGCCACTTCACCACAGCGATACCGGGTTGCTTCTGGCGTACGGGCGGTGCTGCCGGAGCCGTGTCGGCGGCGGCACCCTGAGGTTCGTTGAGGATGCTCACTTGTTTTTGGTCTCCGCGTTCCTGGCGTGATCCGTCTGCTTGATGCCGGACGGCAGGTAACCGGTCTGGCCCTTCTTCGCCAGGTCCTTGAGGTGCTCCCGGTACTTCTCGGGGGAGACGACCTTGACGTTGAAGAGCATCCGGGAGTGGTCGACGCCGCAGAGCTCGGCGCACTTGCCCATGAAGGTGCCCTCCTTGTTGGGAGTCACCTCGAAGACGTTGGTGTGGCCCGGAATGACGTCCTGCTTCATCAGGAACGGCACCACCCAGAAGGAGTGGATGACGTCACGCGACGTCAGGACGAACTGGACCGTCTCGCCCTTGGGCAGCCACAGGGTGGGACCCGGGTTGCCGTTCTGCGGGTTCCGTGAATTCGGCGTGCCCTGGTCGTAGACGCCGTCAGCGCCGGCCGGAGCACCCTTCTTCCACTTGTCCGGGATCCCGTCGAGAGCCGGGGAGTCGATATTCGTGGTCGACTTGCTGCCGTCCACGTTCTCCAGATAGTTGAACGCCCAGCTCCACTGGAAGCCCACCACATTCACGATGTGGTCCGGCTTTTTGGAAGTCTTGAGGATGGCGCTCTCATCACGCGCGGTGAAGTAGAAAAGCACCGCGATGATGATGAACGGGACGATCGTGTACAACGCCTCGATCGGCATGTTGTAACGCGTCTGTGCGGGTACCTCCACCTTGGTCCTGCTGCGGCGGTGGAAGATCACGCTCCAAATGATCAGGCCCCACACCAGCACGCCCGTTGCGAGGGCGGCGGCCCAGGAGCCCTGCCAAAGAGAGAGGATCCGCGGCGCCTCGTCGGTGACGGGCGTTGGCATGCCGAGGCGGGGGAAGTCCTTATATGTGCAACCAGTCGCGGTCGCCAGGACCAGGCCCGCAGCAAGCACCTGCGGCAGCTTCCGCCGCATCGGGCGCCGCGACGAGCGGTCGGAGCCGTTGGGACTCACGTAGCGCCTTCCCGAGAGTCTCGCCCGCGAGACCGGCTGCGGCCGTCTCGCTGGTCGGTCGCCGGCCCTGGCACGGGCAGGGGTTTGGATGTTTATGCGGACCAAACCCTACTGGACGCTATTTGGGGTCGCGCGGGGAGGGTGCCCAACGCGCCGCGTCGCACCCCGAAGGGGTGGCGGGAACCTCGCCGGCGACCCCTCCCGGACCCGATCGGCCGCTCCCACCTGGCATCTGACGGCGTGCCCGGCATCCTCTCCCCCGCGGCCGCCGGGCCCCTGCCGAGGACCCGGGGCCGGGCGCCGGGCCGGGGGCACCTGCGGCGCCGGCCAGGGGGGCTACCGTCTCGTACGTGCCCTACTTCGACGCCGCGTCCGCCGCCCCTCTGCACCCCGTCGCTCGGGAGGCGTTGCTCGCCTCGCTGGACGAGGGCTGGGCCGATCCGGCCCGCCTCTACCGCGAGGGGCGGCGGGCCAGGCTGCTGCTGGACGCCGCCCGGGAGGCCGCGGCGGAGGCCGTGGGCTGCCGCCCGGACGAGCTGGTTTTCACCCCGTCGGGAACGCGGGCCGTGCACACCGGAATTTTCGGCGCGCTCGCGGCACGTCGGCGTGTCGGCGGCCGGCTGCTGCACTCCTCCGTCGAGCACTCCTCCGTCCTGCACGCCGCCCAGGTGCACGAGGCGGGCGGCGGCACGGTGTCGGAGGTGGCCGTGGACCGTACGGGCCGGGTGGCGGCCGGTGCCGTCGCGGCAGCGCTCACCACGGACACCGCGCTGGCGTGTCTGCAGTCCGCCAATCACGAGGTGGGAACCGAACAGCCGGTCGAGGAAGTAGCCGCGCTGTGCCGGGAGGCCGGGGTGCCCCTGTTGGTGGACGCGGCCCAGTCGCTCCCCTGGGGTCAGGTGCCCGGCGCCTGGTCCCTGCTGACCGCGAGCGCCCACAAGTGGGGCGGACCGCCCGGCGTGGGGCTGCTGGCGATCCGTAAGGGCACCCGCTTCGCGGCCCAGGGGCCCCTGGACGAGCGGGAGTCGGGCCGTGCCCCGGGCTTTGAGGACATCCCGGCGATCGTGGCCGCCGCCGCGTCCCTGCGGGCGCTGCGCGCGGCGACGGAGAGCGGGCCGGACGAAGCGGGCCGGCTGCGGCAGCTGGTCGAGCGGATCCGCGGCCGGGTCCCGGAGCTGGTGCCGGACGTGGAGGTGGTCGGCGATCCCGTCCGCCGCCTTCCGCATCTCGTCACCTTCTCCTGTCTCTTCGCCGACGGGGAGGCCCTGCTGCACGAACTCGACCGTGCGGGCTTCTCGGTGTCGTCCGGCTCGTCCTGTACGTCCAGCACCCTGACGCCGAGCCATGTGCTGCGCGCGATGGGCGTGCTGTCCGAGGGCAATGTGCGCGTCTCGCTCCCCCTCGGTACGCCGGAGGCGGAGGTCGACCGCTTCCTGGAGGTGCTGCCGGAGGCGGTGCGTTCGGTGCGCGAGCGGCTGGGCGTGCCGGCCGGGGCGCCGGCCGCTCAGGAGCCGGCGGGGGCTGCCGGCCCGGACAGCGGGGAGCTGGTGGTCGACGCCCTCGGCAAGCGCTGCCCGCTTCCGGTCATCGAGCTGGCGAAGGTGATCGGCAGGGTGCCGGTCGGCGGCACGGTGACGGTGCTCTCCGACGACGCGGCGGCGCGGCTGGACATTCCCGCCTGGTGCGAGATGCGCGACCAGGAGTTCGTCGGCGAACGGCCCGCGCGGGAGGGCACCGCGTACGTCGTGCGGCGCCGGGCCTGAAACGGAACGGGCGGGGACGCGATGAACGCCCCCGCCCGCCGTGCATGGTGTGCGTCACGCCAGGTGGGCGCGGACCTCCTCGGCGGCGTCGTCGCCGTACGCCTTGGTGAAGCGGTCCATGAAGTGGCCGCGGCGCAGCTCGTACTCCTGGGTGCCCAGGGTCTCGATGACGAGGGTGGCGAGCATGCAGCCGAGCTGGGCGGAGCGCTCCAGGGGCAGGCCCCAGGCGCGGCCGGCCAGGAAGCCGGCGCGGAAGGCGTCGCCGACGCCGGTGGGGTCGACCTTGGCGTCCTCCTGGGGGACGCCGACCTCGACGGTCTCCTCGCCGGCCCGCTCGATGCGGACGCCCTGGGCGCCGAGGGTGGTGACGCGGGTGCCGACCTTGGCCAGGATCTCCTCGCCGCTCCAGCCGGTCTTGGACTCGATCAGGGCCTTTTCGTACTCATTGGTGAAGAGGTACGTGGCGCCCTCGATGAGGACGCGGATGTCCTCGCCCTCCATGCGCGCGAGCTGCTGGGAGGGGTCGGCGGCGAACGGGATGCCGCGCGAGCGGCACTCCTCGGTGTGCCGGATCATCGCCTCGGGGTCGTCGGCGCCGATCAGGACCAGGTCCAGGCCGCTGACGCGGTCGGCGACCGGCTGCAGCTCGATCTGGCGGGCCTCGCTCATCGCGCCGGTGTAGAAGGACGCGATCTGGTTGTGGTCACTGTCGGTGGTGCACACGAAGCGGGCGGTGTGCAGCACCTCGGAGATGCGGACCGAGGCGGTGTCGACGCCGTGCCGGTCGAGCCAGGCGCGGTATTCGGCGAAGTCGGTGCCGGCGGCGCCGACCAGGATGGGGCGCAGGCCGAGCAGGCCCATGCCGTAACAGATGTTGGGGGCGACTCCGCCCCGTCGGATGTCGAGGCCGTCGACCAGGAAGGAGAGGGAGACCGTATGCAGCTGGTCGGCGACCAGCTGGTCGGCGAAGCGGCCGGGAAAGGTCATCAGGTGGTCAGTGGCGATGGAGCCGGTGACTGCGATGCGCACGACGGGTCTGCTCCTGCGGATGGCGTAAGGGGCGGGCGGACGGTGTGCCACGCTACCCGGTCGCCCTGGAGCCTCCTACCTGGCAAATCTACCCAATAGTAGGGCTTTCTTCGCAGGCCGTGGGGTGCGTACGGTTCCGGTATGACCAAGCATGTGAAAGCCGTCACTCCCGCTTCGTCCGCCGGCAAGGCCACGTCCGGCTCCGCACGGCACCGCCCGGCGGCGGATCCGGAGTCGCTCGACCAGCTGCGCGGGGACTGCGCGCGGATGGCTCCGCACTGGAATTCCGGGCGGCAGGCGGGTCCGCCACCGGGCCGGGCGGCGGATCTGCACGGCATCAAGGTCTCGGCGTCCTCAGCTGCGCTTGTGGACGGTATGTCCGAGTACGGCGACTGAGGAATCACCCGCAGGGAACCGTAAGCACCCCCGGCCCGTCCCATCGGCGTCCACCTCACGGAGGATGGAACGTCAGATGTTCAGCGGAGCCGAAGGAGCGATGCGGTGAACACCGAGGACACCACCGACAACCCGAACCCCACGGAGCGCAGGCGGCGCACACCGTTGGTCGTCGCCTCGATGGCCGCTGCGGTACTCCTCGCCGGGGGCGGCGCGGCGTACTGGGCCTCGTCCGCGTCCAGCAGCGAGGACGCCCCGGCGGGCTCGGCGGCGAAGGGCGACCCGCCCCCGCTCGCGCTCGACGGCTACACCGGCGGCGGGATCGCCGCCGGTGAGCCCAACCCGCAGGGCGCCAGCTACCGCGCCGTGGAGAAACTGCCCCAGGGGCCGGACTCCGCGCCCGTCTACCGCCCGAAGGGGCAGATCGGCCAGGACGCGGTCATACGGCTGGCGAAGGCCCTGGATGTGGCCGGAAAGGTCCGCTCCGAGGGCAACACCTGGAAGGTCGGCGGGCTGACGCGGGACGCCCGCAGCCCCGTACTCCAGGTGAACAAGACCGGCTCGGGCTCCTGGACGTACTCGCAGTACGGCACCCCGGGCGGCACGAACTGCGCGCTGCCCGCCTCCCCGAAGGCCGGTTCGGGCAGCGCGTCCGGCGGCAACGGCCCGTCGTCGAGCAAGCCCGGCTGCCCGTCCTACCGCGGTGGCGGCGGCGACGCCTCGACCGAGGACGACGGCAGCGGCAAGGGCGCGGTGTCGCAGGAGAAGGCGAAGCAGGCGGCCGCGCCGGTCATGACGGCGCTCGGCCAGAAGGGCGCGAAGCTCGACGCGAGCGGGCTGTCCGGCGCGGTGCGGATCGTCACCGCCGACCCGGTGCTCGGCGCTCTGCCGACCTACGGCTGGCAGAGCGACCTCCAGATCGGTTCGGACGGTCAAGTGGTGGGCGGCAGCGGTCAGTTGGCGAAGCCCGTCAAGGGTGCCGTCTATCCGGTGCTGAACGCCGACAAGACGCTGGACCGGGTGAATTCGCGCGATGGCCGGAGTCCGGCGGGCGACTGCCCCTCGCCGCCGAACGGGAAGGGCGCCGACGGCAAGATCGCGCCGTGCGAGCCGTCCCCGACGAAGGCGCAGAAGCCGGCCGAGGTGACCGGCGCGGTCTTCGGGCTGGCGGTGCAGTACGTGGACGGCCGGCAGGCACTGGTGCCGTCGTGGCTGTACCAGGTGCGCCAGCCGGGCGCGGGCCAGGACACCGCGTCGACGGTCGCGCACCCTGCGGTCGACCCGAGGTTCCTGGCGCACCGGGACGGCGACAGCGCGTCGCAGAGCCCGGACCGGTCGCCGAAGAAGCCGTCCGGCAAGCCCGGGGCGATGGCGCTGGAGGCCTATGGCGTCAGTGACGGCGGCAAGAAGCTGACGCTGCACTTCTGGGGCGGCGTCTGCAGCACCTACTCGGTGAGCGCCGAGGAGTCCGGGAAGACCGTGCGGACCAAGGTCGTCGGCAAGGACAAGAAGCCGGGCCAGATCTGCGTGAAGATCGCCAAGGAGTTCACGAAGACGGTGACGCTGGACAAGCCGCTGGACGGCCGCAAGGTGGTCGATGTGTCGACCGGCGAGTCCGTGCCGAAGCAGTGAGCACGGGCGGCCCGGCGGACGCCTGAAACGACGAAGGCGGCGCTCCCCCATTCGGGGGGGCGCCGCCTTTTCGTACCCGCTGACTCTTAGCTGAAGGAGTCGCCGCAGGCGCAGGAGCCGCTGGCGTTCGGGTTGTCGATCGTGAAGCCCTGCTTCTCGATGGTGTCGACGAAGTCGATGGAGGCACCGCCCAGGTAGGGGGCGCTCATCCGGTCGGTGACGACCTTGACGCCGTCGAAGTCCTTCACGACATCGCCGTCGAGCGAGCGCTCGTCGAAGAAGAGCTGGTAGCGCAGTCCGGAGCAGCCGCCGGGCTGGACCGCCACCCGCAGCGCGAGGTCGTCACGCCCCTCCTGCTCCAGCAGGCCCTTCACCTTCGACGCGGCCGCGTCGGACAGGATGATGCCGTCGACCGTGGTCTCGTCCTGAACGCTCATCTACATCTCTCCCGGGTTGTACGGACCGCTTGTCATCGGATGCACCCTGCAACCTCAGACGTCCCGGATTAATTCCGGCTGGGCTCAACTTGTCGGGAAGCCGTCCGGTCACTGCCGACAGGCCTCTCGTACACGTTCTCTCCTCATGCTCGCACACCGGCGGCCGGACGCCGCGGGTCACCCGGAATCGCGGGGGTGCTGATGCGTCACATCGACATTATGGCCATCGTCAAAGTGACGTGAAGCGGCTATGATAGATAGCGTCAAATAGACGAGAAGGCTCCTTGCAGAAAAGAGAGGGTGCGTGTCGTGACCACCGCCCAGCCCCTGGACGTCCAGCCGAGCCCGTTGGCGCTGCTCCTGCTCGGCCGCGAGGCCGACCCCAGAAGCGAGCGCGGCGTGGAGTGCCCCGGCGACCTGCCGGCCGCGTCCGACCCCGGCCTCGTCGAGCGCGCCCGCGCGGCCAAGGAGAAGCTCGGGGAGAAGGTCTTCGTCCTCGGGCACCACTACCAGCGTGACGAGGTCATCGAGTTCGCCGATGTGACCGGCGACTCCTTCAAGCTGGCGCGGGACGCGGCCGCCCGGCCGGACGCCGAATACATCGTCTTCTGCGGTGTGCACTTCATGGCCGAGTCCGCCGACATCCTCACCGGCGACGACCAGCAGGTCATCCTCCCGGACCTGGCCGCCGGCTGCTCCATGGCCGACATGGCCAGCGCCGAGCAGGTCGCCGAGTGCTGGGACGTACTGACCGAGGCCGGCGTGGCCGAGCAGGTCGTGCCCGTCTCGTACATGAACTCCTCGGCGGACATCAAGGCGTTCACCGGCAAGCACGGCGGCACGATCTGCACCTCCTCCAACGCCAAGCGGGCCCTGGACTGGGCGTTCGAGCAGGGCGAGAAGGTGCTCTTCCTGCCCGACCAGCACCTGGGCCGCAACACCGCCGTCCGCGACCTGGGGATGTCGCTGGAGGACTGCGTCGTCTACAACCCGCACAAGCCGGGCGGCGGGCTGACCGCCGAGCAGCTGCGGAACGCCAAGATGATCCTCTGGCGCGGCCACTGCTCGGTCCACGGCCGCTTCTCGCTGGAGTCGGTCGAGGACGTACGGGCCCGGATCCCCGGCGTCAACGTCCTCGTCCACCCCGAGTGCAAGAACGAGGTCGTCGCGGCGGCCGACTACGTGGGGTCGACGGAGTACATCATCAAGGCCCTGGAGGCCGCGCCCGCCGGATCGAAGTGGGCGATCGGCACCGAGCTGAACCTCGTCCGCCGCCTGGCGAACCGTTTCGCCGCCGAGGACAAGGAAATCGTCTTCCTCGACAAGACCGTCTGCTTCTGCTCGACGATGAACCGCATCGACCTCCCCCACCTGGTGTGGACCCTGGAGTCGCTGGTGGCCGGCAAGGTCGTCAACCGCATCGAGGTCGACAAGGAGACGGAGAGCTTCGCGAAGCTCGCGCTGGAGCGGATGCTGGCGCTGCCGTAGGGCCGGCGAAGGACCGGGGCAGGGGGCCCGCACCGTGGGTGCGGGCCCCCTGCCGCGTCGGCGGGGGATGCCGCCGCTCCTTGCGCCTCCCGCTCCTTGCGCCTCTCCCGGCACGCGGGGAGCGCGCGGGCGGCGCGCACAGACGGGAGCCCCCGCAGCCGTTCTTCCGGCTGCGGGGGCTCCGTCCTGGGTACGGCGGGCCGGGTCAGACCCCCGCCGGCTCCGGTGTGCGCTCGCCGCCGGAGGTGCCGGACTCGTCCGGCGGTGCCGGGTCTTGGGCCTTCCTGGCGCGCTTGGCGGCCTTCTTCTTCGCCCGGCGCTCCTTGCGGAGTTCGATCATCGCGTAGAGCGTCGGGACGAGAAGCAGGGTCAGGAGGGTGGAGGTGATCAGACCGCCGATGACGACGACCGCGAGCGGCTGGGAGATGAAGCCGCCGTCGCCGGTGATGGACAGGGCCATCGGCAGCAGGGCGGAGATCGTCGCCAGCGCCGTCATCAGGATCGGGCGGAGGCGGTGCCGGCCGCCCTCGACGACCGCTTCGACCACGCCGTAACCCTGTGACCTGTACTGGTTGATCAGGTCGATCAGGACGATGGCGTTGGTGACCACGATGCCGATCAGCATCAGCATGCCGATCATCGCGGGGACACCCAGCGGGGTGCCCGTGGCGACCAGCAGACCGATCGCCCCGGTCGCCGCGAAGGGGATCGAGACGAGCAGGATCAGCGGCTGGATCAGCGAGCGGAACGTCGCCACCAGGAGCATGAAGACGATGGCGATGGCGGCGAGCATGGCCAGGCCGAGCGAGGAGAACGCCTCGGTCTGGTCCTGCGAGACGCCGCCGATCTCGGCGCTCGCACCGGCCGGCAGCTTCAGCGCCTTGATCTCGGACTGCAGCTTGGCGCTGACCGCGCCGGTGTTGTCGGCGGTCGGCTTGGCGGTGACGGTCGCCGAGCGCGCGCCGTCGATCCGGGTCATCTGGACCGGCCCGGGGACCGTCTTGACGGTGGCGAGGGAGCTCAGCTTGGCCGGGCCCGCCGGGGTCGCCAGGACCAGGTCCTTCAACTCGGCCTCGGTGGTCGCCGGGTGGGCCGCCTTGATGACGATGTCCCGCTCGGTGTCGTCCAGGACGGCCTTGCCGCTGGTGGTGCCGCGTATCGCCTGGGCGACGGCGCCGCCGAGCGTGGTCTGGTCGTAACCGGCGGCCGCCGCCTTGGCGTTGGGCTTGACGGAGATCCGCGGCACGCTCTGCGCGAGGTCGCTCTGGACGTCGGTGACGTCATCGAGGTCCGCGACGGTCTGCCGGACCTTCTCGGCGGCCGCCTTGAGGACGTCCGCGTCACCGGCCTTGACGACCACGCTCAGGTCCTGGCTGCCGAAGCCGCCGCCGGCGGTGACGGTGGTGTCGCCGATGCCCTTGCCGAGCTTGTCCAGGCCCGCCCGCAGGTCGTCGGTGACCTTGCCGGAGTCCGCGGCGTCCTTGAGCTTGAGCTGGTAAGAAGCCTGGTTGGCGCCGGTGCCGCCGCCGAAGGCCGCCATGAAGCCGGAGGAGCCGACGGTGACCTGGTAGTCGGCGATGTCGTCGTTGGCCGCCAGCAGCTTCTCGACCTTCCTGGCCTGGTCGTCCGCCGCGCCCAGGCTGGTGCCGGGCTTCAGTTCCTGCTTGAGGGTGAGGGTGTCCTGGTCGCCCTGGTCGAAGAAGTTGGTCTTCAGCAGCGGGCCCATGCCGAAGGTGCCGATGAGGATGACGACGGCGATGACGACGCTGGTGACCCGGCGGCGGGTGGCGAAGCGCAGCACCGGGACGTAGAGGCGCTGCAGCGGGCTGCGGGCCTCCTTCTCCTCGGCCTTGCGGCGCAGTTCCTCGACGTCGGTGCCCTCGGCGATCTTCGGGGCGCGCAGGAACCAGTAGGACAGCACCGGCACGACCGTCAGGGACACGATCAGGGAGGACAGCAGGGCGACGGTGACGGTGAGCGAGAAGGAGCCGAAGAGGGCGCCGACCATGCCGCCGACGACACCGATGGGCAGGAAGACCGCGACGGTGGTCAGGGTGGAGGAGGTGATCGCCCCGGAGACCTCCTTGACCGCGCCGATGATGGCCTCGCGGCGTTCCTCGCCGTAGCCCAGGTGCCGCTTGATGTTCTCCAGGACGACGATGGAGTCGTCGACGACGCGGCCGATGGCGATGGTCAGCGCGCCGAGGGTGAGCATGTTGAGGGAGAGGTCCTGGGTCCACAGCACGATCAGCGTGATGACGACCGAGAGCGGGATGGAGACCGCGGTCACCAGCGTCGAGCGCAGGCTCAGCAGGAACACCAGGATCACGATCACGGCCATGATCAGGCCGAGCAGACCCTCGGTGGTCAGCGACTCGATCGACTTGGAGACGGCCGGGCCCTGGTCGGAGGCGACCGTGACCGCGGTGCCCTTGCCGAGGTCCTGGCGGATCTGCGGCAGCTTGTCCTTGACCGCGTCGGAGATCGCGACGGCGCTGCCGTCCTGGTCCATCGTCACCATGACGGCGAGGCTGGGCTTGCCGTTGGTGCGGGTCAGGGAGGTCGGGGCCGCCGCCTCTTCCTTGACGGTGGCGACGTCGCCGAGCCGGACCGGCCCGGCCGTACGGCCGCCGCCCGCGTCCGCGCCCGGGGCGCCCGGCGCCGCGGCGGGGGCGAGAGGCAGGTCCCGGATCTGTCGCACGGAGGTGAAGCCCGCGCCGACCTGGACGGTCTTGCTCTGCCCGTCCTCGGCGAACGAACCTGCCGGTACGGACGTGCCGCCGGCCTGCAGCGCCTTGCCGAGTGCCTGGGCGTCGATGCCGGCCGCGGCGAGCTTCTTGGCGTCGGGGGTGACGGCCACGACGCGGTCCTGGACGCCGTCCACGGTGACCTGGCTGACGCCGTCGATGTTCTTCAGGTCCGGTACGACGCTGCGGTCCAGCTGGTCGGCGAGCGTCTGCTGGTCCTTGGACGAGGAGGAGACGGCGAGGACGACGGTGGGGATGTCGTCCGTCGAGCCGTTCACGACCTGCGGGTCGACGTCCTCGGGCAGCTTCGCGCGGGCGCGGTTCACGGCCTGCTGGACGTCGGCGACCAGGCGCTTGGAGTCATTGCCGTAGTCGAACTGGGCCATGATGACGCCCGAGCCCTCGCTCGACGTCGAGGTGACCCCCTTGATGCCGTCGACCGCCTGGATGCCGTCCTCGAGCGGCTCGATCACCTGCTTCTCGACGACATCGGGCGACGCGCCCTGATACGGCGCGATCACGGACACCATCGGGAGCTCGATGGAGGGCAGGAGCTGCTGCTTGAGCTGCGGGATCGCGATGGCGCCGAAGGCGATCGCGACGATCGACATCAGCGCTATCAGGCCCCGTTGTACGAGGCTGAGTCGGGACAGCCAGGACATGGGTGGGGTCTCTCTTCTGTTCTGAAAGGGCGGCGGAGGGCCTGTCTGGCAACGCGGACAGCCCGCGCGACCGGGTCATCAGGCCCACCTACACCTTCAGCCATGTCCTGGCCGGTTTTCCTCGCTCGCAGGTCGGTTATCCGACTCCGGTCAGTACAGCGTTCGGAGTACGGAGCCCTCCACTCTCACTGCACCCGTGGGCGTACGAGTCCGGATTCATACGCTATGACCACCAGTTGGGCGCGATCGCGGGCCCCCAGCTTGGCCATCGCGCGGTTGACGTGGGTCTTGACCGTCAGCGGGCTGACCGCCAGCTGCTCGGCGATCTCGTCGTTCGACAACCCGCCGGCCACCAGGGTCAGCACCTCGCGCTCGCGGCCGGTGAGCGTCGCCAGCTTCTCGGCGCCCCGGCCGCCGGGCCCGCCGTCGGCCGAACTGTCGCCCTGCGCGAGGAACTTGGTGATCAGGCCCTTGGTCGCGACCGGCGAGAGCAGCGCCTCACCGGCCGCCGCGATGCGGATGGCGCCCAGCATCTCGTCGGGCTCGGCCCCCTTGCCGAGGAAGCCGCCGGCACCGGCCCGCAGCGCCTGCACCACGTAGTCGTCGACCTCGAACGTGGTCAGGATGACCACCCGGACACCGGACAGTTCCGGGTCCTGGCTGATCATGCGGGTCGCGGCGAGACCGTCGACGCCCGGCATCCGGATGTCCATCAGGACGACGTCGGCGCCCGTCGTACGGCACAGCTCGTACGCCTGGGCGCCGTCGGAGGCCTCCCCGACGACCTCCATGTCGGGCTCGGAGTCGACGAGTATCCGGAACGCGCTGCGCAGCAGCGCCTGGTCGTCGGCGAGCAGCACCTTGATCGTCATGTGGTCTCCCCCGTACGGATGGCCTGGAGTGGAAGGGTGACACGCACCTGGAAGCCGCCGGCCGCGCGCGGGCCCACGACGATCGTGCCGCGCAGTGCGAAGACCCGCTCGCGCATCCCGATCAGGCCGTGGCCGCCGCCGCTGTCGGCCGCGTCGTGCTCCGCCGCGGCCCGCTCGCCGCCGCGCTGGCGGGGCACCCCGGCCCGCCCGGCGCCGTCGTCCTGCACGGTCACCGTCAGCGCGGCCTCGGACCGGACGATCCGCACCGTGGCACGCGCCCCCTCACCGGCGTGCTTGTGGACGTTGGTCAGCGCCTCCTGGACGACGCGGTACGCGGTGAGGTCGACCGAGGCGGGCAGCGCCACGGGCGTGCGCGGGGCGTCCAGATCGACGGGCAGCCCGGCCCGGACGAAACCGTCGACGAGCTGGTCGAGGTCGCCGAGGCCCGGCGCGGGTTCGGTCGGCGCACCGGGGTCGTCGGAGTGGCGCAGCAGGCCGACGGTGGTGCGGAGTTCCTCCAGCGCCGAACGGGACGCCTCACGCACATGCGCGAGCGCCTGTTTGGCCTGGTCGGGACGGTTGTCCATGACGTGCGACGCGACCCCGGCCTGGACGTTGACCAGCGCGATGTGGTGCGCGACGACGTCGTGCAGCTCGCGGGCGATCCGCATCCGCTCCTCGGCGACCCGGCGCCTGGCCTCCTCCTCGCGGGTGCGCTCGGCACGCTCGGCGCGCTCCTGGATGGCGCTGATGTAGGCGCGGCGGCTGCGGACCGCGTCGCCGGCGGCCGCCGCCATGCCCGTCCAGGCGATGATCCCGAGGTTCTCCTGCGCGTACCAGGGGCGGCTGCTGGAGAGCATCGCCGCCGCGGTCAGCACGACGATGGTCACGGCACCGATCCGCCAGGTGGTGGGCCGGTCGGTGCGGGAGGCGAGGGTGAAGAGCGCGATGACGGCGGAGGCGGCCACCGGGGCGCGCGGATCGCTGGTGCCGACGGCCAGCTCCACGATGGTCAGCGCCCCGGTGGCGGCGAGAACCGTACGGGGCAGCCGGCGGCGCAGCACCAGGACGGCACAGGCCAGGCCGGTCAGCGCCACGGTCATGGCCGACAGGTGCCTCTCGCCGAACCGCGGGGCGCCGTGCGGGCCGTGCGGATCGGCGACCGCGCCGATCAGGATCGCCATGAAGGCCGCCACCGCAAGGACCGCGTCGAACGCGAGCGGATGCGACCGGTGCCAGTGAAAGCGGCCGGTGCGGGGCGCGTCCTGTCCGGGGTCGAGGGGGGTCACAAGAGGAAACGGTAGCGCCCCGGTCCCACGAGGGGGCCGGGGCGCTACCGGTGCTGCGCTGGAGTGGAGACGTCGGTGCCGGGCGGCGGGGCGGCTCAGCCGGGGATGAGGCCGTCGTCGCTGAGCATCTCCTTGACCTCGTCGAGCGTCGCGTCCTCGGACGGCAGGATGAGTTCGGACGGCTCCAGGGAGTCGTCGGGCAGCGGCGAGCCCAGTCGGCGCACCGCCGCCAGCAGGCCGGCCAGGGTGCGCCGGAAGCCTTCTTCGTCGCCGCTCTCCATCTCGGCGAGCAGCTCGTCATCCAGCTTGTTCAGCTCGGTGAAGTGGGCATCGTCCAGCTTCACCTGCCCCTCCCCCATGATCCGTACGATCACGACGGTCTCCCTTTTGTCCGGTCCGGCGTCTCTGCGAGGCTAACCGCCGCCGGTCGTCACTGCTTGTCGAAACGCGGCTGGTCCTGCGGCGTGGACGGCTGGGCCTCGCCGCCCTGGCCGCCTTCGATGGCCTGCTTGCCGGCGGAGGGACCACCCGCGAGCTCGGCCTTCATCCGCTGCAGCTCCAGCTCGACATCGGTGCCGCCGGACAGCCGGTCCAGCTCGGCGGTGATGTCGTCCTTGGCCATGCCGGTCGGGTCGTCCAGCGCACCCGAGGCCAGCAGTTCGTCGATCGCACCGGCCCGCGCCTGCATCTGCGCGGTCTTGTCCTCGGCGCGCTCGATGGCCATGCCGACGTCGCCCATCTCCTCGGAGATGCCCGAGAAGGCCTCGCCGATCCGGGTCTGCGCCTGGGCGGCGGTGTACGTCGCCTTGATCGTCTCCTTCTTCGTGCGGAAGGCGTCGACCTTGGCCTGCAGCCGCTGCGCCGCGAGGGTGAGCTTCTCCTCCTCGCCCTGCAGCGTGGTGTGCTGCGTTTCCAGGTCGGAGACCTGCTGCTGCAGCGCGCTGCGGCGGGACAGCGCCTCGCGGGCGAGGTCCTCCCGGCCGAGCGCGAGCGCCTTGCGGCCCTGGTCCTCCAGCTTGGAGGACTGGCCCTGGAGCTGGTTGAGCTGCAGCTCCAGGCGCTTGCGGGAGGTCGCCACATCGGCGACACCGCGGCGCACCTTCTGGAGCAGCTCCAGCTGCTTCTGGTACGAGTAATCGAGGGTCTCGCGCGGATCCTCGGCCCGGTCCAGGGCCTTGTTGGCCTTCGCGCGGAAGATCAACCCCATACGCTTCATGACACCGCTCATGGGCCTCGCGCGCCCCCTTCTGACCGATTACATCGGGCGTGGACTCCAGCACATCTACAGACCCCACAGTACGGGCCCTGGTTCCATTACCGCACTGTTCGGAGCCGGATCGCTCCTCCTGCAGGACGATCCGGTGAGCCCGTCGTCTCCCGCGCAGGGAGTAGGGAGTCCGGGGAAAGCACCACCGCGCCCGTTCTGTCCTGTTACGACCCCGCTCGGGACGTGCCCCCGTTGCCGGATCGTGCCCCGTCGGGCGGCCGCTCACCCACGCCGACCCCGTACCCTTGGGTTTTGTGTTCCGAAGCCGTTCGAAGGATGAGCAGGCCGCGACCGCCAAGGTGACCGCGGACCAGCCCCAGCAGCCCCGCGACCCGCAGGCCCCCAAAGGCCGCCCGACGCCGAAGCGCAGCGACTCCCAGTCGCAGCGCCGATCGCGCGCGCATACGCCGACCAACCGCAAGGAGGCGTCGAAGGCCCAGCGTGAGGCCCGCCGCAACGACATGGCCAAGCAGCGTGCGGCCATGGCCAGCGGCGATGAGCGTTATCTGCCGATCCGCGACAAGGGGCCGGTGCGCCGCTTCGCGCGCGACTTCGTCGACTCGCGCTGGTGCGTGGCGGAATTCTTCCTGCCGATGGCCGTGGTGATCCTGGTGCTCACCATGATCCGGGTGCCGCAGCTGCAGAACATCGCGCTGCTGCTCTGGCTCGTGATCATCGTGCTGATCGTGCTCGACTCGGTGATGATCTGGGTCCGCCTCGGCAAGCAGCTGCGGGAGCGTTTCCCGAACGACAGCCACAAGGGCGTCAAGGCCTACGCGGTGATGCGCACCCTCCAGATGCGCCGGCTGCGGCTGCCCAAGCCGCAGGTCAAGCGCGGAGAGCGGCCCTGACCACGCTTCCGGCCGGCCTGTGCGGGGACACCCCGGACCGGCCGGGCGCCTCCGCCAGCGTGCGGGGCGCCGTACGCCAGGAGCTGGTCGCGCGGCAGATCGAGGAGCAGATAGCCGGGCGGTTCCCCGTCGGGCAGCGGCTGCGGGTGCTCGATGTGGGCCTCGGCCAGGGCACCCAGGCCCTGCGGCTGGCCCGCGCCGGGCACCACGTCACCGGCCTGGAGTCCGATCCGTCGATGCTGGCGGAGGTGCGCAAGGCGCTGGAGGGCGAGCCGGCCGGTATCCGTGAGCGGGTCCGGCTGATCGAGGGGGACGGCCGGGAGACCGGTGTGCACTTCCTGCCCGGCGCCTTCGACATCGTGCTCTGCCACGGCGTCCTGATGTACGTCACCGAGCCCGATCCGCTGCTGGCCGGTCTGGCGCGGGTGCTCGCCCCCGGCGGGCTGCTCTCCCTGGTCGTACGGAACGCCGACGCGCTGGCGATGCGCCCCGGCCTCTCCGGCGACTGGCGGGCGGCGCTCGCCGCCTTCGACTCCCCCGGCGAATCCGACCGTTCCGGGCAGCGGGTGCGCGCCGACCGGCTGCCGGCGCTGACCGCGACGCTGGCGGGCATCGGGGCGCCGCTGGCGAACTGGTACGGCATACGCGTCTTCACCGATCTCGCGGACGGCGCCGCCGACGCGGACGGACACCCCGCCGGAGCGGAGTGGGAGCGGCTGCTGGCCGCCGAGGACCGCGCCGGACGCACCGACCCCTACCGCGCGCTCGCGGGGCTGCTGCACCTGTGCGGCGTTCGCGGCTGAGCCCCCCGGCGACCACACACACACGGCCGCGCCCGCCGTCCCCCAGGGGGCGGCGGGCGCGGCCGTGCGTCGGGGCTCAGCCCTCGTCGGCGTGCAGGCTCATCGGGCCGGCGTAGATCTCCGTACCGTCCTCGAAGAGCCTGACCTGGTCGACGCCGCCGTCGAGCAGCGCCTTCCACTCCTCACCGACCCAGGACTCCGCGTCCCCCTGCGTCGTGAACTCCTCCGGTTCCACCGCGGGCGCCGTCTCCGTACCGTCCGCCGTCTCGAACCGCCACGTCCACGCCATGTCCGCCTCCTGGATCCCACCGGGTACGTGCCTGTGGCTCCGCGGACCGCATGCTGCGGTGGGCGGTCCGCCGGGCCGTGTTTCCGTGCTGATCCGCAGCCTAACGGGCGGGTCGGCGGCCTAACGGGTGTGTCGGGAGATCCCCCCGCGCGCCCGCCGGGCCCGGACGCGAGAAACTCGCCCTGTGGAACTGACTCTGCTGGGCACCGGAGCCCCCCAAGGACTGCCGCGACCCGGCTGCCCGTGCGCCGCCTGCGCCACCGCCGTGGGCGGCGAGGCGCGGGCGGCGACGGCGCTGCTCATCGACGGCGCGCTGCTCATCGACCTGACACCGGGTCCGGCGTTCGCCGCGGCCCGCGCCGGGCAGTCGCTCGCCGGGGTGCGGCAGGTGCTGCTGTCGCATCCGCACGACGGGCCCGCGATGGAGGTGCCGGCGGGACTGCCGCAGCCGGGCCGGGTCGCCGACGGCCGGGAGCTGGCGCTGCTCGACGGGCACCGGGTGCGGGCCATCGCGGTGGACATCCCCGGCACCGGCTACGAGGTCGGCGGCGGGGGCGGCGAGCGGCTGCTGTACCTGCCGCCGGGCGCGGCACCGGCGGGCCTCGGCAACGGGGGCGGCTACGAGGGCATGGGCGGCAGCGGCCCGTACGACCTGGTGCTGCTGGACGTCCTGGAGCGGCCGGACGCGCTGGCCAAGCTGCGCGCGAGCGGGGCCGTCGACGCGGCGACCGATGTGGTCGCCGTGCACATCGACCACACGGTGCCGCCGGGGCCCGAGCTGCACCGCAGGCTCGCGGCCGCCGGGGCGCGCACGGTGGTGGACGGCACCTCGCTGGTGGTGGGCGAGTACTCCGCCATCGCCGCTCCACCCGAACTACCGCGCCGCACCCTGGTGTTGGGCGGGGCGCGCAGCGGGAAGTCGGCGGAGGCGGAGCGGCGGCTGGCGGCCTTCCCCGATGTGCTGTACGTGGCCACCGGGGGCACCCGGGAGGGCGATACGGAGTGGGCGCAGCGGGTGTCGCTGCACCGCGAGCGGCGCCCCGGCAGCTGGCGTACCGCGGAAACCTGCGATCTGGTGCCGCTGCTGGAGGATTCCGGGCCCGGCGCCGATCCGGGCACCGGGCGTCCCGCCGACGCCTCGCCGCTGCTGATCGACTGTCTGGCGCTGTGGCTGACGCACGCCATGGACGAGGTCGGGGCCTGGGACGACGACACCTGGCAGGCCGGTGGCCGGCGGGCGCTCCAGGAGCGGGCCGACGCGCTGGTGGCCGCCGTCCGCGCGACCCGGCGGCCGGTGGTGGCGGTCAGCAACGAGGTGGGGTCGGGTGTCGTCCCGGCGACCGCGGCGGGCCGTCGGTTCCGCGATGAACTGGGGCGGCTGAACGCGGCGTTCGGCGCGGAGTGCGAGCAGCTGCTGCTGGTCGTCGCGGGGCAGGCGCTTGCGCTGCGTGGATGACACACGGCCCGTCGGGCCCGTGTCCGCTTGCCCGGGGGCGCGGTGGCGGGTGCTCTTGGAAGGTGACCGAATCCGAGCTGACCGTCATCGACGCACCGCGCGGGCCGGCCGCGGGGCCCGGCGTCGCGGTGCGCCGCACGCCGCGGGCCGCCCCGCGCAGCCGCTCCGGCCGGTGTTTCGACGCCGCCGTACGCGCCTATGTGGACCGGCATCCGGAGGCGACCGTGGTCGCGCTCGGCGAGGGCCTGGGGACCGGCTTCTGGCGGCTGGACAACGGGCGGCTGAACTGGCTGACGGTGCAGCCGCCGGAGTCCGCCGCGGTGCGCCGGATGCTGCTGCCGGACGGCTCCCGGCAGCGTACGGTGGCCCGCGCCGCGGCCGATCACGGCTGGCTGGACGCGGTGCGCGAGCCGCAGCGCGGGGTCATCGTCATGGCCTCCGGCGTGCTGATGCGGCTGCCGCCGCCGGCCGTGCGGGCGCTGCTGGCGGCCTGCGCCGAGCGCTTCCCCGGCGGGGCGCTGGTCTTCGACGCGCTGTCGCGGCGGGCGACCGCGCTGGCCCGCCGGGGCGCCGCACTGTCCGGCGGGCGGTGGCCGGCACCGGTGCGCTGGGGGCTGGACCGGTCCGATCTGCCGCGGGTGGCGAGCGCGCATCCGGGCATCGCCGGGGTGCGCGAACTGACGCTGCCGGCCCGCCCGGTGGCGTTGGTGGACCGGGTGCCGGGCGTGCGCGCGCTGACGCCGCTGGTGTGCGAGGTGCGGTTCGCCGCGCGGCAGGCGGAGTTCGACGACACCACCCGCGCCGCAGCTGATCGCGCCCGGGGCGGGTGGCCGGCACCGCGTTGACGGTAATCTGCGCCCAATGAGCGCCCTGAACCTGGATGACTTCGCCCATCTGATCGAGCGCCCCGATGGCGGTGCGCGCCGTGACGCCGAGGAGCGGCGGGCGCGGCTGGCCCTGCCGCCGGGGGCCCTCGGCCGCCTCGACGAGCTGGGCGAATGGCTGGCCGCGACCCAGCAGCAGGTGCCGGTGCGGCCCCTCGCGCGGGCACGCGTGCTGCTGTTCGCGGGCGATCACGGGGTGGCACAGCTGGGCGTCTCGGCCCGGCCGGCCGGATCCGCCAAGGACCTCGTCCGCGCCGTGCTGGACGGCGGGAGCCCGGCGGCCGTATTGGCACGGGGGCTGGGCGCGCCGCTGCGCGTGGTGGACATGGCGGTGGACTGCGACCCCGCGGAGCTGCCCGAGGACGTCACCCGGCATCGGGTGCGGCGCGGTTCGGGGCGCATCGACATCGAGGACGCGCTGAGCGCCGAGGAGGCCGAGCAGGCGTTCCGGGCGGGTATGGCCGTCGCCGACGAGGAGGCCGACGCCGGTACGGACCTGGTGGTGCTGGGCGATCTGAGCGTCGGTGGCACGACCGCGGCGAGCACCCTGATCGCGGCGCTGTGCGGGACGGACGCCTCGGTCGTCACGGGGCGCGGCGGGGCGCGGATCGACGACCTGGCGTGGATGCGCAAGTGCGCGGCGGTGCGGGACGCGCTGCGGCGGGCCCGGCCGGTGCTGGGCGACCAGCTGGAGCTGCTGGCCACGGTCGGCGGCGCGGATCTCACCGCGATGACCGGGTTCCTGCTGCAGAGCGCGGTGCGCCGGACGCCGGTGATCCTGGACGGGGTGGTCTCGGCGGCCTGTGCGCTGGTGGCGCAGCGGGTGGCGTTCCGGGCGCCGGACTGGTGGGTGGCCGGGCAGGCGAGCGGTGAGCCGGCGCAGGCGAAGGCACTGGACCGGATCGCGCTCAACCCTCTCCTCGATCACGGCGTCACTGCGGGTGAGGGGACAGGGGCGCTGCTGGCTCTGCCATTGGTGCAGGCGGCGGCGGCCCTGGCGGCAGAACTGCCCGTACGCGACTGAGCGGACCGTTCGCGGCTGAACGATTCGTTTTCCGGACCACCGGCGGCGCCCCGAGGAGCACACTCAGGGAGACGTCGTTTTGAGCCCGGATGAGAACCGCCCCCGCGGCACCTGGTCACAGCGCGGTGCCGCGTTCGGCATCTGGTATCTGCGCATCGTCACCTTCATCAATCTTCTGAGCGCGGTGTGGGTGTCGTTCGGCAACGGCATCCGGCGGCACAACGCCGCGGAGCTGCTCACCCCGTATCTGCTCACCGCGGGGTTCGCCTCCGGCGCTTTCTCGCTCTTCGTGGCGGTCACGATGCGGCGGCGCAAGCGGGCGGCGTGGATCCTGAATCTGGTGCTGTCGGGGATGTTCCTGCTGCTGAGCGGGTTCGCTTTGTGGGTGGCCCCGGAATTCCGCGGGCATCCGCAGAACTGGGCGTCGCTGGCGCTGACCGCGCTGTTCGCGGTGGCGCTGCTGGTGGGCCGCCGGGAGTTCTACGCCAAGGGCGACCGCGCCAACCCGACGCTGGCGGCGGTCACCGCCGTCGGCGGTCTGCTGCTCGCCTCGCTGCTCGCCGCGCTGCTGGTCACCGTCACCAACACCGCCCAGGACACCTCCTCGACGCTGGTGCAGCGCTGGCGTTACGGCGTGATGCGGCTGGTGTCGCTGGCGCCCGACGCCCGCGCGTTCCCCGGGATCTCCACCCCCACCTGGGTCGATGTCGCCATCAACATCCTGAGCACGCTGCTGCTGGCGGCGATCCTGTGGGCGGCGTTCCGTTCCGTGCGCAGCACCGACCCGATCACCGCGGAGGACGAGCGGAAGCTGCGCGGCCTCCTGGAGCGGCACGGCGACCGCGATTCGCTGGGCTATTTCGCGCTGCGCCGCGACAAGAGCGTCATCTTCTCCCCCAGCGGCAAGGCGGCCATCACCTACCGCGCCGTCGGCGGGGTGTCGCTGGCCTCCGCCGACCCGCTGGGGGACCCCGAGGCGTGGCCGGGCGCCATCGAGCGCTGGCTGGCCGAGGCCCGCGCGCACGGCTGGGCGCCGGCCGTGATGGGCGCGAGCGAGGAGGGCGGCACGGTCTTCGCGCGGCACGGCCTGGACGCGCTGGAGCTCGGGGACGAAGCCATCGTGGAGACCGGGGAGTTCACGCTCGGCGGGCGCGCGATGCGCACCGTCCGGCAGGCCTACCACCGCGTCGAGCGAGCCGGGTACACCGTCCGCATCCGGCGCCACGAGGACATACCGGCGGCGGAGATGGCGCGGCTGCTGGAGCTGGCCGACGACTGGCGGGACGGGGAGACCGAGCGCGGCTTCTCGATGGCGCTGGGCCGGCTCGGGGATCCCGGTGACGGGCGGTGCGTGATGCTCGAATGCACCGACGCGCAGGGGCGGCTCCGGGCGCTGCTGAGTTTCGCGCCGTGGGGCGCCAAGGGGTTGTCGCTGGACCTGATGCGGCGCGACCGGGACTCCGAGAACGGCCTGATGGAGTTCATGGTCCTGGAGATGATCCAGCGGGCGAAAGAGGTGGAGATCACGCAGATCTCGCTGAACTTCGCGATGTTCCGCTCCGTCTTCGAGCGCGGATCGCGGCTCGGCGCGGGCCCGGTGCTGCGCCTGTGGCGCTCGCTGCTCAGTTTCTTCTCCCGGTGGTGGCAGATCGAATCGCTGTATCGAGCGAATGCGAAATACCGGCCTATCTGGGAGCCGCGGTACATGCTCTTCGAAAAGAGCACGGATTTGCTGCGTATCGGCATCGCCGCAGGCCGGGCGGAAGGCTTCCTGGAAGCACCCGGTCTGCCGAAATGGCTGAACCGCAAGCACCTGGAGAACGTGAGATGAGCGAGCCGGCCCTGCTTCGCGTCGCGCGCGGCGAGTGGGGCCCTCTCCTGCGGACCGTGCGGTGCGCGCTGTCGGCGAAGAGGCTGCGCGCGATCCCGATGACGCTCACCGCGGTGTGTCTGACGCTGGCCTTCCAGGTGGTGCAGAACCAGTCCTGGGGCTACCGGACGGTCCAGAACATCGGGTCGGTGCAGGCCGATGAGCATCTGTGGCTCGCGCTGCTGCGCACCCCGCTGTCGCTCTTCGTCCCGGCGCTGGACCTGCCGGTCTGGGGGGCGCTGGCGCAGGTCCTGATCGTGTTCGGGATCGCCGAGATCTGCGTCGGCCGGTGGCAGCTGCCCGCGGTGGCGTATCTCGCCACGCTCGCCGGGACGATGTACGCCCGGATCGGCATCTGGATCGGCCCGGACAGCCCGCTGGGGCTGTCGGATGCGGACGCGTACGTCGTCGACACCGGCCCTTCGGCCGCCGTGGTGGGGCTGGCGGTGTTCGTGTGCTGGCGCTACCGCGCCTGGTTCACCTGCGCGGCGGTGGTGGTGGCGATGGTCGTCGAGGTGGTGTTCATCAAGAACAACCTGGCGGGCAAGGAGCATGTCGCCGCGGTGCTGGCGGTGCTGGTGGTGTGTGCGGTGCGGGAGGCCGTGGGGCGGCCCGCCGGCGCGGCCACCGGGCAGCGGGTCAGCGGCTCGGAGCGCCTCCGATGACGTGCTCGATCCTGCGGCGGACGCCGGTCCAGCGCTTGTCGTGGCGGTAGGCGCGGACCCGCGACCGCGCCCGCGCCTTGGGGCGACGGCGGTAGAAACGTCTGGCCCAGGGGGAGTTGGGCCGGGCCAGCCGGATGGCGCCGAAGAGCGCGACGAAGGGGATGAAGACCCCGATGACGGCGATCCGGCCCTTCCCCTTGGTGAGCGCGATCACCGCGAAGAGGAAGTTGATGCCGACGGTCCGTACGACCTGGAAGCGGTCATGGCTCTCGTTCGCGCTGAGTTCATTGACGCCGAAGGGCAGGAAGCCGCCGAGGATCAGGGCGACCAGCGCGACGGTGAGGATGACGATCTCGACGCTCTTGGTGCCCTCCTCGGTCCAGTACACGTCGTCCAGGTGCAGGATCAGCGCGAACTCGTCGAGGACCAGTCCGACGCCCATGCCGAAGAGCACGGCGGCGGTGCCCGCGCCGAATCCTCGCCGGTCGCCGGCGATCGCGATGAATCCGCCGACGACCATCAGGGCCACACCGGGGACGACGTGGTGGACGTGCATCCCGCCGGGGGTGAGGTTGCGGAACGGGCCCTTGCCCGCGCGGATGAGACGGGTGATGACCCGGGTCACCAGGAAGGTCAGGACGAAGGAGCCGAGGGCCAGCAGCAGGGGAAGTTTCCCCGGCTCGATGATGTTGCGGTACCACCAGTGACCCATCCCACGTGCTCCCGATTTGTCGCCCAAGGACACTTACCGGCAATTTACGCCGCGGGGCCCCGGATAGCCTGCCGCGGTGGACGACGACCCCGATTCCCCCGGCTCCCCCTCCCCCGCCGACGCGCTGCGTTTCGCGTTCGGCACGCTGACCGTGCTGCCCGTGCGGGTCACCCGCTGGGACCGCGGGGCGGCCCGCGGCGGGATGCTCTGCGCACCGCTCGCCGGGCTGGTCGTCGGCCTGGCCGCGGCGGCGCTCGGCGGGGCCCTGCTCCTGCTGGGCGGCGGCCCGTTGCTCGCCGCCGTCGCCACCGCCGCGGTGCCGGCGGCGCTCACCCGCGGACTCCACCTGGACGGGCTCGCCGACACCGCCGACGGACTGGGCAGCGGCAAGCCCGCCGAGGACGCACTGCGGATCATGAAGCAGTCCGACATCGGTCCCTTCGGGGTCCTCACGCTGCTGTTCACCGTGCTGGCCCAAGTGGCCGTACTGGCCGAGCTGTACGCGGCCGGCTGGGCACACGGCGCGTCGGCGGCCGCCGTCGCGGCGGTCACCGCCCGCTGCGCGCTGACCCTCGCCTCGCGCGCGGGGGTGCCGGCGGCGCGGCCCGAGGGGCTGGGCGCCGCGGTCGCGGGCGCCGTGCCGGTACGCGCGGCGCTGCTCTGCGCGGCACTGGTGACGGCACTGTGCGCGGCGGCGGGGGCGGCCTTCGGACCGTGGGGCGCCCTGCACGCCGCACTGGCCGCGCTGCTCGGACTCGGCCTGTCCGAACTGGTACTGGGCCACTGCCGGCGGCGGTTCGGCGGGGTCACCGGTGATGTGTTCGGGGCGCTCGCGGAGAGCGCCGGGCTGACGGCGCTGGTCGTCCTCGCGCTCGGCTGACCGGGCCGGGCCGCGCGAGCGCGCCGACGCACCCGGCGGGCCTGGAGGGTGACGTCGCCTCACCGGGAAGGTGTCACACGTCTCATACGGGTCGGTAAGACAGGTCGACGGGACTCTTGGTACGAAGGGTCCACCGTGCGCCGAAACGGTACAACTCCCGCCCCGGAACGGGTCGTTCAGCCGGGATGCGGGTCCGCACGCCTCGCCCTCGGGTGGTGCCGGTCGGAGAGCGGGCGGGTCCTTGCGGCGCCGCCGAGCGTAGGCTCGGCCGCAGCAGCGCCCTGGGCGCGAACGGATTCCCGGACGGAACAGGACCTTCATCACCGTGACTGCACTGACCCTCAGTACTTCTTCCGCCGCAGCGTTGCGCGCGGACGCCGTCGTCGTCGGCGTGGCCAAGGGCGCCAAGGGCGTCGTCGCGGCCCCCGGCGCCGAGGCCGTGGACAAGGCCTTCGGCGGCAAGCTCGCCGCCGTGCTGGAGACCCTCGGTGCAAGTGGTGCCGAGGGCGAGGTGACCAAGCTGCCCGCCGCCGACGGCATCAAGGCGCCGGTCGTGCTGGCGGTCGGCCTCGGCGAGGCACCGGCCAAGGACGACAGCTACACCAACGAGGCGCTGCGCCGCGCCGCGGGCAGCGCCGCCCGCGCGCTGGCCGGCACCAAGAAGGCCGCCTTCGCGCTGCCGCTGGAGGACGCCGAGGCCGCCGCCGCGGTGTCCGAGGGCGCTCTGCTGGGCGCGTACGCCTTCACCGCCTACCGCACCAACGGCGCGCAGGCCAAGGGCGGCAAGAAGAACGACGCCAAGTCGGCGCCGCTGGCGGAGGTCGCGATCCTCGGCGGCAAGCCGCGCGACAAGGAGTTCAAGGCCGCCGCCGAGCGCGCCCAGGCCCTGGCCGCGGAGATCAACCGCGCCCGCGACCTGATCAACATGCCGCCCAACGACCTCCACCCGAAGTCCTTCGCCGCCGAGGCGCAGGCCGCGGCCAAGGAGTTCGGCCTCAAGGTCGAGGTGCTCGACGAGAAGGCGCTCAAGAAGGGCGGCTACGGCGGCCTGCTGGGCGTCGGACAGGGTGCGGAGGCCCCGCCGCGGCTGGTGCGGATCGCGCACACCCACGCCAAGGCGACCAAGACCCTCGCGCTGGTCGGCAAGGGCATCACCTACGACTCGGGCGGCATCTCGCTCAAGCCGGCCGGCCACAACGAGACCATGAAGTGCGACATGAGCGGTGCCGCCGCGGTGTTCGCCGCGGTCGTGACCGCCGCCAGGCTGGGCCTGGAGGTGAACGTCACCGGCTGGCTGGCCCTCGCCGAGAACATGCCCTCCGGCTCCGCCACCCGCCCCGGCGACGTGCTGACCATGTACAGCGGCAAGACGGTCGAGGTGCTCAACACCGACGCCGAGGGCCGGCTGGTGCTGGCCGACGCGCTGACCCGCGCCTCGGAGGAGTCCCCGGACGCGATCGTGGACGTCGCGACGCTGACCGGCGCGATGGTGCTGGCGCTGGGCAACCGCACCTTCGGGATCATGGCCAACGACGACGCCTTCCGTACCTCGATCCACGAGATCGCGGACGAGGTCGGCGAGCAGTCCTGGCCGATGCCGATGCCGTCCGAGCTGCGCAAGGGCATGGACTCGCCGGTCGCCGACATCGCCAACATGGGTGAGCGGATGGGTGGCGGCCTGGTCGCCGGACTCTTCCTGAAGGAGTTCATCGGCGAGGGCATCACCTGGGCGCACCTCGACATCGCGGGCCCGGCCTTCCACGAGGGCGCACCCTTCGGCTACACCCCCAAGGGCGGCACCGGCTCCGCCGTCCGCACCCTGGTCCGGCTCGCCGAGCGGACCGCCGCGGGCGACCTCGGCTGACGTCTCTCCGCCCGCTCCTGTCATGTCCGTACGGCCCCGGGCCCGGCGCCCGGGGCCGTACGCGCGGAGGGCCGACCGGCACCGTGACACGTATCGCGTTCGCCCTCAACGAAATCCGCACAGCCGTCGCCCATCACCACCCTTCCCAGGCGACGCCTCGCACCTCCGCACATTTGTACGCACCAGTAACCCCCTTGGGGCAGCTGATCCGCCGCCCCCGAGCCCGGCCCGCCGTCCCGCCTTCGTTCAACAAGTGCGAAGATGGGTTCTCGGCAGGACAGGGCCCCCCTTACCCAGGGCCGAAGTTAAAGCGGCCGAACAACAGCCGCCGTCCGGTCATTGGAGACCGGCTCCGGCGTACCCATGCATGGAGGACGTGACGTGGCGAACGACGCCAGCACCGTTTTCGACCTAGTGATCCTCGGAGGCGGTAGCGGCGGTTACGCGGCTGCCCTGCGCGGGGCGCAGCTGGGCCTGGACGTCGCCCTGATCGAGAAGAACAAGCTCGGCGGCACCTGCCTGCACAACGGCTGCATCCCCACAAAGGCTCTGCTGCACGCCGGAGAGATCGCCGACCAGGCTCGCGAGAGCGAGCAGTTCGGTGTCAAGGCCACCTTCGAGGGCATCGACATCGCGGGTGTGCACAAGTACAAGGACGATGTGATCAGCGGCCTCTACAAGGGCCTGCAGGGTCTGGTCGCCTCCCGCAAGGTGACCTACATCGAGGGTGAGGGCAAGCTCTCCTCCCCGACGTCCGTCGACGTGAACGGCCAGCGTGTGCAGGGCCGCCATGTCCTGCTGGCGACCGGCTCCGTGCCGAAGTCGCTGCCGGGCCTGGAGATCGACGGCGACCGCATCATCTCCTCGGACCACGCGCTGAAGCTGGACCGCGTGCCGAAGTCCGCGATCGTGCTGGGCGGCGGCGTCATCGGCGTCGAGTTCGCCTCGGCGTGGAAGTCCTTCGGCACCGACGTCACCGTCGTCGAGGGCCTCAAGCACCTCGTGCCGGTCGAGGACGAGAACAGCTCCAAGATCCTTGAGCGCGCCTTCCGCAAGCGCGGCATCAAGTTCAACCTCGGCACCTTCTTCGACAAGGCCGAGTACACCGCCGACGGCGTCAAGGTGACCCTCGCCGACGGCAAGACCTTCGAGGCCGAGGTGCTCCTGGTCGCGATCGGCCGCGGGCCGGTCTCGGCGGGCCTGGGCTACGAGGAGCAGGGCGTCGCGATGGACCGAGGCTACGTCCTGGTCGACGAGTACATGCAGACCAACGTGCCGACCATCTCGGCCGTCGGTGACCTCGTCCCCACGCTCCAGCTCGCGCACGTCGGCTTCGCCGAGGGCATGCTGGTGGCGGAGCGGCTGGCCGGTCAGAAGACCGTGCCGATCGACTACGACGGCGTCCCGCGCGTGACGTACTGCCACCCCGAGGTCGCTTCGGTGGGTATCACCGAGGCCAAGGCCAAGGAGCTGTACGGCGCCGACAAGGTCGTCGCTCTCAAGTACAACCTCGCGGGCAACGGCAAGAGCAAGATCCTCAAGACCACGGGCGAGATCAAGCTCGTGCAGGTCAAGGATGGTGCCGTGGTCGGCGTCCACATGGTCGGTGACCGTATGGGCGAGCAGGTCGGTGAGGCCCAGCTGGTTTACAACTGGGAGGCCCTGCCGGCCGAGGTTGCGCAGCTCGTTCACGCGCACCCCACGCAGAACGAGGCACTCGGTGAGGCCCACCTGGCCCTGGCCGGCAAGCCTCTCCACTCCCACGACTGACCCCAGTCCCGGGCGCGACCACATCCGCACATTCGATAGGAGCAACTGAAACCATGGCGGTTTCCGTAACCCTGCCGGCGCTCGGCGAGAGCGTCACCGAGGGCACCGTCACCCGCTGGCTCAAGGCCGAGGGTGAGCGCGTAGAGGCCGACGAGCCGCTGCTCGAGGTGTCGACCGACAAGGTCGACACCGAGATTCCGGCTCCGGCCGCCGGTGTTCTGGCGTCCATCAAGGTGGCCGAGGACGAGACCGTGGAGGTCGGCGCCGAGCTGGCCCTCATCGACGACGGCTCCGGCGCGCCGGCCGAGGCCCCGGCCCCGGCCGCCGCCGAGGCCCCCGCGGCCCAGCCGCAGCCCGAGCCCACCCCGGCTCCGGCGGCCGAGGCCCCGGCCCCGGCCGCCGCCCCCGCCGGTGGCGCCCAGGGCACCGATGTCGTCCTCCCCGCGCTCGGCGAGAGCGTCACCGAGGGCACCGTCACCCGCTGGCTGAAGGAGGTCGGCGAGGAGGTCTCGGCCGACGAGCCCCTCCTTGAGGTCTCCACCGACAAGGTCGACACCGAGATCCCGGCGCCGGCCTCCGGCACCCTGCTGGAGATCGTGGTCGGCGAGGACGAGACCGCCGAGGTCGGCGCCAAGCTGGCCGTCATCGGTTCGGCCGACCAGGCCGCGGCACCCGCCGCTGCCCCGGCCGCCCCGGCACCGGCCGCGCAGCCCGAGCCCGCTCCGGCCGCCCAGCCGGAGCCCGCCCCGGCTCCCGCGCCCGCCGCCCCGGCTGCTCCGGCCGCCCCGGCACCGGCTCCGGCCCCCGCGCCGGCCCCGGCCGCCCAGGCCCCCGTCACCCCGGCTCCGGCCGCGGGTGAGGGCGACGGCGCGTACGTCACCCCGCTGGTGCGCAAGCTCGCCGCGGAGACCGGCGTCAACCTCGCCACGGTCAAGGGCACCGGCGTCGGTGGCCGCGTCCGCAAGCAGGACGTCATCGCCGCCGCGGAGGCCGCCAAGGCCGCCGCCCCGGCCGCTGCCGCTCCGGCCGCCGCTTCCAAGGCTCCGGCCCTGGAGGTGTCCCCGCTGCGCGGTCAGACCGTCAAGATGCCGCGGATGCGCAAGGTCATCGGCGACAACATGATGAAGGCCCTGCACAGCCAGGCGCAGCTGACCTCCGTGGTCGAGGTGGACATCACCGCGATCATGCGGATGCGCAACAAGGCCAAGGACTCCTTCGCGCAGCGTGAGGGCGTCAAGCTCTCCCCGATGCCGTTCTTCGTCAAGGCCGCTGTCCAGGCGCTGAAGGCCCACCCGGTCGTCAACGCCCGGATCAACGAGGACGAGGGCACGATCACCTACTTCGACACCGAGAACGTCGGTATCGCGGTGGACGCGGAGAAGGGCCTGATGACCCCGGTCATCAAGGACGCGGGCGACCTGAACATCGTCGGTATCGCCAAGAAGACGGCGGACCTGGCGGGCAAGGTCCGTTCCAACAAGATCACCCCGGACGACCTGGCCGGCGCGACCTTCACCATCAGCAACACCGGTTCGCGCGGCGCCCTGTTCGACACGGTCATCGTGCCCCCGAACCAGGTCGGCATCCTGGGCATCGGTGCCACCGTCAAGCGCCCGGTGGTCATCAACCACCCGGACCTCGGCGAGACCATCGCGGTGCGCGACATGACCTACCTCGCGCTCTCCTACGACCACCGTCTGGTGGACGGCGCCGACGCCGCCCGCTACCTGACCACGGTCAAGCAGATCCTGGAGGCCGCCGAGTTCGAGACCGAGATCGGTCTCTGATCCCAGCGCGCACCACGCAGTGAACGAGTGGCCCCGTCCGGATACGTCCGGGCGGGGCCACTCGCTTGTCGTACGGGCCTGCGCGCCGTCCGCCAACCGCCGCCCTCCGCCGGTGAGTTGGCCGGCAGCCGCGGCCCGAAAGGCGCTTCAAGGGCGGCCGGACGGGGAGTATGCATGCACGCACCGTGACGAGAACCACCCCACGGTGCGGGCCCTTGACGCGGCCGGCGGGCCCGGCCGCCCCGTATCGTCTCCGACACCACCCCACCCGCGAGGAGCACGTCATGACCCCGCCCGTCATCCATTCGCTGCGCGAGCAGATCCGCGAGCACATCCTCGAGGGGATCGTCAGCGGCCGGTGGCAGCCGGGTGAACGGATCGTGGAGCGCCGGATCGCGGTCGAGCTGGAGGTCAGCCAGACGCCGGTGCGCGAGGCGCTGCGGGAGCTGGAGTCGCTGCAGCTGATCGAGTCCGCGCCGAACAAGGGCGTACGGGTACGGAATCTGACCGCCGACGACCTCAAGGAGAGCTACCCGGTGCGGGCGGGCCTCGAGCAGGTGGCGGCGGAGCTCGCCGCGGGGCGGCTGACGCAGGACACGGCGGCGCTGGAGCGCGAGGTGGCGGCGCTGCGGGAGGCGGACCGGGCGGGGGACGGCGAGGCGCAGGTGCGGCACACGGTGGCCTTCCACCGGGTGATCGTGGAGGCGGCCGGCAACGCCGTGCTGCTGCACACCTGGGAGTCGCTGGGCATCGAGGTCTGGACGACGCTGTCGATCCGCTGGTTCAGCCCGGAGCCGCGCTCGCACGCCCAGGACCATCAGGAGATCGTCGACGCGTTCCGGCGGCGGGACCCGAAGATCGGAACGTTGCTCAAGGCACACGTCCTGAGCTGCGCTCCAAGGGTCTGAGGGGTCCGCGGGAGGGTCCCGCGAAGGAGTCGCGAGGAGGTTCCGGCGAGGGTGCCGGGGCCTCCTTTTTCGCTGGCACCGCGTGCCCATTTGCGCGGCACGCCGTGCCGACCTGCGGTTATTCGCCCGGAGACCGTTGATCGATCATCGATCAGAGGCGTATCGTCCTCTGTTGGGGCGCGACACCCCTGCCTGCCGAATGCCTGCCGAACTCGCATTCCCTCCCGTCCGGAAAGGGGCCACCCATGCCCGATCCCGTGCGCCTGCCGTACAGCCAGCTCGACCAGCTCCCGGACCGCGACCCCGAGGAGACGGCCGAATGGCGCGAGTCGCTTGACGCCGTCACCAAGGCAGCGGGCCCGCATCGCGCCGCCTACCTGATGCGCCGTGCCCTGGAGCACACCGCGCGCACCGCAGGCACCGAGCTTCCGTCCCTCCTGGAGACGGACTACGTCAACACCATCCCGACCTCCGCCGAGCCCGACTTCCCGGGCGACGAGGCGATGGAGGCCAGGATCACCGCCTGGAACCGCTGGAACGCCGCCGCCATGGTCACCCGCGGCTCCACACTCGGTCTGGGCGGCCACATCGCCACCTTCGCCTCCGCCGCCTGGCTCTACGAGACCGGCTTCCAGCACTTCTTCCGTGGCAAGGAGGACGACGGCAGCGGCGACCAGCTCTACATACAGGGCCACGCCTCCCCCGGCATCTACGCCCGCGCCTTCCTCGAAGGCCGGCTGACCGAGGAGCAGCTCGACCACTTCCGCCAGGAGGCGGGCGGCGAGGGCCTGCCCTCGTACCCGCACCCGCGGCGGCTGCCCTGGCTCTGGGAGTTCCCGACCGTCTCCATGGGCCTGGGCCCCATCTCCGCGATCTACCAGGCACGCTTCAACCGCTACCTGGAGCACCGCTCCATCAAGGACACCGCGAACTCCCACGTGTGGGCGTTCCTCGGTGACGGCGAGATGGACGAACCCGAGTCGACCGCCGCCCTGGCGCTGGCCGGCCGCGAGGGCCTGGACAACCTGACCTTCGTCATCAACTGCAACCTGCAGCGCCTGGACGGCCCGGTCCGCCCCAACTTCAAGATCGTGCAGGAGCTGGAGGCGCAGTTCCGCGCGGCCGGCTGGAACGTCGTCAAGTCGCTGTGGGGCCAGGCCTGGGACGAGGTCTTCGCGCTCGACACGGACGGCGCCCTGCTGCGGCGGCTGCGCGAGACCCCCGACGCGCAGTTCCAGACCTATGCCACCCGCGACGCCGCCTACCTGCGCGAGCACTTCTTCGGCGCGAACGAGTCGCTGCAGGCCATCGGCCGCACGCTGTCCGACGCCAAGCTGCTGGAGCTGTTCCAGACCTCCCGCGCCGGCCACGAGCCGCGCAAGGTGTACGCCGCCTACAAGGCCGCCGTCGAGCACAAGGGCGCGCCGACCGTCATCCTGGCGCAGACCGTCAAGGGCTACACCCTCGGCGCGGGCTTCGAGTCCCGCAACGCCAACCACCAGATGAAGAAGCTGACCGGGCAGGAGTTCCGCACCATGCGCGACCTCCTCGACCTGCCCATCCCGGACAGCGCGCTGGAAGGCGACCTGGTGCCCTACTGGCGCCCGGCCGACGACTCCCCCGAGATGACCTACCTGCGCGAGCGGCGTGCCGCCCTCGGCGGCCCGGCGCCGGCCCGCAAAGTCGTCGCCAAGCCGCTGCCGATGCCGGCGGACAAGAACTTCGACGCCCTGAAGAAGGGCTCCGGCAGCCAGGAGATCGCCACCACCATGGCGTTCGTCCGGCTGGTCAAGGACCTGATGCGGGACAAGGAGACCGGCAAGCGCTGGGTCCCGATCGTCCCCGACGAGGCCCGCACCTTCGGCATGGAGTCGCTCTTCCCGACGGCGGGGCTCTACTCCCCCAAGGGCTCGACGTACGACCCCGTCGACCGCGACCAGCTCCTTTGGTACAAGGAGGCCAAGGACGGCCAGATCCTGAACGAGGGCATCACCGAGGCCGGTTCGCTCGCCGACTTCACGGCCGCCGCGACGTCGTACGCCACCCACGGCGAGCCGATGATCCCCTTCTACATCTTCTACTCGATGTTCGGCTGGCAGCGCACCGCCGACCAGTTCTGGGCACTGGCCGACCAGTTGGGCCGCGGCTTCGTCATCGGCGCCACCGCGGGCCGTACGACGATGACCGGCGAGGGCCTCCAGCACGCCGACGGCCATTCGCACCTGATCGCCTCCACCAACCCGGCGGCGCTCTCGTACGACCCGGCCTTCGCCTACGAGGTATCGGTGATCGTCAAGGAGGGTCTGCGCCGGATGTACGGCGGGGCCGACGGGGAGGACGCGGACGTCTTCTACTACCTGACGGTCTACAACGAGACCAAGGTCCAGCCGGCCATGCCCCAGGGCGTCGAAGAGGGCATCCTCAAGGGCCTCTACCGCTACAAGGAGGCCGAGAACCCCGCCGCCGACAGCCCGCGGCTCCAGCTGCTGGCCTCCGGCACCGCCGTCCACTGGATCCTTCAGGCCCAGCAGCTGCTGGCCGACGACTGGGGCGTGGCGGCGGACGTCTGGTCGGCACCGTCCTGGACGGAGCTGCGCCGGGACGCGCTGGCCTGCGACGCCGCCCGGCTCGACGGCGAGGACCGGATCCCGTACGTCACCCGTGCGCTGGCCGGCGCCCCCGGCCCGGTCGTCGCGGTCAGCGACTGGATGCGGGCGGTGCCCGACCAGATCGCGCCGTGGGTCGAGCAGGACTGGGTCTCCATCGGCACCGACGGCTTCGGCCTCTCCGACACCCGTGAGGCGGCCCGCCGGCACTTCGGCGTCGACCCGCAGTCGGTGGTCGTCCAGGCGCTCGCCGCCCTCGCCCGCCGCGGCGAGGTGAAGCCGGAGACCGTCAAGGAGGCCAAGGAGCGCTACGGCCTGTGAGACGTGGGCGGCCCCGGCCGACACCGGGAGCCGCCCGCCCCAGCTCCCGTGCGGAGATCACCCACCGCGCCCGGGGTCTTCGCACGGGAACCCACCGGTCCGGTCCGGCCCTCGCCCCGCGCGTGGCCGGACCGGACCGTCCGGCCGGCGGCGCGTCACGTTGTCAGTGCCTCCCCGCATGATGGCTTCATGCGCGCTGCCCGGCTGATCAAAATGGTGTTGCTGCTCCAGTCGCGGCCGTCCATGACGGCCGCCGAGCTGGCGGCCGAGCTGGAGGTCTCCGAGCGCACGGTCGCCCGGGACGTACTGTCCCTCTCCGAGGCCGGGGTCCCCGTCCACGCCGACCGCGGCCGGGCCGGCGGCTACCGCCTGATCGGCGGCTACCGCACCCGGCTCACCGGCCTCGGCCGCAGCGAGGCGGAGGCGCTCTTCCTGTCCGGAGTGCCCTCCGCACTGCGCGAAATGGGCCTGGCGGACGCCGCCTCCGCCGCCCGGCTGAAGGTCTCCGCCGCCCTGCTGCCCGAGCTGCGCGATGCCGCGTCGGGCGTCGCCCAGCGCTTCCATCTCGACGCCCCCGGCTGGTATCAGGAGCCCGCGACCCCCGCCCTGCTGCCCGCCGTCGCCGACGCCGTGTGGGACGACCGCCGGCTCGCCACCCGCTACCTCCGCAAGGGCACCGAGGTGTGCCGCGAGCTGGATCCGTACGGCCTCGTGCTGAAGGCGGGCGTCTGGTATCTGGCCGCGCGGGTGGGCGACGACCTGCGGGTCTACCGCGTCGACCGCTTCACCGCCGTCGAGGCCGGCCCGGACCGCTTCACCCGCGACCCGCAGTTCGACCTCCCCGGCTTCTGGCACCGGCGGGCCGCGGAATTCACCCGCTCGCTGCTGCGCGAGGAGGTGGTGCTCCGGCTCACCCCGTCCGGCGTGCGCCAACTCCCGTACGTCACCGAGCCGATGGCGGCCCGGGAGGCGGTGGAGGGGGCCGGGCCGCCCGACGAGCGGGGCCGGCTGACCGTCACCCTCGCCGTGGAATCCCCCGATGTCGCGTTCTCCCAGCTGCTGGGGCTGGGCCCGGAGGCCGAGGTGCTGGCACCCGCCGGGCTGCGCGCACGCTTCGCGGCGGCCGCCCGGCGAACGGCAGAGCTGTACGGGAGCGCGCAGGGAAGCGCCCCATGAGGGGTGCCGGGCAGGGCGCCGCCCGTGCGGCAGGGCTCAGCGGTAGTCCGCCGCCGTCCCGTCCTTCCCCCCGAAGACGACCTCCTCGAAGTAGCCGAAGGCGTCCGGCCGGGAGCCGTCGGTGTCCGTGAAGTCGTAGGCCTTGGCCAGCTCGCCGCTGGAGAGCGACCGGCCGCTCCAGCGCTCCTTCGCGGGGTCGGCGGCCAGCGCGGCCAGCGCGCGGGCGATCAGGGCCGGCGACTCCGCGATGGCGAAGTGCGGTTCCTGCGCCACCGCGTCGCGCCAGGTCTCCTCCGTCACCCCGAAGTGGTCCAGCATCTCCTCGGACCGCAGGAATCCGGGGGTGAGCGAGACGACCGTGCCGCCGTATTCCTTGACCTCCTTCGCCAGGCCGAAGGCGATGCGGTGCGGGGCGTTCTTCGTCAGGTCGAAGCAGAGGTTGTCGCGGTAGGTGCGGTTGAAGGCGGCGGTGCCGTCGGTGATCTCGACGAGCAGCGCGCCGGGCCGCCTGATCAGCAGGGGCAGCGCGTAGTGGCTGGTGATGACGTGGCTGTCGATGCCCAGGCGGAACATCCGCAGGCCCTTGTCCAGGTCCGCGTCCCACCACTTGGTGTCGAACTCGATCAGGCGGTCACCGCCCCACAGGCTGTTGACCAGCACATCCAGCCGGCCCTGCTCCCGGTCGATGCGTTCGGTCAGCGCCTTGACCTGCGCCGGCTCCAGATGGTCGGTGGGGACGGCGATCCCGGTGCCGCCCGCTGCCGTCACCAGCTCCGCCGTCTGCTCGATCGTCTCCGTGGCCCGGCCGACCTCGCTGACCCGCTCCCGGGTCGTCCGCCCGGTCACATACACCAGGGCACCGGCCCGGCCCAGCTCCACGGCCATCGCCCGCCCCGCGCCCCGGGTCGCGCCGGCGACCAGCGCCACCCTCCCGGTCAGATCCGCCACTGCCGCCCGGTCGGCCGCTTCCGCGTGTTCCGTCACGTCCACCACTCCTCGCTGTGCCCGGCGCGCCGATCACGCTCGCTGCGCGCCGCCGGCTGTTCGTCATGCGTTGACGACGACACTGACAGCGAAACCCGACACCTTCTGTCCGGATTCAGGGACGGATGTGCGCGGCCCGGGTACGAGGGCTCCTCGCGGGATGCACGCGGCGTCGCTGCCTCACGGCCGGATCGCGCGGACGCTCCCGCCGCCCGGCAGCCGGCCGGTGACCTCGGCCGGTGCCTGCCGGCCGGCCCGTACGGCGAGGGTCGCGTCCCCGGTCGCCGCCCGTACCCCGCCGGTGACCTCGATCCCTTCGACGGCCCGGCTGCCGGCCGCCAGCAGATACCACTTCCCGGATGGGGCCTGCCAGCGCAGCTCACCGACCACCTGGTGGCCGAAGCGGCTGCACGCGGCACCGCCGGCGGCCCGGCCGGCGATCCGCCCGGGGTCGGCGCGGTGCGCGGCCGGCGGCTGGAGCTCCACGGTGACCCGGCCGGGGCCGCTCCAGGTGTCGGCGCGGGTGCAGACCCAGGTCGCGAGGCCGGCGTCCTCGGGGAGACGCTGCTCGGCGAACGCCCAGTTGTTGACGGACCGTACGCCGGTGCCCCGCAGGGCGCGCAGCGAACAGGCCGTACGCGCCCAGCTCAGCAGCGCGGGGGTGCCGGTCGCCTCGCGCGGGGCGCGGGGCGGCTCACCGGCGGACGGCGGCGGCAGGTACGTCAGATGGACCGGCGCGAGGTCACCGAGGTCGGTCAGCAGGAAGGCGTGGTTCTCCACGATCCGTGCCGAGGAGCGCAGTTGGACCACCGGCCACCGCCCGCAGCCGGCGCCCGCGGCGGGCGGGGTCGGCACCCGGTCGGTGACCCCGTCCGGGGCGAGGTGCAGCCCGCGCGCCGGGGCGTCCGGCGCCAGCAGGTCGCGGGTGGTCGTGTCGGAGACCCACGGCGCGACCAGATAGCGCATCCAGCCGTTGCCGCGCCCGATCACCAGTGCGGCGCCGGTCGTCACATCCGTGTCGTCGACCCGGGCGAAGTGCAGCGTCGGGGTGGCCTCCTCGGGCTCGGCGTAGCGCACCAGCCGCTCCCCGTCGTGGAAGACCACCACCATGACGTTGTCGATCAGCCCCGCGTACAGCAGCCGGGGCGGGTGGTCCGGCGGACGGGTGGAGGTGTCGGCGGACGCGGTGATCCGGGCGTCGGCGGGCGGCGCCGCCCAGACCCGCAGTGCCCGCGCCAGCAGCTCCTTGTCGCCGGCCTGCCTGCCGCGGGCGGGCCAGGCGGTGAAGTCGACCCGGGAGGTGTCCGCCCACTGGTCGTTGGGGGTGTGCAGCAGCCGGTCCGGGTCCAGTGCCTGCCGGGCGGCGGCGACCGGCTGCCCGTGGGCGGCGGTGGCGGGCGGCGCCGCGTCACCGCCCGGCAGTCCCGCCACCACGGCGACGAGCGCCAGCACCGCCCCGGCGACGAGCGACACCCGCGTCCGCTGGCGGCGGCGCAGCAGATCCGTCGGGCGGGTCTGCACCGTGCAGGGGTCGAACTCGCCGGAGTTCAGCAGCGCCGCCGCGCCCGCTCCGGTGTCCCGGTCGAGAAGCTCGGCCTCCCGCTGCGCCGCGTCCGCGCCGACCACGCCGGCCTCCTCCAGCACCGCGCGGGCCGTCTCCTCGTCGAGCCCCTCCAGATGCCACAGCCCGACGGCGGCCCGCACCGGCGACCCGACGGCGGACAGCGCCCGGTCCAGGGCGAGTTCATCGGCGCCACCGGCCAGCGGGAAGAGCCGCAGCCCCCAGACGACGGGCACCGAGGGCAGCAGCCGGGTGGGCGGGCGGCCCGAGCGCCCCTCGTACGACAGGGCCAGCCGCAGGGTGCGCAGCCGGACGAGTTCGTAGCTGTCCTCGCCGGAGGGGCCGCGCTGCGCGGGCAGCGCGCCGTCGGGCCGGCGCGGGCCGGTCCACGGCAGCGCCCGCTGTACCAGACCGTGCGCGGTGAGGACCCTGCGGTGGCGGCCCATTGACGGTGGCAGCACGAGGTAGGCGAGCCGGACGAGCCGTGGGTAGTGCTCGACGATGGCCGCCTCTGCCCGTTCGACATCGGCCCGGGTTCGTTCGTCCATGGGCATGGCCTGCAACAGCCCTTCGCGGGAGCGGATCTGCCGTCATTGCATGCCTTCCAACGAGTGAATCTCGGCACGGTCACCACCCTCACCGGGCCGGTCGGCGGCACGGATAACAACCGTGTCGCATCCGGGGTACTCCGCGTGCGGGGCGCCGCGGCAGGGCCGATGCTGGAGCGGTGATGGACGAGACGGAGTTCTGGGAACTCATCGACGGTTCCCGCGAGGCCGCCGAGGGCGACCCCGAGGAGCAGGCCGACGCCCTGGTCGAGCGGCTGCTCGGGCGCGACCCGGACGCCGTCCTGGACTTCGCGCGGCACTTCGAGGCCCGCTACAACCGGGCGTACGCGTGGGAGGTGTGGGCCGCGGCCTCGGTGATGCTGGGCGGGGCGAGCGACGACGCCTTCGACTTCTTCCGCTGCTGGCTGATCGGCCAGGGCCGGGAGGTCTTCGAGGGCGCGCTGCACGATCCGGACCAGCTCGCCGATCTCGTGGACGACTTCGACGAGGCGGTCGACGGCGACGCCGAGGAGCTGGGCTACTCCGCCGACGAGGCGTACGAGCAGCTGACCGGCGCCGTGATGCCGGACCTGGGCCTGGCCCCTCCGCCCCGCGAACCGCTCGGCACCTACGTCGACTTCGACGATGACGACGCGCTGGCGGAACGCTTCCCCGCGCTGTGGGACCGCTTCAAGCCCTGAGGGCCGTCCCGGGGCGGACGCGCGTCCTGGATGCGCCGCCCGGCGGCGCTGCGGGCAGTATGGCCTCATGCGGATCGCGATCACCGGCTCGACCGGTCTCATCGGTACGGAACTCCTGCGGTCCCTGCGGGAGGAGGGCCACGACGTCCTGCGGCTCGTACGGCGGCCGCCGCGGGCCGCGGACGAGGTGCGCTGGGATCCCCGACGCCAGGAGATCGACGCCGCCGGGCTGCGCGGCTGCGAGGCCGTCGTGCACCTCGCGGGCGCGGGCGTCGGCGACCACCGCTGGACCGAGGCCTACAAGCGCGAGATCCGCGACAGCCGGGTGCAGGGCACCGCGACCCTCGCCGCAGCCCTCGCGTCCCTGGACACGCCGCCGCGGGTCTTCGTCTGCGGCAGCGCGATCGGCTACTACGGCGACACCGGCGACCGGCACACGGACGAGAGCGCGCCGGCCGGCGAGGGCTTCCTGCCGGACGTCTGCGTCGACTGGGAGGCGGCGGCCGAGCCGGCGCGGAAGGCCGGCATCCGTACCGTCTTCGCCCGCACCGGCCTGGTCGTGGCGCGTTCCGGCGGTGCCTGGGGGCGGCTCTTCCCGATCTTCCGGCTCGGTCTGGGCGGCCGGCTCGGTGACGGCAGCCAGTACTGGAGCTTCATCTCCCTCCAGGACCACATCGCGGCGCTGCGCCATGTCCTCGACACCGGGAGCCTGACGGGGCCGGTCAATCTGACCGCTCCTGAGCCGGTCACCAACCGCGAGGTGACCGCGGTGATGGGCAAGGTCCTGCACCGGCCGACGCTGTTCCCCGTCCCGGCGGCCGCGCTGCGGATCGCGCTGGGCGAGTTCGCCGGCGACGTGCTGGGCAGCCAGCGGGTGATCCCGCGCCAACTCCTGGACTCCGGCTTCGTGTTCCGCCACCCCCGCATCATGGAGGCGGTACGCGCGGCGGCGTGACTGCTCCGACGCGCCCCCCGGCGCCCCCTGTCGAGCGGAGCGCGGCGCTTTCTAGGGTCCTCGGACACATCACTCGGCATCCCGTGGTGGCGCACCGGGCATGAGTCCGGTGCGCCACCGCTGGGACCGACCTGGGGAGGGCTCGTGCCGCGCACCGCTACGACCGTGGACGTCGTCATCGTGGGGGCCGGTCCGGCCGGTCTCGCCGCCGCCCGACATCTGACCGACGCGGGAGTGTCCGTGACGGTTCTGGAGGCGGCGGCGCGGATCGGCGGCCGGTCCGCCACCGACGACATCGACGGATTCCGGCTGGACCGCGGCGGCCGGCCGCTGGTCCTGACCGCCGCCGAGCTCCGCCGCACGCCGGGCCTGGGCGACCTGACGCTGCGCCCGTTCGCACCCGGCCTCTGTCTGCACAACGGGCAGCGGGCGCAGCGCATCAGCGGGGCGCGGAGCACACGGGGCGCACTCACCGCCGCGCGCGCCCTCTCGCGCGCCGAACGGCGTACGGACCGTTGTGCGGACCTGCGTGCCGACCGGCCCGCGAGCGAGGCCCTGGCGAGCCGGCCGGTCTTCCCGCCACGGGTGCATGACGCGTTCCTGCGGCCGCTGCTCGGGGCGCTGCTGTCCGATCCGCAGCTGCGCGGATCCAGCCGTGGTGCCGCGCAGGCACTGCGGGCCTTCGCCGCGGGCCGGCTGTGTCTGCCGGCCGGCGGCGCCGTTGCCGTTCCCGAACTGCTCGCGGCCGCGCTGCCGCCCGGCACGGTCCGTACCTCGGTGCGGGTCACCTCGGTGTCCACCACCGGCGTGAGCACCGCGGAGCACGGTGAGATCCCCTGCCGGGCGGTGCTGGTGGCGACCGGCGCGCGTGATGCGGCCGAGTTGCTGCCGGGGCTGCGGGTGCCCGCCTTCCATCCGCTGACGGTGCTGCACCACACCGCGGGCACGGCCACCGCCGCGGCCGCCGGAGCCCGCGGGGTGTCGTCCCGCGACGCGGCGCTGGTGCTGCCGGTGGAGGGGCCGGTCGCCTACACCTACGTCGCCGGCACCATCGACCCGTCCCGCACCCCGCCGGGCCGCTCCTTGATCACCACGACGGTGCTCGGCGCGGCGTCGACGCTGCCGCTGTCCGTTCTCGACAAAACGGTCCGGCCGCAGCTCGACCGGATCTACGGCACCCGGACCGACGACTGGCAGCTCCTGACGGTCCATCACGATCCGTACGCGGTGCCCGCGATGACGGCGCCGCACGATCCGGAGCGCCCGGTGCGGGTGCTGGCGGGGCTCTACGTCTGCGGCGACCACCGGGACACCGCCACCTTGCAGGGTTCACTGCACTCGGGCCGCCGGGCGGCCCGCGCGCTCCTCCAGGACTTCGGCCTGCCGGCCCTCGCCGAGCCGGACACGCTGCGTACGGCGGCCTAGGGCCCGGCCGCCGCCCGGCCCCTCGCTCACCCCAGGGCGGCCACCCGGTCCCGGTAGCCGCGCACCGGAGCGGCGTCGCGGTAGGGCTCCAGTCGGCGCTCGAAGTCCCGGACGTATTCGTGGGCACGCACCGACCGCATCTCCGCCGCCTGCGCGGCCGCCTCGGCGCCGAGTGTGCAGGCCGCCTCCAGCTCGCCCAGGCCGAGCCGGGCGGTTGCCAGCACGACCCGGCAGAAGAGCCTGCTGCGGGCGTAGCCGGCCGCCCGCAGCTGGAGGGAGCGCTCCGCGTGCTGGGAGGCGGCGCGGTACTGCTGGAGGTCGCGGTGGCAGTGCGCCAGCTCGTCGGCGAGCTGGGCCTCGTCGAAGAAGAGGGCCCAGTACGGGGTGTCGTCGCCGGGCCGGGCGCTCTCCAGCGCGCGTTCGGCGCGGGCGAGCGCCGCCGTGCAGGCCCGGACCTCGCCCATCAGACCGTGGCCGCGCGCCTCGGCGGCGTGCAGCAGCGCCTGGACCACGGGCGGCGCGCTGCTGCCGACGCCCTGCTGGGCGACGCGCGCCAGCTGGACGGCCTCCCTGCCGTGGTTCAGATAGACGGCCTGCCGGCTCATCGTCACCAGGACATAGGAGCCGTACGCCCGGTCGCCGGCCGCCTGGGCCAGCCGCAGCGCCTGGACGAAGTACCGCTGGGCCAGGCCGTGCGCGGCGATGTCGTACGAGGTCCAGCCCGCGAGCCGGGTCAGGTCGGCGGTGGCCGCGAACAGCCGGCGGCCGGTCGTCTCGCCGTAGGTGCCGCGCAGCAGTGGTTCGGCCTCGTGTTCCAGATAGCGCACCAGCGCCTGCCGGGCGTGGCCGCCGCCGTAGGCGTGGTCCAGGGACCGGAAGAGTTCGCCGACCGAGCGCAGCGCGGCGATGTCGCCGGCGCCGACCCGGGCGCCGTGGGCGCGGTCGAAGCGGTCGGTACGGCGCTGGCGCGGCAGCGGGACACGGCCCTGGAGGGGCACCCGGTCGGTGATGCCGTCGCCGGGCTCGCCATGGGCGACGCGGTCGTCGGCGCGGCCGATGAGCCAGTCCCGGCTGGGCACGACCAGGCCCGCGGGGGTGAAGGCGATCTTGCGCAGCTCGGCGTGGCTGCCGGAGTCCTTGCGCCACAGGCCGCTGACGATGTCCACCGCCTCGCTGGGGGTCGCGGCGAACTCCAGCCCGGCGTACACCGGCGCGCAGGCGTCCAGGCCGAGGTCCTGGGCGGACAGCCGGCGGCCCAGCCGCCGGGTGAACACCTCAGCGATCAGGGCGGGGGTGGTGCCCCTGGGCTGCTGGCCGCGCAGCCAGCGCGTCACGGAGGTCTTGTCGTAGCGCAGGTCGAGGCCGTGCTCGACGCCGAGCTGGTCGACTCGTCTGGCCAACCCTGCGTTGGAGAATCCCGCCTCGGCGATGAGCGCGGCGAGCTGGCGGTTGGGCGTGTGGTGCGGGGGTCGTTCCGTCATCAGCTTTACCGGTCTCCTGCCTTCCGGGCCGGGCCGCCGGGCTCGGCTGACCCTGCTCCGGCGCGCTCATCGCCCTTGTGGAACGGCGTGAATGTAACGGCCTGCGGCACCTTTCTCGGCGCCTGCGCCTCTCGTTCATCCGATCGTGTGAGCAGGGCACACGTGGTACGGAGGGCGGCCGGCGGCGGCCCGCGTCCCGGTTGCGGTCCGGGCCCGGAACCGGCCGCCTTCGGGCACCGCCGGGTGCGGTCGTACAGTTGCCTGGGCGCGAAGTGGCATCAGACGTTGCAGCGAAATGCAACAGAAGTTCGAAGAGGAGCTGCCGTGACTGCGATCTCTCGGGGGGAGACCCCCACACCCGAGGGGCTGCGCTTTGTGCATCTGGGCTTCGGGACCCACGCCGTGGACTACGAAACGGCGTGGCAGGAACAGCGCCGGGTGCACGCCGCCCGGTTCGCCGACGAGGTACCCGACACCTGCCTGCTGCTGGAGCACCCGCCCGTCTACACCGCCGGCCGGCGCACGGCCGATGACGAGCGTCCGCTGGACGGGACCCCGGTCATCGACGTGGACCGCGGCGGGAAGATCACCTGGCACGGGCCGGGCCAGCTGGTCGGCTATCCCATCCAGAAGCTGCCGCGCCCCGTCGACGTCGTCGCCCATGTCCGCCGCCTGGAGGACGCCCTGATCCGCGTCTGCGCCGAGTTCGGCGTCGAGGGCTCCCGGATCGAGGGCCGCAGCGGCGTCTGGGTGCTGGGCGACCCGGTCGAGGAGCGGGCCGCGCTCGGCGGCCTGGACCTGGACTTCGACCCGCGGCTGGCGGACGAACTGTTCGACCCGCGGCTCAACGGTCCCGAGTACGCGCCGTCCAACGCCGGCCAGCGCCGCGAGGACCGCAAGCTCGCCGCGATCGGCATCCGCGTCGCCAAGGGCGTCACGATGCACGGCTTCGCGCTGAACGTGAACCCGGACAACACCTCGTTCGACAAGATCGTGCCGTGCGGCATCCGGGACGCCGGGGTGGCCTCGCTCTCGAACGAGCTGGGCCGCGAGGTCACCATCGCCGAGGTACTGCCCGTCGTGGAGAAACACCTGCGCGACGTCCTGGAGGGCGCCGACCTCCTGCCCCGTGCGGTCTGAGAGGTCCGGCCGTGCTGACGACCGGGCTCCGGAAGGCACGAAACCCTTGGGAATGCTGACCTCGCATACGGGGTTGGCCTGCACGTAAAGACGTGCGAATTATCGGGCGTACCCTGGTGTGCGCCGCAGAATCGAATGCCGCGAGCGCAGAAAGGGGCGCCGACGTGTCCGCTGTCGCACCCGACGGACGCAAGATGCTGCGCCTGGAGGTCCGGAACAGCCAGACCCCCATCGAGCGCAAGCCCGAGTGGATCAAGACCCGGGCGAAGATGGGTCCCGAGTACAACCATCTGCAGAGCCTGGTGAAGAGCGAGGGCCTGCACACGGTCTGCCAGGAGGCGGGCTGTCCCAACATTTACGAATGCTGGGAGGACCGCGAGGCCACCTTCCTCATCGGTGGCGACCAGTGCACCCGTCGCTGCGACTTCTGCCAGATCGACACCGGCAAGCCGCAGGAGCTGGACCGCGACGAGCCCCGCAGGGTCGCCGAGTCGGTCGAGAAGATGGGCCTGAAGTACGCCACGATCACCGGCGTCGCCCGTGACGACCTGGACGACGGCGGTGCCTGGCTCTATGCCGAGACCGTCCGCCAGATCCACGCCGCGATGCCCGAGACCGGCGTCGAGCTGCTGATCCCCGACTTCAACGCGGTCCCCGAGCAGCTCGCCGAGGTCTTCTCCTCGCGCCCCGAGGTGCTCGCGCACAACGTCGAGACGGTGCCGCGGATCTTCAAGCGGATCCGCCCCGGCTTCCGCTACGAGCGGTCGCTGGAGGTCATCACCAAGGCCCGCGAGGCCGGTCTGGTCACCAAGTCGAACCTCATCCTGGGCATGGGCGAGGAGCGCGAGGAGATCAGCCAGGCGCTGCAGGACCTGTACGACGCGGGCTGCGAGCTGATCACGATCACGCAGTACCTGCGCCCCTCCGCGCGGCACCACCCCGTCGAGCGCTGGGTCAAGCCCGCGGAGTTCGTGGAGCTGAAGGAGGAGGCCGACGAGATCGGCTACGCCGGTGTGATGTCCGGTCCGCTGGTCCGCTCCTCCTACCGCGCCGGCCGCCTTTACCAGCAGGCGATCGAGCGCCGCGAGGTGGAAGCGTCCAGTCAGGCGGTCTGAGCCTCCCGGCGCGACGCCATGTGAATCCTGGCACATGCTGAGAGGACGCGGCCCGTACACCCCCAGGCTGGGGACGTGCGGGCCGCGTCAACGTTTCATAGGTGTTTGACCGGCCGGTCATCCGTTGGTAACACCCTTCAGTGACGATGGATGCACGCACCGCTTCCGCTCCAACGCCTCCCGCTCCTCCGACCTCCCCGAGGGAGACCCACACCATGCAGGCCGCGCAGCTTGGCGCCACCGCGCGCCCCACCCCGTCCGTCACCGGTGCACTGCGTGCCGTCGAGGCCGTACTGCTGGGCGGCGGGCAGCGCACCGCCCGCCGTAACGCCTGGACATCGGTCCTTGAGGACCGCCGCCGGGCCAACGACCGACGCGAGGCCCAGTACGTACTGGAGGCCGCGGCGACCCGCCGCCCACAGGCCACGTAAACTTCGCTGTATGGCGAGGAAGGCAAACACAGACGGCGCTGCCGGCGCTGAGAACTCCGGGCGACTCAAGCAGATCGCCCAGACCTACAAGATGACCCGTCGGGTCGACTCCAAAGTCGGTCTTGTCGTCGCTGGCGTAGGCATCGTCGTATTCGGCGTTCTCCTTGCCATCGGCTTCGCGATCGGCCACCCCATCTATGCGGGCATCCTGGGCTTCGTGCTGGCCTTCCTCGCGATGGCGATCGTCTTCGGACGGCGCGCCGAGCGGGCTGCCTTCGGGCAGATGGAAGGCCAGCCCGGTGCGGCGGCAGCCGTGCTGGAGAACGTCGGCCGCGGGTGGACGGTCACCCCTGCCGTGGCGATGAACCGCAGCCAGGACGTGGTGCACCGCGCCGTCGGCAAGGCCGGCATCGTGCTGGTCGGCGAGGGCAACCCGAACCGCCTGCGCGGCCTGCTGGCCGCGGAGAAGAAGCGGATGGCGCGCACCGTCGCCGACGCCCCGGTCCACGACATCATCGTGGGCGACGGCGAGGGCCAGGTGCCGCTGAAGAAGCTGCGTACGACCCTGCTCAAGCTGCCGCGGGTGCTGCCCGGCGCCCAGGTGACGGCGGTCAACGACCGGCTCAAGGCGCTCGGTGACCTGATGAGCAACATGCCGGTGCCGAAGGGTCCGATGCCCAAGGGCATGCGGATGCCGAAGGGCGGCGGCGGCAAGATGCGCTGAGCGGCCGCCCGCCGCTCCTTTCAGCCGACGCCGTCGACCGAAGCCGACCCCGACCGACCACAACGCCCCGGAGCCGAGAGCTCCGGGGCGTTCTGTATGCGAGGGGCGTCGTTCTGCATGCCAGGGGCGTTCTGTATGCGCGGGGTGTTCCGTATGCGATCCGCGGACGGACCGGGCGGGGCAGGGGCCGTCAGATCCGTACCTGGACCGAGCGGGCGAGACGGTCGTGAAGGCCCCGGCCGTCGCGGTCCCAGATGGCGGCCGGGATGACGACGACGAGCAGGAGGGTGCGCGCCAGCACCCGCGGCAGCGAGACGCGGCCGCCGCTCTCGGCGACCACCCGCAGGCCCAGCAGGCGCTTGCCGGGCGTGAACCCGACGGTGCCGACGGTCAGCAGGCTGAGCACGGCGAAGACGGCCAGCGCCCAGTTGCTCGCGGCCGGCATGCTGCCGCCGCTGAGCAGCCCGTAGGCGATGAGCAGGCACAGTGCCCAGTCGATGAAGAGGGCGGCGAGGCGGCGTCCGGGGCGGGCGAGGGAGCCCGGCCCCTCCTCCGGCAGCCCGAGCCGCTGCCCGCGATGGCCGAATTCGACGCCCATGTCCTCGGCTGCCGCGCGGGGCCCGGAGATCCACGATCCGATTGCTTGCCTGTTGTCCACCCGTCCACGGTACTGCGACCGCATACGTTCCCTCCGCGGAGGGTTCGTGAAGGGGCTCGCAGGGGGCGCCCGCGGGCGCACACGGTGGGTGACAGGGACCGCGCGCCGGTTAACCTCGGCGAAACAAATGGGTCATGCTTGGGAAATCACGCCTGCCTAAGGTCGGGCAAGCGCGCCACCGCACATGGACGCGCTCCGAGTAGCAATCCCGCGTCCGCCGACCGGTGACCGGGCTAGGAGGAGTTGGGATGTTCCAGAACGCCGACGAGGTAAAGAAGTACATCGCGGACGAAGACGTCAAGTTCGTCGACGTCCGATTCTGCGACCTGCCCGGTGTGATGCAGCACTTCACGATCCCGGCCAAGGCGTTCGACCCGGATGAGGAACTCGCCTTCGACGGCTCCTCGATCCGCGGCTTCCAGGCGATCCACGAGTCGGACATGTCGCTGCGCGCGGACCTGTCGACGGCCCGGGTGGACCCCTTCCGCCGCGACAAGACCGTCAACATCAACTTCTTCATCCACGACCCGATCACGGGCGAGCAGTACAGCCGCGACCCGCGCAACATCGCCAAGAAGGCCGAGGCCTACCTCGCCTCCACCGGCATCGCGGACACCGCGTTCTTCGGCCCCGAGGCCGAGTTCTACGTCTTCGACTCGGTGCGCTTCGAGACCTCGGCGAACCAGTCCTTCTACCACATCGACTCCGAGGCCGGCGCCTGGAACACCGGCTCCGAGGAGAACAACCGCGGCTACAAGGTCCGGTACAAGGGCGGCTACTTCCCGGCCCCGCCGGTCGACCACTTCGCCGACCTGCGTGCCGAGATCTCCCTGGAGCTGGACGCGGCCGGCCTGCAGGTCGAGCGCCAGCACCACGAGGTCGGCACGGCCGGCCAGGCGGAGATCAACTACAAGTTCAACACGCTGCTCGCCGCGGCCGACGACCTGATGCTGTTCAAGTACATCGTCAAGAACGTCGCCTGGCGCAACGGCAAGACCGCGACCTTCATGCCCAAGCCGATCTTCGGTGACAACGGCTCCGGCATGCACGTCCACCAGTCGCTGTGGTCCGGCGGCAACCCGCTCTTCTACGACGAGCAGGGCTACGCGGGCCTCTCGGACACCGCCCGCTACTACATCGGCGGCATCCTCAAGCACGCCCCGTCGCTGCTGGCCTTCACGAACCCGACGGTGAACTCCTACCACCGCCTGGTCCCCGGCTTCGAGGCCCCGGTCAACATGGTCTACTCGCAGCGCAACCGCTCGGCCGCGATGCGTATCCCGATCACCGGCTCGAACCCGAAGGCCAAGCGCGTCGAGTTCCGCGCCCCCGACCCGTCCTCGAACCCGTACCTGGCGTTCTCCGCCCTGCTCCTCGCAGGCCTGGACGGCGTCAAGAACAAGATCGAGCCGCCGGAGCCGATCGACAAGGACCTCTACGAGCTGGCCCCCGAGGAGCACGCGGGCGTCGCCCAGGTCCCGACCTCCCTCCCGGCGGTCCTCGACGCCCTCGAGGCGGACCACGAGTACCTGCTGGCCGGCGGTGTCTTCACCCCCGACCTGATCGAGACCTGGATCGACTACAAGCGGACGAACGAAATCGCCCCGATCCAGCTGCGGCCGCACCCGCACGAGTTCGAGCTGTACTTCGACCTCTAAAGAGCGGCGCCGGGTGAGCCCGGCAGAGGTCACACCAGTGTGTTGAGGGCGGCTTCCCCGGGTCCGGGGGAGCCGCCCTCGGTGTTTTCCGGTGTGCCGGTGCCGGCTGCGCCGGCCGGTCGGTCGGCGGCGACCGGCCGGCGGCTTGCCGCGTGCGGTGGCGTTTCGAGGCAGACTGACGGTATGCCTGAATTGCCGGAGGTCGAGTCGCTCAGCCGGTTCCTCGCCGAGCATGTTGTGGGGCGGTCCGTGGCGCGTGTGTATCCGGTCGCCTTCCATGCGCTCAAGACCTACGACCCGCCGCTCACGGCGCTGGAGGGCGCGACGTTCGACGGGGTGCGGCGGCACGGGAAGTTCCTCGACCTGGGGGCCGGGGAGGTGCATCTGGTGATGCATCTCGCCAGGGCGGGGTGGGTGCGGTGGAAGGACCGGCTGCCGGAGGCGCCGCCGCGGCCCGGGAAGGGGCCGCTGGCGCTGCGGGTGCGGCTCGCCGAGCCGGACGGGGCCGGGTTCGACGTGACGGAGGCGGGCACCCAGAAGCACCTCGCGGTGTATGTCGTACGGGATCCGCTGGAGGTGCCCGGGGTGGCGCGGCTCGGGCCGGACCCGCTGTCCGAGGACTTCACGGCGGAGGCCTTCGCCGCGTTGCTGAAAGGGGAGCGCCGGCAGATCAAGGGGGTGCTCCGCGACCAGAGTGTGCTTGCCGGGATCGGGAACGCCTATTCGGACGAGATTCTGCACGCGGCCCGGATGTCGCCGTTCAAGCTGGCCGCCACGCTCTCCGAGGAGGATGCGGCCCGGCTGCATGCGGTGATCGGCCGGACGCTCACCGATGCCGTGGAGCGGTCGCGCGGGCTGGCGCTGGGCGATCTCAAGGCGGAGAAGAAGAACGGGCTGCGGGTGCACGGGCGGACCGGCGAGCCGTGTCCGGTCTGCGGGGACACCATTCGCGAGGTGTCGTTCAGCGACTCGTCGCTCCAGTACTGCCCGACCTGCCAGACCGGGGGCAAGCCGCTCGCCGACCGGCGGATGTCCCGGCTGTTGAAGTAGGTGAAGAAGGTGAAGTAGGTGGAGTAGGTGGAGTAGGTGGAGTAGGTGGAGTAGGTGGAGTAGGTGGAGTAGGTGGAGTAGAGCCGCCGGAGCGGGAGCTGCCACCCCGGGCGGTACCGGGGTGGCGGCTCGGCGCGTACGCCGGGGCGTGGGTCAGGTCGCGGGCTGCCCTGAGGCCAGCAGTTCCCGGAGTTCGGCGACCGCTTCGCGGAGCCGGTCGGCGAAGGTGTGCATCGCGTCGGCGACCGGCTCGGGCGTGCTCAGGTAGAGGTGGAAGCGGTCGGGCAGCAGGACGTAGGCGACGCCGATGCAGCGGCTGCTGGTCGAACCGAAGCCGAAGTACTGGATGTGGGCGGACGGCGCCGAGCTGGTGCTCAGGTAGTCGTCGCGCATGGTCAGCCAGCCGGGGGTGCGGTACAGCGCGGGCTGTTCGGTCACGCCCAGTTCCGCGCCGCGCCGCCGCTGGATCAGCTCCAGCTCCCACAGGTGCTGCTCGGGCGCCTGCCCTGCCTGGCATTCCTTGGCGCGCGCCACATGCTGTGCGGCGGCGGCCCGGACTGCGGCCCGGCGGGTGTCCGGGGTGGCCGCCGGGTCCTCCATGGCGGCCACGAACGCCTGGATCCCGGGGGTGACCACCCGCATCGCCTCGGTGCGGCCGCGCCGCCACTGCCGGGTGGCGATCGATTCGTACGTGGCGCCCAGGTGGCCCTTGGCGCGCTGGTGGGCGAGCTGGTAGGCGAGCTGCACGAACGCGTCGGGCGAGATGCCGAGGGCCTTGGCGGTGTTGCCGCCGAAGTCGTCGAAGGCGACGGTGCGGGTGGCGGTGTCCCGCCCGTAGGCGGCGAACGCGTCGGCGGCGGCGCGCACGTGACCGGTGAGGGCGTCGTTCAGCTCGAAGCGCAGCGGCTCGGGCTCCGGTGCGCCCTGGGAGCGGGCGCCGGACAGGCGGGACTGCTCCTCGGCGGGGGCGCTCAGCAGCGCGTCGACGAAGCTGAGGATGGTGGTCCCGTCCAGCTCGCAGTGTTCGACGTTGATGCCGGCCCGGCCGTCGGCGAAGACGATCAGGGACACGGCCTTGTCGAACCAGCGGTTGCCGCCGTCGCCGTACAGCAGGTGGTCGCAGGCCTCCTGGGTGCCCGCGGGGGCGAAGTCCTCCAGGCAGACGCAGAACAGCGCGGTCTCGATGTCGTCGACGGCGGCGGCGTTGCCGGGGTGGCCGATGAGCTCGGCCCGGGTGGCCGCCCATTCGGCGCGGGCCATGGTGGTGAGGTGGCCCACCGAGGTGCCCGGGGCGGCCGGTTCGGCGCCGGCTTTCAGGACGGCGCGCAGTCCGTCCTGGAGGTCACCGAGGCTGTGCGGGACGCCGTCGGGGCCGAGGACGTCCAATCGGAACATGGCGCCCCGGAAGAACACCACGATGTGCCGTGCGTCGGACGGGCCGGGCCAGGCGTCGCTGTACGGGCTGCGGACGGTGTCCTGTTCGGCGCCGGGGATCCTGGTGGTGGAGAAGAGGAACTTGTTCTGCACCATCGACTGCGGCCGGCCGCGCTGCACCAGCGGCGGCATGCTCTCCTCGTCGAGCTTGCCCTTGTGGTGGAGAGCCCCGGCGATGAGGCCGGCCGCCCGCTCGATCTGCGGCTGCGGCCCGTCCGGGACGGTGTCCTGGAAGAGGAAGAAGAAGTTGGCGTTGAGCGCGATCCGGTCGCGGCGGCCCAGGTAGCGGTACGGCCAGAAGGTGTCGAGCCAGCTTTGCACGCCGTCCGTGGCGTCGTATCCGGCCAGCGCCGCCTGGAGGATCGGGCCGGGGCCGTCGGGCTGCTGGAAGGCGGCCACCTCCGCCTCGGTCGCCGCCCGCTGCTCGGGCGTCAGCAGGGGCGCGGACCAGGCGAGGAACCGCTCGCAGCTCTCCTGGAGCGAGGGCAGCGGCACGCGCGGCAGGCTGTCCTCCAGGGAGAAGGTCGTGGCGGCGGCCGCTGTTTCCTGACTGGTGGTCACTTGGCTTCTCGATTCAGGGGTTGGGGCCTGTGATGCACGGGAGAAGGGACGGTTCGGGGCCTGTCCTCAGTCCAGCAGACGGTCGCCCCGGACGGCGCGGCCCTCGGCCGCGGTGTGTTCGGGCAGGACCCGGCCGAAGAGCTGCCGGGTGCGGGCCACGCTGCCGATGACGCCGGGGCGCTCGCTGTAGGCGAAGATCGCGGAGTGCCGTGGGTGGTCGCCGCCGACGGGGCTCACGCGGTGCAGGGCGTAGCGGCCCTTGAACAGCTGGACGTCGCCGGAGCGCAGGGGCAGCCGCCGGACCAGCCGCTCGCCCCGGCCGTCCAGGACGTCACGGACGTCGTCGAAGCGTTCGTCGTGCGCGGACCGGATGTGGGGGCAGAACTCGAAGATGCCGCCGGTCTGCGCCTGCCGGGTGAGCATGCTGACGGTGAACTCGTTGGTGTCGAAGTGCCATGGATGCTCCATGCCCGGTTCGACGACGTTGAGCACCAGCCCGGAGAGTGGATCGGCCAGCTCGTGCAGCTGCGGCAGTCCGAAGCAGCGGGCGATGAAGGCCTGGAAGACCTGGTGGGAGTAGAGCCGGCTGATGAGGGAGGCGGCGGGGATGCGGTCCCGGGCGACGAAGGCGTTGCCCCGCTGGAAGGTCCGGTGGCCCGGGTGGTCGGCGGGCAGCGACGGGTCGGGCGCGGTGTTGTAGACGTTGACGGTTTCGACGTCGAAGTGGGCGCGGGGGGCGAGGGCCGAGCATTCTTGCTCCAGGTCGTCGCGGAGCGCCGGGCGGATGAAGGCCGGCAGTACGGTGCAGCCGGAGGCCAGCAGCTCGCGCCGGGCGCGGGACACCACGGCCCGCCCCTCGGCGCTCTCCGGTTCCGACAGCGGGTACCGGGCCGTGTCGATCACCTGGTCCAGCGCGATCGCTTCCACAGTGCTCAATTCGATCCTCTCCACGTGCGGGCAGACCGCCCCGGGGGTCCTTGGTTCCGGGCAACTCTACTGAGAAGTAACAGAGTTGAAGTTCCCATAGGGGCGATCGATTGTCTGTGACACGTCACACTGCGCAGGCCCCTCGGGAGTCCGTACGCCACCCGCCCCTCACGTCGCCTGGGTCACTCTTTTATGCAACTTGTTGCACAAGCTGCTCCGTGTGCCTTAGAACATCCCTGACGACCGCTGTGCAAGGAGGCGCACGATGAGCCAGTACCCGCACCTGATGAGCCCCCTCGACCTGGGCTTCACCACGCTGCCCAACCGCGTGCTGATGGGATCCATGCACGTCGGGCTGGAGGAGGCGCCCCGCGGGTTCGAGCGGATGGCGGAGTTCTACGCGACCCGCGCCCGCGGCGGCGTGGGCCTCATGGTCACCGGCGGGATCGCGCCCAACGAGGCCGGACGCCCCTGGGAGGCGGGCGCGGCCCTCACCACCGAGGCCGAGGCCGCACAGCACCGGATCGTGACCGACGCCGTGCACCGCGAGGGCAGCCGGATCGCGATGCAGATCCTGCACTTCGGGCGGTACGCGCACCACGCCGGGCTGGTCGCGCCCAGCGCCCTCCAGGCGCCCATCAGCCGGCACACCCCGCACGCCCTGACGGACGACGAGGTCGAGCAGACCGTCGAGGACTTCGTACGGGCGGCGGCGCTGGCGCAGAGCGCGGGCTACGACGGCGTCGAGATCATGGGGTCCGAGGGCTATCTGATCAACGAGTTCATCGTGTCGGCGACCAACCGGCGCGAGGACCGCTGGGGCGGGTCGTACGAGAACCGGATGCGCTTCCCGGTCGAGATCGTCCGCCGGGTGCGGGAGCGGGTCGGCGAGGACTTCATCCTCATCTACCGGCTGTCGATGCTCGACCTGGTCCCCGGCGGTTCCTCACTGGACGAGGTGATCACGCTCGCCCGTGCGGTCGAGGCGGCCGGCGCGACCATCATCAACACCGGCATCGGCTGGCACGAGGCCCGGATCCCGACCATCGCCACCTCGGTGCCGCGCGGCGCGTGGGCCTGGGTGACGAAGCAGGTCATGGGCGCGGTCTCGGTGCCGCTGGTGACCAGCAACCGCATCAACACCCCCGAGGTGGCCGAGCAGTTGCTCGCCGACGGCCATGCGGACCTGATCTCGATGGCCCGGCCGCTGCTCGCCGACCCCGACTTCGTCGTCAAGGCGCAGGAGGGCCGGGCCGACGCCATCAACACCTGCATCGGCTGCAACCAGGCCTGCCTGGACCACACCTTCAGCGGGAAGATCACGTCCTGCCTGGTCAACCCGCGGGCGTGCCACGAGACGGAGCTGGTCCTCGCCCCGACGCGGCGCCAAAAGCGGATCGGCGTGGTCGGCGCGGGCCCCGCGGGGCTGGCCTGCGCGGTGGCGGCCGCCGAACGCGGCCACGAGGTCACCCTCTTCGACGCCGCGGACCGGATCGGCGGCCAGCTGAACATCGCCCGCAAGGTGCCCGGCAAGGAGGAGTTCGACGAGACGCTGCGCTACTTCCGGCAGCAGCTGGAGCAGTGGAAGATCGACGTCCGGCTGGGCGAGGCCGTGACCGCCGAGACCCTCGCCGCGCACGGCTTCGACGAGACGGTGCTGGCCACCGGCGTGACACCGCGCGATCCGGGGATCCCCGGCAGCGACCACCCCAGCGTCGTCAGCTATCTGGACGTGCTGCGGGACGGGGCACACGTCGGCGAGCGGGTGGCGGTCATCGGCGCCGGTGGCATCGGATTCGACGTGGCGGAGTTCCTGACCGACGGCGGGAGCGGCACCGGCCAGGACCCGGCGGAATTCTTCCGGCAGTGGGGCGTGGACACCGGCTACGGCACACCGGGCGGCCTCGCCGCACCCCGCAGGCCCGCGCCGCCGCGCGCCGTCCACCTGCTCCAGCGCAAGGCCAGCAAGGTGGGCGCGGGGCTGGGCAAGACGACCGGCTGGATCCACCGGACGGAGCTGCGGCACCGCGGCGTGACCATGGTCGCCGGCGCCGAGTACCACCTGATCGACGACGCGGGGCTGCACCTGAGTGTCGACGGCGAGCGGCGCGTCATCGAGGTCGACACGGTGGTGCTCTGCGCCGGACAGGAGCCCCGCCGGGAGCTGTACGACACGCTGTGCGCGGCAGGGCTCGCCGTCCATCTGATCGGCGGCGCGGATGTCGCGGCGGAGCTGGACGCCAAGCGCGCCATCGCGCAGGGCACCGAGCTGGCGGCTGCCCTGTGACCGGCCCCGGCGCCCCGGATCCCGCGCCGCCGCGGCTCCCCCGCGCTGCCTAGGATTCCCCCATGTCACTCCCGCACGCGATCCTCACCGCCCTGCTCGAAAAACCCTCGTCGGGGCTGGAGCTGACCCGCAGGTTCGACCGGTCCATCGGCTACTTCTGGTCGGCCACGCATCAGCAGATCTATCGCGAGCTGGGGAAGCTGGAGCTGGCCGGATTCATCCGGGCGCTGCCCTCGGCGCAGCCCTCGCGCGGGCAGAAGAAGGACTTCGAGGTGCTGCCCGCGGGCCGGGCCGAGCTGACGCAGTGGGCGTCCCAGGCTCAGGACCCCAAGCCGATGCGGGATGCGCTGCTGCTGCGGATGCGCGCGGCCGCAGTGGTCGGGAGCACCGGGCTGGACGACGAGCTGCGCCGCCATCTCGCCCTGCACCAGCGGCAGTTGGACGAGTACGCCGAGATCGAGCAGCGCGATTTCGGCGCCCCGGCCACCTCCGACGACCGGTTGCGGCGGCTCGTCCTGCGGGCCGGGATCAGCCTGGAGACGTTCTGGGTGGAGTGGCTCACCGAGGCGCTCGACGAGGTGGCGGGCATGGCGGCGGAGGCGGGAGACGGGGCGGACCCCGGGGGCGGTACGCGGTAAGGCGCCGCGCGGCGGCGAGAACGGCGGCGGGCGGGGGGGGGGGGGGCCCCGGGCCGGCCGCCGCCGCCGCCCCCGGGCCCCGGCCACGGTGGGTGGT